>NZ_CP007595.1:2400000-3600000 GCF_000785535.1 Arthrobacter sp. PAMC 25486 | reverse complement strand
CCCTTGTAGGGGCATCGGCCGTTTGAGCAATGGGAATTTGTGAGAGGAAACAATGAAAATTGCAGTACTGATAAAACAGGTTCCGGACACGGCCTCGTCGCGAACGATCGACGTAGAAGCGGGTCGAATTGTGCGAGAACCGGCTGAAGCCATTGTCGATGAAATTAGTGAACGCGCCCTCGAAAAGGCGCTTCAACTACGCAAGGAACACGGAGGAGAAGTAACTGTCCTGGCCATGGGGCCCGACAAGACAGTTGCCGCGTTACGACATGGGCTGGCCATGGGCGCGGACCGAGCTGTCCATTTACATGATCCGGATTTTGCCGGAGCCGACCTGGTCCGCACGGCCAGGATCCTGGCCTCGGGTCTGCGCGGGCTTGAACCTTTTGATGTCATCCTCACTGGCAACACCTCAACGGATGGCCGCGGCGGAGCAGTTCCTGCAGCACTTGCCGAAATCCTCCGACTTGCCCAAGCCACGTCCCTTCGCGCCTTTGACATTGTCGACGGCGTTCTCACCGGCGAGCGCGTCCTCGACGACATGGTCCAACACATCCAGGCAAAACTTCCGGCAGTGGTCTCGGTGACGGAACACATTGCTGATCCGCGCTTCCCGGGTTTTAAAGGCATCATGACTGCCAAGCGCAAGAAGATTCTCACGATGGATGCCAAGGGGTTGGCGGGCTCTGGCCCTTCACACTCCAATGGTCAACCCGTCGGCGCCAATGTAGTGCGCTCTGTCGTTGAGAATCCCAGCAGGACTTCAGGAGAGAAATTCGCCGATGACGGCAGTGCCGCGCAGCGAATCTCGGATTACCTCATAGAGGAAGGACTCGTATGAGCATCAACGACGTGCTGGTCTACGCGGATCACACCCAAGGACAGCTAAACGCAGCCTTTGGTGGGCTGATTGCTGCCGCCAGCGACATTGGCCGCCCGGTGGCAATTCTCGCTGCCACATCCGAGCATCTGGACCAGCTCATTGACCAGGCATCGTTGTACGGCGCGGAAGCAGCGTACGCAGTTGAAATTCCTGCCGGTAAGCAGATGATAATCACTGAGCTGGCAGCTGTGACGGCTGCGTTGGATCATAGCGTGGCAGGAGATGGCGGCCACATCGGTGCTGTCATCTTGTCTGCTGACATCAAGAGCCGGGAACTGGCTGGTCGCCTGGCCATCCGCCGAAATCTGGGCCTGATCATCGACGCCGTTGTTCTTGAGCTCGCTGACGGCGCTGTGGTTGCCCAACAGCCTGTTCTCGGTGGAAAGTATACGGTTGTTTCCGAGGTTGACCACCGCACGCCGGTCATCTGCCTGCGTGTGGATCCGGCTGGCGCCGCCACACCGAAGGTCGGCTCCGAATGCCGTGTCACCCGGATCGCCATCACCGAGCAAGGTGAGCCGGACGCCGTCGTGCTCTCCACTGAAACACAGCGCTCCAACACTAACCGCCCCGAACTGGGTTCCGCGTCCATCGTCATCGGTGGCGGGCGCGGACTCGGCTCCGCAGAGAACTTCAGCCTGGTGGAGGAACTTGCCGAGGTCATGGGTGCGGCTGTCGGCGCATCACGTGCGGCAGTTGACGCCGGCTACTGCGACCGCGGCCTGCAAGTGGGTGAGACTGGGCAGATCATCGAACCTGATCTATATATCGCCGTAGGAATATCCGGAGCCATCCAGCATCGCGTGGGAATGCAGAACGCGAAAAGGATCATCGCGATCAACACGGATGCTAATGCGCCGATCTTTGATATTGCCGATCTTGGAATTGTGGGGGATGCGTTCACGATCGTTCCGCAGCTCATGGCAGCCGTTCGCAGCCGCAGTGCGGTGGATGCATGAGTGTCGAGGAGAAGCAGGCCATCACGGAGGTCCTCTATCGCTATGCCCGCGCCGTGGACAGGAAGGACTTCGCTGCCGTTGCAGCCTGCTACTTTCCGGATGCCAATGACAACCACGGCGGCTACAACGGGAACGCCGATGGTTTGGTTGAGGACATGAAGGTCAGGCACCGGACCATCGATTCTTCCCAACATTTTGTCACCAACGTCCTGATCGATCTTGGCGTGGATGTTGCCAACGTGGAATCGTATTGTCTGTGCTACCTTCGCCTCGATAAGGAACCGGGGGCAGAATCCCAGCTGCTCTCGACCATCCGCTGCCGCTATGTGGACCGTTTTGAGAAACGGGACGGAGAATGGCGCATTGCCGACCGGATAGTGGTCTTTGACGAATCGCGACAGGAAATGATCACGGACTCATTGAATCCCCTATGGGTGGCTTCCAAAAGGAATTCCTCTGACCCGGTATATACGCGCCTTCCATAGTCAGCAGGACGTTCAACAACCCGACAAATCATGAACCCACCACCCATTGGCGCCGATTGGTCTTGCGGAGTTTGCTGGTTTCGTATCACGAGACCGCCAAACTCCGCAGGGCCTTTTTGCGTCATCAATTCTTGAGTATCACGACTAAGAGTTGCAGTGGCTAGCCGCCGAGAAGCACTGCCAGCGCCCGCGCCGACTGGAGAACGTCGGGGGCGCAGACATCCAATAGTGAGGGCCTAAAAACGGTCACTCCAATACTGAAGTCACCCATGCCAGGAGCGGCAGCAACATGGGCTGAAAGGCCCCATGCGGAGGGGATGACTTCCCCACTGGAAACCGCATATCCCCGCGTACGAGCCTCCGCCACTTCGGGACGTTCCCCGTCCATAGGCGGATGAGCAGCCAAAATTGCCAACCCGCCCGATCCTTGGTGAATGGGATGAATCTGACCGGCACGGAAGGCTATATGGGCTGCGGCGTTCGTAGGCTCCACAACCACTAGTGCCTGAACTTGGTCCTGTCCTGTCGCAATGATCAGGTGGGCCGTGGCACCGAGTTTATCCGCCAGAGCCTGAAGGACGGGCCGGGCAACTTTGCGCAGGTCCTGATCCACCGACTCGGCAAGCCGGATCAGTCCAACAGCGGGTGAAATGAGTTTCGCTTCCGAGCGCTTGACGAGATTATGACGCTCCAAGGTACCAATCAGTCGATGCGCAATGGTGCGGTGCACATCAAGATGTTTGGCCACCTGTGTAAGGGTCACCCCAGTTGGATTGTCGGAAATGAACTCCAACGCCACAAGCCCGCGATCAAACGTTTTTGAGATCGCTGACTCCTGTGCAACTACGTCAGTCATACTCACCACCGTTACCTTCCCCAATGTGTTGCCTGCCCCAATTCCGTTCAAAACCATCCTATCGCGGCGTGCGATTATCGCACTGCGCGGGCGGTGAATGTCCCCATTCTATGCCCGACCCTGAAGCTGCCCCGTAATGACGTGCGCTTCTTCCATGAGGAGCCGTCCAAGGAATTCCTGACGTTCCATACGGAAGCGGGGTTCGATGCCTGTCAGGGAGAGCGCCCAGTCAGGCTTTCCCCGGGTATCGAAGACGGCGGAGCCCATCCCCCAGCTGCCTTCCAGCACGAGACCGGGATTCACTGAGTACCCGACACCGTGGGTCCGGGCCAGATTTTCCTGGATCAGAGCCACGGGATGTGTCGGAGCGAAGGTACCGGCGTGCTGGTCCCAGCGGGCCAGGATCTGTTCTTGTTCCTCCGGCGGCAGGAAGGCCATGATCGCCACCCCGGCCGATGCGACTCCCAGGGGGAAGCGCACGCCTTCGTGGAGCACGAAGGAGCGGACGGGGAAGCTGCCTTCCTCCCGCAGGAGGCATACGGTTTCCGCGCCGCGGCGGACGGAAAAGAAGGCACTCTCACCCGTTTCCTCGGCCAGCCGGCGCAAGCTGGGCCGGGCAATGTCTTCCATGGGGAAACGCGCCGCAGCGACGGATCCCATCAGCAGCGCCTCCGGACCCAGCACCCAGTTCCCTGTTACGCCGTCATGGTCCAATAGCCCCTCGGCGGCGAGTGAGGTCAGCAGCCGGTGGACCGTGGGCCGGGTCAGACCAGATTCACGGACCGCCTCCATGAGGGTGGCCCCTTCAGGTTTCCTGCTCACAATGCGCAGGAGGGCCGCGATCCGTCCGACGACCTGCGCACCTTGCACGGCGACTTGTTTCATAAAAAATACCCCTCAATGTCCATATTGTGGATGCAATCGAGCATACCGTCCATACTGTGTAAATATGCGATTATTGCGCTGTTTTCTACCTTGACAGCTCAATTCATGCCAACCTAAGCTCAAAGTCAAAGATACCTGTCCACAACATGGACATGTTGTGAAGTAGCTCAATGAGGAGATCAAATGTCTAAGGTACATGGCAGTGCCGCACAGGTTCTAGCCGATGTGATGCGGGACGGCATGACGTTGGCTGTTGGCGGGTTCGGGCTCAGCGGCATCCCGGCGGACCTGATCGAGGCCGTCCGTGACACCGGGGTGCAGGGCCTGACGGTGGTCTCGAACAACATGGGCGTCGACGGCAAGGGCTTGGGGCTGTTGATCGAGGCCGGCCAGGTCGCCAAGGTCATCGCCTCCTACGTGGGCGAGAACAAGCTCTTCGCCGAGCAGTACCTCGCCGGGAAACTCGAGGTCGAGTTTACCCCGCAAGGCACCCTGGCCGAACGGCTCCGTGCCGGCGGCTCCGGAATCCCCGCGTTCTACACCAAAACAGGCGTCGGCACCCTGGTCGCCGAAGGCAAACCGCACGCTGAGTTCGACGGCGAACTGTACGTGCAGGAGCGCGCCATCATCGCAGACGTCGCCCTTGTCCACGCGCACACCGCCGACACCGACGGGAACCTCATTTACCGGTACACGGCACGGAACTTCAACCCCGTCGTCGCCACCGCAGGGCGAATCACCATTGCCGAGGCCGAGCTCGTCGTTGAACCCGGCGTGCTGGACCCCAACCACGTCATCACCCCGGGCGTGTACGTCCAGCGCCTCATCCAGGCCACGGACAGGGTGAAGGACATTGAGCAACGCACCATCCGGACCCGCACCGAATCCGCCGCCGTCCCGGCCTAACCCCACCAACTTCAAGGAGCACCCATCATGGCATGGACACGCAACGAAATGGCTGCCATCGCGGCCGAAGAACTCACCGACGGAGACTACGTCAACTTAGGGATCGGCATCCCCACCCTGGTCGCCAACAACCTGCCCGACGGCGTCCGTGTCACCCTGCAAAGTGAAAACGGCATCCTGGGTATGGGCCCCTTCCCGTGGGAAGGCGAAGAGGATGCCGACCTGATCAACGCCGGCAAGCAAACAGTCACCCTCCTACCAGGCGCCAGCATTTTCGACTCCGCCACGTCCTTCGGGATGATCCGCGGCGGCCACGTCAAGGTCGCCATCCTGGGCGCCATGGAAGTCTCGGGCACCGGCGACCTCGCGAACTGGACCATCCCCGGCAAAATGGTCAAGGGCATGGGAGGCGCCATGGACCTGGTCGCCGGCACCCCGCGCGTCGTCGTCCTCACCGACCACACAGCCAAGGACGGCTCCCCCAAAATCGTGCACGAATGCTCGCTGCCCCTGACCGGGCGCCGCGTCGTGAACCGCATCATCACCAACCTCGCCGTCTTCGACATCGAAACCCCCGACAAGGCCAGCATCGGGAAGCACGACGGCGGCGCACCGGCCCTGATCCTGACCCGCCTTTCCCCCGGGGTCACCGTCGAAGAGATCCGCGCCTCCACCGAACCAGCATTCACCACCCGCCTCGAACCCGCCCGTGGCCCTGCCACCGGTGAATCAGCGTCAGCCCTTGAAGGAGCCACAGCATGAGCCTGCGCGAACAATTCGGAAAAGACATCCTGCTCTCCGGCTGGGGGCACAGCAAGTTCGGCAAACTGCAGGACGAGACCTTGGAATCGCTGATCGTCCAGGTCGCCACCGACGCCATCACCACCGCCGGCATTGAACCTGGACAGGTCGATGAAATCTACCTGGCCCAGTTCAACTCCGGCATGATGCCCCTGGCGTTTCCCTCATCCCTGGCCCTGCAGGTCTCCGAGGAATTGGGCGGCGTGCCGGCGACCCGGGTGGAGAACGCCTGCGCCTCCGGATCGGCCGCCGTCCAGCAAGGCGCCAAGGCCCTGCTCGCCGGCACCGCGAAAACCGTCCTCGTCATCGGTGCGGAGAAAATGACCCATGCCGGGGCCGACGTCGTCGGTGCAGCCCTGCTCGGCGCCGATTACGACATGGCCGGGCAAACCTCCACCACCGGCTTCACCGGACTCTTCGCCGACGTCGCCAAACACTACGAAAAACGCTACGGCAACGTCAGTGACGTCATGGGCTCCATCGCGGCCAAGAACCACCGCAACGGGGTCGACAACCCCTACGCGCAACTGCGCAAGGATCTCGGCGAAGAGTTCTGCCGCACCGTCTCCGAGAAAAACCCCATGGTTGCGGACCCTCTGCGCCGCACCGACTGCTCCCCCGTGTCCGACGGCGCCGCAGCCCTCATCCTCACCACCAGCCCCAACGGCGGGGCCACCTCACCCGTACGGCTCGCCGGATTCGGCCAAGCCAACGACTTCTTCCCCGCCGCACGCCGGGACCCCACCGCGTTCGCCGCCACCAGACTCTCTTGGCAGCGCGCCTTGGGGATGGCCGGCGTCGAACTAACAGACATGGACTTCGCCGAAGTCCACGACTGCTTCACCATCGCCGAACTCCTCATGTACGAGGCGATGGGACTCACCGAACCCGGCCAAGGCGCCCGCGCCGTCACCGAAGGCTGGGTCTACAAAGACGGGAAACTCCCCATCAACGTCTCAGGCGGACTCAAAGCCAAGGGCCACCCCGTCGGAGCCACCGGCGTCTCCCAACACGTCATCGCCGGCATGCAACTCACCGGCACTGCCGGTGCCATGCAACTGGCCAACCCGCGCCGCGCCGCAGTACAAAACATGGGAGGCGTCGGCATCGCCAACTACGTCAGCGTGCTCGAAACCACCTAAACTAAGGTTCGCAGGTTAAGGCAGAAGATCCCCGGTAATCCGGGGATCTTCTGCCTTAACCTGCGAACTAGCACTGACCGATGTTTGCCTGTGCGAACAGCGGCACGCTCCAGTGTGAGCGAGACTCGTTAGAAAGCACCGATTGCCAACGCCAAGCCCAAGACGACTAGGACGCCGATGAGGGGTACTAACACGGTAACGACACCAATATCCTTATAGGACTCTCGGTGTGTTAGGCCGCACACCAGGAGCAATGTGATAATCGCTCCATTGTGAGGCAGTGAGTCAAAGCTAACTGAGGACATCGCCATGACTCTGTGCATGGCCTCCATAGAAATGCCTTGGTCAATTGCCATGGACTGCAGCTGGGCCCCGAAAGTTCCCAAGGTTATGGATAGCCCCCCCGAAGAGGAACCCGTGATACCAGAGATGACTGCCGTCGATATGGACGAGACGACGAGAGCGTTTTCACTAACTCCGAAAATGCCATCCCGGATCACGACGAACACGGCCAAGGAAGCAATTACGGCACCGTATCCTACTTCACTTGCTGTCGTGAATACCGGAAGGACAGCGTCTTTGGCGCCCTTGGTAAGTGATTCCACGTAGGTCCTGAAGTTCTTCGGACGCATAAGAAATATCACCGCGATGGATGTAGCCATCGCCGTAGTCACCGACCAGACACCAACAACACTCGCAATGACAGTTGAGCCAAATAGTTCCGTGGACAAGTAATCGAAATTGAAGGACGGCACCAGGACATACACGAAAAGGGCATTGACCAAGACAACGACCAAAATTGGCAGTAGACCTAGGAAGCCGTGGGTGGCGCTTCCTGCCCTAGCGGTCTCGAACCTCGGGGATCCCTCCGATAGTCTTCCGCGTCCCATGGTCTCAGAGGATTTCAAAGGATCGTATCGGTTGGGCGAGTGATCTGCAGAGACCAGATTCGCACCGACAAGCTCCTTCTCGCGAAGCCTTACCTCTGTTTTCTCTGCGTGGGTCATGTCCGAGAAGGATTCACCTGCTCTGGCAAGCTGGCCTTGACGCCAATTGAGCCACAACATGCCCAATGTGAAGGTGACTATGGCGCCTATGACACCTAGTAGAGGTGCAGCGAAAGTAGTCGTCTCAAAGAATCGAGTGGGAATTGCATTATGGATCTGGGGTGACCCCGGCAGGGCTGCTGTTGCAAAGGTGAAGATGCCCAAGGCAATGGCTGCCGGCATGAGCCGTCTCGGAATATCGGCGGCCTCGAAGAGGGATTTTCCAATCGGGAAAATCGTAAAGACGACAACCCAGGCACTGACGCCACCGTATGTCAGCAACGCCGTAATGAGGACCGTGACCAATATGGCTCGCTTAGGTCCAAATAAACGAGAAATCGAGTCCGCGATATTCTGCGCATAGCCGCTAACGCTCATCAGCTTGCCAAAGATAGCACCTGTGAGGAACAGTGGAAAGAAGGTGACAATAAATCCTCCCAATGCCGGCATAAATATCTGGGTGTAGCTGGCAAGCAAGGGTGCCCCCGATAGCAGTACAGCAACTAGAGCTGCTATCGGCGCTACGGCGATCACTGAGTGACCTCGGTATGCCAAACCAATGAGCAGTACCAATGAAGCAAAAATGCCGAAGAGTGCAAGAACCATTTAAGTCTCACTTAAAAGTGGTGGCGGATAATAATGCCAGCAGGGCTGCCCGCATTAGAGTGGTACTAAACGTGGAATTTCTGGAACGTCCCTCAGAGACCGAGAACTAGCCGTTTTCCGCAAGCGCGGGAGCAGCAAGCCATCATTCGGTCGCCTGCCCGGCGTTCCTGCTGTGTTAGCACTACGTCACGATGGTCGATCTCACCGTCGATAACTGGCACTTCACAAGTGCCGCACAGTCCTTCCTTGCAGTTCGCGGGAACACCGATTTGGGCATCCCGAAGAGCCTGCAGAACCGTTTTGTCAGCCGGAACAATGACATCGAGGTTACTGTCCTCAAGGTGGATAATGAACTCGTGTTCCATCTCCGGGTTCAGTGCTTCCAATGTTGATGAGAAATGTTCGGCCACAACGGATTCCTCTGGCCAAGTCTCACCGGCAGACTGCAAGTCATCAATCATGCTTTGGGGGCCACAAACGTAGACGTGAACCTTGCCTGCGACACCTTCGTCATGTAGTGACATCATCATCGCGCCGAGATCTGCGCGTGTTCCATCTTCACTGCAATGTACAAGCAACTGATCACCGTGTTCAGCGGTCAGCTCACCAAGGAAGGCCATCGTGGCGCGTGCACGCCCGAGGTAGTGGATTTCATAAGGAGTCCCATTGGCTTTCGCCAGCGCAGCCATAGCTCTAATCGGCGTGATCCCGATACCACCGGCAACAAGAACAAGTCGTTGAGTTCGCTCCGGAAGCCGGAAATGGTTCCGAGGGCCCCGTACCGTCAAGATGTCACCTTCGGCGACGTGATCGTGGATCCAGTCGGACCCTCCGCGGGAGTCCGGAGCGCGGAGAATCGCGATTTCGTATGCTTCGGGACGCTCATGTGCATCCTCCGGAGTGAGTAAGACCCGCGTTGCAGCGTTTTCTTTAGTGGAATGATCGTTTGAAACGCTGCCGAACAGCGAATACTGGCGCACTGTATCAGGCGAACCGCATTCGATATCGATGTGTGACCCCGGCGCGAAAGAGGGCAGTGGCGTTCCATCCGCACTAGACAGCCTCAGGTGTCGAATCCCCGTTGTAGCCTGCGTGATGCTCTCAACACGCATCCGGCGACTCCGGTGAGTATCTGTCGGCTCACCGACATTGACTTTAAGTCTCGGAGAAAGGACCGTGGATGAAACACGCTCTGGATTCTTCTCTGGATCCCACTCGATCCAAAGGTGCTCTGGGCCGCGGAATGAAGTGTTCGGAACGTAGCTAAATTCCTGATCTATAAGACGCATATGTGGTATTCGGGAGGTGAGCTCCTCGAGGATGATCTGCATTTCCATTCTGGCCAGGTTCTTCCCCAAGCACTGGTGCGCGCCATACCCAAAAGTGAGGTGATCGGCCGCGTCGTCGCGGCGGACGTCCACCATGCCCGGATCCCCAAAATGACGTTCGTCATGATTGCCGGATGCGGAAATGAGAAGGAGCCGAGAGTCCGATGGAATTTTCACACCACCAATTTCGGTTTCTCGTGTCGAAATGCGCCGCCACGCCGCTTGTGATCCGTTATGCCTCAGGCATTCTTCGACGGCGTTGGGAATCAGCTCAGGCTCACGGCATAGCTGTTCCCACACCGGTCGGTTCTCCAACAGCAATTTAATCGCGTTGGCCGAAGCGTGCGCCGTTGTTTCATGTGCAGCAACAATTCCTGCCATCATCATTGAATGAAGGTAAGAATCTGTGACAACATCTGGCATCTGTTGCTGTTTTCGGATACCGAACTGCATCCACCCGGCTTCATCCGGCGCCTGGCGCATCTTTTCAAGCACCTGGCCGGAATACTCCCAAAATTTTCCGACAGCATGCGCAACTTCTACCTGTTCCGCCGGCGCAGGTTTCCCCCATGTGTTAACGGTGTGCGCGATAGAGTACTCCCGCAAGGTTGGCTTGTCCTCGTCGGGAACTCCGAGGAATTCCAACGCAACGGTCAGCGGGGTTTCCCATAGCATCTCGTCGACCAGATCGGTTCGTCCAAGATCGATAAAACGGTCTACGGCCTCTCGGGCCAGCCTTCGGATCATGGGTTCATGGTGAGCCATGTGTTCGGCTGAAAAGGGGCCCATCAATGCGCGACGACGCGCCATATGCTCCGGTTCATCCTCATTGACCAAGGTCCGACTGAGCGCAAAATCATAGGAAGCCAGGACTTCGTTGGCTTCCTCTCCCGTGGGGGTAATTTTCTCTAAAGCTACCGACGGCGAGAACGTAACGTTGTCGCGGAACACCGCCTTGATGTCCTCATATCGCGTGACTACCCAGTAGCCCAGTTGAGGACTGTAGAACACAGGCTCAGCGTCGCGAGACCAGCGAACATATTCTGATGGGTTTTGCTGGTAGCCCTCACCAAACGGATCGAAATCCGCTGCGCCAGCGGAGATCGGGCAACCAGTGGGACCAACTCCGGGACCGGGGATATTCGTGGCCGTGGGCCGTTCAGCGACAGCCCCGGTGAAGGGACAGCTTGAGGATGGCATATGAAAACTCCATTTGTGCGGTAAAAGTGAATCGTCGTGCGCTCTCCGTACAATGTAATGCAAGTCTCATTGATAAACAAGGGCCAGCACCGGTGGCGAATCACTGATGCTGGAGCGCTGATTGACCGCCACACAGTTTTCTTGCACTGCATGATCGGGGGTCGTTAAGTCATAGTTGGACTTTCAAGGGTCACCCGAATCTGAGCGGCTGAACCCGGCGCTGAGCTTACCGAATTCGGCCAGCCAATTCGGTTTGGGGTAAGGAGCTCTGGACATGATCTCTGCAGTCACGACTCGGAGCCGTTGCCTGGTGTCCACGGGTGTCGCAAAAGCCTTCCGAAGTACTCCAAAAAAGCCGCGTAAACCCGTGCATCAGGTTTTTTCAATGCAAAAACCAACAGCAAAAGGGACACACATTTCGATGGCCTGAGGGCAGGCCCACACCCGAAATTTCACCGACACATAAGAGCTCAGCGGCAATTGGCTGCGGCCACAGCCGCGTCAAAGATTAGTCCACAACCCATTCGTACCTAACCGACTAAGGTTGCTCTAACCGCTCTCGTGTCCGCCAACAACGGCCCCTTTAGCTCAAACACAACCCACCTCGGTCTTATTTAAAGTCGAAGACGGACATAGCCTTGCCCCAGCAGGTCGAATTCGTCAGATAGGGACCCGTGGGCCTAAAGAGCGTTTGAAAGCCGTAATCGTACTTGTTCAATGAGGGGGAGCACTAGGTCACCATCCAAATCATCCAAGTCGCCGAGGGAAATGACACCCACCGAGGCCTCGAGAACCCCCGGTGGGGATATGTCGAGGCCGACAGCCATCCCCACAGTTCCACGTTGCAACTCCCCCTGGGTTATGGCTACACCGTTCGCCCGGGCCGCTCGTACAGCGTCAGTATCACTGGGCGATGCAGGACGGCCAGCGAGGATGGCTACCCCGTCCGCCCCATGGCCAAGATCGTGACGCGATCCGACACCGTACCTAATTCCGAAAGTGCCAATATGGGGTTCAGCTACTGCCACCGCTACGGCTTGTCCATATTCTGCGACTGCGAGAAAAGATGTTAGGCCTGTTGTCTCGGCCAGCTCTTCGAGGAGTGGTTGAGCAGATGTTCGGCACTGCGCTAGGTACCGGTCGGCGATTGCCAGAATTCCGCTGCCCAAGCGAAAGCGCCCATCTGCCCCCTTGACCGTCAGAAACCGGAGTTCGAGAGTCGATAGAATGCGGTAGGCGACGGCTCGGTGGACGCCGAGCCGATCTGCAAGCTCTTGCGGTGAAACCCCGCTAGGACTGGCGGAAATCAATTCGAGCGCGTCGATGCCACGGTCTAGAGTCTGAAGCGTGTTCACCGTTGTTCTTGATCGAGGCGGGATGTCGCCTACATCTAGTGAATGTTGATGAGTTTGTCCTTCGGGCGCCATGATCGCACTTTACCCCATTGGCCTTAAGCCTACGCAGTCCGGCACGACAACCGGATGCCGTTCCCGTCGTCGCCGACGTAATGGTCTGAACCTTCCCGGGGAGCGAAGGTTCCCTGAACCCGTTCACGAGTACAACCTCTCCCTTCCCTTGGCTGGCACAGCGGTGTCCATAACTCCGCTCGACGACCTGCCCGGCATGACCCACGGCCAATGACGGAAGAAACGCGGCTACCCACAAGCGAGTTCCAGGAGTTTCTTGCTGCTACGGCAGGTTGAGTCATACCGTCGATATCCACTTTGCACTGATTAGGATGAGTTTTGTATGACGTGGTGGGAACTCTCACTTGGCTGCCGGATGACCTCAAGCATGGCCAGTTAGCCACTACTGCCACTCCAGTGAGTTTACTCTTGATTCACTCAGGACGACCGTTCGGGTCTCACAGTTCAAGATAAACTCCCCGGGAGCCGCCGACGTCAGACGGCCCGACTGCCCGACTGCCCGACTGCCCGACTGCCCGACTGCCCGACTGCCCGACTGCCCGACTGCCAATGATGAGTCGACACTACCTCCTCACTGGCCCAACGTCGCTAGGAAGGCTGCGATCTGCAGCCGTGGACGCTGATCAGCTACTTCACAAGAGTCACCCCTGAGCCCACCATCGCGCACCAGAAATAGTGATCAGACCGCGCTTGGTCGTACCGCGAAGCAGGCGTAAGCATGACACCGACACGAATTGCTGTCTCCTCTGACCCGGCAGCGTGCCGACGGCCGCGTCACAATGACGACCAATCCCGCCAACCACATAGGCATTCGAGACGACGCCGCCATCGTCAAATCGCGCGCTCGGTAGCACCCTAACCCTCTTGAAAGTAATGTGTCGGACAACACTTGCGTTCTTACTTTATTCAAAGTATAAAGTAAGTATGTTACTTAAATCACAGCCCGCGGCTCCGACAGGAAGAAATGCCCTGCGTCGGATACGTGTCGGAGCAATCTTCAGCACTCTGCTGTCGTCCGGCCCCTTGGCTAGGACCGATCTGGCTCAATTGACGGGTTACAGCCCTTCAACGGTGACCGGCATTGTGCAAGATCTTAGTGATGCCGGCTACCTGAGCGTGATGGGTCAAAAGGAATCCACCGGCGGCCGGCGTAAGACCCTGTTTCAACTCAACCGCTCTTCCGTAACCGTTGCCGTAGTTGGCTTCTCTGGCACGCGGGTCTGGTGCTCGCTCGTCGATCTCGACGGTTTTCAATTGGACTTTGTGGAGCAAGACTTTGATTCGGCCCACCCCGTCGAGAGCATCGCGGGAACAGTCACCTCCGTGCACGGACGGGCTCAGATCCGCCCCGTTCACGTCGTAATTGCCCTGCCCGGCGTGGTGACCTCAGATGGTTCACTAGCATTGGCCCCTGCATTTGGACCCATGGCCCACATCCGCCTGGCCGACGAGCTTGAGTCAAGCACGGGGCTTCGCACCACAGTTGAAAACGACGTCAACCTGATCGCTTTGGGGGAACGCGGATCAGGTGCAGGAAATGGTGTCGACGATCTGGTGTTGATCCACGTGGACGAGGGTATTGGCGCTACCATCATCGCCCATGGCGAGGTCCTGGAAGGGGCAAGCCGCTCAGCCGGGGAAATTGGTTTCCTACCCCAAAGTCTGCAGGCCTCGCCGCGGGGGGAACATGGGGACTATGAAACACGCTGGAACGCCCATGGCGTCCAGCGCCTAGCCGCCCAAAACGGTCTGGACTTGCCCACGGAGAACGTCATCGGATTCCTGTGTGAATCAACCGCACCCCAAGCCCAGGAGCTGCTGGCGGAAGTCATCCAAGCGTGGGCATTTGCGGCCATCGTGTGCATCTGCATCGTCAATCCGGCGCGCGTGATTTTTTCCGGGCATGCCGTGCATCTGAACGAAGGAGCCCGTGGGGAACTGCGTGAAATGGTGCAGCGATCGGCCCCCTCCCCCACCGACGTCGTCTTCGCCGAGCTGGGAAGTACCGGGCTCCTGCACGGGGCCATTGCCAAAGTCCTGAAGGTGCCCGAGACCCTATTTACCGAAGTTGCAAGCTAAACGCGACTCCCAAATTTTCATTTTCCAACCATCTACCTGACAAAAATCACTAGGAGATATCAATGACGAAACATCCACTGCGATTCATGTTGCTTGCCGGCGGGCTCGCACTCAGCCTCGGCATGACAGGCTGCGGTCTTGACTCAAACACGACCACCGGTGAAGACGCGGGCTCCGCGGAGACCGGCTCCCTGACTATCTATACCGCACGTGACAAGGGCTTGGCCACGGAAGTAGTGGCAGATTTCGAAAAGGCCAATCCGAAATATGCAGGCAAGGTCCAGATCCTAACTTTGGGGGCGCAGGAAGCTCTGGAGCGTGTTAAAGCCGAGAAGGCGAACCCGCAGGGAGATATCTGGTGGGGCGGCACCCAGCAGCAGATGCAGCAGGGCGCCACCGAAGGAGTCTTCTCCCCTGCACCCCAGGACGTGATCGACGCCGTCCCTGCCGCACAGCGTGACGCGGACGGTCTCTGGGTCGGCGAAATGAAGCTTGCTGAGGTTATTTTCTACAACCATGACATGCTCACTGCCGAGCAGGCGCCAAAAGACTGGGACGATCTCATCGCTCCGGAGATGAAAGATAAGGTCGCCATCCGCGATGTGCTGGCCTCCGGGACCATGCGCAGCATTTACGCATCCATGATCGATAGAAAATATGATGCAGCCGGAAGCGCGGAGGCAGGTTATGACTGGCTCCGGAAACTCGACACCAACACCAAGGTCTACGCTGCCAACCCCACCGATTTGTACCTGCGCATCACCCGTCAGGAGGCTGCGGTCACAGCTTGGAACCTGCAGGACGTTATGTTGCAGATTGAAAAGCAGAAGGCACCATTCACCCCGGTCGTACCGACTTCCGGTGCTCCGATGCTGATCGACGGCGTTGCCAAGATCAAGGACGGCCCCTCTTCTGCTGGAGCAGATGCGTTCCTTTCGTTCCTGGTGAGCCAAGAAGAGCAGGGCAAGCTTGCCGAGAAGTACTTCCAAATCCCGACGATCGCCTTGTCTTCCGAGCCTTCTTGGTTGGCTGAGCTCGATCTGAAAGAAATGGATGTCAACTGGGAGCGTGTGAATAAGAACGAGCCCGAGTGGAGCAAGTACTGGGCCGAAAACATTAAGGGCCAGAACTAGTAACTGCAAGGCCAAGGGGCGGGCCGTCACGGCCCGCCCCTGTCAGTACCCAACCAGAACCACTGTGGAGCAACCATGACACGCGTCTACCTCAACGGAATCACCAAAACGTATCCAGGAGCCAAGCCTTCAGTCTCCGACCTCACCCTCACTATCGAAGACGGCGAACTTTTCACGCTTCTAGGACCTTCCGGTTGCGGGAAGTCCACCACCTTGCGCATGGTTGCAGGCTTCATCCAGCCCACCAGTGGAAGCATCCACTTCGATGGCAAGGACGTCACCAACACCGCGCCCAACAAGCGGGACACTGGCATGGTGTTCCAAAACTACGCATTGTTCCCCCACATGAGCGTCCGTGGCAACGTCGCCTACGGGTTGAATATGCGCAAGGTGGCCAAGCGAGACAAAAATCGTCGGATTGACCAAGCCCTGGCGCAAGTTGGCCTTGAAGAATTTGGTGACCGCCGTATTGACAGACTCTCCGGCGGGCAACAGCAGCGAGTCGCCTTGGCCCGTGCACTGGTTATTAGCCCCACGGCGCTGCTTCTGGACGAGCCGCTGTCCAATCTGGACGCGAAACTCCGTGAGGAAACACGTGCAGAGATCAGATCCACCCAGCAGGCGGCTGGCACCACCTGCCTATACGTCACGCACGATCAAGCAGAAGCCATGGCCATGAGTGACCGGGTAGCTGTCCTGAACGAAGGCCAGCTTCATCAGGTCGCTTCTCCCCGGGAGGTCTACAGCCGGCCAGCTACCTCATTCGTGGCCCGTTTCATCGGCCGCTCCAATGTGCTGCCCTGTACTGTTCTTGGGCAAGAAAAGGACACCGTCAGCATCAGACTCGGCGACGGCACCATCCTCACTGCACCTCGTGTTGAAGACACCTTTTCGGCCGAGGTTGTTACCGGTGACGAGGCAGCCGTCTCACTTCGGCCTGAATCCATCCACCTCACTGTCCACACAGGACAGGAAGCGTCAGGACACTTCACCGGCAGGGTGCTGACTGCCGAATTCACCGGCGCCGTCAACGTCTACGAAATCGCTTGGCAGGGTCTAAAGGTCGTCGTTTCGGCTCCGGATAGTTTCAATCGGGCTGAGCCCGGAGATCTCGTCTCAATGAAGCCGGATCAGGCCCGAGTGTGGATGGTGCAACCGTGACCCGAGCACTGGCGATGCCTCGCCGGAGATCATCTCTGACCTCTTCGGACCGTTTCGTCTATATCCTTGCCGCCCCTCTGATTCTGGTGCTGCTGGTATACATCGTTGTCCCCATGCTCGCAACGGCCACCGCCAGTGCCGAAGGAGGCGGCAGTGCCTATGCAGGGTTTCTCGAGGGAGCCTCAAAAAATGCGTTGATTCTCTCCGTGACCATTTCATTGGTGTCGGTGCTGACCACAGGGCTGCTCGGCACCGGATTGGCCGTCCTGCTTTCACGATTCGACTTTCCCGGCCGGAAGATCCTGCGCCTTTTTGCGCTGCTTCCCATGGCGCTGCCACCCCTCATCGGCGCAATTTCCTTTTACTTTCTGTACGCCGAAAGCGGCATCGTACCGCGCTTCTTGGCCCGCTACTTTGGGGTGGACGCAGCCGACTTCTCCGTCAACGGCATTTGGGGCGTGCTCCTGGTCCACACGATGACCATGTACCCCTACTTCTATCTGGCAGTCACCTCGGCCCTGGCTGGATCCGACGCCTCGATGGAGGAAGCCGCCCTGAACTTGGGCGCCAGCCGCTTCAGAATGTGGCGCACGGTCCTGCTGCCCATGCTGACGCCCGCACTCGTTTCCGGCGCGCTGTTGACCTTCATGGTCTCCATGGCTTCCTTCACCGCCCCCCAGTTCTACAACGTCCAGACCCTGACTATGCAGATTGTCGCATCGCGCACCAGCGGCGCCTACGACGTCGCTGCGGCCCAAGCGGTGGTCCTGTCAGTCGTGTCCATCTTGTTCCTGCTGGCCATGCGCTGGTATGAAAACCGGCGCATCCACCGTGGTTCTTCCAAAGGCACCCCGCAGGCGATGAAGGTGCTCCACGGCGTCTTCCCGCGGGTAGCCGCCGGAGTGGGGTCCTTGCTGTTGGTCTTGTTCCTCATGGCTCCCGCCGCGACAATCGCTTTGTTGTCATTCACGGTCGATGGTTCCTGGACCATCCAGATTCTCCCGCCCGAATACACCCTCGAGAACTTCTCCCGAATCTTCACGGACCCGTTGACCCTGCGCCCCATCATGGTCAGTGCTCAGATGGCGTTTATCGCCATGATTGGCTGCGTCGTCTTCGGAGTCCTGGCAGCTTGGGTTGTCACACGGTGGAAAGGACCGGGCAAGGCCATGCTCGACGTCATGGTTATGTTGCCTTGGGCACTCCCGGGAACCGTCATCGGCGTCAACATCGTCACAGCCTTCGCCACCCCGACGCCATTCAACCTGGGCCAAGTACTCATCGGCTCCCTGTGGATACTGCCAGTGGCATACTTCGTCAGGTTCCTGCCGTTGGTCTTTCGCTCGGCCAGCGCCTCCCTGGCGCAAATCGACCCATCGGTCGAAGAAGCCGCCCGCAGTCTGGGCGCCGGACCTTGGCAGGCCTTGCGGACCGTAACCGTGCCGCTGATGTCCAGAGGCATCATGGCCGGCGCGCTGATGGCCTTCATTCAAGGATTCGGAGAGTACGTTGCATCGGTAGTCATCTACCCGGCCCGCTACGCTCCACTGTCAGTTGAGATCTACAACAGGATCTACTCCAATGAATTCGGCACGGCCGCCGCCTACGGTACCTTGCAAATGCTGCTCATCCTGATCGTGTTGATCATCTCCCAATGGCTAGAGACTCCACGCAGGATCAGAAGAATACGTAACTTCAAGCCCAAGGGCCCCGCATTAGCGATGACTCCCGCCCTTGCCCCCGCACTCCAGCAAAACCACGAAAACGGTGACACACATGAACACTCCCCAGAACCAGTCAATGCCGCGTCCAGAACTTAAAGACCACCCGGAACTGTCCATCTACTGGGACAACCATCTGAGGGTCGCCTTCGAGGAAGCGGCACCGCACATCTACCCGGCCATGGTCGAGGCCAGCCTGGCGCACGTGTATATGCTCACGCACCAGAACATCTTGCCCCGTACCCGCGGGAAACTGCTGCTGCAGGGTCTGTTGGCCCTGTGGAAAAAGACTCAAGACGGTGACCAGAAGTTTGACTTCGATGGCAGCGTCGAAGACCCCTACTATTTCCTCGAGCAGCAATTGGCGCGCGAGTGCGGCATTGCCACCTCGGAACTGGATGTACAACTTGCACGGAGCCGCAACGACCTCGACGCAGGGGTGTTCCGGATGGTGCTGCGGCGCCAACTGCTGGAGCAAACAGCATTGGTGGTCCAATGTGCTGCCGATGCAGCCGCCCAGGCGTCCGTGCATGCCGAAAGCCTCATCATCGGCTTCACGCACCGCCGTCCGGCACAGCCCACAACCATCGGCCACGTGCTGGCAGGCCTGTCCGAGGCAATGCTCAGCCAAGCCACCGAAATGCTCAGCATCTATGAGGAACTGAATATCTCACCGCTCGGATCTGCAGCCTTCACCGGCACCGATTTGCCCATCGACTCCGCGCTGGTGGGTAACCTGACCGGCTTCGATTCCAGCTTCACCTCCAGCTATGAAGCAGTGGCCGGTGCCGAGCACTTCATGCGCCTGGCCGCAGTGCAGGCCAGGATTACCGCCACCGGCGCCCGTTTTTCCCGCGTACTGCTGGAATGGATGACGTTCAAATGGGTTAATACACCCACCCCCTACACACAGGGGTCCTCGATCATGCCGCAGAAGAAGAACCCTGTGGTGTTGGAACATATGGTGTCCATGGCCGGCGCCACTGCCGCTGACATGGCAGCAAGCTACGCAAACATCGGCTCAGCGTGGTACGAAGACTCAAACAATGCCACCACCGACGTGCAAAAGCACCTATGGCGCGCCGGGGACCGCGTGGTTCGTTTCATGCGCATGCTCGATGGCCTCTTGCTGGATCTCGAAGTAGGGCAGCTGCCGGACCCCGCAGAGATCGTTGCCTTAGGCGCCACCACCACTGCTGTGGCCGAGGCCTTGGCCGCCCGAGGCATCCCTTGGCGAGCAGCTCATGACATTGTAGGACAACTGGTACGTCATCAGGCACCTGCCGACTGGACCGTAGCCGACGTCGCCTCAGCCTTTAAGGAAGCTGGCCAGGATGCGTCGGAGGAACTGCTGACCGTGACGCTCAGTGCTGGCCAGCAACCTGAACTGATCCTGCAGCGCCAGCAAGTTGGCAGTCCGGGCAGTGCCGCAGTACGAGACAATGCTTCCGCATCGCAGGAACGTGCGCTGACGCTGGGCAGGGAAGTCGATCGGCGACTGACGCTGTTGGACGAGAAACGAAACGGGCTGCTCTCGACTGCCCGTGCCGCGGTCCAGGACGGTCACTGGTGAAGGCTGGAATTACCGTAGTGGGAAACACCAACCTGGATATCATTGTCGCCGACACCTTTGAGCTTCCTGCACCGGGAACGGAAACAGTCGTCCCAGCCATTAGCATCCGGCTAGGCGGCTCGGCAGGAAACCTTGCTGTTCGGTGTGCCGGGCTGGAACTGGCCACACGCCTCGTTTCTCGGGTGGGAGACGATTCATCCCTGTTGATTCTGGAGGCAGAGCTAGAAATACCGCTGTTAGAAACGCACCTGTTGCGAACAGCTGGAACGGCAAGCGGGATGACGGTTGCTGTGGAATCACCCGGACGGGACAGAGCCTTCTTGTCATCGTTGGGACCGATGGCTGCAATGTGCCCCTCTGACATCACTCAACAGATGCTAGAGGCTGATTTTCTCGCTTTGGCTGGATATTTCCTACTTCCAGGAATGCAGGGCCCCGCCCTGACGGAACTGTTCCAACGCGCCAAGGCCGCTGGAGCTCAAACTGTTCTTGATACCGGATGTCCACCCCAGGGATGGACCCGGGAGGTTCGCGCCGAGGTACTCCAAGCCATGGACCAAGTCGACGTCTTTTTACCCAATGACGACGAACTCCACGGCCTGGCTGGCCACAAAGACACCGAACGAGCCGCCCGGGAACTGGCCGTATCCACAGACTCACTTGTTGCCGTCAAGATGGGCGCCCGCGGTGCGGGCGTGGCCACTCCTCTTGGGGAATGGTTTGAGCACCGGGCAGCGCCCGTACAAGTGATCGACTCTACCGGAGCAGGCGACGGGTTCAACGCCGCGTTCCTTGTCTCCTTGAATCGGGGTGCGGACCTGCGCCATGCCCTCACTGCCGCCGTCGAGTACGCCACCAAGATGGTCTCTACGGCTCCGGAAAAGCGGGCCGATGTGACCATGTCCGGCGCCGCTGTGGCAACTGCACAGTACTGAGAGGAAACAGAGATGAATAAGCAAATGACGAATGGGCGCCCCACTGTTCAGGGCCTGTCGATCGTTGACTTCCACCTGCATTTCCGTATGCCCCACGATCCTCTCACCCGGGCCCTGGCGGGCGGTCAGTTTGGTACGGAGTCCGTCACAGCAAGGGATGCCTGTGACGGGTTCGACGTCGGTCAGGCTATCCGTGCGCAAGCCGTCGCCCAGACGTCGGCGGAATGGCGCCGAAGTTGGGATTTTGCTGATCCGGAACCTCTCGCCGCCGATGCCGGTTGGGAGGTGGAAGCGGACCGGTGGAAGTCTGAGTTGGATACGAACGGAATCGAGTATGCCGCCTTTGTCACTGCCGGCGGGGATGACTCCATGAGTGCTTTGGTGGACCGCGGTGATGGCCGGTTCTTGGGGATGGCTGCCATGTCCGACCCTTTTGCTCCGGGCTCCGCCGCGGCATTTGAGGACGGCGTCACACAGGGCGGGCTCCGCGGGCTAAAGCTCTTTGCACCACTAGCATCGGCGCGTATGGACGACGAGGCGGCAGATCCCGTCTGGGAGGTCGCCGCACGGAATCAGGTACCCGTACTGATCCATTTCGGCCATTGCGGTTCAGCCGGCGGCATTGCCCACAACGCTTTCAGCAATCCGGCCACCTTGGAACGAGCTGCAAAGCGGTTCCCGGATGTTACCTTTGTCATCCCACATTTTGGGATCCAGCACGTCCAAGAGGTGCTCTTTTTGATGTGGGCCTGCCCGAACGTAATCGTGGATACCTCTGGATCAAACCAGTGGGTCAGATATATGGCCCAACGTCTCACTTTGGAAGATTTGTTTCGCCGTTTTTACGAGACAATGGGTCCGGAACGGATCGTCTTTGGATCGGATTCTTCCTGGTTTCCTCGAGGTTTCGCCCGCCGCTATCTGACTGACCAGTTAAGAATTTGTTGGGAAATGGGGATGCCCGAAACTGACATCCAGCAGATATTCGGCGGAAATGCGGCGGGCCTGCTCAAAATCGATGGGTGGCAGCCAGCGACATCGGATGGGCTTGAAGCCTAGGTTCCGGAGCTCAGAGAGTTCACCGCGGTCACAGCAAACCTCGCCACATCGGGTTGGCACCAACTGACATTGCGCTGCCCAGTGTCCCTGAGTCTGGTGAGGTTGTGCGACGTGGATATCGGTCTTCCGAGCACCTAGTTACCTCTTGACGCTGGGCGGTGCAATGGAATCCCCACTCAGGGGACTTGCCGTTTCTTCCGCCCGTTTACCCGAAAGAGTCCTCGCCATGCGCATACGACCGTTCCACCCGATTGACATTCCCGGCCTCTATGACGTGTGCCTACGCACAGGCGATTCAGGCCAAGACGCTACAAAGTTATACACCAATCCCCACATGCTGGGTCAAATCTTCGCTGGCCCTTATCCGGCCGCGGATCCCGATCTAGCATTCGTACTGATCGACTCGCAGGGCTTAGCTGGCTACATTGTTGCAACCGCGGACACCAACGCTTTCGAGCAGTGGTGCGAAGAAAACTGGTGGCCTGCCTTGCGCGAACAATACCCGGCCAGCATGGCCATAGATACTGTCGACGGGAACCAGGACTGGCGACGCATTCAGGCCATCCATGCGGCAAGCCCGACGCAGGACGAACTCCTTAAGGACTACCCGGCACATCTGCACATCAACTTGATCCCACGGGCCCAAGGCGCCGGCGCAGGTCGCGCGCTCATCCAAATAATGATCGCAGCCCTACGCCAGCGCGGCGTGACCGGACTGCACCTTGGAGTCGGATCAGGCAACCCCGACGCCCGGAAGTTCTATCTAGCCATGGGATTTAGGGAGGCCCGCGTGCGGGACGGGGGTTCAACCATGGTTCTTACTCTCCGGACCTAACCGTAAAAAGACGGCAACAAACACTGAGGATCGCTCATCTTGGTGGTTCCACTAGCCCTCGTGGCGCAGCCATTGTCAGTCGGCGGCCGTGTACCTCTAGAGCCAAGCATCGACGTTGGCCACGCGACGCTGGTTCCCTGGGGCCGTCTTCCACTCTGCACGCAGGGGCTCAGGGCTCACCACGTCAACAAGCTCGCGAATGACATCTCAAACCACGCATGAGGAACAGTTCTACGATGAATAATGCCGGTCCCTCGATGTCTACCAAAGGCACTGGGACACATATCGGGCAGAGTTGGGAGACCTCTTGTTGGAGCTAAACCACCGCCTTGCCGAGTTCGCCAGCTGCCAGTCGGACGCGGGCCCCGAAAACTGGGCAACCACCTACCGCCAGATGGCCCTCTATGACCTCGCCGCGGACGTCGAGCTCGGCTTCTTCCTCGCCTATTACCGCAATCTCACCATCCCCGGCATCGCCACATCCTTGCACGAAAACGGCGAAATCGTCGAACGCCCCATGAAGCGCTCCTACGACACCGCCATCGTCACCTACGAGCTCATCACCAACGGCCTCAACAGCGACCGCCACGTGATTCGACTGCTCAACCATGCCCACCGCCATGTCCCCGGCAACCCGGACGATTTCCTCCACGTCCCTCCTCACCCTGCTCGTCGTCCCCATCCGCTGGGCCCGCACACATGCATGGCGGGCGCCGACGCTGGCGGAGGAAACCGCAGCAACCCGTTTCTACCAAGAGCTCGGCGCCCGCATGAACATCGCAGACATCCCCGCAACATTCCAGGACGCGGAGGGGTTCTTTGACAACTACGAGCGAGGCAACATTGCCCACTCCCCCGCCGGCGCACAGCTGATGGCCAGCACCCTCCAAGTCCTCATGTCCAGACTCCCCGCGCCAGCCAGACCAGTGACCAGTGACCAGACATATGCTTGCCGCCATGTTCGACGACGAACGTCTCACCGAGGCTCGTGTCCCACCTGGCAACGCAGTAACTTGCTGTGAAACCAGAAGGTAAAGAATAGACCTTCTTGACCATGCCCGAGTAAATGATTTCGCCCAACGACCGGTGCTGGGCTGGTCCAAACCCGACCCATCCAGCAAATGAATGAGTGGAACAGACCGGATCCCGTTCCGCACCTACGGAGCAACATGAGCCAAAGTCAGCGGCACTCTCAGGAAAACAGGCGGCTGGACATTCGAACCGATATTGCTTGTTGGCATATGCAGTCTAAATTTTCCGGTCCAATGCAGGTAGAAAAGTATCGTCGCAGGTCAGAGGCGCATTCGGCATCTAACACATATCAATAGTTCTCAACGTTTTACACCCCGCTGTCCCGTCAGGGGTCCACTTCGGGCTGTCAATAGGCTGTTTTCTTCTGTTCCTGCGTAGTGAGCTTGCAACAATGAATGATACAAAATACTCTCCACTTTGCACTGATTAGGATGAGTTTCGTATGACGTGGTGGAAGCTCCCGCCCGTCGGCTGCGCGGCCTCGAACACAGCCAAACAGTCATCAATATTGTGCCTCTCATTTCACTCACGATTCGCTCCGAGTATGGTACCGAGGCGACCTCGATGTATTGGGCGTTACTTCAGAATGACGTACTTGACGTAGTTAGAATGCTCCTTAACCTGATCCGATACGTCGATATTCTGTACTTTGTCGGTGCCCGGAATGAACCGTTTGCGGCCGGTGGCTTCTTTTCCTGCCTCCACAATGGGGTATGCGTACCGAAGTATGCTGTCGTTGATCGAATGATAGTTGTAGACGGCTTCGTAGACGGCCTGGTCATCATTGCCGAAACCGGTGGCGACATGCGCGTATTCCCGACCTCGGCCCAACTCGCCGCCTGGTCCGGAGTCGCCCCCGGCAACAACGAGTCCGCGGGCCGGCACAAGCCAGCTTCCGTCAGGAAAGGCAACGCATACCTGAAGGGAGCCCTCGGCCTGACGGCACTGAACATTGCCAAACAGAAGAAACAGAAGAAAGGTTTCCTCTCCGATCGATACCGGCGCCTAGCCAACCGACGAGGCAACTCCCGCGCCATCGTTGCCATGGAACACACCGTCATCACCGCCGCCTGGAAAATCCTCAAGAACAGTGTCTTCTACGAGGAGCCACCCATCAAGCGCTTCACCCAAGCCAACAAGGACAGAGCCCGCCAACGAGCCATTAAGGAACTAGAACAGCAAGGGTACGAAGTTATCATCACCCTTGCTGCCTAACTCACTTTATTTACGTATCAGGTTAATCAATCGGGATCAGTCGCACTCGAAGGCTGCCGTCATGCCCGACGACGACGGTGGCCTCCGCCAGTGTAGCGAGCACCGCATCTGCGTGGGGAAGGAGTTCAGCCGCCGTCGCGGTTCCCACCAGGCCGACGGCGCGGCACCCCGCAGCCCGGGCGGAACGCAGTCCCGCGACGGTATCTTCAAAGGCGACCGGCAGGATGCCGTTCCGTGCCCAGCGAATTCCTGCCAGGTACGGCTCGGGATCCGGTTTGCCGTGCGCGACGTCATCGCCCGAGACGAGCAATGTAGGCACCGGGATGCCTCCAGCGGCCAGCCTCGCCAGGGCGACGAGGCGTGCAGCAGATGTCACAACTGCCCATTTTTCCACAGGCACCGCTGTCAGGAGTTCGAGCGCCCCGAGTAGCGGGGTGACAGGGACTCGTGGACTCTGCTCGAGTTCGCTCAAGCGCAGCAACGCCGCCGGTATTCGCTCTTCGGGAATGAGTGCGGCGGCCAGATCCTGGGCGGTTCGGCCGTGAAACGACTCTCCGTCGGGAATAGCCACTCCTTCCTCGGCAGCCCATTCGTACCAGGCTTGTTCCACCGCAGCGATGGAGTCCAGGAGCGTTCCGTCCATGTCGAAGAGGAACTCGCTGACCTCCCACTCGATCGTTTTCTGCGCGTCAACATCGATCATGGGAATCAACCGGCCCGCACGTCCGTGAGCGCAGGGATGACCATTGTCTTGATCGCCATTGGATCCTTCTTGGACTTCATAAGCGATTCTTCGACGTCCTGGAGACCGTATCTCCCCGTGACGATACCATCCACGCTCACGGCGCCCGAAGCCAGCAGGGCGATCGCAGTCGGCCAAGTGTTCACGTAACGGAACGTCCCAGTCAGGTTGATCTCGCGGTGCTGGAACATCGCGATAGGAACATTAAGTTCTTCCCCGCCCATTCCCACCAGGCAGGCGGTCCCACCACGCTTGACGGCCGGGAAAGCGGAAAGGATGGCCCGGGCGTTTCCGGAGGCGTCGATGAAGACGTCGAAGTATTCCTCGTAGTCTTCCAAGCCACCCGTGGTGGGATCGAAGGCGACGTCGGCCCCGTGCGTCAAGGCGAACTCCCGACGGTGGGAAATAGGGTCGCTGATCACTACCTCGGTGGCGCCGAGCGCCTTGGCCACCTGGATGTTCATGATGCCGATGGGACCGGCTCCCGTGATGAGGACCTTATCCCCGGCCTTCACTCCGGCACGACGGGCCGCGTGGACAGCGACGGACAGCGGCTCCACCAGTGCAGCCTGCTCGTCGGTGATCCTGTCCGGAATCGCATGGGCGAAGTCATCGTCCACTATTACGTACTCAGAGAAGGAACCATCAACAGGCCACGCTCCGTAGAACAGGATGTCGCGGCACAAGTGATAGCGGCCGGTCTTGCAGAATTCGCACTTCCGGCACGGTGTCTGAGGTTCCACGGCCACGCGGATTCCCACACGCCCGCTATCTACCCCCTCGCCTACGGCGACGATCTCGCCCGCGGTTTCGTGACCGAGTACAATCGGCCCCTTGACGATGATGTCGCCGATAGCGCCCGTCTCATAGAAGTGGGTATCCGACCCGCAGACGCCCACTGCTGTTACTCGAACCAGCACCTGGCCCCGCTGCGGTTCCGGAATGGCAACTGTTTTGAGTTCGATGGTCTTGGGTGCCGTCAGAACGCTGGCACGCATGGTGGAAGGGATCGACATTGGAAGATGTCCTTTCGAAAAGTGAAGAGGTTAGCCCTTGACAGTGCCGGCGGTTAAGCCACCGACAATCCAGCGCAGGGAGAAGAGTGCGAAGAGAATTCCGGGAATCATGGAGACAACAGTCGCCGCCGCCATGGGACCCCAATCGATGGATTGGTAGGAGATGTACTGCTGGATGCCAGTAGTGATCACCTGAGTGTTCTTCCCGCTGAGCACTAGCGGCAGCGTGTAGCTGTTCCAGGCCCAGATGAAGGAGAGCATCAAGCTGGCACCGAGGCCCGGCGCGATCAGCCGAAACAAGACATGCCGGAAAGCTGTCCAACGGTTTCCACCGTCGATGGCCACCGCTTCTTCCAGTTCCACCGGGAGGTCTTCGATGAAGGACCGGAGCATCCATACCAGCATCGGCAGGGTGACAAGCTGGTATGCCAGGATCAGGCCCAAGTAGTTGTCGTACAAACCGGCCTTCTGGAAGATCAGGTACAGCGGCAGGATGATCAGCAACTCCGGGGCGAACCGCAGGGACAGGAGGCCGAACGCGATGTTTTCTTTACCGCGGAACTTGAACCGGGCAAGGGCGTAAGCCGCAGGAAGGCCGATCAGCAAAGTCAGGACCAGCGACCCCAGCGTAACGATCACTGAATTCATAAAAGGATTCATGAAGGCACTGCCGCTTAGGACCTCCGCATAGTTTTCTAGTGTGGGAACGAAGATGAACTTCGGCGGATAGACCACGATGTCACCCGGGATCTTGAAGGACATCATCAGGATCCAGACGATAGGTGCAAGCGCAAAAACCGTCCAGAACGTTAGGACCGCGACGGCCACACCCTGTTTGAGTTTCTTGGAGCGTTTCCGTCGCGATGCGCCGCCGAACTGGGAAGGCCGTTGGGTACGCGGCGCATCCTGGATAGTGGTGTGGCTCATGAGAGTGCCTCCTTGCGACGGGCCTTCAAGAGAAAGAAAGAAATCAGGTAGCAGAGCAGCCAGAGGATGACCAGCGAAGCCATCGCGGCGCCGAAGTTTAGGTTCCGGATGCCGTCTAAGTAGGCCAAGACGTGCAGGTTGGTGGTTGCGTCCACCGGTCCGCCTTTGGTGGTGGTGTAAATGATGTCAAACATCTTCAGCGAGTCGATCCCACGGAAGGTGACGATGACTACGAGGACGGGCATCAGCATCGGCAGGGTTACGGAGATGAAGTTCCGTATAGGTCCTGCTCCATCCATGGCAGAAGCCTCGCTGAGTTCCATGGGAACGCTCTTCAGGCCGGCCTGGGCCAGGAGTATGACGAAGGGGGTAAAGATCCAGACATCGATGAGAATCACTGACCAGAGGGCGCTGTCTGGCCCGCTGAGCCAAAGTAGCTTCTGTGAACCCACCGCTTCCAGCAGCCAGTTCACCACACCGTTTTCGGTCAACATAACCTTCCACATGAGTGCGGCGATCACGGGCGGAAGGAGCAGCGGCAGGACGATCAGTAGACGGAAGGTGTTGCCGATCCGGCCAACGTAGTTCAGCAGCATCGCCAACCCGATGCCGAATACGCATTCAAGGATCACCACAACGAAGGCGTAAGTTAGTGTGATGCCAATCGCGTGCAGCCCTTCTCCGGTTGAGAAAAGGTTGACGAAGTTCTGTCCCCAGTTAAACACCGGTGCGCCCCGGTTGAGACGATAGGAGGTGAAGGACCACCATGTTCCCGTGAGGAACGGGTAGAGAATCGCCACCAGCAGTGCTAGTGCGGGCAGGAGCAATAGGTAGGGAAGAGATGGTTTGTGTTTCATGGGTCCCTTTGAGTATGGCCACCCTGCCCGAAGCGGTACGCTCGTTTTCACGTTGGCGCGGACCGCTCCGGTGCGTCGGCAGGGTTATTTGATGACGGCGTCGATCTTCTTTGCAGCCTCATTCAGGGCGTCCACAACGGATGCCTGCCCGAGGATTGCAGACTGAATGGAGGTGGCCCAGATATCCCCCGCGTTGGTCCATGTGGACGAAGGGGAGTACTGCCAGGATGCGTACTTGGAGAGGATTTCCTTCCAGACCTTGTTGTAGTCGCCCCAGTCAGCGGTGGCCTTTGCCATTTCCGGGCTGTCGGCCACGGAGATGCGGGTGGGGTTCATGTTCCCCGTGGCGATGGACGCCGTCAGGATTTCCTTAGACGTAGCCCACTGGATGAACTGCCAAGCGGCGTCCTTGTTCTTGGACGCTGCATTCATGCCTAGGGACCAGAGCCACAGGCTGGAGGCACGGCCCTTGGGCCCCTCGGGAGGTAGGGCGTAGCCGACCTTACCGGCAATGGCACTTCCATCCTTCTCGAAGTCGGGGGCCATATGGTCGGCGTCAATGTAGAACGCCGATGTTCCGGATAGGAAGTCTTGCTGCGCCTCGTACCAGGTATAGGTGGCGGCCGCTTTGGGGGCAGTCTGCATGAGCTCCACCCACTTGTTGACGGCCTCGATGCCTTCCGGCGAGTTGACTGTTGCCTTTCCGTTCGTGATGTCTTTGACGCCGTACGCACCCGCGAAAGTGGAGAAAGGGTTCAGCGTAGGATATGTCTTGTCACCGCGACTGACGAAGCCGGATATTTTCTTGCCGTCGAACTGTGTGCCATTGAGCTTCTGTGCCGCGGCGATGAGTTCATCGATGGTCTGTGGGACGACGATCTGGTTCGCCTCAAGGATGTCCTTGCGATAAAAAAGCGCGTATCCTTCCTCGTTGGCCGGGATGGCCCAAAGCCCGCCCTTGCCGCCTCCGCCGAAGTCCGTCTTGTCCCAGCGTTCGGCGCTGAGCAAGGCCGGAAAGAAGTCCTTCACGTCATAATCCGGTGCAGTGTGCTTGGCATCGTCAATCCAAGGCTGCAGGTCTTCGATCCAGTCAGCGGCGGCGTACTGATAGTTCATCGGCTGGGAAGTCATGAAGGCGTCGTAGGCACCGGATCCGGACTGCAGCTCGGTCAGGATCTTGACCATATAGTCCGACTCACTGAGTGTTTCAAGGCTTACCTTGATCCCGGTCTTCTTTTCGAAATCGCCCAGATGCGACTTGAGTGCGGCGGAAAGCGGGTGCTCACTCATGAGCAGATTGAGGTTCTGCCCTTCGAAGTTCCGCCATCCGAACGAACTGACTTCACTTTTGGTGGAGCCTGTGCCCGTTCCTGGCGAACACGCGGCGAGGGTGGCGGTGGTCGCCAGTGCGGTCACGGCCAGCTGTATCAAGCGGCGGCGGCTGGGCTGAAAACTTGGAACTTCCATCATGTACTCCCTTGGACTTGTGGTCTTTCCGTCAGCGCCAGGCGCCGTCGGGTACTAATGAAAAGAATAGTGATGCCGCTCACCATATGGTTTATGATGCTCAGGTGAGCAAGTCATTGAAAATGGAAGAACAAGTTCAGTACGTCTACGCTGCCATTCAGCACCTCAAGGTGGGGCGGTCAACGGTGGAGATAGCCGAGGAACTGGGGGTTTCGCGCTTTATGGTTGGGCGCATGGTGAAGTACGCCCGGGAGCACGGGCTGGTGGAGGTGACGTCGCGCCTCCAGGAACCCATTGATGCCACGCTTTCCAAGGTCTTGGCGTCCCGCTACGGCCTGCAGTCAGCCATTGTCTGTATACCGGCGGCACATGGTGATGAAGCCGCCCGCGTCTCGATCGCCACTGTGGCATCGAAGCTGCTGACGGAACTCATCGACGAAGACGACATTGTCGGCTTGGGCCCAGGACGGACGATCATCGAAACCTGCTCCAGGATCAAGGACGCACCGAACTGCGACCTGGTCCAGCTCACTGGTGTCGCCTCGACCGACTACGACAACCTTCGGGTCATTATGGAGCTGGGCAGGGTAACCAAGGGCCACATGTACCCGCTTCATTCGCCCTTCATCGCCACGGATCCAATGGCGGCCCAGATGATCAAAAGCCAGCCGGGCGTCCGGCAGGCCCTCCAGCGGATGGACCACCTGGACAAGGCCGTCTTCACAGTGGGCGGGTGGCCCCACAGCTCGCTCCTTGCAACGCTCCTTGATGAGATGGGAGAGCTGACCCCGCTGTTGGAGCAGGGAGTGACCGCGGAAATTGGAACTACCCTCCTCGACGAACGAGGCAGCGAACTCCACCTGCTGGACAGCCGAATGATCGGAATCACCACGCAGCAGTTGTCCACCGTACCGGTCAAGATGGCTCTCGGAGGGGGGCCCGGCAAGGAACGTGCCCTGATTGCTGCACTGAATTCAGGACTCGTCGACGTTCTGGTCACCGACGCGGGTACAGCTCATGCGGCCTTGGCAGCCAGCAAGTAGCGATCCCCGGCCGCCAGACCAGGCGTGATACCCCTTCGTCGCGGATGACTTTTTCCACTGATCCAGTGTCCGCCCCGACTACACCGACGAAGCGACGGCCCTCACGCCGCCGCCATGGCCGGGGCAACCGGCTCCGGGGAGTAGAGAGCGGCATTGACGAGGAAGAACTGCGTTGCACCAGTCAACCGCCATAATTAGCGATTCAATCACCACGGCGAAGGTTTGACGACCCTGGCCATGCCCTGCTGAAGCTTTCCCTCCAAGGGCCCGGTCCTGGGCTGCTCCACACCGGCCCGTCCAACCCAAAGAATGAGGTGTGTTAGCTGCAACTTTAAACTGACCATAGACGGCATTTTAGATTGACCGTTCGCGGCAGTGGTTTTGACCAGTGGCTGCAAGAGTTTTGACCAGTAGTTCGCTGCTCTCTGGCTGCTGGGTGTGCTGGGATTCCCTTGTTCATCCCCCGTGTCTTTACGGGGAGAGCCCCTTCCTTCGGGGTGAAATGACGATGCCAATCGTTTCAATTTCACCCATGTGGGAAGGAAGGGGCTTATTTTGAAGTCTCCAGGAGAGTTCATGGAAATTTTAGCTGCTTATGACATGACCCAGTCGTACCGGGGTGCCGCGGAGGTTTGCGGTGTCTCACACAACACGGTCCGTTCGTATGTGAAAGCACGGACTGCCGGTGCGCAGGCGCCGATCGCATGCAAGCGTGGCAGGATCACTGACCCGTACCTGCCGGCGATGACACAGCTGGTAGAACAGTCGCGCGGGAAGATCCGCGGCGACGTTGTTCACGACAAGCTCGTTGATCTGGGCTACACCGGCTCGATCCGCACGACCCGCTATGTGCTGGCCGGGTTGAAATCAAAGTACCGGGCCCAGAACGCCCGTGTTCACCGGCCATGGTCTGTGGCCCCAGGGCTGTGGCTTTTATGAAGAATTCTTCATAAAAGCCCAGCCGCCAGGCTGGGTCACCCACGGCCGGTGCACGCGCACCCACCCGAGCTTCCATGCGGCCTTGACCTGGGCCACGGCGCGGCGGGTGGAACGCTCCGAGCCTTCGTAGCCCATGCCTACCAGCTTCTGGTGGGTGACATCGGCCCGGATCCGGCCCCGCGTCTTATCCACGAGCTCCTCGATCACGGGCAGGTATTCGTCGGTGACCTTGTCCCGTGCCACTGGTTCCGCCATCGGTCGGCCGGCATTACGGGCGGCGACGTGCTTGGCCACGGTGTGGTGCGAGCAGCCCGCGAGCACGGCCGCGGCGCGAAACGACTGCGTGTCTTCATACGCTTCAAGAATTTCCATGATTTCTCCGTCATTATGCCGATATCGGCATAACCGTCAGACTTCATACAGCGCCACTTCCTGGTTTGTTTTGGTGCGACTAGACACCGACATCAAACCCCAGGAAGGGGCTCCCGCCGTTAAGAACACGGCGAGGCTAGTAAAAAGAGTGGGCAGATCTCATGGCCACCAATGGGCATTTCTACTGGCCATCAGTGGGCAGTTATGTGGCCGCCTATGGGCAGTTTTTCATGGCCGCTAACACCGGTATCCACAACGGCGACTTGGACGGGCCCGGGACGACATGGTTGAATGGCGGAGTGCCAAAGACCCGGTTTGGGGGTCAGTGGCAGCGTCGTCCCTCTCCTGGCTACTGTATTTTGCTGCGTTTTTCTCTCGTCTGCACTCCTAAACCGTAAATTGACCGCAGAAGAAGAATGTAAGGAGAACCGAATGATCCTATTCCTGAACAGCATCATCGTACTTGTTGGAAATATCGGAAGTAGCTTGGTGGCGACGCTGCTCACTGCCAAATCATCCCCCTCTGCCCGTCATGTACAGACGCGGCTTTCGGTACCAGGCGCGGGTCAACCCGGCGTTTAACTTCGTCACTTCGTAAACACCGGCGATCGCCACGAATCAGGAACACGGCCAGCTCGCCGATCTGGACGTCCGCCACCGGCTCAGGCACACCGTGAGGACCGGATCCGCAACGCCAAGGACACCGACTTCGCGAACCTGCCGTTCAAGTCCTTCACCGCCAACGAATTATGGTGCCATGTGGTCGTGATCGCCACTGAAATCATCACCTGGGCACAGATGATCGGCTTCATTGACACCAAGGTCCGCCGGTGGGAACCCAAGAAGCTCCGGGCCAGGCTCTTTGAAATCGGCGGGAAACTCGCCAAACAACCCTGCATCTGGCCTCGACAGCGCCAGAGTGTATAGCAGAGGCTTTTGGTAGCAGGTGTGTAATCTCGTGACTTCGTAGACACCTAATCTCGTCTCTTCGGAGACGCCGGGGCTCATGGGGGTTGGATCGACCCACACCCGCTACCGAAAGCCTCGTCTAAACAAATAGATCAGGGCCAACAACCTCGGAGAGGTTGTTGGTGGTGGTGGTCATGTTCTCAGTAGCACGGGAAGTGTTCATATAAGTCTCTATGCGCCCGACCCGTCGACGGGTGCACAATTTTGCGCCGGTCTGAAAGCCAAGACATCACCGACGAAAGAAGACGGATTATCGGTGAGAGCCATCGAACCTGCCGTACACATAATGGCTACCTCGTTGGCTCGGGGTGCTGGTGGCAGGTGAGGTGTTCCGGTTCCGCAAGGCGTTGCAATAACAAATGGTGCATCTCGAAGCCCCGTCCGATTGTCGGACGGGGCTTCTTTCATTCAGCACCACCACAACGCTCCCCTCAACGTCCCCCGCAGCGATCACCCAGACTTCGGATGGCTGAGTGGGTGGCTGAAAGGTGGGCCACCGCTACTGTGGTGACATGGCCTCACAACAAAAGCCCCGGATCGTGTACATCATCTGGGGGCTCGGCGGTTTCACGCTCGGCGCATGCATCGCCTTACTGGTACTCAAGAAACTGGACCCCGACTGGGTTGTAGCCACAGGAACCTGGTTCGGTGGCGTCGCCACCGTCCTTACGCTCCTGTGGGCTGTCAGGGCATTCCGGTCCGACCAAGCCGAACGGGAGCGGACTCGCAGAGATGAGAACGAGAGGGATATGAGTGACGCCGTCCAGCGAGCCAATGAAGCCCAAGCCGAAGCCAACAATGTTTCCGTGGCGTTGAAGGGTGGCGCTGCCACCGGCACCCCGCCCGACCAGATGATGACAAGCTTCAACCTTGTGATTCAAAACAATTCAAATCACCCCACGAACATAAAAAACATCACCCTCGACCCCGGCCTTAGGCTCATGGCACAACCGGAGGCCGGCTTCTCAATTCCAGCTGACGATTCGATTAGCCAACACATTCGGATTGTTGACATTCCAATCCACCCGGGGGACCTGAGTGGTCAACCAATAACTCGTTTCACGGCCCAGATCACCTATCGCCTCAATGGTCGCACCTGGCGCCGCGACTCAGACAGCGACCAGGCTATCGCTGTTGACGGAACCTGAACGATCACCAACAGCCCCCTCATCAGCCCCCATCCGCCAACCTCATCGTTCACCGACGCGTTCACCACAGGTGCCGGTGAGAGGGGCTGGTGTCTGCTGTTATGGGCGGTCAACACGGACGGTGAGCAGCTCTGAAGTAGACTCCAGCATGTACTGTCCAAACCTTTGGCAGCCAATTCCCTACCCTGCGTTCGCTGACTTCAACCGATCGGAGCCTGATCTTGGCCAAGCTGAAAACATTCAACTACCTCGATCTCGTGTCCGCCGGGTTCAAAGGCTTCGAGCCCTTCGACAGCATCCGCCAGCAACAGGCGCAAGGGGATGGCGGCATCCCGCAGTCCCCCGGGGTCTACCTGGTGATGCGGATCAGCCATGAAGCACCCACCTTCCTCGCAAAGGGTTTCGGCGGACAGCACAAGCACTACCCGAAGAACGTCCCCGTTGCCGAGCTCGCCCTCAACTGGGTGCCCGGCGCTTCGGTCCTCTACTTCGGCAAGGCGAGCCAACGCAAAAACGGCGGAGGTCTCTACGACAGGATCAACGAATACGCCGTCGCCGGCAGGGACCAGAAACACAAACACCAGGGTGGACAATACATCTGGCAGATGGCCGACGCGAAGGAACTCCTCGTGGCATGGAAGGTCACTCCCGCCGGCACCGAGGAGCAGCTCGAAAGTTCGCTTATCGCCGCATTCGCAGAGAGGTACGGCAAGATCCCCTTTGCCAACCGGAGGTAGGAATCTTGAGGTCAGCCCCGATCCACACGCATGTTCAACGGCCGGGTTCCCTCTTGCAATCCCTGATGCAACGCGACATAGCCAGCCGCATAGTTCTTGGCCTCGGCTTCGACGTACGCAATCTCACCGTTTTCGATTGTCTCTACTGCTCCTCTGATCTTCATGCCTCCACCATAGGCCACCATCAAGAGTCGTTTCGAATGTCCGTACCCCGGAGGATAATGCCATGCATGAATAAATTCGATCCAGACTCATCCGCCCTCATGATGGCAATCATCGACGCAGAGCGAAAACATCCGAAACAGGAAGAGCTCCCAACGGTTCGCTTCCCCGCCTGGAAACAGCCACAGATAAAGTTCAACGGCCAGGCTGGCGTCGCGGTTGGCTGGACGCGGTCGTATGGCCTGGTGCAGTTTGTGGACAGTGGCGGCGAACAGCGGTTGGAGTGGGTGGCGGCGGGGTTGATTAAGAGGGTATGGAAGTTGGAGTGATTCCCGAGGCCTGTGGATAAGTTGTCCGAGCGGGAGCAAAACGGGGACGCGGCTGGGTAGGCTTGGAGCATGGAATTTTATGTGCCCCTCGCAGACACCCCCGAAGACAGCGAAACCCTCTATCAGGAACTCGCAGCCCTCTACAAAGGAACCCCAGCCCAATTTGACGAGCGAGTACGGTTGATCCGTTGGAGTCATAACGGCGAGGAACACGTAGCGGAAGTAGGCAAGGGCATAAAGGCCACGAAGCCCCTGAGCGCCCGCGACGCAGCGCGCGTCCTAGCAATCTACCAAGGAGATCCTTGGGTGATTGTCCGCGAACCAGGAAGATCCAAGTGGAACGACTCAGTCCTGGCAGGACCTCGGACGGTTAAAGAGGCGCAGTTTTTTGATCAGCGCGCGTCAGATCTGTGAGCGTGCCTCCCTCAAGGCCTTATAGACAGTCTCCCTGCTAACCCCGAACAACTCAGCCAGTGCTGTCTTCTTCTCCCCCGCCGCCGCGCGCCGGCAAACCTCAGCGGCCTGTTCGTCGTTCAGCGCCCGTGCGCGCCCTCTATATACACCGCGGATCTTGGCCAATGCGATGCCTTCCCTCTGCCTGCTGAGAATATGTGATCTTTCAAACTCAGCTACCGCGCCCATTACGGAAAGCAAAAGCTGTCCCATTGCGCTGCCGTCGCCGTCGAATGTCAAGGCCTCTTTTACGAACTCCACGCGCACGCCGCGGTCATTGAGCTCTCGAACCAGGCGCCTCAAGTCCTCGAGGTTCCTGGCTAGACGATCCATGCTGTGCACCAGGAGAGTATCGCCCTCACGAACATAGGCCAGCATTTCCTGTAGTTGAGGCCGCGCGGTGTCTTTTCCGGATGCCTTGTCGGTGAACGTCCGGTCCACCGCAACGCCGTCCAGCTGGCGATCCGTATTTTGGTCGAAACTCGAAACTCTCACATGTGCAACCCGCTGACCGCTCATTGCCCCTCAATTCTCGAAAGTGTCCAGTTAGGGTCTAGACCCTGGGCCGGAAGTGTCAATCAATTCCAGGAGGACCCTAGATTGACACTTTGACCGCATAGGGCCTGACGTCAATTTAGGGTGTACCCCTGATGGGCACCATGTGTGCGGATGGAGGCGCTGAGGTCCCCATCCTCTCTGCGAAGGTCCGGCAAAGAATTCTCTCTACAAAAAGTACGGCCCCGAGTAGTATTCGGTTATGGAATACTGTCACTGCGGGCGCCAAGCAAAAATCCGCTGTACATCCTGCGGGAATCTTGTTTGCGACAGACATTCAGGCTTCGCACCGACAAACGGGCAAAGAGTGACAGTTTCGAAGCTGGTTTGCTCGTCGTGTATAGCGAAAGCAGCCGAGGCCTCAGAGTTGATGGAGCTAAACTCAGTTCTCAACCGAACGGGTATCCTACGCGTCGTCGCCGCACTTAGCGCAACGGGTGGGCTGACTGATCAAGGATTCGCGCGTTACCGTGGCCTTGGAGTGGAGTTCCGCACCAGCTCACCTTGGGAAGAAGTCAAAAGCCTATACCGCGATTTCCCAATAAGGGATGCCCGCACCTCGTATTTCCTGTGGGTACGCACCACCACGATGTTTGGATCCACGGCGAATATTCACGATATCGGCGAAGTACCTGGGATCCCCATGTTCACTTACTCATCGGAGGGCTATACGACATACGTGGGGCGTGTGACCCCCAACGGATCCGTTCTTCCTCCTTGGACATCAGACGGTTCCAATAAACACCAGGTTACCTCGGATTCAAGCTCAGACGGTTGGACCGGTAGCGGCGTTGGGTACAACCTTTAAGGGCCTTCAAAACTGTTAGGGAGTACCGAAGCGTCATCCTCCAATACTCTCAAGCTCGCCCGTCTTTTTACTACAGCGACGCAAGAGTCAAGCCTCTCATGACCTCGATCTTCGAAGTATGGAGGTGGCATGCCACTGGTATTGCTATTCCCGACGACCTCAGGCAACGATGACAACTTTCTTGTACGGCGCGAAGAGTTTTCTACGCACGTGACTGGCTCAAGTCGGCTCATCTATTCGGGCCCGAAAAAACCGGCCATTACGTCCCGTCTACGTGAGCTACGGTCGTGCGTATGAACTTCGAAGAAGAAGAAGAAGAAGAAGAAATCGAGCGCTTGGCGAAAGCCCACAGGATGGACGCGTCAGCCCAGGATGCGAGAGCCGACCAGATTTACCAGAAAGGTCTCGAGAACCTTGAAGAGGCTGTCTCAATTTCAAAAAATCCTCTGGAACCAGATGTAGTGCCGAGCCCCAATCCACCAGCTGGATGCTGATCGATGGCTTGGGGATGCCGTCCTAGTCCCTTGCGGTCACGGCGACTTCATCCTATTCCTGAGTTGTTCGGATTCGCTCGCGGCCGGTCGCTTTCACCGCTACGTCTGGACACGAACCGTCGGAAGCCGTGTATCACACCGCTATCCGTGAGACCGTCCTGCTGGTGCGCTCCACAGCAACAAACGGCTGGTCTCCCTCAACGGGCAGTGTGCCAGCTCAGTCTGAAAGGGGCTATTCGCATGGAGTCAATCTTCAAGGTCGGCGTCCAAATACCCGGCCAGCGCTAACAGGGTCTCTCGTACGTTGGCCACCGAAATCCAAACGATGGATCCATCAGGATGCTTTTCTCCAGTGCGTTGCCCAGGTCAGCGCCACGTCCGTCAGGATCTTGCTCAGGTTGTGCGTGGCGAACGGCTTGCGCGACGGCCCAATTACTTCCGACAGAACCGCCACAATCCCGGAGACCTCGAGCGTTTCCTTCCGGATGTCCCCGCCGCCGACGGCATCACCTCGAACAGCAGCGCAAAGCTGGCCGTTTTGATCGTTTGAATGTGCTCGTGAACAGGAAGAGGAAATGTTGTATGTTGCCTACTCTTTCCCAATCAGATGCACCTTTCAGGCACCAGGCAACTCCGCACAGTCACGCTGTCATGGAATCTCCAGGCTAATTAAGTGCATCCCGAACCTGCTCGGCCCACTGGGTACTCTTGGAGAGTGAAAGTGTATTCTTTACGCCACCCCATGCACGACTCAAGCCCGCGTCACCCAATGCGACGATGTGCACCTCTCGCAGTGCACCTCGGTCGAAAACATAAAATTGAATTGCCGCATGACCGGCAAGGCCCTTTCTCTGGGCAAGAAATTCGAGATCTGCACGCTCATCGAGCACCGTGGAATTGACGGGGCCAATGTCCGCCTTGGCCATGACAGACTGCACCTTTTGTTTAATCTGACTAACAGTAAGATCAGTCGTCAGTCGATACTCGTTGCTTTTCACGAAACACTCACATCCTTTATTTTATAATCAACCCATCGGTGCCATACTATTTCCAGAATGTCCAAATTGATGCATGCAGGCAACAATGACTAATGAAATTCATCCACACCCATTAACAATCCAGCATGGAAAAAACAAGAGATATCTAGATCAGTGAATGCGCGGACCGTTTCGCCGCAGTACCTGCCCCTAGGTCGGGGGCGGTTAGCTAGAGGGTACTTGACCCCCAACCTCCCGCCCCCGAGCCAGCCTAGTCAGCCTAGTCAGCCTAGTCAGCTCTAGCCGCAATAGATTACAGCCTAAGAGCACTTTCCAAAACTGCAACTGTGATTGGACGTGGGAATATTGTGCACAATTGCCTCATTGCACGCTGGACAACGTCCATTGGTGTTGTTTACCTTATTTTGACACGCACACGCCATATTAACTAAGCCTCCTAGTCGGATAACGCAATTAAATACGATTCAATCTTCGTCACTTGAAAGCCAGGAAGTCTACCGACCGCAAATACCGGCGAGTACTTGTCAAGAGAATTTTCCATACCGCCAGACGTCCTGCCTAATACAGAAGTTAGCAGTATGAGTTCATCATGTAAAGAGCCCCCATTTCGCGAGCACTTTAGATGAGTCTCGTCGCACACTTGACACACATACCCCTTCGGCTGAGACTTAGTACGACTCTTGTGCCTAAGCGAACATGTGCAAGAAACGCAATTGGTTCAAGAATCCAGCGGTCAATGGACTTTTCGTGCGGGGCTGCCGCCACCTTCAACGACAGGAGCATTGCGATGATCCTTATCTTTTCTGACGAACATGCCGGACAGATCCTTGAAGAGGTCGGCCAACTTCAACGGCAAATCGAGGCCGGTCAGGGGCTTGACGTGGCCAGCCAGGAAGTATCGACAAGAGCACGCGCTGTCATCGAGTATTTTCTGTCATGCGGATCTACAAACGTCTTCAAGCCACTCGTCGAACCACTTATGCAGTGGGGCATCTACTCACTTGCACCCAAATTCCTCACCGATGAATCATTGCAAGGCAAACAGTACAGGGCCGTTTACGACGCGATTTCCAGTATTTATGCGGACTACAAGCACCTAGCCTCATAGGGCAGGTCCGTAAAACCCAACGGACGTAGTTTCCAGGGGCAGTCGAAGGGCTCGAACTACGATCAAAATCGCCGACAGTGCTTCGAAGGAGAAATGTTTGCGCAACGTGATCTATCTTGATAGATCCTTATTGATAGCTAACTTTAAAGAAAAGGTAGTGGATAACTTGGCTGATAACATTGCAAACGCACGGATCAAGCTCAATGCGCAAAGAAAGGCCGTCGCTGAACACATTGAGAAATGGCGCGAACACAGGGAACCGTATGAGAAGGCGTTCGCTCTGAAGACAATAGCCAATGCGCAAGGCTTCATCAAGAAGATCAAGGAATCTCACCCGAGCCTGCAGAACGACCATGCCAACGAAGACACATGGCGCCCGTAGTTTGCGGGCTATGTCCAAATTTTCGTGATTATTTACAATCCTTAGTCGCAATATTGTAGAGGGATATCACTGGCCATCATTACAGAAGGCTCGATATACCTTATATCTTTAGAAGCACCTCTAAATAAATAAAAATACGAAAAGCCACAAGTGTTCCGACTTGATGGTCCATCCTTCCAGCAAGGCTCATAAATTCTTCCCTATAGCAAGTTAGGAGGTATTGAAATGGCGGAAACAGGATCTTCCTCTCGCTCAGGCGATTACACCGAGGTTCACAAGTGTCGTCACTGTCAAAGAGCATTCTGGGCTAAACGATCTTGGAATGGGGTTACAGTGACTTGCCCGACCTGCGGAAAAGACAACTGATTTAGGACGATCGACACGAGATGTCGTCGAGCGGCTCCAACCCTGATTCATGGGAGCCGCTCAATTATTTTCGTTTGTACGAGGCAACGGAATCCGCGACTCTAACCCCTTGCGTGCTTCCAAACCGATACTGCTTCCGGTCACCTCGACTCGTGTGGTCGAGGCAAATTGCCTATGACCTGGACTTCAATTCAATGTAGCGACCAGCGGAGTTGACCATGGGATTTCTTGACGACCACGACACCTCGAAGTTAGGTGAAGAAGGTGTCGAAAAACGTGGCAGCCAGACTGCCAACGTCCGCGATCCCGGCCTGGCAGCGGATGATCCACGCCAGCTGCTATTTGGACTCCTCTCGGATTGCGGGCTTAGCATCGTATTGTCCGGGCAGGTTACAGCTGATGTCGTCATTTCTCGAGCAGCCCAACTGATGCCCATCCTTCGGCGCTCCACTCACATCGGACGCGGATTTCTGAAGTTAAATCAGGATCCAAACACCGTGTGGACTGCCGTCGAAGGTTCTAGGGGATCCGCAGTAATCGTCTTCTGTGCCCCAGATTCCGATAACAATCTTATTTTCAAAGAAATCACGCTACCGCTTGATTCAGTCGCTCCTCCGCTCAGCCGCGAATTGGTTACGCTTGGTTCAACAGTTCCAGAAGTTGCTGACATCATAGACGGGGCTGACATCGCACCAGTTTGGGAGCAACTGGAGTTTCGTGCAATTGGCGATGGCGATTTCTCGGTTATGCCGGCATCGATTCGGCGGGCCGCTCGATCATGGAATCGCATCGGTGCGAACCTGTACAAGAAGCAATTGGATTTAACCAATGGCGATGAGGTTGACATCTATCTGGGATTGTACAATAATCATCCTTCTTTGTTCACGAATACCGGTGAAAACGCCAATAGCAAGCTGAAGTTCATACAAAAACTTGTCGATACAAAACTGTATTCCTTCGAGGAATGGGACGAAACGTCGGTTCTAATGCGCCACCTTGCTCCTGGGACGGACCATGCAGTCCTTGATCAATTGGCAGAAACCATGGCCAACGACTTTGTCAACACCTTTGCAGATGTGCGCAATGCCTTGTTGACGGAGATTCCTTCTGAGCCGGAGTCTGCATCAATCTGGGCCAGAATTGAAATGACCCCCGCCGGTAGCTTTCCCGTACTGCCTGCCGAGGGGCCTAGCCCCGCAGGGGAGTTCTCGTTCGTTGAGAGAGTGCGTGAATCGTATCCCGAAGACAGTTCCGCTTTTGATTCAATCAACCGTGCGGCCCAAACACTGCGCGAAGAACGCGGGGCGTGTCTCTCACATTCGTGGCGGAACGATCGGGGCTTCCCACTCTCTCCCTCAAGGATTACGGTCACTTCGGCTAGCCATGACAGCAAAACTGGCCGCATAGTAGCCGCAGGCCACCCAGCCCATGAAATGTGGGATCTACCGCCAGCTCTTGATCTTGGGGCCATAGATGGGCGGAATTTATCTGCCACCGACGAATGGCCTAGCGGGGGCCTGTTGTGGCCAGCCAATAGACTCTATATTGGGTCATCAAAGACCAATATGCTTGTGCCCTTCGACTGCGATGCAAATGTTATTTCCGTTGATCTGGACAGCAAGACGTCGGCTATTGCAACATTCGAGCAGGTCGACGGACGGTCGGGTTCCATATCAATTCGCGGCAATGACGGCCGCCGGCGTTTCCTTACGGGTATGGAGACGCTTGTTGGAAACGAAGTTCTTCGATTCAGCGGTGACGGAGAATGGCTACTACTAACACAAGGCCTAGCGTCAACTCTCGTGGAGACAGCGACGGGGAGATGGCTTGCACTTGCTTTTGGCAATGCAGCATGGTGGCCGGGAGAAGACTCGTGCCTTTTAACTATCGTGAACGAGAACGGTGCCTCCGTTCCTCGTCTTTTCAGCCTTGAGACCAATGAATGGATTCACACATTTCCTGCAATCGAGTTGGACACACCGCTATTGCCCGATTATTCCAAATTGTGGATGCCGGTAGTATCGCCGGACTCAGCTGAAGTTCTTCTGGAGACGACTGCAGGCGTGACACCGGAGTTCCAGCACCAGCACGGAACCGGCAGCCGACTGGCTCGGGTTACTCTTGCGGATGGCAAAGGATCTTTGGTGCACGATGCATTCCTTGACGGTACGCAGACACTGGAACGTGATGTTCAAGATGCAAGATGGATCATCGATGCAACTGGCCGAAGAGTCCGTCTTCACCCGCAACTACACAACCGACTAAATCAACCGATTCTCAACGCCGGAAACATCACCGATGACCGGTCGGCGGACACTGCAGAGCAAATCGTGGTGCTCAGTCTCAACAAAGCTGTTGAACGCACCAAAGCAGGGCTGGCAATTGGGACACTCATGCCCGACATCTTGGCTTCTCTTAGAACCATGGCAAAAGCGCCCGAAGTATGGGAACGGCAGTCTGAATGGCTGGTCAGTGTTCATGAGCAAGTTGCCACATTCGTCACCAACGGCACAGTTGCGGGCTCCAACGCGACGACCTGGAAACATTTTTGTCGCGCGATCGCCGCGATTCAGTCCAAGAAGGTCGACAGGATCGACCCTCTTGTAGCGATCTGGAGTCCAGGCATCGTGCCGGAGAACGCTCCCGTACGTCCAGCTCCATTGAGTACTAAAGAATCCGCTGAATCGCCCATCCAGCAGTACGCGCCCGCATTAACGGATTACGCAGGGTCGGATGAAATTAGACAAGCCACACCATTGACTACTGCACGGGTGTCTGAGGTTCCTTTCGCGGAGAATCCTGCCATCAACCCACAGCAGGTGATGTCCGAAGGGGGCGCCTTGCCGGTTGCTCGTAGACGTTCGGCAATGTGGCTTGGTCTCATTGCCGTAGTTCTACTGTCGCTTCTGGTCTCCTATGCAATCGGAAGGAGCTCTGGGACTTCACCCGCACCCGTGCAGCCCCCGGCTGCCGAAGGAAATGCACACCCGATAGCCCCGCCGGCTATCCAGACCAATTCAGCAACAGAGGAGTCTGCCGTGCCAGCAGCACCCACTCGCAGCTTTGCCGACTCTGCGTACTGTCGGGGCGAGGGCACCTTGGTTTGGATCGGCGGCTCCGCAACGTTTAGGGGTGCTTTCTGCAAAATCAATGGGAACCTCACCTATATCGGTCTCAATCGCGATCTGGGTGGGACAGTAACCCTCGATGCAATTCAAGACGACAACGGATTCACTGCAGTTCATCCCGATGCCACGTACAGATACACCGCGGAAAGTATCACGGTAACAACAGCAACGAAAACCTTCGATGAGCCCACAACTGTGTGGCTGGCGGCCGATGCGCCCGACCTCAATCACCCTGGAGATCTAGGACTGGAGATACCAATTACCTATCCGGCGTGCGACGATTCCGCAATTGTCGTGTTCGGGACGGCTTGGGACCCAGGTTCAAACGCCGAGAAAGTCCAAACCCTGCTTCAAGCACATCCCGGGGCGTCATATCTCCGTACCGACCTGTCATGTGCCAGTTTTACTGGGCCGTCCACAAACAACAGCGGAGGACAGTACATATATGCCGTATACGACAACTACGGACACGACGCAAGCGGTGCATGCCAACTTACAAGGAGTCTTGGCACCTATGGTCGCTGGCTCAACAACGCCCGCACTCCTGCCGAAAGCGCCTTAAACTGCAACTAACCGAAACATTTTTCCTGCCGTCGAGGAACAGCTCAGCCAGATCATCCGGTACTGCTCACGCCCAAGTACGCTCACCAGCACAATTGGCCAATCTACGGCTACCCAAGCCAGGAGACTCCCATTGAAGGAGCCAGCAAAGCAACAAACAAGCCCACGTCCGAGCGTCATCCCACCGACCGGGAATCCGGGAAATTCGAACCGAAACAGCCCACGCTGAACGGTCGTAATTACAACCGCATGTAAATACCAACGAATATTATCGCCGCAGGTCAGAGCATGTGGAGTACTCAAAACCCATCATCACTTATCAACGTTTATGAACCCCGCTGTCATGCCATCGGTCTATTTCGGGTTGCCAATAGGCTCTTTTGACCAGTTTCTGCATGGTGAGATTGCAACAATGCAAGATACTAAATAGTGGCTGTTCTGTCTTCAAAAGTATGGGTTTTGTATGACGAGGTGGGAACCACCCGGCCGACTACTGAGCGACCTCGATCCGACCAGTCCGCAACCAATGCTGTATCACTCATTTTACGCCTAATTAGCCCCGAGTATGGTACGGATGCGGACCAGCCGTACTGGGCGTTATCTTAGGCTGACGGTCTTGAGATAGTCAGAATGCTCCTTCACCAGAGTCGATACGTCGATGTTCTGCACCTTGTCGGTGCTGGGAATGAGACCTACGCGGCCGGCGGCTTCTTTTCCCACCTCCACGATGGGGTAAGCGTAATGAAGGACGCTGTCGTTGATCGAGTGATAGTTGTAGACGGCTTCATCAACGGCCGCGGACAGGGCGTGGCTATCACGCTTGGCTCCTATGGCAGCTCCGAGGAAATGGGCTGCCTGAATCTTTGGCCCTCCCGGTTTGGTTCCCAAGGTCTGCGCGGCAACTAACATGGCACGAGCGCCTAGGCTGTGACCCACCAGGACGTAGGATTCCGCCTCGGTTCGGGCCAGCAAGTCGGCCACGATTGCACCGGTCTTCTCAGCGCGGTTCCTGGCAACGTTCCAGGGGTTCTTGACCACGTCCGCAGCCAACATTGCTGGTGCTATGGAGCCAAGTTTCTTTCCTGCCATTTTAGTGGCCTTCAACGCCGCTTCCCTCAACGCATTCACACCCAAGGCTCTTGCTGCACCTCCACCACCAAGCCACGCCAGATGCTTGAGCTCCTTGGACCCCCAGTGGATCCGGTAAACGGGTGAGTCTGCATAACGGCCGGTGATGACGTTCTCCCACCCGCCCCAACCCTTGCTGCCTTCGTTGAGGAATCCGCTGCAAACGATTACAGGTACGCCGGTCCCCCCTTGCAGCATTTCGATATGGAATGATTTGTCTTCGCTGATGTACGCATTCGCCACCGAGGCGCCAAGTACCCCACCCAAAGCGGATCCCACGGCCGTGACAACAAGTGTCCCGCCAGCCATGCCCAACCCACCTGCGGCCAATGACCCGCCTCCCAGCAAGGCCAGTCCATAACTGGTGGCGGCGGCGCCCGTGAATCCACCGATGGCGACACCAATGGCCCCGCCAATCGCCGGTGCCGCAACGTAGGCGACAGGAGTAACCGCAGCGACTCCCAAGGCGGCAATTCCCACAACCTTGGTGGCGCGGGCAAGATTGGGCTTGTCGTACTTTAGGAATTCCTCGTAGTTGTTGAGGGCACCCATTTTGCGGTCGGCCTTTTCGAAACCGGTAATTTCATGGCTGTGCTCGGCACAGTACGGTTGCACTTGGACGGCACCTGGCACGCGCACCGCCATGTTCTTGCACATGGGTCCCATGCAGGGCGAGCCCGGCGATCCGCAATCATCGCATACATATGTATTCAGTTGTGCGATTGCTCTGTTCACTCTCGAATGGTCGTGCTGTCCGAAGCATGCAGAGCACCATGCATATGTCTTCTCATCCGTGACGTCTTCGGCTACGTCGGCAATCCACTCGGCTAGTTTTCGGTGCTTCTTGGCACGTGCAGTGGCATTCTTCTGCTGAGCTTGATCGGGCAAGTTCACCGCGTCAAAACTGGCTTTCGCAAAAGCCCACGCATTATTCGCTAGAAGTCGATTGCTGCCGAGCCCTCCTGCACCCACTTGCGGTTCAACATCCGTGGTGAGGCCGGACAGCGTTAGTTCCTGTCCCTTTGGCGAGACAACGTGGCACTCCAAGCGATTCCCATCAAGGACTCGGGCCACAACTTTTGATTTCTGCATGTTCATCATCCCAATACCTCGACCACCCGGTGCGGTGGAGCAGAGCCCAATCATCGCACTCTCAAGACCGCAGACATTATTTGCGACTCCGATTACGCAAAGGTTAAGTCAGTAGTGCGGGAGCAGGTGCCGCAGGAAGCCGAGTTGGCAACGAGATAGTTCAGCAGGCCTGTTCGTTGGTCCCACTCCAAAAAGCCTGCATCCTGGATGCACATACTCGCGGCGCGGTACCCTCGTGCGCCATGGGGTCATGGCACAGTTGCGACATGAGATTTTGGTGGGCGACGCAAAACAAGAACTACGACGACGCGATCGCGGAGGGCACGCTGTGGACTTGTCCCAGACCTAACGGTCGCAAACTGGACAATGCACGGTCCTTCATCAAGGAGCTGAGTGCCGGTGACGTTGTCTTTCACCATGCACACAGCTATCTCCGAGCAGTCAGCGTCGTGACCGACGAATGGCGCAACGTCCAGCGGCCGCCTGCATACAGTCCTGCACGGACTGGCGAGCTCGACGAGGGCTGGCTGGTCAAGGTTCGCCCTGTGGCCACAGATCTCCAGATGCACTACACGGACGCGGCGAAAATAATCGAATGCGGGCGAAAGGATGCGCCCTTCCACCGTGGCGCCAGGCCCGCTGAACGATTCCTTTCCAGCCTGATTCAAGATGAGGGGCTGCACCTACTGGATGAACTCGGAGTTGCCGTACTAGAAACGGACGGGGCCTTCCTGGGCCGGCCAGATAACTGGTGGAGCGGCCAACATACAGACTCAGTCGCAATGACGACGCTTCGTACAGAGCAGGCTGACCTACGGCGGCACTTGTTGAACGGGAAAACCGCAGCGGCCTGCTCCATGTGCGGAAAGTCGTATCCATCCCGGTTGCTCATAGCCGGGCACATCAAGCCGCGGCACCGCTGCACCGAGGAAGAGCGCAAGGACTTTAAGGCCTGTGCCATGCTGATCTGCTCCATCGGATGTGACACATTGTTCGAGTGGGGCTACATTCAGGTCGACCAAACCGGAAGAATCCGCGCCGGCAAGGACCCGGAGACGTTGGCTGTCAAGGAAGCCGTCTCGGTACTGACGAGCAAACATTGCCTAGCATTCAACGCCCATACCGCCGCCTCTTTTTGGGACCATTCCGGACAACTTGAGCGTGTTGAGGCTCAACCATAAGACGCTAGGTTTGCCTGCCCGTATGCCGATTGGCGGATACCCACACTGTCGGAGGGATTCGAAGCAAGCCGCTTTGACCGACATCTCGACGCCCGCATGATCATCGCCAACAGCCCCACCGCACCCTAAGCGCCGGACTCCGGCCGAAGTCTACTCTTCACATCCCAAAGCAGTGAGGTGTGTCAAGGATCTGAGACAGTTGGTTAGTTTCTTTTGGGTTAGGCAGCAGCGAGTTGTTGTTGGTTTGGGGTGTTGAATTTGGCCATGGCTGTTGCTGGTGGCAGGCCGTTGTTGTGGGTGTGTGGTCTCCACCGGTTGTAGAAGGCCTCGATATAGCGCATGGTGGCCCGCCTGGCGTCTTGGCGGGTGTCGAAGCTGTAGTGGTGGTAGAACTCGTTCTTCAGGGAGGAGAACGCTGATTCAGCCACGGCATTGTCCCAGCACACGCCGGCGGCTCCCATGGATTGGCGGATGTTATTTCCGGTGCACCATTTGCCCATTTCACGGGAAGTGTATTGCGTTCCATGGTCGGAATGGAAAATTGCTCTAGGTTGTAAATGGCCCTTGTCTCTGGCCATTTCCAGTGCCTGGACCCACAGCGAAGCGCGCATGTGATCGGCCATGGACCAGCCGACGATCATGCGGGTGCACAGGTCGATGACGGTGGCCAGGTACAGCCAGCCCTCACCGGTACGCAGGTACGTGATGTCCCCGACCAGGCGGGTGCCAGGGGTCTCTGCGGTGAAGTCACGGCCGATCAGATCCTTGAATACCTGGTCCGGATCGCAGGGGGTGGTGGTGCGTTTGAAGGCGCGCATCCGCCTAGCCTGCCACCCGTTTTCAGCCATGATCGTGGCCACGGTTCCCACGGAAACAGCCACCCCCTCTGTGACCAATTTCGTGTGAACCATGCGGTGGCCAAAGATCCCGTCGGAAGAATCGAACATAGTCTTCACCTGATCGGTCAGCTCACGGTGGCGGATGGTTGTGGGCGTGTCAGTGGCATCGCGCCAGCGGTAGTACGAGGAGCGGGGCACATCCAGCTGCCGGCACATCCATGCCACTTTTTCTCCAGCGTTCTCCTGCTGCTGAACAAAGTGGTAGATATCATCTACCGTTGCTCCTTGGCGAAGAACGCTGAAACTTTTTTTAGGAATTCATTCTCCCTTTCCACTTCACGCAGCCGCACCTCCATGGCCTTGTATTTCGCGGCATCCACCGGCTGATCCGGCTTCTTGCCATCACCGCTTTGGCCTTCGCGGGGGAGCTTGACCCAGCGCTTGAGAGCGGTCAGTGAAATGCCGAGCTCAGCAGCCACCAAAGCCAGCGGGCGGCCGGAAGATTCAGCTAACGCAACGGCGTCGGCCTTGAACTCATCAGAGTAGGTTGGTCGAGAAGACATGGGAACAATCCTTTCAGGAACTGTCTCACATCATTAGAGCACCTCACAGCACCCGCGAAGGATCTGGAACAGGACTGGAGGGTTCGCTGCGACAAGATCGACAGCACTGGAGCAGTAAACGCCCCGGTCCCCTACCTCGGATATGCGCAGAACACCGTAGGACAGTCATTCAACGAGACCGAAAAAGTCTTCGTTGACCAGGCTTTCAAAGATCCAGCGACAAGTCCATAAATAGAATCGCTCGTTCCCAGCTCACTCGCTCCGGCCAGCATCCTGCTGACCTCGCGCTCCATTCATCCACAGTACAACGTCCAGAACGCGCAATAGCGACAAGTGCTGCTGCCCGGACGCAGCCCGAATAACCACAAGCCGATGGGTCAGCTCCTGCCCGTCTGAACCTTGGAACGCTTCCCACCATCGGCGCCATTGACCGCCGCTATCTGCCAACCCGGCCTGCGCCGCAACCACCGTGTCATAGACCGGAATAAGGTGCGGGCGCTTGCGGGCCAGGATCTTGCTGGCAGTCGTTTGACCAACTTTCCATTTGTCCTCATGCTGTCGCAGGACCTTCCAAAGTTGATCCGCCGGTGAACCGGCGTCAAGCAACCGCTCAAAACCATGTTCGGACAGATCCGATAGCTGCACACCAACAGGCAACTGTTCAAGAAGCCCGGTAATCTCGTCGACGAGAACCTCAACAATCCCGTATGCCGCCTGCCCCGGAACATCAACCGAAAGCATCGACACAGCCACTAGATCATTCGAGGTGATCCGATGCGGGTCAACCACGTCCCCGCCTCCGGCAAAGGTCTCAAACTTCGAGCCCGTGAATACCGGACGACCGTTGGCCTGCACGGCAAAGTACCGCCGAACATATTCAACGGCCGGATTCTCCCCAATCTGCTCCAGAACGCCAGCTGGCATCTCTTCCCTTTCGCCACACGACAGCCCCACAAAATACGTTGTAAACACAAATCTGCCACACACCACCGACAACCAAGTATTGTGACCGCACGACGGTCAAAACAGACTGTAGCCACCGGCCAGTTCTTGGTTGCAGTTGAAACAAGACGCCGCTGCCCCACCTGCAAGTCTGGGCGGCAAAGATGAACGAGCTGGCCGCCAGCAACCTGGCCGGGTCCCCACCAGTAGCAAGCTGGCTCCTGCCACTGCCAAGAACCTGGACCGCGAGGCAGCCCTCCTGGCATGGATTGAGGATGCACGAAAGCTGCTGCTGGTCGCGTAGGCCTCAAACCCGAAACAGCCTCTGGATTCTTTACGAGTCCAAGGGCTTCTTCATGTGGTGAGTCAGTCTTCGAGCCAGACGATCTTCTCGCCCATGGCTTCCAAGAACTGAGTAAACTCGGGCACGGTCAAATCCCCGTTGGCCGCTGCCCCTGCGATGGCGTCCTGGCGCGACCAGAAGGCCGTCGTGTCGTCGTCCCGAGTGATCGCATAAATCTGCATGTCCATATTGGCCAGCCTGGCAACCAAGCTAGCTCGGTCGATGTAAGAAGAAATCATGTCGCTGACCTCATCCCAAGCCGCTGAATACTCGTCCCGTGTCATCGGAGCCGCAGTCACCCCGTGGGTGCGGCCTTTAAGCCTGGGCAGAGCCAACATCATGGTCAAGGGGCCTCCCTCACCCCCGCCAATTCGATTCAGACAGAACGGCGCGTCGGCTGCTTTCTCAGCGCGCTCCTCAAGGGAGAATGGGCTGCTGCTGCGCACCGCATAAATGCGCGTAGTGTCCAAGGCTCGCAACTCGTCTACCGGGAAAATCGAGCTGTACGGGCTTCCGAACAGCAGTCGGTCGAAGCTCTTCCTGCCGGTCCAGTGCGTGCGTATGCGCTTCCTGATGTCGTCAGATTTTCCGATGTAGAACTGGCGATAGTCATCAAAAACCATGACGTACGCGCCGGACACACCGTCCCAATCCCGCAGCGACTCGACGGGGGTGAAACGCCTGTCTGTGGCCAAGACTTTTTGCAGCGCTGCCTCAAACTCGGTCGGGTCCAGTGTCTCGAAATGCGCCATCGACAAATCAAAATTCCGCAGAGCCCGGTCACGCTGCACCAGGAGGTACGCATCTGAATGTTCGGCATGCTCCTCATCACGGTACATCCAATCTGAGCCCTCCCACATTTCCTCGCTCATCTGCTCACGCCGATACCGCTGATGGGGCTTCCTGTTCGGGTAGCCGTAAAACCCCCTGGTCATTTTGTGCCCGAGCCGGTGCGCACGGATTCGCTCACCGAAGTGATCGGTGCCGGGAATCAAGGGCAATGTTTTCAAGGGGAGGAATCCTTTAGTTGGTGACGGCTGTGTTGCCCTCACCCTAAGCCACACCTCAGACACCTGGACGGTGGACTGTTTAGACGAGACTTTCCGGAGCAGGTGTGTGTCGAACGGGTGACAGACAAAATCATGAGCCCCGTGTCACCGAAGTGACGAGGTCACACACCAACTTCCCGGACTGGTGCTACCACCCGAGGCTATGTGCCAACACCGGCCAGGAAAGGCGGCAGTCCAGTCGCCGGGTCCCCTGGTGGACCGTTGGCATTCGAACCGAAATGGCCCGACCAACAGTCTGGCGAGGAAGCCGTACGGAAGGATCAATGAAAGCTATCACCGCAGGTCAGAGCATGTCGAGGGTTCAAGACTTGTCGACAGTTATCAACGCTTATGACCCCCGCTGTCCCGTCAGGGGTCCATTTCACGCTACCAATGGGCCATTTTGGCCTGTTCCTGCATGGCGTGATTGCAACAATGCAAGATACTAAATAGGCGTCTTTGCAACTTCAAAGGTATGAGTTTTGTATGACGTGGTGGGAACTCCCTGCCGACTGCTCCACAACCGCGAGCATAGCCAGTCAGCCCACAATGCTGCCCCCTATCATTTTACTCTTGATTCACCCGAGCTGCCCGGCTGGTCTCACAACCCATGGGATACGAGACTCTTCATCCGGCTTAGAGCGAATATGGCATTCTGATGCAGGACCGCCTTCAGCATTGTTCTAATTGGGTGTAAACGTGGATTTAGAGGACCCGCATGTCAGTCCGAAACAGACCTGTTGCCTTGCGCCGCCGTTGCCGACCGCGAACGTAACGACTGCAAGAACCCGCTCCCTCAGTCCTCATAAGCGTTTAGTCTTTGCGAAGTAGTCCGGTAATGCCGGCCAGCAGCAGGGCAGTGAGAACCCACGCGAAGCCCTTGAAAGCGGCAAAAAGCCCCAGTAGCCCAGCATTTCCAGTGACGCGCCACGCGGCGGCTTGTCCGGTTGCCGCCGCCGGGATGGCAGTGTCCACGGCAAACAGTCCTGGATTGAAACTCGGATAGCTGGGAGGGGTTACGGCCTCCCCAGTGACGCGGACTATTTCCGACTGGTTGCCGCTTACCACGGTGACTGTGGAAACACGGAGGTCCGTGGGGGTAAACGCTGCTGCGTTAAGGAAGCAGAGAACGACCACTGCGATCCATAAGGCGGTGAGCCAAATAAGAATTATTGCAGGATAGTAGCCATAGCCGACCAGCGCACCGTATGGCCATCGGACGAGCTTTGAGGTCCAAGGAGTCACCCGCGTTGTCCTTTTGGACGCCCGAAAGCGGAGCCGACGGCCGTCTTCGGGCTGTCCGATCTGGTCGTAAAACTTCGCCAGTTCCTTCCAAGGTTGTGCTTCGAATTCTTTGCGGCCAGCGATCCGGGGCGTGGTGTCAACCGTGTCAAGCCATGCGCAGGCACTATTGCGATCCGTCCGCAGGAATCCGTGAAGTGTGCCCACCGTCCAGCCATTGGCGCTCGAGAGGATCGGCAGTCCTTTGATCGGTTTCTTCTCCCCCACCGAGAGAACGCTGATGGACACTAAGGAAAGACGCATGGAGCCCTCCGCGTTGAGGGTGTCATCCAGAACGACGGTATCAAGGGTGGCATTTGAGAGGTCCAGTGCGTCCCCGCCAGGGTTTCGGAGCTTCGCGCCCTTTAAGTCAAGCTGGCCGGTAACCCGGGCACTGAGTGCCCGGACTTTACCCGAGGTCTCCAGCCCCTTCAGGACTGCATCGCCGTTGATTTCAGCCCCGTCCAGGATCAACGCGTTCCCGTCAGGGTTGTTGAGCTTCGCCCCAGTCAGGTCAAGCTGGCCGGTAACCCGGGCACCGAGTGCCCGGACTCCACCCATGGTCTCCAGCCCCTTCAGGAGTGCATCGCCGTTGATTTCCGCTTTGTCCAAGGACAACGCATCCCCACCAGCGTTGTTGAGCTTCGCCCCAGTCAAGCCAAGCTCACCGGTGATCCGGGCACCGAGTGCCCGGACTTCACCCGTGGTCTCCAGCTCCCCCAAGAATGCACCGCCACTGATTTCCGCCCCGTCCAGGGTCAACGCATCCCCGCCAGGGTTGTTGAGCTTCGCCCCAGTCAAGACTAGCTGGCCGGTGATCCGGGCACCGAGTGCCCGGACTTCACCCGTAGCCTCCAGCCGCCCCAAGAATGCACCGACACCGATTTCCGCCCCATCCAGGGTCAACGCATCCCCGCCAGGGTTGTTGAGCTTCGCCCCAGTCAAGACAAGCCGGCCGATGATCCGAGCACCGAGTGCCCGGACTCCACCCGTGGTCTCCAGCTCCCCCAAGAATGCACCACCACTGATTTCCGCCCCGTCCAAAGTCAATACGTTCCTGCCAGCGTTGTTGAGCTTCGCCCCAGTCAAGACAAGCTGGCCGGTGATCCGGGCACCGAGTGCCCGGACTTCACCTGTGGTCTCCAGCTCCCCCAAGAATGCACCGCCATTGATATTCGCCCAGTCCAAAGTCAATACGTTCCCGCCAGGGTTGTTGAGCTTCGCCCCAGTCAAGACAAGCTGGCCGGCGATCCGGGCACCGGGTGCCCGGACTTCACCGGCGGCCTCCATCCCCCCAAAGAATACGCCGTCACTGATTTCCGCCCCGTCCAGGGTCAACGCGTTCCCGTCAGGGTTGTTGAGCTTCGCCCCAGTCAAGTCAAGCTGGCCGGTGATCCGAGCACCGGGTGCCCGGACTTCACCGGCGGCCTCCATCCCCCCAAAGAATGCACCGCCATTGATTTCCGCCCTGTCCAGGGACAACGCGTACCCGTCAGAATCTTTGAGCTTCGCCCCCATTAGGCCAAGGCGCCCACCAATTTGGACGTCTACAGCATGAACTGCACCTTTTGTTCGGAGATTGAGGAAAATGCAGTTGCCAGCTATCCGCGTCGAATTTAGCGACAAGCCAGGTAGTACAACATCATTGAGAATAAGTTCCGGCAGGTGCGCCTGCTCGAACGACAGTGCGTTTTCAAACCGACAATGGGTAAAGACTAGGCGGCAGGGAAGCTTCAAATGATCGAGGTCAAGTGTCCCGGACACCAGTGCTCCGTGGATCTGTAATCCCCGGGGGTCAACCACGAGGTTCGGTTCCAGCAGTACTGCCCGGATGTCCTTGGCCGAAAGCTGACGGGCGGTGATCCCCTCCCCAGCATCAGGTGGATCCGCTTCGTCGTTCGGCAATCCCGGAGCTAGATTAATTTGCTCCCCAGACCTTGCCGCCTCGCGCAGCCGCTCCATCCACCCTACTACGTCCCCACGGTCCATCGTCATGGTCCAGTCATATCATTAGTCAGCAGAGCGCCACTAAACTGACAAACGCTCTGATTGGTTTAGGACGAACGTCCTTCGCTGATCGAATTGCTGGAATGAACTACTCTCAGATGGATTTGGACCCGCTAGTTCGTAATGTTGCTAGACGTCGTTAAACAAAATCGCTAGGGCCTGATTGGTGCCCCTGCGGGAGCGGGAGAAGGATGATGCTGCCAAAGTCACCTCGGACCCGGCGAGACTTGGAAGGGCGGGAGCAAAGTAGTGGCCGACCATACCAAAATAGGTCGATGCTATGCGAACAGGTCATTTCTCGATGCCTATTTCATCGAGGTCTTCGTCGTCCATTCCCGCCTCGCGCACGTTGATCCGTTCGTACACCTCCTCCAGCTCCTCCTCTATAACAGCATCGTCGGAGAATCTGGCGATGTTGTAGTTGAAGAAGTCAGCAGACGTATGAAGGAAGGCTGGGGAGACGATTTCCCCTAGGATCGGGAGGTCCTCATGCGTGTAGTAAGTGGCAACACCAAGAGTTGTTGACACCCACCGGACCTTCCGGAACAGGCTGAGCACCACACCGACCGATGGTACGTACATGGGACGCTCCAGGTCCTCCATCATCTTTCGAGCGCTTGATTCAAGCCCGTCGTCGGTCAACTCAGAGCCGATCGCGTGCGCCATGGCATCCTTGAGCGAGATTAGCCGGCGCACTTCCTCGGAAACAGATACTCTCGCGGCCAGGGCAGACCACTCGTTGTATGTGTTGACCTCGGCGTCGTCGTTCCACAGGACATCCAAATGCTCGTACCGCCCAGCTCCGCTGGCGAACCGCTCGACGGTGCCCATGAGATCGGGGTCGAGGCCATCCAACGGACGGACGAGGTATTTCGTCTCCCGTTTCGAGGGGCCAGGGCTCGACGGAGGCATGGATAACGCTTCAACGGCGTCGAGCAGGGTCCCGATCTTGTGCGAGTATTTGCGAAGGTTGGGGAACTTTCCGGTGGTCGCGTACCCGTTGCAGGCGATAGCCAGCTTGCAAAGGCGCTCCAATCCGGAAGCATAGGAGTACATCCCGACGTGAAGTGCAAAGTTGGAGTCTTTGCTGTCCCAGGGGAACAGGTCAGGGGCGGTAGGGACGGAGCACAACCTACTTAACCCGGTCAGAGCCAACTCTGTGGCGAACTGGGTTTCACCGACCAGGCTCTCCCAGACAACCTCGGGAATCCTCCCATTCATGCTGCGCCAGCTTGACCTGCATTGGGGCACGCCGCTCGTTTGAATCGACTATCCATGAACTGCAACCGACCATAGGAAAACTTCATGCGCAATGGTAAGCCACCTTTGAGCACCAACGGTCGATTCTGTCGCTTCCGCCGGCGGTGTCGGCCTTCGTCCTCAACACGTCGGCGGAAGCGAGACGTAGACGTGAGACGCCCATGGAGTGCGGTCTAAACTGCATCCCACGGGTTTTTGTTCGGCCGTCAAATTTCTGAGACAGTTTGATTGATTCTTCTCACGCTGCTGCTTTTTCGGTTTGATCTTGGTTCTGGTATTCGGCCAGGGCTCTTGCTGGTGGCAGCTCCTGGTTGTTGGCATGGGGCCGGCGCCGGTTGTACCAGGACTCGATGTATTCCATGACGGCGGTCCGTGCCGCCATGTGGTTGGCGAAGTCGCGTGGTGGTACATCTCGGTCTTCAGGTGCGAGAAGAACGACTCCGCGACCGCGTTATCCCGGCAGACCCCGACCTCGCCCATGGACTGGCTGACGTTGTTGCCGGCACACCATTTCTGGAAGTCACCGGAGGTGTACTGCGCACCCCTGTCTGAATTAGGACACTGAAAAAACCGGCGTCGGCAAGCCGAACTTCCATGATTCCTGCCTGTCATGTCGTTGACGAAGTCGAGGTGGCGCTACGCCGCCACCGGGTGGTCGGGCGAATGCCCTATTGGTGGCACTGGGCATCTGCTATAGAAAAGCGAATAGAAAACCCACACGTTCCGTATCAAAAAGGCTCTAAGCCGCCGGTGATAGCACTCGCACTGGGACTACCCCACGGGAGGTAATCTGCGCCGACCTACGAACACCTGGGCTATGATAGCGCGAAGGGGGCATTGATTCGACAATGGACGATCACAAGGTTTCTCGCAAGACAAGTCACGAGTCTCGCATGACGCTGTATCGGCTGACTGGGCTAAGAAATCTTAAGGACGCAATCCGCGAGAAATATCTTGAATCCGAAGGCTTTACCGAACAGAGCATTACCGTGGGTGATCGAGCTGCACTCCTCATCACCGGAAAGACAGATGAAAAAGACCCCGGGTGGAGCAAGGTACTCGCCGGAATCAGCGGCAAGCCCATAGTCCTAAAAAACTCCGTGACCGCTGCCGCCCTCATTATCGAAGACAGCAGGGGCCCTGAGCCATCCACTACTGATCCCCACGCCCATGTCGGTTCCGATGAGAACCAAGAACTCACAGCGTGGGCGCTAACCTTTGGCATGGGGTTTCAACTGCTTGATCAGCGTCACGTTGACAACGGTTTCGGTCAGCGAATAGCTGTCCGTTGCGCAGATCCCTTAGGGCTGAACTCCATCAGCAAGACGACGCTCGATGAGCGTCCTCGTATCGAGCGATCAACCATTCCTTCGGGTGCGCCTCTGCGAAGCTTCGGTTTCCAAGACCTGGGCGACCTTGCCACGCGTCTCGTCGTCGACGGACGAGTCGATGGGATCGGAACTACAACCAGAGCTGTTAAAATTCGCGGTGCAGATGCATTGAGCCTGCCCTTGTCTAAGGATGCTGACCGCCTCATACGCGACCTCGACCAGATCAAGGCTGCCTTGGCCAAGAAGCCTGCTACTGAAGAACTGGCTGCGCTCGAACAACTTGCGCAAGTGAAAGACAAAGACAAAATTGCAGAACTCGATGCAAAACTTCTGGAAGCCATCGGTGCAGACGATAGCCCGCTACTGACACTGTCCTTCCCTCACGAGCTGATTGACGAGTATGGATCCGTCGGAGCATACAAACTTTTGGGTACTCGCGAACGTAAGGCGCGCGACTACCTACCGACGCTTCAAGACATACTCGAACCCGTTAGAGAAGTTGTTGGAGTCGAGCGGCTACAGAAACTCGATCGCCTGGCAGTTCTTCTTTTCGAAAACGCCGATGATGACGCTCCGAGTAGTCCGAAAATCCCGGCCAAGAAGTGGCTCGCGTTCCAGACTGAACTGAAGGAAAGAAGATTCTTCCTCCACAACGGTCGTTGGTTTCTAATGGACCGTGCATATGCCGAAGTTGTAAAACGTCGAACCCGCACAATTTTCGACCGCGGTCCCTACCTAAGTGAGCTGCCCGATTGGGAGTTGGTAGAGGTTCCCGGCGACGAAAAGGAACAGAAGAAGCGAAATGCGGAGCTCAGTTATAACCAGAAGCTAGCGCAGTCGCTCGGCGGCCTGTGTCTTGATCAGAAGCTCGTCAGAAGTGAAATCCACAAGCACGGAATCGAAGCTTGCGACGTACTCCTCAATGATGGAACGTTCATCCACGTCAAGCATGTAGATGCTTCTTCCCCAGCCAGTCATCTGCTGGCTCAAGCGCTTGTATCGACGGAGGTTCTCACCTACGACAAAACCGCACAAAGCAACCTCGCTGCGCGGATCTCAGAACAGGGAGGCGCCCCCGACAAGTTCCAGCTCAAGCCTTCACGAGTTGTGATCGTAATGGCACGTGAAGGAAGACTTCTAGACGCGGACTCGCTCTTCACATTCACGCAGGTGAACCTATCTCGGCAGGTCGCCCAGCTCGAGCAGCAACACGTCGACGTATTCATCGCACCAATCTTGCGTACTCGCCAATTGGTTTCCAAAGAATGAACCTGTTGAAGTAAGTCGTGTAGACCACGGCCCTCGGTTTTTGTCTGGGTCAGGCAAGATGTACTGAACCGTGCCAGGTTTCATACCGCTCACGGACAAGAGTTCAGTATTGTTGTGCGCATCGTATTAGACACACCTACGAGCCTCCCGTCTCCCAATGAGTTTTGACGAATAGGGCTGAGGAACACGCGCCGGAGATTTCACGAGCGCTATATAGGAGTCGCGTCGTTGTCTAGTCAGCCGTCCGCTTGGAGTTCTAGGATGAAAGAACCCACTTCTTCTGCCGGCGGCCGCCAGTACAGGGAGACGTAGGTGACATCAGCGACGGGAGGTTTCCAGTGCACATGAACCCCAGCCTCACGGCGTCCGCCCGCCACCAGTCGGCGGCCGCCGCTGCAAATTGGGAAGCCACCTACCGCCAGATGGTCCTGTACGACCTCGCCGCTGACATCGAGCTCGGCTTCTTCCTCGCCTACTACCGCAACTTCGCCGTCCCCACCATCGCAGCAACGCTGCATCACAACGGCGAAATCATCGAACGCCCCATGAAACGCTCCTACGACACCGCCATCGTTACCTACGAGCTCGTCACCTGCGGCTCAAACAGCGACCGCGGCCGCCACATGATCCGCCTGCTCAACCATGCCCACCGCCACGTCCCCGGCAGCCAGGACGACTTCCTCTACGTCCTCCTCACCCTCCTCGTCGTCCCCATCCGCTGGGCCCGCACACATGCCTGGCAGGCACCAACACCGGCGGAGGAAACCGCAGCAACCCGTTTCTGCCAGGAACTCGGCATCCGCATGAACATCGCCGGCATCCCCGCAACATTCCCGGACGCAGAGAAGTTCTTCGACAGTTACGAGCGCAACAACATCGCCTACTCCCCCGCTGGCGCCCAGCTGATGGCCAGCACCCTCCAAGTCCTGAAGTCCAGGCTTCCTACCGCCGCCAGGCCGCTGACGAGGCCAATGCTCTCCGCCATGTTCGACGACGACCGCCTCACCGATGCCCTCGGCCTACCCCGCGCGACCCAGCTGAGCAAAGCACTCCTCAACCCCGCCTTGCGTACACGTAACGCCATCCACCGCCGACGGCCGCTGAGCACAATGCCGCATTTCGTCCCGGGGCAAGCAGGTTCCAGCCTCCACCCCAACGGCTACCGCCTCGATGACATCGGACCGGAATACATCATGACACCAGCAAGCCAGCCAGGAGGCGAGCCTTCGTGAGGCTAGTCGCGACCCACCTATGCTCCAACAAAATCCCGGTGCGGGACGCCCAAACGACGCCCGCCCCTTACGCAAGTTGGATCCGGCGATTACCCTGAAATATTCTTTGCCCCCATGGTGGCGCGAACGGTACTCTCAGCTACAGGTAGCGTAGGCAATAGAACGGCTTGGAGAATATGATAGATGTCCGGTTTTCCGGACCATATCGTGTAGCTCGGCTCATTGTCCGAGGTGAGAAGGTGGTGCCAGCTGCCGTGTACCGAGTCAACGAAATACTTCCGCGCATGAGCAGTCCATGCCTGCAGTTGCTCCGCGTATATCGGGTTTCCAGTCAGGTTCGACCATGTAGCCGCAGCGGAAATCGCTTCCGTGACCACCCAGTGCGGGCGATCCTGAATAACAGGCTTCCCATTCCAATCAACGGTGTAAACGAAACCGTTCCCATCCCATCCGTATTTCACCGCAGTTTCGTATAGCCCGGCAGCAGCTTCGCGCAGCCAAACTGGCGCCAGGCTAAAGGTTGACTCGAGCTGGAGCAGCAGACGACTCCATTCAAACAAATGCCCAATCGTCATACCGTAGGGCCTAAATTCATCCCGTGGATCATCTATATTGAAGTCAGGAAGTGGCTGCCAGTCATGTGCGTAGTGTTCATTAAGCCACCAATTCGACGAGCGTGCCCGGACTTTGATGAATGTCTCTGCGATCTGGAGTGCGCGATCGCGCCATTCTATTTTTCGTGTGTAGCCGTACAGCGCGAGCATCGCTTCGAGTCCATGCATATTGACGTTCGCTCCCCAGTAGAGCTCACTCTCGATGAACTTTCGGTCCCACGATTCGACGAGTGCGCCGTTATCTTCTGACCAGAATCGCGTTTCAAGTGTAAGTGAAACCTGTATCACTAGCTCGTCTGCGCCCGATATTCCCGCAGTGGCAGCGGAAGCCGCCGCCAATGCAACGAAACAAGTTTCGTACGCGCCCTTCCGTTGCAACGAGTGAGGTTCGCCCAGTGACGCGAAATAGCCGCCATGCGTCTGATCCCAGAATGGACCCGATAAGCAATCAATGCCATGCGCAGCGAGACGGTTCGCATTCGGCTCACCGAGTAGCGCAGCGACGCTGAAGGCATAGGTCATTCTGGCAGTCATAAAACATGATGTCTCACGGTCGTTATCTACAGTCCCAAAACGATCAAGGTACCCAAATCCTTCAGAGACTTTCGAGGCAGTGGCGAACTCAATCAGTTCCCTGAGCTCTTTACGAGTGGTTCTATTGAGCTGGCCGTCTGTAGAGGGCATGTTGGCCTTTCACGATGCTTGGCACTAGCCAGATTGGTAGAAAGAACAGGCCTCAGCCTGGCAAGAAAGATATCCTCAATTGGCTCCGGGTTGGCGGGGAACCAAACAGCTAAAACATTGGCCGCTAACTGCATTTGCCCGACCGGAGGCTCGGATTACAGAGGGTCATAAATTGAACTATTTTGACATCAAGGAAGCCCGAGCTGGCCTTCCGTTTTATGGCTCGGGCACCAACTGTTCAGGAATCGTGCCCAAAATAGCCCCTAGGAGACGTCATTGCAGGCCTACCACTGAACGCAATACGGGGACCGACTGGCATGACTGCCGTTCAATGAGCTTGACTGGCAGTACATTCTTCCTGCGAAACCTCTTGTTTGGTGTCGCAATCCGGGCGAGGATTCGCTCAGCGGCAACTCGTCCGATGTGTCGCGGATCTTGGTCTATGACGGACACTGACGGTTGGAGAACGTCAGCCATCGGAAAGTCACCAAAACTGATCAAGGCAATGTCGGTTCTATCGAGTGCCTGCAACGCGGGGAAGACTCCGATAGAAAACCTCGCATTGGATGAGAATATCGCGGTGGGTGGATCACGTAGTTCCAAGATGGTCTTGCAGACCTGGGCGGCTGCGTCCGCATCACGCGACCCGAGGGCAATGAGTTCCTCGCTGGTTCCCAATCCCGCGCTGTTGAGTGCGGCCGTGTAGCCTTCAAGGCGCAACCTCGTGGTCGGAACTTCCACTGAGTCCCCAACGATAGCGATGCGGCGGTGGCCGTGTTGGATAAGGTGATGTGTCGCTTCGAAAGCTCCCCCAAAGTCGTCTTCGACGAAGTAATCGACGTTGAGCTTTGCGGGTGCACGGTCAATACACACAATCGGGAAACTGTCCTGCCAGCGAGCGAGATAGGCCTGATCTCCAGAAATTGGGGCAATAATGAGTCCGCCGATTTGATGGCGGATAGTCGTCTCAATGATGCTTTGTTCCAGTGATGGGTCGTCGCCCAAGCTCGTTACAACAATCGCCATGTCGTGTTCGCGTGCCGCGAACTCAATCCCTTTCGCAACCGCTGCAAAGAATGGGTCAGCGACGTCAGGCACCGCGATGCCGATAACAGCAGACTTTCCTTCGCGGAACGTGCGTGCCAGCATGTTTGGCACATATTTGAGCTCGCGCATGGCCGACTGCACCCTCTCCCGCGTGTCGTCGGTGACGTGCGGATCATCATTGAAGACCCTCGACACCGTCTTGGCGCTCACCCCGGCGCGTGTAGCCACATCCTGCATGGTCGTCACTGTTCGACTCCTTAAAGTTCATCATCAGGAAAAATATTCGCACGCCAGCGCGCATGTCACCGGTGTCAACTGCTCACATACTCCATCCTGCCCGATCACCCAAGTAACTTCAAGCAATAATGACATCGATGACATGAAATATTTCAAACTCCTTGACATCGATGACATGGAACACTTAGATTGCTGTAAGGCAGGTCACACCAAGGCCCTGAGGAACAGGATTCGGGGCCATCTTGAGGCTTAGCTGAATTGATCTAGGCAGCCAACTAGAGGTGAAGCGGTACTTGTTCTTCGCCGAGGCTAGACCAACGGAGAAAATTATGATGAAGAGCACCAAAGAGCACATCCCGGCTTCACCCACGGGAGTCGAGCAGTTGAGCTGCAGTACAGCCGACTTGGTAGAGCGTGCCCGCGGTCTCGCCACAGCAGGCAAAGACCGATACGTTCTTGGGATTGTTGGCGCCCCTGGCGCTGGAAAATCGACGCTCGTTCGTGCCATTACTGAGGCCTTAGACGGCCAGGCGGTCGCTATCGGCATGGATGCTTTTCATTTGGCCAACCAAGTCCTTGCTGTACAAGGATCACGAAACCGCAAGGGCGCCCCGGACACCTTCGATCCGTGGGGCTATGCCAACTTGCTTCAGCGGCTCAGATCCAACCGGGAGCCGATCGTTTACGCACCGAAATTCGAACGAAGCCTTGAGGAATCAATTGGAAGCGCCATTCCGGTTCCTCGCCAAGTCCCACTGGTCATCACAGAAGGGAACTACATCCTCGTGGATGCGGATGGCTGGAGACAATGCCGGGAACAAATCGACGAAGTCTGGTATCTAGACATCGACGATGACGTGCGGAGGCTCAGATTGGTCCGACGCCACGAAGAATTCGGGAAACGCCACAACGAAGCAGTTGCATGGGCGACGGGCAGCGACCAGCACAATGCCGAAACAGTTCAAGCAACCCGCGAGTACGCAGATTTGATAGTCGCGCTAGTCGGTTCGCAGGGCCTAGCACCATCTGCACACACCTGAACAAAAGGAATCCAGAAGTGACAACACAACGAAGTGTCCCCGGCAGAAGAATCGGGAATGCAAAAAACGTCCCAGACCAGCTGACAGGAGTCATGACATGACACCAATCCCAATTCTTCAAGCCCGCGGGCTGACCCGCAGTTTCGGCAACGTACGCGCACTGGATGGAGTCGACTTTGAAGTCAACGCTGGCGAGGTCGTTGCTCTCATCGGTGATAACGGCGCGGGAAAATCCACTCTTGTAAAAGCCCTCTCGGGAAACCTTGCGTTGAATTCAGGTCAGATCCTGTTCGCAGGCGGCGAGGTGGAGCTCACTTCACCAACGCAGGCCAGCAGACTAGGCATAGAAACCGTCTATCAAGATCTGGCACTTGCTCCACATCTCAACGCGGCCCAAAACATGTTCCTTGGCCGAGAGATTCCAAAGGCCGGACTCCAAGGTCGCTTGGGCTTCATGGACAACAAGACTATGCGTGCGAAGTCGCGTCAGGCATTCGATGACCTAGGCGCCACGGTTCGGAGCCTGTCCGATCCAGTCGGATCCATGTCTGGTGGTCAAAAGCAAGCAATTGCCATTGCGCGCGCCGTGGCTTGGGCCAAGGGCGTCATATTCCTCGACGAACCGACAGCCGCCTTGGGCGTAGTCCAGACCAAGAATGTACTCGAGACCATACGCCGCGTACGAGACAAAGGTGTCGGCGTCGTATTCATCAGCCACTCGATGCCGCACGTGATAGACGTCGCCGACCGGGTTCAGGTTCTCCGGCTTGGTCGCCGTGTAGCCACATATGAAGCCAAGAAAACAACCGTGGAAGAACTAGTCGGTGCAATGACCGGCGCACTTGATGGAGCTCAGGCATGACGACAACCAAGACCACCCGGCCGACCGCTGCAATCGACAACTTGCAGCCCCGTACATCCCTCCTGCGCCACATCCTGCAGGTCCAGTCATTCCAAATTCTTCTTGTACTGCTGGCCATATTCTTGGTCTTCACAGCCCTGGCGCCTGAAGTCTTCGCTACCTGGGGGAATGTCCGACAGATCATTCAAAACGTCTCCATCCTAGGTGTCTTAGGCATCGGCGCGACATTCGTCATCGTCACCTCAGGTATCGATTTGTCGGTAGGTTCCAATCTCGTTTTTTCCGGAGTAGTCGCAGCCAAGGTCATGCAGGCCATGGGTGACAACGGGTGGGGCACAGCGGTTGTCGGCATTTTGGTTTCAATTGGATGTGGACTCGGCTGGGGCCTTCTCAACGGCATTCTCATCGCAAAGGCCAAGGTCCCCCCGCTGATCGTCACTCTGGGAACATTGGGCGGTGCATTGGGACTCGCACAGGTAATCACTGGCGGCGTCGACATCAGGGACGTTCCGTCCGTTCTGCAAGACTCCATTGGCTACGGAAATGTCCCGGGCACAACTTGGCCAACGATTTCCCTCATTGCGTTGATATTTATCGTCATCTTCGGAGTGGTGCTGCACCGAACCCGATTCGGCCTCTACACATTCGCCGTCGGATCCAGTGAAGAATCTGCCCGCAGGGTCGGCGTGAAAGTGGATCGGCAGCTGATCTCCGTTTATGCCCTTTCCGGCGGCCTCGCCGGTGTCGCAGGCATACTTTCCCTATCTCAGTACGGGACAACCGCCATCGCAGGCCAATCCCAGACAAACCTCAATGTGATTGCGGCTGTGGTCATCGGCGGTACCTCGCTCTTCGGTGGTATCGGAACCATCTTCGGAACGGTCATAGGCCTGTTCATCCCGGCAGTGCTTCAGAACGGCTTCGTCATCGTCGGAATTCAACCATTCTGGCAGCAAGTCGCAGTAGGAGCAGTACTCATCACGGCAGTGTACGTCGACCAGCGGCGCCGCGCTGCTGCCGCCCGCGGCCACTCAGCCAAAACACAAGGCTGGAAGAAACTCTTCAGTCAACGTTCCCGCTAAACCTTCGTCACCCTATTCCATACAAGCAAATGAGGAGCTACACAATGAAGTTAACCCCCAAATTCGCCTTGATCGCAGCAGGTATTCTGGCCGCAACGTCTCTGACAGCATGCAGCGGAGGCACCGCAGCGACCGGTAACGCTGCCGACGCCCAGCCGAAGCTCGCGTTCATCCAGGGCGTTGCCGGTGACGAATTCTATGTCAGCATGAAGTGCGGTATCGACGCAGCTGCAAAGTCGGCGGGCGCATCAATCAACACCCAGGGGCCCGTGAAGTTCGATCCGACCCTACAAAAACCCATCGTTGATTCGGTAGCAGCGTCCCGTCCGGACGCCATAATCATCGCCCCCACTGATGTAGCCGCCATGCAAGCACCATTGAAAGCAGCCGCTGCAGCCGGCATCAAAGTAGTCCTCGTGGACACTACTGTGCAGGATCCCTCGTTTGCGTCGTCGGCAATCGCCTCCGACAACAGGGGAGGTGGGCTCGAAGCCTTTAAAGCAATCAAGAAGCTCAGCCCCGAGGGCGGCAAGGTTCTGGTGATCTCCACAGATCCTGGTGTCTCGACCGCTGATGCTCGGGTTGCGGGTTTCGAAGAAGGCGCGAAAGCTGACCCTTCATTCCAGTACCTCGGCGTGCAGTACAGCCACAACGACCCTGCCGAGGCAGCCAGATTGGTCTCCGCTGCTTTGGCCAAGGACTCGGACATTGTTGGGGTATTCGCTGCAAACACGTTCGCTGCGGAAGGGACCGCAACTGGCGTCCGCCAGGCTGGCAAGCAAAACCAAGTCAAAATCGTCGGTTTCGATGCTGGGCCGGCACAGGTCAAACAGCTCAAGGACGGCGTCGTCCAGGCACTGATCGCGCAGGAACCGGGTTCCATCGGTACTCAGGGTGTTGAACAAGCACTCAAGGCCATCAAGGGTGAACCGACAGAAAAGAAGATCCAAACCGGTTTCAAGCAGATCACGGCTGAGAATATCACCGGCGAGGGCGCCCAGTACATCTACAAGTCAACCTGTTAAACACCTACCCGATGGTGCTGCTGCCCAGCCCAACCAACTGGGCAGCAGCACCAGCCCCACCCTCCCGAGCGAAGAGAAAGATGATATGACGACGTTAAGCGAAGCCGCCCTTCCCAAAATCGCAAATAAGCTACCCACTCCCACATATCCTCGACGTGCGATCCGGACCGGAATCGTTCACTTTGGAGTCGGAGGATTCCACCGCTCTCACCAAGCCATGTTCATCGACCGACTGCTGAACCGTGGCAATTCCCTCGACTGGGGAATTTGTGGGGTCGGAGTCCTACCTTCCGACGTCCAGATGCGCGACGTACTCCATACCCAAGACGGCTTGTACACCCTGATCCTCAAAAGCCCGGACGGAGCCGAAGATGCCAGGATCATTGGCTCCATCACCGAATACCTGTTCGCTCCCGATGACCCAGCAGCAGTCATCCACAAATTGATGGATCCAGCCATTCGAATCGTGTCACTATCCGTGACTGAAGGCGGCTACAGCATCGACGACGCCACCGGAGAATTCGTACCTCAAACCAAGGACATAGTTCACGACCTGATTCCCAACAGTGTTCCGCAGTCAGTGTTCGGGCTAATTTGCGCAGCTTTATCCCAACGGCGTGAACTCGGTGCCAAGCCATTCACTGTCATGTCGTGCGACAACATGCAAGGCAACGGCAATATTGCCCGCAAGGCCTTGGTCTCTTTCGCCAAACTCAAAGACCCTGGACTGGCTGAATGGATCAACGAGCACGTCGCGTTCCCCAACTCCATGGTTGACCGTATTACCCCCGGCACCACTGACGCAGACCGGGAAGCAGTCATCGCATTTTATGGATTCACCGATGCCTGGCCCGTGGTTGCCGAACCCTTCGAACAATGGGTCTTGGAAGACAACTTCACCTCCGGTCGCCCGCCGCTGCAAGACGTAGGGGTTCAACTCGTGGAGCATGTTGAACCGTACGAGCTCATGAAACTGCGGCTACTCAACGCTAGCCACCAAGTCATGAGTTATCTCGGATACCTGGCTGGCCATCGATACGTCCATGAAGTTTGCGCCGATCCATTGTTCGCCAACTTCATTCTCGAGTATATGGAACGGGAGGCGTCACCAACGCTGCCGCCCGTACCTGGCATTGATCTTGATGCCTACCGCCAGGAACTGCTCCTTCGATTCACCAATACGGCCATTCGCGACACACTCGCCCGCCAAATGGTCGATGCGTCTGAACGCATCCCTAAATTCCTCCTTCCCGTTGTACGCGAGCAGCTCATCCTCGGAGGTCCTATCGGCTGTGCTGCCCTCGTGATTGCAGCATGGGCACAATTTCTAGAACTCGCAGACGAATACGAAGGAGACATCGAAATAACGGACCGTAGGTTCGTCGAACTCCGTTCCGCCGCGTGTGCAGACAAGGTTAGCCCCGGCGCATTCTTGCACCTGAATGCGGTCTTCGGTGACCTGAATACCAACGAACGGTTTGTAACTGCATATCGACGGGCACGCGAATCCCTCGAACACGCTGGCGTTCACACCGCAATTAGGCACCTAACCAAACATCGCAGCCACTAGACGCAACGAACTTCAAATCAACAGAAAGCAGCACCATGAACGACTTTAACGGCCGCACCATCCTCGTCACGGGAGCCAGCGGCGGCATCGGTTCCGCAACTGTCCGGCAGCTCATAGCGGCCGGAGCAAAGGTGATAGCCAGTGCGCGCAACCTCGAATCCTTGGCTGGGCTCTGCGACGAGACCGGCGCCCAACCCTTGGCCTTCGATCTGTCCAGTGAGGACAGCATCAAAGACGCCATTGAGGATCTAGATCTTTGGGGTGTTGTGAACTGTGCCGGCTTCGGCGGCGAAATCGCCACGCCGCAGGACACCGATATCAAAATCTTTGACCAGGTCATCAACATCAACGCCCGCGGCGCACTCCTGGTCATCAAATACGCCACCCCCTCCATGATCCGCGACGGCAACGGCGGTGCCATCGTCAACGTCTCCAGTCAGGCAAGCTTGGTGGCGCTCACCGGACACATCTCCTATGGTGCGTCCAAAGCAGCTCTAGACAGTATCACCCGGGTCGCCGCACTGGAATTGGGCAAACACAACATCCGAGTCAATAGCGTCAACCCGACTGTAGTCATGACTGACATGTCCAATTTCTACTGGGGGCGTCCCGAAATTGGTGCACCGTTCCTGGAGCAAATGCCGCTCGGACGCTGGGCAACTACCGATGAAGTCGCCGCACCCATCGTCTTCTTGCTGAGCGACGCCGCCTCCATGATCACCGGGGTCTCACTGCCCATCGACGGCGGATACTCCAGCCGCTGATCCCAGCGACCGCCCAAGGACGCACCCACCCTCCCCACCCAAAAAGAATGAGAATCAACATGACTGAAGAATGCTCCCCCGAGGCGATTATCGTCTGCGGAGTGCCCGCCAGTGGCAAAACAACGTTCGCCCAGGATCTTGCCCGCGAACTTCACTGGACCATTCTTGACCTCGATACCCTCACGAACCCGTTGTTTGAACACATGGGGGGCGAGTTTCTGGTCGATGTGCCGACGGCGGACCCGCCGGTGCGCGCGAGCGTGAACGATATCCGCTACACCTGCCTCTTCGATACAGCACGGGAGAATCTCAAACTGGGCAACAGCGTGATCGTTGTAGCTCCATTTACGTCGGAACGCACCTACCCTGCCGCATGGGGGAGACTCGTCGAACGCCTGGCCATCCCGGCCGCACAAGTGCACCTCGCGTGGATGGATACCCCTTCCGAAGAAGTAGCGAATCGCATGTACCTGCGCGGTGCTGCACGCGACCTCGCAAAAGTGAAGGAACCCACCCGATTCCTAACCCCCGAGGTAACTCGACCACCCGGTGTCGGACATCTCCGCATCGACGGCTTGCTCGCACCAAATGACCAGATCAACAGGTTCCTAGCGGACTTTGGAATACGGCAAGGCGTGCACTAGCTGGCCCTGGAACCCCATTCCTAACCCGTCTGGTCCAGATAAACCTGCGTCGCAGGAGAGATAACACGGTGGGAAGCATGGCACAACACTTCTTCAGCCCGCTTCGGCGCACCCTACACCGAAGCAAAAACCCCAATTACCAACACCATCCAAATTAGGAGCACCCAATGAACAAACTCACGACTCTCGAGCGCCGCGGCATGGCCGCTATCTCAACTGCCAGCGGAAAGATGCTCATCGTTGCAGCGGACCAGCGCAATGGTATGAAAGCCGTAATGCATGACGCACCAGACGGTCCGGGCTCTATCACCGCTGAACAGCTCTCGGACGCCAAAGTAGATCTCGTCCGGTATCTCGGAAACGCAGCACCCGCCATTCTGCTGGATCCCGAGGTTGCTCTACCGCGTGTGGCCGATGAAGGTGTCCTCGCACGCGACACCGCCCTTGTTGTCGGCCTGGATGCGTCGGGCTTCGACAAAGTTGATGGCCTCCAGTTCACGAATTTGGTTCCCGGGATGTCTCCGCGAAAGGTGCGCGATCTTGGCGGTGACGTCGCGAAGATGCTCTGGTACATGCGCCCTGACCGTCAAGATGCAGACTCACGGGTGGCGGACGGAATTCGTGAGCTCGTCACGGCTTGCTCTGAAGAGGGCCTGCTCCTCATCGTCGAGATCCTCGTCTACCGTCTCGAAGACGAGAGCGAGGAAGACTACGCTGCAGCCTTCCCTGGCCTCGTCGCCGACTCCGCGCGTCTGTCCGTCCTGTGTGGTGCCAAGGTCCTGAAACTGCAGTACCCGGGATCAGCTGAGGCAAGCGCCGCAGTCACCGAAGCGGCAGCTGGCGTGCCTTGGGCGGTTCTGTCAGCCGGCGTCGATCATGAGACGTTCATCAAACAGGTGGAGATTGCGGTGGCCAATGGTGCCAGCGGTGCCATGGCTGGTCGTTCACTGTGGAAGGACAGTCTCGCCGTCTCAGCGGACGTTCGCGAACAGCTACTGACCGAACGAGCGCTTCCTCGCCTGCACGAGCTCGAAGCAGTAGTTGAGGGCGCACTGGTCTCTTTGTAACAGGACAAGTCCCTACCGGATCTCCACTCGGAACTCGTGGTCCGGAAAATGGAATAGCCTACGGTATCGACAGCCGATGAAACGGGGAACCGGCTCGGCTGTCGATACCGTCCAGACCGGTGTGGTATCCCGGTTCGGCTCTGAGACTTGGTAATGATTCACCCTAGTCCAAACCCCCGTCAGCAACCGCCATGCGACAATGTCCACATGGTAGCTCGCATCTACGACCTTTCATCGTCATGGACATTTCCCAACACCCAGCAGGAAGTCTGGGACGTCATCGCTGACGCAGACATGTCTTGGCCCGATTGGTGGCCAGGCTGCACATTCGCGAAGCCACTTGTTCGGGCCCCGTATGCCTCTGACGCCAGCGATGCGGAGATCCTCACGGCCACCACCGCTGGCTTGAATTTCAAGGCAACCCTAGGTTACACACTAAAGGTGTCCTACCGCCCCACCCATGTTGACAGCCCAAACGAGATCACGTTTGACGCCGGCGGCGACCTGCACGGCGATGGTCGCGTCATGCTGAGGCCTCTCCCCCACGGCGGCACCCAAATGAAGATCGAGTGGAGGGTGCGACCCACCAGCCTATGGATGGCATTTCTGAGCCCGGTGGCAGCGCCTGCTTTCACCTACGCCCACCGGGTACTGATGCGCCGTGGCGAAGAGGGCCTCAGGCAACATCTCGCCCGGCAAGACAAAGGCAACCGCAAATAAAGTTGCGTCCCTCGCCTACCCAGCCGGCACTTGCGGATCTAGCATTTAGGGTAGAGCGATGACTCTCAGTCGCTGAGGAAGTCGATGGGTTCCGCACATGTTTATTCGCCAGCACCACAAAGAGCAAGTCAGCAGAAACGCGTCCCAAACGAAACTTGGCCAAAGACAAAAAGTTGAAGCGTCGCACATGAACCCCCGGCGGATCCGTCGCACAGCCCGCGACGCCATCCGAAAGCTTGACGTTGGAGAATATCCCGACCTACAAAGCATCCAGTCGTTGCTCGAAGCCAGGAGTGGCCTGCCAATCATCATCGGGGAAATGCCCACCCTCGACAGGCACGACCTCTGCGGCCTCTGGATTCACTGCGAAGACCGTGACTACGTCCTCCACGCACCGGAAATAAGTGTCTGGCACCGACAATTGATCATCCTGCACGAATTTTCCCACCTGATCCTAAACCACCAGTACTCTGCCGCTTCGCTCCTGCTCCCGCCGATACCTGGCATCCCCCAAATTCCGTTGATGATCCTCGGCCGCAGCAGCTTTGACAACGACACCGAAGCCACCGCCGAATACCTGGCCGACCTCCTGACCGCACGCATCCTCCGCCGCCCGCAGGCACCATCTGCCGACCCGTCTGGATTCAACAAGGTCTTCGGATAATGGACTACGTCCCAGCGGCAATGCTCTGGCTCCTCACCGCTGTCCGCCTTCCCACAGCCCTGGACAAGGAGCGCGCATCCGTCCTGCGCGCCACCTTCTTTGCCGCCATAGCCTGCACCCTCTTCATACCTTCCGTCTACGCTGCAACGGACCCCCTCCTCGGCGGGCACAACCATGTGGGCCTGGTCCTCATCCTGGCCATCCTGACCGGATTCTGGCAATTTCATACCGCCATGGTCTTGGCCACCTTCAATGATGAAGTACGACGGCGGCACCTCCTCAGATGGGGACGGTTGGCTGCCGCCGTTGCCGGGACGTGCGTCGTCACAGGATTTTCACTCAGCAAAGTGGACGTAACGAACAGGAACCTGCCGCTGGCCTACGGCGACCAGCCTGGCATGCAGCTATTCCTCTGGACGGGATCGGCATTCATTATTGGAGTCTGTGTTTCGGTCGCACGCACGTCTCTGCAGTTCTTTCCACAGATGCGCAGCCGCACCTTCCAGTCGGGCGTTGGATGCTTCGCCATCGGCTGCGTCTTCATGGTTTTAGCTCTTGCCAATCGGCTGACACTGGGCCTGATGGAAGAGAATTCCGGACAAGACAACCCGTTGGTCAGGGGGCTCAACTGGTCTTTTCCAGCCTTCGAAAGCCTGGCCGTAATTCTGGTCAGCATTGGGCTGATTCTGCCCAGGTTTCGCGAGTCCACACAGCGGCTGCAGCACAATATGCGCTCCCGCTGGTTCATGGTGCTGCTGATGAAGCTTTGGCTGCGCAGCACTATTGATCGAAAGTACTTGCTCCACAATCGCGCGACCCTCATATTGGACCCCCTCAGAAGCAATTCCGCTGTCCATCTGCACCGCTGTGTAGTTGAAGTTCGTGACTGCCAGTTTCGCGGGATGCCTTTGAACCCTCGCGAGTGCGTGCTTGTCAGCCAGGCAGAAGAACTCTTGCAAGGAGATTAGCGACAGCCGCGCTTCGAAGTCGGCCCAGCGGTGCCCGCGCGGCATAGTCCACGTCGCTTTCTCTCCCCCTCCCCATGAACTGGTGACAGGAGCTTCGGCTCATGACCCGTGAATGGTCGGAGGAATTGTGGAACGGCTCAGCATCAAGACTCCGGAAGACTTCATCAGCCTCATGGGGCATACCCTCGGCTACTGGCCAAAGGAAAGCCTGGTCTGCATCACTCTAGACGGCCGCCGCATTGGCTCGACCCTTCGGGTAGGACTTCCCAAAGCGGGAGCGGACACCACTAGGTATGTGCGCGACGCGGTCAAATACATTGCCAACGACCGCGAGGCAACCGGCGTCGTCTTCGGCATCTTCACACCTGTCCAGTGGGAACCCATGGACGACAGACCATACGAAGACGTCATGGAAGCCCTAACTGGGGAGCTCTCGCAGCACGGAATCACGGTCCGCGATGGTTGGTTGATCGGGGAAACGTCGTTCACAAACTACTTCCAGATTGTCCCTGATCCGCTGTCCCGCAGCCCCTTAGAAGGGATCAAAACGAGCCAACTCAACGTGGAACTGGTTTTCCGTGGCTCCAGCATCGAGCCCACCCCCGGGTTTCGTGTCCCCATTCTCGCTCGGCGGGATCTAAGTGAAGAGGTGTTAAAACACTGCCTTCGAATCGAGTCCATGACTCCACGGGCTGCCACCGCCAAGGCACGAATCTTGTGGGCTGGCTTGCTCGATGGTGCCACCCTACCAACGGATACACAGTCGGCAGAGTTGTTGGCAGACTTCAAATTTATCTCGGTGCGTGACCGGCTCTTGGCCGACATTCCTGGATTGGAGGACAGCCTTGGCGACTTGCTGCTCGGCCAAACGAAGCGGCCGCCTCAATGGCAACGCGTCGACCGTGCCCAGGAGCTCCTGCTCCATCTATACACCCGGGCCGATGGAACTGATGCCGCCCCCGTACTCACCAGTCTTGGCATCATCCAGTGGTGGGAGGGCAAAGGATCCCGCGCCCGCCAGTGCTTTCAGCACGCGCTGGAAGCCGACCCCAACTATCGGCTTGCCCAACTCAGCGACCAAATGGTCGGCGCCGGCATCCTTGCACCCTGGGCCATGGACAAGAACTCGGCGTTCCGGCCACCAATGAGTCGTGGTCCGCGGATCGAGGGAATGGGGATGGCGTAGGCGAAAAGTGGGGCTAACGTGCAGCATAAACCTGCGCGTTTGATATCCCACGAATCTCTTACTAAAAAGTCTCGTGCCCCAAGGCTGTTACCGAGTCCAGACAACAGGTGCGCTTTAGCGGCGCCAGCTACTCTCTACTGCGCCAGCCGGAGAAGGACGCGTCGAGTTCCTCGAGACGCCACGACAATAGCCGCCCCTCGGCGCGGGCTTGGTGTTGCGTGTGAAGCCAAACTCCCAAGACATGCTCATACTCCCCGCTGAACTTCTTATAGCGGGGCATCTGTCCAGTCTCAGCGACGAACACCACCAGCTCACAGAGGCGATCTCGCCAGTGGTCATCAAGGATTGTCCGTGGCGGAGTCGCATCCCAGTCAGGAATCATGTCCATCAGCGTAATTCTAATGGCCGGCAAAGCTCCGCGGCGATGCAAGGCGCGCTGGCTCCGGACCCAATTAACTAGATCGTGCTCGACTTCATCGCCGTCGACGGCGGGGAGCCTCCCATTCGACTTGTAGAAGTCTTGGACTTCCTTGTACCTACGCTGCCAGCGAGTGGGCGGCCAGTCTGGGCCGCGAGCCTCCCTGGCAGCGTCATGCACAGCGCGGAGGTCTTCACTGACCCTCTCTCGGAGCTGCAGGTGCCGGTGCACCGTGGAGCGAGCCCGGCCAGTGTAGTCTGCGATCTCCCGCACGGTCATTCCGGACGCGTACATGCGATCCCACGATGGGTGAAGCGAGAACGACTGAGACGCCATGCCCCTACTCTAGACGAGGGCACTGGCACTGGTCGTGACGATCATGGCCGCATTTTAGCAATTCCACACCGCTACTATCCTGGCCACCTTTAGCGATGAAGCACGACGGCGCCGCCGCCTCATGCGCGGATGCCTGGCTGCCGCCGCGGCTGGCACATGCGTCGTCGCCGGCTTCTTCAGTAGCCATGTCGAAGTCACCAACCAGAATCTGCCCCTGGCCTACGGCGATCAACCTGGCATGCAATTGTTCCTCTGGATTGGATCGGCATTCATCATCTGGGTATGCGCCGACGTCGCACTGAACTGACTGCGATTCCTGCCCAATATGCACAGCGGATCTTTCAAATCCGGGGTGGGATGTTTCGCGGCCGGGTGCATCTTCATGGCCCCGGCCTTAGGCAACCGACTGGCACTCGGACTGCTCGAAGAACCCCTTCCCGAATCAGCCCCTTTGTCGCTGGCCTCAACTGGTTTGTCCCTATCCTTGAAACCCTGGCGGTGCTCTTGGTCAGCGTCGCACTCAGGCTTCCCCGGTTCCGCGAATCCAGACAACATCTACGGCGCAGTATCCGCTCACGCTGGCTCATTGTTCTATTGACACCGGTCTGGTGTCGCAGCAGCCACGAGCGAAAATAACTGCTCCGCAACCGGTGGACTCCCTTACTGGATCCCGTCGCCACTGGCCCGAATGCGCACCGGCACCGCCGGGTCATAGAGATTCGCGACCGTCAGCTGCGCGGCTTGAAGCACCTCCCCCTCGACCGAATCCTCGTCAACCAAGCCGAACAACTCCTCCAATGACTTTGAATGTCCCCACGGCGGTAACAGTCATGTAGTTATCGCGCTGCCAAACCATGAACAAGTGTTACCGGCATCAGCCAGCCGCACCGCCATGTGGAGGCATCATGGAAAAGCTCAGCATCAAGACCCCAGACGACTTCATCGCCCTCATGGGCCACAGTCTAGGATTCTGGCCCGAGGAAAGCCTGGTCTGCGTCATCTTGGATGACCGCCGCATCGGCGCCACACTCCGAGTGAACCTTCCGGTTCCCGGAACGGACACCAAACACTTCATCGACCAGGTCGTGCATCACGTCGGCACGGACTGCCAGGCCACCGGTGTCGTCTTCGGCATCTTCACCCACGCACCGTGTCCCCCTATTGACTTACGCCCCCATGAGGGCTTGATGGAGGAGCTGACGGGCAGGCTCGGTCAACAAGGCGTGATTATCCGTGACGGCTGGCTCATCGGCGAAACCATCTTCACCAACTACCTGCTCCTGGGCACCGACAGCAGTGTCAGCCATCCCCTGGACCGAGTGCTGTCCACCGAATTCAACGCAGAATTGGTCTTTCGCGGGTCAAGCATCGAAGCATCCCCAAGGTTCCGCATCCCCGTGCTGGCCCGCCCCGCCCTCAGCACCGAAATCCTACGGCACTGCTTCAGGATCAAAGCCATGAACCCGCATGCTGCCATCACCCGCGCCAGAACCCTCTGGAACAGGCTGCTCGACGACGGTAGCGAACCTACCGACGACGAAGCTGCCGAACTCATCGCCAACCTCAAGTTCATCAGTGTCTGGGACCGGATACTCTCGGACATCCCCGGCATCGACGACAGCATGCGCGACCTACTCCTGGGTCAAACCAAAAAAGCCCCCGCTGGAAGCGCGTCGAGCGCGCCTCCGAAGTGCTGTTCCAGCTCTACTTGCGCACAGACTGTACCGATGCTGCACCCGTGCTCACCAGCCTCGGCATCTTCCAATGGCGGGAAGACCGCGGCAGCAAAGCTCACGAGTGTTTTCAACGCGTCTTGGAAGCAGACCCCGAGTACCGACTGGCCCAACTCACAGACCAGCTCGTCCGCTAAGGCATCCTCTCTAACTTCGCCACGGACAGACAAGCCGCTTACCAGCCACCCCACACTCGGGGACCGGAAATCGGCGGAATGGGGATTGATGTAGCAGATCCAGTGACACTAACGAGCCGTCAGTTCTCTCGGTCGCTGGTTCGATTCCAGTCCGGGGCACAACATGTCTCTATTTACTCAATCGCGTCCGGAATTTCAGCAGGGCCAGCATCACCAGGGTGAAATTCACGAGCCAGGGACCGGTGGTGCCGACGGTGATGATGTCCTGCCCTCCTTGTTTGTTCCTTCACCGCCAAGGCCGGGTATGCCACGCGGTGGGCTGAATCCTCCTGACGTGAATGTCGCAGGGACGCTACTGGTGCTGAACGTCTGGCACCGGGTCGTTTGCTTCTACTAACAGGCCATTCGTCAGCCTGACGCCGCCAACGAACAAACACCAAAGGCCACCCCGAGGAAAACCAGCAACAGGCTCATCGGCACCGAACGCGACTTCCCAACTCCAACCAAGGCGACGCGCAACAGATACTTTCACGGCACAACCCCGGATTCGTAGGTGTCAAGTTGTAGGAGCAACCCATAAGGACTCACTTCAATGGGGTTGAGTCTTGGCGTGCATCCCTTTAGGGACCTGGGCTGGGGATTTCACGCAAGAAAAGACGACCCAAAGCGCCGGCGGGCTCGGGCTAATCTCCATGTGAGGCAGATAGGGCCCTCGTTCTGACTGCGGGAAGCGGTGTTTCTGGCATAGAAAAGGCTCCCTAGGAACCGAAGTTCTCAGGGAGCCATTCTGTGCGCGGAGGGGGACTTGAACCCCCACCCCGTTTCCGGGACTAGCACCTCAAGCTAGCGCGTCTGCCATTCCGCCACCCGCGCAGGCAACAACAGGACTGCGATTCCCCCTCTCGGTTGAATCGGCAATCGCTGCATCAGCAAGGAAGACAATAGCACGATTTCCGCACCCGCTTTTCTGGCTGCTGAGGCTGTCCGCGAGTGACGCTTTGGCCATGCCGTTCTCTAGGGCAAATGGGCAAGAACAGGCCTTGGCTGGTTATCCCCACCAGGGCCTTCCTGAAATCTAGCACGGCCATAGAACGGCAATTCGCCCACTTTGTAACTTGGGCCACAATGAAAGTTCAGAAACCCCTTGGCTGGGGTTCTGTCGGATGCGCACCAACGGCTCTCGCGTAACTAACAAGAGGCCGTTTCGGCATGCTTCCATGTGACTTATTTGCAACATTGAGTAATACTAAGTTCTCGCACTTTTGTACTAGAAGATGGGCATTTCGTGTCTAAAACGTCGAGTCCCGGAATTTAATCGGTGACCAATGCTTCCAGCTCCCGCTTAAAGCGGACCTCATCTATCGACTCGCCCAACTCAGTGATCAAATAGCCAGCGCCAGCATCCTCGCACCCTGGGCATAGACCATGGACGGAAAGTACCCATAGAAGCCATCCGTAATTCGTAGGCGAGAGTCGAATAATTTGACATGACATTGAGGCCTCCGTTTTAGAACCATGCTCCACGCAAGTTCCTAGCCAGCCCCAAACCTCGACACGTTAGTCAACGGCGAGCTCCCAATACAGGCCCGCAGAACAACCACGGCTCCTGTGACGAGACTTTGCGGCAACCGGCGAGGAACACGTGTCGGTGTGGGTGATTTCTTCTGAGAAAGCAGCGGTACCTTTTCTGGTTCGCCGGTGGAGTTCTGACGGGTTTTGTCTCACCACCCAAAGTGCTCGAGAGCGATGAAATGAACTGTTACAGTTGTCATATGACCCAGCGAAGTAGTTTGGAGCCCATGGAGGGACTCGTCGACAACCGACGTGCCGCCGCACTCCTTGGTGTGGATGTCAGCACATTTAGAGTGTGGGCTACCCGGGCAAAAACATCCTCGCAAGGAGTCCCGTCGCTGATGCCACAACCAATTGGAACGATGCATGGAAACGTATATCGAGAAGAAGATATTCGGATATTGGACGCAGCCATTCGGGCACGTAAGACAGAAAAGAAATTGCCACTCATGACCATGACGCTGACTGAGAAACGACGACTCGGCTCGTATTTCACCTCGTCCGACGCAACGAATCTTATGGTTGAATGGGCGCTCCGCGACCCAAGCGAAACGGTTCTGGAGCCCAGCCTCGGTGATGGCTCATTTCTTAGGGCCATCCAACAGCACGCGAACACACAGAATTGGCCGGTGCCGCATGTCCGGGCCTCGGAAATTGATCCCGCTACGGCACAGGGGGCCGTGGAAGCTGGCCTAATTGATAGTTCAGAATTGCACGTCGGAGACTTCCTTACATCCAAGCACCCTCCTGTTAACGCTGTCGTTGGCAACCCCCCCTACGTCCGAATCAGGGCACTTGATCAGAACCAGGCCACCAATGCATTGCGCGCTACGGAGAAAGCCATGGGCGCACCTATGGATCCGGCAGGGAGCGTGTGGATGCCATTCGTCGCGAAGTCAACGTCCGAACTTAAGATGGGCGGCAGGCTAGCTTTCGTGCTGCCCTTGGACTTCACCTACGTACGATACGCCAGGCCGTTGTGGAAATTTCTCGGTGAGAATTTTGGAAATATCAGAATACTGCGGTTCCGGCAACGTATTTTTCCAGAAATATTGCAAAACGTTCTGATATTGTTAGCAGATGAAAAAGGCCGTTCCACCAATTCAATAAAATTTAGTGCTTACGAATCGATCGCTGAATACGATCCACTGGATGTATCTAACGATAAAGTTCTGGACTTAGATCGCATTGTTTCTGGTGATCGGGTTTTTCAGGAAGCACTCCTTTCGCCAGATTCCGCCGACGCTTATCACGAACTCATAAAATACTCAACCGCAGCCAAGTCCCGACTGAAATTCAACATCGGATACGTCTCAGGAAACAAAGAATTCTTTCACCCTTCACGCAGGGAAATTGAGCTCCATAACATCCCTGAGACCTCACTCCGATCTTCGGCCGTTAATACTAGGCAACTCAGCGGAGCGTCGCTTAGAACTAGTGAACTGGACAATGATCAATTCCTTTGGCTCCCGTCAGGTCCACTTACCGCAGGAGAACTCTCATACGTAAGCAAGGGCGAAGAGTCCAAGGTAAATGAAGGCTACAAATGCAAGATTCGGAATCCATGGTACCGGGTCCCTGGAGTCAAGATTCCAGATGTCCTCTTGACAGTTTTTAGTGAAACGCCACGCCTGTATATAAACGACGGAGGCTGGGCAGCATCCAACAGCATCCTCTGCGGGTACCTAAGAGAGGGAGAGGATGCTGTTGGGTTTGCGGCTTCCTGGTACTCAGCTCTAACGTTGCTCAGTAGTGAACTCCAGGTTCATTCTCTCGGTGGTGGCGTAATGGTCGCTGTACCTAATGAAGCTGATTCGATTCAAGTTCTGACAAGAACAGCAACCAAAGCCATAGATCCGAATCGTCTAAGCTTGTCACTTCTGGATAAAAAACCGCTAGGCGCCTATGCACTTGGTGACGAGAGCATCTCTAATGTAATTGGAAAAGATGCCAAAGATTCAATCTGGGAGGGCGTCGAAAAATTAGCTCATTGGCGCAACGCCAAGAGTTAGTCTTCAAGAAAGCTATCGAGTTCCGAGTCATCAGCATCTGCCTCAAGTGAAGCCACTTGAAGATTGGGCTGCACAAATATGTCACTCATCCAAATGTTACGCCGAAGAAAGGTATCTATCATTCGGTCGACAAACGTTATGATCGACAAGTCCATCTCCGGGACCGCTAGTTTTACTCGATCATCTCTTAAGCGAATGGGATCGGATTCGAAGTCCACCACCGAATATGCGAATTGGTCGTAAGAGCCAGTCAAGTGCTTATAAAGCCGATCATCACGCTCGCCTATAGATGCATACATACGGGCATATCGCGCATGGTTGGGCGTTTCAGCTTTGGTCCACACGTTCTTTTTAGTTAGCCACGGAGTGACTTCCAACGGGTGGACATATGCGTAACCCATTGTCGTCATCGGGAAACGTTCTTGCAAACTTATGCACTCACCAACTATGTCTTGGTAGTAGGTCAACACATTTTTTCCCACGGAGCTCATCTGGCTCCGCACACCAATCAGCATCAGGGGGCCGTTGGTCGGATGAATCACTGCGACGTCGACATCCTTGGATTTGAACGACCCAAAAATTTTTGCCTCTTCGACAACCTTGATTCCATGTTTCTTGGAGGCTGCAGCTGTAAGCCGACTGCGAAGTTCTTCCGCAATGTACCTGTGAAATGTCTTGATGAACGACTGGCTACGGACAGCTACTTCCGGGTCCGCCCAAAAATCAGTCTTCATATCGAGCAGGCATTGCTGAAGTTCAGGATAATTTTTCAGGTCTGTGTGTTGTCCACTCAATTGGTCCCCCGCTGGTGTTGTCAAAATGTATCTGGTTGGCGTTCGCTTGTCAGCTTAGTGCAGTTGACCGTTGGACAAGGTGCTACAGCAGGTTGTTAAGCGTCGCAGTCGTGAATCTGGCCCTCGGAGTTGACTGGGGAATAATTTACTGTGCATTGGAATACCCGACATATCCTGCGGAACAGCGAGGGTTTCAAAGAAGGCCCGAGAGCGGGGCAGAGCTTCATCTGGGGGATTTGTCGCTGGAGCCTGCATCTGCCGGGTCAGTGTTCATTCCGGCACCAGATGGCAGATTGCCACTTCAGTGGACGGCACAGTTCGAATCAAATAAGCATGCTCCAGCTCGTGGGCGTTGACTGGTTCCTGTCCAAAATGCTCAGAGCTGTCCTCCGGTGAAGTCTGCAGTTCGAAGAGGCAGGCCGCACTCGGTACAAACTAGTTGCGTACGTTTGCGGAACACATCGATGAATTCGGAGCCTTTCTGGCCCCGATTCAGGTACAGAGCTCGCGCACGAGGCAACCACCTACATCACCGGCACTGTAGTGTTGCAAGCCCAATGTTGACCACCAAGAGATGAACTGATCCGACTATTTCACGCGGACAACACCAGTATGAAAGGTCTCAGTACTGGCAAGCTCGCTGTCCGATGGGGTCTCCTACGGCATCTCACTCCGTAGGTTCAGCTGTGCTCGCTTCAAACCCACCACACCCGCAATCGAGGGGTCTTCAACTTCGCACGTATTTCACCCAAGAACTGCCACTACCGACTAGCTCCAGGGCTCCGGGCGGGCGGTCACGTAGTTATTCCCCGGCAGCACCATGAATATGTATACAACAAAGACACCTCTGAGCTGTTGGAACACCCGCTCCGCACCCATCGATCAACCCAGTATGGCGTTCCGATCGACGGACCTCTACGAACACACACCAAACCACGTTGTGCCTTCTTGACCCCATCACCGCTGGGTGGGACCTCCACGCAACCAGAGCGCTGCGTGCTCTCCGGTCCCTACCAACCTGCGGTGACTCTTCTTGCCATGAGGCACCAACAGGACAAGCGGTCGTGAACACTCGGCCACGGTCCACACAGAGGAGCAAGACAATAGAACCGATCAGATTCAGCAGCCCGGCCGACGCCATCAGGTACGGGGGCAAAGAACAGCCCTCGGCCCCACGGACTTCATCGCCTACGCTGAACGCGTCGCTCACTACTTCGGCATCGTCCACGACGCTGTAGAAGCAGCCCTGCAGCACATATCCGCCCTGCCCAGAGTCTGCACGCGGCATACTGGCTCAGGATGGAGCTTGTTGACCACTCCACCGAACCCACCCATGACCAGTTGTTGGCAGAGGTCCTGGCCGGACTGCAGCACGGCGGGCTCAGGGACCAGATCCTGGCCGCATTGCCCGGTATCAACGAACCCATGGCAGCCACACTATTTGGCGCCACGGACGATACCCCGCAATTGGACCGATTCGACAGCTCCGAAAAGCTACTGAGGCAGCTGCTCACCACGGCAGCCTCGATGCATGCGGCCGCCAGCGAATACGTCCAAGACCTCGGCTATCCCCAAGGTCCCATCGTCGTCATCATCGACCACCACCACTTGTCAGGATTCAAGCCCACCAAAATCGAACGACTCCGGCTCACAATCCAATAATCACCCAAACAGGGAAAGCAGTGCTGCATGAAAACTTCAGGCGACACACCCCTACACCACCACCATGCCACCAATATTTCCGGCATCCACCACCGCGGCCAGATACCGCCAAAACCAATCACTCCACCCCACCATGCCGCCGCAACCAAAAAATCCTTCACACGTCTTGCATCCAAGGACTTGGCCGTCGGTTTTCGGCACGACGGCCAAGCACGTCGTTGATCCCCTTTTGCCCCATGAACTGGCATGGAAACCACAATTTGCAGGCTGTGCGGAACCGCCTTTGAACCACGACGAGCAACTCAGAAATACTGTTCACCCACTTGCTCACGCCGGCACCGAGATCGAGAGTGGCGAACCCGGCACCACTCCGACGCCACCCAGACACTGCGAGCGCAGCTTGAATCTGCAGTCATCGAGAACCGCACCACCTTAGAAGCAACGACGGTCAAGTTCCAGATGCAACTGGATGCAGCAGAACGGAAGGCTCGGGACCGACTCGCATTTCAGGCCAACAGGAATGAGCGGGAGACCGAGGTTCTACGCACACGTCTGCGGGACCTTGCGTCAATCAATGTCGACATCGCCTGTGAAGTCCCAGAACTGAAAGCTCAAATTACTGAGCTGCAGCTTGAGAACGCCCGGCTCATCCACAGCCAGCGTGCTGACTTCCAGGAGTTCACGCAGATCGCTGGTCGGCTGTTTGAGCTTTGCTCGCGGCTGGGCCTCCCGCTCGACAAGGCGACGAAGGAGATCTTTCAGCGCCGTGGCTGGCGGACCAGCACTCTGGTACCCGAACAATGACTGTCTCATTGTCCCGGCTGACGGCCACCGCCGGGCTTAAATACCTGCTCAAGACCACCATGCAGGATGACCTCATCAAACCACTGGGAGACTCCACCAGTTACTACGTCAAGGCTGGGACACCCCAAGGCCAGTGGCTCGGCCGGGGCCTCAACGGCATCGACCGGAAGCTACTTCAACCAGTCACCAAACCAGACGCCAAAGCCGTATTCTCACTCGGTCAGCATCCTGACACTCAGACCGTCCTTGGCCGACCTCACGGCCAAACAACCGTTGCCCACCGGAATGGTGAAGAACAACAGCGCCATGCTGTGGCCGGATTTGACCTCACATTCAGCGTACCCAAATCAGTTTCTGTCCTATGGGCTCTGGCTGACAAAGACATCCAGCAACAAGTCCTTGCAGCCCACCACCGCGCCGTGGAATCCGTGCTTGCCTGGCTCGAGGATCAGGTCCTCCATACACGGACAGGACGGAACGGGGTTGCCCATGTTGGCACAAAAGGTGCCGTTGCTGCAGCATTCGACCACTGGGAATCCCGCGCCGGCGACCCGCAACTTCACACGCATCTGGTCGTCGCCAACCGGGTTCAACGCCGTAGTGACGGTGCGTGGACGACCGTCGACTCCCGAACGCTCTATAAGGCCGTCGTTGCCGCAAGCGAACACTACAACGGGCTGCTATTGGACGAACTCCAACGGCTCCTCGGAACGGAGGCAGACTTCCGGCCCAACATAGACGTGGGGCGCAACTCAGGTCTCGAATTGACCGGAATCACCGAAGAGCTCATCCGGGAATTTTCCAACCGGAGCAGGCTCATCAACGCTGAAACGGACAGGCTTGTCCAGCTCTCGACAAGCGAGCACCGCAGAAAGCCCAGTGCCACAACCGTCACAAAGCTCCGCCAGATTGCCACGCTGTCGACCCGACAGCCCAAAGACGAATCCCCGAGACCGCTGATGGAACTGCGTGCCGGTTGGCAACAGCGTGCCATCGCCACGGGCCAGAACCCTAGGACAGTCATCGAGAATACGATCCAACGATCCAGGCAGCGCCCCGTCAGATCTTCAGACATCTCCTTGAAATGGAATGATGCGGTTGCCACCATGGTCAGGGATGGAGTTGCCCAGCGCAGAGCGACCTGGAACCGCTGGAACCTCCTTGCCGAGGCCGAACGCATCTGCGCCGGCATCCGCTGCCAAACCCCCGAGGATCGCCGCCGACTCATCGACTCGGTCACCGTAGCGGCTGCATCCCAATCTGTGTCGCTCAACGACACTCGATACAGACTCCCAGTGAATGCTGCCGACGATCTGGAATACGCCGGCCACACAGTCTTCGATTTCCCCGGTGCCCGTCTTTACACCGATGCCAGCACCTTGGCCAATGAGCAGTTCGTCTTGGACGCAAGGCACGACACCGGCGGGCCCACTGTCCACGCTGCCGTAGCAATCGATCAACTCGTCAGCTACCGCCACCGTGCCGGCTACGGGCTCGCCCCAGACCAGCTCGCCGCGGCGGAGAGCGTGCTGGCCAGCGGCGACAGGCTCGACGCCATTGTTGGCCCCGCCGGAGCCGGAAAAACGACCACCATGGCTGCCATCAAGGCCGTGTGGGAATACGCCCATGGTGAGGGCAGCGTCGTCGGACTGGCCCCCGCTGCAGCCAGCGCAGAAGTTCTGGCAAAGGAACTTGGCATCACTGCAGAGAACGTCGCCAAGTGGCTCTATGAAAGCGTAGGACAAGGAGCAAGCAACCGTGCCGACCGGTTCCACACATTGGAATCAATACCAAGAACCAGCCACACAGCCGCTGCAGCGCAACTGGCAGCCTTGTCCCTCCAGCAGTCTCTTTGGCAGTTCAGGAAGGACCAGCTCGTCATCATCGACGAAGCGTCCATGATCTCCACCATCCAACTCGCCGGTCTGGTCCACCAGGTCCGAGACGCAGGTGCCAAACTCCTGCTGGTGGGCGATCCCGCCCAGCTCGACGCAATTGACGCCGGCGGAATGCTCGGCTGGATGCACCGAGACGGCAAGGCCGTGGAACTAACCACCATTCACCGCTTCTCCCACAGTTGGGAAGGCCCGGCGTCGCTCCAACTGCGCGAAGGCATCATCGACGTCGTCGACCTGTACACCACACAAGAGCGCATTCAGCACGGTGACTACACGGACATGGTTGAGAATGCCTACCGCAGATGGTCCGCCGACCTTCGTTCCGGCAAATCATCCATCCTCATAGCCCCGGACAACGAAACCGTCACCACCCTGAATGAGCGAGCCCACGCCGAGCTCGTTGAATCGGGCTTCGTCGATGCCGAATACACCGTCATCCTCGCCGACGCTTTGACCGCGGGCCGCGGCGACACCATCATCGCCCGCAAGAACAACCGAAGGTTGATCGATAGCAACGGTGAATACCTCCGCAACGGCACCCTCCTGCGCATCAGCAAGCGGCCGCACAGGGACGGGACCATCACCGCCCGCCGCGTGGACACCGGCGCCACCATCAGCCTCAGCCACGTGTATCTCGGCACCTCCGCAGAACTCGGCTACGCAACCACCGCCCACCGTTCCCAGGGCATCACCGTGGACACCAGCCACATCGTCCTGACACAAGGCTGCCTCACCCGCGAGCTGTTCTACGTCGGCATGACACGCGGCCGCAACAGCAATACTGCCTACGTGTGCGAATCCAACCCGGCCCTGGACGAACCGCAAGCGGGCGGACCAACCGCCAGTTGGCGACAGATTCTCGGCGAAGTCCTGGCCGCTGAAGGAGCCGAACGTACCGCCCACGAGGTTCGAGCGGCGGAAATCGCCAAGGGTGACACCTTGCAACGACTTGCCGCCGAGTACGACTACCTTGCACAACTGGCCGCCGCTGAGAACCTGACCTCGGCCATCTCAAAGGTGATGCCCGACGTCGTGACTCACCTTCAGGAGTCGCCGTCTTGGGGCGCTGGGGTTGCCACCTGGCGACGTGCAATAGCCAGCAACCCTTCCGCTGCTCAGCGAGTTCTGGAAGGTGCCCTGAGGCATCCTGGCGACGCCCAAGACCACATGGCAGTCGTTCAAGCACGACTTCGGCAGGCGGTCAGCAACGGCCCCTTGGAGGCTTCTCCAGACGTACTTGATGAGAGGCTCTTCACCGAGCATGCAGACCTTGCGGACATGATCAGCCAGGTACGCACCCGCACGATCAATCGTCGCGACCGCGTAACCAGGGAGGCACTGAGCGTAGGAGCTCCGTGGGTCAATGAGTTGGAAACAATCCTCGGGCACACTGTCAGGACCGACCGTTGGGCCACCGCTGTCAGAGAGGTCGCAATCTTCCGTGACTGCTGGGAAATCACCACTTCTACAGATCCGCTTGGTCCAGTTCCAGCCAGCTATGAGTGGGAGCAGTCCGAGCAGCGAGCTTCCCTCCAGCGGCTTATTCAGTCGTTGATGGAAGACCCATCCAATTCATTGGAACAGGGTGTGGCTGCACTGCCTGCACCAATTGTGCGCCAACCCCTTATCCATGTCGGACCCACGCTCTAAGCTGGAAGTCGAAAGGAAGTCGTGAGGTCATGAACCCAATGATCAGACCATCAGTTGCCACAGCGCCGCTCATCATTTGGAGCGTCCTAGTTGGCCTGTGCACGCTCTATTTGGTTCCGGCAACCCTCGCGAACTGGCCGGCGCCAGCGTGGCTCACAACAATCGCTACGCTATTTGTCGTGATCGTGGCAGTGCTGGCCCTGCGATGGGTATTCAAAGTACGACGTGCTCGGGCCTGGGATGCAAACGCACAGCGCCTGTGGCAGCAGTTTAGGGATGCTCGCCTCGCCGGCGGTACAACCACCGAAGTCACGGTCCTCAGTGTCCAAGAAGTCCAGCCCACTGGTGCCTGGGTCACCATCAATTGGGACCAGTTCGGATACACGCAGTCCGCTTGGATCGAGGGCAGAGGGGGAACGTACTGGCCTGGCTCGGTCATTCTCATTACCCCCGACCCAGTGCAAGTTCACGTCGGCCAGCCCTGGCCACCGACGTACCGGATTGCAGAATCTGATTGCCGTGCCATAGCTCCCTCACAGGGGTAAATGAGGTCTTCCTGATTAAGAATGAAGAGACCGCACCGAGCTCAACTGCGATCGCTAGTGCCGGCCCTTGCTACGCCAAGATGACATCCAACAGCTGTCGGCGTATTTGAGCCGCTGGAAGTGTTAGGTCAATGGTCGCGACCGTCATCTTGTGGCCGGATAGCTGAATGGTTTCCCGGATCGTTTGTCCGGTGGCGGGGTAGATGAGCATCCCCTCGGATGACACAGACAGCGGGTCTGACTCCTTTTCCTGCGTCCGAACGTAGGTGTACAACTGGTAGAGATGGCTGCTCTTGAACGTATCCTTTCCGTACTTGCCGTGGGCGAGGATCGAGGTGAACTTCGTGTCAATGACAATGCGGCGGTTGTCCGTGGCATTCTCAAGAATGATGTCGGTCTTCATCTGTGGCATTAAAGCGGACGCACCGTTCGTGCCGAATTCGGCGTTCCATTCAAGCTGGCGACCGCGGAGTACGCGCCAGCCACCACAGACCAGCGTGGCGGCGTAGAGCCCACCAACGGCTGCCTCGAACAATCTCCGGAACTCGTGGATATCGAGGGACTTCCTCGTGATCCCCTGGGGCGCCGCGCTATCCATGGGGAGATCCATCGCCAAGGCCAGTTGAGCTGCGTGAATCATGCGCCAATCATGGGTGTCATTGCGTGTCAGCCGGATATGAAGGGCCCTGGCCTCCCTCGCAGAATAATGGGACGAGACGCCCATCCGTTCCAAAGCGCGAGACTGGTTGCGGCATTCTGATGCCAGTGACTTCGAACCTACCAGCGGGGCCAGTGCGTTGAGTGCCGCCAAGACCATCCTGTTGCGCGGTGAATCATTGGTTAACTCATCAAAGCGGCATGCGATCTGCCCCTGCCGAAGCAATTGGTGAGACTCAGTTCGAAGGGCGTCGATCCTTCCCCGGACGCGGCGCAGATCCCGAGACGCCATGGAGAAGATGGGGGTCAGCGGCTTTCGGATTCGCTCACCGACACTTGCCACCAGGATTTCTGCCAGCAAATCGGGCAGAAGCTCCGGATACTTCTCGGCCCCATCAATGGACTCTGTGCCGGGCTCATAGAACTTGGACGCGTAAAGCATCAACATCCACAGATTGGCAATGGGAATCTCAGTCTTCCCCGAGATGACCACCGTGGGCGTCGATACTTTTTCCTCTGGCGTCAATTGAGCAGATCGCGACACAAGGACCGAACCTTCTCAGGATTGTCGAACCAGTATTCATCAAGCGTTGGGCCGATCTCCGTGGTTACCACGGCCTCGAACCACGACCGAAATGAATCAATCTCTGATGTCGGTGTGATGAAGCTGTGTCCGAGCATGAACTGGCTCCCCAAGTTCGGGTCGTCCGCGATAGTCTTGTTGAGAGAAGCGAACCGAAGCTGAATGTCCTTCAGGTCGGACTTCGAGACCTTGAAATTGGAGTGCACCCACTCAGCCCAGCGGTCATTGACAGCCGGTTCCAAGGAAACGAAACCGAACCGCCTGCGGAATGCCAGGTCCATGATTGCCAGTGACCGGTCGGCGAGATTCATCGTGCCGATGATGTACAAGTTGGAGGGGACATGGACGGTTTCATCCGATGAACGAGGGTATGCAAGATGTAGTGCCTCCCGTGGGGACCGCTTCCCGGCTTCAATCAGAGTCAGGAGCTCACCAAAAATTTGAACAGGATTTCCCCGATTGATTTCCTCGATGAGAAGCACATGCGGAATCTCAGGAGCAGCATTGGCCCTTTCAACCATTTCAAGGAAAGGCCCATCGATGAGCGCAAGCTGCCCATCCGGGCCAGGACGCCAGCCGCGGACAAAATCTTCATAGGAGGCGTTTGGGTGGAACTGAACAGCCCGGATTGCAGTGCGCAAATCCTTGGTGCCAATGAGGGCCTGGGCGAGCCGGCGGGCCAGCCATGTCTTGCCAGTTCCAGGAGGACCCTGCAGGATCAAGTTCTTCTTGGTGCGCCAGCGCTCAAGCATCTCCCTCAGGTCGTCCGGTGAAAGAAAGCATCCGTCCGCCACAATGTTCTCAACGGTGTAGGCGGTCAAAGGGACTGCCGAAGTCTGTTCCACACTGTCTTCGTCCACGTCATCCATTTGCGACTCAGCCGCGGCTACACCGGGTGTGAGGAACGCTGTCCATGACAGCTCCGGGAATGAATGTACCGCGTACTCGGCATCGTCGAACTTGGCCGACAGCAGGTCAATCGTTGCCAGATACTGAGTGCCGTCAGCGGTCTGAAGGTTCCCATCCAGCATCAGCTCAGACTTCAAATACCTGCGAGATTGCCCGTCCAAGGGAAGGAAATTCCAGGGGCGGCTCCAGAATAATCCCATGCTGAGCTTCGTCCTGACCTGTGGCAGCACCCGCGCGGCGTCGTACGCTTCCACAAATTGGGTGCGTTCATGCTCGTCTGGAGTACTGGCAAGCCTCAGCGCAGCCTCGAAGACCTTCCAGAGCGTGTCAATGTCGTTACTGCCTTGGTCGTCGGAAAACAGGAAAAACCAGGAATTCATATTGTTGACCAGCGGAAGGCCGTCGAAACTAACCGGCGCCGGTGTTGAAACTCCCAGTGCCTTGCCCCAATCGGCGGCCAGAGCGGTGCGCTTTAGCGAGGTGATCCCGCGGTTGAAGGTTGCAAGAACCGTAAATGGGCAGATATCGGTCAGCGGCTGTGAGACACCGTTGGCATCTCTGTCCATCAGGTACCCCAACACGGTGTGCTTCTGCTGGAGCTCGCCCAGCATAGAGAGAAGTGCGGCACGGTTGTCCTTGAACTTCAAGAGTTCAGTGGCCAGCTCTTCATAAAACGTGGTCCACGCAAAGTCATACTTCATCCCCACGTCAGGGTCACCAAATCTGGCCGACCATGCGGGGTCATTTCTGAACCGATCCAGGTCCTGTGATTCGTCGTGGAACGCGAAACGGATAAGACCTTCGCTTTTCCAGTCCTTTGGCGTCACCTTCCATACGGTGGACCTGGCGGTGTAGAAGTACCACTCATGAGGAGCATCGAACGGCTGCCAATCAACGTCAATGTAGCGTCCATCCCCGCGGTTGCCGGTGATGGTTCCTACGGCCTTGATGCCCATTGTCGAGACCATGTTGTCTTGGCTATCAAAAGGCAGACCGTGTTTGCGGACGTAGGCGGACTTGATTGCAATCTTGTCTCCGGGCTGCATGGACTTGACGGTGTCCAGGAGCTGGTCCTCAAACCCGTTTTCCCAGATCCCGTCTGCAATGAAACGATCAGTCTGATCTTTGGGATCCCTGTCGTTGAAGTATGCGCCAACAAACCAATAGTTCCCCTGAAGCCCTGTACCCAATTCCACCATGTCGCGTCATATCCTCATCGAGATCCCTTGCCCACACCTGCGGACCAAGATCATTGAATCACGCCGGTCCGACAAAGTTCCGATACACCCGCCGGCCAGCTGAGTGCGCCGGTCGCCGTGTGAGTCACGTCGAGTTGGTTCGCTATCTACGGCGCCGTGTGAGCCCCGAATGGTTTTGCTGGGCTGGGAGTACAGGCATTAATATCTGGCTACGTGCTTCTCATTGCAAAGTGGGCTTGTTCACGGCAGTTCGCCGGACCAACCGCACCTGCGGTGAACTCACGCTTACGTCACTGACATGGAATTTTAGGGAGGAAATTGGCAACCGTCCTCCATGCAAAGGATGGGCCGAATTCTCCAGGATGCATTTGGACGCCGATGTCACCCGTGCCAAGACTGATTTGGCGATGTCGGTCCGGGACAGCAACTTGCATCCTGCGGTTGGCGAGACAATTGAGTCTGCCTCCGCCGCGATGACAGCGTCGGCCCATCCAGCCAAGTAGCTGGACGATTGAGGCCCACGGTCGATGCCATGGGCCTTCATCACGACATAAGCAACCGATTCCGCTTCGACCTCTGCCAGTCCACGGTGCTCGGCACTACTGCCGTAGAGCTGCCCAATAACATCGTCAGGACCGTGAAGCATGACATGGCCGAGTTCGTGAGCGAGCACAGCGAGCCTGTCATCCCCGTCAATCCATTCCCCGATACTTATCTGGTGCGAAGTGAAGTTCGTGTAGCCGCTGGCCAAAGAATGTTGGCTGTCAGATAATTCCACGGCGAATCCGCGGCTTCCTGCGATCCCGATTAACGATGTCCACAATTCCTCGTGGTCGACGCTCGGCTCCTCCACAAGGTCCGCGTTGCCGCGTGGAACCAGCAGTGGCTCACCCTCAGTCTGGGACACGTCGAAGACAGCTTGGCCCCGCCAGCCAATGATGCGAGTTCTGCTACGATCCGCAAGGCCACCTGGCGTGCTGGGGGTTTGCGGCTTCGCCGCCTGAACGTCTTCTTCTGCATCGGCCCTGGCGGTTAGCGGTGCGATGACCCAAAGTGCGTGTTCGCCCTTGAGTACATAACGACCGTGCCGTTGCCACTCCTTGTAGCCGGCTACCAAGGTGGGCGGTTCCTTGCCGCGTTCCTGCATCTGAGCCATGAGCATGGCGGCGTTGCCGCCAGAGTAGCGCCATAGAGTAGCTGAGTTGTCGAGGAGTATTTGCCATCGCCATGGCTCATCGACCGCCTGGTCCAGGAGATCGACGAGCCCTTGGGTCAGTGCTTCGACTCGTTCTGCCGGGGCCAGATGACTCGGAGGTGGCGCCAGGTGTGGCCCGGCGACGCCATTGCCAAGTTCAAGATCGGAATCCAACGATTCTGCGCTCATTTTCACTACCTCCACAATCACCCGTTTGGTGGCTTCACACCGGATACAAGTTCATGGTGCCCAGAACCATGAACAACATGCTGATACGTCAGCCGTCCGAATCCGGGGTCCAGTTGGGATGCCCAGGGCCCTCCGGCGGCAACGTCCGGCGTCCGGGCACCCTGTGGGCCTGCAGCCCCACACATCCTGCCGTCCTTGTGTGTTCGCGCATGCGCTCAATGCTCGACGTCAGGCGCTCGTGGAACGTGATGGGACCGAAGCCGCCGTCGTCCTCGGTGTAGGAAGCCTGCTCGGCGCGCTGAAGCCCATAGAGCTCGGCGACCATATCGCTGTGCTTCCACCAGCAGTCTGGGATCACGGAGGTGGGCAGGTGGTAGGTGTCCACGAGCCATTGGACCCACTGGCCCAAGTGCTTCCATACCGCTTCCGCTGTGCGCGGGTCCATGTCCCGCCACCGGTAGGTCACAGGAATACGGCCTGACCGTCTGCCCTCGGTGGAGCCAAACAGCATGGCGGCAAATTCATCTTCTGCTCCCCCGCCTACCGTGTATTCAAAGGACTCTTCCTCGTCCATGGTTGTCTCCTCTCAAATTTCCACATCGGTATTCAGTCCGGCTGCCTGCCGCAACCGGTGACCTGCTGCGAGCTCGCGCTCTGTTTCTTCCTTCGAGATGCCCAGCTGAGCGGCGTCCTTGCGCTTGTGCCATTCCGTCAGGTCCAGCAGGATTGGGCGGGTGCGCCGGCCCAGCATGATTGCCGTTCCCGCCGGAAGCCTTCGGATCTCGTGCAGCGGGATGACCGGCGATTCTCTGATCTGCTCGCCGTCCTGCCGCCCCTGGGATGACCAGGAACGGGTGTTGACTGTGGTACTCCGTTCGCCAATCAACCCGGCCAAGGCACGCAGGTCCCGTTCGTCGGACCCACCGCCGAAGATGACCTTGATGATTGCCGCATCCCAAATAGTCGCTGCCTCGTCAATGGACCACCCGGAACGCGCCTGGGACAGGGATTGGAGGACCACGATGGTGGAAATGCCAATCCCGCCGCCGTCAGAGAGCACCACCGGCAGTCCTGGCCATGGCGACAGATTCGCTATCTCGTCCAGAATCAGGGACAGCGGCGGATCCAGTCGGCCGCCTGGTGCGACAAAGGCCATCTCCCTGGCTGCATAGTCAATGTCATCTATCAGGGCCGAGAGGTACGGGCCCGCCGCGGCGGCCCCCGACTTTGTGCCGATCAGGTACAGCGTGCCTCGTTGCCGAATGAATTCCTTCGGGTCGAACTGTTCTGCCTCGCCATGTGGGTCAAGCGCCGCCAGGACCTTCGGTGACGACAAAGGCGCGACGGCGGCGCTGACACCGATCCACGAGTTGGATGTGTTGCGGGGATCATCATCGATGATCCCTAGGAGGTCAGCCTGCCAGCCAAGTGCTGCCTCCGGTTGCCCCAGATACTCAAGCGCTTCCTTGGCCAATATCGGACTTGAAGACCACCGCCGGAAAGCTCTCACGCCGTCACCGGACAGTGCCGCCGCATGCAACAGGCACTGGAGGACGATGACGGCGCGTTTTTGCCACGCGGCGTTCTCACCCTTGAATTCCGTATCGGCCGTGATGACGAGGGCCCGCCGGGTGGCAATGTCGGGGTCTTCGCAGCCTCGGACCGGCGACCATCTCAGCGTCGTTGGTAGTCCAGACATGCCCTGCGGGTCAAACACGGTTACGGGCCGGCCGCCAGAGGCTCGCGCCTTCATGGTCACCACCAAGTTGTCTGCCCTGGTAGAGGTCGTGACGACCGCCCCGGGCGCGTCCAGAATGGCGTTGATGATCACGTACAGTCCCTTGCCGGAGCGTGGCGCGCCCTGAATAACCATGGATTCTTCCGTGGACACATGGACCGTCACGCCACGGGACCGGCCAACGGTCCAGGAGACTTCCTCAATCCGTGGCCTTGCCAGTCCCGGGCGGGTGAACTTCCCTCTCTTCACGACGGCTCGCGCGCCAAAGTCACGCACTACCTCCGCCCGGCGCGCGACACCGTCACGACTGAGAATGTCTTTCCTTAGCCAAGACCCGGACTGCCGCCACACACGCCACAAGAAGTACCCGGTCACCACAAGAATCACCAGGACGGCGAGCGCGGGACCGACGATCAACCACACAGATCCGGTGCTGACGGCGCATTGGCCAGGTGGATCCACTATCCACTTCATTTGTCCTGCGAACAGCCCGATGCCGGCGGAGGGGCTGAATGTCCAGGACGCGGCAACGTGGCAGCTCCAGCCGACGACGGCGGCTGCGGCACTTTGCACGAAGAAGCAGAATCCCAGATAGGCGGCAGTAGCAATCAGGGCGGCGTTCAGGAGCGGGTTTCCGTCATCGAAACTGCGACGCATCATCGCATCCCCTCGTCAGTGCCGAAAACGGCCATCTCATCGGTGGTGATGCGGTTGGCGACAATGAACGAGCGGTTGCCGACCTTCCACAGCCCCATGCCCTTGGGCAGGTTCTCGACGTGCTCGCACTCGGCCTCGGTAAGACCCAGGGCCTCCTTGGTCAGCCGCATGGCGTCGTGCTTTTGCCGGTAGATGATCCGGGTGTCCGCCTCCGTCAGCAGGCCCAGCGCCTTTTGCCGCAGTCCGCTGCTGCCATCCCCAATCTCGTTGAGGTCGGCGACCTTGTGCATGATCAGCAGGTTGGCGATCCCATAAGTGCGCGCCAGCCGCCATTGCTCGCTCATCTTGGCGAGCATGTACGGGTCCGCGAGCATCCGCCAGCCCTCGTCGTAAACAACAATCCGCTTGGCTCCGTCGGGATTCGTCACGGCCGCTTCCAGCCATGTGGCTCCGCACGCGGCCGCCAGGGACAGCGCCTGTTCAGAGGCGCCGATCAGCGCGGAGGTGTCCATGACCATGATGGGCGCGTCCGCATCAAAGGCAACGGTCGAGGGTGCATCGAACATGCCTTCAAGGTCACCCGCCACTGTGCGTCGCAGCGAATGTCCGACGCCGGTCCCACCGTCACGTCCGACCAGTGCCACTGTTGCTGGGGTCGGGTTGAGCAGGTACTGCAGGACCATGGGAAGAGTCGGTGTGCTGTTGGCCGCCACCGCGTCAGTCAGCGCCATGTCCAGCGCGGTGTGTTCCACCGGGCTCATGGGCTGTCCTTGCCGCATCAATGAGACCAGGGCAACCAGCAGGTGGCGGCGTCGCTGCCGGACCACCGCCAGCCACTGTTCGTCCGAGAGCAGCAGGGACCGTGGCCCGGCATCAAGCGGGTTTACCCTCGCCGGTTTACCAGGCCCCACTGAAATGACTTTCCCGCCCAAGGCTTCGGCTACAGGAACCCACTCCCCCTTGGGATCGGAAGCCACGGCGGCCTTGCGGCCCAGCGTCACCGACCGGGCGACCAAGGACTTTCCACACATGGACTTCCCCGTACCAACCGTCCCGATCACCACGATGGAGGGCCCACTGATCACACCCTTCTCGTAAAGAATCCAAGGATCGTACGAGAACGCGCCGGAACCGAAAACATCCGTACCGATATAGGTACCTTCATGCCCCAGCCCCGACTCCGTCAAGAAGGGATAGGCCGCGGCAAACGTCATGGTTGAAGCTCTGTGTGGTGCAGGCCTCAGCCGGTGCGGCCCACGCAACGACGACGGTTCCCGTTTCCCCCAGTCACCCTGCGAGCGCAACGGGGCGCCATCTTCTATGGGGTGGGCGATCCGTTCCCACAGGGAAGGCTGAGGTGGGCTGGCCAGCGAACGTTCGTTCCGCCGTCGGGCATCCCTTTCAAAGCGGGACTCCCCTGCCGGAACAAAGCTGACATGCTGTGCGTGCTTGCTCATTTCAAACCCCTTCCCAGTGGCAGCGCCCCGGCGACGAACGCCGGCCACTGCTGTCCGGCCAACAACCGCAGCTCAACAAAGGCACCGGCGGCCGCCGATTCGAGTTCCTGCCGATGGCGGGCCAGGTCATCGAGAGTGTCCGCGGTGATGGTGACGTAGGCGGCGGGGCGGATGTCGCCGTGACCGGCAACGATCTCGTCCTCGCGCTGGGCGACTTCTTCCTCCTCGGCTCGTTGCTCGCGCGTGAGGGGCCGGTCAAAGCGGGCGTTGACGCGTCGGCGAGTCTCGTGGGCCTCGTGTGCCGAACGGATGTCTCGCAGGGCTTGCTCAGTGGGGATGGCTCGGATGACTTCCGTGACCGTGTGCCGGAAGTTGCCCACATAGACCACAGGGTGAAGGAATCCGGGGAAAACCTGCTGGCGAGGCCACTCGGCGATCCAAAACGTCTGGTGAAAACCGGAGTCCGTGCGCAAGTACGACCAGTGTTCCTCCACGGCCATGGGGCCTGCACTCAGTGGAGCAGTTTCGGTCCCCTGCTTCATTGCGGCGAGCCTGGTGACGGCATCCGGGTCAAAGGCGCCCCGCATGACGGCGGTGAGCTTGTTGCCAGGTAACCACTCATCCACGTCGACGCCATGTGTTTTGAGGCCCGTGGTTAGTGCTTCGACTTCAGAGGTGACCACATGCTCCATCCCCGCCATGGAACCTCCCGCGTCTCGGATGCGCCGGCGGGCCTTGGCCGTGTCAATGACCAGGCAAACGAGGAGCTCGTGGACCATGGCCGACCCTGCCTCGGCGATCAGGTCAAGATAGGATTTGTCGCCCCAACGTACGTCTTCGATGCGGGTCGGCGCCTTGGCCCGGTCATAGAATTCACGCAGCGCAGTGGACGGGTACGGGACGGTGTAGTCCTGGATCGCCAATCGTGCGACGGCGGGCCGCTGCGCCATGGCTGTTTGCACCCGGGACCATGCCTGAACTGCGTAGGCTTTGTCGTCATCGTCCAGCAGGGCAAAAGACGTTGTGGTGCAGCGCAGGACCGCCATCGCTTCATGGCCCTGACGGTCGACGACGAACGCGGCACCTTCCTTGGTCTGCCGCAGTTCAAGGCTGCCCAGCCCGCCGGGGAGGGCCAACTGGCCCGCCAGCCGAGGCTGTTCGGGTTTGGCCAGGAACTTGGTCTGGCCCAGCTGTTGGCGCCACAGGAAGACCGACGCGGCGTAGGCCCAGACGGGATAAGGAATCATTTGGTACTGAAGCACGCCGAAGAGGATGGCGCCCAGCCATACCGGCATCGTAACAATCAGTGCGGGCGGTCCACCCGTTGCTGAGGCAATGGTCCCTGCCAACACGCCAACGGCGACGAGCCCCAACTGGTACCACTGCAACCCCATAAATAATCCATGGCGTTCGTACCGGGCAAACTTCACCGACTGCAATGTGCGCGTATTCTCAGACATCTTTCTCCCTTTCCGGGATGATTCTTGGTGGCCTTGGGACGGGTCGCGGCGGCGCTTGTGGAGCTGGTCTAGCTACCGCGGGGGTTTGAGGTTTAGGAGCCGGTGCCGGTGTCGCAGGCTTTGGGGCTGGGGCAGGGGCTCGTTGTGTGCCCGTAGCAGCGCCATGCTGTTGCTGCGGTGCAGGTGTAGATCCGGTGCCGCCGGAAGTTCTCTGCGGCTCAGCGCCTCGCGTCTGCTGCCTACTTGGGGTCGTGGCACTGGGGTCCCGATGCGGCGTGTCGGCGCGTTTGACGTACGGCTGCCCATAAGTCTTGGTTTCCGACCCCGGGGGTTGGTTCCCTGCGCTGGGAACCGGCTGGCCGGCGACGTTCTTCACAATCTGCTGACCGCTCGACTTGCCACCAGTTTGAAGGTCCTTGATGGTGGGTTCGGCACTGGATTGGACGAGGGCCGGTTTGTTCGAGCCCAAGCTGGCCAATGAAAGCTTGCCACCCATCTGCCGGCTGACTTGCCGTGCCGCGAAACTGCCGCCGCGAGACAAGACGTGGCCGCCGCCGGCGACTTGGGCAGCTGCTGCGAGCTCGCCACCGGCAAAGCTCACCAGCCGCAACGCCATCAGCGGTGCAGCACAGGCCAGCAGCATGCCGACGGCGCCGGAAGCCAGTCCTGCGAATGATGTTGAGTCTGCAAAGAGCTTGACTGCAACAGCCAACACCGTTGCTGCCAGTGGCTTGGCGATCAACAACGCCACGACTGTTTCACACCAGCGGCGAGTCCACGATTTTGTGTGTTCCCACGGCATGAGCATGATGGCGACAGGTGCTGTCGCGGCGAGGACCAAGAGCGCGAAGGAGCGGAAGATCATCGAGCACATGAGGACGAACGCAAGAACCCAGACCAGCGCCACGGCGGCGACAGTGACGATCAACGGGCCTCCTGCACCAACTGATCCTGGGGTAACCATTGAAATAAGGTCCCATTCTCGCCCGCTACCAGCCGGTGCCCGAGTGAATCCGAAAAGACGCATGAACACGACATAGGGATCTGAGCCCAGGGTCTGAAGAACTGCGGTGGATGCCGAGTCCGTGAATTGAGTGAGCTTCTGCATGAGACCCACAGCGCCGATGACCACTGGCACGGCGATTCCGCCAGCGATGACGGCCCGTCCGATGCGGCGGGGTTGCTGGCTGATCATTCCGCCCAGGAGCTGCAGGATCATGGCCACCACGAGCGGCGTCATCATGACCACGATCCACCAGTTGGTCATGCCGCTCACGGCTGTCCAGTCAGACGGTCCAAGGTCGGAGACACCAAATGCCCCTGAGATGAACGACCACATCCATGACGCCATGCTCTCCAGAATGCCCGCGAACATGTTCGTGATGGTTTGGGTAGCGGCGTCCTGGGTTTGGGAGATGAGTCCGCACCCTGGTGGCCACCACCCATTGGCTTGGCATTCGATCATGGGCAGCATGGTGCGTGCCTAAAAGCCGAGATGAAACGCGGTCTGCGACCAGAGAATGTAGCCGTTGATGCCGCCGAGGATGGCGGCCACCGGTCCGGTCCAGAGCAAGATCATGCCTCCGCCGGAGGCCAGCCGGGATGACTGGCTCAACTTGCCGGCCAGCAGCATCGCTGCACCGAGAATGGCAACGATCGCGATGATGATGAAGGCACCGACAAGGATGCCGCCGCCAATCTCCTTCAGCGACTCAAGGAACGGGAAAGTTGTGTTGGGTGTGATGCCGGGATCCACCGGCGCTGCCAGGAACATCATGCACTCCTATCGTTACCTCCCATCGTCTGAAGGAAGGGTTCACGATGTTCATGGTGCGTGGAGAGCTAAACGACGTGTGTGACGGCGGGATTGTGCCAATTGAAGTGCCCCAATGCCGCTGCAGGCGCTCCAATCACAACTTCGCACGACGCGATGGCCTCGCCAGACTGGATTCTTTTCGCGCTTGGTGCAGGAAATGCGGCCCCGACAAAACAGGGCCGGATCAGCATGGCTCTTTCGAGTCCTTGCTGATCCGGCCCCGGACCACTTCCTCCGGCAAGATGCAGGGTTGCCTGCCACGCTTCGTGCGCTAGGAATCAGCCCTTCAGACCAACTCTTTGACCATGGCCAAATTGTGTCCTGTTTCCTTGTCGAAGTAGCTGGCAAAGTCCGGATTGAGCGACACCAGGCATGAATCACCCATCATCAGGCGGGTTTGGTGGTCCTGCCGCACCCAGATCAGCTCATCCTGGTTCAGGTCCCAGGCGTCCAGGTCCAAATCGGGGTCCGGCAATACGCCAATCAAGGTGTCCGCACCCAGATCCTCGATCCTGCGCACTTTGCCGGGCAGCCCCGGTCCGACGCCGTCGGATGAGATCGTCATATGCTCCGGTCGCAGGCCAAACGTTACCTTGCCGTCTGCCAGCCACGCGGGGGCTGCAAACTGGACCTTGCCAACGCGCAGCATACCGTCAGTCACAGTTGCCTTCATCAGGTTCATCGGCGGGCTTCCAATGAAGCGGGCCACATAAGTGTTGGCCGGATGCTCGAAGATTTCCTGCGGTGTTGCGTGCTGCTGGACAACACCATTGTGCAAAATGGCAACCTGGGTTGCCATGGTCATGGCCTCCACCTGGTCGTGGGTGACATAGACAAATGTTTTGCCCGTGAGTTCATGCAGCCTGACGATTTCAGTGCGCAGTTCCGTCCGCAACTTGGCGTCCAGATTGGACAGCGGCTCATCCAGCAGGAACATGGAGGGGTCCCGCACGAGGGCCCTGGCGAGGGCAACGCGTTGGCGCTGCCCTCCGGAGAGCCCGCCAGGCTTGCGTTTGGCGTAGTCGTCAAGCCCTAGCATGGTCGCGACGCTGTCCACTTTCTCCACGACGTCTCTCGATTTGGCAAAGATGCGCCGGGCCAGCATGTTGATGCCGGGAATGTGGTGCCATGCCTTGAACTTGTCCAACACAAGCGGGAACCCGATGTTTTCCTTCACGTTCAGGTGCGGGTACAGCGCATATGACTGGAAGACAAAGGCGATGTCCCGTTCCCGGGGGCTCTGCCGGTTCACGCGCAGGTTGTCGAAGACGACGTCGCCAGAGGTGGCCTCCGTCAGCCCGGCAATGATGCGCAGCAGTGTTGACTTCCCTGAACCAGAAGCACCGAGCAGGACCAGGAACTCGCCGGCGTCAATGTCGGCATTGAAGTCATTGATGACCTCGGTGTCGCCGAATTTCTTGCTGATATTCCGTAGTGAAAGCGTTGTCATGATCAACCCTTAACTGAACCGGCCGTGAGGCCTGAGACGATGTGGCGCTGGACGAGGAGGAAGAACACCAAGGCCGGCAGGGTGAAGAGCAGTGCCGCGGCCATCACCGAATTCAGTGACGTCAGATACTGGCCGATGAAAGACGAAAGCCCCACGGATGCCGGCCAGAGGTCCCGTTCGGCAATGAAGGTCTTGGCAAAGAGGAATTCATTCCAGCCGTCGAAGAAGTTGATCACGGCCGCAGCAGCAATGCTGGGCAGGATCAGCGGGGTCAGCACCATGGAGAGCACGGTGAACTTCGGGCAGCCATCCACTGCGGCCGCTTCCTCAATCTCGTAGGGAATGGAGTCGATGGCCCCCTTGATGATCCACACGCTGACGGGCATGGTGAAGGCCACGTTGGCGAGCACCAGCCCGCCCATGCCGTTCAGGAGGCCCATGGAGGCAAACAACGAGTAGATCGGCACAACAAGCAGGGCTTCGGGCAGCATTTGCGTGGCAAAGAGCAGGAATCCGGCCACGCCCTTGCCATGGAACTTGAACCGCGACAGTGCATAGCCTGCAAGCACCGCAAAAATGAGGGACAGCACGGTGGTTCCGGTGGCAATGACCAGCGAGTTGGCCAGCCATTTCATGATCGGCACACCGCCCAGAAGTTCCCCAAAGTTGACCAGTCGCTCCCAGTGCGGCCACCAACTCTGAGCTTGGCCATACAGTTCGGAGTCCGTGCTCAGTGCAGTGTTCAGCATCCAGAAGAGTGGGAAGCCTGAGAATACGACAAGGGCGACGAGCAGTGCAATCCGCAGGGGCTTGCTGATGCTGCGCTTGCCGGGTGCCTTCAACCGTCGGCTGTGAGGGGCATTTTCCAACTCGCCGGCAGGCAAGATTTCCTTGATGCTCATTGCTTAGGCCTCCTTTGCGGCACTGCGCCGCTCCAACATGAAGTACAGAACAGTGATCAGCAGGGACAGGACCAAGCCGAGCGTTCCGATGGCCGCGGCGCGGCCCAATTCCTGGTTGCTGAAGGCCTGGCGGTACACGTTGACCACTAGCGTGTTAGTGCTGTCCACCGGCCCACCACCGGTCAGCAGGTAGATGATCTCAAAGCGGCGGATAGACCAAATGGTCATCAGCAGTGCAACAACACGGACCGTCGGAGCGATATGCGGCCACGTGACAGCCTTGAAGGCATCGAAGGCGCTGGCCCCATCAACCCGGGTCGCCTCATACAGTTCGCCCGGAACTGACTGCAGGGATGCCAGGACCACCAGCATCACCAGCGGCATGACCTTCCACACGGAGGCAAGCACGACGGCGGCCATTCCGTATTTAGGGTCAACGAGCCACCCCTGCTGACCAATCCCAAAGACTCCGACGACCTGGTTGAGCACGCCGTCCGAGCGGTTGAAGATCCAGCTGAAGATCAGGGCCGTGGCCACTGTCGGTACAGCCCAAGGGAAGGTGATGATGGCCCGGGCGATGGTCCGGCCCTTGAATGCGCGGTTGAGCAGAAGAGCCGCCCCGACACCAATCAGCACTGCAAAGATGACGGTGGCCGCCGTGTACACAATCGTTGCCCACAGTGAGTTGTAAAAGTGGGAGCTGCTGAGCAGGCGGGTGTAGTTGTCGAGCCCCACTGCCGTGCCGCCGTCGGGCTTGACCAGCGGTGTCTTGGTGAAGCTGAGCTGGATGCCCTGGACGACGGGGATGACCATGAAGACCAGGAGATAGGCCACAGCTGGTCCGATGTAGATGAACGGCGCGATCTTCCGCCATTTGTAGTGTTTGGACGGTGCGTCCTGGAGTTGGCTCTCCCGCGCCCGTGGCGGGGAGACTGCAGTTCTGAGCGTCATTGCCCTGATCCTTTACCTTTGCTTGGCTCAGCCCAACAGCTGAGTTACTTGTGTCTGGGCCGTCGAGAGAGCCTTCGCGGCGCTGCCGCCATCGACGAGATACCGTTCCACCTGTGTCATGACTTCACGCATGATGGATTTGGTCTGAGCCTCGTAGCCCCTGATGAGAGGGCTGCGTGACTCGGAAGCCAAATCAATGAACGACTTGGCCCACGGGTTGGCTTGGTCGTACTCCGCGGAAAATGGCACGTCGGTGGCCAAGGTCGAGGGCCCCATGGCGTCCCGCAGGGCCTGCTGGCCTGTGTCAGAACCAATCCACCCAACAAAGTCCACGGCCAGGTTCTTGTTCTTTCCGTAGCCATTGACGGCCAGGATGATCTCCTGGTGCGCGGAGGGCTTGGGCAGGGGAATCCGGTCTGCGAACCCGATGTCTTCGGATTTCATGACATCGGAAGCCCTCAAAATGCCGGCAACCGTGGAAGAGACGTCGATCATCATGCCCAGGCGCCCCTCACGAAACTTGGTGCGCATGGTCGACGCGTCGTCTCCGATCGGCATGGCGCCGGAACGGTAGACATCCCCAAAAGCCTCAACGCCGGCAATGTTTTCTGCCGAGTCAATGGTGGGCTGGGAACCGTCCGACCAGGCGCCTCCGAATCCGTAGGTCCATACGTCAAAGTCCATGAACCACGAATCGAACTCGGTCATCTGATGCCTGACTCCAAAACCGTCCAGTCCCGTTGCCTGGCGAATCTGCTCGGATGCCGTGATCAGCTCGGTGACGTTTTCGGGAGGGGTGACGCCGGCAGTTTTGAGGATGTTCTTGTTCCAGAAAAAGTTCCAGTTCAACCGTTCCCAGGTGATGCCGTACTGGGCCCCATTCACGACGCCGGACTCAACGGTGTGGTTGAAGGGATTCCCCGTGTGCCCGCTCACCACGCTCGTGAGCGGTGCCAGGATGCCAGCATCGGCCAGCGGGTAGAAGTTCACATCTTGGACCACGAACAGGTCTGGCCCTTGCTTGCCGCCAATCTCGGTGTTGAGTTTGTCGGCGTAGGAGAGAAACGGCGTCGTGCTCTGTGCAAGGACCCCGGAGGGGTTTGCCTTTTGGTAGGCCTGGGCGGCTTTCCACATCGCTTCGCCGCGGCCGGGCTCGAGCCACTGCCAGCTCCCGAACTTTAGGTTTCCTCCGGCAGAGGCAGGACGGTTGGGGTCAATTTTCGGGCCGCTGCTGCACCCTGCCAGCGCCAGGCTGGAGGCGGCGGCACCCAACAATGCGCGTCTGCTAATCATGACGCCGGTACCGTGTCGAGGGCGAGCGCCTCCGTCTCGCGGCGGAGCTGGATGGCCTCGTTCAAGGATTCGTCGATGACTACGTCCTCCCACCGCACGATGCCGCCCTCGGGGATGTCGTTGAGCAGCTTGACGTGGTGGGCCATGGCCACGGGCAGGGCGCCGTCGCGGACAGACTTCTCGGCCGAGATGAGCTTGCCCCAAACGGTGAAGCCGCCCTCGCCGTCGAGAATTTCTCCAGCCTTCAAGCTCTTCTTGGCGCAGGCAACAACGTCGGCGTAGAAGCCTTCAGGGGCGCCGGTGGCCACGCCACGCAGCACTGCATTGGTAATGGATACGTTAAGTTCCAGTCCGACGTAGTGGTACGGACGATAGAGGGCCGCGTACTGGCCTGAGGGGTCCGGGTGCCAGGGGTATTCCTGGAAGCAGCCGGAGACGTAGTCGTTAGTTGCCTTGACGACAACGAAGACGCCCTCCTGGGTGTTGTGGGGGATCCAGTCGCCGTCGCGGGTCACGCTAGACATGACGTCCACGCTGCCTGCGTTGCTCAGCACTCCACCGTCCTCGGCCGGGCGGCAGATGGTGGCGATCTGCTCGACGTCACCGGGGGTGAACGTCAGGCCCTCGTCGGACGGGCGCAGACCGGCAGCATTGGCAACTGCCGCCATTTCAATGGCCGCCTTGGTGCCGTCACGGAATGAGGTGTGCATGTAGGGATTGAGCTGGCCGGATTCTGTGAGTTCCTTGGAGAACTCCCAGTTTTCCCATACGTTGTCCGGGTTCATCTGGTGGTAATGGGAGAGGTACTTGGCTCCCTTGCCGGCGCAAACAACATCAAACCCTGAGGTGCGTGCCCAGTCGACCAATTCCCAGATCAGGGCTGGCTGGTCGCCGTAGGCCAGCGAGTAGACGACGCCGGCCGCCTCGGCGCGCTTGGCCAGGGCGGGGCCGGCCAGGGCGTCGGCCTCGACGGTCACCATGATGATGTGCTTTTTGCTTTCGATGGCCCGCAATGCGTGGTTGATGCCGATGATCGGGTTTCCGGTGGCTTCCACGATCACGTCAAGATCTGCCTCGAAGAGCTCCGCGGCATCCCCCAAAATGGTGGTGGACCGTGTTGCCAAGGCTCCAGCGATGTCTTCGGCGAATGCCGATTCCGGCCAGTCAACAAGCTTCAGGGCGCCTTTGGCCCGTTCGGTGTTGATGTCTGCGATGGCAACAACATGGATACCCGGAATGTTGCGGGCCTGGGCCAGGTACATGGTGCCGTAACGGCCGGCACCGATCAGTCCTACGCGGATGGGGTTGTCTTGTGCTTCGCGTTCGGTGAGGAGCTTGTGCAGATTCATGGCTGCCTTTCAAAGGATGTGGGTGACCAGCAGTGCAAGGGTCCGTCCAAGTGTGGAGGAACTGCAGGGCTGGAGAGAAAACGTTACGTTCCGTGTAGGCGGCTGGGGTGTGCCGCTTGGTTTCCGGGTGCTGCACCTGTTGATGCCAAACCGAAGTAAACTAAATGGAACCGGTTACACTGTTATTTCACAGTTGATGGGCAAGGTCAATACCCTAGGGTGAAAACATACTCATGGGCGTGTTGGGGTAATCGCAGGAATTCGTATGAGGAGAGTACATGCAGAAGCAGCCAACCATTCGAGATGTGGCGAGTGCGGCGGGAGTGTCCGTCGCCGTCGTATCGCGGGTGCTAAACCCCGGCTCGGGGCCCGTGGCTCCGGCCACCCGCGACAGGGTTTCCGGCATCATGGAGAAGCTTGGCTACCACCCACGCGCAGCGGCCAGGGAACTGAAATATGGGCCACCAACAACACTGGGGCTCCTCCTCGCCGATGTCTCCAACCCGTTTTTCGCGCGCCTTGCCGACCGGGTGGTGCAGGAAGCGCACGCCCGCGGCATCCAGGTCCTGCTCATGACAACACAGGAGGATGACAGGCTGGAGGCGGAGCGGCTGGCAACCCTGATCGAACGCCGGGTCAGCGGCATCATTGCCACTCCGTCTGGTGGAAACCTGGAAATGTGGGCCAAACTGCGCGAGATGGGCACCGGCGTCGTGTTTGTTGACAGGTCCATTCCCGAGCTGCCCAATGTCGATGTCGTGAGCATTGACAACTTCACATCGGCCCACGCCGCCACGGCAAATCTCGTAGCCCACGGCCACAGCAGGGTGGCCATCATCTCCGGTCCGGCCACGACCACCACTGGTCGTGACAGGATTGCCGGGTATCGCCAGGCGTTGAAGGAATCGGGCATAACCGTTGACGAACAACTGATCAGAACGGCCTCATTCAGGGGCACTGGCGGCGGTGACGCAGCAACGGCACTGCTGAACCTGGAACGACCACCCACCGCTCTGGTGGTGGCGAACACTGCGCAGGTGACAAATGTCCTGCAGCGGATCATTCACTCAGGAATCTCGGTGCCTTCGGATCTGTCACTGATCGTGTTTGAGGATTCTCCATGGACGGAATTAATGGAGTCCCCGTTGACGATTATCCAGCAGCCCATCGACAGGCTTTCCAGCCATTCAGTTCAGCTGGCACTGGCCAACGCAACTGGAAAATCGTCTTCGACGCCAACGCTGGTCAAGGTACAGGCAGAACTCGTTGAACGCTCCAGCGTGACGCACCCCAAACAATACTGAGGATCCATTTTTCGCGGGACCATCAGACTTGACGGTGGCCCCGCGGCCATGGACTGAATCCCTAGAGCCGCCCTTGGGCAGACGTGCCGGCAGCGATCGCCGTCATGCGCTCCACACGAACCGGGACGGCAATCAGACCTTCGATGGAAGCATCAAGACTGGCCACAGCCTCCCCTCCCGCATGCTGGTCGAGCAGCTCGACAGACGCCCATTTTTCAATCATCACGATCCGCCCGTCAGGGGCATCGTGAATGGCGTACAAGAGGCAGCCCTCTTCCGCATGCACGGCCGGGATGGCGGCCACTAGCGCGTCCTTGAGGTCCAGAAGACGGCCGGGCGCTGGCGTGAATTCTGCTGTCACCACAATTGTTGATGCCATGTTATTTCCTTTTCTGTTGAACCCGGCCTCTGCGCCGGGTTGCTGAAACCGCACACAGCCCTGGTCCGCTGGTCTGCCGGGAACGCAGATCTTTAAGACGCAAACCATTCGGCGGAGGGGTGTCATTTACACCACACAAGGACTGTGATAGAAAAGTGTAACCGATTAACTTTAGTTAACTAATTGGCTGGAGCATGTGCCTTGCACTGCCTTGCAGCCCTCCATATTCCGAGTCTCGCCTCGGGCGACAGGAAACAACCAATGACACTGCCGACATCAGATTCGATTACCGTCCTTGGGCTGGGCCCCATGGGCATGCCCATGGCAAAGCGGCTGCTGATCCAACATCCGGGCATTGTTGTGTGGAACCGGACGCCCAGCAAGGCCATGGAACTACAATCGCTGGGGGCGACGCCTGCTACCTCCCCCAGCGAAGCCGCCCGCGAAATTGTTCTGACGGTCCTTCCCGACCTTCGCCACGTCGAAGACCTGGTTTCCGGTCCTGAAGGACTACTTGCCGGGTGGAAAGCTCGAGGCGTCGCCAATCCGGTCTTGGTGGTCCATGGAACCGTCTCACCAACCGCCGTGGGGATATTTGCTGAGCGAATGCTCCGCGAGCACGGAGTGCGGGTGCTTGATGCTCCAGTCAGCGGAGGAATCGCTGGCGCCGAAAATGGTTCTCTCAGCATCATGGTGGGCGGTGAAGAATCAACGGCTCTGTCACTGTGGCCGATCTTTGAACTGATGGGAACCACCGTCCGATATATGGGCCCAAGCGGTTCCGGTGCATTAGCCAAAGCCTGCAACCAAATCGTCGTTGCCGCCACTATCACCGCCGTATCGGAAGCAATGCTGCTCGCGCGCGCCAGCGGACTGGACCTAGCCGTCATGCAAGAACTGCTCCGCGGCGGGCTGGCCGATTCACAAGTTCTCCGGCAAAAGGGCCATCGATGGATTAGCGAAGACTTCTCTGGAGGCGGAAGTGCCAGCAACCAGCTCAAAGACCTTCGTTTCATCATCGACGCAGCCAATTATCAGGGGTTGAATCTTCCAGTCACAAATGCGACTGCCTCGTTGTTCAACGACATGGTCAAAGAAGGAAACGGCCAGCTTGACCACACCGGTATCTATCAATCACTCTCCCGCAACGTCACCCAATGATCCGCAGTCTGCCCAGGCCTAGGACGTGTCGCTAACCCGCCAGCGGAGTGCACCGATTGCAGCATACTGCTATGTTGGCACTCCGGTCAGGACGAAGTACTTCGCCCCAGGATTCCACACGACCGGGTGCAGCAGTGTTCCCGCTGTCGGGTTCAGCGCGCTGTACATCATGCCGTTTCCTGCGTAGATCCCGACGTGCCCCCAGTGGTTGGGGCCGTCGGGGTTTTGCACGACGAGGTCGCCAGGTTGCGGCGTGGACGTCGGCTTGCCTGCCAGCCATTGCTCGGTCCGTGGCAGCTGAATCCCGATCTGTGCGTAGATCCACTGGACGTAGCCTGAGCAGTCCCACGCTTTGAAGGCTGTCCCGCCCCAAACGTAGGTGCCGCCAACGCCTTCCTGCGCGTAGTGAATGATGTCGCGCCTCAGCTGGCTTAGATTGGCAGGCAAGTCTGGTGTATCTGTGGCACCAGTGTCGCCGGAACATGCCGCCACGGCGGCACCCGATTTGAGCGCTGCCACGATCGACGAAGCTTTACCCTCCCACTGGGCGTATAACTCCGGGAAAGCCGATACCTGGACAGCCTGCGCTGCCTCACCCTTAGGCATCGATTTCCACCCGGGAATATCCAGCAGTCCGCGGGGCGAACCGTGATTTGGTCCACTTGTGCCACCAAAGAACGCCTGAGCGTCATAAACGGGGCTCATCAGATCCGCCACACTCCCCCAGCCAGCAGACGGTCGCTGTTGGGCGGAGCCTACGGAATCGTGGTCCGAGCCGACTCCGTCGTGGGCAAACGTCATCGATGCGAGCACGGAACTGTTGGCCAGAACCCGGAGCCCCGATTCCTGCAGCCCCACCATAATGGCAATCTGCAGCCCGATATCCGAAATGGACAGCTGTTTGCCCACCCCAATGAAGGCCCGGGCAACTTTGACCTGCGCGGCAGTCAGCACAATCGGGGTTCCAATGGCAGAAGGAATCGACAATCCGGAGCCCGCTGTCGGCTCGTCCCCAGTGTTCGCAACGGTCGAAGCATTGCTGAGGCACGCCGTCGTACTCTCCTGGTTGGCCGAGGCCACCAGCGCCAATCCCCCACACATGGCCATGATCAGCACGGGAACCATGACGCCAACCACGGTAGTAACGATCCGCAGCAAGACACGGCGCTTGGCCACGGCAAGCAGCACTGCCGGGACAGGCATCAGTACACGATTCGATCGGGCGAGGCATAGAACCCCACCATCACACACCGGTCAGCCGGCGCATTGGCGGCTGGCGGGCAATTGACCATGACGCTCACCGGCGCACTGTAGGAATTGGCGCCGGCAGCTTGGTGCTCCGTCACCTTCACCGTGAACGTGCAGATGTGCAGCCCCACCCACGGGGCAGGTTGAGCCTTCACCTGCGCCAGCTGGTCATCGCAAGCCGAACTGGCGACGGCCGCCGTACGGTAAGCGTGCATGCCCGACAGGGAGGCGAACGACGCCGCCGTCACCCCGGTGGCCTGAAATTCCTGGGCAAGAACAGTCAACGGGTTGGACCCGTCAGGCAACACATCCCACCATGACCGCACCCGCTCATAGACCATCGAGAACGTGGAGTTCCTGGCGTCCCATGTGTAAATCATCTCCGCAGCGGCCTTGGCCAGTGTTTTGTAATTCGCCGTGTTGGGCTCATCGGGCGCCAGGACCGGTTCTGACTCCCGCTTCGGATGAACGACGGCGGGACCCAGGGTTGCGGGCGCCGTCGCCACAGTTGTGACTGGCGGCGGTGCCGCCGACGAGTCGGGCGCCGCCGGCTTGGTTGCGAAGACGAGTGCGGTAGCAGCGATCAACGCAGCCATTACGGCGACGACTACGACCAACTTGCGGCGTCGGGCCAACCGTCGGACTGTTCTGGCAATTTGGGACATGGGACACCCCTCTCACCGTGTTCATGGTTGCGGAGCGGAATTACGACATGTGCTGAGTGCCAGCCGGAACCAACCTGTTGGGATCCATTGGTTGAGATGCGGGCTGTTTGGCCGCAGCGTGTTCCAGCACGTCAAGGGCGGCGCCGTACAACCGGCGTGCGTGGGTGATGCGACCCTCGATGTAGCTTTTCCTGAGGCCCGTCTCCTCCGAGAGCTCGGAAACCTTGGCTGCCCTGTCAGCGCCGCGCACCCCGGTCAAGACGAAACGTTCGGCGACAACTTGCAGCAGGAAAGTCGGCAAACAGCACACGGCAGTGGCAATTATTGCGGCCGTACTTGACAGTGTTACTGGCTCCACATCCATCGCCGCACGGACGGTCGCGGCTGTCTGGCGGAGAACTGTGACTGCCTGCCAGCCCTTCCGTTCCTCCCATCCCGCTTTGTGACCAGGATGACGTTCGCTCGGCAGGGTCAGGCACTCCACCGCCAATTCCCATGTTTCAGCCGTCACATGTTCACGCACAGCGGTCAGCGCCTCGACCGCCCATTCATGCTCGGCAACCCGTTCCCCACTTTCCGTCGCTGCAAAGTCAACTGGAGCTGCGGGTGAAACCTCGAGATCAGCATTCAGGGACATCCACGGATGGGCGAGAGTGCGACGAATGTGGTCGGCGCACAGATGCACGGCGATCCCCTGAACCCAAGCCCCAAACGTGATGCCCGGCAATTGACGGTAGCGCTGTTTGACCAGACCTTCCCAGGCGGCGACGCGTACATCTTGCATGACATCATCGACGTCGTCGACGTGTCCGATGCGCAGCAGACGTGAGCGGACAAAGGGCCGGACTTTCTCAACAGCCATCATGAGTTGGTCAATGGGGATGTCTGGAACCGGGGGCCGTTCCAGTGCGACGTCAATGCTGATGTTCCGGTCTTGCGGCTGTGATTCTCTGGACTTGATGCCCATCATCTTCACCATTCTTGAGCGGGTGATGATTGTCGACGAGCGGCGTCGAGATTGGCGCCGTTGGTGGTACTTTCTGCAGCTCGCACTGAGGCGGATGCGAAAGCGACCTGGTCTCCCAGATCAGAAGCAGCACCATGAACATCTGGCGGCCGCCTCGGCTTTTTGTTATCTCTCCAGTGTTATGGCGAGCTTAATTATTGTCAAGATGTTCGTGTTCACTTGTGGATATCTTTGGGGCAGAATGGTGTCATGCCGCACATTACGCAACCAGCCGACGCCGATTGGTCCCCTGAGATCGAGGCGGCTGTTGCCACCTTTGGCAACAGGGCTCGCAATGAGATCTTGCGCTATTTAGCCCACCATTCACCGGCCACCCGTGGAGACATAGTTGCGGCAGTCAGCTCGGAGGCTCCAAGCGTTGCCAAGCACCTCATCATCTTGGAGGAAACCGGCGTCATCACTGCCGACCGTGAACCTGGCCAAAGGCACGGACGCGCCCCCAGATATTCAACGAATAAGGCCCGAATTAGGGAGCTAATGGCTGCCCATCGCCGCTATCTTCTGGATCAGTAGCGTCTGACTCACCTTGGTGCAGACGGATATCGTTGTTCAGGAACTCGGTGATGGCGCGCAGGGTTTCAGGCGACACTTCCCCGAGCGCCCGTGCGGCGAACGACTTCACTTTGGCAGCTCTCAACGCTTTTAGGAATTCAAGCCGCGAGTCAATTTGTTCCGGGAGCCCCGATTCCTCATCGCCGATCAGGTAGGCGGGGTCGACGCCGAAAACTTCGCTGATGGCGGTCAGGAGTTTTGGGTCTGAAACCAGACGGTCAGTTCCATCCTTCATATACGACCAGCGAGCTCTGGAAAGCTTCACACCTCGATCAGCCAACTTCTGTTGCAGCTCCAGAAAAGTCAGGGGTGTTCCCCGCTCGGCTATGACAACGTCAAGCAAGAGATTCAGCCGGCGAGCGAGAATGAACTGGGCCGATGGCGTGACGTCCGAGTCACCAAGATCATCCGTCATGTCTTGCTCCTGCTCGTCAGATCTCGGACGGCGTAATCCTTCCGTCAGGCACGATTCGCCTGACACCAGTATTTCGCGCGGTCGTGCCCGTCGCAAGGAATCGGTCGATTGCGCTGTCCAGTGCCGTCATGAGCAGCAATTCAGCACACCCATGGCCAATACATGCATTCGGCGCTGCAGCATGTTCGTAGGCTGCAAGACCTGCAGGATCCAGTGCTTGCATCGCATCCAAATGGTATGCAACTTCCCTCAGCAAGGGCATGAACGTCCGCAGAAACTCCAATTCTTCATCTGCGTTGCGGGCCCAGTACCGCTCATCCCTGAGCAGGTCTGCAGCCTGGCGAAAGACAATTATTTGCGGATGTTCGAACATATTGCGCACCCTCTACTCGCCCTCGGTCCCGTACCCAAGAGGTGCGGGAATCCATTTGCTTGTTAATGGTTACCCGGCCCCCTTCCGACGTGGGCACTTCAGGGCGTAAAATTCCTTTTGGACATGTACAACAAATCCCACTTGCCGAGGGAGGTGGCAGAGGATGATTACCGACATGTCGAGACTGCTGTTTACGCCGGCCAACACGAGGATGTTGCGCCTTTTGAGTGTCAGCTGCCCGATTGATGTGCAAGGTATCAGCCGGGCATTGACGGTCCGGCCCAGTCTCGTTCGCCGCCAGTTGTGGGAGCTACAGCGACTTCGGCTCGTCAGCCACTCCCTTCCTGAATCAGGAGGGCCGGCCATCTGCTTCACCGTGGAGATTCAGCAGTTGCAAGACGCACTGGCCGTCGCAGCGCAGGAGATGGGAGCCGCGGACGAGTAGAGCGAGACGACCACGTCGTAGGTCAGGCGGTTTCCCATGAACAACCAAAGCTGATTTCAAGCCATCTCGACACTTCACCGAGTCGGGAAAATCAAAGGAGAACTCGCCATGACCGTAGACCGCGCTCCCGAATCCACGACGCCACGCGATACCGGCCGTTGGCTGTCACCGCAAGAGGTGTGCGACGAATTGCGAATCCCGAAGCAGACCTTCTACCAGTGGCGCGCCAGGCACGTAGCACCGCCCGCCTACCGATTCGGCAAGCTACTCAGAATCGATCGCGCCGAATTCGAAGAGTGGCTGTCGAACCACGCCGAGAATTTCAGCAGAGGTAGATGATCACGCCCGGATTTCAAAATGCAGCGAGCGGCCCTTTAGCGAAAACAATGGCCATCGCCTCGTCGATTCAGGAATGCCAAGGTTTCGTTGACACTCAAATAGGTCCGGGACAGCCTCGCCTTACCTCGATGTTAATCACTCGAGCGGCGGCGATACGACATAGCAGATGTCCCTAATTTCAGTGGCGAACCCTTTGGCCGCCGCAACAATCCGCCGCGCATCGTTAAAAAAAAGCACGATGTTGTCTGCAAGATGCGACAGCGTATCGGGATCGAATGAGAATTGGCGTTTCATTTTAGGTTCCTTCATTTCTGGGCGGAGGACTACGTCGGACGCTTGGATCGGGCGAACGCTACGTGATACGTTTAACTCGTTCCTAGTGTTGTGAAATATACACTACACAGTTAACGAGGAGTTTGTGAAGTGAAATCTGGGTCGAGTTCCGCCATTGCTTTCGGCCGCGTGCTACAGGCAGTGCGCAAGAGTGCTTCGAAGAACCAAGGCGACGTCGCCGCTTTTTTCAAGCCCAAGCTGTCCATAGCCGCTGTCTCAATGGCAGAAAGCGGTAATCGCCCACCCAAGACTGAGACGATGGTCCGGGCCTACGCCGACGCATTGGAACTCGATGATGATGATCTACTCGAGCTCTGGTGGGCCATGCAGGGCATGCTTGAAATCGACGATTGGACGGACGAGCGCCGTATCCAACGATGGTGGCGTGAGGCCTCGGCAAGTCCCCAGGTCGAAGTTGACCACATCCACACAGAGCTCGAGGCTAAAAAGAAATGGACTCCGAACGACGATTTCTATGCCCCATCGCTAAGGTTGTTTGTGCTCGCCGATTCGATTTGTGGCGTACTTCGACGCCTCCTCGGCGACACTTGGATTATTAGCCACAAACCGGAGATCGGTCTTCGCGACCCCATTGAAGGACGTCTTGCGACTGTCATGTTCGAGCTGCGGAGAGGAGGTCAAGCGGAAAGTAACTCGCTGGATTCTCCCGAGCTGATAACTACCTTTACATGCCCGGAACCCATTACTCGACCTAGTCCGAACGACACGACCACCCGGCCCAAAGCCGATACCATCTCACCGGACATCGCCTGGATTCTTTCTTCCGTCGAAGCGATGCCTGCCCGGGAACGAGCAGCGGTCGCTGGATTCATCCACGGACTACGCGAGGGAGCAGGTCTCTTCTCAGCAGCCTCGGCTACTACGGAATAGCGGCCCGCCGCACGGGATCTTCCTCGACCAATGCAGCCCGTGCTGAGATTGGTCCGGCGACGGTTGACGCTCACCCATTTCCTACTGGGGGTGTGAATGCTGTGGGCTTCTGTTGGCGGTCAAGAGATGCGCCCACTAATGTCTACGATCCTTCCGGCACCCTACAAATCTTGACCCTACTCTTTACACTTTTCACAGCCACGGATCGGCGGCTGAGACATCAACATCGGATACTTAGTGCGCCTCTTCCGCGCCTGTCTCGGTAGTGTTGGCGTTGGCAGGCTCTCCCATCATCATGAGGTAGTGCCCTTCCTGGCCATTCTCCTTGAAGATCCGACGGACCACCCGAAGATTCGCTTCAATTGTCGACGGTGTCGGCGAGTAGTCTATGTCATCGAAAATCGAGTGAGACCCGGCGTTAACCCAGGAGAACAAGGCACGGCAAATACCTTGGTCGTCGCCATCAAACTTGGAAACGATGGCAGCGTTATCGACGCCTCCAAGCACCTTGAAGTAGGTCTCGATGATTCTGCGCAGTATGTTCTGCAGACCCACGCCGGAAGAAGACGGTTCCTTCGAAGCCCGCTTCACCTCGTCCCACAGCGCTCCATAAGCTGTCTGGATCGGATTAATATCACTAAGCACAACCTCACCCGGTCGTCCGTGGATCTTTCGAACCACACCGTATTGCCATCCACCCGACTTGTCTCCCTGCCCCTTGTAAGTGATCTCCTTGTGGAAGTGAGCATTGTGGGTCAACACAATGAGTTGACTAACACGTCCGGAACTGGTGGCTATGTCTGCCACGATTCGACGAACTAGCGTTGAGACTGCGTATAGAACATCGCTATCGAGGCTAGAAATCGGGTCATCAATTACAGCGACTAGATCTTCCACCCCTTCGTCTACCTGCGGAGTTCCCTGAAGCGACTGCGCGAAATACAGGAACGTAATGAAGGTCTGTTCTCCTTCACTTAGCGTACTTGCCGCAACCTCACCATTGTCGCGAACCAACGAGTAGCCGTCTTTTACTGCACTAGATTCCTTCAGGCGGAAACTATGAAATCCGACTGAATCCAACAGCCTGTTGATTGTCTCGATGATCGGCTTGCTAGACGTGACCTCCTCTTGGAGCTTCCGCAGGCGCGCCTCCTTTGATGCCAATTCTTTTGCACTGAACGCTGCCTTCGATTCCAGGCTGAGCTGTCCCTTAACAAGTGCCGGCATCGCACCTTCGAAGTGTCCTACCTCAGTCGCAAGTAGCTTACGGGCAAACACTACCCAACAACGATCCAGCAAAACCTTTTTAGCAGATGCTCGATTTTTCAGGCGCAAGTTGAAAGTCTTGATCGAAACATTGGATTCCGCCACTATGACGTTCACTGCATTCACAACGTCCTTGGGAAATTCAATGGTGATTGATGCCGAGGGTGAAGTCAGCTTCATTTCGATGGCCGCATTTAGTTTCTCAACAGCTTGATCGAGTTGCATCTGAGCACTACCGAAATTGTCGATGTTGATGTGACTTTGAGCCTCTTCACTATTAAGGATAGCTGCGGCTTGGGCGCGCCACCGGTCACACCAAGTCTGAACATGCTGTTGGAGCAAATTGAGCTGTTTTAGCTGCTGAATGTATCGCTCATCGAAATATGCGTCGAGTCTCTCCGCAAGGTCGTCTTGAATTTTCTGTTGGCAGAAAGGGCAGTGCGCCTCGGACTGATCCAAATAGTCTCTACCATGTTGAACCCAATCAGCGTTCCCTAGTTGCTCAATTAATGGTGCCAAATTAACATCCCCGCTTCCAACGATCGGAGTAGCGAGCAGGTCGAGCCGAGTATCGTTCTCTGAAAAGACATGTGGTATGGGGGGAATTTCCCTTGCCTCAGTAGCATCATCAGTAAGAACAGCGGCGGCTTCTGTCCTCAATTCCTCAAATCCTTCTTTAACCTCGACGTGCGCGGCGGCGACGTCGATCAGCTTAGACAGAAAATTTTCTTTGCTGTTGCTAACGCCACGGAACATCTCGTGAAGTTCGCTGGGAACTTCCGAACGCTTGGTCCAAGCGGCTTCCTTGAGTGTTTTCCTTACCGCCTTGATTTCTCCTTTCTTTTCCTCCAGGGAAGTATTGAAGAAATTGACGCGGCCCTTGGCCGATGCTATAGCACCCTTTGGCCCGGTCAGACTCTCGATTTCTGTCTGAATTTCTGCATTGGTCTTGCCAAGAAGAAATACACCTGGCAGATTTCCGGCCTGCTTCAAGGTATTGGAAACATAGTCACTGTTGTAAACTTTGATGCCGAGCGGGACTCCTGCCGAATTCCATGTAGCCTTTGTGCCTGAGAAACGCGACTGGTCCTCAAAGGCCCGACTGATTGTGGTCTTACCGGAACCGTTCGGACCAAATATGAAATTTACTGGCTTCAGCGGTCCAACAATGGTTCCTCTTATAGGATCGAATGCTGGTGCTCCAACGAGGTGCAACGACTCAAGCATTCATATTCTCCAAACTGTAGGGCATCTTCACAATCCTCAATGCCGCGCCGATGACTATTACGTTCATGCTAGCCACTATGCCAAGTTCTGCTCGCATTCATGTGAAACATCATTGGTGAGGCGCACGAGACTGCATTATTTTCCGCAGAGGAAAGCCACCGTGCCGGGTTCCGGTGCCGGTAACCCGGTCATCTTCGAGCCGTTCCGTGCCTGGGAAGTGTCCGCCGCCCGGATCAAGGCGTCGTTGTCCACCCGCCCCGGAGGCCTCAAATACCCACACTGCAAAGACGAGGTAGGGGACCTGCTCGAGGTGGCCCGGTCGGCGTTCCGGCTGCACCGATCAGGCCGTGGCGCCGTGTCAGCACTGGGGATCGGCGTCCATGTGCGTTTCGAGGTACCGAGCCGCGGCCTCCATGCGTTCGAGGTCCTCTCCGAGGTGCCCTATGCCCTGGTTGCAACCCTGGCAGAGGAGCCCCCTCGACACACCCGTCACGTGGTCGTGGTCCACGGCCAGCAGCTTGAGCTTCCCGTACCGCATGACGACCTCGGGCTGGCCGCATATTGCGCAGACGCCGCCCTGGGTTGCGAGCATGGCGTCGTACCATTCGGGCGTGACGCCGTACATCGTTTTGATGTGCCGGCGGCGCTTCTCGGCCGCCACCCCCTCAGGGTCCCGTTCCCGGTAGCGCACGTGATACTGCGCGGTCTGGTGAACCACCAGGGTGCAGGCCTTACAGGCGCTGGCGAGCCCGGTGGCAGCCCTGCTGTTCTTGTAGAAGTTCTCAACCGGGCGCCACTCCCGGCATTTCCCGCACTGCTTCTTACCGTCAACTATTTTCGAAGCCTGCGCCAACGGACTCCCACTTTCGTTCGAGAAGGTACCGGACTGCTCTCCGAATGAGGTCCGGGCTGTCCTGGAGCGCGCCGATGCCGATGTTGCACTGCTGGCAGATGAGCCCCCGTGCCTTCCCCGTGGTGTGGTCGTGGTCGATGGCCAGCATTTTCAGGCCCCCGCCGCTACTGAGCTTGCTTTCCGGCAGCCGGCAGATGGCGCAGACGCCTCCTTGCGCGGCCAAGGTCTCCTCGTACCATTCTGCGGTCACGCCCCGGGTCTTGAAGAGCTGCCGCCGTCCCCGGGTTTTACGCAACTCCGGGGTGGCGCCGTCCCGCCATGCCTGTTGTGAGGCCCTCTCCCGTGCCAGAAAGGCGGCTGGATCTTTGGCCTTCTCCTCGTCCCGGCGTTTCCTCGTCTCGGCGTTGGTGCACTCCCGGCAGGCATAGCTGAGCCCGGTGGGGCTGTTTGAGTCTTTGCGGAATTCGCTGACCGGCAGCAGCCGCTTACAGGCGCTGCAGGGCTTCTTTCCGTCGACGATCAGGATGGCCGTGGTGCGCGGGACTGGAACGTAGCGGTCCTGGAATTTCTTGGCCTCGCAGGCCTTGCAGTTGCTCGCGAGACCACTCACCGTCGAAGCGTTCTTGTGGAACTCGCTGACCGGCAGCAGCTGCTTGCAGGTGTGGCAGGGCTTCTTCCCGTCGATCACCAGTATGCCGGTAGTCCGCGGGACCGAAACGTGCTTCTCGTCCCGCTTGGCTTTCACGCAGGCCTTGCAGGCGTGGGCCAGCCCGGTGGGCGAGGCGGAGGACTTCCCGAAGGCGATGACGTCGAGGACCTGCTTGCAGACGCTGCAGGGCTTCTTGCCATCGACAACAACCTGTCCCGGGGCTCTCAAGGTGTCCTCCCTCTGCTGCGCGCCTCACGGCGACTCCGTCCGCCGTTCATGGAAGGTCAGGTTACATGAAGGCCCGAATATCTAGGATGCGGCGCACCGGACCGTCCGGTCTTAGGGACTGTCTCCTAACGTGGCGCCCAGATGACGACGGCGTGCATTACGGCGGCTGAGCGGTAGGTCAGCAGGAGTTTCTCGTGGCAGGTGGTTAGGGGTCGCCATTGCTTTATGGTACTTAAGCTGCGCTTAACGACGTTGCGGCCTTTGTAGGCTTCCTTGTCGTAGTTGACGGGACGGCCGTCGGGGGTGACTTTGCGTTGTCGGTTGGCCTTCTGGCCTTTTTCTCGGAGATCAATCACTGAATGACTCAGAAAAAAGTCAAGCTCTCCGGGGTAGCGGAGGAAAATTTGGACACGCCGCCTGTGTCTTGGGCCGTCGCTACATTGGCGGGCTTCCTGATAAGTCTGACTGCGACATGGAAGCAAGCGAATGACGAAGTTGCCGTGGCTCTGGTCGGAACCTTGGTCAAGAGCCTATTCCTCGGGATTACCCTGTGGTCTAACTCGAAGCTTGAAGCAGAGAGTCGGATCCCCACTGATCCACAGAAACGAGCAACTCGACTAGTTGTAGAGTGGAAAATGTACTCGTGTACGTGAATCGAAGGGCACAGCAAGCTTGTCGATTGGACACTGCTCGTGCCTCCGACTTGTCAGTTTCTAGTGCCTGAGGGGGCTGCGCCTCTGGTACGAGGTGGCAAAGGTCTTGCAGGGTCTCACTATGTGCCTTTTATTTTGTTTCAATCTGTGGACTTCTTGTCCCAGGCTAGAGGTCACCGTCTGCCCTACGTCGGAATTCATGAGTTAGCCGTTCAATGAATGTCCTTTCCCGAACCCTGTTACGTAGTAAATCGATGCAACCACCATGAAGTAGGTACAAGCAACCAGAACCTACGGAGTGCATCATGTACAAGCAGGATCTCCCGAAAATTACTTCACCAGAAACTGTGCTGGAGTGGCTCACGCCCTCCGAGATCTGCCACGAACTGCAGATTCCGCTGCAGACTTTTTACCAGTGGAGGTCACGCGGAGTTGGGCCGCATGCCTACCGGATCGGCAAGCACCTGCGGGTCAGCCGGGCTGACTTCGAGGCCTGGCTTGTGCTCCGGTCTGACCCATAACGGCGCACGGCAAGGAACCAGAAATGGCCAGGGAACCACTGCCGCTTGGCACGTGGGGGAACATCAATGTCAGCCGCAGCAAAGCCGGTACTTGGAACGCACGCGCCAAGTACCGAGACATGGACGGCAAAGTACGGATCGTAGAAGCCCGTGGAACATCAGCCGCAGCAGCCCGCCGAAACCTTCAACAAAAGTTTGCCGACCGCAAAACCCCGCGATACGGGCTCGTGAACCCAAGAAGCAAGGTCAACGAACTCATCGCAGTGTTTCTCGTGGAACTTGAGTCGTCGGACAAGGCAGACCGAACCAAAGACAAGTACTCCTACTGCATCAAGAAGTACATTGCACCGGCCATTGGCGAAGTCCGCGTCGGTGAGGCCACCTCAGGCGTTATCGACAATTTCGTCCGCAAGCTTGTGGAAGACGCAGGACCTTCAACGGCCAGAAGTTGCGGTGCCGTCATGTCATGGATGTTCAAGGTTGCGCTTCGTCATGATGCGGTCACCGTGAACCCTGTGATCGGCATCTCAATCCCGAGGAGCAAGACAGCCAAACCGCAGGCACTGGATGCCACGCAATACCAGGATCTGCGGGAAAAGCTCATCGGCTGGGAAACAGCGACGGCCCTTGGACGGCCACGCACCCAAGAACTACATGAAATTGCCGATTGCCTTATCGCGACCGGGGCGCGGCCGGGCGAGCTCTTCGCGCTCACGTGGGATGACATTGATTTGGAGGCTGAACCACCCACGGTCTTCATCAATGCCACGGTCATCCGAACCAGCACCGGTGGTGTCCGAATCCAGGACCACCCCAAATCCCAGCACGGCATCCGCCACCTCACCCTTCCAGACTTCCTCGTGGAGCAGCTCCGGGAGCGCAGGAAGCGCCAAGAGGAAACTGGTGCCCCGAATCCACTGAACCTGGTTTTTCCGTCGTCAACCGGGACGGTGTGCGACGCCAACAACGTTGGCAAGCTGTGGCGCAAGGTCGCGGACTCATTGGGATACACCTGGGTGACACTGAAAACCTTCCGAAAGGCCAACGCCACTCTCATTGCCAGAGCTTTGGGCCCCGAGGCCGCCGCTTACCAGGCCGGCCATTCCAAGGTGTCCATGACCCAGGAGCACTACATTGAGGAACTTCGCGAGGCCCTCGATACCAGGTCGGTGGTGGATGCGTTCAAACCAAAAGACGGGTCTCAACAAGCTCCACCAGACGAGGAGGACCGGACAGAAAATGATGAAAAGGATGACCCAAAAGTATGAGTTAAGTATGAGTTAAGTTGAAAATGGCCCCTTTCGGGGCCATTCCTACAACCAAAATCCCTGTAAATCCGGGCTTTCTGGGCCCCCTATCGGATTCGAACCGATGACCCCCGCTTTACAAGAGCGGTGCTCTGGCCAGCTGAGCTAAGGAGGCAAACGCAATCAAGCGCTAGACAAGGCTACCGTAAGCGCTGCGGAAAAAGAAAACCGGCTCCCCGGGTGGCAAAGCCACCAGAAAGAGCCGGTTTTCATGTGCACTACACGAACGCCTCACGACCGCACGCGAGTGCTCCATAAGGACCCATTCGCACTGCGAGCGCCCAACCAGGCCACGCCGCAAGCAACCAAAGAAGTTACTTCTTCGCGTCCAGCACAGTGGTCAGGAAGGTGCCGAATTGGTTCACCGTCTCCGGCATCCACTGCTGCCCGTCAACAAAGACTGTCGGCGTGGCATTGACACCGGCCGAGCCTGCGAGCGCCCCCGCGTAGGCAACATACGGGCGGTATGTCTTGGCGTCAACACAGCTGCCGATGTCCGCGGCGCCAGCCTCCGTGGCCAGCTTCTTCAGTTTCGCATTGTCCAGGCCCTTGCTGTTTTCCGCGGGCTGGTTTACGTAGAGGGAGTCAACGAAGGCCTTGTACTTGTCAGGTGACTGGTCCACCACGCAGGCTGCCGCGGCGGCCGACCGTGAGGAGTAGTTGGTGCCGGAGGAGAAGCGGTCAAGGAACGGCAGCGCACGGTACTCCACCGTGACCTTGCCCTCATTGCGCAGGCCGTCCAGTTGGGGGCCGTAGGCCTGTTCAAATGAGTTGCAGGCCGGGCACATGAAGTCCAGGAAAATCACTACCTGGGCGGGCTCGCCGGAGGCCGAGGCCTTGATGCCAATCTTCTCAGGCGCCGCAACGGATGTGGCTTCCGCCGTGGGTGCCACCACCGTTTTGACGTCCACGGTCTTCTCGGTGGTGGTGGGCGCAATGATCGCACCGTCCTTGCCCACCGTGACGCCGCCGTAGGCGTTTGCGTTGGCCGGCACATTGCCGGTCTCGGCCACAGGCTCATTGGCCTTTTGCGTGTTGATGACCACCAGCGCAATGATGACGATGATCGCCACCGCCGCCGCCAAAACACCGCCACGGATCAACCAGGCATTGCGCTTTTCCTTTTTCAGCTGGGCTTCGCGAATTACCTTCGCCGCCTCGCGGGCCTTAGCCGTGCGCTCAGCCTTGCTCGGTCGTGGTTCGTTTCTGGAGCTCATAATTCCTCAGGTCTTGGGGCATGAAAAAAGGCCGTACAACGGCGAGTTCTAGATCATCTTATGGGAGAAACCTTGGAGAACGCCTTAAAGCCGTGCCGCACCGATCATTACCTGAGACATGACGGCATTTTCGCCCGCAAGCTAAGCTGGCACAAACTCGAGACCTACTCATTGGAGTTGCACGTGCCTGAAGATTCAAGCGTCAAACCGGCCCTCCACCCTGGCGGTTCAGACTTCGTTGTCGTCTCAAACCGCCTGCCCGTGGACAGGATTTCCACAGAAGATTCCGACGACGGATGGCGGCGTTCGCCGGGAGGCCTCGTCACCGCCTTGGCTCCCGTCATGGCCAGCCGCGAGGGTGCCTGGGTGGGTTGGCATGGGGCCCCCGACGAGGAGCTGGCCCCCTTTCACCACGAAAACATGGAGCTCATCCCCGTCGCCCTGTCCGCCGACGAGGTCGAACTGTATTACGAGGGTTTTTCCAACTCAACCCTGTGGCCGCTCTACCACGACGTCATCGCCCCACCGGAATTCCACCGCACCTGGTGGGACGCCTACCGCACCGTCAACATGCGCTTCGCCGAAGCCGCCGCAAAAACAGCAGCCGCCAACGCCACCGTGTGGGTGCAGGATTATCAGCTCCAGCTCGTCCCCAAGTACCTGCGTGAGCTGCGCCCGGACCTGAGCATCGGCTTCTTCAACCACATCCCCTTCCCTCCCCCGGAGATCTTCGCCCAGCTCCCCTGGCGCGCCGAGATCATCGACGGCCTCCTCGCCTCCGACCTCGTCGGCTTCCAACGCCCCAGCGACTCCGCGAACTTCCTGCGCTCCCCCCGCCGCTTCGTCGGCGCCGGCGTCAAGGCCGCCCAGGTCCAGCTCAAGGACGGCGACGGCACCGTCGTCCACATCTCCCGCGCCGCCCCGTTCCCCATCTCCATCGACGTGGCCCAGATCCAGGAACTCGCGGCCCGCCCCGACGTTATCTCCCGCGCCCAGCAAATCCGCGAAGACCTGGGCAACCCCAAAACCATCCTGCTGGGCGTCGACCGCCTCGACTACACCAAGGGCATCACCCACCGTCTCAAGGCCTACGGCGAACTCCTCACCGACGGCGCCCTGACCGTCGAGGACGCCGCCATGATCCAGGTCGCCAGCCCCAGCCGCGAGCGCGTGGAATCCTACCGCCTGCTCCGCGAAGAGGTCGACGGCATGGTGGGCCGCATGAACGGCCAATTCGACACCATCCTCCACACCGCCGTCCGCTACCTCCACCACAGCTACCCCGTGGAGGAAATGGTGGCCCTCTACCTCGCCGCCGACGTCATGCTCGTCACCTCCCTCCGCGACGGCATGAACCTCGTCGCCAAGGAATACGTCGCCGCCCGCAGCAAGAACACCGGCGCCCTGGTCCTCTCCGAATTCACCGGCGCCGCCGACCAGCTCAAATCCGCCCTCCTCGTGAACCCGCACGACATCGACGGGCTCAAGGCCGCCATCCTGCGCGCCGTCCACCTCTCCCCCGCCGAAGCCAGCCGCCGCATGCGCGCCATGCGCCGGCAAATTCTAACCCACGACGTCCAGCGCTGGAGCGAAGAATTTCTCACCACCCTGGCCACAAAGGCCGAGCCGGTATGACCCTGCCCGCCGAGCTGCAAGAGGCCCTCCTGGGCCTTGCCCGGACGCCGCACCTGCTGCTGGCGTTGGACTTTGACGGCACCATGGCCCCGATCGTCTCCCACGCCGACGACGCCCGCCCGCTCCCCCGCTCAGCCGCAGCCCTGGCCGCCTTCGCAACCTTGGAACGGACGACGACGGCCCTTGTGTCCGGGCGCGCATTGGCCAGTTTGCGGGCGGTCGCCGCCCCTCCGGCACCGACACTGTTGGTCGGCAGCCACGGTGCGGAAACCTGGTGGGGGCCCGATTCCCCCGCGTTGGAACTCACCCCGGTGCAACAGGCGGCACTGGAAGCGGCCCGGGCAGCGGTCGCGGAAGCAACGCACAGGTACCCCGGAACGGTGGCCGAGCAAAAGCCGGCCGGGGTGGTGCTGCACTACAGGCTGGCCGAGGAAGCCGACGCAAGCTCCGCCGTCGAGCATGTCCTGCAGTCGCTGGCGGAGAATCCGGACCTGCACCTCAGCACGGGCAAGATGGTGCTGGAAATCTCGGCCATCAAGGCCAACAAGGGCGAGAGCATCGCGGCCCTGCGCGAGTTCGCCCGGCCCACCGCAACGTTCTTCGCCGGCGACGATGTCACCGACGAGCACGCCTTTGCGGCGCTCCTCCCCAGCGACCTCGGCATCAAGGTGGGGCCGGGCAGCACGGCGGCCGGGTTCCGCATCGACACCCCCGATGAGCTGCCCGAGGTCCTGGAACTGCTCCTTGCCGCCCGCCGCCGTCACCTCTCCCACCCCTAACCCACGCCGCACCATATAAACACCCCTTTTCGCGACGCCGCCCCACGGCTGCACCACGGTCGCCCCAATGCTGAAAGGCCCCGCCATGCCCTCTTCCATCATCCGCAATGTCCGGCCGTGGGGCGGAAACCTCAGCGACGTCACCGTCACCGACGGCCTGATCAGCACCGTTACCCCGCATGACCCGGGCGCCGCGCAGGCAGCCATGCCCGGAGCCGGCACCGTGGTGGACGGCCGCGGCCGGCTGCTGCTGCCCTCGTTCTCCGACGTCCATGTGCACCTGGATTCCACCCGGCTCGGCCTGCCGTTCCGCGAACATACGGGTGCGCCCGGCGTCTGGGGCATGATGCTGAACGACCGCAACAACTGGCGCAACGCCGAAACCAGCATCGGCGAGCGCGTCGAAACGACGCTGCAGATGATGATCGAACGCGGCACCACCCGGGTGCGCAGCTACGCCCAGGTGGATGTGGACGCCGGGCTGGAACGCTTCGAGGCCGTCGCCGCCGCCCGCGAAACCCACAAGGACCGTGCGGATGTGCAGATCATCGCGTTCCCGCAGGCCGGGCTGCTGCGTGAACAGGGCTCGGCGGCGGTGCTGGACGAGGCGCTCAAGGCCGGCGCCGACGTGGTCGGAGGCATCGACCCCTGCTCCCTGGACCGCGACCCCGTGAAACATCTGGACATTGTGTTTGGGCTGGCCGAAAAGTACCAGCTCCCCGTGGACATCCACCTGCACGAACCCGGCGAGCTGGGGCACTTCAGCGCCGACCTCATCGCCGAACGCACCAGGGCGCTGGGCATGCAGGGACAGGTGACCATCTCCCACGGCTACCCGCTGTGGGGCGTCAGCGAGGCACACACCCGCGCACTCATCGAGACGTGGGCGGAACTGGACATTTCGACGGCGACCGTCGCCCCCGGCGGGCGACACCAGCTGCCCCTGGCCCAGCTGGTCGAGGCGGGCGTGCGTGTTGGCCTGGGCGAGGACGGCCAGCGCGACTACTGGTCCCCCTACGGCAACGCCGACATGCTGGACCGCACCTGGCAGCTGGCGTTCACGAGCGGCTTCCGGGCCGATGAACTCATAGAACACGCCATGGCCGTGGCAACCATGGGCGGGGCGTCAATACTTGACCGTTCCACACCCAGGCTGCGCTCTGCCGCCGACAGGCCGGGAACCCAGCCATCCGACGTCGCAAGTTTCATTCTGCTGCCCGGCGACTCGGTGGCGGCAGCGGTCATGGACAGGCCGGCTGACCGCACCGTCTTGCACCGCGGGCGCGTCGTGGCCGACCAGCTCACGCTCGTATAGCCGCCAAAATGTCCTCCTGCTGGGCCGATAGCGAAACGTGACGCGGACCATGGCCAAGATGTGTCATACTTCATATGTCGGCCCACAAACTGCCCTGGTGGTTTGCGGATCGATGCGTTAAACAACCATTCACAACGGATCGTTCGGCACGTACCTGCCGATGAAGGGATTTATTACTGTGGCTACAGTAACTTTTGACAACGCAACCCGCATTTACCCGGGCACCACCAAGCCCGCCGTTGACAAGCTCAACATTGACATCGCCGATGGCGAGTTCCTCGTATTGGTCGGCCCCTCAGGTTGCGGTAAGTCAACCTCACTGCGCATGCTCGCCGGCCTGGAAGATGTCAACGCCGGCCGCATCCTGATCGGCGACCGCGACGTCACAGACGTTCCGCCGAAGGACCGCGACATCGCCATGGTCTTCCAGAACTACGCGCTGTACCCGCACATGTCCGTTGCCGACAATATGGGCTTCGCCCTGAAGATCGCCGGCATCTCCAAGGACGAGCGCGCCAAGCGCGTCTTGGAAGCCGCCAAGCTCCTGGACCTCGAGGCATACCTGGACCGCAAGCCGAAGGCTCTCTCCGGTGGTCAGCGTCAGCGTGTTGCCATGGGCCGCGCCATCGTGCGTAACCCGCAGGTGTTCCTCATGGATGAGCCCCTCTCCAACTTGGACGCCAAGCTGCGTGTGCAGACCCGCACCCAGATCGCATCCCTGACCCGCCGCCTGGGCGTCACCACCGTTTACGTGACACACGACCAGGTTGAGGCCATGACCATGGGTGACCGCGTTGCAGTCCTCAAGGACGGCCTGCTCATGCAGGTTGACACCCCCCGCAACCTGTACGACGCCCCGCAGAACGTGTTCGTTGCCGGCTTCATCGGCTCCCCCGCCATGAACCTGCTGGAACTGCCCGTTGTTGACGGCGGTGTGAAGTTCGGTGGATCAATTTACCCCGTACCTTCCGCCGTTCTCGGCGAGGCTGCAGGCAACACGGTCACCGTTGGTGTTCGTCCCGAAGACCTCGAAATCGTCGGCGCCGGCGAAGGCTTGGCTATTGAGGCCGACGTCGTAGAAGAGCTGGGTGCCGATGCTTACGTTTACGGCCACTCCATCATCGACGGCAACGAGCGCGACATGGTTCTCCGCGTCGACGGCCGCCGCCCACCAATGAAGGGCGACACCATCCACGTCCGCCCGCAGGTCGGCCACGTCCACCTCTTCGACGCCACCTCAGGCGCACGCTTGGGCGACAAGTCGATCGTCCGCGACTAAGGTCGTCGAGTCCCGGTGACTGACTAGTTGTAAGGCGCGGCTGCCTGTTGGATATTTCCAGCAGGCGGCCGCGCTTCACCTTTTAAGAGAGAATCTAGCTATGACTGAACAACCAGGCGCCAAGTGGAACAACGAACCCACCGACTTTGAGCAGATCGGCAAACTGCCGCGGGAGGCGCCCGCACCGGCATCCGTGATGGGGTCCTTGAACATCACCGCGGCCGCTGCCGATCCCGGTCTGCTGGACCTGCCCTGGCACATCAAACTTGAGGAGTGGCCCGCGGCGAACCTTGCCGCCCTGCCCCGCGGCATTTCGCGCCACGTGGTGCGCTTCGCCCACCTCGACGGTTCCGTCATCGCCATCAAGGAAACGTCCGAGCACGTAGCCCGCCACGAATACCACATGCTGCGCAAGCTGGCCCGGCTCGATGTCCCCTGTGTTGAGCCGGTCGCCGTCATCACGGGGCGGACCACCCCCGACGGCGCCCCGCTGGACCCCGTGCTTGTCACCCGGCACCTGAAGTTCTCCCTGCCCTACCGCGCCTTGTTCTCGCAGAAGCTGCGCCGCGACACCCTCACCCGCCTGATCGATGCGCAGGCGCTGCTGCTGGTCCGCCTGCACCTGGTGGGCTTCTACTGGGGCGATGTCTCCCTCTCCAACACGCTCTTCCGCCGCGACGCCGGCGCCTTCGCCGCCTACCTCGTGGATGCCGAGACCGGCGAGTTGTACCCGGACCTCTCCACAGGCCAGCGCGAGTACGATCTCGAGATCGCCCGCGTCAACATTGCCGGCGAACTCATGGACCTCCTCGAGGGCGGGCTCATCGAGGAAAAGGTTGACCCCGTCGCCACCAGCGAGCTCATCATGGAAAGCTACCGCCGTCTCTGGGCCGAGCTGACCGAGAAGGAATCGTTCGAGCTGGAGGACCGCTGGCGTGTGGGTGCCCGCATCCGCCGCCTGAACGAGCTGGGCTTTGACGTGGAGGAGTACGCCATTAAGACCACCCCCGACGGCTCCACCATCCAGCTTCAGCCCAAGGTGGTCGACGCCGGGCACCACCAGCGCCGCCTGCTGCGCCTGACAGGCCTGGACGCCCAGGAAAACCAGGCCCGGCGCCTGCTCAACGACATGGACTCCTTCCGCAACGACGTCGCCCCGGACAAGGACGAGGAAATCAGCGCCCACGAATGGGTCAGTTCCATCTTCGAGCCCATTGTGCGTTCCATCCCGCGCGAGCTCGGCGGGAAACTGGAACCGGCCGAGGTGGTCCACGAGGTGTTGGAACACCGCTGGTACAAGTCCAAGGATGAGGAACGCAACGTCCCCCTGGCCGAGGCCGTGCAGTCCTACGTGGACACCATCCTGCGCTACCGCCGGGACGAGGACGCCATCATGCTCAGCACGGACACGGACACCATCAAGATGCTGGAAAGCGGAGTAGTCCCCGACGCCGCCTTCGAAGACTAACCCCACCTACCAACGCTCGCTCACATACGGGGCACTTTCCCCCCAACGCTCGCTCACATACGGGGCACTTTCCCCCAACGCTCCTGCACCTCAAATATGGGGACCACTCGCCTCAACGAGCGTCCTGTCATGTGAGTGAGCGAGGGTTCGGACAAAAACCCCCATATGTGAGCGAGCGTCGGCGAGAAACGCCCCTCTAGTGAGCGAGCGTTTAGATGGCGGAGGGGATGGCCTTGCCCGGGTTCAGAATGCCCTGCGGGTCGAACAATGCCTTGATGTTCCGCTGAATCTGGAGCACCGGCTCGGCTTGTTCCAGCGGCAGCCAGCGCAGCTTGTACTGGCCGACGCCGTGTTCGCCAGTGATGGTGCCGCCGAGCTCGAGCGCCTTGTCGATGGATTCATCCAGCGCGGCGTTCAGGGCTGCGATGCCGGCCGGCTCAAACGTCGGCACGGAGAAAGTGGGGTGCAGGTTGCCATCGCCGGCGTGCGCGATGACCGCCAGGTCCACACCGTGCCGCACAGCCATCTCCTCAAGCGCGGTGATGTAGTGAACCAGCTGGGAACGGGGCACGGCGACGTCCTCCCCCACCCGGTTTTCGGCGTCGACGTCCAGGCCGCGGTTGTTGCGCCGCAGGTCAACGAGCCGCTGCGCCTCGGCGGGATCCTCGCGGCTGACCGTGCCGCCCAGCTTTTCAAGTTCGACGGCGGCCACCGCCTCCTCCGCTGCGGCCGCCAACCCGTCAAACTGGATCAGCAGCAGTGCCGTTCCCCGCTGGGAGAGGGTGCTGCCGTTGCGGCGGTCCAATTCCTTCAGTGACGGCCCGTCCAGCAGTTCAAGAATGCACGGCTGCACCCGGGCAGCCCCCAGCGCGAGCACGCCGGCGGCCGCCTGCTGCACGGAGGGGAAGAAGACTGCCAGGGTGCGCACGATCGTGGGCAGGTACTTCAACCGCACCGTGGCCCCGACAACAATGCCGAGCGTCCCTTCGGAACCCACGAACAAGCTGGTGAGGTCGTACCCGGCCACGCCCTTGAACGTCCTGTGCCCCGTGTGGATCAACGAGCCGTCGGCCAACACCACATCCAGCGACAACACCGCGTCACGGGTGACGCCGTACTTGGCACAGCGCAGCCCACCGGCGTTCGTGGCGATATTGCCACCAATGGTGGAGATCTTGAAACTGGCCGGATCCGGGGCGAACATCAGACCGTGTTCGGCCACGGCCGTGTTGAGGTCTCCGTTGATGACGCCGGGTTCCACCCGTGCAATCTCATCGGCAGGGTTGATCTCAAGGATTTGGTTCATACGAGTTAAATTAAGGACCACGGAACCGGCGGTCGCATGTGCACCGCCCGAGACTCCGGTGCCGGCCCCGCGTGTCACGAGCGGAACATTGTGCGCTGCGGCAGCACGCACCACAGTCTGTACCTGAGCCACCGATTCAGCCCACACCACAGCCAACGGCAACTGATAGTCAGTCACGGGCCCCTGGTCGATGGCAAAGGTCTGCAAATCCGCGCCAGCAACGCTGATCTGGTCAACCCGCAGGTCTTGCCTCAACAACGCCATGAACTCTGTGTTCAACCCCAACTCCTGTACCGCCATATTCCCGCCGACCCTTCCGTCCATGCCACAGATGCAGCTTCCAGTCTAGGAGAAAGAGGACAGGAGAAGGAGGCCAGGCGCAAGGTGTCAGTCCTTGGCCGACGGGTGGTGGTGCCCCGTCCGCCATATCCCCGTTCCAGTCATCGAGTTTGCAGTTGTTGGACCAATAATGCCCGGACAGCGTTTTCCACGTCCAACAACTGCGGACTCGATTTGAGAAAGGGCCGCTGGGGCCCGCGGACCTACCAGGCGGGAGCCGTCACCCCAGGCAGGCGCCATACAAAGACGCCGGGACCGTCCAGGGTGAGCTCCGTCGTCGTACTGGCAACGGATCCAACGCGGAAGGCGGGATCCGCCGACAGCGCGCCGTCCGCCAGGCCCAGGTCCGCCAGCGAAAACTGGGCTGGCGCCCGCGTGGCAATAACCAGCAGAGTCTCCTCGGCGGACTCGCGCACAAAAGCCAGCACATCGCCGTCGGCCATCAGCCAGCGCATACCGCCGTGAATGGCCGGGCTCCCGTGGCGCAGCGCGGTCAGGGCCGCGTAGGTGGGGCGCAGGTCCGTGACCACCCGGGCTGGCTCATCCCACGGGATCGGCGTGCGCGACGCCTCACCGTTCCAGCCCTCCAGCCCAAACTCGTCGCCGGCAAAAATAACGGCAATGCCCGGCAACAGCATGGACAGCGCCGCCGCCACCACGGGACCGCCGGGAATCATGACGCTGGCTGCGCGCGCCGTGTCGTGGGTATTCAGGGCGTTCATGGTCGCGTTGCGCACAGGCCAGCTGAAGGCGCTGGAGAGATCGCGATGGGTGGCAAGCACGACGTCGGCCGCCACCTTGGGCGGTCCCGGCAGCGGGGTGCCGAAAAAGTCGACAGACGCCTTCGGATCGCCCAGCCACTGCCACAAGGGCCGCGTGAAGTTTGAGTACGTCATGGCGCCCTGCCAACCAAAACCGTCCACGTCGGCACCGGCGTCCGAGGTCTCCTCGCCCAGTAGCAGCGCATCCGGGTTGATCTCAAGAATGCGCTGCTGGATGAGCGCGGCGACGTCTTTGTTGATGTCCTGCGCGCCGAGCCGCCCCGTCATGTTGCCGACATCGATCCGCCAACCGTCAAGGTTGAACGGGGGCTTGAGCCAATGCGCCACCACGGAATCCTCGCCGGTGACAAAAGCCTCCCGCAACGCCTCGGACGCCCAGTTCAGCTTCGGCAGCGACTGCACACCCCACCAGGACTCATAGTCCGTATGGTCCGTGTTGAAGTAGAAGAAGCCGGCCTCGACGGAATCTGGATCAGCCTGGGCGCGCTTGAACCACTCGTGGGCGTCGCCGGTGTGGTTGGAGGTGAGGTCGCCCATGACCTTCATGCCGCGTTTGTGGGCCGCCTCAACCAGCCGGACCAGCGCCTCGTCGCCGCCCAGCAACGGATCCACCTCGTGGAACGTCGAGGCGTCATAGCGGTGGTTGGAGCGGGCGGGGAAGAAGGGGGTCAGGTAGACAATGTCCGCACCCAAGGCCGCCAGTTCGTCCAGTTTTTCGGTGACGCCGTCCAGGTCCCCGCCGTAGAACTGGCGGGCCACGTCCGGGCCGCTGCCCTGCACCGGGGTGTCCCAGTCGCAGGCCACTCCCCATTCTGGGGTGGGTCGATCGGCAGCCTGCGCCGAGCGGGCAAACCGGTCGGGGAACACCTGGTACATGACCGCGTCACGGGACCACTGCGGCGCCGCCTTGGCCGTGGTGACCCGGAAGTCGTTGTAGTCGGAGGTGTCGCGATTGTGCAGGCCGGCGTTGTTCAGGTGCCAATAGCTGGGCCCATCCGCCTCGGTGCCGGCTTCGGCGCTGCCGGGCACCTCGATGACAAACCTGTACAGCGCCACCGGGTTGATGTGGAGCATGCTCGCCTCCCACCACACCCAGCCGTCCGCGGTACCAATTACGGCTGCCTCGTCGTAGCGCGGCTCGGCATCCTGCACGCTGCGCACCCAAACCTTCGTGGCGGTCCCCCAGTCTTGAGGCACGCGCAACCGCAGCCTGCAGCGTTCGCCGAGTGCCGCCGTCGTGCTTCCAACATGAAGAACTGAACCATCGTGATGCGGTTGATTGACTGCCATGTTTACCCCTTCATCCCGCCTTGAACCAATCCACTGACAATGTACCGCTGAAGGAACAGGAACAGTGCCATGACAGGCACTGCGGCCAAAACGGCGCCGGCGGAGAAGATGCCCCAGTTCTGGGACCGGGTTTCAGCAACGAAGGAATACAGCCCCACGGCCAGGGTCTGCGTGTCCGGATCCGTCGGCACAACGGAGGTAATGACGAACTCGCTGGAAATGGAGATGAACGACAGCAGCGCCACCACGGCCAGGATGGGTGTCACCAGGCGCAGGATGATCCCGAAGAAGATCTGCAGGTGGGAGGCGCCGTCGCTCTTGGCCGCCTCATCCAGGGACTGCGGAATCGTATTGAAGAAGCCGTACGTGAGGTAGGTGTTCACGCCGAGCGCACCGCCGAGGTAGACCCTGATCAGGCCCAGCTGGCTGCCCAGGCCGAGGGCGGGGATGAAGTCGGAGATGCCGCTGAGCAGCAGTTGCCTAGTGACGGCGTTCAGCATGTTCCGGTTGCGGAGGAGTACCCCTACGAAGCTTGTGGTGCGTTCGAGCACTGCTGTGCCTCCGGCGGTGTAGCCCTGGGGGTTGTGGTTGGTGATGTGCGACGGCGGTGCCTGGGTGGGTGCCGTCGTCGTGTGGGGTGGGTGTTAAAGTGGTGTGGCCACCGGGTGGGGTGGCCGTGAGGGTAGGGGGTGGTGTTTGGTGGTGTGGGTGGTGGTGTGTTTAATGCAGGGAGGCCCCCCCACCTGGTGGTGTGGGGCCTCGACCCTGTTTTATGTGTTGTCCGGCGGTGTCCTACTCTCCCACATCCTCTCGAATGCAGTACCATCGGCGCTGTGGGTCTTAGCTTCCGGGTTCGGAATGGGACCGGGCGTTTCCCCCACGCTATGACCACCGTAACTCGTTCCCCGGGACCAAGTGATTGGTTGGGTGGCTTGTTGGGTGTTCTGTGATGAACAACAGTATTTTATTATACGGGATGTTTCTGTGGGTGTCCCGCCACTGTGGGGTGGGGGTTATCACAGGTGTTGATCCGTGGTTTGGTTTCCATTAACAAACGGGTGGGTTTGTTGTTTGGGAACCACATAGTGAACGCGAGCAGTCTTTTTAGTTATAAGAGTGTGTGTGGTGTAAGTTATCGGCCTATTAGTACCGGTCAGCTTCACGAGTCTTTAGTCCTCGCTTCCACGTCCGGCCTATCAACCCAGTGGTCTAGCTGGGGGCCTCTCACACATGACTGTGTATGGAAATCTCATCTTGAAGCGGGCTTCCCGCTTAGATGCTTTCAGCGGTTATCCCATCCGAACGTAGCTAATCAGCGATGCACTTGGCAGTTTTACAACTGACACACCAGAGGTTCGTCCGTCCCGGTCCTCTCGTACTAAGGACAGCCCTTCTCAAATTTCCTGCGCGCGCAGCGGATAGGGACCGAACTGTCTCACGACGTTCTAAACCCAGCTCGCGTACCGCTTTAATGGGCGAACAGCCCAACCCTTGGGACCTACTCCAGCCCCAGGATGCGACGAGCCGACATCGAGGTGCCAAACCATGCCGTCGATATGGACTCTTGGGCAAGATCAGCCTGTTATCCCCGAGGTACCTTTTATCCGTTGAGCGACGGCCATTCCACAATGTGCCGCCGGATCACTAGTCCCGACTTTCGTCCCTGCTCGAGGTGTCCCTCTCACAGTCAAGCTCCCTTGTGCACTTACACTCGAAACCTGATTGCCAACCAGGCTGAGGGAACCTTTGGGCGCCTCCGTTACTTTTTAGGAGGCAACCGCCCCAGTTAAACTACCCATCAGGCACTGTCCCTGACCCGGATTACGGGCCGAAGTTAGATGTCCAAAGTGACCAGAGTGGTATTTCAACGATGACTCCACCACAACTAGCGTTGCGGTTTCACAGTCTCCCACCTATCCTACACAAGCCACTCCGAACACCAATACCAAACTATAGTAAAGGTCTCGGGGTCTTTCCGTCCTGCTGCGCGTAACGAGCATCTTTACTCGTACTGCAATTTCGCCGAGTTTATGGTTGAGACAGCGGGGAAGTCGTTACTCCATTCGTGCAGGTCGGAACTTACCCGACAAGGAATTTCGCTACCTTAGGATGGTTATAGTTACCACCGCCGTTTACTGGGGCTTAAATTCTCAGCTTCGCACACAAGTGTGCTAACCGGTCCTCTTAACCTTCCAGCACCGGGCAGGAGTCAGTCCGTATACATCGTCTTGCGACTTCGCACGGACCTGTGTTTTTAGTAAACAGTCGCTTCCCCCTGGTCTCTGCGGCCCACACCCGCTCACGGAACGCTAGGTTCCTTCACGGGGCAGGCCCCCCTTCTCCCGAAGTTACGGGGGCATTTTGCCGAGTTCCTTAACCATAATTCTCTCGATCGCCTTAGTATTCTCTACCTGATCACCTGTGTCGGTTTGGGGTACGGGCGGTTGGAACCTCACGTCGATGCTTTTCTAGGCAGCATAGGATCACCGAATTCCCCCGTACGGGGGTCCCATCAGATCTCAGAATCGTCATCAAAGACAACACAACGGATTTGCCTATCGTGTTTCCTACATCCTTAGACCGGGACTACCATCGCCCGGCTCGGCTACCTTCCTGCGTCACACCTGTTAATACGTTTACCTCCCCGGTTCAGGTCCCACGCTCCCCACACACCCTGGTCCCGAAGGACACGCAGTGGTGGTTTGGGTGGTTAGTATCACCGGTTCAATAGGGGCGGTTCTTCACCGGTACGGGAATATCAACCCGTTGTCCATCGACTACGCCTGTCGGCCTCGCCTTAGGTCCCGACTTACCCAGGGCAGATTAGCTTGACCCTGGAACCCTTGATCATTCGGCGGACGGGTTTCTCACCCGTCTTTCGCTACTCATGCCTGCATTCTCACTCGTGTGGGCTCCACTGCTAGTTCACACTGCAGCTTCAATGCCCACACGACGCTCCCCTACCACTCCAAACCCCTGAACCAAAGCAAGCTTTGGCTAGGGCAATGTTTGAAATCCACAACTTCGGCGGTGTACTTGAGCCCCGCTACATTGTCGGCGCGGAATCACTTGACCAGTGAGCTATTACGCACTCTTTTAAGGATGGCTGCTTCTAAGCCAACCTCCTGGTTGTCTAAGCAATCCCACATCCTTTCCCACTTAGCACACGCTTAGGGGCCTTAGTTGGTGGTCTGGGCTGTTTCCCTCTCGACTATGAAGCTTATCCCCCACAGTCTCACTGCTACGCTCTGACTTACCGGCATTCGGAGTTTGGCTGACGTCAGTAACCTTGTAGGGCCCATTAGCCATCCAGTAGCTCTACCTCCAGTAAGAAACACGCAACGCTGCACCTAAATGCATTTCGGGGAGAACCAGCTATCACGAAGTTTGATTGGCCTTTCACCCCTACCCACAGCTCATCCCCTCCATTTTCAACTGAAGTGGGTTCGGTCCTCCACGCGCTCTTACACGCGCTTCAACCTGGCCATGGGTAGATCACTTCGCTTCGGGTCTAGATCACGCCACTACACTCGCCCTATTCAGACTCGCTTTCGCTACGGCTTCCCCACACGGGTTAACCTCGCGACGTAACACTAACTCGCAGGCTCATTCTTCAAAAGGCACGCCATCACAAGAACAACTACACCCCAAAGGATGCACGCTTGCTCTGACGGATTGTAAGCACACGGTTTCAGGTACTATTTCACTCCCCTCCCGGGGTACTTTTCACCTTTCCCTCACGGTACTTGTCCGCTATCGGTCATTAGGTAGTATTTAGGCTTATCAGGTGGTCCTGACAGATTCACACGGGATTTCTCGGGCCCCGTGCTACTTGGGATACTCACCAGGGAGTGCACTGCATTTCAGTTACGGGACTCTCACCCTCTACGGTCGGCCATTCAAAACCGTTCACCTATACATGCACCATTCCCCTTCCTAGTCCGGCAGAACTAGATCGGTAAGTCCCACAACCCCGCACCATGCAACGCCCGCCGGCTATCACACATGACACGGTTTAGCCTGATCCGCGTTCGCTCGCCACTACTAACGGAATCACTATTGTTTTCTCTTCCTGTGGGTACTGAGATGTTTCACTTCCCCACGTTCCCTCCACACATCCTATATATTCAGATGCGGGTCACCACCTGGTCTTGCAACCGGTGGCGGGGTTCCCCCATTCGGACACCCTCGGATCAAAGTTTGGTTATCAACTCCCCGAGGCTTATCGCAGATTCCTACGTCCTTCTTCGGCTCCTAATGCCAAGGCATCCACCGTGCGCCCTTAAAAACTTGACCACACACATGCAGTCAAACACAACACACCACACCAAAGCGGGTGCATCATGATTTTTGATTATCGAGAAAACCATGGAAACCAGCACCACCCCAAAAGGTGGTGTCAGATCCAGGTTTTATTTCATATTCTCAAAGAAATTGCTTTCTTATAAAAGATGCTCGCGTTCACTATGTAGTTCTCAAACAACAACCCCTTCACACACGTTCCCCAACCACCAGACACACAAAAATGTGTGTCACCCAGTGACCGGTTCAGTTATGTGAGGGAAACCAGAAATCAACAACGATCGACGATCCCCACGAAGGAAATCGATGACCCGTTGTTGTTTCAGGACCCAACAGTGTGCCAAACACCACCCACCAGAACACACCAATCCTTGATGAACTTTTCCCCACAACCCCAAAAGGTTGTTGTACTCGATTCAGATTGGCCCGTGCCGGCAGGCACCTATTTTATTGATATTCCACCCTTGAGCAGCACGCCGGGAAACTTTCGTTCCCGCTACGTACTATTCTCCTACCACGCAACGCTCAACACCCATGCGGGGTTGTGTTGGTGATTGGTGCTCCTTAGAAAGGAGGTGATCCAGCCGCACCTTCCGGTACGGCTACCTTGTTACGACTTAGTCCCAATCGCCAGTCCCACCTTCGACAGCTCCCTCCCCACAAGGGGGTTAGGCCACCGGCTTCGGGTGTTACCAACTTTCGTGACTTGACGGGCGGTGTGTACAAGGCCCGGGAACGTATTCACCGCAGCGTTGCTGATCTGCGATTACTAGCGACTCCGACTTCATGGGGTCGAGTTGCAGACCCCAATCCGAACTGAGACCGGCTTTTTGGGATTAGCTCCACCTCACAGTATCGCAACCCATTGTACCGGCCATTGTAGCATGCGTGAAGCCCAAGACATAAGGGGCATGATGATTTGACGTCGTCCTCACCTTCCTCCGAGTTGACCCCGGCAGTCTCCTATGAGTCCCCACCATCACGTGCTGGCAACATAGAACGAGGGTTGCGCTCGTTGCGGGACTTAACCCAACATCTCACGACACGAGCTGACGACAACCATGCACCACCTGTAAACCGACCGCAAGCGGGGCACCTGTTTCCAGGTATTTCCGGTTCATGTCAAGCCTTGGTAAGGTTCTTCGCGTTGCATCGAATTAATCCGCATGCTCCGCCGCTTGTGCGGGCCCCCGTCAATTCCTTTGAGTTTTAGCCTTGCGGCCGTACTCCCCAGGCGGGGCACTTAATGCGTTAGCTACGGCGCGGAAAACGTGGAATGTCCCCCACACCTAGTGCCCAACGTTTACGGCATGGACTACCAGGGTATCTAATCCTGTTCGCTCCCCATGCTTTCGCTCCTCAGCGTCAGTTAATGCCCAGAGACCTGCCTTCGCCATCGGTGTTCCTCCTGATATCTGCGCATTTCACCGCTACACCAGGAATTCCAGTCTCCCCTACATCACTCTAGTCTGCCCGTACCCACCGCAGATCCGGGGTTGAGCCCCGGACTTTCACGGCAGACGCGACAAACCGCCTACGAGCTCTTTACGCCCAATAATTCCGGATAACGCTTGCGCCCTACGTATTACCGCGGCTGCTGGCACGTAGTTAGCCGGCGCTTCTTCTGCAAGTACCCTCAACCAGACAACGTCTGGCCTTGTTCCCTACTGAAAGAGGTTTACAACCCGAAGGCCGTCATCCCTCACGCGGCGTCGCTGCATCAGGCTTTCGCCCATTGTGCAATATTCCCCACTGCTGCCTCCCGTAGGAGTCTGGGCCGTGTCTCAGTCCCAGTGTGGCCGGTCACCCTCTCAGGCCGGCTACCCGTCGTCGCCTTGGTGAGCCATTACCTCACCAACAAGCTGATAGGCCGCGAGTCCATCCAAAACCAATAAATCTTTCAACCAATCCCCATGCGAGGAAAAGTCAATATCCAGTATTAGACCCCGTTTCCAAGGCTTATCCCAGAGTTAAGGGCAGGTTACTCACGTGTTACTCACCCGTTCGCCACTAATCCCCCCGCAAGCGGGGTTCATCGTTCGACTTGCATGTGTTAAGCACGCCGCCAGCGTTCATCCTGAGCCAGGATCAAACTCTCCGTTAATAACTAAACAGACACACACGAAACCACCGGAAAATGGTGAGCAACGCATGCACTAAATTCGAAACCAGCTAAACGATCATGCATCACCACAGGGGCGGCAACACACAACCAAATAACCAATTCAATATAAATAAATTGGTATCAATAAAACTTGGCACACTATTGAGTTCTGGCGATCAGTGCCGAGGCAACTTTTCAATCTTACCCCCAAACATTCAGCAATGCAAACCCGGTCAAACCCGATCCACATCCCTCAACACACGGCAGAACAACCGGCAAAAATACCGGCTCAAATACCAGGGAGTCCGCCGCTCCCGCATCAAGCGGGGCAACTCGAAAAACAATACACACCTTTACCCGCCAACACCAACTCCACACCCTGTGACACCCACCACCACACCCTGGCGCCCCGAAACCCCGCGGAAACTCCCCGGAAAAGCCCGGGGTAACGGCCCGGAACACCACCCCACCCACGGCCCGGGCACCCCCGCCCGGCCACCCATCAGGCCACCCACCACCCGATACTGTGCCCAGCACCACACCCCGAACCCCCTCAACAGCCAGCGTCCACCCCACCAACCGACAACGCCATCACGCCATCTCATTTCCCTACCACCACGGCGCCGTCGAACTTCCCTGCCATCAAGCTCCCTGGCTGCCTGGCTGCCGCGAGGATCTGGAGGTGGGCCGCTTCCACGGCATCCCCGTCAATGCCCGGGACCGGCACCACCACATCAAAAAAAGTGCGACAAGCACCAGTTGGTGCCCGGCGCAGCCGGCCCCGGCAATCCGCACCAGCACACCATCGCGACTTCGCGGCATCGCAGGGTTGAGTGAACACCACCTGGCCCCGGTCTCCAACATCCCTGGCCGGGCACTGCGACCCTGCCACACCGACGGCGCGGTGACTCCAGGGCGCCGGCAGGGAAGAACACACCGGCGGGACGACGGTGCCGACCAACGGCACCACACACCCAACCATGGCCTCCACCCGGCCGGCCCGGAACCAGCAGATCCCCGCCCCAGGTCATCACTGACGTGATCCAGGAAGTTACCTCCATCAATGCCCCTAACACCAACAAGGAACGAGTGACATCTGATGCGCTGTCAGGAACCACCCCGCACGGTGATCAGGGCTGGGCTACTCAACACTGGGTTGTTAAACAAGGACGGCCACTGGGTGGGGTGGCCATGGTTTCGGGGCCCGGTCATTTCCGTCCCCGGACGTTTCCGTCCCCGGACGTTTCCGTACCCGGTCGTTTCCGTACCCTGTCGTTTCGGTGGATCGGTGGCTTCGGAACGTGAGGGAGGATCCGTCGATATGGCCCGGAACGTGAGGGAGCGTTCTGGTGGGTTAAACAGCTGTGGCCACCGGGTGGGGTGGCCGTGAGGGTAGGGGGTGGTGTTTGGTGGTGGTGTGGTGGGTTGGGTTGTTAATGCAGGGAGGCCCCGCACCTGGTGGTGTGGGGCCTCGACCTGTTTTTATGTGTTGTCCGGCGGTGTCCTACTCTCCCACATCCTCTCGAATGCAGTACCATCGGCGCTGTGGGTCTTAGCTTCCGGGTTCGGAATGGGACCGGGCGTTTCCCCCACGCTATGACCACCGTAACTCGTTCCCCGGGACCAAGTGATTGGTTGGGTGGCTTGTTGGGTGTTCTGTGATGAACAACAGTATTTTATTATACGGGATGTTTCTGTGGGTGTCCCGCCACTGTGGGGTGGGGGTTATCACAGGTGTTGATCCGTGGTTTGGTTTCCATTAACAAACGGGTGGGTTTGTTGTTTGGGAACCACATAGTGAACGCGAGCAGTCTTTTTAGTTTATAAGAGTGTGTGTGGTGTAAGTTATCGGCCTATTAGTACCGGTCAGCTTCACGAGTCTTTAGTCCTCGCTTCCACGTCCGGCCTATCAACCCAGTGGTCTAGCTGGGGGCCTCTCACACATGACTGTGTATGGAAATCTCATCTTGAAGCGGGCTTCCCGCTTAGATGCTTTCAGCGGTTATCCCATCCGAACGTAGCTAATCAGCGATGCACTTGGCAGTACAACTGACACACCAGAGGTTCGTCCGTCCCGGTCCTCTCGTACTAAGGACAGCCCTTCTCAAATTTCCTGCGCGCGCAGCGGATAGGGACCGAACTGTCTCACGACGTTCTAAACCCAGCTCGCGTACCGCTTTAATGGGCGAACAGCCCAACCCTTGGGACCTACTCCAGCCCCAGGATGCGACGAGCCGACATCGAGGTGCCAAACCATGCCGTCGATATGGACTCTTGGGCAAGATCAGCCTGTTATCCCCGAGGTACCTTTTATCCGTTGAGCGACGGCCATTCCACAATGTGCCGCCGGATCACTAGTCCCGACTTTCGTCCCTGCTCGAGGTGTCCCTCTCACAGTCAAGCTCCCTTGTGCACTTACACTCGAAACCTGATTGCCAACCAGGCTGAGGGAACCTTTGGGCGCCTCCGTTACTTTTTAGGAGGCAACCGCCCCAGTTAAACTACCCATCAGGCACTGTCCCTGACCCGGATTACGGGCCGAAGTTAGATGTCCAAAGTGACCAGAGTGGTATTTCAACGATGACTCCACCACAACTAGCGTTGCGGTTTCACAGTCTCCCACCTATCCTACACAAGCCACTCCGAACACCAATACCAAACTATAGTAAAGGTCTCGGGGTCTTTCCGTCCTGCTGCGCGTAACGAGCATCTTTACTCGTACTGCAATTTCGCCGAGTTTATGGTTGAGACAGCGGGGAAGTCGTTACTCCATTCGTGCAGGTCGGAACTTACCCGACAAGGAATTTCGCTACCTTAGGATGGTTATAGTTACCACCGCCGTTTACTGGGGCTTAAATTCTCAGCTTCGCACACAAGTGTGCTAACCGGTCCTCTTAACCTTCCAGCACCGGGCAGGAGTCAGTCCGTATACATCGTCTTGCGACTTCGCACGGACCTGTGTTTTTAGTAAACAGTCGCTTCCCCCTGGTCTCTGCGGCCCACACCCGCTCACGGAACGCTAGGTTCCTTCACGGGGCAGGCCCCCCTTCTCCCGAAGTTACGGGGGCATTTTGCCGAGTTCCTTAACCATAATTCTCTCGATCGCCTTAGTATTCTCTACCTGATCACCTGTGTCGGTTTGGGGTACGGGCGGTTGGAACCTCACGTCGATGCTTTTCTAGGCAGCATAGGATCACCGAATTCCCCCGTACGGGGGTCCCATCAGATCTCAGAATCGTCATCAAAGACAACACAACGGATTTGCCTATCGTGTTTCCTACATCCTTAGACCGGGACTACCATCGCCCGGCTCGGCTACCTTCCTGCGTCACACCTGTTAATACGTTTACCTCCCCGGTTCAGGTCCCACGCTCCCCACACACCCTGGTCCCGAAGGACACGCAGTGGTGGTTTGGGTGGTTAGTATCACCGGTTCAATAGGGGCGGTTCTTCACCGGTACGGGAATATCAACCCGTTGTCCATCGACTACGCCTGTCGGCCTCGCCTTAGGTCCCGACTTACCCAGGGCAGATTAGCTTGACCCTGGAACCCTTGATCATTCGGCGGACGGGTTTCTCACCCGTCTTTCGCTACTCATGCCTGCATTCTCACTCGTGTGGGCTCCACTGCTAGTTCACACTGCAGCTTCAATGCCCACACGACGCTCCCCTACCACTCCAAACCCCTGAACCAAAGCAAGCTTTGGCTAGGGCAATGTTTGAAATCCACAACTTCGGCGGTGTACTTGAGCCCCGCTACATTGTCGGCGCGGAATCACTTGACCAGTGAGCTATTACGCACTCTTTTAAGGATGGCTGCTTCTAAGCCAACCTCCTGGTTGTCTAAGCAATCCCACATCCTTTCCCACTTAGCACACGCTTAGGGGCCTTAGTTGGTGGTCTGGGCTGTTTCCCTCTCGACTATGAAGCTTATCCCCCACAGTCTCACTGCTACGCTCTGACTTACCGGCATTCGGAGTTTGGCTGACGTCAGTAACCTTGTAGGGCCCATTAGCCATCCAGTAGCTCTACCTCCAGTAAGAAACACGCAACGCTGCACCTAAATGCATTTCGGGGAGAACCAGCTATCACGAAGTTTGATTGGCCTTTCACCCCTACCCACAGCTCATCCCCTCCATTTTCAACTGAAGTGGGTTCGGTCCTCCACGCGCTCTTACACGCGCTTCAACCTGGCCATGGGTAGATCACTTCGCTTCGGGTCTAGATCACGCCACTACACTCGCCCTATTCAGACTCGCTTTCGCTACGGCTTCCCCACACGGGTTAACCTCGCGACGTAACACTAACTCGCAGGCTCATTCTTCAAAAGGCACGCCATCACAAGAACAACTACACCCCAAAGGATGCACGCTTGCTCTGACGGATTGTAAGCACACGGTTTCAGGTACTATTTCACTCCCCTCCCGGGGTACTTTTCACCTTTCCCTCACGGTACTTGTCCGCTATCGGTCATTAGGTAGTATTTAGGCTTATCAGGTGGTCCTGACAGATTCACACGGGATTTCTCGGGCCCCGTGCTACTTGGGATACTCACCAGGGAGTGCACTGCATTTCAGTTACGGGACTCTCACCCTCTACGGTCGGCCATTCAAAACCGTTCACCTATACATGCACCATTCCCCTTCCTAGTCCGGCAGAACTAGATCGGTAAGTCCCACAACCCCGCACCATGCAACGCCCGCCGGCTATCACACATGACACGGTTTAGCCTGATCCGCGTTCGCTCGCCACTACTAACGGAATCACTATTGTTTTCTCTTCCTGTGGGTACTGAGATGTTTCACTTCCCCACGTTCCCTCCACACATCCTATATATTCAGATGCGGGTCACCACCTGGTCTTGCAACCGGTGGCGGGGTTCCCCCATTCGGACACCCTCGGATCAAAGTTTGGTTATCAACTCCCCGAGGCTTATCGCAGATTCCTACGTCCTTCTTCGGCTCCTAATGCCAAGGCATCCACCGTGCGCCCTTAAAAACTTGACCACACACATGCAGTCAAACACAACACACCACACCAAAGCGGGTGCATCATGATTTTTGATTATCGAGAAAACCATGGAAACCAGCACCACCCCAAAAGGTGGTGTCAGATCCAGGTTTTATTTCATATTCTCAAAGAAATTGCTTTCTTATAAAAGATGCTCGCGTTCACTATGTAGTTCTCAAACAACAACCCCTTCACACACGTTCCCCAACCACCAGACACACAAAAATGTGTGTCACCCAGTGACCGGTTCAGTTATGTGAGGGAAACCAGAAATCAACAACGATCGACGATCCCCACGAAGGAAATCGATGACCCGTTGTTGTTTCAGGACCCAACAGTGTGCCAAACACCACCCACCAGAACACACCAATCCTTGATGAACTTTTCCCCACAACCCCAAAAGGTTGTTGTACTCGATTCAGATTGGCCCGTGCCGGCAGGCACCTATTTTATTGATATTCCACCCTTGAGCAGCACGCCGGGAAACTTTCGTTCCCGCTACGTACTATTCTCCTACCACGCAACGCTCAACACCCATGCGGGGTTGTGTTGGTGATTGGTGCTCCTTAGAAAGGAGGTGATCCAGCCGCACCTTCCGGTACGGCTACCTTGTTACGACTTAGTCCCAATCGCCAGTCCCACCTTCGACAGCTCCCTCCCCACAAGGGGGTTAGGCCACCGGCTTCGGGTGTTACCAACTTTCGTGACTTGACGGGCGGTGTGTACAAGGCCCGGGAACGTATTCACCGCAGCGTTGCTGATCTGCGATTACTAGCGACTCCGACTTCATGGGGTCGAGTTGCAGACCCCAATCCGAACTGAGACCGGCTTTTTGGGATTAGCTCCACCTCACAGTATCGCAACCCATTGTACCGGCCATTGTAGCATGCGTGAAGCCCAAGACATAAGGGGCATGATGATTTGACGTCGTCCTCACCTTCCTCCGAGTTGACCCCGGCAGTCTCCTATGAGTCCCCACCATCACGTGCTGGCAACATAGAACGAGGGTTGCGCTCGTTGCGGGACTTAACCCAACATCTCACGACACGAGCTGACGACAACCATGCACCACCTGTAAACCGACCGCAAGCGGGGCACCTGTTTCCAGGTATTTCCGGTTCATGTCAAGCCTTGGTAAGGTTCTTCGCGTTGCATCGAATTAATCCGCATGCTCCGCCGCTTGTGCGGGCCCCCGTCAATTCCTTTGAGTTTTAGCCTTGCGGCCGTACTCCCCAGGCGGGGCACTTAATGCGTTAGCTACGGCGCGGAAAACGTGGAATGTCCCCCACACCTAGTGCCCAACGTTTACGGCATGGACTACCAGGGTATCTAATCCTGTTCGCTCCCCATGCTTTCGCTCCTCAGCGTCAGTTAATGCCCAGAGACCTGCCTTCGCCATCGGTGTTCCTCCTGATATCTGCGCATTTCACCGCTACACCAGGAATTCCAGTCTCCCCTACATCACTCTAGTCTGCCCGTACCCACCGCAGATCCGGGGTTGAGCCCCGGACTTTCACGGCAGACGCGACAAACCGCCTACGAGCTCTTTACGCCCAATAATTCCGGATAACGCTTGCGCCCTACGTATTACCGCGGCTGCTGGCACGTAGTTAGCCGGCGCTTCTTCTGCAAGTACCCTCAACCAGACAACGTCTGGCCTTGTTCCCTACTGAAAGAGGTTTACAACCCGAAGGCCGTCATCCCTCACGCGGCGTCGCTGCATCAGGCTTTCGCCCATTGTGCAATATTCCCCACTGCTGCCTCCCGTAGGAGTCTGGGCCGTGTCTCAGTCCCAGTGTGGCCGGTCACCCTCTCAGGCCGGCTACCCGTCGTCGCCTTGGTGAGCCATTACCTCACCAACAAGCTGATAGGCCGCGAGTCCATCCAAAACCAATAAATCTTTCAACCAATCCCCATGCGAGGAAAAGTCAATATCCAGTATTAGACCCCGTTTCCAAGGCTTATCCCAGAGTTAAGGGCAGGTTACTCACGTGTTACTCACCCGTTCGCCACTAATCCCCCCGCAAGCGGGGTTCATCGTTCGACTTGCATGTGTTAAGCACGCCGCCAGCGTTCATCCTGAGCCAGGATCAAACTCTCCGTTAATAACTAAACAGACACACACGCAACCACCGGAAAATGGTGAGCAACGCATGCACTAAATTCGAAACCAGCTAAACGATCATGCATCACCACAGGGGCGGCAACACACAACCAAATAACCAATTCAATATAAATAAATTGGTATCAATAAAACTTGGCACACTATTGAGTTCTCAAACAACAACCACACCCAGCCAACACACCCGAACCATCAAACAATTCGTGGCGATCAGTGCCGAGGCAACTTTTCAATCTTACCCCCATGAATTCCCCCAATTCAAATCCGAAATTTCGACTGAATTCAAATTTTCATTTGAACACAAAACAATAAGCCTGTTTGCGAGGCCATTGGTTTGGTCTTGTCCGGATCTGAACGGTTCGTTCAGCGGAGTACTAACTCTAGCACCTACCTGCCGCGATTACCAAACAGCAGGTAGGTGCCTCAAAAGAGCCCGAGTTCTAGGCGTTTTTTGGGGCCAGATAGAGCGCGCCCAGAGGTGGCACACGCAAGGTCAGCGCTGCATTCTGGCCATCCCATGACAGCTCCTGCGTAGGCAGGTCCCCGACGTTGCGCACATCAGAGCCACCAAATTCCGCCAGGTCGGTATTAAGGACTTCTTCCCACAGCCCGCCGGTCGGCACCCCGACCCGGTAACCCTCATATGCGACGCCGGCAAAGTTGAAAACACACACCAAGGGTTTGCCTGCCTGGTCCCACCGAACAAAGGAGAGCACGTTGTTCTCCGAGTCTCCACCATTTAGCCAGGTAAAGCCGGCGGGAACATTGTCCAGTTCATAAAGGGCGGGGGTGCTGGCATAGCTGGCGTTGAGTTCCTTGACCAGGTTCTGGATCGCAGCATGGGACGGGTTCTCCGTTAGCCACCAATCAAGGCCGTGCTGCTCACTCCACTCGGCTTCCTGGCCAAACTCGGTTCCCATGAAAATCAGCTGCTTGCCTGGGTGGGCCCACTGGAATGCCAAGTAGGCACGCAGGTTCGCCAGCTGCTGCCACCTGTCGCCTGGCATTTTGCGAAGGAGCGACCCCTTGCCGTGCACCACTTCGTCATGGCTGATGGGCAGCATGAAGCTCTCAGTAAAGGCGTAGACCAGGGAGAACGTAATTTGGTTGTGGTGCCAACCTCGGTTGACCGGGTCTTCTGCCATATAGGTCAGGGAGTCGTGCATCCACCCCATGTTCCACTTAATGCCGAAGCCAAGCCCGCCGCCGCTGGTGGGAGCCGTTACCCCGGGGAATGCCGTGGACTCTTCGGCGATAGTGACAATTCCGGGGTTGCGCCGGTACGCCGTCGCATTCATTTCCTGCAGGAAACTGATAGCTTCCAGATTCTCGCGGCCGCCAAATTTATTGGGGCTCCAGGCACCCTCATCGCGTGAATAATCCAAGTACAGCATTGAAGCAACAGCATCCACACGCAATCCATCAATGTGGAATTCCTCGAACCAGTACAGCGCGTTGGCGACGAGGAAATTCCGCACTTCATTGCGGCCAAAGTCAAAGATGAGCGTTCCCCAGTCCGGGTGTTCGCCCAATCGAGGGTCCGAATGCTCATATTGTGCGCCGCCGTTGAAATTGGCGAGCGCCCATTCGTCCTTGGGAAAGTGTGCCGGCACCCAGTCGACAATGACGCCGATGCCGGCCTGGTGCAGGGAATCCACGAGGTACCTGAAGTCATCGGGGTGGCCGAACCGCGATGTCGGAGCATAGTACGACGTCACCTGATAGCCCCACGACCCGCCAAAGGGGTGCTCGGCAACCGGCATGAGCTCCACGTGCGTAAACCCGAGCCACTTGGTGTATTCCACCAGCTCCTTGGCCAGCTCCACGTAGCTCAGCTCGGGCCGCCACGACCCCAGATGTACTTCATAAACGCTCATGGGGGCATTGTGCGGATCAGTCTTGGCCCGCTTGGCCATCCACTCGTCATCCTTGAACGCATAGGTGGATTCCACAACGCGCGACGCCGTCAAGGGCGGCACTTCGGTGCCATACGCCATGGGGTCGGCCTTCTGCAGCCACCGGCCCTGTTCCGTGAGAATCTCAAATTTGTACCGATCCCCCGCGGCCACATCAGGGATAAACAGTTCCCAAATTCCGCTGTTGCCAAGGCTGCGCATGGCGTGGCCGCGTCCGTCCCAGCCGTTGAATTCGCCAACAACCCGAACAGCCTGTACAGCAGGGACCCACACGGCAAAGCTGACCCCGCTGACCTCGCCCATGGATGAGTGGTAGCGCTGGACATGGGCACCCAAAACTGTCCACAGCGTCTCGTGCCTTCCCTCGGCAATCAGGTGCAGGTCCAATTCACCGACTGTGGGCAGGTAGCGGTAGGGATCGTCGGTGCGGTGCACGCCGTCGTCATAGCTGACATCCAGCCGGTAGTCCGGGACGTGCCCGGGATCATCCACCGGCAGCACCGCAACCCAAATCCCGCCATGCTCATGAACCATGGGAAATTCTCCAGCGGCCGTGATCACCATGACTGCCGTCGCCAAATGACGCAGCGTACGAACGGTGGCAAAGTCATCGCCTACGAGGTGCGCACCCAGCACGGAGTGGGGCGCGTAATAGCTGCCCGCAGAAACCTGTGCCAGAACTCCCGCAGTAACTGCCAGAGGGGCAATCTTTTTCAGTGCCATGTCACACCACTTTCCCTTGATCGAAACAATTCCCGCACCGCATTTACCGGCACCCACACCCAACTGGGCCGGTTCTGCAATTCATAAACAACCTCGTAAAGGGCCTTGTCCAGCCACAATGCCACGAAAAGGGGATCGGTGCGCGAAACTCTCTCCTGGATGACGCTTTCATAACCTTCGAGAAACGCCGCCGCACAGTTTTGCACCCACAGTGCAGCGCCGGGGGCAGCCTGCTTGCTGCTGGTCGTTGCCTGCGCGGCAGCGTAGTCGAAGGAGCGCAGCATCCCGGCAAGATCACGCAGCACCACGTCCGGGGCACCACGATCAGCCAACGGCCGCAGCGGTTCGCCTTCAAAGTCGAGGATGTACCAGCCTTGTCCCGGTGCGGACTCTCGGAACAAGAGCTGGCCCAGGTGAAGATCTCCGTGAATGCGCTGCAACGGTGGCAACGACTTTATTTGGTTCAGTTGTGCCACAACTTCCTTCAGCTGCTCGTCATAGGGACCGACGGCGGTGCCGGCCAGTTCCCAGGCCCACTCCAGCCTGGCACTGACTGCTTGGGTGAAGGGCACCACTGCGTCGCCCCGAACCGGCTGGACGGCCAGGCTGCGGCGGAGGCTGGCATGAACCTTGGCCAGCTCCACCCCAATGGCGCGGGCGTTGAGTGAAAAGTCTGAGCCTGAGCCTGCGGCGGCCAGGGCAACGTCCCAGCCGTCCCTCGCGCCCGCAATAAAATCATGGACCACAACGAGCGTGGTGTTGCCTGCACCCCAGCTCGCCACCGCCTGCAGTGCCGGAACCTTCACTCCGAACCCCTGCTGGTCGGGGCGGCCCAGTGCCTTCCCAATTTCAACTTCGGGGTGCACCCCCGCGTGAACCACCCGGAAGAACTTGGCAATCATCGCCCTGCCGCCCATATTAAAAATGACCGAGCTGTTGGACTGTTCCGATACCACCAAGCGAATGCCGCTGGCCCTACCCGCCCCCGCCATCCCGGAGTTCGGGCTTCGCCAGAGCCGCAGACCTTCCACGGTCGGACCGCCATCGGCGAGCACCGCCAACCAGGCCTGCATGAACACCGGGTCGGCCAGTCCGTCGCGCACCTGGCCACCGGACCATTGCCCTTCCGGCGCAAGCTCCCCTATGTTCGGGCCCCGCACCGAGGGGCGAATCTCTGCGGCGCCGGCAGAATCAAGCGCAAGCCGAGTTGATACATTCGTGCCATATAAATGAATGCTCAGGGGGATTTGCAGCGTCAGGCTTGGTTCGGCGTCGTGCTTGTCTTGAAAAAGAGCAGGGAAGTCCACCTCGAGGAGAAGGACGAGCAGCGTGATGTTGGGATTGGGTGACGGCAGCTCGAAGCTCCCGGCAATGCTCAGCCGCGCGCCGAAACTGCCCTTGCGGGGATACCAGCGCTGGTGCGGCAGCCACTCCCCTAACAGTTCAAGCAGAGGCGCGGCCATCAGTAGCCAAACTCCGAGCCGTCAATCACCGGCAGGGTCTGCGTTTGCGTGGACATGGCGTTGGAGGCCTGCGAGCGCACCCGGAGCCAAAAGAAGTCGTAGGACCCGAGCGTCAGGGTCAGCTGTCCGTCCTCATTGAGTCCGGGAAAAATGTCGCTGCCAAACACGTCCCGCAAACCGCGGCCGGCCAGCGAGGGTGCGTGCATGGTGGCGGCGGAGGGATGTTGTGACAGGTTGTACACGCACAGGATGGTTTCAGCATTTTCAGCCTCGGGGTTCCCCACGGGAAGCACGCGCAGGAAGGCCAGCACAGACTCGTGCGAGGTGGGCACGTTCTCATAGCGGCCCAGGCCAAATGCGGGGTGGGCCTTGCGAACGCTGAGGATTTGCTTGTGCCAGTGCAGCAGTGAACTGGTGTGCGCCACCTGCGCTTCAACGTTGACGTGGTTGTAGTGGTACACCAGTGATTGCACAACGGGCAGGAACAGTTTGCCCGGATCCGCGCTGGAGAAGCCGGCATTCCTGTCCGGGTTCCACTGCATGGGTGTGCGGGAGGCGTCCCGGTCATCAAGCCAGATGTTGTCCCCCATGCCGATCTCGTCCCCGTAATAGAGGAAGGGGCTGCCGGGAAGTGCCAGCAGCAGGGCGTTGATCAGCTCAATCTCGGCCCGAGAGTTGTCCAGCAGTGGTGCCAACCTGCGCCTGATGCCAACGTTGGCCTGCATGCGCGAGTCCGGGGCATACCAGCCGAGCATGGCCTCACGCTCGCTGGGGGTCACCATCTCCAACGTCAGCTCGTCATGGTTGCGCAGAAACGTCCCCCACTGGGCACCGACCGGGATGTCAGGGGTGTTGGCCATGGTGTCAATGATGGGGGCGGCCTTCTGGTCCCTCAGGGCGTAATACAGTCGCGGCATGATGGGGAAGTGAAAGGCCATGTGGCATTCGGGCTCCTCCTGTGTGCCAAAGTAATCAACCACCTCGTGGGGCAACTGGTTGGCCTCGGCGATGATGATGCGGCCGGGAAACTCGGTGTCGACCATGGTACGCAGGTCCACCAAGAACTTGTGCGTTGCCGGCAGGTTCTCGCAGTTGGTGCCGTCTTCGGCAAACAGGTAAGGAATGGCATCTGCCCGGAAGCCGTCAATGCCCTGTGCCAGCCAAAACCGGACCACATCAAAAATGGCGTCGCACACGGCAGGATTTTTGAAGTTCAGATCCGGTTGGTGGCTGAAGAACCTGTGCCAAAAAAACTGGCGCCGAATAGGGTCGAAGCTCCAGTTGGATTCCTCCGTGTCAACGAAGATGACGCGCGCGTCCTGGTACAGCTCGGTGGTGTCGGACCACATGTAAAAGTTGCCAAAGGGACCCTCCGGTTCCTCCCGGGAGGACTTGAACCAGGGGTGCTCATCGGAGGTGTGGTTCAGCGGCAGGTCAATGATGATCCGCATCCCGCGTTCATGCACCTGGGTCACGAGCGACTTGAAGTTGGACATGGTGCCGTAGGTTTCCATGACCGCCGTGAAGTCCCGCACGTCATAGCCGCCATCAAGCAGCGGCGAATCAAAGAACGGTGGCAGCCACAGGCAGTCAACGCCCAGCCACTGCAGATAGTCCAGCCGTGCAATCAGGCCGTCAAAATCTCCTGCCCCGTCACCGTTGGCGTCGGCAAAGCTCTGCACGAGCACCTCATAGAAAACGGCCTTGCGGTACCAGTGCGGATCATGCGCCACCCCGGGCGCGTTCAGGTTGAACTGCGGTGCACTGTTGCTGAACGCGAAGGCCATGGCGTTATCTCCTTATGTGCAGGATGTGGGCCGGTTCCATGTGGGCGTCGAGGCGGAAGTAGTTCTTCTTGCCCCAGTTCCAGGTGGCCCCGGTGATGAGTTCATCCACAATGAACGTGCCATCCGGGGACAGCCCATCCAGTTCCAGGGCGTCAAGGTCAAGGTTGACCTCGCCCTCGCGCATGCTGTGCGGGTCGACGTTGACCACCACGATGATGGTGTCCTTGCGCTCCGGCACGGTCGCGGTGGCTGCAATGACCTTGTGCTTGCTGAACACCAGCGTTGCCGGGTCGGAACTTTCATGCAGGCTCAGGTTTTGCAGGTCCAGCAGCGCCGGGTGCGCACGGCGGATCGTGTTCAACAGTGTGACAAACGGGGACAGGGACTTTCCTGCGGCCTCGGCAGCGGCGAAGTCGCGGTCCTTGTACTGGTACTTCTCGTTGTCAATGTTTTCCTCGGACCCCGGGCGTGCCACGTGCTCATACAGTTCGTAGCCGGCGTACATGCCCCATAACGGGCTGGACATGGCCGCCAGGATGGCGCGGATCTTGAACGCCGCAGGGCCGCCGTACTGCAGGTATTCGGTGAGGATGTCGGGGGTGTTGACGAAGAAGTTGGGGCGGAAGTAGCCGGCGGATTCGCGACTGACATGCACCAGGTATTCTTCCAGCTCCTCCTTGGTGTTGCGCCACGTGAAGTAGCTGTAGGACTGTTGGAAACCGGCCCGTCCCAGGGCGGCCATCATGGCCGGGCGGGTGAAGGCCTCGGCGAGGAAAACGACGTCGGGCGTCTCAGCATTGATGGTGCCGATGAGCCACTCCCAGAACCAGACGGGCTTCGTGTGTGGGTTGTCCACACGGAAAATCCGCACCCCGCGTTCGACCCACAGGCGCACTATCCGCAGAATTTCCGTGCCGAGTCCGGCAGGATCGTTGTCAAAGTTCAGCGGATAAATGTCCTGGTACTTCTTCGGCGGGTTTTCCGCGTACGCGATGGTGCCGTCCACACGCGTGGTGAACCATTCCGGATGCGCGGTGGCCCAGGGGTGGTCGGGTGCGCACTGCAGCGCCAGGTCCAGGGCAACCTCCAGATCCAGGTCATTGGCGGCCTGCACAAACGCCGCAAAATCCGTCAGCGAACCCAGGTCCGGATGGATCGCGTCATGCCCGCCGTCCGCCGAACCGATGGCCCACGGCGAACCCGGATCCGCAGGCCCGGCCACGAGCGAATTGTTGGGACCCTTCCGGTTGATCACGCCGATCGGGTGGATGGGCGGCAGGTACACCACATCAAATCCCATGGCGGCGACGGCGGGCAGCCGGTGGCTCGCCGTACGGAAATTCCCGCTGGTCCACTCCCCCGTTTCGGGATGCCTTGTGGCGCCTTCCGAGCGCGGAAAGAATTCGTACCAGGCGCCGCGGCCGGCAGCGTCGCGCTCCACCAGCAGAGGGAAGGCGGCGCTGCGTGTCACCAGATCGCGCAGCGGGAAATGTACGACGGCGGCACGCACCGTTTTGTCCGTTCCGGCGGCCAGGCGGTCGTTGGTGTTCAGGGACGAATCCCCCAGCGTGCGCGCCGCCTGCTTGAACACCTTGGCAGCCTCCGGCGCGGTGGCCTTCGCTTCTTTAGCTGCCTTGCCCAGCAGCAGCTCGCCTTCGGCCAGCATGACGTCCACGTCGACGTCGGCGTTGATCTTCACCTGGGCGTTGTGCGCCCACGTGGCGTACAGGTCCGTCCATCCTTCAACGGCAAAGCTCCAGTTCCCCTCGTAGGCGGGGGTCACCACGCCGTGCCACGCATCGGAGCCCTTGGCGCCGGGCACCATCCGCGCGCGTTGGGCCTCGCTGCCGTCCGGGGCGAAAAGTAAGGCGGTGGCACCCAAAACATCATGTCCTTCGCGGAAAACTACGGCACTGACCCGCACATCTGCGCCGCGGATGCCCTTCGCCGGGAATTTTCCGTCCTCCAGAACGGGCTGGACGTTGGTGATCGGGATCCGGCCAAAGCGCAGGCCCTGCCGCGGATCGAACTCACGCGGATCGGCCGAATCCGCCACGCCGGAAGCTGCGCCGGGCGCGGAGCTGGCACCTGCGGGGGGAGACGCGGCGCCGGGCACAGCGGCGGGCGCGGTGGCCGCCGTCGTGCTTGGCTGTGAAGCAGAGCCCGGCCTGGAAACCGCGGAAGGCGCGGCTGTGCGTTGGACGGCGGCTGGCACATTGTGCGAAGGCTGGGAAGTACTCACAATCTAGACGTTAGCGACTCCCGGCCCGGATTGCTAAGGTCGCCCGCCATTTAGGTGCGCTGGTCCGTCACACGTGCACGAGTTATAGGGTGCGTTTGCGCGGCGGCGGGCGTAACAAGCAGCGAATTTGTCACAGGTCCGTTCCGGGCCGCGGGGAGTTGGGCTAGGGTGACCGGCATGAAGGCAATCCGCAGATTTACCGTTCGCACCGTCGTCCCTGCGCCGATTTCCGCGCTGACCACACTGGCCACCAACCTGCGCTGGTCCTGGCATGTGCCCACCCGCGCCCTCTTTGAATCACTCAACCCGGAGCTGTGGGATAAATCCCGCCACGACCCCCTCGCGATGCTGGCGGCGCTGTCCCGCGAGCAGTTTCAGGAGCTGGCCGCCGATCCTGACGTGGTGTCCCGAGTGGCTGACGCGTCGGAGAGCCTTGAGGCGTATCTGGCGGAACCGCGCTGGTACCAGGGTCTGGGCGCCGAAGCTCCTGCGTGCATCGCCTACTTCTCCCCAGAATTCGGCATCACGGAGGTCCTCCCCCAATACTCCGGCGGGCTGGGCATTCTGGCCGGTGACCACCTCAAATCCGCATCGGACCTCGGGGTGCCGCTCATCGGCGTCGGACTTCTCTACCAGGCCGGCTACTTCAAGCAGTCGCTGTCCAAGGATGCGTGGCAGCAGGAGAGCTACCCGCTGCTGGATCCGGATGCGCTGCCGCTGACCCTGCTGCGCGAGGCCGACGGAACACCTATTGTCATCACACTGCCGCTGCCCGGCGGGCGGGTGCTGCGCGCCCATATTTGGCGGGCCGATGTGGGGCGGGTGCCGCTGCTGTTGCTCGATTCCAACGTTGCCGAGAACGACGACGCCGCCCGCGGGGTGACCGACCGGCTGTACGGCGGTGGGGGCGACCACCGGCTGACGCAGGAACTGCTGCTGGGCATGGGTGGGGTGAAGGCGCTGCGCGTCCACGCCCGCCTCACCGGCACCGTTGCGCCGGAGGTTTTCCACACGAACGAGGGCCATGCCGGTTTCTTGGGCATTGAGCGCATCCGCGAACTCATGGACCCTTCCGTTACCCCGGAACCGCTGTCGTGGGGCGAGGCGCTGGCTGCCGGCCGGGCGTCAACGGTGTTCACGACGCACACACCGGTCCCGGCGGGGATCGACCGTTTCCCGCGCAGCATGATCGAGCACTTCTTCGACGGGGAGCTGGCACCGGGCGTTCCCGTGCACTCGATTTTGGATTTGGGCGCCGAAAATTACGACGGCGGCGACTCCGAGGTGTTCAACATGGCCGTCATGGGGCTGCGCCTGGCGCAGCGCGCCAACGGTGTGGCCAAGCTGCATGGTGTGGTCTCCCGCGGCATGTTTTCCGGGCTTTGGCCGGGGTTCGATACGGCCGATGTGCCCATCACCTCCGTCACGAATGGCGTCCACGTGCCCACCTGGGTCGACCCTCAATTGGCTGCCTTGGCGCGTGAGCGCTTTGGCGCCGAGGTCCTTGACGGGCCCGACTGGTCCAAGGTGTATGAGGTGAGCGACGAGGACGTCTGGGCCATGCGCCGTCGTCTGCGGTCTGCTTTGGTGGAGGATGCCCGGCTGCGGTTGCGCGCCTCGTGGAAGAAACGTGGTGCCGCCGACGCCCAGCTGGCCTGGACCGATGCCGCCCTCGACCCCGATGTACTGACCATCGGTTTTGCCCGCCGCGTGCCAACCTACAAACGGCTGACGCTGATGCTGCGCGACCCCGCCCGGCTCAAGGCGTTGCTGCTGCACCCGGAGCACCCGATCCAGATCATCATCGCCGGCAAGTCGCATCCGGCCGATGACGCGGGCAAGAAGATGATCCAGGACCTAGTACAGTTCACGGACGATCCCGAGGTGCGCCACCGGATCGTGTTCCTGCCCAACTACGACATCGCCATGGCCCGCACGCTGTTCCCGGGCTGCGACGTGTGGCTGAACAATCCGCTGCGGCCGCTCGAGGCGTGTGGCACCTCCGGCATGAAGGCCGCCATCAACGGTTCGCTGAACTTGTCCGTCATGGATGGCTGGTGGGATGAGATGTACGACGGCGAAAACGGCTGGGCGATCCCGACGGCCAATACCGGGGCCGGGAACGAGGAACGCGACGACATCGAGGCCTCAGCACTGTACGAACTGTTGGAAAGCCAGGTTGCTCCGCGCTTCTACGGCGAGGTGGTGGCTGCCGGTGCCGGAGCGGCCGGCCCTTCCCAACCGCACGCCGGAGGGCTCCCGGCACACTGGATCTCGATGATCAAGCACACCCTGGCGCATTTGGGGCCGGAGGTTTCCGCGAACCGCATGGTGGCCGAATATGTACAGCGTCTGTACCAGCCGGCGGCTATTGCCGGGCGTGCGGCCCGGGCCGACGACTATGCTTCCGTGCGCCAGCTGGCCGCCTGGATCGAGCGGGTCCGGCCGGCCTGGTCCGGAGTTCGTGTGGACCACGTGGAATCCCACGGTTTGGCGGACGAACCGCAAATTGGTGAGTCGGTGCTGGTCCGCGCCCACGTGAACCTGGGATCGCTGGTGCCGTCCGATGTCGCCGTGAGCGTGGTGTATGGGACCGCCGGAGACTCCGACGAACTCGGCGACACCCGCGTTCAGGCTCTGGACATCGTGGAGGAAACCGGCCCCGGACGCTACCAGTTCTCGGCCGAACTGCTGATCGACCGCTCCGGCAACTTCGGCTACGGCGTCAAGGTGTTGCCCCTTCATCCGGCGCTGGCGAACCCGGCCGAGCTGGGGCTGATCACGACTGCCTAAGCACACTGACCATCCCCACGCCGACTCCCACTGAGATGTGAGATGACGCCCTCACCAAATTGTCGACCCTTTTATGGTTCGTGTCAACTGAATTGTTGTTGTAGCAGTCGGAAGATGCTGCGTGCGATGTAGCGTTTGAGGACGCGGGTGATCTCGCGTTTGCTCTTTCCTTCGGTGGTGCGGCGTTCGACGAATGCCTTGGTGGCCGGATCGCATTTCATACGTGATTTGGCGATGATGTTCATGGCCCTGTTGAGTTGTCGATCGCCGCGGCGGTTCAGGCGGTGCCGGATGGTGTTGCCTGACGAGGCTTGCAGGGGTGAGACTCCGGCGAGGGCCGCGAACGCTGCTTCGTTGCGGATCCTGCCGAGGTGGGAGTACGCGGCGAGGATGATCGCGGCGCTGACTGGGCCCAGTCCACGGTGCGCTTGGAAGCCGGGGGCGATCTCTTCGTTGATCGTTCTGAGTTGGGCTTCGTTCTGCTTCAGGCGGACCTGTGCGGTGAGGATGCTGCGGGCCAGGTCGACAGCTTCCTCGCGTGCGATGCGTTGCTCGAGGGTGTCGCCGGGGCGGGGGCGCCAGGCGCTGATTTGCTTGATCTGCGCGTTTGTCAGTGCCTTGCAGGTATCCAGACCCAGCGGGATCTGGCGGACGAGGGCGTTCAGTGCGTTGCGCTCGGCGGTTTTGTGAGAGTCGATGCGGTTCCGGCTTGCCAGGAGCACGGCCAGGGCCTGCCTGGGCCCGTCACAGCGGGGTTGAATCAGCCGTTCCACCTCGGTGCCGAGCACGCTGGTCGCGGCAGCACGGGCATCGATCGGATCGGATTTTCCCTTTCCCCGGCGGGACTTTTTCTTGGGTGGGATGGCCTCGGTGACGGGTATTGATTCCGCCGTCAAAGCAGTGGTCAGGGCCGAACCGTAGGAACCGGTCCCTTCGACCGCGGCGAGGATCGGGTCCTGGCTCAACTGCCGGATCCAGCCGATCGCACGCTTGATGCCGGCGTCATTGGCGGGGAAGGTCTTGCATCCGGTACAGGCCCCGGTTCTGGTGTCGGTGATGGCGTAGGTATGTGATTTTGAGTGTGTGTCCACACCGATGACGTAAGCGTATTTTTCTGCAACGATAGTCATGACGGTGGTCCTCCATTCCAACTAGTGTCGATAGCCGTCAGGTCGGCATCGGTCTGGAACGAAGGTCTTGTCAGGCAGCTCTCTAATGAGGCACGAACCTTACGGAACGGCCAGCCTTTTATTAAGCCATGGCAAGAGGCCGGGCCGATGCCGGACCACCACAGCGGACAAATCGACTGAAAGGCACCATCAAAAAGACTGGGCCAGAGATATGACGAGTCACACTGTAGTAGTCCTACATCTATCCTGCCAGCGGGTACCAGACCTGCCAATAACCATTAGAGAGATGTGAGATGACGCCCTGCAGAGACTCTTTCGACAGGGCGTCATCTCATATCTCGGCGGAAGGGAAGGAACGGGCGGTTACCGCGGCGTGAGGTCGTTGCGGAACAACTGCACCGAGTTGGCATTGACCCGCACGGCGTCTCCTGCCTCGACCAGCGGCACTGTTCGGGGAAGGCGGAAGGTGGGTTCGCCGTCGTCCATCAGGACCGGAGCCTCCGTGGACATCCGCAACATGTACGGCCGCGGCGTGCCGGCGTCGGTATTCTCGGGGTCGGTGAAGCGCGGGTTGGCGGGGAGCACCACGTCTTCGTCGGTGACGCCGGTGTTGAAGACCACCAGGCCGTCAACGGCACCATCCGGTGAACCCATGAGCATGGTCAGGACGCGCTCGTGCGGGTTGGTCCAGCGCTCGGGGGTCATGGGTGCGCCGTCGGCACCGTACCAGTGGATGAACGACTGGCCGCCGCGGGTGGGGTAGGTGCTGGGCTGCGCGGCCAGGAAATCCTTGCGGAGCTGCAGGAGGCGGCGGGTGGCGGCGAGCATGGTTTTGGCCTCGTCGTCCATGGTCCAGTCGACCCAGGCGATTTCGTTGTCCTGGCAGTAGACGTTGTTGTTGCCGCCCTGGCTGCGCCCGATCTCGTCCCCGGCGGTGATCATCGGCACACCCTGGGCAAGCAGCAGGGTCGCCATAATGTTCCGGGCCGTGCGGGCGCGCTGGGCCAGGGTGTGCGGGTTGTTGGTGATGCCCTCGACGCCGTGGTTCCAGCTGCGGTTGTTGTTGGTGCCGTCGCGGCTGTCTTCCTGGTTGTCCTCGTTGTGTTTGTGGTTGTAGGCGGTCAGATCCGCCAACGTGAAGCCGTCGTGGGCCGTGATCAGGTTGATCGAGGCCATGGCGCTGCGGCCGGAGGCGGCAAACATCTGCGCCGAACCGCCCAGTGCGTCGCCGAACGTGGACAACCCGTTGTGGTGGTAGCCGGAGAGCATGGCCGCCCGATCGGTCAGCCACACCTCACGGACGGTATCCCGGAACGAGTCGTTCCAATCGGCCCAGCCTGTGGGGAAATTCCCTGTTTGCCAGCCGCCGTCGCCAAGATCCCACGGCTCGGAAATCAGTTTCGTGGAGGCCAGCACCCCGTCGGTTGCGGCGGCCAGCAGAAACGGATGCTGGTTGCTGAATTCGTGGACGCCGTTACGGGCCATCGAGACCGCCAGGTCAAAGCGGAAACCGTCAATATGGAACTCCTGGACCCAGTAGCGCAGCGAATCCATGGCCATCTTGATGACGTGCGGATTGCCGAAGTTCAGGGTATTTCCGCACCCGGTGGTGTCGTAATAGTGACCGTCACGCATGCGGTAATACTGTTCTTCAGCCAGCCCCCGCCAGCTAAACGTGGGACCGCCCGGACCGCCCTCCGCCGTGTGGTTGTAGACCACGTCCAGGATGACCTCAATGCCCGCCATATGCAGCAGCTTGATCATGCCCTTGAGCTCGGCCTGCACAGCCTGCGGGCCGGCAGCCTGGGCGGCCGCACTGGCATATTTCACGTGCGGGGCGAAGAACCCCAGCGTGTTGTAGCCCCAGTAATTGGTCATGCCGGTGCCGTGCAGATGCGGCTCGTCAATGTGGAAATGCACAGGCAAAAGTTCGACGGCGGTCACGCCAAGTTCCAGGAGGTGCTTGATCATGGCGGGGTGGGCCATGCCGGCATAACTGCCGCGAATATCTTCCGGAACGTCCGGGTGCAGCATGGTCTGCCCGCGCACGTGCGCCTCGTAAAAAACTGTTTCCCGCCACGGGGTGTTCGGGCGGGCGGCAGTGCCCCAGTCAAATTCGGCATCCATCCGCACCGACAGGTACCGGGTAACACCGTCCGGCTGTGCTACCTCATCGATGTAGCGCCCGTAGGGATCCAGCAGCAGCTGCACCGCTTCCGGATCGATCAACAGCATTTCCTCCCGCGAGGCACCCGGCTGCGTGTAAAAACCGTAGCGGCTGCCCACCGGCAGCTCTTCCACCAGGCCGTGATGGACGCCGTCGGTCTTGTCAGGCAGCAGCACCGCCTTCCAATGGCCGCCGGGAGGCTGGAAGCACAGCACCACATCGCTGTACGACGGCGAATACACTGCCACGTTGACAGCCCCTGCACCGTGTTCCTGCGGGATGGCACTGACACCCAGCGGAAAATGGCGTGAGAGCGCAGCCCCCAAGGTGCTGATGGCTTGAATGACTGTTACGGGCATAGGTTTATGCCTTGGCCGCGCGTTGCCTCGAAATCTCGTACAGGCTGATGCCCACTGCCATCGAGGCGTTCAAGGATTCCATGGCCGAATCGATCGGGATCGAAACAATCTGGTCGCAGTTTTCGCGCACCAGGCGGGACAGGCCCTTGCCTTCGGAACCGACCACGATGCACACAGGCTCCTGTGCCAAGGTGAGATCGGGCAGCGAAACGTCGCCGTCGCCGTCGAGCCCCAGGACGAAGAAGCCCATCTTCTGGAACGCGCCAATGGCACGGTTGAGGTTGGGGGCCTTGGCAACGGGGACGCGCACGGCGGCACCGGCGCTGGTCTTCCAGGCCGCTGCGGTCACGCCGGCGCTGCGGCGCTCGGGGACGATGACGGCGTGGCCGGAGAAGGCCGAGACGCTGCGGATGATGGCACCCAGGTTGCGGGTGTCGGTGATGCCGTCAAGGGCAACAATCAGCGGGGCGTTGGCGATGTGGCCCTTTTTCCACTTGGCGATGATCTCGCTGGCGGTGTCAACAGCGTCCTCGTACTCGTACGGGGGGATCTGCAGGACCAGGCCCTGGTGGACGGCGTCTTCGGTGAGGCGGTCCAGCTCGGGCTTGTGCGCCTCCAGCAGCGGGATGCCGCGTTCGGTGGCCAGTTTGATGGATTCGCGCACGCGCTCGTCCATCTCGATGCGCACGGCAACGTACAGCGCCTTCGCGGGGATGGCTGCGCGGAGCGCTTCAAGAACTGAGTTGCGGCCTGTGACGAGCTCTTCCATGGCTTTGCCCTTGGGACCGCTGTTGCGGCGCGGGGAGGCGCTGGTGCCGGCACGCTTGGCGGCCGAGCGCTCGGAAAGCTCCTTGCTCTTGAACGCCTTGTGGTACGTGCGTTCATCAGCTTTGGGGGTTGGGCCCTTGCCTTCAAGCGCCTTGCGGCCGAGCCCACCTGTGCCCTTGAGGGGGCCCTTCTTGAGCTTGCGGACGGCGCCGGAACGGGGATTGTTGGCCATGGTGAAACCCTTACGATTGGTGCGGCGCCGTTAGTGTTGGCCCCGAAGTTCGTCAAACTAATCTGTCAGCGGGCACATTTTTGGCACGCCTCATAACGGGAAACAACACACCCGTAGCTATTAGCTTACGGCCTCGCAGCAAATTCCGTGGTGGATAGTGGGAAAAGTGCGCAGTCTCACCGGGGCGGGTCGGATCCGGAGCAAGCCGGCCTCCACCCGCTCATCAAACGCTCGCTCAGATATGGGGCCAAAAACGGAAACGCTCCTGCACTCAGTGACGAAGCTTTTGGCAAGTAGCCGCCATTGCTGCCTGCAGGAGCGTTTGGCGTTAAGCCCCCATATCTGAGGGAGCGTTGGAGAAAAACGCCCCGTATCTGAGCGAGCGTTGGAGGGGGTGGCGTTTCAGGGATTAGTGTTTGAGGGACCAGGTGGAGCCTGTTGCCGAATCGGCCACTTCCACGCCCGCGGCCGCCAGCAGGTCGCGGATCCTGTCCGACTCGGCCCAGTTCTTCTCCGCCCGGGCCTGTGCGCGTGCCTCGAGCTGGGCCTTGAGCAGAACCTCCAGGGCGGCGAGTTCCGCTGTCGCGGCGCCCCCCGCGTGCCACAGCGCGTCCAGCGGGTTGATGCCCAGCGCATCCGTCATGGCCATGGCCGCCAGGAACGATTCCTCAAGGTCCGCCGGGTCGCCCGCAGCCAGTGCCGTATTGCCGGCCCTGACGGTCTCGTGCAGCACAGCGAGTGCGGCAGGAACATTTAGGTCATCGTCCATGGCCGCGCGGAAAGCCGACGGCAATGTGTTGTTGAAGTAGCCGAATTGACCGTCCGGGTGAAGCCGGGCCAGGGCGGCGCGCATGAACGTCTCAATGCGCTCGACGGCGGCCGCGGCCTCCGTGAGCGAGCCGGGACGGTAGTCCAGCACCGAACGGTAGTGGGCCTGGCCCAAGTAGTAGCGGACCACCAGGGGCCGGGCGAGTTCGAGCATTTCGCGCGGGTTGATGGTGTTTCCGATGGACTTGGACATTTTTTCGCCCTGGTAGGTGACCATGCCGTTGTGCAGCCAGAAGTTGGCGAAGCCGTGGCCGGCAGCCTGCGACTGGGCCATCTCGTTTTCGTGGTGCGGGAAGCGCAGGTCCAGCCCGCCGCCGTGGATGTCGAACTCGGTGCCGAGATATTTGGTGACCATGGCGGAGCACTCGAGGTGCCAGCCGGGGCGGCCGGCCCCCCACGGGGAAGCCCACTTGGCAGTCTCCGGTTCGCCGTCCTTGTGACCCTTCCACAGCGCAAAGTCGCGGGGGTCGCGCTTGCCCCGGGGGTCGGCGTCGGGCGCGGCCTGCATGTCGTCAATGTTCTGGTGCGTCAGCGAACCGTACTGGGGCCAGGAACGGACGTCGAAATACACGTCGCCGGAATCGTCGGTGGCCGGGTAAGCGTGGCCGCGCTCGATCAGGGTGGCGATGAGCGCGTGCATCTCGGGGATGTGGCCGGTGGCGCGGGGCTCGTACGTGGGCTTGAGAATGCCGAGCGAGTCATAGGCGTCTTCGAAGGCCTGCTCAAAACGGTAGGCAAGTGCCCACCAAGGCTCGTTGTTTTCAGCGGCCTTGACGAGAATTTTGTCGTCAATGTCCGTCACATTTCTAACGACGGTGACGTCGTAGCCTGTGGTCTGCAGCCAGCGGGTCAGCTGGTCAAAGGCAAGGGCGGAACGGACGTGGCCAATGTGCGGCTCGCCCTGGACGGTGGCGCCGCAGTAGTACAGCGAAACGTGCCCCTCTTTGAGCGGGACGAAGTCGCGGGTGGCGGCGGTGGCGGAGTCATGGAAGCGCAGGGTCACGGCTCTAGGGTATCCCGTCGGGTGGATTTGGACTGTTTGCGTTGGACGACGAGCGCGGTGGCCATGGCGGTGATGCCTTCGTTGCGGCCGGGGAAGCCCAGGCCGTCCGACGTCGTTGCACTCACCGACACCGGGGCACCGGCGGCTTCGCTCAGCACGGCTTCGGCTTCCTGGCGCCGGGGGGAGAACTTGGGCCGGTTGCCGATGAACTGCACGGCGATGTTGCCGATTTCAAAGCCGGCTTCGCGAACAATGCGGGCGGCTTCGCCCAACAGGCGGCCACCTGAGGCACCAGCGTATTCGGGGCGGTCCGTGCCAAAGTGCGTGCCAAGGTCGCCCATACCCGCCGCAGAAAACAAGGCATCGGCCGCGGCGTGGGCCACGGCGTCGCCATCGGAGTGGCCGCTCAGGCCGCGTTCCCCCTCCCACAGCAACCCTGCAAGCCACAGGGGCGCGGGGTCTGCCTCGGGTGCGAAAGCATGAATGTCGATGCCTATTCCGGTGCGGGGAAGGTTCATGGCTATCCCTCCACCCAGCGCGGCCGCAGCGGACCTTCGAGCATGGCTTCGGCCAGCAGCAGGTCCAGGGGGGTGGTGATCTTGAAACTGTGGGTCGAGCCCTGCACCACGTAGACGTCGTCTCCCAACGCTTCCACCAGCATGGCGTCGTCGGTGACGCGGGAGGCGGTGTCGGCGTCGAGCGTCAACGCGTGCTCATGCGCCCGGCGCAAGGTGGCCAGGTCGAACCCCTGCGGCGTCTGCACCGCGCGCAGCTGACTCCTTGCAGGGGTGCCCACCACTTTTTCCAGTCCGGCGCCGGTAGCCGGCAGATTCGCCGGCTCAACAGTCTTGATGGTGTCCGTGACGGCCAAGGCGGGGATGACGGCCGTCGCGCCGTCCCGCAGGGCCGCGGCGACCCGGTTGAAAACGCCCGACGGCGTGAGCGGCCGGGCAGCGTCGTGCACCATGACCGTGGTGGTGCCGTCAGCAATCTCGGCCAGCGCGGCGGCGACGGAAGCAGACCTGTCTGCACCGCCGTCGACCACGGTGAACACCACGCCGGAAGTGGCTGCCTCGGCACCAAGGCTGCGGCAAATCTCCCGCAGTTCCGGGTCATCGGCGGGGATGGCAACACAAATCTGTGCGGCAATCCCGGCCTTCAGGACGCCCTTGACCGCATGGGCCAGCATGACCTCTCTGCCCAGCGGCACGCGCGCCTTGGGCACACCATGGCCCAACCGCTGGCCGGAACCTGCTGCAACAATCACGACGGCGCACGAGCCCACATTTACCTCAGTCATGGAACCTACATTAGTCGGCCCGCGCAGATTTGGCCGGGCAGCTGCGGTTGAGCCATCCGGGGTTGCCGGCCAAATCGTGTGGAGAAATGTTCCCCCAGGGGGAGGACCGGTGGCGGATCATAACAACAGCCCCCGCATGGCGACGCTAGGTGCCTGAGGGTTTGGGCAAAGTGCCCGTTAGGTGCGGGAGGGTTTGGGCATGAAAAAACCCTGCACCACGAGGTACAGGGTTTTTCCAGAAACTGCCTACGAAGCCAAAACTTCGTCAAGGACTTCGGCTGCCTTGTCTTCATCAGTCTTTTCAGCCAGAGCAAGCTCTGAAATCAAGATCTGGCGAGCCTTGGCGAGCATGCGCTTCTCACCTGCGGACAAGCCGCGGTCATTGTCCCGGCGCCACAGATCGCGAACAACTTCCGCAACCTTGATGACATCACCGGACGCAAGCTTCTCCAGGTTGGCCTTGTAACGGCGGGACCAGTTAGTGGGCTCCTCCGTAAACTCGGCGCGCAACACTTCAAAAACGTGCGCCAACCCTTCCTTGCCCACAACATCGCGAACCCCAACAAGGTCTACGTTCTCCGCAGGAACTTCGATCGTCAGATCCCCCTGGGCAACCTTTAGCTTGAGATACATCTTCTCTTCACCCCGGACGGTGCGCATCTTGATCTCTTCGATCTTTGCTGCACCGTGGTGTGGGTAAACTACTGTCTCGCCGACCTCAAAAAGCATGTGGATTCTCCCTTTCCAATACCTCTAGTTTACCACGGTTAACCGGCCACTCCCTTGTGTTTCCGCAGGTCAGGACCCGCCAGAGCTACGCTTGCGGCGCAATTGTTCCAACATTTGGACAATTGTGACCCCTTGACTAAAGCTCTCCCAGATGCATCTGGATGCCCTAGTGAAGCAGCAGTGAATGTGCCTTGTATTGCACGAAGAGTACATTTGCCTCATTTGCGGATAAGCTGGGCAAAGATATTTTGTCTTTTCCATGAGGAGTTACTGACGTGAGAATCGCTGCCGGCATCCGCGGTACCAAACGAGCGCAACGCTTGAGCCTGATTGCAGCCATCGGCATTGGTGCCATGGCATTCACCGGTTGCAGTGCAATCAACCAACAAAGCACCACCATGGTCTACTCCGCCTCTGATGGCGTGCGCCTGGACATGGGCCAGCTGGAACTTCGCAACGTTTTGATCGTCTCCGAGGCAGCAGGCTCCGCCGGAAACGTTGCTGGCACCTTTTACAACACCTCCGATACCGAGATCACCCTGACAGTCACCGGCGACCAGGGCTCACAGACCGAAATCACGGTTGCACCCGGTACGCCGAAGGTCTTGAACTCCAACGCCGACCATTCAACGCTCAGCACCGTGACCGAGCCCCCGGGCAGCGTTACCACCCTTGAGCTGTCGACCTCCGCAGGGGAAACCGCGACGCTGACGGTGCCTATCTTGGACGGAACCTTGGCCGAGTACAAGGAATTGCTGCCCACCGCAGCAGCCAGCGACTCCGCACTGTAACCACAGCAGCAAAAACGCGGGGCCCTTGTCTACACGACGAGGGCCCCGCGTTTTGCTTTAATCATTCCGCCCCACCCCGGAAGGTGCTGCGGCGTTCGCAAAAACACCCCGAAGGGTGCTGCGGCGTTCGGAACAATACCCCGGAAGGTGCTGCGGCGTTGGGATGTGGCCGGCCGGTCAGGACTCGAACTTGTAGCCCAGCCCGCGAACGGTGACAAGGTACTTGGGCACGGCAGGATCGGGCTCAATCTTGCTGCGCAGCCGCTTGATGTGCACGTCAAGGGTCTTGGTGTCGCCCACATAATCCGAGCCCCAGACCCGGTCGATCAGCTGACCGCGTGTGAGTACCTTGCCGGCATTGCGCAGCAGCATCTCCAGCAGTTCAAACTCCTTCAGCGGGAAGCTCACGGATTCCCCGTGCACATTGACCACGTGGCGTTCCACGTCCATCCGCACCGGCCCCGCCTGCACGGTGGAGTTCAGCAGTTCCTCGGGTTCGGCCTGGCGCCGCAACACGGCCCTGATCCGGGCAATCAATTCCCTGGACGAGTACGGCTTCGTAACGTAGTCGTCGGCACCAAGTTCCAGCCCCACGACCTTGTCGATCTCTGAGTCCTTGGCTGTGAGCATGATGACGGGAACGTTGGATCGTTGGCGCAGGTGCTTGCACACTTCCGTACCGCTCATACCCGGCAGCTGCAGGTCAAGGAGCACCAAATCCGCACCGTTCCGCTCAAATTCCACGAGCGCATCCAGGCCGTTGTCCACCACCTGGACGTCGTAACCTTCCTTGCCCAGCAGGAATGACAAGGGGTCGCTGATGGACTCTTCGTCCTCAACTATCAAAATTCTGCTCACGCTCGTTGCGCTCCTTAGTTAAAGTTCCAGGTGACGGTCGGCGCCGTGGTGGGTGCCGCCGTCGGACGTTGAATAGGTAAGTTGTGGCAGGCGCACGGTGAAGGTCGACCCCATTTTGGGCGCCGACCACAGCGTGACTTCCCCTCCGTGGTTGCCCACGATGTGCTTGACGATGCTCAGGCCCAGGCCGGTGCCGCCGGTATGCCGGGAGCGGGCGGTGTCGACGCGGTAGAAACGCTCAAAGATGCGGTCCTGCTCCTGCGGCGTGAGTCCGTCGCCCTGGTCTGAAATGCTGACGGAGACGACGCCGTCACCCACCGAGAGCCCGATCCCCACCTGTGTGTTGTCGGGCGAGTAGCGCACCGCGTTGTCGATCAGGTTGCGCAGCGCGGTCACCAGCTGGGAGTGGTCCCCGTAGACGGCTGCCGGTAGCGGCGCCCCAACCGCGAGGGTGATGTTCTTGCTCTGGGCCGGCATGCGGGTGCGGTCCACGGCCTCGGCGATGACGGAGTTGATGTCGACCTCGGTGGCCACCTGTGCCACGTCCTTGCCCTGCAGCCGGGACAGTTCAATGATGTCCTGGACCAGGGCGGCCAGCCTGGCCGACTCCGTCATCATGCGGGAAGCGAAGCGGCGGACGGTGGCTTGGTCCTCGGGTGCGGACTCGAGGGCCTCGGCCAGGAGGGAAATGGCGCCTACGGGTGTTTTAAGTTCATGCGAAACGTTGGCGACGAAGTCGTTGCGGACGGCTTCGGTGCGGGCAATTTCCGTGCGGTCATCGGCCAATAGGAGAATGTATTCCTCGCCGAGCGGCGCCACCCTGACTTGGATGACGAGTGTGCCCTGGCCGGGCGCATTGGGCACTGGGGCGCCGCCGCCGTGCGCAGCCGTTGCTGGCGTGCTGGACAGGACCAGCCGTGGCAGGATCAAATCCTGCTCTTCGATGACCCCGTCGCGCCGCACTCGCTGGGCGAGGTTGATGAGTTCCGGGTGCACCACTGTATGTCCGCGCACCAGCCCAAAGGCGTACGCTCCGGGACTGGCCCGGACGACGCCGTCGACCGTGTCAATCACAATGTAGGCCTTGCCGACAACGGAGAGGACTTCGGCAGCGCCGTCGGGCAGGGTGGGCTCATCTATATGTACAGGGAACCGGCGTGAGCGTTCGCTGAGACTAAAAGCGAACATGCCAAAGACGCCCAAGGCCAGGCCTATGAGCCCGGCTAACAGTCCAACAACCATGGGATCCACGCACCAAGCCTATGCTGTGGACACAGCCAATTCGTCAAAACAGGCCTTTGGCATGGCTCGTTCAACAAACGTTCACTTTACTGTGCCGCCGCGTTCACCTTCGGGTGGCATGCTGATAGCCATATACCGGCAGAAATTTCTCTGCCATTGAAAGGACATACGCGTGCGCAAAGTTTTCCAGGCCGAACTTCACCAGATTGGCGAAGGCCTTATCGAGATTTCCGCATTGGTTGGCGAAGCCGTCACCAAAGCCACAACAGCTTTTGCTGCCGCGGATCTCCAGCTTGCCCAGGAAGTCATTGCCGCTGATGCCCGCATCGATTTTTTGCAAAATGACTTGGACGAGCGGGCCATTGACGTGCTCGCCCTGCAGGGCCCGGTGGCCAGCGACCTGCGCATGATCGTCGGATCGCTGCGCATGAGCGCCTCGCTGGAGCGGATGGGCGACCTCGCCCGACACATCGGCCAACTGACCCGCCTGCGCTACCCCAACCATGTGATCCCCGCGTCGCTGACGGAAACATTTGCCGAGCTTGCCCGACAGGACATGGTCATTGCCGAAAAGGTCACCGAGTTGTTGGATTCCCGCGACTTGGAACTCGTTGGTGACATTGCCGCTGCCAAGAGCCAGATCAACAAGCTCCACAAGAGCGTTTTCTCCACGATGGGTTCGCCCGAATGGACAGAAACGCCGGCCACCACCGTGGATGTCACCCTGGCGAGCCGCTACTTTGAACGCTTCGGTGACCATGGCGTGTCCGTGGCCCGCAAGGTCTCCTACCTGGTGACCGGCGAATGGCAGCCCGAGGACTTCCTGGCAGGCTAGTTGTTCCGCCTTCCACGGCCGCCCTACGGCGTCCTTGCAAAAATGAGCCCGATCGCGCTAAATGATCCCGGAATCCCGGTGTCAGAAAGCAGGATCGGGCTCGTTTTCTGTGGGCCCCGCCGCGAGTCCGCCGGACGTGGGGCCGCTCGCTCGCGGTGGGAGTGCGTGGGAAACGCTGGCGGCGGGCCACTTAAAGTACGACGGTGGGACGGCGCCTTTCGTGTGAAAGGGGCGTCCCGCCGTCGTACTTGACGTCCTACTTGCCGAGATGTGGGATCACGCCCTCAGCGCTTGCCAAGATGTGGGATCACGCCCTCAGCGCTTGCCAAGATGTGGGATCAGGCCCCACGGTGGCGATATGTTACTTCTTGCCCTGGTTCGCTACGGCCTGGATGGCGGCCGCGGCAGCTTCCGGGTCCAGGTACTTCCCGCCAGGGGTGATCGGGGCGAAGTTCTCGTCCAATTCGTAGACGAGCGGGATGCCGGTGGGGATGTTCAGGGCGGCGATGGCTTCGTCGGAGATGCCGTCGAGGTGCTTGACCAGCGCACGCAGGGAGTTGCCGTGGGCCGTGACCAGGACAGTCTTGCCGGCCTTGAGGTCTGCCTTGATGTCTGATTCCCAGTAGGGCAGCAGGCGGACGAGGACGTCCTTGAGGCACTCGGTGCGCGGCAGGGCGTCACCCAGATCGGCGTAGCGGGGATCGTGCGCCTGCGAGAATTCGCTGTCGTCGGAGAGCGGCGGCGGCGGGGTGTCGTAGCTGCGGCGCCATTCCATGAACTGCTCTTCGCCGTACTCGGCAAGCGTCTGGGCCTTGTCCTTGCCCTGCAGTGCACCATAGTGGCGTTCGTTCAGGCGCCAGTCCCGCTTGACGTCGATCCAGCCACGGTCGGCCTTTTCGAGTGCGAGGTTCGCGGTGTTGATGGCACGCTTGAGGCGCGAGGTGTACAGCACGTCGGGCAGCAGGTTGTTTTCCACCAGCAGCTCTCCGCCGCGGACAGCCTCGGTGCGGCCCTGATCGTTCAGGTCAACATCCACCCAACCGGTGAAAAGGTTCTTGGCGTTCCACTCACTGTGGCCATGGCGAAGCAAAATCAGCGTATAAGTCATGCTGTCATCCTACCGGGCAGGGGTGTTGGGAGCCGAAATGCTACGTGGTGGGGTTGCCCTCGCTGTGGCGGTAATGTGTCCGGCCGCACATGCCTGAACAGGCCGTTTTGGCGAAGCGGCGCCTTGGTACAAAATAAAATTTACAGGTGGTTCAACGTGCAAAAAGAATAAGCAGCCCTTCCGCCGACGTCTCAAACAGGCCGGCCAGCAGACGCAACAAGCCTTTTGGCAACCCCACCCGCGGGACCACGAACCCCAACAGGCTGCGCCGTGTGGACCGTTGGCTCGCGGGCCCGCAGGCGTGGCGGCTGAAGTGCGAAAGCAACCCCTTGGTGGTGGATCTGGGCTACGGCGGCTCCCCCGCAACGGCCGTTGAACTGTACTCGCGCATTCACGCCGTGTGCCCCGACGCCCACGTCACCGGCATCGAAATTGAGCCCGAACGCGTCCGGATCGCCAAGGAGCTGGAGCACGACGGTCTCGATTTCTGCGTGGGCGGCTTTGAAATCCCGGTCCCCGGCAACGCCACCATGGTCCGTGCCTTCAACGTGCTGCGCCAATATGAGGAGGCCGACGTCCGGCTCATTTGGGACACCGTCTGCGCCCGCCTCGCACCCCAGGGCATTTTCGTTGACGGCACGTGCGATGAGATCGGCCGCCGCAGCACCTGGGTGGCCTTGGATTCGAGCGGCCCGCAGTCGCTGACGATTTCGCTGCGCTTTGGCGGCTTCGAGCTGCCCTCCGACATTGCCGAACGGCTGCCCAAGGCGCTGATCCACCACAACCTGCCCGGCGAGAATGTCCACAGCTTCCTGCAGGCGCTGGACAAGCATTGGTTGGCGGCCGCTGCGCTGGCACCGTTTGGAAACCGGCAGCGCTGGCTGCGGATGTGCCAGGACATGTACGACGCCGGCTGGCCGGTCGTGCGGTCACCGGCCCGTTGGCGTCTGGGCGAGTTGACGGTCGCCTGGTCCGCCGTTGATCCTGCTGCGCTGTCCCCTTACCTGCTCCCTGCCGCACTCCCTGCCGAGATGTAAGATCACGCCCTGCGCGGCTCACCCTACGACGGGGCGACAGGGCGCGATCTCACACCTCGACGAAGTCGGGCGAAGCGGAGAGGGCGCGATGTCACACCTCGACGAAGCGGAGAGGGCGTCATCTCACATCTCGGCGGAATTAGGGTGAGGCGTTACCAGGAGGAGCCGCGGTTTTGCTGTCCCCGGCCGCGGCCGCGCACCTCCGCCAGTACGGGGCGGACATCCGCCAGGTAGACACCGGCCACGGTGGCACCGGCCAGGCTGAGGATCATGCCCATGCCCATGCTCGGCACCGACAATGACATCAGCGGGACAATCACGTAGATGAAGCCAAAGAAGACAGAACCTGCCGTCAACGCGGTCCAGAACGTCTTGGTCTTCTTGTAGACGCGCTCAAAGTCCCCGGGTGATGTGCGCAGGCAGTCGCTCAACGCCCACACCTGCATGCCCAAGGCCAACAGGCCGAGGGCGACGAGTACAAAGAAGTCCACGAGATTCAAGATGTTAGTCACCATTCAAGCTTACAGCCCGGTGCTGAATGTGGTCTGTGAAGCCTGCACAAATGCCTGTGCCAGATCCGCCCACAAGTCGTCCACGTTCTCGATACCGACGCTCAGCCGCAGCAGGTTGGCGGGGACCGTTGCCGGTTCGTTCGCGTGGCGACGGCGGCGCTCAATGAGTGACTCCACACCGCCCAGGGACGTGGCCGGCGTCCAGACCCGCAGCGCCTCCACCAATGCGGTGGCCGCCTCTTCGCCGCCGGCAACCTCGATGCACAGGATCGAGCCGAAACCACTCATCTGTGCCTTGGCGCGAACGTGACCCGGATCGGAAGGCAGGCCGGGGAACAAAACCCGCTCAACGCCGTCGTGCATATCCAAACGGCGGGCCAGCTCAAGCGCGCTTGCCTGCGAGCGCTCCACCCGCAAGGCCAGGGTTCGCATGCCGCGCAGGGCGAGCCAGGCCTCGAACGGGCCGGCGATGGCGCCGTGGATGGAGCGGTGGTGGAGGAGCGTGCGGCGCAGTTCGGTGTTGGAGGTGACAAGTGCGCCCAGGATGACGTCGGAATGCCCGGCCAGGTACTTGGTCACCGAGTGCAGCACGACGTCGGACCCCAGCTCGAGCGGCTTCTGCACCAACGGCGTGGAGAAGGTGTTGTCCGTGACGACGAGGGCGCCGACGGCCTGGGCGGAGCGGGCGAGCACCACCATGTCGGCAACTTCCAGCATGGGGTTGGTGGGGCTCTCCAGCCACAGCATGTCCGCGGCTTTCTCCCCCGCCCCCGTGAGCGCGGCGATGACCCCGTCGTTGTTCGCAATGTCCACGGTGCGCAGGGTGAACAGCCCCTTGGCCGACTGCTCCTGCGCCATGACGAGTGCGCCCTGGTACGAGTGGATGGGCATGACCAGCACGCCGCCAACAGGGATGAGGGACAGTGCGGCTGAGACGGCGGCCAGGCCGGAGCTAAAGATCAGGGCCGGCTCCGTGGCACCCTCCAGCTGGGCCAGCGCGTCCTCCAACGGATCCCAGGTGGGGTTGGAGTAGCGCCCGTACGCCCGGTCACCGTCAACAACCTGCCCGGTTCCCACATACGTTGAGGAGAGCACAATGGGCGGGTTCACGGGGGCGTCGTGTCCTCGGGCGGGCCGTCCTGCCGCCACAACAATGGTGTCGGGGCTGAGTTGGTCTGGGTGCGCGGCTGGCTGGTACGTCATAACTTCCAGCGTAGACCGCCCGTGTCGCCGCCCGTCACAATATGACAGGTGCACTCAATAATGTGGATAACCGGCTTTTGTGGACAACTCCCGCACGGCTCAAGGATGCATCCAGCTAAGGCCGGTAGGCTTATGGCGTGACTGATTACACTGCCCCGCAGCCGGGCCTTTTTATTGCCTTTGAAGGCGGCGACGGTGCGGGAAAATCCACCCAGGCCGTGCTGCTGTCCAAGGCCCTGTCCGACGCCGGAGCCACAGTTTTGCGGACCCGTGAACCAGGCGGGACACCGGTAGGCGAAAAGCTGCGCTCCCTCGTGCTGGACCACGGCCAGGGAGAGATCGACGCCAAAACGGAGGCACTGATTTTTGCCGCCGCCCGGGCCGCCCACGCCAGCCAGGTCATCACCCCGGCCATTGAACGCGGCGACGTTGTCATCAGCGACCGCTACGCAGACTCCTCCATCGCCTACCAAGGTGCCGGCCGTGGACTGGGCACGGAGGCGATCGTGAAACTCAATGACTGGGCCACGAGCGGGCTGTGGCCGGACCTGACCGTGCTCCTTGACGTGTCCCCCGAAGCCGGACGCCACCGCCGCACGGCAGGCGACGCTCCGGAGGACCGCCTGGAATCCGAGCCCGACGGCTTCCACGCCGCCATTCGCGCAACATTCCTTGCCCTGGCCGCGGCGCACCCGCAGCGCTACCTGGTGCTCCCCGCCGCCAACACCGTTTCGGAGCTTGCGGCGGCCATCGTGGAACGCGTCACGGCGCTGCTGTCCGAACGCGCTGTCCAGGCCTCCGCGCAGGGCTCCTCAGCCCGGGATTCACCGCAGGGTTCCGCATGAGCGTCTGGGTTGACCTCCAGGGCCAGGACACCGTGGTGGCGCAGCTGCGCCGCGCCGCCCAGTCCGGCAACCCCACCCATGCATGGCTGCTGACCGGCCCGCCCGGCTCCGGCCGTTCCAACGCGGCACTGGCCTTCGCAGCAGCACTTGTCTGCGAACGCCCGGAACTGGCGGCCCGCGGCTGCGGCATCTGCAAGGCCTGCCACACCACCCTCAGCGGCACCAACGCGGACGTCACGTTCATCGCCACCGAAAAAACCACCATCACCATTGAAGAAGCACGCGATCTGGTGCGCAAGGCCCACGACAGCCCGTCGTCATCGCGCTGGCGTGTCATGATCGTGGGCGACGCCGACCGCATGGCCGAACGCACCACCAACGTCCTGCTCAAGGCCATCGAGGAACCGCCGCCGCGCACCATCTGGATCCTATGCGCACCCAGCCCCGCGGACGTGCTCGTCACCATCCGTTCGCGCTGCCGCACCCTGACATTGCGCCTGCCCCCGGTTGCCGACGTCGCCGCCCTGCTGGTGCGCCGCGACGGCATCGAACCGGAGCTGGCGTTGACGGCCGCCCGTGCCGCGCAGAGCCACATCGGCATTGCCCGGCGCCTGGCCACCGACGCCGGCGCCCGGGAACGGCGCGACGCCACCGTCCGCCTGCCACTGACCGTCCGCGATGTCAGTACCGCCGTCCTGGCCGCCGCCTCCCTGCTGGAATTGGCACAGGCCGAGGCCGCTTCCTCCAATGAAGAGCGCGACGCCGTCGAGAAAGCGACGCTGCTGCGTTCCCTCGGCGCACCCGAGACCGGGACGCTGCCCCCTCCCATGCGTGCCCAGGTCCGCGCCCTGGAAGAGGACCAGAAGCGCCGCGCCAAGCGTTCGGTGACGGACCATCTGGACCGGGCCCTCACCGACCTCCTTTCCTTCTACCGTGATGTGCTGGTACTGCAACTGGAAACGAAAGGGGGCTCCGCCGTCGAACGTGCCTCGGTGGAGCTGGTCAACGAACCGCTGCGGCCCATGCTCACCGACTTCTCCACCCACTCCCGGCCCGAAACCACCCTGGCGCGCATGGATGCGGTCAATGCGGTGCGGCGCCGGCTCACCACCACCAATGTTGCCCCGCTGCTGGCCCTGGAGGCCATGGCAGTCAGCCTGCTCTAACCCATGAAGGAATCCCACATGCCTGCCGGAAATGTACGACGGCGACCCCGCCTCCGCCTGCCCCTCACCGCTGCGGCGGCAATCCTTGGGCTGCTGCTGAGCGCGTGCACGGTGGTGGCGCCGGACAAGCCGGCGCAAACTTTGCAGACGTCCGCCGGCCCGGAGATCGTGGGCGAGGTGCCGCCCGAGCTGGCGGGTTTTTACACGCAGGCGGTGACGTGGACGTCGTGCAATGGCGGGTTCCAGTGCGCCGAGGTTGAGGTTCCGCTGGATTACGCGAAGCCGGACAAGGACTCTATTGCGTTGTCCGTGATCCGGCTGCCGGCCACCGGAAAGCGGCTCGGGGCCATGCTGGTCAATCCCGGCGGGCCGGGCGGATCGGGCGTAAACATGGTCAAGGACGGCGCGAAGTCGTACTTTTCCTCGAAGCTGCGCGGCGCCTACGATGTGGTGGGGTTTGACCCGCGCGGGGTGCAGCGTTCGGCCGGGGTTGCGTGTTTGTCCGACGCACAGATGGATGCGTCCCGGCAGCTGGACTTTGACCTTTCCACGGACGCGGGCTTTGCCGCAGCCGAGGCTGAGACACAGCGTCAGACCGCCTTGTGCCAGGAGAACTCCGGGCCCGACCTGGCGTTCATCGACACCGTCAGCTCCGCCCGGGACATGGATATTCTGCGTGCTGTGGTGGGCGATTCCAAGTTGAGCTATATGGGCTTCTCCTACGGCACCAAGCTGGGGGCCACCTACGCCGGGCTGTTCCCTGCACGCGTGGGCAAGTTCTCCCTGGACGGGGCCATGGACCCCTCCCTCGACATCGACCAAGTTTCGATGGGGCAGGCCGTGGGCTTTGAGAATGCGTTGCGCGCCTGGGCTGCCAACTGCCTTTCTGGCGCTGACTGCCCTGTTTCCGGCACCGTGGACGATGCCATGCAACAGATCCGTGACCTGATTGACGTGTACACGGCCGCCCCGCAGCAAACCCCTGCTGGCCGTGTGGTGACAGGGTCCGAATTCACCGGCGCCCTCGCGTTTGGCATGTACTCCACAGACCTGTGGGACCCCCTGACGGGTGCCTTGATCCAGGCCTTCGCCGGTGACGCCTCCGGCATGTTGATGCTCGCCGATTTCTCCGCCGACCGCGATTCGGACGGGAAGTACAACTCCAACACGGCCGCGGCGTTCACCGCCATCAACTGCCTTGACTACCCCATGAACTCGGATCTGGCACACATGCGCGAGCAGGCTTCATTGCTGAAGAAGGCCGCCCCGACCTTTGGGGACCTGCTGGGCTACTCCGGACTGTCCTGCAAGTCCTGGCCGTTCCCCGCGACAGGTTCGCCGGCGCCGATTGCGGCCGCAGGGGCGGGGCCCATCCTCGTGGTCGGCACCACCGGGGATCCGGCAACTCCGTACTCGTGGGCGGAAGCCTTGGCTACACAACTTGATTCAGGCGTTCTGGTGACATGGGAAGGCGAGGGCCATACCGCCTACGGCCGGGCCAATGACTGCCTGACCTCCGTGGTGGACAACTACTTCGTGGACGGAAAGCTGCCCGCAGGCGGCACACGCTGCTAACTTTTTTTGGGCCGCGCTTGGGGCGTGTTCCGCAGCTTCCATGCGGCCCTGATTTTGTACATCCACCCTGCGCATATTAGAGTTGTTTCTTGTGTTCAGCTGCTCACCCCGTAGGGGGCGGCAATGATCGCAGGCCTCCATAGCTCAGTTGGTAGAGCGTCTCACTCGTAATGAGAAGGTCAACAGTTCGATTCTGTTTGGAGGCCCCACTAAAACCCCGCCACGGCGGGGTTTTTTTGTGCCTGCCTGCGCTTCCAGCCACTCGAACTGTAGCCGATGCGTCAGCCGATCGCGGCCGGCGCCCCAACAAAAATGATCCGGATTCCGCTTTGTGATCCCGGAACTTCGGCTTCATAAAGTGGGAGCGGCATCATTTGGCCGGATCGGGATCATTTTCTGTCGCGGAGCACGAATCCGGCCGTGAACTAGCAGTTAATGTCGCCAAAACCACAATTTGAGGACATTAACTGCGAGTTCACGGTGGGCGGTGGTCGGAACCACGTGGTTTTGGCGCATTCTCGCGGGTCATTGCCCGAACGGCTTCGTGAGTCCTCACATATGGCCCCCAAAACGCTGGTTTGAGGGTCATAGGTGAGGACTCACGAGAAGGGGACGCGCGGGGATCGGTCGTTTTGGGCAAAGCGGACTCGAACCCCCGGGTTTACGATTGACACATGAGGGGAAGACCCCAAGAAATGCCCGCCGGCAGACAGCGTCCGGCACCCGCAGCTGCCCGTGAACCGGGCCGGGTCCACTGGATGGAGCTGTTCTTCGACCTGGTGTTCGTGGCCTTCGTGGGCCAGCTGGCCCATGGCATCCATGGTGATCCCGGCTGGGCGGAATACGGCACCTTCATCCTGCTGTTCTTCCCCGCCTGGTGGGCGTGGGCCAACATCGTCTCCGTCATCAACCTGCTGCCCGGCCTCACCTCACGGTCTCTGGGCCTTGCCATGCTGGCGGCCATGGCGGCCTCCGCACTCATGGCGGCCGCCGCGCCAGAAGCATTTGGCGAGCGGGCCTGGGCGTTTTCGCTTGCCAACGGCGGCCTGCGGATACTGCTGCTGGTGTTGTGGCTGGTCCAGCATCGGGCACATTCCACCGAGCCGTCGTGGCGGATCTGGGTTTACAACGGCGGGACCGCCACCCTCTGGCTCGTGGCCGCGCTCCTGCCGCTGCCGGCCGCCGTCGTGCTGTGGGCGCTGTCCATCGCGGTCGAGGTGGCCATGGTCGCCAACAGCAACCGGATCGGGGCCGACCGCAGCATGGCCGGCATCAACATTGAGCACGCCGGGGAACGACTGGGCCTCTTCGTCATCATTGTGCTCGGCGAATCGGTGTTCAGCATCGTCACGGAGGCCGCCGAATATTGGAGTCCCGCCGCGGGACTGGCGGCGTCCCTTGGCTTCGTGATCGTGGCGCTGCTGGGCTGGGCATTTTTTCAGTACGGGATGGGCACACTGTCCGCCGGGCTCGAACACCTCCAAGCACAAGGGGACCTCACCGGCATCCTGGCGACAACCCTGTTCCTGCCGTTCGTGCTGATTGTTGGGGTCACTTCCCTTGCCGCGGGCGTCGCCACGGCCATTCCCGCACCCTTTGAGCCGCTCCCCCTGGGTGCCGCCATTGCCATTGGCTGCGGTATTGCACTGTTCTACGCCACGAACGCCGCGGTTTCGCTGCGTTATGGACAACCGCCGCGCATCGTCCTGACCTGGGGTGTCCCCACAGTGGTAATTGCGCTGGGACTGGTGCCTGTGGGTGCAACTCAGCCGGCCGCCGTCGTGCTTGGGCTGGCGGTGGTGCTGCTCATCCTGGTCACGGCCTACGTTGAAATCAAGGCTCGACGGCGGACCCGCTTACCTTAGTCCTGCCAAGGGAAGACGACACCCTCGCCCACAACTTTCAGGGACAGTTCGGTGCCGGGACGGGCCAGCATCGCGTTCCAGTGGCGGATGTTGATGACCTCGCCGCCGACGGGCTGATGGGGGTCGCGCGGGTGCTCGGCGTCCACGAGGATGGGTTCGAGCTGGATCCGGACGGTGGTTTCGGGGCCAAAGTAGTCGGTGTCGACGACGCGGCCGCGGATGGGGCCGCCGCTGGAGATGCGGATTTGCTCCGGGCGCAGCATCAAGTGGACCTTGCCCTGCACCGGCGGGCGGCGCACCGGGATGCCGCCGAGTGAGCACAACGCCAGGGAGCCTTCCATCCAGGCTTCCAGGATGACGGCGTCGCCGAGGAATTCTGCGGTGGCTCTGTCGGTGGGGCGGGTGTAGACGACGAAGGGGCTGCCGATTTGGGCGAGTTTGCCGTCGCGCATGACGGCGACCTGGTCGGCAAAGCTGAGCGCCTCGGCCTGGTCGTGGGTCACGAGAATGGTGGTGACGCCGGCCTGCTCAAGTGTTTGGGAGACGGCGCGGCGGGTGGCGACGCGCAGCCCCGCATCGAGGGCGCTGAAAGGCTCGTCGAGCAGCATGAGTTCGGGTTGGCGGGCCAGCGCACGGGCCAGGGCAACGCGCTGCTGCTGGCCGCCGGAAAGCTGGTGCGGGCGGCGTTTGGCGTACGACCGGTCCATGGAGACCATTTCCAGCAGCTCGCCCACACGCAATGCGGCAGTCTTGCCGCGCAGGGGCAGGCCGAAGGCAATGTTGGCGCCGACGCTCAGGTGCGGGAACAGGGCGCCGTCCTGGGCCACGTAGCCCACGCTGCGTTTGTGCGCGGGCATCCACTTCGACGGGCCGGCGACTTCGGTACCGCCCAAAGCGATCCGGCCGGAGTCCGGCGCGGAAAAGCCTGCAATCAGGCGCAGCAGCGTGGTCTTGCCGGAGCCGGACGGGCCCACGATGGCGGTGGTGCGGCCCTGCGCCACATCAAGGTCGACGCCCTTCAGTACTTCCGTGCCGCCAAAGCTCTTATGGATGTCCGTGACCTGGAGGTGGTCGGGGACGTCACTGGAGTCGTGCACAAAGGTGCGGCTCTCCGTGTTGGCGGGGACCGGCGTCGTACTTCCTGCGGGGAGGCCGCCGCGGAAGTCGGCGCCGCCCGGCGAAACACCGGCTGGCGAAACACCGCGGGAGTGCTTGGGCTGGGAGGTCATTGTCCTGCGGCTTTCTTGGATTGCACAAAAAGAAGATACGTCATCGGCGCGGAAAGCACGATCATCAACAAGGCATAGGGTGCGGCACCCATGTAGTCAATCTCGCTGCTTAGCGCCCAGAATTGGGTGGCCAGCGTGCGTGTGCCATTGGGTGCCAGCAGCAGCGTGGCCGTCAGTTCGTTGACGATCCCCAGAAATACGAGGGCCGCACCGCCGGCGGCGGCCGGGGCCGACAGCCGCAGGGTCACGCGCAGGAACGCCACCAGCGGCGGCTTGCCCAGTGCCTGCGCGGCCTCGTCCAGGGTGGGCGGGACCTGGGCCAGCCCGGCACGCAGGTTGACCAATGCCCGGGGCATGAACAGCAGGGCATAGGCGGCCACCAGCACCACGGACGTCTGGTAGATGACCGGGAGGTTGTGGACCGTGATGGTCACCAACGCCAGCGCCACAACGATGCCGGGCATGGAACTGGAAATATAGTTGACCGCTTCCAGCAGTTTGCTAACGGGACCGGGGTGCCTGATCACCAGGTAGGCCAGCGGGAACGCCAGCAGCGTCGTGACCACGGCGCCGGCCAGGCCGTAACCCAGCGTCGCCAACAAGGCGTCCAGCAGATCTGTCCGTTCCCAAATGGCTGACCCGCCGGCAATGAGCCAGCGGCCCACATGCCACAGCGGCACGCCGAGGGCCAGCACCGAGACGCCGATAAGTGCCAACTGTCCCGGAATCTGCCAGAACCCCAGGTCCAGCCTGCGCGGATTCGACTGTACGCCGGCCCCCACCCGCGCATAGCGGGCGCTGCCGCGCGTCTTGGATTCGGCCAGCAGCAACAACAGGCAGAACAACACCAGGACACTGGCCAGCATGTTGGCCGCGGCCCCGTTGAACGTGGACCGGAACTGGTCGTAGATGGCTGTGGTGAACGTGTCGAAGGTGATCATGGCAAAGGCGCCGTATTCGGCCAGCAGGTGCAGGGACACCAGCAGCGCACCACCAGCTGTGGCGAGACGCAGTTGCGGCAGCACCACCCTGAAGAAGACCCGCCACGGCCCCAGCCCCAGCGATGCGCCGGACTGTTCCAGCGCCGGGTCCAGCCGGCTCAGCACGGCAGCCACCGGAATGTACACGAGCGGGAAGTATGAGAGCACCGAGATGAGCACGCCACCAAAAACGCCGCCGAGAGATGGGATGGCGCTGACCCAGGCGTAGCTGTTGACGAACGCGGGAATGGCGAGCGGTGCCGCCAGCAGCACCGACCATGCCTTGTGCCCGGACAGCCGGGTCCGCTCCACCAGCCACGCCCCGCCAATGCCGATCACCACGCACAGCGGCACCGTGATCAAAACCAGCGACAGCGTGTTAAGCAGCAATTCGCCAACACGGGGGCGGAACACCAATTTAACAATGGTGTCCCACCCTGTGTTGGCGGTCGCCGCCACAACATACCCCAGCGGCACCAGGGCAAACGCTGCGACCAGGGTGCAAATGAGTACAACCGGCCAAAGGCCGGGGCGTGAGCCCCGGCCTTTGGCGCGGTTACTTAAGGTTCCGGCACGTGGCGCCCCATCCGCCGTCGTGCCTTGACTTAAGGTCTTGTCCTGCGATGCATTCATTGGGCCTAGAGCAGTCCTGCCTCGGTCATCAGCTCGGTGACCTTGGCCGAATTCAGCTTCGCCGGGTCAACCTTGGGAGCCTGCAGCTCGGCGAGCGGGACGAGCTGGTCGTTCGCGGCAACGTCCGAGGCCACGGGGTACTCAAAGCTGGTGCCGGTCTGCAAGATGGTCTGGCCGGCCTTGCCCGTGACGAACTCGAGGAACTTCTGGGCGTTCTCCTGGTGCTTGCTGGAGGCCAAGACACCGCCGCCGGAGATCGAGACAAAGGCGCCCGGATCCTCATTCTTGAAGTAGTGCAGGGCCACGTTCTTGGAGTTCTCGCCGGTCTTCGCCTGATCGCCGAACCAATAGTAGTGGTAGATGACGGCGCCTTCAACCTCTCCTGAGTTGACCGCCTTCATGGCCGTGCTGTTGCCCTTGTAGGCCTTGGAGTTCTCCTTCATGGCCTTCAACCACGTCAGCGTGGCGTCCTCGCCTTTGAGCTCCAGCATGGCGGAGACGATGGCTTGGAAGTCGGCGCCCGACGGTGAAGCGGCCCAGCGGCCCTTCCATGCGGGATCGGCCAGGTCCATGATGGACTTCGGCAGCTGGTCTTCGCTGAGCTTCGTCTTGTCGTAAGCGAAGACGGTGCTGCGGGCGGCAATGCCGGTCCACTTGTTGGTGGAGGGGCGGTATGCGGCCGGCACCTGCTCTTGGACCGTGGCGCTGATGTCGGCGAACAGGCCGGCGTTTTCCACCTGCGTCATGGCGGGCGAGTTTTCCGTCAGGAAGACATCGGCCGGGGACTTGTCGCCCTCGGCGATGATCTGGTTACTCAGCTCCAGGTCGCTGCCCGGACGGACGGTGACCTTGATTCCAGTTTCCTTGGTGAACTCGTCCACCCAGGCCTGCGTCAGCGAATCGTGCTGCGCGTTGTAGACCGTAATGGCCTGATCTGCGTTACCGCCCGGAGCGCTGCTCTCTGCGGGCTTCGTGGCGCCGCCACAGGCAGCCAGGGCCAGAACGGAGGCGCCGGCCAGTGCGGTCAGTGCGGTCAGTGCGGTCTTGCTCAAGTGCTTCTTCGTGAACCAGGTGTTCATGGGGGCCTCTCGGCGTCGGAAGTAATTAGCGAACGTAAATCGATCGTAATCCATGAGAGGGCAGGCTTACCTCACAAACTGCGAAATGTGACGCAGCTCTCGCAGCTTTTTTTGCTTTCTCGGCTGCCTTATGTCCTCTTCTTAATGTCCTCGTGGGATGCTACCCGCCGGTAGACGACGTTTTGTGAAGCAGATCATTGGCCAGCGCCACGTGTTGGCCCACAATTCCTGCCTTAAGCACGACGCCGGACACCTCCCCCACGCCGAGCCTCACCAGGGCGAGCGCCTCGGCTGCGGCCGCGAGGGAGTTGCCGGCACGGGAGAGTTCGCGGTGGACGTCGTTGAGGTAGCCGCCGGTGCCCAGCGGGATTTCCATGCCGTCGCTCGGGGCGATTTTCTGGGCTTCAGCCGCGATTTCCCGGACGACGGGCAGGAGGTCGGCCAGCTCATCAGCCAGGACAACCATGGCCTCATAGTTTTCGGTGGCCTGCGCCTGCTGCCCGGCGACTGGCTCCGTTTCCGCCAGGCCTTCCAGCATCTGGTGGAAGCGGTCAAGGCCGCGGCGGAACCTGTCGTGGGCGCGGCGCCACACACCCTTGCCGAGTTCAGCGTCGTCGCGCTTGGCCTGTTTTGCGGCGCCAAAAAATCCCTTGAGCATGCCGGTCAGAGGTACTGTCCAGGGCCGCCGGACTCCGAACCGCTCAACGCGGAACCGTCCTGGCCGGCCTGTGGGCCGCGGCCGGCGGAGGCGCGCTGGGGTTCGCCGTTCTCCCCCACGATGACGCCCGGGGCGATCATGGTTCCCGGCGGGAGCTGGTGCATGGCGAGGCGTGCAGCCGTTTGCTGGCTGGCCATGGCCTGTGCTGCAAGTGCCGTCTGGATCCCGTGAAACAGGCCTTCCAGCCAGCCGACCAGCTGTGCCTGAGCAATGCGCAGCTCCGCATCCGAGGGGGCACTGTTATCCGTGAAGGGCAGGCTCAGACGGTGCAGCTCCTCGACAAGTTCAGGGGCCAATCCGTCTTCCAATTCGGCAATGGAGGCCTGATGAATCTCGGCGAGGCGGGCCCGTGCGGCATCGTCCAGCGGCGCACTCTTCACCTCATCCAGCAGCTGTTTGACCATGGTGCCTATGCGCATCACCTTGGCGGGCTGGTCCACCATTTCCGCAACATTGGCCGGCTTCTTAACCTTCTTTTCGGCCGGGGTATCCCCCACTGCCGGGTCGGTCGCGCCGCCTGCCGCGTTGTCCATGACTGTGCCTTCGGCCGCTACGTCTGAGGCCGGGATCTGCGCCTTTTCACTCATACTGCCAGTCTCTCACGGTACGTCAACACTTTCTCGGGATGGCCGGCACTGCCCCACCCCGCCCGAAATCGAGTACGCAGTTGTTGGACCGATTTCACAGATTTTGGGCGTTTTTCGTCCAACAACTGCGTACTCGATTTCGTTTATACGTGAAGAACGACGGCGCGTCCCGGCTTCCACCATCGGGTCAGCAGCAGCGGCCCTCGGGGTTGGCGTCCTGGCGGTCCGTCTTGTCGCGCCAGAACTCCTTGATAGTCATGGGCGCGGTGGCGCAGCCGGTGGCCCGGTGGTGGTCAAGGTACTTGTCGTAGGAGTCCTCGCCGAGGACACCCTTGAGGTACGTGTTGACCGCCGCCAGGCCGCGGCCGGCGCTGCGCAGCATGTCCATGACTAGTGCCCGCTCCGAACGGCTTGCTTGCCGGAGTCGGCCCATTCCTTCAGGAGCGCCTTCTCGGTGGCATTGGGAACCACCGATGCAGGGGCGAAGATCCGCGAAGCCACGGCCGGGTCCTCCTTACTGGGTCCCCCTCCGGCCTTGATGGAGCGGATGGTGACCATGACCGCCGTCGTAATTACTATCAGGGACAGCACCACGAAGATGACCGAGAGGGAGCCCTGCACGAAGGTATTGCGGACAACGGCCTCCATGGCCTCGACCGTCTTGGCGGTACCGTGGCTGGTCTCGCCGGCGGCCAGCGCCGCCTTGAACGTGTTGTGCTGCGCCCAGTAGCCCACGGCCGGGACCGTGGAGAAGATCTTCTGGAAGGACGCCACAACGGTGACCACGGTGACGAACACCAACGGCAGCGCCACCATCCATAGGTATTTCACGTGGGTGTTCTTGGAGACGATGACCATGCAGACGGCCAGGGCGATCGCGGCGAGCAGTTGGTTGGCGATGCCGAACAGCGGGAACAGGGTATTGATGCCGCCGAGCGGGTCGGTGACGCCCATGATCAGGATGGCACCCCAGCCTGCGACCATGATGCCGGTGGTGACCCACGAGCCCAGGCGCCAGGACGTGTCCTTGAACTTGGGGACGAAGTTGCCGATGGAATCCTGCAGCATGAAGCGGGCTACGCGGGTTCCTGCGTCGACGGCGGTGAGGATGAACAGGGCCTCGAACATGATGGCGAAGTGGTACCAGAAGCTCATCATGGCCTGGCCGCCGGCCACCTGCTGCATGATGTGGGCCAGACCCACAGCCAAGGTCGGTGCACCGCCGGTGCGGGAGACGATGGACTCCTCGCCGACGTCGGCCGCGGTTTGGGCCAGGGTGGCGGGATCAACGTGCACGCCGGTCAGGCCGAGTGAGTTCACGAATGCTGCCGCGCCCTCGATGGTGCCCCCGGTGGCTGCGCCGGAGGAGTTCATGGCGAAGTAGATGCCGCGGTCGATCGAGAGTGCCGCGACGAGGGCCATGATGGCCACGAAGGACTCCATGAGCATGCCGCCGTAGCCGATGTAGCGGGCCTGGCGCTCCTTTTCGATCAGCTTCGGCGTGGTGCCGGAGGCGATCAGGGCATGGAAGCCGGACAGGGCACCGCAGGCGATGGTGACGAACAGGAACGGGAACAAGGCGCCTGAGAACACGGGGCCGTCGGAGCGTCCGGCGAATTCACTGAACGCGGGGACGTTGATGGTGGGGCGGACCAGCACGATCGAGCCGGCCAGCATCACGATGGTGCCGATCTTCATGAACGTGGAGAGGTAGTCACGCGGGGCCAGCAGCAGCCAGACGGGCAGGATGGCGGCGATGAAGCCGTAAATGATAATGCACCAGGCGAGGGTGGTGCGGTCCAGGGTGAACGTTGCCGCACCCCATTCGGTGGCTGCGACCATGCCGCCGCCTACGATGGCAGCGAGCAGCAGGACGACGCCGATCAGGGAAACTTCCATGACCTTGCCGGGGCGCAGGTAACGCAGATACACGCCCATGAACAGGGCGATCGGAATGGTCATCGAGACCGAGAAGACACCCCACGGGGATTCGCCCAGTGCATTGACCACCACGAGCGCCAAGATGGCGACAATGATGATCATGATCAGCAGGGTGGCGATGAGGGCGGCGGTGCCGCCGATGACGCCAAGTTCTTCACGTGCCATCTGGCCCAGGGAACGGCCGCCGCGGCGCATGGAGAAGTGGAGGACCAGGTAGTCCTGGACCGCACCGGCAAGCACGACGCCGACGATGATCCAGATAGTGCCGGGCAGGTAGCCCATTTGGGCTGCCAAGATGGGGCCGACCAGCGGGCCGGCGCCGGCGATGGCGGCGAAGTGGTGGCCGAAGAGGACGTTGCGGTCGGTGGGGACAAAGTCCTTGCCGTCGGCCTTGTACTCGGCCGGGGTGGCACGCAGGTCATTGGGCTTGACGAGGAACTTCTCGATGACCTTGGAATAGAAGCGGTAGCCGATCAGGTAGGTACAGACTGCGGCGAAAACAAACCAGATGGCGTTGACGGATTCGCCGCGGACCACGGCTAACATGACCCAGGCGACGCCGCCCAGCAGTGCGATGGCGGCCCAGATGGCGATCTTCAGTGGCGTCCACGGGTGGGCTGCCTCTTCTTGCTTCAGGTCCACTGCCACGGGAGGCAGATTCGGGTCTTGGACAAGGACATCGCCGGGATCGGCTGCTTCCCTGGATGAATTTGTCATGATTTTCCCTTGGTTCAGACGTTATTGCGGCGACTTGCAAAGGTATCAGCATGATATGGAACACATTGTCCATGTGGTCCAGCTCATGGCCGCGGTGCGGCGAACTGTCGTGTTTCAGCGACGAACGGAGGGGCTTGCCGTCGTCCTAGTTGAAGGGCACTTGGCCGAGGCAGAGGAAACTCTCCGCCGAGGTGTGAGATAGTGCCCAACCACGGGCTGGGCTTTATCTCACACCTCGGCGGATTGGAGAGGGCGTCAGCTCACATCTCGACGGATCCGGCAGGGCGCGAACGCACACCTCGGCGGATGGGAGGGGGCGCGAACTCACACCTCGACGGAAGGTGGGGTGCGCTAGAGGGTCAGCAGGACCTTGCCCACGTGCGCACCGGAATCGAAGTATTCGTGCGCGGCGGCAACCTGTTCCAGCGGGAACGTCCTGTCCACCATCGGCTTGACAGCACCGCTGGAAACCAGCGGCCAGACGTGCTCGCGCACGCCCTCCATGATGGTCGCCTTCTCCGCAACGGGCCGGGCGCGCAGCGTGGTGCCAATGATGGCCGCACGCTTGGTGAGGAGCGCACCCAGGTTGAGTTCCGCCGTCGCACCTCCCTGCAGACCGATCACGACGAGGCGGCCGTAAGTGGCCAGGGATTCGACGTTGCGGGCCAGGTATTTGGCGCCAACGACGTCGAGAATCACGTTGGCACCGGCGCCCTGGGTGAACTGCCTGACCCGTTCCACGAAGTCCTCGTTGCGGTAGTTGACGGCCGCATCGGCACCGAGGTAGCTGGTGAGCATGGCGACCTTTTCGTCGCTTCCGGCGGTGGCGATGACGCGCGCGCCGGCAGCCTTGGCCAGTTGGATCGCCATGGCGCCAATACCTCCGGAGCCGCCGTGAATCAGGACGGTTTCTCCGGCCTGCAGCTGCGCCGTCATGAACAGGTTGGAGTGGACGGTGGCGGCAACCTCGGGCAGCCCGGCGGACGAGATAACGTCAAGGCCCTCCGGAAGTGCCAGGACCTGGCCCGCCGGAGCCACCACCTGTGAGGCATACCCACCCCCTGTGAGCAATGCCACAACCTTCTCCCCCATGCTGAACGCCTTGGTCACATTGGGGCCAAAACCGGCAATCCGGCCGGACACTTCCAGGCCAAGAATCTGTGATGCGCCGGCCGGGGGCGGGTAGAAACCGCGGCGTTGCTGCACGTCGGCTCGGTTGATTCCCGCGGCAACCACGTCAATGAGCACCTCGCCGGGGCCCGGAACGGGTGTTGGAACCTCAGTCAGGGACAAAACCTCTGGGCCGCCTGCGCCCGTTGCAACTATTGCCTTCATGACCTTCTCCATCACCCATTAAATACCGATAAATCCTAGCGGACGCCGTACCCATTTTGGTGGCACGGGCCTGCCTATGAAACACTACTAGGGTAAGGAAGGTTGTCCGAGCGGCCGATGGAGCTGGTCTTGAAAACCAGTGTGCGGTAACCCCGTACCAAGAGTTCGAATCTCTTACCTTCCGCATGTAAAAAGGGAAGCAGTCTCGTCATGAGGCTGCTTCCCTTTTGTGTTGCCCGATTCGCCGCGCATTTCACATCCTCGCCGAAAACATGTGTCCAAACAGTGACTTGCACCATACAGGGGCAGACTGAACGTCATGAGTCATTTTTTGATGGCAGGTAAACAGCAGCCGTGAATTTACTTGACCGAGGCCACCAGTTCATGCAGGATTCACATCGATGCGCTTGGCTCAGTAGCGTTCCGGATTTCGTCTGGGCGGGCCCTTGCCGCTCCCCACTAAAAACTCCGGTTCATCATCACTCACGGCACAACGGCGTGCCACCCTTTCGAGAGTTGGAGACATGACGAGCAACAACTTCATCAAGGCAGGACTGGGGGCCACCTTGGCCTTCGGACTCGCCGTTGCCCCGCTGGCGATCTCGCCAGCGTTGGCCAACGACGGGCCCGCACCAACCGAAACAACGGCCGCGGCATCCACCGATGCAGCCGCCATAGAAGGCTCGACGGCGGAATCCGCCCCAGGTGCGGCGCCCACCGACACCGCACCACTGGCTGCGCCTCTCGCAGCAGCGGGACCATCCCCGCACGTTCTCATCAACGAGGCCTACCTGAACGGCGGCAGCGCCGGAGCAACCCACAAAGACAAGTTTGTGGAACTGTACAACCCCACGGCTGCGGACATCAGCCTGGATGGCTGGTCGTTGCAGTACCGTTCCGCAACAGGCACGGCAGCACCCACCGGGTTGACCGCGCTTTCCGGCACCATCAACGCCAACGGCTACTACCTGATCATGGGCAACTCCAACGGCGACACCGGCCTCAAGCTGCCGCCCACGGATGCCGATTCCAGCGGCTTTGCATTCTCCGGGTCCACCGGCACATTATTCCTTTCCAACCAGGCCTCACGGCTCCCGGCTGACTTGGCCGTCGGTTCCCTGGTTGGCACGGCCAACATCGTCGACATGCTCGGCTATGGCGCCTCCAACACCTTTGAGGTTGCTGCCGCCGCAAAACCCTCGGCACCCATCTCCCTGAACCGCACGAACTTCGCGGACACGGACAACAACGCCGCCGACTTCTCCACCGCCGCCCCCACACCAACTGGCACCAAGGGTGCCGGTGAAGCTCCGGAACCTCCCGGCGACGCCGGCAACAAGACCATCGCCGAGATCCAAGGCGAAGGAGCCAAAAGCCCGCTGGACGGCACCACCGTCACCACCAAGGGCAAGGTCACCGCGGCCTACCCCACCGGCGGTTTCAACGGCTACTTCCTCCAGACCCCCGGCACCGGTGGCGACCTTGACATGGCCACCCACAAGTCTTCCGACGGCGTGTTTGTCTACTCGCCAGCTACGGTTGCCACCGTCAAAGTTGGCGACTACGTAGAGGTGACCGGACTCGTCAAGGAATTTGGCGGGCCCGACACGACCACGACCGAGATCGATGTCCCGGCCGGTGGCATGACGCAACTGGACGAGGCAGCGGCAGAGGTCAAGGCCGCCGTCGTCAATGTCCCGGAAACCATGGAACTGCGCGAAACCCTTGAGGGCATGCTCGTGGCACCCGAGGGCCAGTTCACCATCACTGACAACTACTCCCTCAACCAGTACGGCGAAATTGGTCTTGCGGTTGGTGAGAACGTGCTGTTGCAGCCCACCTCCGTTGGGGCCGTCGGCACCGACGCGCACGCGGCCCAGCTCGCCGAGAACGCTGCCATGGGCATCAAGTTGGACGACGGCGCAAGCACCAACTTCTTCAACGTCCAAGACTCACCGCTCCCGTGGCTGAGCGCTGAAGCCCCCATGCGGCTTGGTTCGAGCTCCGAATTCATGGCCCCGGTCATCTTCGACAACCGCAACAACTCCTACAAGTTCCAGCCGTTGGAGGCGCTCACGCCCACCAATGCAGGAACTGTGCAGCCCATCGCGTTTGGCAACAACCGGGTGACCGCTCCTGGCGATGTGGGCGGAGACCTCAAGGTCGCCTCCTTCAACGTGCAGAACTACTTCATCGAAACCGGCGACAAGAACTCCAGCTGCCAGTTCTACAACGACCGGGAGGGCAACCCCATCGCCGTCCGCTCCGGCTGTGACCAGCGTGGTGCCGCCAATGCCAAAAACCTGAAGCGCCAGCAGGACAAGATCGTCGCCGGCATCAATGAGTCAGGCGCCGATGTCCTCTCGCTGGAAGAAATTGAAAACTCGATCAAGTTCGGCACCGACCGCGACGCGGCCCTGTCAACCCTGGTCGATGCGCTCAACGTTGCTGCACCCGGGGTCTGGGACTACGTCCGCTCACCGGAGCTGCGTCCGGCAGCATCCGTGGAAGACGTCATCCGCACGGCCTTCATCTACAAGTTGGCCGTGGCCGAGCCTGTTGGCGTTTCCGTCATCCTTGATGATCCGGCCTATACAGGCATTGCCCGTCAGCCGCTCGCCCAGGCCTTCCAGCTTGCCGGCGACGCCGACTCCGCCAAGGTGATCTTGATTGCCAACCACTTCAAGTCCAAGGGCTCGGCCGCCACACCGGGGGACACCGATCAGGGCCAGGGCAATTCCAACCTGGCACGCACCGCACAGGCTGCGGCCCTGGTGAAGTTCTCCTCCGAACTTCAGTCCGCACAGGGCACCGACAAGGTGTTGCTCATGGGTGATTTCAACGCCTACAGCTACGAAGATCCCATGACGGTCATGGCCGACGCAGGTTATGTGGATCAGGGTGCGAAGACCGGCAAGCACTCCTAAGCCTATGGCGGCTTGGTTGGCTCGCTGGACCACATCGTTGCCACTCCGGCCCTCGATGCGTTGGTCACCGGCGTCGACATCTGGAACATCAACTCCACAGAGTCCATTGCCATGGGCTACAGCCGCTACAACTACAACGTCACCAATTTCTATGACAGTTCGGCATTTGCCGCCTCCGACCACGACCCCGTCGTTGTCGGCTTGACCCTCGGTGACGCTCCGGCGGCCACCAAGGTAATCAACCTCCTGAACATCAATGACTTCCATGGCCGCATCGACGCAAACACGGTCAAGTTCGCCGGTACGGTGGAGCAGCTGCGTGCAGCATCGGGCGACGCCAACACGGCTTTCCTGTCCGCAGGCGACAGCCTCGGCGCCAGCCTGTTTGCCTCCGCTTCCCAGCAAGACCAGCCCACCATCGATGTGCTAAACGCGCTGGACCTGCAGGCATCCGCCGTCGGAAATCATGAGTTCGACCAGGGATACGCGGACCTCGACGGGCGCGTCACCGACGCCGCCAATTGGGATTACCTCGGCGCCAACGTGTACGCGAAGGGCACCACCACCCCCGTGCTTGACGAGTACAAGATCATCTCGGTCAACGGTGTGAAGGTTGCCATCATCGGCGCAGTCACGCAGGAAACCCCCACCCTGGTGACCCCGACGGGGATCTCCATGCTGGACTTTGGAGACCCCGTGGAAGCCGTGAACCGCGTGGCCAAGACGATCACTGAGGGGAACCTGGCCGACGTCATCGTGGCCGAATACCACGAGGGCGCAGGAGCAGGCACCCCCGACGGCGCAACCTTTACAGAGGAAGCTGCCGCCGAAGGCGCGTTCCGGGAGATCGTGACGCAGACCAGCGCCTCGGTCAACGCCATCTTCACCGGCCACACCCACAAACAGTACGCCTGGGACGCACCCATCCCCGGCGTACCTGCAAATGCAGCCTTGCAGACCCGCCCCGTGCTCCAAACCGGCAGCTACGGCGAGTTCATCGGCCAGATCGTCTTGACCGTCGACGCCGATAACAACGTTGTTTCCTACACCCAAGACAACGTTGCACGCACCAAGGCCGACGACGCCGAGCTGGCCAACCAGTTCCCCCGCGTCGCCGAGGTCCAGGAAATCACCGAGGCCGCCCTCAAGGAGGCCGAGGTGGCTGGCAGCGTGCCCGTGGGCAAGATCGCCGCAGACATCACCACCGCGCAGACCTTCGACCCGGAAACCGGCACGTACACCCGGGACGACCGCGGCAGTGAATCAGCCCTGGGCAACCTGGTCGGCAACGCGCTCCTGGACGCCCTGAAGTCTGAGCAGACGGGCGGTGCCGAGATCGGCGTCGTCAATCCCGGCGGTCTCCGCGCGGACCTGCTGCACAAGAACGAGGGCATCGAGGACGGTGTTGTCACCTACGCCAACGCCAACGCTGTCCTACCGTTCGTGAACAACCTGTGGACCACCTCGCTCACGGGCGCCCAGGTGAAAACCATGCTGGAGCAGCAGTGGCAGACCAACGCGGACGGCACCATCCCCAGCCGCCCGTTCCTGAACCTGGGGCTGTCCGCCAACGTGGACTACAGCTACGACTCGAGCCGCGAGCTGGGCGACCACATCACCTCCGTGGTCATCAACGGCGCACCGCTGGACCTGGAACGTTCCTACCGCGTGGGCACGTTCAGCTTCCTGGCAACGGGCGGCGACAACTTCCGGGTCTTCACCGAAGGTGCCAACACCAAGGATTCCGGCCTCATCGACCGGGACGCCTGGATTACCTACCTCGGTGAGAAGTCTGCCACGGCACCGATTGCCCCTGATTTCTCCCGCCGTGGCGTGGACATTGTGGGCGCACCGGCAGCCGTCACGGCCGGACAGCAGGTCACCCTGGGGCTGAACAAGCTGGACCTGACCTCGCTCGGGGCCACCCCCTCCACCGAGGTCACGCTCCGCTACGAGCCTTCGGGCAGCGGCGGCGGCATTGGCTTCGCGGTCCTGGGCGCGGCCGTCCTGCCGTCCACCTTGGGCAGCTTCCCTGTCACCGAGGGTGCCGCAACGGTTGATTTCACCGTCCCAGAGCAGCTCAACGCGGGCCGTTTTACCATTACCACCGACGGCGGAACGTATGCCCGGCTGCCCGTCACCATCCCGGTGACGGCGGCCGTTGAAACCCCGACACCGTCGCCGACACCGACCGAAACGGGTACACCGTCGCCGACACCGACCGAAACGGGTACACCGTCGCCGACGCCGACCGGCACGGGCATCCCGGTTCCGACGGAGACGGGCATCCCGGTTCCCGTTCCCACCGCTACGGAGACAGGTACGACGCCGGTCCCCACCACCCCGGGGACCTCGCCTTCCGTTTCGGCCGGCACGGGCGGCGGCACCGGTACGGGTTCAGGGGCTGGCAACCTCGCCAGCACCGGTGCCACGGCGCTCCCGCTGGGCTTGGGCGCACTGCTGCTGTTGAGCGCAGGTGCCGCGGTTGCCTTCGCTGCACGTCGCAAGGGCGCCAAGCACTAGCCCAATCCCGAAGCTGACCCGCAGAAAACGTCGAAATCCACGCAAAAATCGTGATTTCTCGGCATTTTGTGCGGGTCAGTTTCGATTTACGTCAGAATGTGCGCCGCGATTGCGTCGGCGTCCACGACGGTGCGGTAGCCGCTGCGGTAGAGGGCGGAAGCTTCGGCCGCGATGGCCGTGCCCCACTGCACCGAGGACAGTTGCAGTCCCAGCACATACAGCCCATCCACCGGGGCGCCGGCACCGTCAATCGCCCGATACGGCGGCGCCGACACGTCCAGGCCGCTCGTGGTGACTGGTTCGCCGTCGGACGCCAGCATCAGGCGGGGACGGGCCAGGCCGTCGGCCATCAAATTCGCCAACAACGTGGATGCGGTGTCCTTCACCCGGTTGGCGGGGGCCAGCGCCTCCACCAGGTATCGCGCCTCGCGGGGTGCGTCGGCCACCCACGGGGAGCTGAGCGTGAACACGCCGTGCTGGATGCGGAACACAGGATCGGGTCCGGCGAAATGCACGACGCCGGCCCGCACCAACGCGGCGAGCTGCTCCACGCGCAGCGCCGGCGGACCGCTCGCCAGCCCCTCAACAAAACCCTCAAACCAGCCGCGCAGTTCCCCCAGCCACGAGCCCTGGGTGATGCCGCGGTCGGCCACGAGCGCCTTGATGACGGCCCGCCCGGCATTCAGCGCGCCGATGGCCATCTTCGTGGGGTCGTCCTCGCCGAGGGCGGAACCCGCCGCATCTTCACGCAGGTATTCGAGCACTGCCGCGTCCATGTCCGACTGCGAGCCGACCCGGGCGCCGGCCCGCAGCGGGTGCGCCGAGAGCGGCCGCGCCAGGCCGCGCAAATCCAGGATGTGCCCGTCCTGCACATTCTCAGCCAGCAGCTCCTTCAGCCGGGCCTCCCAGCCGGGATCGCCGCCGTCGAGCCCCTCATTCAGCAGCGCGTCCAGCACCGGCAGCAGCTCCTCGGAGACGGTATTCGGGCGGGTCCGGGCCAGCGTCGTGTAGTACGCCCAGAGCGTGTCGCGGTGCAACAGGGGCCAAATGTCGTGGTCAAAACCGGCCGTCGCACCCATCCCCCGGATTGCCGCGACCGCGTCCTCGCCGAGGAAACGCAGGCTCACGGAGTGCGGATAATAACTGTCCAGCTCGGCCTTGGCCCGGTATGGAGTCCCCCGCCGCGAGGCACCGACAATGACCGGTTCGCGCCCCGACGCCACATAGCGCAGCGCCTCCCCGGCCGGGAGCCCGGTGTCCTCAAAACGCCCGCCGCGCCCCTCCGTCAGCTGGCCCACGACGTCAAAAAAGTTCAGTCCCATGCCGCGCACCAGCACGGTTTCCCCGGCGGGCAGTTGTTCCCAGTCCACATCGTTGGGCACCGCCGGGGGCAGGTATGTCAGCCCGTTGGCGCGGGCTTCCTCCCGCAGCTCGCGCTGGGCCGGGCTCAGCTTCGATTCCACATGCCCCAGCGCCAGCACCACCTGGTCCACGGCCAGGCTTTGCCCGTCGAGAAGCGCGACGGCGAACCCTCCGTTCGCGTAATCGCTCACCACCCGCCTGGCAACAGCCGCATGGACGGTGAGGCTCACGCCGTCGGGCATGGCTTGGGTGAGCTGGGCAAAGCACCAGCCCAGGTACCGTCCGTAGAGTGCCCGGCTGGGGAAACTTCTTTCCTCCAGCGTGGCCAATTCGGCGACGTCGCCGTCGCTGAGCTGCTCCCACGGGGTTTCCCGTTGCAGCTGGCGCCACTCATTGAAGCTGCAGCCGGCCAGCGGTTTTGCGGTGACGCCCTGGTCCGGAATCAGCGTGGGAAAGAAACTTTGCGTGTTCATCAGGAACAGGCGCGACTGCTCCGTGCGCCACACGTGCCCGGCACCCGGCGGAAAGGGGTCGATCAGGTGGATGTGCAGGGGGCGGGGTGCGGTTGGGGCGGTCTGGTGCCCGGTTTCCGCTGCGTGGTGTGCCGTTTGGGCGGCGTGGTGCGCCAGCAGCCGTTCCATGACAGAGGTCCCGCGGGGCCCCGCCCCCACAATTGCCACCGTCTGCGCGCCCATAGATTCCACTCCTTGAGCTTAACTGATGGGCTGCCTTCCGGTCCGGTCCGCGCAGTGGCGGGGTCCCGGCGTCGTGCATGGATTGTGTCCCAATCTGCGCTGACCTCATGGCGGGCGTGCCGCATGTCAGTGTTATGCGGCACACCCGGTTCCAGTTCAGCGCAGCTTGGAACGTCGAGGCCGCGGCGGCTGGCAAAGCTGGCTGGCACGCGGCGCTCAGACCGGATGCCTAGGATGGTGCCATGACTGAAGCTCCCGCACCCGTGACCATCGCCGAACAACCCGCCGACGAATTTCTCTGGCTGGAGGACATCCACGGCGCCGACGCCATGGACTGGGTCCGCGAGCGCAATGCCCGCACGGATGCGGCGCTGGTGAACCCGGCATACTCCGCGCTGGAGGCCTCGGTGCTTGAGGTGCTCGACTCCAAGGACCGCATCCCCATGGTGTCCAAACGCGGGGACTGGTATTACAACTTTTGGCGCGATGAGGCGAACCCGCGCGGTCTGTGGCGCCGCACCGGTTGGGAGAGCTACCTCAGTGATACGCCTGAATGGGAGGTGCTGCTCGACGTTGACGCCTTGTGCGCCTCCTCCGGCGAGGACTGGTTCTGGGCCGGGGCCTCGCTGCTGCGCCCCGCGCCCAGCGAGGAATACCGCCAGGCGATGGTGGCGCTCTCCCCCGACGGCGGAGACGCCGTTTCCTACCGGGAGTTTGACCTCTCCGCGCGTGGTTTTGTGCCCGGCGGCTTTGAACTTCCGACGGCGAAGACCCGGCTGAGCTGGTTCGATGCGGACACACTGTACGTGGGGACCGACACCGGCGAGGGCTCCATGACAGCCTCCTCCTACCCGGCAGCCACCCGGGTGCTGCGCCGCGGTGAAACCCTGTTGGAGCTGGCCGCGAAGGCGCCCTTGTTCGAGGTCCCGCTGGACCACCTCAGCGGCGGCGTCACCCACAGCAGCACGCCCGGTTTTGAGCGGGACGTCGCCTATGACGTGCTGGATTTCTTCAACAGCCGCAGTTACCTGCGCGTGGGTGAGGACTGGGTGCACATCGATGTCCCCGACGACATGAACGTCTCCCTTCACCACGAGTGGTTGCTGCTGCGCCCCCGCACCGACTGGACTGTTGCTGGATCCGCCTACGCCGCCGGTACCCTGCTGGCGATTGAACTCGAGGCGTTCCTGGCCGGCAGTCGCGAGCTGCAGACCATTTTTTCCCCGTCACCGGCCGAGTCCCTGCAGTCGTGGAGCTGGACCCGGGATTTCCTGCTGCTGAACCTGCTCTCCGACGTCTCCTCGAAGATCCTCGTGTTGGACCCTGCCAACCGATGGGCGCCCACTGAGCTGGACGCCTGCCCTCCCCTGCATTCGGTGGATGCCTACGCCGTCGACGACGAGGATCCCAAGGCCGGCAACGACTACTGGCTCATCGCCACCGGCTTCCTCACCCCCTCCACCGTGCTGCGCGGCACGCTGAACTCTCGCGGCACCGGCGGTGAGGCAGCGGCGCTGGTCCGGGAGTCGCCGTCGTTCTTCACGGCGGAAAACTACAGCGTGGAGCAGCACTTTGCCATCTCCGACGATGGCACGCGCGTGCCTTACTTCCAGGTGGGACCAAAGAATCTGAGGCTCGACGGCGGGAATCCCACCTTGCTCGGTGGCTACGGCGGCTTTGAGGTGTCGCGGACGCCGTCGTACAGCGGCGCGGCGGGGCGCACCTGGCTGGAGCGCGGCGGCGTGTACGTGGTGGCGAACATTCGCGGCGGCGGCGAGTACGGGCCCAGCTGGCACACGGCAGCGCAACAGAAGAACCGGCACCGGGCATACGAGGACTTTGCCGCCGTGGCGCGTGATTTGGCGGCGCGCGGGGTGGCGTCACCGGCGCGTTTGGGCTGTGCGGGCGGGAGCAATGGCGGGCTGCTGGTGGGCAATATGCTCACGCAGTATCCGGAGCTGTTTGGTGCCATCTCGTGCGGGGTGCCGCTGCTGGACATGCGCCGCTACACGAAGCTCTCCGCCGGGGCGTCCTGGATTGCCGAGTACGGGGACCCGGATGTGCCGGAGCAATGGGAGTTCATCAAGTCGTTCTCCCCGTACCACCTGCTGCGCTCCGACGTCACATATCCGGCCACGTTCATTTGGACCGCCACCTCGGATGACCGGGTGGGGCCGGTACAAGCCAGGAAGATGGCGGCCCGGATGGAATCCATGGGGATCCCCGTGTGGTTCCATGAGGCGCTGGAGGGCGGGCATGCCGGGGCCGGCAACAACGAACAGGCGGCGCGGCTGCACACCGCGTCGCACGAATTCCTGTGGCGGGCGCTGACGGGAGAGCTGTGATTCTTGCTTCCCCGGCCCTCGTTTTGCTTTGAGAGGCTATTACTGGGTAAAGTTTGGGATGCTGGTTAGGGGCTTCTACCCTAGCCAGTGCTGGAGACGTGCCAGAGCGGCCGAATGGGCTTCACTGCTAATGAAGTGTGGGGGTTAAACTCCACCGGGAGTTCAAATCTCCCCGTCTCCGCCAAATGATGCACTCCTCAATTCGTTGAGGGGTGCATTTTTGTATCCCCTTGCAGACGCTCCTGCAGATAACGGGGTATTTCAGCCAACGCTCCTGCAGATAACGGGGTATTTCAGCCAACGCCGCAGCACTCTCCACCCCGCCGCTGCGTATTCCGTCACATTGAGAGTCGCCTTCCGGCCAAAGCAAACATCGGACCATTAGACTTCGGATATGGCTGTAACTGACGAGGCAATCACAAAAATCAAGGACATGATCATCTCTGGTGAGCTGTCTGCCGGCGACCGCTTGCCTCCGGAGAAGGAACTCAGCGAGAAGCTGGGCCTGTCGCGCAGCTCGCTGCGTGAGGCTGTCAAGGCATTGGAGATCATCCGGGTCCTCGATGTGCGCCGCGGGGACGGCACATACGTAACCAGCCTGGAACCCCAACTGCTCACCGAAGCAATGAGCTTTATCGTGGACCTGCACCAGGATCGGTCGATCCTGGAAATCTTCGAGGTCCGCCGCATTCTCGAGCCCGCTGCGGCGGCCATCGCCGCCAGCCGAATCACGGCCGAACAGCTCGCGGCCCTGCACTCCACCCTGGACAGCGTCAGCGAAGAGACCGGCGTCGAGGCACTCGTTGAGCATGACCTCATTTTCCACAGCCTCATCACGGCCGCCGCAGACAACGCCTACATGTCCAGCGTCCTGGATTCGCTCTCCAGCAGCACCATCCGCGCCCGCATCTGGCGCGGCCTGACACAGGAAAAGGCCGTGGACCGCACCCTGTCCGAGCACACTGCCATCATCGAGGCACTGGAGCGCGGTGACGCCGAGCTGGTCAAGTCGCTCGTGACGGTGCACATCAGCGGAGTGGAGCACTGGCTCCGTCAGGCGCTGTAACCCTTCCGACTTTTCAATCTAACCTGCAGAAGATGGCAAAAAACCGCGCTAACCCGCGTTTTTTCGTCGCTTTCTGCGGGTTAGTTGTTTAAGTTCCCGGTTTTCCTCAAACCCTGACTTGCCAGGCTATCTAGTTAGACATACTATCTAGTCATGAGTTCAACAGAAGAGCCGTGGCCGGGCGATTGGAACCGGGCATCCTTGGGCCTCTGCGCACTGCAGGCCCTGAAGGACGGCCCCACCTATGGCTACGCCATCATCACCGCACTGGAAGCGGCCGGCCTCGGCACCTTCAAGGGCGGCACCCTGTACCCGCTGCTGGCCCGCTTTGAAACGGCCGGCTGGGTTTCAGTGGAATGGCGCCCCGGCGAAAGCGGCCCCGGCAGGAAGTACTTTTCCCTCACCCCGGCCGGCCTCGACGAATTGGCCCGTCAGCGCCGGCAATGGCTCGCCTTCACAACAAGCACGACGGCGTTTCTCGCCATCCCCACCGATCGAGGAGTTTCGTAATGACCAAGGACGCAACGGCGAAGTCCGCCACCCACAAGAAATGGCTGGACGCACTGACCATGGAGCTGCGGCTGAACGACGTCTCCGGCAAGTCCATCGGCGACACACTCGCCACGGTTCAGGAGTTCCTGGCCGATTCCGGCCAGTCCCCCGAGGAGGCATTTGGCACGCCGCGGGAGTATGCGGCGGAACTGAGTGGCTGTGCCATCAAGCCCATCAAGAAGGACATGAAGTCAACCGTCTCCCTGAGCACCGCCAACTTGGTGGTTTTCCTCGTGTTCTCGGCAGCCCTGGCTCCGTGGCTCGAGGGTACACGGCTGCTATTGGGCGGCTGGCAGCTGACAAGCATGGCCTTCCTTGCAGCCCTCGTGCTTGCCCTGCCGCTGTACCTGCCGTTTCTGCTCCGGCACTTCTGGGCGCTGATTGCCGTGCCTGTTGTGGGCGGGGCCGCCGGGGTGCTCTCGGCAACGCTGACACCTAAGGTTGCTGGCGATGCGTTCCTGGACTTTCCGCCTGGTCCGGTCCTGGTCATCAGCGCTGGCTTGATGGTCGCCCTCTCAATGGCCGGCACAGTCACAGCCCTGAGCGAGGCACCGGACCCGGTCGTTAGCCCGCTGGACACTGCCCCGGCCATGACGGTGAAGGCCCGCTGGCTCGAAATCCTCACGCGGTGGCTGTTCCCCATCTTCTCTGTGTTCCTGCTCGGCATCACCGCACTGCTCCACACCCTCACCTGACCCTTCCGAACCTGTGACGCAGTAGATGCAGGAAATGCATCGGAATCCGCCTTCCATTGCCGCTGTTGTGATTGTTCCGTGGGCGGGTTCACCGTCACGCCTTCAGGCCCTCGCCCTGATCGAGGCCTGTTTGGCGAACCATTGCTCAGGTACTGGCCACCGTCCTCGTTTTTCTTTCGCAGGTGCTGGAAACTCGTGCCGGCGGGTGTGTGCTGTCCCGAGAATGGCCCTGGGCCGCATCGTGCGGCACCCCGTTTTGCCGAGAATGGCCCGGAGCCGCGAAATGCCACCAAAGTTCCGCCCTTCTCGCGAGTCTGACCCATTCTCGGCGAAACAGGTGCAGCACCATGCGGGTTTGCCCCCTTCTCGGCGCGCATTTCCACCTGAACCCTGGCGTAGCCGCTGCGATGGAAGGAGCTGGCATGACATGCAACGTCGGGAAGGCCAGGATGGCACGCCCGGCGTCCCTGCCGAAGACAAATCAGACGTCAGCGGCTTGAGACCTGACAGCTGGGATGGTGGGGTCCGGCCGGATCACCCACGGAACAGTCACTGGTGTAAAATCCGCTGTTTTACCGCCACAACTGCAGGCCGGCTGGAACTAACGCCTGTTAGAGGTCGTAGACCCTCCGGGCGGTGCCAGCCCACACGGCCTGCGCCTCGGCCGGGCTGAGCGAGTCGATGAGCTCCGCAGCAACATTGACCGTCTCCGCGTAGGGCGCACCGAGCAGGCTCACGGGCCAGTCTCCGCCATACATGAGCCGGTGCGGCCCAAAAGCGGACAGCGCCACAGACCACACGCGATCCAGGGCAGACGAAGAGAAGTCAGTGCCACCCTCAAACAACCCTGAAACCTTGGCCACGGTGTTGGGCAGGGCCGCCGCCACTCGCAGCTGCCGCTCCCACTCAGCCAGCTCCGAAGCGGTGCCACCTCGGGGCGGCTTGCCCAGGTGGTCAATCACGATGGGCAGCTCAGGGAACTCCCGTGCCACATCAGCCACCTGTCCAAGGTGTCGCGGGAACGCGTTCGGAATGTCAAAGGCCAGGCCGGTCTTCTCCAGCAGCCCCAAGGTCTCCCGAACGGCAGCCAGTTCAAGCACGTCAGGGCGCGGATCGTCATGGATCAGCGTCCGCACGCCACAGAACTTCGGGTTGGCACCCCACCGGGAAAGCAGCGAAGCCGCCTCGGCACGATCTTCCAACGGCAGCCAGCCGACCACGCCAACAATCCAATCGTGGGCGGAGGCAGCGGCCAGCATCGCCTCGTTGTCCGCTGCGGTGTCATCGGCCTGGACCAAAATTGCCTGCCGGACCCCGGCTGCAAACAACGTCTGCTGTGCCTGTTCGGCGGTGAAGCTGTCATAAAGCACGCCGTGGGACGGCTGCAACCATGAGTAGCGGCCCTCACCCAGTTCCCACAGGTGCAGGTGGGAATCCAGGCGGACCGCAGCGCCGCCGTCGTTCATGGAAATACCGCCAACCCCTGAAGCGCTAGGCATGAACCAGACCTTCATCGAGCAGCCCGCGGGACACCAACGCAGCCCACAATTCCGAAGGAATGGCGGCCTCCATGCGCGCAGCCGTCTGAATAATCTGCGCCGGTGTGGATGCACCCACCACCACGCTCACCACGGACGGGTGGGCGGCAGCAAACTGCAGTGCCGCAGCCGGCAGCTCAACACCAAATTCGTCGCAACAGGCGGCAAGGGCCTTGGCGCGGGCCAGGATGTCCGCCGGAGCCGGAGCATAGTTGTAGTTTGCGTCATCCGGCACCACCGGACGGGCCAGCAGTCCCGAGTTGTAAACACCAACGTTGACAATGCCGACGCCGCGTTCAAGGCACAACGGCATCAGGTCTGCGGCTGCGGGCTGCTCCAGCAGCGAGTAGCGCCCGGCCAGCATGATCACGTCGAGGTCTGCACCGAGAACGCAGTCACGGAGTGCGTCGGCAGAGTTGGCGCCAACGCCGATAGCCGAAATCAGGCCCTCGGCGCGCAGCTTTTCCAGGGCGGGCAGTGCCTGGCTGATGCCGGCTTCGAGGTCGTACACGTCCGGGTCATGCAGGTAGGCAATGTCGATCCGATCCAGGCCCGTGCGTTCCAGAGAGTCCTCGATGCTGCGGCGGATGCCGGCCTCGGAGGGATCCCAGCGCCGCACCACGTCGGCCGGCACGTCAAAGCCCTGCGTGTCCCGGGCCCCGGTGGGGTTGTCCACGGGTTCCAGGATGCGTCCCACCTTGGTGGAGATGACAAATTCATCCCGCGGCTTGGTGGTCAGGAAGGCGCCCACGCGGCGCTCGGACAGGCCCAGGCCATAGTGCGGAGCCGTGTCAAAGTAGCGCAAGCCCGCGTCCCAGCCGGCCGCTATGGTGGCGGCAGCAACGTCGTCGGACATGGCCTTGTAGAGGTTGCCGATGCCTGCGGCGCCAAAGCCCAGGCGACCCAATTCCGGAACGGTCACGGCAGCTCCCACACCTTCGCCAGGCCCATATCATCGCCCGAGTAATCGTCCTCAACGTCCAGCAGCTCGCTCATGACCCCCTGCCACGCAATGTTGACCGGATCCGTGGCCAGTTCCTTGCGCATGGCCTGGTAATCGGCCACCTCCACGACATGGAAAAGGTCCCTCCCGCTGCGCCAAATGTTCCAGCCGGTGACGCCGGCGCCGCGCAGGGCCGCGTCGAGGTCGTCGCTGATGCGGGCGTGGACACGATCGTACTCGGCTTCCTTGCCGGGCTTGAGACGGGTGTGAAGGGCAATCTTTTGGGTCATGTCAGTCCCTTTCGGTAGTGGGGTGCGTGTTCAGGGCGGTGCTGTTCAAGAAGAGTTCGACGACGGGCACTCTCACGTTGGGCCGTTGCACCGGCAGCTTCAGCGTCAGCGTACCGGGCGCCTGGCCGGCGGGAGTCATGTGCCCGGCGACCTGGTCCGAGTCGAGGACCAGCATGGCAACCTCGGATGCGTCGTTGAGCAACTGCGCGTAGCGCACCTTGTCTGCCAGGCCGGGCAGGTGGATGAACTGGAACGGCCACGCGAACAAGTGCAGATAGAGGCGGTCGCCGCGCAGGGTGTAGCGGGCGTCCACCGGAGCGTCCAGGCCCGCGGCCCCGGCGCCGTAGATGGAGCGGCTGTGCAGGCGCATCCATTCGCCGATGCCCTCAAGCGCCTCATGGGCGCGCGGATCGATCTCGCCGCGGGCCGTGGGGCCCACGTTCAGCAACAGATTTCCGCCCTTGGAGACACCGTCAATGAGCATCCGGACCAGCTGGTCGGGCGCCTTGTAGTCCAGGTTGTCTCGGTCGTAACCCCAGCTGCCGTTCAGGGTCTGGCAGGCTTCCCACGGAACTTCCTTGTCGCCGCTGAGCATGGCCCCGGCGGGCTGGTACTGCTCCGGGGTCACAAAGTCTCCCGGCACGTTGAGCCGGTCGTTGACGATGATCCCGGGCTGCAGCTCGCGGATCGTCTTCATCAGCTCCACGGAACCCCAATCCTTGGCTCCCTTGCCGCGGAACTTGGGTTCGCCGTCGGCCGTCTTGGTGGACATCTCAGGGTAGGAGAAGTCAAAGAAGAGGTAGTCGATCTGACCGTAATTGCTCAGCAGCTCGCGAACCTGCCCGTGCAGGTACTCGCGGTAGGCCTCGCCGGTGCGGGTCTTGTTGAGCTCGCGCCAATCCGGGTTGTTGCGCTCGGGATGGACGGCGTCGATGGCGAAGTCAGGGTGGTGCCAGTCGATGACGGAGTGGTAAAAACCAACCTTCAGGCCGGCCTCCCGCAGCGCCTCGACATACGGGGTGAGCAGGTCCCGCCCGCACGGAGTGTTTGTTGACTTGTACTCCGTGAGAGCGGAATCCCACAGCACGAACCCGTCGTGGTGCTTGGTGGTCAGCACCACGTACTTCATGCCGGCATGCTTGGCCGCTGCGGCCCACTCACGCGGGTCGTAGAGGTCCGGGTCAAAGTGCTCGAAGTACTTGCGGTAATCCTCCACCGCGATTTGCTCGTAGTTCATGACCCATTCGTGCCGGGCAGCCAGGGAGTACAGCCCCCAGTGCACAAACATGCCAAGCCGGTCCTCGGTGAACCAAGGAGCGTGCGGGATGACAACTTGTGCGGGGGCGCCCTGGTGCGTCATGGGGTTAGACCAGTTCTTTTTCTGCGGCTGCGGCTTCTGCGGCATCGGCAACCCAGAAGGCGCCGTCGGGGAAGGTGTACTCGGCAACCGAGGCTGCGTGCATTTCGCTGCCGCCGCCCGGGGTGACGGGCGGCCAGTAGCAGCCGTCATGAACGTCGATCGGGGTGACGAAGTGCTCGTGGAGGTGGTCCACGAACTCGATCATGCGGTCTTCCTTCTGGCCGGAAACTGCCACGAAGTCAAACATCGACAGGTGCTGGACGGCCTCGCACAGTCCCACGCCGCCGGCGTGCGGGCAGACGCGGACGCCGAACTTGGCGGCTAGCAGAAGAATGGCAACGTTTTCGTTCACCCCGGCCACGCGGGCAGCATCGATCTGCAGGACCTGCAGCGCGTCAGCCTGGAGCATCTGCTTGAAGACAACACGGTTCTGCACGTGCTCGCCGGTGGCCACCGGGATCGGGGCAACGCCGCGGGCGATGGCCGCATGGCCCAGGATGTCGTCGGGGCTGGTGGGCTCCTCGATCCAGGCGATGTCGAACGGCGCCAGGTGCTTCATCCATTCGATGGCCTCCGCAACGTCCCAGCGCTGGTTGGCGTCCACGGCAATCAAAATGTCAGGTCCGACGGCGGCACGTGCGGCCCGCAGTCGGCGCACATCATCTTCGAGGTCGGCACCGACCTTGAGTTTGATCTGCTTGAAGCCGGCGGCAACTGCCTCGTGGGCCAGACGGGTCAGCTTCTCGTCCGAGTAACCCAACCAACCCGGTGTAGTGGTGTAGCCGGGGTAGCCCTCAGCCAGCAGCGTGGCGGTGCGCTCTTCGCGGCCGGCCTCTGCCTGGCGCAGGATTTCCAGTGCTTCATCGCGCGTCATGGCGTCGGTGAGGTAACGGAAATCAACCAGGTCAACCAGTTCTTCCGGGCTCATCTGGGCCAGCAGCTGCCACAGCGGCAGGCCCGCGCGCTTGGACTTCAGGTCCCACAGAGCGTTGACAACGGCGCCGATGGCCATGTGCATGACACCCTTTTCCGGGCCCAGCCAGCGCAGCTGTGAATCGTGGGTCAGTTCCTTCCAGGTGCCGCCCATGTCCGCCAGCAACTCTTCCACGTTGCGGCCCATCAGGTACGGCGTCAGCGCCTTGATGGCTGCTGTTTCAACGTCGTTGCCGCGGCCGATGGTGAACACAAAGCCGTGGCCCTCGTGGCCGTCGTCGCTGTCCGTCACCACACGAAGGTAGGCCGCCGAGTAGTCGGGGTCTGGATTCATGGCATCGGAGCCATCCAGGTCCCGGGACGTTGGAAATCGAACGTCGCTGGTTTCAACGGCGATGATGGTGCTCACAGGGGCTCCCTTTGGAAGAGGATAAACAGTAGAAAACTTCACTCAAGCTAAACATCCGATGTTTTCCATGTCAATATCGGACTTAATGCTGGATTCATGGTTCAGTATGGGTAAAGTTGCCCTAAAGCTCAGATGTTAAGGTCCAGCGATGGGCCACCAACAATAAGAACCGCACACTCCTGTGGTTGTAGAGGATATGAATTTCATGAAGATTGCACGTCTTGGCGAGCAGGGACGGGAAATTCCCGTCGTCATTGTCGCCGACTCCAACGGAACCGAGCATAGCTACGACGCACGTCCTGTCACGGCCGAGATCGACGGCGCATTCCTGGCCGATGACGGCCTGGCCGCGCTGCGCGCGGCACTGGATGCCGGCACGCTGCCGGTCCTGGACAACGCTGCCGAACTGCGCATCGGCTCCCCCATCGCACGCCCGAACAACGTGATCTGCATCGGCATGAACTACGCCGCGCACGCCGCCGAGTCCGGCGCCCTGCCCCCGACCATCCCGGTGGTCTTCCTCAAGCCCAACAACACGGTCGCGGGCCCCTTTGACGCCTCCCCGATCCCGCCGCTGGCCCAGAAGTACGACTGGGAAGTGGAACTCGGCGTCGTCATCGGCCGCGAGGTCAGCTACCTCTCCACGGTTGAGGAAGCCGCTGCCGCCGTCGCCGGTTACGTAGTAGCCAACGACCTCTCCGAACGCGAATACCAGATCCCCGGTGCCGCCGGACAGTGGACCAAGGGCAAGTCACTGCCCAAATCCACCCCGCTGGGCCCGTGGTTCGTGCCCGCCTCCGAGATCGATTCCACCAAGTTGCAGCTCAAGTCCTGGGTCAACGGCGAAATCCGCCAGGACTCCAACACCGCAGATTTGATCTTCGATGTCCCCACCGTCATTCACCACCTGTCCCAGTACATGGTGCTCGAGCCCGGCGATGTCATCCTGACCGGCACCCCCGAGGGCGTTGCCCTCTCCGGCCGTTTCCCGTATATACAGGACGGCGACGTCGTCGAAGTGGAAATCGCAGGCCTGGGCCGTCAGCGCCAGGAATTCTTCCGCGCCGGAACTACCAAGGAGCCATAGGCATGAGTCAGGAACTTTCCAACCTCACGGCCGTCGTCACCGGCGGATCCTCCGGCATCGGCGCCGCGATCGCAGCAAAGCTGCAGGCCATGGGCGCGAACATCTCCGTCCTTGACCTGAACCCGGAAAACCTGCCCGCAGGCCAGCTCGGCTTCACCTGCAACGTCGCCGACGACGACTCCGTCAAGGCTGCTATCACCGGAACCGTGGAAGCCTTCGGCGGTGTGGACATCGTCATCAACAACGCGGGCATCGGCGCCATCGGCACCGTAGAAACCAACGACGACGCCGAATGGGCCCGCGTCTGGGACATCAACGTCGTTGGCATGGTCCGCGTCACCCGCGCCGCACTTCCCCATCTGCGCAAGTCCGGCGCCGCAGCCATCGTGAACACCTGCTCCATCGCCGCCACCGCAGGCCTGCCCGCGCGTGCCCTCTACACGGCAACCAAGGGAGCAGTCCTGTCCCTGACCCGCGCCATGGCAGCAGACCATCTACGCGAAGGAGTCCGCGTCAACGCCGTGAACCCCGGCACCGCAGATACCCCGTGGATTGGCCGCCTCATGGACCAGGCAGAGAATCCCGTAGCCGAGCGCGCAGCACTGAACGCACGCCAGCCCCACGGACGCCTCGTCTCCGCTGAGGAAGTAGCCGGCGCCGTCGCCTACCTCGCCAGCCCGCTCTCAGGCTCCACCACCGGAACCTCCATCGCCGTCGACGGCGGCATGCAGGAACTCCGCCTGCGCCCGGCAGGACAGTAAACCCTCCCCCTATATATGGGGGGAAATCCCCGAACGCTCCCTGTATGTATTGAGGGAGCGTTCGGCGTTAAAGCCCCGGAGCTGAGCGAGCGTCGGGAAAAAGTGCCCCGGATCTGCAGGAGCGTTCGTCAGAAAAGCCCCGCAACTGAGCGAGCGTTGGGATGGGGCGAGGGGAGGTTAGCCGGCCTGGGCCAATACTAGCGGGAGCACTTGGCCTGCCCCTGCCTGGCGCAAGGCACGGCCGGCCACCGTCAACGACCACCGGCTGTCAACCAGGTCATCCAGCAGCAGGACGGTGCCTCCGGGAGATGCGCCAAGTGCCGCGGCCAGTTCGGGCCCCACGGCGAAGCGCTCCCACACACCGGCAAGGCGGTAGGCGCTGTTGCCGCCGCGTTCACCGGTTGGCCCGCCAAATTCCAGCGACAGCGATCCCAGGTACGGCAGCTTGCCAATCTCGGAGATGGCCTGGGCAAAGGACGCCAACAACAACGGCTTGGAGCGCGAGGGCATGGCGACAACCGCGACCGGGCGACCGGCACCTTCCCAGCCGGACTGGCCCCACTCACGCAGAACTGCCACCACTGCCTGGGCCATGGCCGGATCGAGTGGCGCATCCGGGGAGCCTGCGGCAAACATGGCACGCAGCGCATTGCCCCAGCCCAGATCCGTCATCCTCGCCAGGATGCGGCCGGTGGACACAATCTCATCCGCCTTGAGCTTGCCCTTCACGGGGACTCCCAGACGGTCCATGCCCGTGGGCCACATGGCGCGCGGATCAAGCGGCAGTCCTGCATGGCGCAGCGACTCCCCCGCAGCTTCTGCGGCGCTGGACACCACATCGGCGCCAAACCAGCGCCCCGCACAGTTGTCGCACCGTCCGCACGGTGCTGCAGTTTCGTCGTCGAGGGCGGCCGCCAGGTACTCCATGCGGCAGCCCGACATGCGCTCGTATTCCACCATGGACTGCTGCTCGTCAACACGGGCCTGGGCAATGCGCCGATAGCGTTCCTCGTCGTAAACCCACGGCGCCCCGGTCGATTCCCAGCCGCCGGACACCCGCCGCACGGCCCCGTCCACGGCCAGCACCTTCAGCAGCAGCTCAAGCGGGGTACGCCGCAGATCAACCCGGGCCTCGAGCGCCGGCGTTGACATGGGCTTGGGCGATTCACCCAGCGCCTCAAGCACAGCCGTGGCCTTGTCCTGCGCCGGCATGGACGCCGTGGCAAAGTAACGCCAAATCTCGGCATCCTCACTGCCCGGCAGCAGCAGCACATCGGCGTTGGCGCTGCCACGTCCGGCACGGCCCACCTGCTGGTAGTAGGCAACAGGGGACGACGGCGCACCCAGGTGGACCACGAAGCCCAGGTCAGGCTTGTCGAACCCCATGCCCAGGGCACTGGTGGCCACCAGCGCCTTCACCTGATTGCCTTTCAGTGCGTCCTCCAGGGCCTCACGGTCCATGGTGTCGGTGCGTCCGGTGTAGGCCTTGACCACGTGCCCGGCCTCGGCCAGCAGCCGCGCGGTGTCCTCCGCGGCGGAAACTGTCAGGGTGTAGATGATGCCGCTGCCCGGCAACTCGGCCAGGTGGGTCAACAGCCAGCCGAGCCGATCGCGGGAATCGGCCAGCCGCAGCACCCCGAGCCGCAAGGACTTGCGGGCCAACGGTCCGCGGATGGTGAACACTCCGGCGCCAAGCTGTTCCTCAATGTCGGCGACCACCCGGGAGTTGGCCGTGGCCGTGGTTGCCAGAACAGGGACGGCAGCCGGCAACTGGGCGATCAGGTCGGCGATGCGGCGGTAGTCGGGACGGAAGTCATGCCCCCAGTCGGAAATGCAATGCGCCTCATCAACCACCAACAGGCCCGTGCGCTGCACCAACGAGGGCAGCTGGTTCTCCCGAAAGGACGGATTGGTCAGCCGCTCGGGGGAAACCAGCAGCACATCCACCTCGTCGGCAGCCAGCGCCGCGGAGACCAGGCCCCAGTCGGTGGCATTGGCGGAGTTGATGGCCATGGCTCGTACACCGGCGCGTTCGGCGGCGGCCACCTGGTCCCGCATGAGCGCCAGCAGGGGCGAGACAATCAGCGTGGGCCCGGCCCCGCGAGCCCGCAGCAACAGGGAGGCTACAAAGTACACAGCCGACTTTCCCCAACCCGTGCGCTGGACAACCAAGGCGCGCCGACCGCCGTCGACCAATGCCTCAATGGCCTCAAACTGCCCGTCGTGAAAGACGGCATCCTCCCGGCCCACCAACGCCCGGAGCACTTCAAGGGCACGCCCGCGGGTATCGGAGGGCCCACCCTGGAAGGCGGAGGCGGCTGGACTGGGCGCTGGTTGAAAGGTCATGCCCCCAGTATTCCAGTGGACACTGACAATCCTCCCGCCGCAGGCAACCAGCTGTGGATAACTTTCGGGTTTGCCACTCGACGGTAAGATGGTTGGGTGACTACTGAAGATAATTTTCCGGTTGACCTGACCAGCTCGTTCAAGGCCTATGACGTGCGCGGAATCGTCGGCGAGACCATCACCACCGCATCCGTGCGGGCCGTGGGAGCCGCGTTTGTCGAGGTTCTCGGGATCAAGGGCCAAACCGTCCTGGTGGGCGGCGACATGCGCCCTTCCTCCCCCGGATTCTCACAGGCATTTGCCGAGGGCGCCACCAGCCGCGGTGCCAATGTGCAGCTGTTGGGCCTGATCTCCACGGATGAGCTGTATTTTGCCTCCGGTGCGTTGCAGGCCGCCGGTGTTGTCTTCACGGCCAGCCACAACCCCGCCGAATACAACGGCATGAAGATGACCCGGGCAGGCGCCGTTCCCGTGTCCTCGGAGACCGGCATGACCGAGATCCGCGACCTCGCGCAACAGTACCTCAAGGACGGCATCCCCGCCGCCGAAAGCGAAGCCGGGACCATTGGCCAGACCGACGTCCTGAAGGCCTACTCGGAGTACCTGCGCAAGCTCGTTGACCTCACCGGTTCCCGCCCGCTGAAGATCGTGGTCGACGCCGGCAACGGCATGGCCGGCATGACCACCCCCGCCGTCCTCGGCGACGCCCTGCTGCCGGGCCTGCCCTTCGAGATCATCCCGCTCTACTTTGAGCTGGACGGCACGTTCCCGAACCACCCGGCCAACCCTCTTGAACCCGCCAACCTCGTTGACCTGCAGGCCGCCGTTGTGGAGCACGGTGCGGACATTGGTTTGGCGTTCGACGGCGATGCCGACCGCTGTTTTGTCATTGACGAACTGGGTGCGCCTGTGTCGCCGTCGGCCGTCACCGCCTTGGTGGCCCGCCGCGAGATTGCCCGCGCCAAGCTGGCCGGCGAGGAACACCCCACCGTCATCCACAACCTGATCACCTCCCGCGCGGTGCCTGAACTGATCACGCACGACGGCGGCCGGGCTGTTCGCACGCGGGTTGGCCACTCCTTCATCAAGGCCACCATGGCCGAGGAAGGCGCCGTCTTTGGCGGCGAGCACTCGGCACACTACTACTTCCGCGACTTCTTCAACGCCGACACCGGCATGCTCGCGGCCATGCACGTGCTGGCCGCTCTCGGCGAGCAGAACGGACCGCTCTCGGAGCTGGGACGCGAGTACGAGCCCTATGTCTCCAGCGGTGAGATCAACTCCCAGCTGGCCGATGTCCCTGCCGCCGTGGCCCGCGTCCGCGCCGCCTACACACGCGAGGACGTCACGGTTGACGAGCTGGACGGCATCACGTTCAGCGCCAAGGACGGCTCCTGGTGGTTCAACCTGCGCGCCTCCAACACCGAACCCTTCCTGCGCCTGAACGCCGAAGCCGAGGACGCCGTCACCATGGCCGACATCCGCGACGCCGTCCTTGAACTTGTGCGCCGCTAACCCGCCGCAGCGCGCCACCACTCTAAGATATTCCGAGGAAAATCCATGAACCAGAACACCCCCGAACCTTCCGAGCTTGACGCCCAGGTGCAGGATGACCTGAATAAACTCATTGGCACCGCCCTGGGCGTTGCTGCCGAGCAGTTGGAGGAGCACGGCGCCTTCCTGCCGGTTGGCCTTGTCCTCACGCACGACGGCGAGCTTAACCTCGTGGCCGTCTCACCGACCGAGGTGGATGGTGGGGAGGAAAGCGAACTCGATGCCGACGCGATGATTGCGGACTTGTTTCAGGCACTCACGCAACAGCGGGATCAAAACCGGGCGGCCGCCGTCGTCTGTGACATCCACCTGCCCGACGATGTCACGGATGCCATCCACGTCATGGCAGAGCACAGCACCGGCATGGGAGTTGCAGCGGTGCAGCCGTACCGCCAGGCACCCACCGGCTGGGAGTTCGGCAATCCGTTCTTGGAAGCCGGCGAGATCACGATCTGGGCCTAACTGATGCGCATCAACAGCTTTTCCGACGTCAGCCTGCGCCTGTTGATGGTGTTGTGCTCGGCACCGGATGGTGAACTTTCCACCACCCGCGACCTCGCGGAACAGGTGGGCACGCCGTACAACCACGTCAGCAAGGCCGTGCTCAAGCTGCGCCAGATGGGACTCGTCGAGGCCATTCGCGGGCGCAGCGGTGGCGTGCGCATCTCCCCTGCGGGCAAGGTGGCCACGGTGGGCCAGGTGCTGCGCGTGCTTGATGACCACAGTGACGTGGCCGAGTGCCAGACCGACATGGGCGACTGCCCCCTGGTGCACGATTGCGGGTTGCGGGGGGCGCTGAACCATGCCCGGGAATCGTTCTACGTCTCGCTGGACAATGTGACCATCTTCAGCCTCGCCCGGAAGACATCCGACGGCCCCGTTCCCGTGATGTTAAGCACATCCCGTCCAGGCTGACCCGCGCCAAGTCAACACTTTTCTACAACTTGTAGAAAACGTGTCTTTAAACTCGCATATCAAATGCTACTTTGGTGTTGTCACCTCGACTTTCACCAAGGAGTAATCATGCTTTCGGAAAAATCGCGCCCGCTCATTGTTGCCACACTGCCGCTGGTCGGCTCACGCCTGGGCGCCATCACCCCGAACTCCTGAACGGCCTGTTCAGCCGTGCCAACCAGGGCAACGGCGAGCAGCAAAAGGCCCTGGCCGGCTCCATTGCAGGCTTCGCCACGGCCCTCGTTGCCAACCCGGACCTAATTCCCGAGACCCTGCTGAGCCGCATTGCCCACAAGCACACCGCCCTTGGCATCACCGCGGACCAGTACGACATTGTCTACAAGTACCTCTTCGAGGCCATCGCCGAGGAGCTCGCGGACGTCATTACGGCCGAGATCGCCGAGGCCTGGACCGAGGTGTACTGGCTCATGGCCAACGCCCTCATCAAGATTGAAAAGGGCCTCTACGCCATCCAGGCCAACGACAAGATGTGGATGCCCTGGACCGTCGTGGAGAAGAACCCGGCCGGCACCGACGCCATGACCTTCGTGCTGGCGCCGGCCGACGACACACCCGTCACCGTGGCCCGCCCCGGCCAGTTCGTCTCCGTCAAGGTCGCCCTGCCCGACGGGCTGCTTCAGGTCCGCCAGTACTCGCTCTCGGCCGACGTCGAGTCCACCACCCGCCGCGTGTTCACCACCAAGCGTGACGATGGCGGCGAGGTCTCACCCGTGCTGCACAACAATGTGAAGGTCGGGGACGTCGTCGAGCTTTCCAACCCCTCCGGCGATGTGACGCTCGATGGCGAGGGCCCCGTGGTGTTTGCCACAGCAGGCATTGGCTGCACCCCCTCCGCATCGGCGCTGCGCTCACTTGCCACTACAGGCGGGGATCGTGAGGTGCTGGTGCTGCACGCCGAGAAAAACCTCGAAGCCTGGGCCCTGCGCGAGCAGATGACCAGGGACGTCGACGCCATCGACAGCGCGACCCTGCAGCTCTGGCTGGAGGAACCCACCGAGGGCTTCCATAAGGGCTTCATGTCCCTCGACGGTGTGGACATTCCGGCCGACGCGTCCATGTACGTGTGCGGTCCACTGCCGTTTATGAAGGCGATCCGCAACCAGGCCATTGACGCCGGCATCCCGTCGACGAAGATCCACTACGAGGTCTTCGGCCCGGACGTCTGGCTCGCCGGCGCCGCAAACTAGCCCCCACCAGCAACGCTCGCTCAGATACGGGGCAGTTTTCCCGGACGCTCGCTCACATCAGGGGGTGTTTGGACGAACGCTCGCTCACGTACCGCTGAATGCTGGCGGCCGAGTGAGCGAGCGTTTGGCGAAAAAGCCCCGCTAGTGAGCGAGCGTTTGGGGGGAAATGCACAATGGGGTCTCTACGGGCTCGACCAGCGGTGGTCGAGCCGGTAGAGGCCCCATATTTATGCTGCGAAGCGCTGCTTCAGGCCCTCCAGCTCGGCGGCCATTTCCTCCGGGAGGGAGTCGCCAAAGCGGGCGTACCACTCCTCGATGCCGGCGAGCTCGGCTTCCCACTCTTCCGGAACCACCTTCAAAGCGTCCTTGATGTCCGACGCCGGGACCTCCAAACCGGCCAGGTCCAGTGAACCTTCTGCGGGGACAAAACCGATGGGCGTCTCCACCGCGTCGGCCGTGCCTTCAATACGCTCGATGGCCCACTTGAGCACGCGGGTGTTCTCACCAAAGCCGGGCCAGGCGAAGCCGCCTTCGGCATTGCGGCGGAACCAGTTCACCAGGAAGATCTTGGGCAGGCGGTCCTGGTTTGCATTGGCCGAGAGTTCGATCCAGTGCTTGAGGTAGTCGCCGGCGTCGTAGCCGATGAACGGCAGCATGGCCATGGGATCGCGGCGGACCACGCCAACAGCACCAGTGGCTGCAGCAGTGGTTTCCGAGGAGAGCGTGGATCCCATGAAGATGCCGTGCTGCCAGTCGCGGGCCTGGGTGACTAGCGGGATCGTGGTCTTTCGGCGTCCGCCGAACAAGATGGCGTTGATTTCCACACCGGCTGCGTCGAAGTAGTCCTTTGACAGCATGTCCACCTGGTCGATGGGCGTGCAGAAACGAGAGTTCGGATGTGCGGCGGGGCGGCCCGACTCAGGCGTCCAGCTGTTGCCCTGCCAGTCTGTCAGATGAGCTGGCACTTCGGTGGTCATGCCCTCCCACCAGACACCGCCGTCGTCCGTCAGGGCAACGTTGGTGAAGATCGAGTTGCCCTTGACGATGGCGGCCATGGCGTTGGGGTTGGTGGACCAGCCGGTGCCGGGGGCCACACCAAACAGGCCTGCCTCCGGGTTAACTGCACGGAGCTCACCCTCCTTGCCAAAGCGCATCCAGTTGATGTCGTCCCCCAGGGTCTCGGCCTTCCAGCCGGGGACGGTGGGCTCGAGCAGGGCCAAGTTGGTCTTGCCGCAAGCCGAGGGGAATGCCGCGGCCACATGGTAGGTCTTCTCCTCGGGGCTGGTGAGCTTGAGAATGAGCATGTGCTCGGCCAGCCAGCCTTCATCCCGGGCCATGACGGAGGCGATGCGCAGGGCAAAGCACTTCTTGCCCAGCAGCGCATTGCCGCCGTAGCCGGAGCCGTAGGAGAAGATCGAGCGCTCCTCCGGGAAGTGCACAATCCACTTTTCCTCGTTGCACGGCCAGGCGACATCCTGTTGGCCCGACTCCAGCGGCGCACCAACCGAGTGCAACGCAGGAACGAAGAAGGCGTTGGTGTCCTCAATCTTGCGCAGGACCTCACTGCCAATGCTGGCCATGATGCGCATGGAGGCGACGACGTAGGCGGAGTCGGTGATCTCGACGCCGAACTTGGGATCCTCGGCGTCGAGTGGGCCCATGACGAAGGGGATGACATACATGGTGCGTCCGCGCATGCTGCCGGCGAACCGCTCGTTCAGGATCTCCTTCATGGCGGCCGGTTCCATCCAATTGTTGGTGAAGCCGGCGTCGCGCTCCTTCTCGGAGCAGATGAAGGTCCTCCCCTCAACCCGGGCCACGTCCTTGGGGTCCGAGAAGGCTGCGAAGGAATTCGGGAACTGCTCCGGGTTGAGGCGGGTCAGCGTGCCGGCCTCCACGAGCTCATCCGTGAGCTGCGCATATTCTTGTGCGGACCCGTCCGCCCAGCGGATGTTCTCCGGCAAGGTCAGAGCAGCTACCTCGGACACCCAGGCGGCGAGGCCCCTGTGGGTTGTCATTGCCTGCTCAACGGATTCCTGCACTGGCGCGTGGCCCATTGTGTGTCCCTTCATTGGGGGGATAGGTGATGTCTAAATGCTATGACCGGGCCTTCCTACTTTTTGGGCATTGGACGTGGGACGTATTGGCTTGACAGGGAACGAGTTTCGCGTGTTTACACGGATTTCACATTTTTAGATGGCCGCATTTAGTGAGCCAGATCACGTAGACCGGTCTAGTGTTGGGGAACACCGCGCTTTGCCACTTGCACGATTTGTACTCTCAGCCCAAGGTGGGTTAGAGTTATTCACGGCCCGAGGGTCAACAAAGAAACACAGAAACAGAATATGCGTGCGTAGCTCAATGGATAGAGCACCTGACTACGGATCAGGAGGTTGGGGGTTCGAGTCCCTTCGCGCGCACTTTGAGAAAGAGTCCCAAACTTTGAGTTTGGGACTCTTTCGTTTAAGCACTGAATCACTCAGCCGCTCCCGAACCCGCCCGCGTTTCTGACACCGATGCCACTTTCTGAGCCCGGAATCCCGGTATCTACCAGCGGGATCGGTGTCGTTTTCGCAGATTCCGCGAACGGCCGGGCGCTACCTTGCCGCCGCCATCCCTGCCACGGCATGTTCGACGGCGGCCAGCACAGTTTCGTCCGCCAGCGTGCGGAAGTGCCCGGAGACGGGCAGCTCGATGTTCTTTGCCCCGATCAGGGCGCTGCCGCCCGGGATGTGCGGATCAAATTCCGGATAGATGGAAACTACCTGGTGGTTCAGGGCCGTTTGTTCCTGCAGCGACAACAAGACCGCGTCCACCGGGGAGAAATCGCGCAGGGTCCGTGACATTGAGTATCGGGCGTAGGAGGAACCGGAGAACGGGGTGGCCACGGCCACGAGCCCGAGCACCTCAACATCGGCGGGCGGGGCTGGGATTTGAGGGCCGGCGTCGTGCTTCTCGACATGGCCAGGGGAAAGCGAGGCATCCAGCATCAGGTGCTTGCCAATCAGTCCTCCCTTGCTGTGCGCCAACAAGATGCAGGCGGAAATCCCGTGGACGGTTGCCAGGCGCGCGAGCTCGGCCCTCACCACCACCGCGGACGCTGGCACCGAACGGCGGTTGATGCCCAATGCGGGGACGGGAAATACCCGGAAGCCCTGGGCGTTCAGGCGGGTGGCGGCGGGCTCCAGAAACAGCCAGGTCTCATACACCCCGGGCAACAGCACGATGGCCGGCAGGGAGGGGTTCCCCTGGGCGTAATGGGCGGGGGCGCTGCGGCGGAAAGTAGATGCAAACTGGCGCCAGCCGGCATAGAGGTAGTCGAGCGCCCACCACCCCAGGCGCTTCATGGCATTCACCGGGCACCCACGTGGGCCACGATGAATTCGGCCACGCAGGCGCCGTCCTTGACCATGGTCTCGTGGCCGCGCCCGTCAACCTCCACCATGGTGGCTCCGGGGATCAGGGCAGTGGCCTCCTCCACCCAGTCCTGCGGGCAGACGCGGTCCCGGTTGCCGCGGATCACCAGGGTGTGCGCCTGGATCTTCGGCAGGGTGTCCTCGATGCTGTGCTCCATCATGCTGTGCAATTTCTTCATGAACCAGCGCGGACCTGTCTTGGCATAGTTCCGCACACCCATGGCAATGACCTTGGGGCTCTCACCAAAGAGATCCTGGGTCATGCGCCAGGCCTGTTTCCTGATGGAGCGTTCATGTCTATTGACGGTAGGCGCCACAAGGACAAGTTCCGGGAACAGGTCCGGGCGCTGCGCCGCCGCCTCCGCCACAACTTGGGTTCCCATGGAATGCCCCACCAAGACCGGCTGGTCCAGGGATTCCGCCTCGATAAAGTCAATCAGCAAGTCACCCATTTGGGCCATGGTGAGCGCATGTTCTGGTTCGGGGGCATCGCCAAAACCGGGCAGGTCAATGGCCACCACACGTCCGTGATGCTCCAGCACCGTGCTGAGTTGCGCAAAATAGGCGATCCCCATGCCGATGCCGTGCACCAGCAGGAACGTCCGCTCTGCCCTCTTGTCGGTGTCGGTCGTGACGATCTCATATCCGCCCACTACAACTCTGCGTACACTCATGCTTCACAGTATGGCTCAGTTGCCGGGCCCGCCGGTCAAGGGTGGAATTGGACCAGCTGCCGGGCCTGCCAGGTGACAGCCGGCTTGGGAGGTGGCGGGTGGTTTTGGCGGCCAGAACTGCCCGTTCCAGTGGCGGCTGTGGCCGGGGTCCCGCCGAACTGTGCTGTGAACTCGCAGTTAATGTCGCCAGTCTTGGATTTGGTGACATTAACTGCGAGTTGGCGGCGGTGGCACCCGAAATGACGCAATTTGCCCCACTCTCGGCGATAGGCACAGCGCACACTGCATCTTTGGCCCGAACTCGCAGCACGGATCCCCCGCCCATGTCGCGAGGTTGCGAGGTTTCAAGTTGCAGGAGCAGCCGGGTGGGCCCGCTCGCCAGGTTCCCGATAAATCGGGCCAGCGATTTACCGGGCCGGCGAGTGTGGACTATTCGGCTTCGACGAACTGCTTGATCTTGGCACGGATGCCGTCGAAGTGGCTGCTGAGCAGGGCGGCGGCGGTTGTCGCATCTTGAGCAACGACCGCGTCATAGATGCTGCGGTGTTCGGCGGCTGTACGCACCAGGTCCATGCCACCGGTGCCGATCTCCAGGTGGATCTTGCGGTACACCTTCCAAAACACGCCCATGAGGTTCATGAGGAGGTCATTGCCAAGGGGTTCAAAAAGCAGCCGGTGGAATTCCGCATCGGCCTCCACGAACTGTTCCCCGTCCTGGGCCAGTACTTCCATGTTCTCAACGACGGCGGCAATGCGCACAAGGTGTTCTTCGCTGACAACGGCAATGCAGGCGCTGATCAGACCGGACTCAAGTGCCTGGCGGATGTCAACCAACTGCAGGGCTTCCAAGCCTTCGTGGCGCAGGGACAGCCGGCCCCGAAAGGTCAGCCCGTCTGCCAGCGCCTCAAAGTTGCTCGGTGCCACAAACATGCCAAAGCCGTGGCGGATTTCAATGACACCCAGGGCCTGCAGCACCTTCAAGGATTCACGGAGGGTGTTGCGGCCGACGCCAAGGACTTCGCACAGCTCATTCTCGGTGGGCATGGCATCCCCGGCTTCGAGGTCCCGTTCCAGGATGAGCTCCATGACGTCCGCCTGTAGTGCGCGAAGCCGCGCCTGGGCACTAAACCTGGCCTTCGGAACTGCCGTTGAAATGGACAACTAAACTCCTCAGAAAAATGTGCCGCAAGGACCGCCTGTTTCTCGCTTTATTGGCGATAGTACAGGCGAATTGTCCCCCGAGTGACCATAAGCTTGATTCTCCGGTGTTGCGGCTCGTGAGCCGGGCGCCAGCTGCGCGCCAAGGTGATCTAAGACATAGAATATCGGATGTCCGACGACTTGCCTACCATCGGCAGCCGAACAACATGCTCGCCGGGCATCCGGACGCGGGCTGGGACGTGCACCAACCGCCGTCGAACTTTAATTTCACACCAGCTCACCGATGCCAAAATGAGACCCTACTCCCACTTGACCTAACCCTGTGATCGCTATTACAGTTTCACCATAAGCATCGGACGTCCTACATCCGATAACTAATAAACGAAATGGTGAGTCCACAGAATGAGCAATACTCTTCAGAACCTACCTGCGACACCGGCGTCGCGTCGCACCTTCCTCAAGGCCGCTGGCGTCCTGGGTGCTGCAACGGCTTTTACCGCGACTCTTGCAGCCTGCGGCTCATCTGACGAAACCGGCAAGGGCACCGAAACTTCAGGTGCCGCTGGTGGCATCAACAAGGATGGCAGCATCGAAGCTGGCATCTCGTACTCACTGTCAACGGGCTTCGACCCGATGAGCTCCTCGGGCGCAACCCCGCTGGCCGCAAACCTGCACATCTTCGAAGGCCTGGTGGAACTCCACCCGGCAACGCGTGAGCCCTACAACGCTCTCGCCGCCGAAGATCCAAAGATGGTTGATGAGACCACCTACCAGGTCACCATCCGCGACGGCGCCAAGTTCCACGACGGCTCCCCCGTCACCACCGAGGACGTCGCCTACTCCTTCGAACGCGTTCTGGACCCGGCCAACCAGGCCCTGTTCGCCCAGTTCATCTTCTTCATCGACTCCGTCAAGGCCGTCGACGAGAAGACCGTTGAATTCAAGCTGAACACCCCGTTCGCCGGCTTCGGCCCGCGCATCTCGGTTGTCAAGGTCGTCCCCAAGGCACTGGCCTCGGCAGACCAGAAGGCTTTCGACGCCACCCCCGTCGGCACCGGCCCGTACAAGTTCGTTTCCGCCGCCAAGGACGACAAGATCGTCTTCGCTCGCAACGACGACTACAACGGCCCGAAGCCGGCCCTGGCCAAGGACATGACCTGGTTCCTGATGGCTGACGCATCAGCCCGCGTCACCGCCATGCAGTCCGGCCGCGTTCAGGCCATCGAGGACGTCCCCTACCTGGACGTTGACGCCCTCAAGGGCAAGGTTGAAGTTGAGTCCGTGCAGTCCTTCGGCTTGCTCTTTCTCATGTTCAACCTGTCCCGCGCCCCCTTCGACAAGAAGGAAGTCCGCCAGGCATTGCACTACGCCCTGGACAAGGAAGCCATCATCAAGACGGCCCTGCTGGGCAACGCAACGGCAGCCACTTCCTACTTCCAGGAAGGCAGCGCCAATTACCAGAAGGCTTCCACCGTTTACGGTTACGACGCCGAGAAGGCCAAGTCGATGCTTGCTGACGCCGGCGTCAAGGACCTCAAGCTGACCCTGACCAGCACGGACACCGCCTGGGTCAAGGATGTCACGCCGATCATGAAGAAGAACTGGGATGCCATTGGCGTTACCACCACGCTTGAGCCGCTGGCTTCCGCCGCAGTCTACGCACCGGAAAAGGTTGGCGGGCTGAACTACGACGTTGTTGCAGCCCCCGGCGATCCCTCTGTCTTCGGCAACGACGCAGACATCCTGCTCAGCTGGTGGTACCGCGGCGACGTCTGGGCCAAGAACCGCTTCGCCTGGAACGAGTCCGCGGAGTACAAGGAAGTTCAGACCAAGCTGGATGCCGCACTGGCAGCCCCCGAGGCTGAAGCCAAGAAACTCTACAGCGAAATCATCAACATCGTCGCTGAAGAAGCACCGCTCTACCCGATCTTCCACCGCAAGCTGCCCACCGCGTGGAACTCCAAGGAGCTTGACGGCTTCGCACCGCTGCCCACCACGGGCGTCTCCTTTGTTGGAGTAGGCCGGACAGCCTAGGTTTACCGTTTTTTCGCAGACCTTGGGGGCTGTGGCCACTTGGCCACGGCCCCCAAGGTCTGAGACCATCTTTCCTATGACGCAGCCCACGTTTCCCCCAAGCAGCTGACTGCAAATAGAACCGGAGTAAGTACATTGGCAAACTTTTTGCGACTGCTGGGACGCCGGCTCGCAGCACTACCGTTGATGATCCTGGGTGTAACCCTGCTCGTCTTCGTGGTGCTGCAGTTCGCTCCTGGTGACCGTGCCGTTGCAGCACTAGGCGATGGAGCCTCACCCGAGGCCCTCAACCAGTACCGCGAGGCCAACGGATACAACGACCCCCTCTTCATTCAGTACTTCCGCTACCTGGGCAACCTTTTCCAGGGCGACTTTGGCGACACCCTGCCACCGGCCAAGCCGATCACCGAGGTCATCGCCAGCGCGTTCCCGGTGACCCTGCAGCTGACCTTCCTGGGCGTTCTGATCGCCATCGTCATCTCATTGGTCTTCGGCGTCCTCGCTGCGCTGTACCGCGACAAGTGGGTTGACCAGGTCATCCGTGTCTTCTCTATTGCAGGCATCGCCACCCCGTCCTTCTGGTTGGGCATCCTGCTCATCCAGTGGTTCGCTTTGGGCGACAACTCTTGGTTCCCCTCAGGCGGCCTCGCCGACCCGGATGACGGTTTCATGGGCTGGCTCAGCTCCATGACCCTCCCGGCGCTGGCCCTGGCAATCCCGGTTTCCGCCTCGCTGATCCGTGTTGTCCGCACCTCGATGGTTGAAGAACTGGACCGCGACTACGTCCGCACCGCGATCGGCAACGGCGTCCCGTACACCACAGTCGTTTCCAAGAACGTCCTGCGCAACGCCCTTGTCACCCCGGTGACCGTGCTGGGTCTTCGCATCGGCTACCTGCTTGGCGGCGCCGTCGTGATTGAAATGATCTTCTCACTGCCCGGCATGGGACAGCAGATCCTCAACGGCATCACCAACGCCGACACCAACCTGGTCCAGGGCGTTGTGCTCGTCATCGCCGTGACCTTTGTTCTGGTCAACATCCTGGTGGACCTTTTGTACTTGCTCATCAACCCCCGAATCAGGACGGTCTAAGCCATGCGTAGCAAACTTGCCGAACGGCTCAGCGCGCCGGGCCTGCGTTTCAAGGCCCTGAACATGGGCTCCAAACTGGCCCTGATCTTCTTGGTCTTCATTGCGCTGGTGGCCATTCTGGCGCCGTTCCTCGCCCCGCACGATCCCTTGGAAACCGGCGATCCCGCCCAGGCACCGAGCACCGCACACTGGTTCGGCACTGACAGGATTGGCCGCGATGTCCTTTCCCGCCTGATGTACGGCGCCCAGGCGTCCCTCATGATCGGCCTTGGCGCAGTAGCCCTGGCCATCATCCTCGGCGCCACCCTCGGTGCCCTTGCGGCGACGTCCTCAAAGGGTGTCAATGAGGTCATCATGCGCCTCATGGATATCCTGATGGCGTTCCCGGGTATCGCCCTGGCCGCCGTGCTGTTGACCGCATTCGGCAACTCTGTGCCGACCATCATCATCGCGATCGCCATCATTTACACCCCGCAGCTGGCCCGCGTGGTCCGCGCCAATGTACTCTCCCAGTACGGTGAGGACTACGTCCGCGCCGAGCGTGTCATTGGTGCAGGTCGCGCCTACATCATGCTCAAGCACATTGTGCGCAACACTGCGGCCCCCGTTCTGGTGTTCGCCACCGTCATGGTTGCCGACGCCATCATCCTCGAAGCTTCGCTGTCCTTCCTGGGCGCTGGCATCCAGGATCCCGATCCCAGCTGGGGCAACGTCATCTCCTACGGCCGCAACCTGGTGCTTTCGGGCGGCTGGTGGGCAACCACCTTCGCCGGTCTCGTCATCCTCTTGACGGTGCTGTCCTTGAACATCCTGGCCGAAGGCCTCACCGATGCCATGGTCAACCCTCGCTTCAAGAAGGCTGCTCCTGTCAAGGACGACGACGGTTCGGCAGCTGCCGCTGTTGAGCTCGCCAAGGCCGATGCTGCTGCACGCGCAGCCATCGAAGATCCCTTCGCTGCGTTGAACAAGGAACTTTTGCTGCTGCAGGCAGTGGAACAGTCCCGCAACGACCGCCTCCCCCAGGTTGACGCGGATGCCCGCGTGATCCTTGAGGTGAAGAACCTTTCCATCCGTTTCCCCGGCCGCTTTGATCAAACCCCGATCGTTGACAACGTGTCCTTCACGGTTCGCGAAGGCGAAACCATGGGCCTGGTGGGCGAGTCAGGTTGTGGCAAGTCCATCACCTCGCTGGCCATCATGGGCCTGCTGCCCAAGACGGCAGAGGTCACCGGATCCATCAAGTTTGACGGCAAGGAACTACTGGACCCTGCCACCAAGCACAGCTCCGTGAAGGCCTATGACGGCCTGCGCGGGGAGCAGATCGCCATGGTCTACCAGGATGCGCTGAGCTCGCTCAACCCCTCCATGCTGATCAAGGAGCAGATGCTGCAGTTGACCCGCCGCAACGGCCGCAAGACCCCGGCCGAGCTGCTGGAACTGGTGCAGCTGGATCCCGTGCGCACGCTCAAGAGCTACCCGCACGAGCTCTCCGGCGGCCAGCGCCAGCGTGTGCTGATCGCCATGGCACTGTCCCGCTCACCCAAGATTGTGGTTGCCGATGAGCCCACCACCGCCTTGGATGTCACCGTCCAGAAGCAGGTTGTCGACCTGTTGAACGAATTGCGCGAGCAGCTTGGCTTCGCCATGGTCTTCGTCAGCCACGACCTTGCCCTTGTCGCCTCACTGGCGCACAAGATCACGGTCATGTACGCCGGCCAAGTTGTTGAATCCGGCCAGGCCTCGGAACTGCTGGCACACCCCACCCACGAATACACCCGTGGTCTGTTGGGTGCGGTGCTCTCCATTGAGTCCGACGCCGTCCGCCTGCACCAGATCCCCGGCACGGTCCCCTCGCCGCGGGAGTTTGCCAACGGCGACCGGTTTGCCAGCCGGTCCCAGCGTCCCGACGCCGACCCGGCCCAAAAGTTGGCGTTTGTCCCCATCACCCGTGACGGTGTGACAGGCGACCACTTCTGGGCCAGCCACAAGAAGGAAGATGCCGCGACGGTTTCCGCCGCAGCAGTTACGGAAGGTGCCTCATGAGCAAGCACGCATCAGGCTCAGCCGCCAGCGGACTGACCCCTGTCATCGAGCTGAAGGACCTGCACGTCCATCACCGGACCCGTTCCGGCGGCCTGTTCAAGCCCAGCTACGTCAAGGCCGTCAACGGTGTGGACTTCTCCATCAGCCGCGGCGAAACCGTGGGCATTGTGGGCGAGTCCGGTTGTGGCAAGTCCACCCTCGCCTCCGTGCTGGTTGGCCTGCAAACTCCCACTTCCGGGCAGGTGTTGTTCCATGGCAAGCCCGCCATTAAGCGCAACGCCACCATGCGCAAGGAGTTCGGCCGCTCGGTGTCCGTGGTCTTCCAGGACCCGTCCACCGCATTGAACCCGCGCATGACCATCCAGGACATCCTTCTTGACCCGCTGGTTATTCACGGCATCGGCAATGGCGCCTCGCGCCTGGCCAAGGTCCGCGAACTGCTCTCGCTGGTTGGTTTGCCGCAATCGGCGGCCGAGGTCACGCCGTCGCAGGTTTCCGGCGGACAGCGCCAACGCGTGGCCATTGCGCGCGCACTGGCTCTAGGCCCTGACATCATGGTGGCCGACGAGCCCACCTCGGCACTGGATGTTTCCGTCCGCGCCCAGGTGTTGAACCTGCTCTCTGACCTGAAAAGGGAACTGAACCTGGGCATGGTTTTCATCAGCCATGACATCCAGACGGTCCGTTACGTTTCAGACCGCATCTGTGTCATGTACTACGGCCAGATCGTTGAACAGGGTTCGGCGGAGCAGATCTTCGACAACCCGTCCAACGATTACACGAAGAAGCTTCTCGGCGCTGCGCCGTCCCTTCTTCACATCTAATCCCCATGTCTTCCCGCTTTGGTGCTCCGCACCAAGGCGGGACCCTCGGACATGTGGGCCCATCCACGCCCTCCCAGGCTGGCGCTGGCGCGTCGGCCCGGGGCCCGGGCGTGTGGGCCACCAATTTTTCCCTATAATCAACACAATTTTGGAGCAATTCACGTGACTACCGTCGCAACCCGTTTCCAGGGCGTCATTCCCCCCGTCTGCACCCCCCGCACCGCCGAAGGCACCATTGATGTTCCCTCCTTGGAGAACCTCACCCGCCACTTGCTCGACGGCGGCGTGTCCGGCCTGTTCGTCAACGGCTCCTCCGGCGAGGTCACCCACCTGACCAACGCCGAGCGCGACACCGTGCTGACCACCATTGCCGGCGTCAACGCCGGACAGGTTCCGCTGCTGGTCGGTGCTGTTGAGCAGACCACCAACCGTGTTGTTGAAGAAGCACAGCGCATGGTCTCCCTCGGCGCAGACGGCATCGTGGCCACCAGCCAGTACTACGCCATCAGCAACCCGGAAGAGACCGGCCGCCACATCCGCACCGTTGCAGCCTCGGTTGACGTGCCGTTGTTCGTCTACGATGTGCCGGTCCGCACCCACTTCAAGATGCCCACCGACCTGCTCCTGGAGCTGGGCCGCGAAGGCGTCATCGCCGGTGTGAAGGATTCCTCGGGCGACGACGTCTCCTTCCGCCAGCTGCTCATCGGTGCCAAGGACATCCCGAACTTTGACATCTTCACCGGCCACGAAGTGGTTGTTGACGGTGCACTGCTCGGCGGCGCACAGGGTGTTGTGCCGGGGCTGGGCAACGTCGACCCCAAGGGTTACCGCCGCCTGTACGATCTCGCCATCGCCGGCGACTGGGCCGGTGCCGCTGCCGAGCAGGACCGCATCGCCGACGTCTTCAACATCGTCTACACCCCGAAGGCCGGCCGAGTTTCCGGCAACGCCGCGGGCCTGGGCGCGTTCAAGACCGCGCTGATGCTCATGGGCGTCATCAAGACCAACGTCATGAGCGCCCCCATGCTCTCCCTCGACGCCGATGAGACCGCAGCCATCAAGGTTATCCTTGAGCGCAACGGCCTGATCTAAGCACCCCTCTCTTGCAACTAGCCCGCAGTTGTGGTCGTGAAAACACCGTTTTCGGCACGTTCTACGACCACAACTGCGGGCCAGTTTTTGAGCTTTAGCACTTCAAAGGATTCTTCATGCGGTACGTAGTAGGCGTTGATCTTGGCGGAACCAAGACGGCGGCCGGAGTGGTGGCGGAAGACGGTTCCGTGCTGCTGACGGAGCAGATTCCCACGCTCAACCGCGACGGCGGCGAGGCCATTCTCGACGCCACCGCCGCCATGGTGCGTTCCCTGATTGACCGGGCCGCAGCGCTGGGCTCCACAGTTGACGCCGTCGGCGTCGGCTCCGCAGGCGTCATCAACGCGGCTGAAGGCACCGTCATCTCCGCCACCGACGCCATCCTTGGCTGGACCGGAACCGCCATCACGGCGGGACTTTCGGAGCGGCTGGGACTGCCGGCCGCCGTCGTCAATGATGTCCATGCCCACGCGCTCGGCGAGGCCTGGCAGGGTGCCGGCGCAGGCGCCGCAACGGCGCTCATGGTGGCCTTCGGCACCGGAGTTGGCGGCAGTTTTGTTGTTGACGGCAAGCCGCTGCTGGGGCACCACTTTGTGGGCGGGCATGTTGGCCACTTCGCCTCACCCCTGGCCGTGCACCGCGGCACCCCCCTGCCGTGTTCCTGCGGGCATTCCGGCCACGTGGAAGCCGTCGCCTCCGGGCCCGCAATCCACGCAGCCTATGGGCGCAACGGCGGCAGTTCTGCCTTGGCCGACACCCGTGCGGTCTTTGACGCGGCCAAGGCCGGCGACGAGCTGGCCTTGCACGTCATTTCCCACGCAGCTGCCGCCGCCGGACAGGCCGTGGGCGGGCTGATCAACATCCTCGACCCGGCAGTGGTTGTCGTCTCGGGTGGCCTGGCCGACGCCGGAGACCTATGGTGGTCAGGGATGGAAGCGGCCCTGCGCGCTGAACTCTTGGCGCCGCTGGCGTCCGTCCCTGTGGTGCGGGCAAGCCTTGGCAACAACGCCGCCATTGTGGGCGCCGCGTCCCTGGTCCTTGACCAATAATTCGCTTTTACCTTTTCTAGGAGTCACAGTGACACTGAAATTGACCAACTTTGATGCGCTGGCCGGACAGCTTGTGGTGTCCGCCCAGGCGTATCCTGGCGAACCCATGCGCGACCCCCGCACCATGGCCCAGGTGGCCGCGTCGGCTGTTACCGGCGGCGCCGCGGCAATCCGTGTGCAGGGCATTGCCGACATTCAGTTCGCCCGCGCGGCAGTGGAAGTTCCTGTCATCGGGCTGTGGAAGGACGGGCACGACGGCGTCTTCATCACCCCCACGCTGCGCCATGCCCTGGCCTGCGCCAGCGCAGGAGCGCACATCGTGGCCATCGACGGCACCCGCCGCCCCCGCCCGGACGGCCTGACCCTCGCCGAGACGATTGCCGGCGTGCACGCCAACTCAAATTCCCTCGTCATGGCTGATTGTGGCTCCTTCGAGGACGCCGTGGCCGCGGCCGAGGCCGGCGCCGACCTGATCGGCACCACCCTGGCCGGTTACTCGGGCGAGCGCCCCAAGACCGATGGCCCGGACCTGGAGCTCATCGCCGAAATCGCCGCCGCCAACTTGGGCAAGCCGCTCATCGCCGAGGGCCGGATCCACTCCCCCGCGCAAGCCCGCGCAGCCCTGGACGCCGGCGCCTTCGCCGTGGTTGTGGGAACCGCCATCACACACCCCTCCACCATCACCAGCTGGTTCAAGGCCGCCCTGGACGCCTAACTCCGGCCTCCTCTGGCCCCGCGGGTCCGCCCAGCAGAGGCCCCGTTCCCCGTCGATTACGACGGCGGACGGGGCCTTTTGCGTTTTAGACTTGTTCTTGTTCTTCTTCAAACAACTGCCGGCCCGCCATTGGCGTTCTAACCCCCGGCGGCTCCGAGCAGGAGGCCAAGTCCGATTCGGATCAGCATGTCGAGGAGGCCCATGAGGCTCCTTTCTAATCTTCAAGCAAATTGAGTCAGAGGCCGGCGGGCCACAGATAAAGGTGGTTCCCCGGCAGCCCTAGCCGCGGGGAACCACCAGCGGTGCCGTTAGAGGAGTATCTGGCTGGCAATAGCGAAGTAGATCATTACCCCTACACCGTCACAAATGCTGGTGATGAGCGGGGCGCTCGCGCTTGCCGGGTCTAGCCGGAGCTTACTGAGGAGAAAGGGCAATGACATGCCGATGACACTGCCAATAATTACGACGATGACCATGGTGAGGGCGACTACAACCGCGATTTCAGGCCCTCCGCGCACCACACCAATGATCGATACTGCGACCGCCATGCTTGCTCCAAGGAGCGATGCAACAAGCAACTCTTTGCCCAGGATCTTGAACCAATCCCGCATGACAACATCACCTGTTGCAAGTCCACGGACCATCAACGTCGCCGCCTGAGAGCCAGCGTTCCCCCCGCTATCAATCAACAGGGGTAGGAAGAAGACAAGGGCGACAACGCTTTCAATCAGTTCTTCATAGTGAGCAATGCCCGCGCCCGAGAAGATGTTGCCAAATACCAAGACGACGAGCCACACCACCCTGCTGCGGAAGAGCACCCAGATGGATGCGTCCTTGAGCGAGCGGGTCAGCCCTCCGGCCGAACTCAACCTACGGAAATCTTCAGTCGTCTCGGTATCGATGATCTCTGCCGCGCGATCAGCGGTAATCACCCCCAGTAGTCGCCCGTTCTGAACCACGGGAAGAGCGGCGAGGTCATGATCGTTGAGGAGCTTTGCGGCAAGTTCTCGATCAAGATCAGGTTCTACGCTTTGCAGGATCTCGTTCGAGAATTCTGTTAGCGCCATTTCAGCAGGCGCCGTCACGATCCCGCGAAACGATACGGCTCCGGTCAGAATACCGTCGGTATCGACAAGATAAACGTAGTTAGCCGCTTCCACGTTTTTGGCGAGATTTTGCAGTTGCGTGAGGGCGTCAGCGGCCTGTGTTTGTGCGGGAAGTACGAGGAAGCTTGGCGTCATGTTACCGCCAGCCGAATCACCTTCCCATTTCAGCAAACCGTCTACAGCATCACGCGCGGATGCACTCAGTGCACTCAGGAGACGCTCCCGGTCGGACGCAAGGAGCGCACGGATTCCATCGGCAATGTAATACGGAGAAAGCGTTTCGAGAACGCCATTCACGGTGCCGGTGTCAAGGAGTAGCGCTGCGGAAACACCGGCGGCAGGTGAGGCACTGGCGAACACGCGCCCTAGCTGCACTTCGCCGAAACGGTGTGAGAAGCTCCGAAGTTGTTCCGCGCTGAGCTTCGCCAACTCACTGGATCGTTGGCGAATAGTAGGCGTGGATGCGAGCCAGGTGTCGAGCCCGGCACCTGAATCGCCGTCAAGGACTTCTCGCAGGGTGAGGGATTTGTTTTTCTTTGGGGCTCGCTTGAGCTCTGTTGTAGTCATTGTCTGGTTCTTTCGGCATTAGGGCGCGCCAAATATCCCCGCCTGATACGAACAGGTCGGGCAATGCACACGGCGAGAACTATCGATGTCTATGCGCCGGGTGTGGCAACGCGGAAAAGAAAGGGTTAGTGGAATTCAGGAGGTCGACGCAATGTCGTAACCTTCGATCTCGGACTTCGACTCTTCATGTCGTCACCTCCTCATGCTCATACCGCTCGCGGCAATACGTCGCGCAGGCAACATCAGTATCAATACCAATGATTGCCGGCTACCCAAACGGGCCGCAGTCCTCCATGTCAGAGCTTTGGCACTACGCGACGTAGCCCATTCCAGCAATGCTGGAGGGCAGCCACTTGGGGTTAACCCTTGCTCCGGGAAAACCTGTCCTAACCTGACGACATCTCTCGATATTCGCCAGACCAGTGGCCTATATTCGCGCAGGAGCCTCACCGAACGAGGTACTGCATTAGCAACCATGTCCTGCTAATCCTGGAAAGTCAATTCGAGGTGATTCGTCCAGGCGTTGCTGAAGGAAGCGGGCGCGCTGTCCCGATCGACACGACCGACGACAGCGCGCTGACGGAGATCATGGGAACCACCGGATATGGTCCGAGAATCGAAGAAAGCATCGCGCAAATAGGTGCCCTTCACGAACTCGTACACCGGAGTACGGGCGCGAAAGCGCTCGTCGGGGTGCGGTCGCGACCGATATCGACGCGCGGGCAGGGTCTTGGATGAACCGCCTGCTCTTCGGCCAGCAGGCTCTCGATCTGCAGGTGCCGATACTCGCATTCCTCGTCATCTTCGCGCTTGACAATCGACTACACGATCTTCCTCGTGCACCGCGCCAAGGCAGACACTCAAACACTCGGCACACGCGGGCATGGTCGAAGCCGTCGCACACGCCGGCTGCGTAATCACCAGAGTAGCCATCGTGCTGGCAGTAGAGCTTGCGTCGCTCGGCGTGCCCCCACCCCTGACACCGGGCAATTCGAACTCATCTGTCAGAGCCGTGGCCGGCAATGGCACCGTGCTGCTCGTGGTGGACCAGCCCTCCACCATTGGCGCCGTGGCCGAGGCCTCGGCCGTCGCCGTGGCCGAGGCCTCGGCCGTCGCCGTGGCCCAGGCCGAGGGCGTCATGGTCGGCTACATTCCGGGACTGGCGATGCGCAGCATCGCCGACCTGCACCCCGGCGAAGCCAGTACGGCTGCCCGAGAAGCCGCCATCATTGCCGGAGCAGCACGGTCCATGTCACACACCCTGCGTTCCATCGTTTTCGCGGATGAGCAGGCCGCGGAACCGTCCATGGTGTGTGGTTTCGATGACGATCTGGCCAAGCAGGCCACCGCGACATCGAGCCGGCTCCGTGGCCTGCCTACCTAGATCCCCCTTGCCGCCAAAAACTAGCTCCTGACTTCCCTACGGACAAGCCGGTCACCCCGGTCCAAGCGTCCGTCGTGCAGCAGGGCGGCGAGCCAACGATCAATTCGCTATTGAGCGGAAATGGCACCATCCACTCACAGCTGATGAAGCCGGCCGACGGTGCGAAACGGCTGACGGATGGCGCGGCCATAGCAGCCAGCAACGACAAACTGAGCCAACTCGTCAGCGACGGCATCCTCAGCCCAGGCGGCTCAGATCCGCGATTTGTTCTCGTCTGCGGAACCCTCCCCACAGTCGCGGACTTGAAGAACCAGCTGGCCGCCGACATCCAAAAGCTGGCTGACGGATCCGCTGCCGTGTCCGATGGCGCCGCAAAGCTGGCCGGTGCAACACCGACACTCGCCCAGGCGATCGTGCAGGCGCACGCCGGCGCCGGTGAACTTGCCGACGGTGCTGCAACTCTCGCCACCGGCCAGCAAAACGCTCTCGACGGCGCCAACCAGCTGGCAGCCGGGGCCGGCAAGGTGGATACGGGCGCTGGTGAGCTGAAGGACGGCTCCGCCAACCTGTCTGCCGGCCTCGCGGAGCTGTCCACGCAATTGCGCAACGGTGCAGCTTCGGTGCCCGACCCCAACGACAAGGATAGAGCAGAATGCGGCAGGAGTCATCGCCGACCCCATCCGCGTGGATTCGGTGTCACAGGCCCAGGCAGCCAACTATGGTGCGGGACTGGCCCCTTTCTTTCTGGTTCTGGCCCTGTGGATCGGCGCGTTCATGCTGGTCCAAGTCGTGCGCCCGCTGACGGTGCGGGCGCTGGCTTCCAACGCACCTTCAGGGAAGATAGCTTTGGGCGGATGGCTGCCGTTTGCCGCAGTGGCCACGGCCCAGGCCCTGCTGCTGTACGCAGTGGTGAAATTCGGCTTGGGCCTGGAACCGAGCCATCCATGGCTGACCTTGGGCCTGTTGCTGCTGGCTTCGCTGGCATTCACTGCATTGATCCAGGAGGTCGTGGCGCTGCTGGGCATGCCGGGCAAGTTGGTGGTGTTGATCCTGCTGGTATTGCAGCTGGATTCCTCCGGCGGCACCGTCCCCTGGCAGACTACGCCGGAACCGCTGCACATCATGCACCAGATCCTGCCCATGGGGCATGTGGTCGAGGGCCTGCGGCACCTGATCTACGGTGCAGACCTGGGCCCCGCTGGTGCCCATCGCCCTTGGCCTGCTGGGTTACACACTGCTGGGACTGCTGTTCGCCTGGACCGCTGTCAGCAAAAAGAAGACGTGGACGCTGAAGACTCTGCTGCCTGAGATCGAGGTCTAGCCCAAGGAATTAGCGCGGCACCACGAAATTTCTCAGCTGGGCGTCTTGACCGTCCAAGGTGGCCCAATCGCCGTCGTGCTCAAAAACGGCGAAGGCGCTCGTAGGGAACCCCGAGGCCAGGTCCATGTACGCGTCCTGGTCCGAGTCCCGCGACGCCAGCCGCAGTGCGAGCGACTGAATCCCCGGCATGTGACTGATCACCATCAGCGTGGTGACAGTCTCGGGCACATGGTTCACCACGGAGAGCATCGAGGTGGCCCCGGCCGCGTACAGCGCGCTCTCCAGTTTGGGTGTGGGCGCCTTCTCCCCCAGCTGCTGGCACACCCAGGTGCACGTCTGCCTGGTCCGCAGCGCCGAGGAACACAGGATGAAATCCGGCACCACGCCGTTGTCCACCAGCCATTTTCCGGCCAGCGGCGCCTCGTTGTGCCCGCGCTGTGCCAGCGGCCTGTCATGGTCTTCAACGCCCAGCGGGAACGCCGCCTTGGCATGGCGCATCAGGATCAGCCGTTTAATGTGGTGTTCGCTCATTCCCACAGTTTAGTGATGTTAAAGAAGTACGACGGCGTTCGGCCCCCCCGGGTGGGCCGAACGCCGTCGTACTTTCCCGTAAGAAGGGCCGGGCAAACGCTAGATGGAGTATTCCGGGGCTGCCCAGACAACCACTTCGGGGTGCTCATAGAAGCGGTAGCCCTCGCCGCGGACGGTGCGAACTGTATTGGACAGGCGGCCCAGCTTGGAGCGGAGGCGGCGGATGTGCACGTCGATGGTGCGCTCGTTGGGGACCTCGTCCGCGTTGGACCAGAGGCCTTCCAGAAGCTCGTCGCGGCCCACGGTGCGGGTGCCGTTTTCCACCAGGTAGTTCAGCAGCTCGAATTCCTTGAACGTGAGGTTCAGGGTGTCACCGTCGAGGTGGACTTCGCGGCGGGCCAGGTCAATGAGGACGCCGGAGGGGCGCTGGTCGGCCACGGGAATGCGTGCGGCTTCCTGGCGCTGACGGGTGGCAACGGTGGGATCCCCGAACGTGGAACGGACCACGTCGAGCGGAGTACCCACGGCGTCCGACGGTGCGATCGCCACCGCGGCGTAGCTCTGGGCCTGCGGCACAAGAGTCTGGGCATAGGCGCGGATGTCTTGGGCGAGCTTGGCCAGTGAGGTGCCGGCGGTTGCGGCTGTGTCTTCGTCAACACCCACGTAGAGCACGAAGCCGCGGGCTACGTTGTCGGGGCTGACGCCGCGGAGGCGGTCACCGCCGGCAATCACGGGCGTCGGCGCGGTCATGGGGCTGTTGTCGCTGATGGGCACGGCGCGCAGGCGTTCCGCTGCGTTGCCTGCATCAGCGTGCTGGCTGTAGCCGGCCTGCTCAAGGTGGGCAGGGCGTGCGCCAGAGGTGCGGGTGACCGCCTTGGCTGCATTTCGAACAGAGATGTGGACGTATCCGGATGCTACTGACATTGAACTACCTAGGTGTATGGCCGTACTCGACGGCGCGAATGCTTCCATTGATTCCGTTTTCACGCGAGGAACCTTTGATGTCCTCATGGAGGGCCGGCCCAAGGGCCAAAGACTGGTGCCGCCCCGTTGCGGTTGCTGCTGAGGGTGTGGCGTCCAGGGTTTGTGAGCTAGGGCTGCATTCGACAACCACACATAAACCGTCCGGTCGATCCGAGGCGGTGCGTTGCTGCGGCTGCAGAATTCACTGAGTGGGTGTTCACATATGTCAGTCTGCTACGTAACAAAGCGAACCTGCAAGTAACATAAGCCCATAACGTCCACCATATGAGATTGTGGGCTATTTTGTGATGAAGCCGACCGTGTTGTTTTGCTCTCATATGGCGTGAGAAATTTGGAATACTCCGAATATATCCGCGATACACACCTAAGTCTTGGCAAAACATTCTGCACAAACTCCCATTTTGACCAAATAGTTCATCCGCGTCGGGAGCATGCCGGTAACGGTCCGGGCAAGTCGTTCCCGGCACCCAGCTTTCTACCAGAAAATGCCGCTAAGTAAACAAAGGTTTACCTAGCGGCATGCTCTTGTGGGCCGGAAGCTAGCCCGCCGTGCGGTGCAGCCCCTGCACCATGAAGGAGGGGCGCATGCTGCGGAACTGGTCGCGCAGCCTCACATTGTTGCGCCGGTTCATCATGACCAAGGCAATCAGGGCGGCAAGGACTGCCACCACGGCGCCCAGCCCCAGGGACCAGCGGGCGCCAAACTCGGTGGCGATCCAACCTACGAGCGGCGCCCCGATGGGCGTACCTCCCTGCAGCACCACCATGTACACCGCCAGCACCCGTCCACGCATGGCGGCGTCGGTGGTCAGCTGCACCGTGGTGTTGCAGGCATTCATGAACGTCAGCGATGCCAGGCCCACAGGAATCAGCGCCAAGGCGTAGAGCGCAAAGCTCGGCATGAAGGCGGCGATGGCAACGGTCACGCCAAAAGCGAGGGCGCCGCCCACGATGTACAGCATCCGCATGGTCTTGCGCCGCGCCGCCAGCAGCGCCGCCACCAGGGTCCCCACCGCCATGACCGAACCCAGCAGCCCGTACTCCCCGGGTCCCAAATGGAAAACGGTGGTTGCCATCAGGGCGTTGGTGATCTGAAAGTTCATCCCGAAGGTGCCCACCACGAACACCAGGACCATGATCATCAGCAGGTCCGGGCGCTGGCGGATATAGACCAGCCCCTCCCGAATCTGCCCCTTGGCCCGCGGCACGTGCACCGTCGGCACCAGCTCATGGGCACGCATCCGCCACAATGAAAGGATGACGGCAGCGAAGCTTGCCGCATTTATCAAAAACGCCGGCCCGGTACCCACCAGGGCGATGACAAGTCCGGCCACGCCGGGGCCGGCCAGGCGGGCCAGGTTGAAGGAGGCGCTATTAAGTGCGACGGCGTTCGGCACGTCTTCCTTGCCGACGACCTCCGAGACAAACGCCTGCCGGGACGGGGCATCAAAGGCGCTGGCCACGCCCAGCAGGAGCGCCAATACATACACGTGCCACAGTTGTACAGACCCGGTGACCACCAATATTCCCAACAAAAGCGCACAAAACCCCATACAGGTCTGCGTGACCAGCAGCAGCTTGCGCTTGTTGACCCTGTCCCCCAACAGGCCCGCATAGGGCCCAAGGAACACGATGGGCAGGAACTGCAGGCCGGTGACAATGCCGGCGGCCGTGCCTGAATTATTGGTCAAAACCGTCAGCACCAGCCAGTCTTGAGCCACGCGCTGCATCCAGGTGCCAATGTTGGACACCAGCGCACCCGTCACCCAGAGCCGGTAATTGCGGACCCGCAATGCGCGGAACATGGAATTCATCTAGGCGCTCATCTCCTGCAGAATCATGGCCGCCTCATGCAGGGTCGCTCGCTCCTGCGGGGTCAGGGCCGCCACCTGCTTCGCCAGCCAGGCCGTCCGCTTCGAGCGGGCACGCAGCAATGCTGCCGCGCCTGGCTCCGTGATCCGCACCAGCACCTGGCGCTTGTCCTGCGGGTTCTCTTCCCGGCCGACAAAGCCGGCCACATCCAACGCATTCACTATCCGGGTCATGGATGGCGCCTGGATCTGTTCCCGGGCGGCCAGCTGCCCCACCGTGAGCGGACTGGCCAAAATTCCGGCAAGCACCGAATACTGCCCCGGACTGATTTCGCGCGTTGCCGCCTCCGCCCGCAACCGCCTTGAGGTGCGCATGATCGCAACCCGCAACTCGGCCGCCAACGCCCCAACACCTATGGGCTTTCCGGTTTTGCGCCCACCCAGCCCCGAAGCAACGGGACCGTCGGCACGTGGCGAGGGGTCCGGCGTCGAACTTTCAGGGGAAAAATCAGTCATGGATGCTCAGCTGCCTCGAGGTATTTGGTTCCGTATCTTCAACTTTCATGGTAGATCGTTAGCATTGCTAAGTAAATGTCCGTTTGCTCACCCTGCTACAAAGGTCGTTACCAAAATGTGACACATGGTCTCGTTTCGGTTAAAGTGGAAAGAGTGCCGTCTGAACCAAGCGTGGTTCATGGCATTGATGGACGGCTCGCCGAGCTCTGCCGCCGCCCATTTCCATCGAGAAACATGGCAGAGACGGGGGACCCAATTTTTGCGGGCCTCCTCAATGTGGAGACCCTTGGGGTTAAGCCGGTGCAGTGATTTTCAAAGACTGCGGCGGCCGGATTCTCTAGTCCGTTCCCGACAGCTCACCTCGCAGGCGTAGAGAGGCTCCCTCATGTCTGCTGCTCCGCAGCGCGGCCGTCGCCGTGCCGAACCAGTCCGCCGCCCGTCGATTTTTGGGCACGCATCAGCCCGCACAGGCGCCCGCACCGCCGGGCACGCCGCCGCGGCACCCGCCTCTCCCGGCGCCACGGCCGTCAGTGCCACGGCCAAGTGCATGGCTGCACTGGCCGTCGTTGGCGCGCTCGTCGCCGCCGGCGGCGTCGCCGCGCAGATCGGCGCACCGTCCGGCCCCGACAGCCTGGCCAGCGTGGTCTCTGCCGCCGAGGCACCGGCAACCGTTCCGGGCGGTTCATCCCCGGCCGTTTCCGCCCCGCTTGACGCCGCCATCACCTTCCCGGGCGTGAACGTCACCTCGAGCGCCTCAGCAGCCCCGGTCCCCGTGAAGGCCGAGGCCGATGCCGTCAAGCCCGTGGCCGTTGACGATCCCGCCGGCGCCCAGGCCTACGCCGCCGGCCAGCTTGGCTCCTTCGGCTGGGGCGCCGACCAGATGAGCTGCCTGACCCAGCTCTGGCAGCGCGAATCCGAGTGGCTTACCTCGGCAGAAAACGTCTCCAGCGGCGCGTACGGCATTGCCCAGTCCCTGCCCGCCAGCAAAATGGAAAGCACCGGCAGCGACTGGTCCACCAACTATGAAACCCAGATCCGCTGGGGGCTCGGCTACATTCAGGGCCGCTACGGGTCACCCTGCGGCGCCTGGGGCCACTCGAACGCCGTGGGCTGGTACTGATTCCCATCGGCCTGCTGCCCATCCCCGGCGGCACCGTCGAGCTGCGTGATGCCCGCTCGGGCACGTCCCGCCTGGTCACGCTGGCCCCTTTGAGCTGGGCCGCACGCACATCACCGACGGCTTTGTGGCACCAGGTGATGGCCGACGGCGGGAGCCCGCCATCCGCCGTCGGCCTTCCTGCGCACCCGGTCACCTGGTTTCGGGCCGGCCGGTTTTGCAATGCGGCCTCCGGCCTGGCGGGGACGTCCGCACCAACGTACGGTTCGCTCGCGGAGATTGCGTGGACGGCGCTCAACGGCGTGCCGGGCCCGCAGCCGTTGGCCGGGAAACTGCCCCATGGTTTTGGCGTGTTCGCCAGGCTCGGCAAGGTCTGAAAATGGTGTTGGGACTATGCCGACACGGCACGTTATGGGGCCACCGAAGTCTGCTCGGGGCCGGCTGGGACGATCCGATCTGGAGCGCCCGGGCAGCAATGCGCAGGGGCAACGCGCCCGATGCAGTGCTGGCGGATGTGGGGTTCCGGGTTACGCACGGAGCTGTTGGATCGTCCGGTGCCGAGGATGGAACTGGGGGCGTTGGTTCGGCCGACGCGCAGGGCTGATCGCATGCGGCCGACCACGAAAAAGCCGCCGTTTGACGCAATTGCCATGGTTTGAACCATCGCAATTGCGTCAAACGGCGGCTTTTCCCACGAACTGTGGCACTGTGCCAGCCAGTGGACGAGTTGGTTAGTCCACCACGCCGTAGAGGCGGTCGCCGGCGTCGCCGAGGCCCGGGACAATGTAGGAGTTTTCATCCAGGCCCTCGTCGATCGCGGCCAGGACCACGTGGACGTTATCGCGCCCGCCGTGGGCCGCTTCCAGCTTCGCCAGGCCTTCCGGGGCGGCAAGCAGGCAGATGCAGGTGATGTCCGCGGCGCCGCGGTCAAAGAGGAACTTGAACGCCTCAATCAGGGTGGCCCCGGTGGCCAGCATGGGGTCCAGCACGTATACCTGCCGTCCGGTGAGATCTTCCGGCAGGCGTTCGGCATAGGTGATGGCCTCGAGGGTTTCCTCATTGCGGGCCATGCCCAGGAAGCCAACCTCGGCGGTGGGCAGCAGGCGGGTCATGCCCTCGAGCATGCCCAGGCCGGCGCGCAGGATCGGCACCACCAGGGGCGTGGGCTTGACCAGCCCGGTACCAATGGTGGACGTCACTGGCGTCTCAATATTCACCGGCTGGACCCGCACCCCGCGCGTGGCTTCATAGGCCAGCAGGGTCACCAATTCTTCGGTGAGCTGACGAAAAACGGGTGACGGTGTGTTCTTGTCTCGAAGGACCGTCAACTTGTGGGCAATAAGCGGATGATCCGCAACCAGTACGCGCATGAATAAAAGCTACCATTGAGCCGTGCCCAACACATCGAATTTTCGCCCGATCGAGACCACCACCACGGTTTTACATGCCCAATGGATGGGTCTTGCACTCGCTGAAGCCCAGCGTGCCCTGACAACGGCGGATGTGCCAATTGGCGCCGTCGTGCTTGGGCCCGACGGGGAAGTCCTGGGTTTGGGCCGCAATGAACGTGAGGCACACGGGGACCCGACGGCGCACGCCGAGATCGTGGCGATCCGCGAGGCGGCCACGAAACTGGGGTCGTGGCGGCTGGCCGGCTGCACGCTCGTGGTGACGCTGGAGCCGTGCACCATGTGTGCCGGGGCAATTGTCCTGGCGAGGGTGCCGCGGGTCGTTTTTGGGGCGTGGGATGAGAAAGCCGGCGCGGCGGGGTCGGTGTTTGATGTGCTGCGCGAGCGGCGCCTCAACCACTGGGTCGAGGTGTTTCCGGGCGTGCGCGAGGACGAATGCGCGGCGCTTTTGCGGGACTTTTTTACCAGCCACCGCCAATAGCTTCAACACCGCCGGCAGCTTCAGGGCTCTCAGGGCTCGATCGTGAGCGGCTTCGAGGGCAGCGTGCAGGAGGCCAGTTCGATGTCCGGCGCAGCATCGGCGCCCACACCGGGGTTACCCATCCGGTTGTTCCGTCCGGTGTCGTCGCACCAGTCGAGGTTCCACGGGTAGGCGTTCACCGCGCCTTGGCCGGGGACGGCAGAATCGGGGACCTTGACGGCGGCACTGAACCCTCCGGCGTCGTTCATGGGGGCCAGGGTATCCACTACTTTTTCACCCGAACCGTCGGTGATTTCCAGCAGGATCTGTGCGTCGGCGCCGTAGCGGGGGTCGCAGTCGGCGTCGTCGGCCTTGACGGTGAGGTTCCCGCCGGGCCGGATGGTGTCGGCGCTGATCGAGAACGGTGGCGGCATGCAGCCCGAGCCCTGAGGCGCCGCCCCGGGAGTCCCACCGCAGCCTCCCGTAGTGAGCACCGCTGCGGCAATGACCCCCGACAGCACCCAATTCAGTCCAGCCATTGCTTCTCCCCCTGTTTCACCGCGCCTTTTACCGCGCCGCTGCGTTGAGTGCGTCGATCCGTTTTTGCCGGCTCGACGCCGAATCCAGGCTGAAGGAGCGGAAATCGCCCAGATCCTCGCGAACCCATGATTCAATCTCTTCCACCTTATCGTTGACCGCCAGGGTGGGTGGCTCGAAAGTCCAGTGGGCCAGGCGTTCCTGACCGGGGTCGTACTGCCACAGCCCGATGATCCGGCCGCGGTCAACGATGGGGTGGTCGGGCAGGTCGGCCGTCAGGGCGAGTTTTTCCTTGCCGATGGCCAGGCCGCGGTCCTCCTCGGCGACGTGGTCCGCCGAGTTGCGGCGCAGCAGGAACAAGGAATCGGAGCCGGCGAGCAACTGGATCTGCTCCTCCTGGGGTGCCGTGAACGTTGCAGCCGCCTCGACGTCTTCCGGCAGCATCCACAGCCCGTCCGGATCGACGACTGTGGATTCCACCGCGTTGACGGCTGCGAGCGCCGCCTTGGTCTGCGCCACGGTGAAGGCCGTGAACCACTGGGTCTGCTTGAGTGTGGCGCCGCCGGTCCAGCGCAGGTAGTTCTCCATCAGTTTTGCCCGGGCCTGTTCCGGCGATTCCTCCGGGGCCGGCAGTCCCCAGGCCGTGTAGGCGTAGCGCTGCACGTCCAGCCGGCCGTTGAGGGGTACGCGGCGGATGCGGCCGTCGGCCTGCAACAGTCCCAGCGCTGTGGGGAGCGTGGTTGAGGCGCCCTTCTTCTTGCCTTCCTCGCCCAGGCTTCGCACGGCACTGCCCAACTTGTCTTTGAGTACTTTAGGGTCAAGCGGGAGCGTCGAATCCTGGAGCAATTCGAGCACCCGCTCCTCAAGGTCCTTGAGCTCTTGCCGGTCGACGCCGAGCTTGTCCAGCACCTTGGCGGTTGCTTCGGCCGCTCCCTGCCCAAGGGACAGTCCCCACGCGAAGTCGTCCGCGCCCAGGACATAGGTGCAGCCGCGCGCCGTCGGTAGTTCATGGATGCGCAGGGCCGCCATGTCGGCGTCGGCTTGTTCCCTGCGGATGCCAGCACGGGAGAAGAGTGTCAGGTAGGGGTTGGCGCCGCCGATGGAGCGTGCCCAGCCTGTTTTGCCGAGCACGTCGGCGGCGCTGCTGCCCGCCAGCGATCCGTCCAAGCCTTGTTTGTGCCAGCTCCAGGCACGCCGCGTTGCATTGTCCATGTGCCCATCTTGCACCCTTTCAACGGCGGCGGGGCCGCCCATTTTTGTTGTACGGCGTTGACCCGGTAAGGTTGACGCGTTGGTGACGTGTCCGAGCGGCCGAAGGTGCAACACTCGAAATGTTGTTCAGGTGTGAGCCTGACGTGGGTTCAAATCCCACCGTCACCGCCAAGTGGCAAGGCCCCTGCTTCCCTTTGTTTATAAGGAAAGTGGGGGTTTTGTTTTGCCCGGAATCAGGCTGGTGGCAACATTCTGCCCAGGTTTGAAATTGAAACCGGGGCAAACCCGCGAACCGCCCCAAAAGAAGATACGCCGTTCTCGCAGGCCCCCGTTCTGGCGGCGCTGACGGTGTTGCCAGTCCGTTGGTAGAGCTCAGCAGTCACCCGCGCGGCCTCATCTGCGGCAACTTGGCCGGAATTGGTAAGCTTAAACATCCGCCGATGCCTTCGGCGAGCATTTTTCGTTGTGCACCGCACCAGCGCGGCAGCAAAGCAACGTCGATCCCGGCCCGGATTCTCATGGCCGTTGAACAAAGGAAACCAGTGGGTACTCAAGCAAAAGCACAGTCCGCAGCACACGCCTCTGAAAGCACCAGCGGCGACATGGCCGGCAACATCATTGGCGGTGCGGCAGTGCTCATCGGCGTCGTGGGTTTTGGCCTCTTGATCTTTTTTGGCATGTAAGAACACAGCGCTTCGCAAAACGCCCATCGGAGTTTCCGGTGGGCGTTTTTTACGTTCCAGCCACATGAACCAGCCGCCTCCATATCCATCGGACACAGAAAACTCCCAGCAACCACCCAGCCTCCGCGGCGGCGGATGCCGGAGAATGGGAACATGTCCAGTTCTGCATCCGAAGCCACAACACAGGCGTCAGCATCCGTCACACCCGAGTCAGCACCCGCACAAAAATCGGCGCCCCTGCCCAAGCTGACCCGTGCGGACGGTGAACCCATCCGCGCCCTCGTGGTCGACGATGAACCCGAGCTGGCCGACCTCATGCGCCGCGGCCTGGAAATGACCGGCTGGGAGGTCAAAACCGCCAACGACGGCTTTGCCGCGATAAAGATCGCCCGCGAATTCGTGCCGGACGTGCTGGTCCTGGATGTCATGATGCCGGGCATGGACGGTGTCGAGCTGCTACAAAAACTTCGCACGATCTACCCGGACGTCCCCGCCCTGTTCCTGACCGCCAAGGATGCCGTCTCTGACAGGGTGACGGGTCTGCAGTCCGGCGGCGACGACTATGTCACCAAGCCGTTCAGCATGAAGGAGGTGCTGCTGCGGCTGCACCGGGTTGTACAACGTTCCGGCATCACGGCCCCGCAGTTCGCGCTCCTCACCGTCGGGGACCTGACCCTGAACAAGGACACCAAGTCCGTCCAACGTGCCGGTACCGAGATCCCCCTGACAACCACCGAGTTTGAACTACTGAAATTTCTCATGGAAAACCCGCGGCATGTGTTGAGCAAGTCCCGCATCCTGGACCGCGTCTGGAACTACGACTTCGGCGGCCAAAGCAACATCGTGGAACTCTATATTTCCTACCTGCGCAAGAAGATCGACGCCGACCACCCACCCATGATCCACACCGTCAGAGGCTCCGGCTACGTGATCAAGCCATGCCAATAACCAATCCCAGAATCCAGCATCTGCTGCGTCCCACCGGCTGGCACCTGAGCACCCGCCTCGTCTCCGTCATGCTCGCCCTGCTCACCGTCATTTGCGTCCTGGTGGGCCTGGTCAGCTACGCCGCGCTGAGCATGACGGTGAACAGCCAGCTGGACTCCTCCCTGCAACAGGCCTCCGTGCGCACCGCCGCGTTCTACACCAGCCAAGCCGGAGCCGGTCTCCCCGATCCCCTCGATGCCCGTGCCACCAGCGCAGGCCAGTTGAGCGCGGTCCTGAGCAACGGCGTCGTGCATTATGCAGGCATCCTCTCACCAACTGGCGCACGCCAACAGCTCACCACAGCGGATGCCGACATCCTTTCAAACCTCTCCCCGAACGGCGATCTCAGCAGCAAAAAGCTCTCGATCGGCATGTACCGGCTGCAGGCTGAGGCCGTGCCCTCTGGCGCCTTCCTCATCACCGGCCTGCCGCTTACCGCCACCCAGCAGACGCTGTCCACACTGGTCCTCTCGATCGTGCTGGTCTCACTCGCCGGGCTGCTGGCGCTGGGCTGGGCCGGGACGCTCATCATCCGCCGCAACCTGCGCCCGCTCGCGCAGCTTTCGGAGACGGCCACCCAGGTATCCACGCTGAGGCTCGACGCCGGAGAGGTCGCCTTGAGTGCCCGAGTCCCCGACACTGCCGCCCACCCGGGCACCGAAGTGGGCAATGTGGGCAGCGCCTTCAACGCCATGCTGGACAATGTCTCGCACGCACTGCAGGCCAGACAGCACAGCGAAACGAAACTGCGCCGCTTTGTTGCCGACGCCAGTCATGAGCTGCGCACCCCTTTGACAGCCATCCGGGGCTATGCCGAGTTGCTGTCCATGACGGAGCCGCTGAGCGCCGACGGACAAACCGCGCTGGGCCGGGTCCAGGACCAGTCGGTGCGGATGAGCCGGCTCGTGGAGGATCTGTTGACGCTGGCCCGCCTTGACGAGGCGCAGCAATCCGTGGGCGGGACGGCCGGACGCCCGCTGCAGGCGCTGAACCTCAGCCCCCTGGTCATGGAGACGGTGAACGACGTTCAAGTTGCCACCCCCGACCATGCCTGGAGCTTCACGGTTCCCGATGACGCCGTGGAGGTGTTGGGCGAGGACGCCGCCCTGCGGCAGGTGATGCTGAACCTGCTGGGCAATGCCGCCAAGCACACGCCGGCGGGAACGGCCGTCCATGCCGCCCTGTCGCGGGCTGCCGACGGATCCTGCACCTTGGTGGTCAGCGATGACGGCCCCGGCATCGACCCGGCGTTCCAGGACATCATCTTTGACAGGTTTTCACGCGCCGACCAGGCCCGAACGAGCACCACCGGCAGCACCGGGCTGGGGCTGAGCATTGTGCAGGGGATCGTGGCAGCCCACGGCGGCACCGTTTCCGTGGACAGCCGGCCCGGGCACACCGCGTTCACCGTCCACCTGCCCCCGGCCAGCCGCCCGGCCCCGGCCACTAGCACCACCGGTGATTCGCCGTCCGGGCGCACCGCAACTTCCCAGGTGTCGACACCGACCTTTCCTCGATAAGCTGTACGAGTTGGCTTAATCGAAGGGAGCAGTGTGCCGCACGCTCCTTTCAGGCTGCTCCGAACCACGGTGGTGGGCGCCACGGTCTTGGGCTTGGCAGCAGGGGCACACCTTCTGGCCGGAGGCACCCTGCCTGTTCCGCCCATCATGGCGGCACTGCTGGCACTTCACATCCTCTGCTCCACCATTGCCACAAGATTCCGTTTGAACCTGCCTGCCATGGCCGCCTTGCTGACCAGCAGCCAGCTGGTCCTGCACCAGGCATTTGACGCACTCTCCCATGGCGCCCATCTGACGGGCGCCAATCTCGCCAACGCCCAGGGCAATGAGATGCTGGCCCACCACAGCATGCCGGCCGAGTCCCATGCGTCGGCCATGCTGGCGCAGGCCACCTCCGCCATGGCCAGCACCGCTATGGCTCCCGGCGTGGAAGCCATGGGCCACGCCAGCCACCTGTCCGGCTGGATGCTGGCCGCCCACGTCGCGTCGACCCTGGCAGCGACAGGCCTGCTCGCCTACGGCGAAAACGCCCTCTGGTCCCTCGCGAACTGGCTCCGGCCGCTCTACAGGCGCGCCGCCGTCGTCCGTGTTCTGCCGGCCCAGGCCAGAGTGCCGGGCATTATTGTGCGCCCCTTGCCCAGTCTTCCCTGGCGCAATGTCCGGCCGAACACCCGGCGCGGGCCGCCCCTGCGGGCAGCAATTTTCGTCTAACACCCTTCGACCTATTCGCGGGGTGTCCACCCTGTAATTTTGTGTTCGAAAGGTTTTACCCATGCGTTTTTCCCGCACCCTCACGTCCACCGCCGCCGTCGGCGCCACCGCAGCCCTGATGTTGCTGGGGCTGGGCGCCGCGTCGGCCCATGTCGATGCCACAGCCACCGAAACCACAGCCGGATCCTACTCGCTGGTCACGTTCGCTGTTGGCCACGGCTGCGACGGCTCGTCCACCACGGCGCTGACCATTACGTTGCCGGACGAGCTCAACGACGCCACCCCCACCGTCAACCCGAATTGGACCATCAGCAAGTCGGTGCAGAAGCTGGACACCCCGGTCACGCTGGCCAACGGCAGCAAGGTCAGCGAGCGCACCGCGTCCATCACCTACACGGCCAAGACCCCGCTGGTTGACCATGAGCGCGACACCTTCACGCTCTCCCTGCAATTGCCCGACACCTCCGGAACCACCCTGTATTTCCCCACCCTGCAGACGTGCGAGACCGGCCAGACGGATTGGAAGGAAATTCCGGCCGAGGGCGCCAGCCACGATTCCGTCAAGTCCCCCGCCCCCTCCTTGGCTGTGACGGCCGCTGTTGAGGGCGACGGGCACGGCACTGCCGCGGGGCATGACGAGGCTGCTTCCTCTGATGTGAAGAACGACGGCGGCACCTCCTGGGCTGCCTGGCTCGGCCTGGGTGCCGGGCTGGCAGGGCTCGTCCTGGGCGGCCTGGCATTCCTGCGCACCGGCCGCAAGGCGTAACTAACCTTTTCGTGGATCTGAGACGCAGTTGTTGCAGCAGCATGCCGCTAGCAAGCGCTTTCCACTGCAACAATTGCGTCACTGCTTTTGGGCCTGCCCCAACCACCCGTGAACTCGCAGTTAACGCGCTCTCGAACGCCTGGGAGAGCATTAACTGCGAGTTCGCGGGCGGTGCAAGAGCGACGGCGGTGCTTGACGGGCGGATTTGCCAGGGAAATGTCCAGGCAGCTGGGGTTGTGCTGCGAGCCTTGGTTGACTCGTGCGGCCATCGGCGGAAAAGTGGAGGCATGAACACCCGAATGAGCCGCCACGCCCGCACGTTCCGTCTCCCGAAGGTTCTTGCGGTCGCAGCAACACTGGGAATTGCGGCCTCCCTGGCTGCCTGTGGCCCGCAGAATTCACCGGCCCCCGGCTCCACCGGGACGCCCAGCACCCCGTCAACCACCTCTGCGGCGCCCAGCCCCAGCACCAGTGCACCGTCGGCAACTGCTGGAGCAACGCCGTCGTCCACGGCAAACGCCACACCGGCGGAAACACCGCTGTGCACCGCAGCATCACTAACGGGCGCACTGGACAGCAACGGCGGCGGCGCGGCGGGAAGCATCTTCATGAACCTGGTCCTAAGCAACAGCACCTCCACTGCCTGCATTCTGGACGGCTACCCCGGGGTGTCGCTGGTCCAGGCTGGCAGCATCAACCCCATCGGCGCACCGGCTGAACGCAACGCACAGGCCCCCTCAAACGGGCCCATTACGCTGGTGCCGGGCGCCAGCGCCTCGGCTGTCCTGCGCTACACGCAGGCCGACAACTACCAGGATTGCCAGCGCGAACAGGCGGATGCGGTGCTCGTATACCCGCCCGGTGCGGAGGACCACCTGGAAATCGCGCACCCCCTGACAGCCTGCAGCAATGCCGGCATCAAGCTGCTGAGCATCGGCGCGTTCCAGCCCTAACTGCCCGGACGTCCGTGCCGCAAAACGTTGCCGGTCCGGCTTAGGACGGTGCTAGGTCACCGTCCGCTGCGCTGATCACCGGGACGACTCCAAAGCTCGGGCTTTAAGGCCTCGGCCGGGTCGAACTCCTCAAAGGAGCCGATGAAGCCTGGGTCGCTGTCCTGGGCTTCCCGGCGGCGGCCATTGCGCAGAACATAAAGCTGGTTTGCGGTAAATGCCAGCACGCCCGTGGTCACCAGGTGCAGCGCGCTGCCCCACACGTCGGCGTGGATGAGCATGGCCAGGAACCCGGCAAAAAAGACGGCGGCACCGGCGGTGATGAGCAGCCTGAACCGCTCAAACCAGCCGTAACCAACGATGGCCGCACCCAAAACCAGCCACGGGCCCGTGCCATTGAGGAACGGGATTAGGGAAAACAGCACAACGCCCAGAACGCTGCCGCCGATCAGGTATAGGTAGTGGTTTCGAGGGGCAACCCACCAGGACGGGTTCTTCCACAGCCAGAGCGCACTCAGCCCGCCAACGATCAGCGCACCGACCGCAAGGACTCCGGCGTCGGCCCCCTGACCGCGTTCGGCCACCATGGTGATGGCACCTGCGAACAGAAACAGCAGCGAGAAGCCAAGCATTGGAACCCAGTTGTTCCCTATATGCCGTGTCTGCACTGCCCCCACCAATCCAAAATAATGCGGAGACTCCGGCGCGCGCCGCAGGCAGCGGACCGGCATCGGCACTCTTTGCCGCTCCTACCGTTAGATTACCGCGTAGCTCTGACACTTTCGTACTGCAGCCGGTGTCTTTCGCACCACGCCGCCGCAATTCACGCCGTTCGGTCCAGAATGTCGGTCCCATGCGGCATGATGGAGCCGTGCAAGGAACAACGCCAGCCGCAGCGGCCCACATGGCCATGAACCAGTTCGCCGCACCCACGCGCGAGTGGTTTCTCGGCGCGTTCGGCTCCCCCACGCCTGCCCAGTCGGGCGCCTGGGCCGCGATCGCCGGCGGCGCCCATTCCCTCGTGGTGGCGCCCACAGGTTCCGGCAAGACGCTCGCCGCCTTCCTCTGGGCCCTCGACGGCCTCATCGCCAGGGAGAGTTCCGCCGCTTCAAGCACGACGCCGGATCCAGGCCAATTGCCCATCGGCGCTTCGGACGACGGCTCCTGGGGCGACGGCGCTTCGGGAACGGGCACCGCGCGTGCGTCCGCCGCGAAACGAAGCGCCCCGGAGAAGTCCGGCACCCGGGTCCTGTATCTCTCCCCGTTGAAGGCCCTGGGCGTTGACGTCGAACGAAACCTGCGCGCACCCCTGATCGGCATCACCCAAACCGCCGCCCGCCTGGGACTCGACGCCCCGCATGTCAGCGTCGGCGTACGATCCGGGGACACCCCCGCCAATGAACGCCGCCGCCTGCTCAGCCACCCGCCGGACATCCTGATCACCACGCCGGAATCCCTGTACTTGATGCTGACGTCGAAGGCGCGCGAGACCCTCACCGACGTGCACACCATCATCATCGACGAGGTCCACGCCGTTGCCGGCACCAAGCGCGGCGCCCACCTCGCCGTCTCCTTGGAACGTCTCGACGCCCTGTTGGACACCCCGGCCCAGCGCATCGGCCTCTCCGCCACGGTCGAGCCGCACTCCACCGTGGCCCGCTTCCTCGGCGGCTTGGCTCCCGTCACCATCGTGGCCCCGGCCAGCACCAAGACCTGGAACCTGGGCGTCACCGTCCCGGTCGCCGACATGACGGAACTGCCCGCGCTGGCCGCCGCCCACGATCTGGGCCCCGCCTCCGGGCTGGCACCCAACGCCTCCATCTGGCCGCATGTGGAGGAAAAGATTGTGGACGCCGTCCTGGCGAAGAAGTCCACCATCATTTTCGCCAACTCACGCCGCCTGGCCGAGCGGCTTACGGGCCGGCTCAACGAGATTTACGTGGAACGGCTGGAACTTGCGGCGCTGGGCAATTCTGTTGCAGATACGTCCGACGGCGCACTCTCCTCCTCTGAACCGTGGCGGGCCGCGCCGTCCCCGACCAGGCTCCCGGCGGAGATGATGGCGCAGGCCGGGGCCGTTGCTGGCGCACCGAATGTCCTCGCCAAGGCGCACCACGGCTCGGTGTCCAAGGAGCAGCGGGCGCTGATCGAGGACGATCTCAAGTCCGGGCGGCTGCGTGCGGTGGTGGCCACCTCGAGTCTGGAACTGGGCATCGACATGGGCGCCGTGGACCTGGTGATCCAGGTGGAGTCGCCGCCGTCGGTGGCCAGCGGCTTGCAGCGCGTCGGCCGCGCCGGGCACCAGGTGGGCGAGATATCAGAGGGCCTGCTGTTCCCGAAACACCGGGCAGATTTATTGCATGCGGCGGTCACCGTGGAGCGGATGCTGGCCGGGGCGATCGAACCGCTCTCGATCCCGGCAAACCCGCTGGACATCCTCGCCCAGCAAACCGTCGCAGCCACCGCACTGGAATCCATTGGCGTGGATGAGTGGTTTGAGACGGTGCGGCGCAGCGCCCCCTTCACCGCCCTGCCACGCTCGGCCTTTGACGCCACACTGGACCTGCTCGCCGGACGCTACCCCTCGGACGAGTTCGCCGAGCTGCGCCCGCGCATCATTTGGGACAGGAGTGCCGGCACCATCACGGGGCGCCCCGGAGCCCAGCGGTTGGCCGTCACCTCCGGCGGCACCATCCCGGACCGCGGCCTGTTCGGCGTTTTCATCGTTGGCTCGGACGAATCGGACGCAGGCAAGGCTGCAAAGGGCGGACGCCGTGTGGGCGAACTCGACGAGGAGATGGTCTATGAATCCCGCGTCGGTGACGTCTTTGCCCTCGGCGCCACGAGCTGGAAAATCGAGGACATCACCTTTGACCGGGTCCTGGTCTCCCCCGCGTTTGGCCAACCCGGCAAGCTGCCCTTCTGGAAGGGAGACTCCCTCGGGCGGCCAGTTGAGCTCGGCCGGGCACTGGGCGCTTTCATCAGGGAGGTCAGCGCCGCCCCGCGCAAAAAGGCCCTCGCACGCTGCACGGCCACCGGCCTGGACGAATGGGCGGCCAACAACCTGCTCGGCTACCTCGACGAGCAAAAGGCTGCCACCACCCAAGTCCCCGATGACAAGACGCTCATGGTGGAACGCTTTCACGACGAGCTCGGCGACTGGCGCGTGGTCCTGCACAGCCCCTTCGGCATGCCGGTCCACGCCCCGTGGGCACTAGCCGTCGCGGCCAGGCTGCACGAACGCTACGGCCTGGACGGTTCCGCCATGGCCTCCGACGACGGCATTGTGCTGCGCGTGCCCCTCATGGATGACGAGCCGCCCGGTGCCGAGCTGTTCATGTTCGACCCCGAAGAGCTGGACGGGATCGTCACGGCCGAGGTGGGCGGATCGGCCCTGTTCGCCAGCCGTTTCCGCGAATGCGCCGCCCGTGCCCTGCTGCTGCCGCGCCAGAACCCGGGCAAACGCTCGCCCCTGTGGCAGCAGCGCCAGCGCTCGGCCCAGCTACTGGATGTGGCCCGGAAGTACCCGCAGTTCCCCATCGTGCTCGAAACCGTGCGCGAATGCCTGCAGGACGTCTACGACCTCCCCGCACTGAAGGACATTGCCGCCGCCCTCGAGCGCCGCGAGCTGCGCATTGTGGAAACCACCACCAACGAGCCCTCCCCCTTCGCCCGCTCCCTGCTCTTCGGCTACGTGGCCAGCTTCCTCTACGAGGGCGACTCCCCGCTCGCCGAGCGCCGCGCGGCAGCCCTTTCCCTGGATCCCGCCCTGCTGGACGAGCTGCTGGGTCGCGCCGAGCTGCGCGAGCTCCTGGACCCCGACGTCATCGCACTTACCGAATCCCAGCTGCAGCGCTTGGCCGGCAACGGCAAGGACAGCGACCGGCGCGTCCGCGGCCTGGAAGGTGTGGCGGATTTGCTGCGCCTCCTCGGCCCACTCACGGTGGAGGAGGTTGCCGCGCGACTGCTTCCCTCCGCTCCCCCAAACCAAGAAACGGACGACGCCGGCCTGCCGCCTGCCACGGCGGATCAGTCTGGCACTACGGTCGAAACCGCCGCTGCGCACCCTCCTGGTGACGGGCCCGGGCCCCACGAGCAAGCAGCCCACCGCGCCACGGCCTCCTCCCACCTCACCGAGCTGGTTGCCGCCAACCGCGCACTGTGCGTGAACATGGCTGGGGAAGAACGGTTCGCCGCCATTGAGGATGCGGCACGGCTGCGCGACGCCCTCGGTATTCCGCTTCCCATGGGTGTTCCGCTGGCGTTCATCGAACCCGTGGCGGACCCACTTGGCGACCTGATCGGCCGCTATGCCCGCACCCACGGCCCCTTCACCGCGGCGGAAGTTGCCGTGCGGCTGGGACTGGGTGTCGCCGTCGTGCATTCAGGGCTGGCCCGGCTGGCAGCGGACAGGCGCGTCACCGAGGGTGAGTTTTTACCGGCCGGTTTTGCCCGGACGGAGGGCGCTTCGGAGTGGTGCGACGTCCAGGTTCTCCGGCAGCTGCGCAGCCGGTCGCTGGCAGCGCTGCGGGCGGAGGTCGAACCCGTTGATGCGGCGGCCTTTGCCCGGTTCCTGCCCGCCTGGCAGCACGTCACAGCGGCGTCCGGCTCCCCTGCGCTGCGTGGATTGGATGGTGTCCTAACGGTGGTGGACCAGCTCGCGGGAGTGCCAATTCCGGCGTCGGCGTGGGAGCCGCTGGTGCTGGCCGCCCGTGTTGCCGACTACTCCCCCGCCATGCTCGACGAGCTGACCGCAACCGGTGAGGTACTTGTTTCCGGCGCCGGTTCCATCGGTTCCAATGACGGCTGGCTGAGCCTGCATGTGGCTGATTCGGCCGAACTGACGCTGAGCACGGCGGCAGATTTTAATCCTACGGAATTCCAGCAGCGCCTCTTGGACGCTTTGGGCAACGGCGGCGCGTACTTCTTCCACCAGCTGCGGGAAATGACCGCGGACGGGCCGGATCAAGTGGCTTCCGACTCGGACCTTATCACTGCCCTCTGGGAACTTTTCTGGGCCGGACGCATCAGCAATGACACCTTCGCCCCCGTCCGCGCCCTGCTGGCCGGCGGGCACACGGCGCACAAGCAGAAGGCCCCTCCCTCGCGCCTCCGCCCCGGCAGGAGCGGCCGCTACGGCCGCCTGCCGGGACGCGCCGCCGGCGTGCAGCGCGGCGCCCCGCCCATGGGTGCGGGCCGATGGAGCCTGCTGCCCGTTGCGGAGGCTGCCGCGGACAGCGCCCAGACCACCCTGCGCAGCCATGCCCTTGCCGAGCTGTTCCTGGACAGGTACGGGGTGGTGACGCGCGGTTCCGTCATGAACCACGGCCTGCCCGGCGGCTTCGGGCTCATGTACAAGGTCCTTGCCCGGCTGGAGGAAAGCGGGAAGTGCCGCCGCGGCTATTTCATCGAACACCTGGGAGCGGCGCAATTTGCCGTCTCGGCCACGGTCGATCGGCTGCGCACCTTCAGCGAGGACGCCTCACTGAACCCTCGTCCGCCGCAGGCCCTGGCCCTCGCCGCCACGGACCCCGCCAATCCTTACGGCGCGGCCCTGGCCTGGCCGCCGCTGGATTCCGGGCATCGGCCCGGGCGCAAGGCGGGTGCCCTGGTGGTGATGGTCGACGGCGCACTGGTCCTGTATGTGGAGCGCGGCGGCCGCACGCTGTTGTGCTTCAGCGACGATGAGCCAGTGGTGGCCCTCGCGGCTGCGGCGCTGGTCCAGGTGGTGAGGCGGGGCGCCATCGCCAAGATGGCCATTGAAAAGGTCAACGGTCTTGACGTGCTGGGCACGCCTCTGGCCGCGGCCCTGCTGGCGGCTGGCGCGTACAGCTCGCCCAGAGGGGTGCGGATCCGTGCCTGACCCGCCCCCTGAAACGCTCGCTCACATATGGGGCGTTTTTCCCCGATGCTCGCTCACATATGGGCCGTTGTGGTCAAACGCTCACTCACTGCACCACGTGCCATGTCCTGCAAACGCTGTCGCACTTGTTGCGATAGCGTCCCCGAAAATAGGTGCCATTGCTGCGTTGGCTTTGGGTAAGTTGACTAACATGAGTGATTCGTTGATGTTTGCAGGCTCCGACTTTGAGCAGCAGCGGGCGCAGCGTGCCTGAGGGCGACACCGTCTGGCGGCAGGCCCGGGACCTGCAAGCCGTGCTCGAAGGGCAGTTTCTGACGTCGAGTGATTTCAGGATTCCTGCGCATGCGACTCTGGATCTGAGCGGATCGGCGGTGTCCCGTGTGGAGTCGCGCGGCAAACACCTGCTCATGTTCGTGGGCGGGCAGGTGATCCATTCACATCTGTCCATGGACGGGCATTGGGACATATACCCGGCGGCGCCCGGCAAGGCAGCAAAGTGGCGGCGCCCGGCCTATACCGCCCGGGTGGTGCTGCAAACAAGGCTGGCAACGGCTGTGGGCTTTTCGCTGGGCACGATGGAAGTCCTGCCGGAAGCGTTGGTGGCAGACGCCGTCGGACATCTTGGGCCCGATCTGCTGGGGCCGGGCTGGGATGCGGAGGAGGCGCTGCGGAGGCTGTTGGCCGAACCCGATCGGGCGATTGGGTTGGCTCTTTTGGATCAGCGCGATCTCGCAGGGATCGGCAACATTTACCGGAACGAGCTGTGTTTCCTGAGCCGTGTTCACCCCGCTGCGGCGGTGGCGCAGGTGCCGGACCTGCCGCGGATGGTGGGGATGGCGAAACGGCTGCTCGAGGTTAACAAGGACCGCCCCCAGCGCTCAACGACGGGCGGGCCGGCGCGGGGCGAGGCGGCATCGTGGGTCTACGGCCTGGCCGGAAAGCCGTGCAAGCGATGCGGGGTGCTCATCCGGCACGCCAAGCTGGCCGATCCAGCCTTTCCCGCCCGCGCCGCCCGGGATATTTATTGGTGCCCGCGCTGCCAAGTTGGGCCATGAACGCTGCTAGTTTCCGATTTTATCGAGCCGAGAGCGGAGGACCTGCACACCTGGCCCCTGTAGATCTTCGAGGTAGGCGGCGCGTCCGGCCAGTGCCATGACCAATGCCAGTGTCGGCCCAATGACAAGCGCACCCTCGCCGAATGCGAACCGCCCGTCGTCTGCCTGGAGCCGGAGTCCTGCGGCGTTCGACTTGCTGGAAACGGCGAAGTTGCGGCTTGCGAAGAATTCCGCGACCGGTGTAAGCGCATCAATGCTGGGCGCGCCAGCTAGGCCCAACGGGCGGCGGATGTCCTGGGCGTGCACCACAACTTCCCCTAGGTAGGCCGCAGTATCTGCTGTCGGTGCGGTGGTACTGGTGATGATGGCCCGGAACCGCGTCAGGGTTTCGGCTGGCGTGGCACCCATCTGTTCATTCAGGCGCCGGAAATTGTGCACATCGGGGCGGAACCGGGCGCCAAGCATGCTGCGGATCCAACGTAACTGGCCAATGCTGGCCGCCGCGGTCAGGTGCGCCACCACCTGCTCAACGTTCCACTCCCGGCAGAGGGTGGCTTGGTGCCATTGCTCGGTTGCGAGTCCGGACAGGTCCTCCGCGAGCGCGGCGCGCTCGGCATGAGCCAGTGCCCACAACTCCGTGTCGCCATTCTTTGCCATGCGTTTGTTGCCTCCATGCCGTCTGCGTGGCTCCAATCCTATGGGAGAACGCTTTAACGCAAGCAGCTGGCGCGGTTTGCCCCGTTCGTTGAGCCAACCGCACCAGCAAGTCTTTTGTTATTCGCACGCGCTGCCATTCACACAGCGTCGGTGCTGGCTAGGGTGCCGAATCGACCACCGTGGTGCGAATGGTTGTCCAGCCCACAATTGTCCCGGCGGGGATGGAGCCCATGGCCTTGGTCAGCACTCGGCGTTCCCCAATCAGTTGGCCCGTGGCCGGATCAACAATTATTTCTTGGCGCATGTCGGAGACGCCCTCATCCCGGCCAATCGCCACTCCGGTCTGGCCGTCCAACGTGGCTTGGTTGTCAGTGATGGTCACCCCGGGAATGAGTGCGGCTGCTTTGTACAATGCCGCCCGCAAATCTGCCGGAACAATGCCTGTTCCTAGCAGGTCAGCTATGTAGACCAGGGCTTCACCATCAATGGACTGTCCCTTGATGAAGGTAGTTTTGTATATCCCATTGAGTAATTCCCGAGGATCGCGGGAGTAGTTCGCCAGTTCCTTTTCACCTGGAAATGAACTTACCGAATCATAGAAGGCCCCGCCCTTGCCGCGGAGCAGAGCAGAAGTGTCCCCCATTTCCTCTTTTTGATTCAAGGCAACTTCTTTGGCTTCGTCGCCAAAAAAGGTGGTGGGGATGCGCCCGGACCTTTCCCACACCCATTCCTGATCACGATCGGCAGGCACATACATTGACATCGTTTCAGTGTCCAGCCAATCCACCTCACCATGAGCGCCAGCCCCGTCAGGAGGATTGTGCGCGCTGGAACTCGTCATCCACAAGTTCGTGCTGTCGATCTTCAAGTACTGTCCCGGTCCAACCACCGGATCTGAAGTCCTAATGGCCATCTCGGCGGCCTGGTTGAGTACCTCCGCGGCCTCGGCAGTGGAAGCTCCGCGCCAGCCGGCGAGCCCAACAACATTGGTGGCCACCAGAGCCGTTGCCAAACCCAGGGTCGCGACGGAACCGAGCGTTATCCGCAAAGCCTTGGTCCGCCGTCGACCCTTCATCTTGGACCGCGGATCTATCCGCTGCAGCAGTTGCTGCCGGCCGCCGTCGATCACGGCGTCCTTGACGGTCGGGGTGTCCGTGCGCATGTCACGCAGTAGCTGGAGATCGTCCATGATCTGCCTCCTCAGTGTTGTCCAGGTGGGCGCCGGCGGCATCTTTGAGGATGCGCCGGGCCCGGTTGAGTCGTGACCTCACAGTGCCGATGGGGACCTTGGTGGCCGCGGCGATGCCCTCGTAGCTGAGCTCGGCCCAGGCGTAGAGCAGAATGCACTCCCTGTCCCCCGCCGACAGTTTCCGCAGCGCGCCGGCCAGGGACGACGTGGCCGCCGCGGCATCGAGTTGTTCGGCGATCCGTTCGGTGCTGTCGGCATAGCCCTCACGCCCCGATGCCTTGGCCATGATTTTCAGCACTTTCGCCTCGGTCCGGTGGTGCTTGCGCAGCAGGTTCGTGGCAATCCCAAACAACCAGGGCCGCGCATCCTCCCAGGCATGGTCGAAGGAATCACGCCGCTCGAAGGCGACCAGAAAGGTCTCGGCCATGACGTCCTCGGCCGCCGACTCGCCGGCCCGGCGGGCGGCGTAGCGGTAGATCATGCGGGCGAATTTGTCGTAGAGCGCGGTGAAGGCGTGGGGGCTCTCACCGGAGCTGCGAATGATGCCACTGTCTGTGGTCACACTATGTATTGCCGGGTGGGCCGAAAAAGGTTCACGGGCTGGGGCGTTGTGTTTGCTGGTGCTTTCTTGTAGGCGGTCCCCCAATGATCGTTTCCCCGCCCTAACAAGGTGATTGGTCTGGCTCCCGCGGAACGCTCGGTACCCTTGAATGGTGATGAAATCTCCCCTTCCCGTGCGCGATGGCGTCAATGCCACCCGCATGCGCATCCCCGTTGAGGGCCCCTGGACCACCGCCATGGAATACGTGCTGGACAAGTTCAACCATGTCGACCCCGTGGGCATTGTGGACCGATTTGAGCGCGGCGAGGTCAAAGCTCTCGGCGGGGAGATCGTCACGCCGAGCACGCCGTTGAGAGAGCATTTGTTCATTTGGTACTACCGTGAACTGCCCGTGGAGAAGCGCCTGCCCGTGGAGCTGTCCATCCTGCACCAGGACGAGGATCTTGTTGTCGTGGACAAGCCGCACTTTTTGCCCACCACGCCCGGCGGCATGTATGTGCAGGAATCGTCCCTTGTCCGCCTGCGCGTGCTCCTTGACCTGCCGGATTTGGTGCCCATCCACCGACTCGACCGCATGACGGCGGGTGTGCTGTTGTTTTCCGCCAACCCGGAGACCCGCGGCAAATACCAAATGCTGTTTGAGAAGCGTCGCATTGAAAAGACCTACCGTGCCGTGGCACCGGTCCGTTCCGACCTGGAGTTTCCACTGGTGGTGCGCAGCCGCATGATCAAGTCACGCACGTACCTGCTGGCCCAGGAAATCGAGGGAGAGCCGAATGCGGAGACCCGGATCGAGTTGATGGACACGCGTACATCTGCGTCCGGGCAAACCTTGGGCCTGTATGACCTCCAGCCGCACACCGGCAAGACCCACCAGCTGCGCGTGCACCTGGCGTCGCAGGGCATTGGCATCCTGAACGACCCGTTCTACCCTGTCCTGCACGAACAGGCACCGGACGACTACACGAAGCCGCTGCAACTCCTGGCCCACAGCATCTCCTTCACCGACCCGCTGACCCGCGAGCCGGTGAAGTACTTCTCGGAGCTGGAACTCTCCGAGTTCCCCGACCACAAATAGGCGCCGCCGCAAAAACAACGTGGGGCCGGGGTGCCCTTGCGCCCCGGCGGGAGGGGTAGAGAGCGAGCGTTGCCCAGATACGCCCCGTATGTGAGCGAGCGTCGAGCAAAACACCCCGGAAGGTGCTGCGGCGTTGGGTCTTGAGGGGTGATTCCGTGGATCTTGCTCAGACGCCGATGGCCGACACCTCCACCACAGCCTTCACACCCACTTCCGGACGCTGGACTGACACCAGGGCCCGAACCGCACCCGCCACGGCACGAGCCAAGGCAGGCGCCGGCTGTGAACCGTCGGTGCCGATCCGGACCCTAACGGTCATGACCGGCCGCGTGAACCCCCCAGCGCCGGCCGGGAACGCGCCGTCGTCCGTGTCCAACAAATCCGCGCCTTCCTCGGTGCACACAACAAACGGCACGGGAGCAGCATCACCGCCGGGCCCCAGCAGTGCACCCAACTGCTTTACCGCCGTCACCCACATCGGGTCGGCCGCATAGACAGTGGCCACGCCGCCCATTCCCAGCACCAGCTGGCGGATCTCTTCTTCAAGGCTCATGGCCGTTCCTCCCCCACCCCGCCGGGACCATCCCCAAGCGGCGGCCGCATATCGGTAAATGCCACGTGCACGGCAACCACGTTCAGCTCTGTCTGGGCCAGTAATTCGTCAAAGACAGCCGAACGCAATGCCTCAGCCAGCGTTGGCAACGGGTAGCCATACCTGGCGGAGACGTTGATCTTCACTTCCACGGGAGCCCCCGCAACGGAAATGTCGCCTTCCAAACGGCAGCTGCCCACGAGCACCCCGCCCAAAGAGTCGCCCACTGAACGGACCAAGGCTATGACGGCTCCTTCCGTTTCAGTGAGTTCGTCCAAGTCACCGCCGTCGAGCGGAATCGGGCGGCCTGCACGGGTTTCCAGGCGGAGGTTGGCCAGAATGCCGTCCAGCCAACCTGAATCGTCGGCAAAGGCGGCAACGTCGTCGTCCAGCAGTTCCAGTGCGGCAGCGCTGAGGCTGCGCAGCCCGGCAAGGCGGGCCTGGCACTGGGGACAGTTCTCAATGTGTGCGGCATCAGGGGACTCGCCGGTGTCCAGGTAGTCGCTGAGGTCTTCGATGCGCCTGCCGCAATCCTGCGTGGGGTTCATCGCCATTCCTCCATTTCCTTAACAAGCGTGGTCCGTGCCCTGGCCAGCCGGCCGCGCACACTGGTTTCGCTGATGCCCAGCTCCTCGGCGATTTCCCCATAAGACAGCCCGCCGAATTCTTTCAGGACCCAGCATCTTCGCTGTTCTTCCGGGAGGCGCCCCAGCGCACCATGCAACGCGCGACGCGCGGACCTGGCAACCGCAGCCTCGTCCGGCGTGGGCTTGCGGTCCGGAGCATCCGGTTGGTCATCCAAGCTCTCATGCGTTTTGCGGCGCCGGCCTGCATCGATGGCCCGGTGCCCCACAATCCGCATGAGCCACGCCTTCACGGCCGTGCCATCCTGCACGGTGCTGATGTCCTTCCACGCAGTGATCAGCGCTTCCTGCACCACATCGTCGGCCTCCTCAAAGGTCCGTACCAGCCGGCGGGCATAGGCGCGCATGAGCGGGCCGTGCCTGCGGGCAAGCATTTCAAAGGCCTGCGCGTCACCGTCGCCGGCCCGTTCCGCCAAGACGGCATCGGGGGCGTCAGCGAGTTTGTGTGGCAAATCCTGCAGTCGTTTCACCGTCTGGTGCCCTTTCCTGGATTCCCGGCTGTGTCCCAAAGCAATTGCTTGCGAACATCCACGCACCAAAGGCCGGCAGACGGGAGACGCCTGCCGGCCGGAGGGCGGGTGGGTGGGTGTTACTTGCGGCCTTTGATGGCGCCATAGGCTGCGGCAACAACGAGTCCGCCACCAATGGACAGCAGCCACGTCTTGATGTTAAAGAAACCACTGAGGTCAACATTGAAGATGATGGATCCCAGCCAGCCGCCGACCATGGCGCCGACAACGCCAAGGATGATGCTGGTGATCCAGCCGCCCTGCACCTTGCCCGGCATGACAGCCTTGACGATGGCCCCAACGATCAGGCCCAGAATGATGAAGCTAAAGAAACCCATGGTGTTCTCCTTATGCGATCTGTCTGCTTACTTGGTGGTGCTTTTTACTTGGTGAAGCCGTTCTTGAGCTTCTGGGCGGCATGCTTGATGTTCTCGCCAGCCTCGGCAGCTGCATCCTTGATCTTCTCGCCAGCCTGCTTGGCCTCGGCGGACACCTGATCCATGCGACCTTCCTGCTCAAGCTGGGAGTCGCCCAGCAACTTGCCGGCCTCTTCCTTTGCCGAACCGAGGCCCTTTTCAGTGCTGTTGCTGATCTTGTCGTGCAATCCCATGTTGCTCTCCCTTGATTGTTTGTGCTTTGTTCATGCCACGCGTTCGGTGCGGGCAAATCTAGTGCGCGTGCCGGCCTTGATACGGACCAGCACGGGAAGTTGGGTGCCGAGCAGTCCGTCCAGTTCACCCACCAGATGTTCGACGGCGGATCCCACCTCAGCGGGTGAGGCACCTTTGCGTGCCTGGACACTGATTTTCAACCCGGTGCCGCCGGCTGCACCCTTGGTTTTCCATGACTGCACCGAGGTAGAGAGCACCTGCGTGTTCCCTGCCAGGGCCGACTTGATTGCCTCGGCAGCCACGGCCGTGTCCACCGTGGTGTTTCCGGTTTCGGCGTCCTGCCGGGCCAGCTGGTTGCTGCGTCCGGTGCCTTGTGAGGCAATCCAGCACACCAGCAGTACCGCCAACAGGAGGAAACCCGCCAGGACGGCAACCGTCCACCAGCTGATGCCGGTTTCGCCGATCTGTCCGGCCGCCAGATTTTCCTGGACGCTGTCCCACATCAGAGTGCCGGCCGCCGTCCAGTCCTGGGCGAAGCTCTTGTTGGTTCCGGCCCAGGCTGCGGCGCTGCCGGCAACAATCAGGACTACGCCTAACACTCCCAACAACATCCGGTTCAACCCGCGAGGTGTGCCGTTCATGCGCCCACCACCCCCTGCGTGCTGGTGGTGATGCCAACTGTCAAGGGTCTGCGCAGCCCATAGCCTGACACTTCGCTTTCGACCGCCTCGCGGATGACATCGGTGTCCACTGTCAGTCCCGAGCTGGGGCGGACCACAACGTCGATGTGCTTGTGCCCCACACTGCTTGTGACTTGTTCCGGTGCCAGCCGGGCCGACGTGCGGGCGGCCCTTGATACGGCCGCGGCCAAGACTTCGCTGTCAATCACGACGGCGGAGCGGTCGCTGCCGACAATGTGCCGGGGTTTGGTGCCTGGCAGGAGCGCTGCCGCCAGCAAGGCCACGCCGGCCAATGCCACAGCTATACCGGCTCCCACGAGGGCTCCCGGAATAGTTGCCGTGGCCAGCGATGCTGCGTGCCGCGCCAGCTCCACAGGCGACATCAGCAAGGCGCTGTTTCCTGTGGCTGAGAGGATGAGTTCCACAGCCAGCCATGCCAGGGCCACGAGCAGCACCGCCGCAACCACGATGGACAAGGCTGCCCGGCTGGAACGTGTTTCCCGCAAACTTATCCTGCTGATCATCCGCGGGTCCATCGCGTGCGCGTTTCTCATTGGACCCTCCTTGCGTTCACGTGTTGTCCCTCATGAATGCCGGTGAAGCGGACATCAACCCGACCGACGGTTGACCCGGCCAGTGCATGGATGCGCGAGGCAACCACCGCCCGGGCCGAGGCCGCCCGCTCAAACACGGTGCCGCCGTCGCCCATTAAGGACATGGCCAACGGAACGGCGAGCGAGACGCTAACTTGCCCCTGCTCGTCGTGCACCCCGGCCCTGACATTCCGCCGCGGCACGTTGAATGCCTCGGCGGCGATTGCTGCGACCAGCTGCGCTATGGTGCCGGAGGAAATGCTGGTGTATCCGGCACGCTTGCTTTGGCTTTTCTGCAGACTTTCTTCCTGTTCAAACCCCAGCGTGCCGGCACTCATGACGAGGTGCGCTTCCCGCGGAGAGCGTCAAAGGCACCGCGCAGGTCGAGCCTGCCATCCACACTTCGGCCGATGACTGCCCCCACAGCCATGAACAGGGCCACCAGCAACATCGCCCAAAAGCCGAAAACCAGGGCAGAAATGGCCAGGATGGCACCTATCGCGGCACCGGCCAGGGTGGCACTCATGAGACGCGGGATTCGCGCTGGCCCGTCTGGGCGTCATCGTCGGCGCGCTTGTTCTGGGACGGCTTCTCATCGTCATCGGAGGCGATGTGAATGTCGGTGATGGCGACGTTGACCTCTGTCACTTCCATGCCGACAACGTCTTCGACCGCCGCATAAATGGCGTCTCGAACATCGTCTGCAACCTTCTGCAGCGGGTGCGGATATTCCACCACGAGGGTGACATCGACGGCCACTTGGGTCTGGCCGACTTCAACGCTGACACCCTGGGTGAGGTCCTTCTGGCCAACGGCTTCGCGGATGCTTCCCAGTGCGCGGGCCGCGCCACCGCCGAGTGCGTACACTCCGGGGATGTCCTGGGCGGCGATGCCGGCAACCTTGGCCACCACCCCGTCTGCCACGGTTGTGGTGCCGCGGCTGGTGGCAATCTGTCGTGACGCCGCGTTGCTGGCTGCGCTGCTGGGCGTGGCCTGGGTCTTGTTCTGAGGCTGAGTAGTCAAAATAATCACTCCCGAAATTCTTCGTGTCGATATTTTTTCAAGCTCGGTGCCATTTGGCGCCTGTAAAGATAAGGCGTACAGAACGGTAACATCCTCACGGTCACTTTGCTGTGAACTGTGTCACATTTCTCTTGTGGTCGGTTGATGTCTTCGAAACCAACGGTGAGGGCGCCTCGGGGCCGCACCTGCAGGCTCGCGAGGAACGGGGCCGAGGGAATGCCCCGATCTCGGCGGCACCTGCCGTGATGACGGGGGCAACCCGCCAAACACCGCCGAAGATACACGGCCCTCAACGGTTGTCGCCGTTTTCGGCACACGGGCCCCACACCGCGCCGAGGCGCAGGAAAGTTACACGGTGAGCCACTTTCCGGCTGAGCGGCGGAAGGTGCGCAGCGCGCCTGTGGTGGCCACCATGTTCACACCATGGGCCATGGAAACCGCAGCATTACGCGCAAACTGGTTCTCGGCGTCGTACTCGCTGGCTACCACCATGAAACGCACGGTGATGCGCGGGATTCCGGCCACAATGTCCAGCTGGTTCGCCTCGACCACATGGGAGGCGCCGACGGCCGCGACGGCCATGTCCATGACTTCTTCAGGTGCGTGGCCGGGGCGCAGTCCGGTGATTTGGATGGTGGCGCGGAAGGAAGGCATTGCCCAATTCTAGGTGGCCCGCGGCTGTGCAAAGGATTCGGCACCGGCTCTGGCGGGGCGGAATCAGCAGTCATAAACTCGGATGTGGCACTGGAAACGCACCATTGAGGAGTGGACATGAGCCAACGAAATGAGTATCCCGCCGGAGTTCCCTGTTGGGTGGAGACGTTCCAGCCCGACGTGGACGCGGCATTGTCCTTCTACAACACGCTGTTTGGCTGGGACCCGTTCGGACCCGGACCGCTGGGCGACGATGGCAGCTACTACGTGGCGCGGTTGCGTGGTTGGGACGTGGCGGGAATCGGCTCACTGCCGGCTCCTGACATGGCCACGACCTGGCTGACCTCGGTCGCGGTTGCTGCTGTCGATGTCGCTGTGGAGGCGGTTACGCGCGCCGGCGGATCGGTGGTCACGGCGCCGATCGATGCCGCTCCCGCCGGGCGGTCCGCCGTGGTGGCCGACCCCTTCGGCGCCGTGCACGGACTATGGGAGGGCGCTTCACGGGCCGGCGCACAGCTGATCAATGAGCCCGGGGCGTGGGCCATGAGCCAGCTGGCCTCGCCCGACCCCGGCCTCGCAGCCGAGTTTTATGCAGCTGCCTACGGCTGGACCACGGAAACGTTTGGCACGGGCGACGGCATGGTCACGTTGTTTCGGCTCCCCGGCTATGTTGGCGGACTCCCAGAGCAGCCGGTTTCCCGCGAAGTCGTGGCCACAATGGTGCAAGGCCACGGTCCCGCGCAGTGGAGCCCCAATTTTTGGGTCCCGGACGCCGGTGCGGCGGAAAAGCTGACCGCAGAGCACGGCGGGCGTACGGTGGTGCCCGCATTCACGACGCCGCCCGGCACCACAGTGGTCCTCGTTGACCCGCAGGGCGCCCTGTTTTCGGTGACGGGCGTGGACCGGACGGGCTGATCCGGGCGGTCCCACGCAAAATGACACCGATCCCGCTTTCTGACACCGGGATGGGCGGTGTCAGAAAGCGGGATCGGTGTCATTGTCCATAAGCGGGTGGGCCCACGCGCCCGAGGGACCCGCCCCGAGCTTACGAAGGGAGGGAGGGCGTGGGTGGGCCCACGCGCCCGAGGGACCCGCCCCGAGCTTGCGAAGGGCGGGAGGGCGTGGGGACTATCCGGTGTTGCGGAGGCCGGCAGCCACACCGTTGATGGTGATGAGCATGGCGCGTTGCAGGCGCTCATCAACGTCAGCCTTGGTGATGTCGGCTTCGCGGACGCGGCGCAGCAGCTCCACCTGGAGGTAGGAGATCGGGTCGAGGTACTGGTCGCGGACGTTCAGTGAACGCTTCAGCAGCGGCTGGTTGTCCAACAGCTCGGCCTCGCCGGTCAGCAGCTGGATTTCAGCCACCGTGAGGTCATACTCGGCACGGATCGTGGCGAACAGGTGCTGCAGTTCGGTGGGAACCAGGGTGGCCACGTAGTGTGCGGCAATGGCCATGTCCGTCTTGGCCAGGGTCATTTCCACGTTGGAGATGGTGGAGGAGAAGAAATGCCAGTGTTCCAGCATTTCCTTCAATTCGTCACCGTGGCCGGCCTCGCGGGCAGCCTTCAAGCCTGACCCCACGCCGAACCAGCCGGGCACGATCTGCCGTGACTGGGTCCAGCCGAACACCCACGGGATGGCGCGCAGGCCGCCCAGGCCGGCGCCGGAGTCGGGGCGCTTTGACGGCCGTGATCCAATGTTCAGCGAGCCCAGCTGCTCCACAGGCGTTGACGCCAGGAAGTAGGCCGGCAGGTCGTCGTGGTCGATCAGCGTCCGGTAGGTGCCGAAAGCAGCGTCGGACATGACCTCCATAAGATCGCCGAAGCGGCCCAGGTCATCCTCGGAGTGGCGTGGCGCCTGGTGCAGTGCGGAGCCCTGCATGACGGCGGCCAGGGACAGTTCCAGGTTTTCGCGGGCAAGTTCCGGCAGTGAATACTTGTCGGAGATGACCTCGCCCTGCTCGGTGAACTTGATGGCACCTTCCAGGACGCCGTTGGGCTGGGCCATGATGGCGTCATAAGTGGGCCCGCCACCGCGGCCCACGGAGCCGCCGCGACCATGGAACATGCGCACGTTCACACCGTGCTTCACAGCGACGTCGCGCAGCTTGCGCTGGGTCTTGTGGATCTCCCACTGCGAGGTCAGCACACCGGATTCCTTGTTGGAATCCGAGTAGCCGAGCATGATTTCCTGCACGTTGCCGCGCAGGCGCACCAATTCGCGGTAGGCAGGGTCAGAGAGCAGCTGGTCAACAATCTCAGCCGATGCGCGCAGTTCGTCAACAGTTTCCAGCAGCGGGGCAAAACCGATCTTGGCGTAGCGGTTCTCGCCGGTCAGCTGGACGAGCCCGGCCTCGCGGGCCAGCACGGCAGGGGCCAGGACGTCGTCGGCGCCGCGGGTCATGGAGATGATATACGTTTCGATGACATCCGGGCCGTAGGTGCGCAAGGCGCGGCGCACCACACGGAAGACGTCGTACGTGCCGTTCGCTGCGCCGTCGAGCTTAATGGGGTGACCGGACAACGGACGCTGGCTGGCAAGCTCCGTGCTCAGCACGGCCATGCGCTCGGCCCGGTCAAGCTCGGCGTACGGCGTGCCCAGCTCACCGACGCGGTCAACGAGCTGTCCGACGGCGTCATGGTGGTGGTCTGCATGCTCGCGGATGTCCAGGGTGGCCAGGTGCAGGCCGAAGGAGGAGATGGCGCGGCGCACCGAGGCGAGGGCACCGTCGGCCACCAGGGTGGCGGAGTTGTTGCGCAGCGAGGACTCCAACAGTTCCAGGTCCGAAATAAGCTCGGAGGTGGCGCTGTAGTCGCGGCCGTGCTCGTGGTAGGCGTCGGCGGCAACACGCTTCTGGGTGTTGATCAGCTTGGCCTTGATGCAGGTCAGCTTCAGGCGGTAGGGCTCATCGGCGTTGAGCTCCAGGACGCGCGGGTCAAATCCGGGCAGCTTTGCCAGGTCGGCGGCGATGGAATCGGTCAGCGCCACATCGGCTCCATAGAGGGCACTGGAGTTGGAGAGCACGCTGAGCAGCTCATCGATCAGGGACAGCGAGATCTTCACGGCGTTCTGGTTCTGCAGGATCAGGACTTCGCGGGTGACCTCTGAGGTGACGTTCGGGTTGCCGTCGCGGTCGCCACCGATCCAGGAGCCGAAGCGCAGCGGGGCGGCGTCGGGCGGCAGGGTGACGCCGTGCTCGCCGAGGAGGTCGCTGAGCTCGGTCAGCACCTCGGGCATGGCGTCGGTGAGGATGTTGCGCAGGTAGTAGATGGCGTTGCGGGCCTCATCCATGGGGGTGGGGCTGACCTTGCGCAGCTCATCCGTCTGCCACATCTGGTCGATGATTTCGGCAAGCTTGCGGTCCTGGCGGGCCCGGGCTGTGGAGCCTTCCTCGGACGGGGTGGCCAGGATGTCGGAGAGCTTGCGGATCTTGTCCAGCACCGAACGGCGCGATGCCTCGGTGGGGTGGGCGGTGAAGATGGGCCGCACGTCGAGCTCGTTGACAACCTTCTGCAGCGCCTCGGTGCCGGCCTGGTCGGCGATTTCGGTGACGGCCTTGGCCAGCCAGCCGTCCTTCTCGGGGCGGGAGCGCAGGCTGCGCACACGGTGCACCTGCTCGGCGGCGTTGGCCAGGTGGAAGTAGAACGCAAAGGCGCGGACCAGATCCGTTGCCTGCTCGAGCGGCAGGGAGGCGAGGACTTCGCGGACCTGCTCTGCGACGTCGTTCGCGCTCCAGGGGCCGGTGCCGGTCTCACCGCGGGCGGCTTCCTTGGATTCCTTGGTCAGCAGGCGGACCTGCTCCACCATGGCGAGCAGCTCGGGTCCGTGCTGGCGGACGAGCGATTCGCCCAGCAGCGTGCTGACCCGGCGCACGTCACGGCGCAGATCGGTATCCTGCTGCGGGTCCTCTGCGCCATTTTCGGCGGTTGTTGGCAAGTCTGAGCTCATGAGTCAGCGTCCTTACGGTCTGTGAATCTGGGGTGCTCGTATGCGGCGTTGAATACGGTTTGGCCCAAGACAGGGCCTTTTGGATCCTACTTGGCGCGCGCGATCCGGAGCCAATCCGTCTCAAATAATGACGGCACTACCCGGCGGCGTACAGGGCATGAATTTCCTCCCAACACGGGTAGAAATCATCCCACCAGAGCTGCCAGTCAACGCTTTTGCCCTCCAACGCTTCCTGCAAATGGTCGAGGTGCACGTGCCACCCGGCCAGCGACATCAGCACCACTTCGGCCGGCACGGCGACGGTGTTGCGAAACAGCAGCTTGGTGCCGTTCCCCTCTGGTTTCAGTTCGATCCGGATCCGCCCATGCATGGAGTTGGAGATTTCCAGCAGCCGCGGCGCCTCCGCCTCGATGACGCGCCCGTACCACCAGTCGGTTTCGATCCCGTGGCCTTCGTCCTTGACGTTGAGCCATTTCAGGTCGAAGGAGGAGCCTGCTTTGGCCATTCCACGGATTTTGGCCCACCACAGTTGCGTTTTTTCGGGCTCGGTCAGCATGGCCCACACAGCCTCGGGAGCTGCGTCGTAGTGACGGGTGAACACCAGTTCCGTGCGCTCTTCGTCCACGGAGGCGAAAGTGCCCAGCGGGAAACGAGTCATGTCCTTGTTGAACTCTGCGTTCGATGCGTCTAATGCCATGGCCCCATTCTTCCACCCCACGCAAGCCCCGCCGGAATAGCCGCCCGCGCCCGCCCGTTGTGCTTACAGTGGACCAACCACGCATCCGAAGGAGCACCATGAGCACCAACACCGCCGAACTCGACCGCCTCACCCAGCGGTGGGAACGCTTCCGCACCGGCCGCAACACCTCCCTGGCCACCGAGCACGGCTGGCTCACCCTGACGTCCTTCCAGTGGCTGCCCGCCACCCCTTCCACGCTGGCCGGGGTCCCCGGTCTGTGGAGTTTTGCAGGCACGACGGCGTCACTCACCGCCGCTGCTGACGATCACCTCACGCTGGTCTCCACTGAGGTAGAGGTGGTTGGCACCATCACGGCCGAGCTCACCGACGAGCAGTCCCTCATGTGGGTTTCCCATGGGTCGGCGGTGGTTGAGCTGGGCATGCGCGCCAACCGCTACATGATCCGCACCCGCGACTCCCATTCACCCACGCTGACGTCCTTCACAGGAGTCCCGGTGTTTGAGTACGATCCCGCACTCGCCGTGACCGGCACCTTCACCCGCTTTGCGGAACCCCGGGCGGAGACCATCAACACGGCCAATCCCGACGTTCCCGGTGTGGCAATGCTGGTGGGCGAGGTGTCCTTTGAACTAGATGGCTTCAGCTATGCGCTCGCCGCCGAAGAGGGCGCGCTCGGCTCACTGGTCGTCACCTTCCACGATGCCAGCAACGAGGTCTCGAGCTCGCATTGGCGCAAGCTGGAACTGACCAAGCCGCGGCCGGACGGCTCCGTGGTGGTCGACTTCAACCGTGCCATCAACTACCCCAGCGCCTTCAGCGACTACGGCACCTGCCCGGCACCTGTTGCCGGCAACTCCCTGCCCGTGGCTGTCGAGGCCGGCGAGCGCGACCCGCGCAATTAATCACCCTCACCCAGATCGAGTACGCAGTTGTTGGACCGATTTCATCAAATTTTGGCGTTTTTGGTCCAACAACTGCGTACTCGATTTTTATGGGGGCGGGAGCTAGACGATCGCGGAGACCCCTGTGATTGCCCGGCCGGCGATGAGCGTGTTGATCTCGTGCGATCCCTCGTAGGTGTAGATCGCCTCGGCATCGGCAAAGACCTTCGCCATCCCGAAGTCGCTGACAATACCGTTGCCGCCCAGGATCGAGCGGCCCAGCGCCACGGTTTCACGCATGGCGGCCGTGGTGTGCGCCTTGGCCAGCGCCACCTGCGCCATGGAGGGGCGCAGCTGACCGTCTGGCCCGGCACCGCCCGACCCCGAAACAGCCGATGCGTCCTGCAAACCCGCAACGCGCACCATCATGGCCAATGAGGACGTGGCGTTGCCCAGCATCGTCACCAGCTGCGACTGGACCAGTTGGAAGGACGCGATCGGTCGGCCAAACTGCTCCCGCGACACGGCATAGGCGCGGGCAATGTCAAAGGCGGCCAGTTGCTGGCCCACAGCCTGCCAGGCCACCGAGATGCGTGATCCCAGCAGCAGCTTGTTGGTGTCTTCAAAGGAATTCACCGCGGAAATCCGGTCCGCCTCCGGCACCCGCACATCCGTCAGGGTGATGTGCGCGTTCTGGACCGTCCGCAGCGCAATCTTGTTTTCAATCTTCACCCGGGACACCCCGGGCAGGTTTGCGTCCAGGAAGAAGCCGCGCACCTGTCCGGTTTCGGCATCCCTGGCCCAGAGCAGCATCCGCTCGCAGAACGTCCCATTGCCAATCCAGCGCTTGGCGCCGTTGAGCACCCAGTGGGTGCCGCCGTCGTCCGTTACCTGCAAGGCGGTGGTGACCATCCCGCCGGCAACATCGCTGCCATGGTCCGGCTCGGTGAGGGCGAAGGCGCCGGTGCTCCGCAGCGCCACGGCGTCGGCGAGCATGCGCTCCTGCTGCTCCGCGGAACCGAAATCGATGAGCGCCTGGACGAAGAGGTCGTGGTGGACCAGGAAGAACGTGGCAAGGGAGGTGTCCACCCGGGTCATCTCCGCGACCACGAGCCCGGTGAACAGGTGGCTGTAGCGGCGGCGGTCCGGGGCGGCGAGGTCCAGCGCGGCGATCTTGGGCAGGATATGGGCCGGGAAGTCGGCGTCGTTCCACCAGTCGATGGCAAAAGGCGCCACCTCGGCGGCCAAAAATGCCCGCAACTCCGCCAGCTTCGCCTTCTCGGGCGGGCTCAGCAGCGCCTCAAAGTCGTAAAAGTCCGCGGCGGGCAGCTCCGGCACAGGACTCATTTGGGCGACATCCGGATGGCGCCATCGAGCCTGATGGTCTCGCCGTTGAGCATGGCGTTGGCAACGATGTGCTCCACGAGCGCCGCATACTCGGCCGGTTTGCCGAGGCGGGAGGGGTGCGGGACCTGCTGGCCCAGGGAATCCTGTGCGGTCTGCGGCAGCCCCGCCAGCATGGGCGTCTCAAAAATGCCGGGCGCAATCGTGACCACCCGGATCAGCGAGCGCGCCAGCTCCCGCGCAACGGGCAGGGTCATGGCGGCCACGGCACCCTTCGATGCCGCATACGCGGGCTGGCCGATCTGGCCGTCAAAAGCCGCAACCGACGCGGTGTTCACAATGACGCCGCGCTCCGGCCCGAACTCACCCGCGAGCGGTTCGGCGGCGGCCATCGCCTCGGCGCACAGCCGCAGCACATTGAACGTGCCCACCAGGTTGATCTGGATGACGCGGCTGAACTGCTCCAGCGGCAACACGCCGTCCCGCCCCAGCACCTTCCCGGGAGTTGCCACGCCTGCACAGTTCACCACGATCCGCAGCGTCCCCAGCTCCGACGCTGCAGCGATCGCGGCACGTATCTGTTCCTCGTTCGTGACGTCGGCCGCGGCAAATACGGCCCGCTCCCCCAATTCCGCCGCCAGTCCGGCACCGTGTGAGTTGGGCAGATCGACCAGCACGACGGCGGCTCCCGCAGCATGCAGGCGCCTCGCCGTCGCCGCCCCCAGGCCCGACGCGCCGCCGGTGATGAGGGCGACTGTGCCGTTTGACGAAATTTCCATGGTTCCTCCTCGTTGAGGTGCGTCCTGTCCCGGAACCGGGAGCAGGGGGAAGCAAATGTTGCGTTAATGCATACTAACCAAAGTCCCGGGGCTTTGGCGGCGTGGCCGCCTGCCTGCGGACACACGCACCGGCCAACAGTACGCTGGAGTCCATGACACGCCAGTTCAAGGACCCCGCGGCACAAGCTGAGGACTGGGCTGCCCTGGCCCGCGACGGCGCCACAACCGTCAACACGACGTTCGGGCACCGACTCATGGGCCTGCCGGGCACCTGGATTGGCGCCATCGCCGCACCCGCGGCACCCGCGGCACAGCGCCCCACGCCGTGGTCGGAATGGCACTACTGGTGGCAGGCGCACTATCTCGACGCCATCATCGACGCCGGATTCCAGGGCCTGGAACACGGCGAGCGCGCCACCGCCCGCCTCGAGTTGCGACGGGCCCAACAGCTCCTGCGCGGCATCATGCTGCGCAATTTCGGCCGCTTCCCCAACCACTACTACGACGACATGGCGTGGCTGGCGCTAGCAGCCGGACGGCTCAATGAACTCTCGCTGCGGCTGGCCGCCCGCCCCGCACGCCTGGCCCTCTTCGCCACGAGAACGCTCACCCGCCACCTCCATTCCGCCCACGATTCAGTGCTGGGCGGCGGCCTCTACTGGTCCCGGAAACGCGATTTCAAGAACACCCCCGTCAATGGCCCTGCCGCCTTGCACTTTGCCCGGATCGGCGAGCGTCAGGGCGCCGCGGCGATTGCAGACTGGCTGCGCCGGGAGCTGTTCAGTCCCAAACTTGGCCTGTACATTGACGGCGTCCATCCCACGCCCCCCACACCTGCCACGCCCACCGGCCGCAGCGTGGAGCACACCATTTACACCTACAACCAAGGCCCCATCCTGGCCGCCCTGCTGGAACTGGGGCGCCCGCAGGACCTGGAACAGGCGGCCGCGCTCATCGATGCCGTCAAGGTGCAGCTCAGCACGCCCGGGGCCGGTATTCGCCTGGAGCCAGGCGGTGACGGCCGCTTGTTCACCGGCATCCTGTGCCGCTACCTCGCCCTTGCCGCACGTGACGAAAGGCTGCCGGCGCAAAGCCGGGACACGGCGTCGTGCCTCATCCGGGAAACGGCGCGGAAAGTCATTGACCAGGAACCGCGGCAGCTCTCGGGCGCCGTGCAGCGGTGGATGCTCTTCTCGGCGGCCGCCTCCCTTTAAGTACGACGGCGCTTTAAGCACGACGGCGCCCGGCCGGCGGCAGGTGCCTCAGCGTGTGGCAGCCTCTTCCAATCCGGCCTGTTCCGACGGTGTTGGCGCCAGAGCATGGTCAAGATCGGCCATCAAGTCGGCCGGGGATTCAAGCCCGATGGACAGCCGGACCAGGTTCGCGGAGGGCCTGGCCTCGGGGGCGACGGGGCGGTGGGTCAGCGCTGCCGGGTGCTGGATGAGCGAATCCACGCCGCCCAGGGACACCGCGTGCGTGAACAGCCGGACACTGGAGGTCAGCTTTTTGGCCGCCTCGAAACCGCCGCGCAGGCTGATGGACACCATGGCACCGGGGCCGGACATTTGGTGCCGCAGTAGGCCCTTCGGGTCGCCGTCGAAGCCCGGGAAGTGGACCTTCTCCACGGCTGGATGGTTCGCCAGCCAGGCCGCGATCTGTTGGGCACCCTCTTGCTGGGCACGGACGCGGACCGGCAGTGTGGCAAGCCCGCGGTGCAGGAGGTAGGCGCCGAGCGGGTGCAGGATGGCGCCGGTGATGGCGCGGACGCGGCGCAGGGACTCCGCCATTTCCTCGCTGCAGGCGATGACACCACCCACGGCGTCGCCGTGCCCGCCAATGTATTTCGTGGCGCTGTGCAGCGACATGGCCGCGCCGAGGCTGATCGGGTTTTGCAGCACCGGCGTGGCAAAGGTGTTGTCCACCAGGACCGGGACGCCGTCAGATTGCGCAACGACATGGCGGATGTCCACCAGGTCCAGGGTCGGGTTGGCCGGTGTTTCCAGAATGACCAGGACGGTGGTGTCGCGGATCGCGGCGGCCACTCCGTCTTCGTCGCAGAACGTGGTTTCCACACCCAGCAGGCCCGAATCCAGCAGGTGGTCGGTGCCGCCATAGAGCGGGCGCACAGCCACAATGTGTGGCAGGGCCGAGGCGCTGCCTGACACTCCGCGCGACCGTGCCTGCGGACCGGCCGAACCGGGCGCAGGCTTGCTGGCCAGGATCGCCGCTGTCACGGCCGCCATGCCCGAGGCAAAAGCCACGGCGGCCTCCGCCTTTTCCAACGCAGCCAGGCCAACTTCAAAACGCGCCACCGTGGGGTTCCACAGCCGGGCGTACACATTGCCACCCTCGGCCAGCGGGTGCCCGCCCGTGGCCATCGACTCGTAGGAGTCCCCGCCATGGTCGATGTCCGGCAGCGGGTTCGTGGTGGACAGGTCGAGGGGGAGGGCGTGAACGCCCAGTGCGCTCAGGTCTTCGCGCCCGGCATGCACGGCCTGCGATTCAAGGTTCAGATATTCAGCAGTCATGCCACAACCCTGAACGAACATGCAATAAATGGCTAGATAGTTGGGTGAAAGACCAATAGAATCGGCCCAATCGGCATTTCTCACCACCAGCAGGCATTGAGACGGGCATCACCTCGGAGAAAAAACAGCGGGCCGCAACCGTAACGGCGGGCCTGGACCACACCGATCTGGACATCCTCCGGGCCCTGTCCGCGGACGGCGGCCTGACCAACAAGGCCATCGCGTCGCGGCTGGGCCTGGCCGAGTCCACCTGCGCGAACCGCCTGCGCCTCATGCGCGATTCCGGAGTCATCCTCGGCAACCGCGTCACACTGAACTTGGCCGGCTTGGGCTTCCCCATCCAGGCCATCATCAAGGTCCGCCTCGGCAGCCACAACGCCGAACATGTTAACGCCCTCTACACCGCACTCACCCAGGTCCCCGGCGTCATTCACGCATTCCATGTGGCCGGCGAGGACGACTTTCACCTGCACGTCGCAGTGGAGAGCCCCGAGGCCCTGCGCGATCTCGTGCTCAAACACGTCACGGTCAACCGGGTGGTCCGCCAGACTGAGACGCAGCTGATCTTCGAGGCCCGCCACGGAATCGGAGTCCTGGGAAACTAGGAAACTCCTGTCACAAAACTTTTTCCTGTCTTTTCCAATCCGCAGTGAGAACCGCTCCGAAGTACTCCCTGACAGCCCAAACGGACCGCAGAATTTACGGCACCGCCCCTGGGAAGCAAAACGGAATCCTTCCGCTTTCACACTACGGAGAATCATCATGAACACCACAATGAAGTTTGGAAACCGTAAGAGCCTCAGCCTCGGACTGGGCCTCTTGGCCATCACCGCACTGGGCATCACTTCCTGCAGCGGTGGAACCACAACCAGCCCCACCACGGAGGCTCCGATGACTTCGGAAGCACCGATGAGCTCGGCGGCGCCCAGCAGCATGGCCCCCATGGCCGATGAAGGACTCGTGGGCTCCGGATGCGCAGCCTACGCAGCAGCCGTCCCCAGCGGCGCCGGCTCGGTGGCCGGCATGGCTGCGGACCCCGTGGCCACGGCGGCCTCCAACAACCCGCTGTTGAAGACCTTGACAGCGGCTGTTTCGGGGCAGTTGAACAAGGACGTGAACCTCGTTGACACGCTGAACTCCGGCGAGTTCACGGTGTTCGCCCCGGTGGATGACGCCTTTGCAAAGATCCCGGCTGAAACCATTGACGGGTTGAAGACGGACTCGGACACCCTGACGTCCATCCTGACCTACCATGTGGTCCCCGGCCAGCTGGCTCCCAGCAAGGTTGACGGCACACACGCCACAGCGGAAGGCAGCGACCTGACGGTCACCGGAAGCGGAGACAATCTGGAAGTCAACGGCGCCAAGGTCATCTGTGGTGGTGTCAAGACGGCCAACGCCACGGTGTACCTGATCGACACGGTCCTGATGCCGCCGGCCAAGAAGTAATCCGCCAGCGTCAAAAAACCGCAACACAGATCGAAGGAATGGGCTCGTGAATGAGGAACGTGGCACTGTAGATCCTATGCGTTTACCCTGGCTACGTTCCGTGGAACCCATGGCACCTCCCACCCACGAAGAATTAATCCGCCTCGTCGCCCTCGGCGACGAGGCGGCCTTCGAGGAACTCTACGACGCCGTGGCGCCCCGGGTTTTCGGGTTGGTGCGGCGCGTGGTCCGTGACCCAGCACAAAGCCAGGAAGTAACCCAAGAAGTCTTCGTTGATATTTGGACGCAGGCTTCCCGCTTTGACGCAGACCGGGGAAAGGCCATGTCCTGGATATTAGTCATTGCCCACCGCAGGGCAGTGGACAAGGTGCGGGCCAGCCAGGCCAGTAGCGAGCGGGACCTGCGCCAAGGAATCAAGGAGTACCAGGAAAGTTACGACGATGTCGCCGACACCGTCGAATCGCAACTGGAGGCAGAACGTGTCAACAAGGCCCTTGAGTCATTGACGCCGCCGCAGCAGGAAGCCATCCGGTTGGCCTACTACGGCGGGTATACACACCAGGAAGTAGCCGAACTGCTCAAGATCCCGGTCGGTACTGTTAAGACAAGGATAAGAGACGGCATGATCAGGCTCAGGGACAGGTTAGGAGTGGCGTGATGGAACAACAATTACATTTACTCACCGGCTCCTATGCCTTGAACGCCTTGGGCGAAAAGGAACGCGGCGACTTTGAGCGCTACGCGTTGACAGACGCCCAAACCTTGGAAGAAGTCCGCACACTCAGCGAAACGGCCGCACTACTGGCCTACGGCACGCCTACCGAAACCCCACCCCCGGCCTTGAAGGCCGATGTCATGGCGGCGATTCGCAACACCCGCCAACTTCCTGCCGCCTCCGTAGTCCGCGATATTTCCACGGCGACGGGAACCTCGGCCCGAAGCCGTTCGGCGAGCGGCCATCGAGCAGGGCGTCCGGCAGATGCGCGTCAGCCAGCTGACAACGATTCGCGACGGCGCTGGCTTCCTGCGCTCAGCACCGCCGCAGCACTGGTGATCTTCGCCGGCGTTGGCTTGGGCGGCTGGGTCGCCGGACAAGCCGCAACGCAGCGGGACATGGAACAAAAAATTGTTGCCATCGCCGCACAACAGCAAGCAGCCCAGGCCCAACAGGAAGCCGTGCTCGGCATCGTCAGCTCCCCCGATGCCAAGCTCGCCACCACTGCATTATCCGACGGCGGATCCGTGACAGTTGCGTCGTCGGGCAAGGCCAACAAGGCCGCTGTCATGGTCCAGGACATGCCACCACTACCGTCCGACAAGACGTACGAACTATGGTTCATTTCTGCCGCGGGCGCTGTTCCGGCCGGACTCATGGCCAACCACGATCCCGCCGTTGCCGGCATGCAGGTGCTCAACGGCCCCCTGGGCGGGGCCACCCATGTGGGGATCACGGTGGAACCTGCGGGTGGCTCACCGGCCCCGACCACCACACCCGTCGTGGTGCAGGCGCTCTAACACCCATCGTGGTGCAGGCTCCCCAACATCCGCTGTGGCGCCTGCGCCACAGCGGATGTTGGGCTCGTCGCAAAGAATCTAGCTCACCGGGCAATCCGGCGAACGCGTGGCTCCGAAGTACAAGAAAGCACTTCCACCGGCTTCCACGAGCGGTGGCCACGTAACCGTTTCAAGGAGCCTGACATGGGCAAGCGAAGCACCACCACACGACACATCAACTGGCACAGCACGGCGGCAGGATCGCTTACGGGCATCATCGCGGCAGGCAGCCTCTTCGCTGTGGCCGAGCTGGGCTCGGCCTTCTTTGGGCCGGCGGCCTCCCCCCTGACCTCCGTTGGATCCACGTTCATCGACTTCACCCCGGCCTGGCTGAAGAACTTCGCGATCGCCACCTTCGGCACCAACGACAAACTCGTCCTGTTGATCTCCATGGCCGTTGCGGCGGCCGTGCTGGCGGCGGTGGCTGGCGTGGTGGCGCGGCGAAACTTCAGGACCGGTGCTGCCATGGTGCTGGGTTTCGCCCTCGTCATGGCGTTGTCCATCATCACCCGCGCCGGTGCCGGGGTATTTGACCTTGTGCCACTCCTGCTCGGCACCGGGGCCGGCCTCTGGGTGCTGCGCTACCTCACGGATGCGGCGCGCGGTTCCGCCACCCGCCCGGCATCACCAACACAATTGCATGGGCCTGAGGGGCCGACGGCGGCCGGCACCACAGCGGCCCCCGTCCCGGACGTTGCCCCATCACCCAGCAGACGCGCCTTCCTGATGCGTTCGGCAGCGGTGGCTGGCGTGGCCGTCGTCGTCGGTTTCGGTGGGACGCTGCTTTCCACGGCCCGCAATACTGCGGTTGCGGTCCGGGAGGCGCTGAAACTCCCTGCACCCAAGACCAAGGCGGCCCCGCTGCCCGCCGGCGTGCAGGCCCCCGTGGACGGTGTCACCCCGTTCGTCACACCCAACAACGACTTTTACCGCATCGACACGGCCTTAATTGTTCCCGAAATTGACCCGGCCAATTGGGAACTGCGCGTCCACGGGATGGTGGAAAATGAATTCACCCTGGGTTTCGAGGAGCTGCTGGCACAAGAGCTCATTGAGTCATATGTGACCCTGACCTGCGTCTCCAACGTGGTGGGCGGAAATCTGGCCGGCAATGCCAAGTGGCTCGGCTACCCGCTGCGCGAGGTCCTGGCCCGCGCCAAGCCCAAGGCCGGGGCAGACATGGTGCTCTCCACCAGCATTGACGGTTTCAGCGCCTCCACCCCCCTGCCGGTATTGCAGGATAGTCGTGACGCCATCTTGGCCGTGGGAATGAACGGGGAACCGCTGCCTCTGGAACTTGGCTTCCCCGTCCGCATGGTGGTGCCGGGACTGTACGGATTTGTCTCAGCCACCAAATGGGTTGTGGACCTGGAAGTGACCACCTTTGCCCAAAAGGCAGGCTACTGGACCTCGCGCGGCTGGTCCTCACACGGGCCCATCAAGACCGCTTCCAGGATTGAGGTGCCGCGCGCCCTGGCCAGGGTTCCGGCCGGGAAGGTCGCCATCGGCGGCAGCGCCTGGGCCCAAACCACGGGCATCTCCAAGGTTGAGGTCCAGCTCGACGGCGGGGCCTGGCAGCTTGCCGAGCTGGCGGCGGAGGCGTCGGTGGACACCTGGCGCCAATGGTCCTATTCCTGGGAGGACGCAACGGCGGGTACGCACACGGTCAGGGTTCGCGCCTACGACGCCGACGGGCAGTTGCAAATTCAAGAGCAGGCCCCACCGGAGCCCGACGGCTCTTCAGGGTGGCATTCCATGACGTTCACCGTGGTCTAGCCACGATCCCAAGACCCGTGCCGGGGTGCCAGTGGCGTGCAGCCAGGGGCTATTTGGGTTGACGGCTTTGCGGGTAGGGGGTTTCGCCGGCTTCCAACATCGTCACAAAGCGCACAATGTTCGCGTCCCGCCCTGCGGCTGTTTTCACATTGGCGATGCGGTGCAGGAAGGCATAACGGTTCGTGGCGGTCAGGACGTCGAACATGGCCTGTGCACGCGGACTGGCGGCAATGGCAGCCAGGAAGTCCGGAGGGACTTCGGCACTGGCCTGGCCGGCGTAGGCGGCCTCCCACCGGCCGTCCGCCTTGGCCGCATCCGCTGCCGCGATCCCGGCCGCCGTCATGCGCCCGTCCAGACTCAGCCGTTCAAAGTGGCCCACATTGATTTTGGACCACCTGCTGGCCTTGGTGCGCGGGGTGAAACGGCGGACAAAGGATTCGGCATCGCGCTTGCCCACCACGCCGTCGATCCAACCAAAGCACAGCGCCTCATCCAGGGCGCTGGCATAGTCCAGTTCCGTGACGGCACCGCCCTTCTTGTGCAGCACCAGCCGGACGCCGGGGTTTGAGGCGTGGTTATCCAGGAGCCATTCGCGCCAGGCTTCGGCGTGGGGCAGCAGCAGTTCAGGGAGTTCAGCCATGGTTCAACAGTAATATTGGAAATAGCCACGCACCACCAGGAGGAACCATGCTGCGCGTCCGCCCCGTCCACTTCACATCCATGCTTGACGAGTACGCCACCCACCTGGAGGACCAGGGCATGCGCTGCGTCGAAAACGACGGCGACTGGCGCGTCTACGACTCCGGCAACGGCAAGGTCGGAGTGCACTTGGCCGAGGCCGGCAGCACCATGGACGGGACCACAGTGCTGGGTTTTGAGGTGCGCGACCATGAAATCTTTGTCCGCCGCACGCTCGAAGACGGTACGGGGGCCGAGCTGGTGGAATCCCGCCACGGCAGCGCGGCCCGCGTCACCGCTCCCGACGGCTTCACCTTCCTGGCGGACCCCGTCACCGACCTCAGCATGCCCGGCACCGATGCGCTGCTGTCCGTCACTGCCCTTTGGAGCACGCCCGATCCTGCTGCAGCGAACAAGGTCCTGGCCGACATTGGCGCCAAACACGTACACGATTATCCTGCTGGAGGAGCGTTGTTCCGGGCAAAGAACGGCGGCCTCGTGGCCACGACGAAAGGTGAGACATCCGGCGTCGAACTTGAAATCCGGCACGTCAGCCAAACAACCGTCCTTGGTGCCGAGAGCGAATCCTGAACAGATTTAGCGGCGGAGGCGCCATGCGGGCCACGGATGAGGTAGAACTTAGATATGAGCGTGCGCACCCCTGACCCATACCCCGGCTGGCTGTCCCCCGAGGACCTGTACGAGGCCCGCAACCGGCTTCCCATGGTCTATGTTGAGGCGGTGCCCGTGCGGCTCGATCCCCTGGGCTACGTCAACGAGGTGGGGCTGCTGCTGCAGGCGGACGAGGAGGGCGCCATGGTGCGCACCCTGGTGTCCGGGCGCGTACTGTACCGCGAGACCATCCGCGCCGCGCTGATCCGCCACATCGAGAAGGACCTCGGCCCGCTGGCCTTCCCACAACTGCCCGTCAGCCCCGTGCCGTTCACCGTCGCCGAGTACCTGCCTTCCCCGTCGCAGACAGGTTTCACCGACGAACGCCAGCACGCCGTCGCCATGGTTTACGTCATCCCCGTGACGGGCGAATGCCAGCCCCGCCAGGACGCGCTTGAGCTGACGTGGATGACCCCCGAAGAGGTCCTCAGCCCCGGCGTGCAGGAGGAATTCGTGGGCGGCCGCGGCGCCCTGATCCGCCAGGCGATCTCCTACGCAGGCCTCGGCCGCTGACCCTTCCCGCCGAGATGTGCGATGACGCCCTCCGGCACAGGGCGTCATCGCACATCTCGGCAGAGTTTTGCAGCCAAGGTGCGACGGCGGCCGTCACCGTGCGCTGGAAGGCGGCCTCCCGCCGTCGTGCTTCAGAAGCGCGGCCCGTCTCACAAAAAACGCGGCGACCTAGCCGGTTTAGCCGTTCCAGCGTAGATTACGTTCCATGGCCACCACCCAGCTCTCAGTCCTTGTCAACGCCGATGCCGAGCAGGTGTGGCTCATGCTGCGCGAACCGGCCAGACTGGCCCAGTGGCACGGCTGGGAGATGGAGGGGCTGGACGCTGAGATCCAGCAAATCTATTACACCAACGTGAGCGAAAGCCGCGACCACCTGCGCCTCGAACTGGAAATGGGTGACGTCTTCACCCTCGAACCACGCCCCGACGGCACCCTGCTGACGCTGATCCGCGGCGTCGCGACCGGGGAGTTGGCGAAGTACGACGCCGACATCACCGAGGGCTGGTCGGTGTTCCTGCAGCAGCTCAAGTTCGCGCTGGAACGCCATCCCAAAACGGCCCGGCGCACCATTTACGTGGACGGCGCCAGCACGGCCCGCACCAACTTGTGGGATGTACTGGGCATCGACACCGGCTGGCTCCCCGACCCCGGAGCGGCCTATGAGGTCACGCTGAACACGGGCGCAACCCTGTCCGGCAAGGTTTGGTACCGCACCGAATCGCAACTCGGCCTGACGGTGGAGGATTACGCCGAGCACGGCGACGGGCTGCTCATCCTGGCACGGCAGGCACCGGTGGATGGCGTCCGCGAACACCCCGGCGCCCAGGTCATCGCTACTACCTATGGGCTGGGGGCCGCCGCCTTCGACGCTATCGGCGCGCAGTGGGATGCCTTCATGGAGACCCACTTTCCGGACGAATAGCCGGGCTGGCTGCGGGCACCGAAAGCAGCCGCAGCCCAACCCTCACCGTTCACTGTGGTCCCCACGGGCTACACAATCCCGCCGGGCTACACAATCGGCCCGGGAGTATCCACGGACCGGATTGCAAAATCCGAGACTTCGGGATCGTCCTCGTTGGCACCGTAGTCGGAAGCCCTGGTGCTGTCCTTGCCCTCTTGTACTTTGAACGCCCGCAACACCAGCGTGAGCACTACGGCCACGAGCGCATTGAGCACAAACGCTGTGATGGCGATGTACACCTTAATGTTGGTTCCCGGAATGGCTGCGATGGAACCTCCAAAGTGGGCGTGCGTCACTGGGTTGACCACACTGTAGGCGGCCCAGGTCCCATAGATGATGCCTGCGGCCCAGCCTGCCAGCAGCGCCCACTTATGCAACCAGCGGGTGTACAACCCAGTCACGATCGCCGGGAAGGTCTGCAATATCCAGATGCCGCCCAGCAACTGCATGTTGATGGCGGTGGAGGCGTCCATCCCAATCACAAAGATCAACGCCCCAAACTTCACCACCAAGGAGGTGAGTTTTGAAACCTTTGCTTCCTGCCGCGGCGTCGCGTCCTTCTTGAAGAAGTCCTTGTAAATGTTGCGGGTGAACATGTTGGCGGCCGCAATGGACATGATGGCCGCCGGCACCAGTGCACCCACCGCAATGGCTGCCAGCGCAACACCGGCAAACCACGACGGGAAATTGTCCAGGAACAGCTGCGGTACCACCAACTGCGGGTTGATGGTCTTGCCATCCAACTCCACCGGGCGGGTTCCGGCGGCGATGGCCACAAAGCCCAGGAGCGCCAGGAAACCGAGTACCAGGGAGTACAGGGGAAGCACCGCGGCGTTCTTGCGGATGGTGTTGCGACTCTTGGTAGCCAGCACCCCGGTGATGGAGTGCGGGTACATGAACAGCGCCATGGCCGATCCCAGTGCCAACGTCGCGTAGGCCGCATAACTGTCGGCACCAGGGATGAATGGTCCGGGAACCTTGCCGGTGGTTGGATTCACAGTGGTCATTTTTTCCTGGGCTGCACCAAAGATGTGTTCCCAACCACCAAACTTGCTCGGCAAGTAGATGATGGCCACAATCACGGCCAAATAGATCAGGACATCTTTCACGACGGCGATCATTGCCGGGGCCCGCAAGCCGGAGGTGTAGGTGTAGGCGGCCAGCACCACAAACGCAATGATCAGGGGCAGGTCGTTGAGGAACCAATTGCCGGCGCTACCCACACCCAGCACGGTCAGCACCGATTTGATGCCCACCAGTTGCAGTGCAATGTACGGCATGGTGGCAACGATGCCGGTGATCGCAATGGCCAGCGAAAGCGGCTTGCTGCCATACCTCCCACCCACGAAGTCGGCTGTCGTGACGAAGCCGTGACGCTTGGACACCGACCACAGCCGGGCCATGAGCAGGAATACGATCGGATAGAGGACGATCGTGTATGGCACGGCAAAGAAGCCGCTGACGGACCCGGCCGCCCACATCGCCGCCGGCACCGCTACGAACGTGTACGCCGTGTAGAGGTCGCCGCCGAGCAGGAACCAAGTGATCCAGGAGCCGAACTTTCGTCCGCCCAGGCCCCACTCATCCAGGGAGTGCAGCCCGTCCTTGCCGCCGCCGCGCCAGCGCGACGCGTAGAACCCCATGATGCCCACCAGGACAAACAGCACAATGACGACCACCAAGGCGGCCACGTCGACGCCCCGCGTTGCCGCAGGGGCCATGCCCACAGCGCCGGCCAGCTCGAATGCTGCGGCACTCACTGGGGTTCACCTCCGGCGTCGTGCTTCCCCCTGTGGAGCGGTGGCGCCTTCACGGCTGCCCGGCGTCGCTTGTCCTCGGCTGTCATCAGCCAGTAGCAGATGCCGATCAGGATGGCACAAATGGGCACCCACATCATTTGATACCAGAAGAAGAACGGGAAGCCGAAAAGCTGGGGATCGGTGTGCGCATACATGGGCACGGACAGCGGGAAAATGACCGCTGCCAGCAGCAGGATGCCGCTGATGACATACGGCAGCGGTCGGGCCGGACCCCGGGTGGGTGTTTCGTGAGTGATGTTCGTGGCGGACATGAGCGACTCCTTTGGCTCTGCAGTCCATGGGTGTTTCTGATGTGTTCATGGTAAGGACGCATGCGCAACGTCCGATAGGTGTTTGGTGAAAAACAATCGCCGTCGCTGCCGAGCACCGTTCGAGGCTGCCGTCGCGGCCACAAAGACAGCACCGGTCCCAAAGACTGGCAAAATGGGAGCATGCCTTTCCCCGAAACTGCCACTGACATTGCTGCCGATGCCCTCCTCGCCCCCACCCCCGCCGCACCAACAACGGTCCCCGGCCATCCGGCGTCGCAAACGGAATTTGGCTTTGCAGTCACCACGCGCCTGAACGAAACATGCGCGCCCACCGCCGAAGCGATCCAAAAAAACGGCGGGAAGTTCCAGGGCCGCACGGGCGTCATCACCACACCCCACGGCACCATCAAGACCCCCGCATTCATCGCCGTCGGCACCAAGGCCACCGTAAAGGCTGTGCTCCCGGAGGCCATGGAGGACCTGGGCGCGCAGGCGCTGCTCTCCAACGCCTACCACCTGTACCTGCAGCCCGGCGCGGACATCCTCGACGCGGCCGGCGGGCTGGGTGCGTTCATGAACTGGCAGGGTCCCACGTTCACCGACAGCGGCGGCTTCCAGGTCATGTCCCTGGGCTCGGGCTTCAAGAAGGTCATCAACATGGACGCCGTAGCCGCCTCCCCACACGCGGGCGCCGATGATTCCGTGGCCGTGGGCAAGGAACGCCTGGCCCACATTGACGACGACGGCGTCTGGTTCAAGTCGCACCTGAACGGGGACATGCACCGCTTCACCCCCGAGGTTTCCATGGCGGTCCAGCACCAGATCGGTGCCGACATCATGTTCGCCTTCGACGAGCTGACCACGCTGCTGAACTCGCGCGGCTACCAGGAGATGTCTCTCGAACGCACCCGGCTGTGGGCGCTGCGCTGCATCGAGGAACACTTCCGCCTCACCGAGGAGCGCACCGGCAAGCCGTATCAGGCCCTGTTCGGTGTCATCCAGGGCGCCCAGTACGAGGACCTGCGCCGCAAGGCCTCCCACGACCTCGGAAACATGAACTTTGACGGCTTCGGCATAGGCGGGGCGCTGGAGAAGGAAAACCTGGGCACCATTGTGCGCTGGTGCTCCGAGGAACTGCCGGAGAACAAGCCCCGCCACCTGCTGGGCATCTCCGAACCCGACGACATCTTCACCGCCATCGAAAACGGCGCCGACACCTTTGACTGCGTCTCCCCCACCCGCGTGGCCCGCACCTCCGCGTTCTACACCCCGGACGGCCGCTTCAACCTCTCCGGCGCCAAGTACAAGCGCGACTTCACACCGCTGTCCGAGGAATGCGACTGCTACACCTGCGAGCACTACACCCGCGCCTACATCCACCACCTGTTCAAGGCCAAGGAAATGGTCTCCTCCACCCTGGTGTCCATCCACAACGAACGCTTCGTCGTAAAAATGGTCGACGACGCCCGCCTCGCCATCGAGGACGGCACCTTCTTCGAGTTCAAGGCCGAAACCTTGCGCCGCTACTACCCGAAGCGCTAGGCGGTCCCGCAGCACCTTTAAACGGACGACGGCGGCATCCGGGTGAGTGAGAAGACCTCACCCAGGTGCCGCCGTCGTATGTGAAAGCGGATTCGGACCGTGTTTGCAGAAAGGGACGGTGGCCTACCGCCGTCCCTTTCCGCAAACGCCGTCCTAAGCACTGTCCAGGCTCACGCCTCCCGGTATGAGGGCTCGTTCCGCTTGAACCAGCGGATCGCCGCCGTGGTGACAGGGATGAGCGCGTATTGCACGCCCACCTTGTAGACGAAGCCTACGAGCACGTAATTGGCGAACATGCCGAAGCCCACAATCCCGATGACGGGGGCCGCGACGGCGCAGAAGATCAGCGTGTCCAGGAATTCGCCGGCACCGCTGGAGCCCATGAGCCTCACCCACAGCTTCCGTTCGCCGTGATGCGCCTTCAGACGCACCATGATCCAGGAATTGACGGTCTGGCCGGCCAAAAATGCCAGCAGGCTGGCCAGCACAATCTGCGGCACCGGCCCCAGCGCCTCCGTCAGGGCGTGCTGCTTGGCTGTGCCGTAGTCGTCGGTGAAGCCGGGCAGCGCGATGATCACCCAGTAGCTGAGGGAGGCGAAAATGGACAGCGCAAACGTCGTGAAAATGGCCTTGCGGTTGACCTTGAAGCCGTACAACTCGCTGATCACATCGCCCAGGATGTAGGCGAAGGGGAACAAGAAGAAGCCGCCGTCGGTGATGATGGGGCCAAACTGCACACCCTTGGATGCGCCGATGTTGGACAGGATCACAATCACGGCCATGCACGCCAGGAGAATCCCAAAGTAGGGGCTTCCAACGGCGGCAAACGTGGGCGCGGTTTTGGCGGGGGTGTTTTCAAGAGGGGTTGCCGAAGCATTGCTTTGCAGCGGGGACATGGTGAGTCTCAAATTTCTTTAGCTACGTGGTTCGCTCATGCCGTACCCGTGAGGGGGCCGGCCGGCTGTATTATCACTGGGCCCGTCTGCACCCGGGCCATCTCCCATTCTGCCATGGAGCTGCCCGGGTGCCCGAATCTTCTGCCCGCCCAGCCAGCCACGCAGGCCCCATAAGCGCTACCCTGAGTTGAACGACAAACGCCAACACAGGTGAAGGTGGGAGTTTCTCAATGAAGTACTGGTGGGTCAATCACGGCCGCAATTACGAATCAGCCATCAACGACGGAACGTTGTGGAGCTGTCCCGATCCGCACGGGGATCCGGAGGGCACACGGGAATTTATCAAGGAACTGCGCAAGGGCGACGTGGTGTTCAACTACTTCGGCCCCTATGTGCGCGCCGTCAGTGTGGTCTTGGAACGATGGCAGGACGGCCCGAGGCCGGAAGGCTTTGAAAAGAGTCCAGACGAGCCTGACGACGGCTGGCTCGTGCGCACCCACGCGCTGGCGAAGAACTTGCAACTGCACCGCGACAGGGCCGCGGTCATCACAGCCGCTGATCAGCCTGAGGCCGGTGAGCCCAAACCGTTTAACGCCGCAGGCAAGCCGCGGCAACGCTATATTTCTCCGCTCACCGTGGAGGAGGGCCAGGAGCTGCTGGCTGAAGCCGGAGTCACGGCACCGCAGTCGTCGGCAACAAGCCTGCGTGGATTGCCCGGCAGCAGCTGGGGAGTCGACGAGCCCGACAACAAGACGCTGACCACCATCCGCCTGGAGCAGGCATATTTGCGCAAGCATCTGCTGCGCGACCGGTTGACGGCCTCGTGCGCCATCTGCGGCGAGCACTTGCCGGCGCGGTTGTTGATCGCCGGGTTCATCAAGCCCCGGCCTGAAAGCAGTGAAGAAGAGCGCATGGATTATGCGTCCAACGCCATGCTGACCTGCGCGCTCGGCTGCGACGCCCTCTACGAATGGGGCTACATCGTGGTGGGCCCCAAAGGCCAGATTCAGGCTGGACAGCCCGCTGAAACACCCCGCATCGAGGCAGCAGTGGAGGCGCTTGTGGGCCGCAACTGTAGCGCCTTTGACGAGCATACGGCGGAATGCTTTGCCGAGAACAAGCGGCTCAGGCTGGAGCCGCAGCCCTGATCCCCACCTGCTCCCGCAGCTCTCAAGTTCGCAGCGGGGCCCTCGCAGGCGTGGGCCCAGCCACCTGACAAGGAAGACGGCGGCACCCGCCAAGGTGCCGCCGTCTTCCTTGCGCTGAGCTGCTCATGCTGCACAGCTGGCGCCGCTATTTCGTGAAGCTGAGGATCTCCGCCACCTGGCTCCAGCCGTCAACGGCGGCGAAACGCTGTGCTTGTTCCTCACCGGCGATCAGGTAAATGGTGTCGGCGCCGTGGGCAAACGCTTCGTCCCCGAGGCCCGCCACCATGGCCTGTTCAAATTGTGCGAGCTGCTCGTCATGGCCGTCCTCCACAACAAGTTTCGCAATGACGGCCAAGTTTTCGCCCATGCTCAGCCGCCCGCTGCCCACCGGCCGGTCAAAAAGTGCCAGCTCCACCAAGTCGTAATTTTCCATGGGGGCGTCGGCAAGATAGGCGTCCGTAGGGAGGTGCGGGTTCAGGTCAAGATTTTCGGTCTCTGCGCGCAGCAACAGCAGCCGCTTCGTGGTTTGCAGCCCCTGCGATTGGGCAAATCCTATGGTCCCGGCAGCATCCTCGGTGACGAGGACCAGTTCAGATCCGGCCGCCAGTCCCCCGGCTTGGGCGGCAGCGTTCTCGCCCGGCCAAACCATGACACGCTGCGCACCGATGAGCACCGCGTCGCCGTCCGCCGCTGACTCAATATCGTGCAGTGACGCCCACGCCCGGGCCCAGTCCTGAAAAGCATCCTGCCAGGAATCCATGTCCTCACCTTTCCATCACGTACGAATCTGCCGCGCAGCCGCCGCACCCGCTAAGCCCGTACCTGCGCCCCTCCAGCATAGGCATACTCCCGAGCGGAAAAATATTGGACGTGGATCACAGCGACGCACTCACCACAGCACGCCCGAAACCGTTAGCATCGAGCCATGACCTCCTGGCAGCAAGACGTCCTCGGCGCCGACTTTGAACAGCTCACCCTCGAGCTGCCCGCCGGTTCGCCCGCGACGCTCGTGAGATACGTCGGCAACGCCCCCAGGTGGGAGCCGTCGGCACTGACAGGGGCTGACGTACTCTACGTCCACGGCTGGTCCGACTACTTCTTTCAGCAAGAACTTGCCGAATTTTGGCATCGTTCCGGTGCCAATTTTTATGCCCTTGACCTGCACAACTATGGGCGCAGCCTGCGTCCCGGGCAGCTTCCCGGCCAAGTTTCCTCCCTGACCGAGTACGACGCCGACATTTCCGCCGCGCTTGAAGCGATGGGGCGCGCCGGGCCCACCCAGGTGGACGCGGCGCTGGCCGTGCCTGAGGAAGCTCCTGACCAGCACAGTTTTGAGCTGGCTTTTCTTGAGGAGGCTAGGCAGCGGTTGAGCGCGGCTTTTGATGCGCTGGCAGGGCGGGAGCGTGCCGACGATCCTCCGGAGCCACCCCGGGAGCGGCCCCTCGTGTTGCTGGGCCATTCAACGGGCGGGCTGACACTGAGTTTGTGGGCCGCGCGGCACCCGGGTGCGGCAGCCGCCGTCGTGCTTAATAGTCCCTGGCTGGAATTTCAAGCAACCGAGGTGGGGCGCGCAATGGTGGCGCCACTGATCCAGGCACGCACCCGGTTCAGGCCGCTGGCGCCGCTGCCCCCGATCGACCCGGGCTTTTATACGCGGGCCGTTTCCAAAAAGTTTGACGGCGAGTGGGAGTATGAATCCCAGTGGCGCCCGGACCGCGGATTCCCTGTCACGCCGTCGTTTCTAAATGCCGTGTTTCAGGGGCAGGCGCAGGTGGCGAGGGGCCTGGGCATCGCGGTTCCGGTGCTGGTGATGCTCTCCGACAAGAGCTATTTGCAGCCAAAATGGTCATCGACCGCGCTGGCTGCCGACGTGGTGCTGAATGTGGATTCGGTGGCCCGGCGCAGCCTTGAGCTTGGCTCTGCCGTGACACTGCACAGGATCGCGGGCGCTTTTCATGACGTGTTTCTCTCACCTGGCGCGGTACGGGCGCAGGCATATGCGGGCATGGGCCGGTGGGTCGAGGCAGCCCTGGACGGTGCGTCGCAGAGAACGTGGGAGCAACGGACCAGCGTCCCCGTGTGAGAACCGTCAATTTTGAAAGTTGCAGGGAATTCGGCGCGGTGCGTGCTGGTTGGAACAGTGGAAGCTACGGAAAGGAACTCTCACCATGAGTGCAACGATGAAGGCCATGAGTTACGCCAAATACGGTGGACCCGAGGTTCTGGAACTGCGCGAACGCCCCGTTCCGAAGGTGTCGCCCGGAGCCGTGCTGATCAGGGTCAAGGCGGCCGGGGTGAATCCCGTCGACTGGAAGCTCATGTCAGGTGGGCTGGACCCGTTCATGGACGTCACCTTTCCTGTCGTCCCGGGCTGGGATGTGGCCGGCGTGGTGGAGGCCGTCGGCTTTGACACCCCGGAATTCCAGGTGGGTGACGAGGTGTACTCCTACGGCCGGCGCGACACCGTTCAGGGCGGCACGTTCGCCGAACTCGTGGCACTGCCGGCGGCCATCGTGGCCCACAAGCCGGCGTCACTCACGTGGGAACAGGCCGCGGCGCTTCCGCTGACCGGCATGACAGCCCAGCGCACGCTGGACGCACTGGGAGTGCCTGCGGGTCAGACCCTGCTGATCCACAACGGGTCCGGCAGTGTGGGCCGCACCGCGATCCAACTGGCAGCCGCCGAGGGAGTGCGCGTCATCGCCACCGCCTCCGCCAAGAACCATGACCGCCTGCGTGAGCTCGGCGCCGAACCGGTGGAATACGGTGCCGGCCTGGAGGAACGGGTACGCGCCCTTGCCCCAGAGGGTGTCGATGCCGTGGCCGACTTTGCCGGCGGCGTCCTCGAGGACACACTTGCGCTGCTCAAGGTCGGTGGCCGGCACGCCTCCATCGCCGACTGGACAGTGCTGTCCCACGGCGGCCAGTACATTTGGGTCCGCCCCGACGCCGACGAACTGCAACGACTGTCCCTGCTGGTGGAGGACGGCACACTGAGCGTGGATGTGGCCCAAACCTTCCCGATGGAGCATGCGGCGCAGGCCTTTGCAGCGAGCATGTCGGGCCACGGCTCAGGCAAGATCGTGCTAACCCCCTTCACCGCCTGATTCAAACGCTCCATCACATAAGGGGGCTTTCTTCCCAACGCTCCTTCACCTATGACGTCTTTTGTCCCGACGCTCGCTCACTTGTGGGGCGCTTTTCGCGAACGCTCGCTCGCCTGAGGCGCTAACGTTGTAGGCAACCGTCCCGCTGACCGCAAGGAATCCTGTGGCCAAGAAGCCCAAAAACACGAAGAAGTCCCGATTCGGCAACCCCGCCAAGGCCTCGGCCGACGCTGCGGCGCGCACCGCAGCCCGGCCTTCCGCCGATGCCCGTCTCGACCGCGCCATGATGGCCTTGTCGTCGGGTTTCGTTGACTCGCTGGAGGCCCAAGGCCGCCCGAACAAGTCAATCGACATCAGCCTGGCCATCCTGGACGATTTCTTTGACATGTACCGCATCCTGGAACCGCACACCGATCCCACCGCACTGGTTCCCGCAGCAGTCCAGGAGGTCATGGAGGTCACGGCGCACGCAAACCCGATGGGTGTCCTGACCTTGCGCAGCGGCGTCAACGACTACGTTGGCTATCTGGCCCAATCAGGTCTCTGGACCGGGACGCCGGCAGACCTTGCGGCCGTCCTGGAGGAACTGAGGAAGACCGGCATGCCTGAAATGAACGACGGCGGTGATCTCACCACCGGGGTCGACGGCGTGGACGGGGGCGACTACAGCTACCTCGACTATGAGGAGGTGCCCCTGGAAGACTACGAATTCGCGGAAGTTTACATCCCGGAGCTCTCACGCGAGGAAACCGTCGAGACGGCAAAGAATTCCCCCTTGTGGCTCAACACCCTCGCCCTGCTGGACTGGATTGGCGAGGGCCGCGAGCTCACGGACCACGGGACCCTGCTTGACCAGGAGGGTGCCGCAGCAACCCTGAGCCACACCGGTGTTGGCAAGCTTTCCGCCGCCGCGAACTTCACCACGCCCCAGGACCACGACGCGGCCCGGCTCGCACTCTACTGGGAACTGCTGGAAACGGCCGGCCTGATCACCGTGGGCGACACCCACGTCCGCCCCACACCGCATCCGGTGCCGCTCCGCGATGAGGGCGAAATGCTGGCCACCGTGACCGATCTGATCGGCCACTTTATTTTCACCGTCACGCTGGAAGGCTCCGAGGAAGGCATCTTCGAGGACTGGCACGTGGAGATGGCCGACTGGCTGACCCAGTCCGCCTCAGCGGCGCCGCCAGAATCGGCGCTGCTCATCCAGGCACTCGAAGAGCCGAACACGGTGCACCCGGATCTCCTTTCCATCGCCCAGAATATTGCCCACTGGGCAGAGGAAGGGCTTGTCACGGTAGGCGAATTCATCGAGGTGCCGGCGGCCTGGCGCGCCGACGTCTTTGACCTGCTGAAGGACGATTTCCCCGTCCATCTTGGCGGTCCCGGAGCCACACCTGCCCCGAAGTGATGCCGCGTTCGCCAAAACGCCCCGGAAGGTGCTGCCGCGTCTGAGGTTGTGAGGTACGACGGCGCGGGCCGGGCGGGCGCACCTGCCCACCCTTCGCTGTGGCCAGGCAAGCGCATTCTACAGGCGGGTGCGGCTGACGGACGGCATCGAATTCTGACCTTAAACATCGCGTTCTGACCTTAGCGTCGAGATGTATGACTGCAGGCGCGCATCCGGACGCTAAGGTCAGAACTCGAGGCAACAAGCCCCTCACAGGCAACGCCCAACCAACGCTCCATCACATACGGGGCACTTTTGGCCAACGCGCCCTCTGCGTCAAGCTGGTTGTGAGTCACTCATTAACCGTTGATTGAAGGAGCCGACCGTGGCCGTTGATAACAAGGGATTTACCCGTGAAGAGATCCGTGAGTTCGTGCATGAGTACTATTTGCAGCCGCATGGGTCACGGAGGGAGTGGCTTGCCTCGCATTCGATTTCCGAATGGATCTTCCGCAGATGGCGCACGATGGTGGTCCAGGGAGATATCGACCGGGGCCTGATTCCGCGAGAGCATGGAGGTATGGTCCCAACAAATCGTGAACTCTCCGCGTTTGAAAAAGCACGCGCGAAAGAGATAGCCGCCCATCGTGTCGAAGTCGAAAAACTCCAGAAGCGTATTGCTGAGCTAGAAGGGTCAAATTCAGCACTGGGAAAAGCTATAGGGCTCTTGCACGAGTTGAACGTGCCAGAGCCCGATACGCCCCCGACGAGCGCTCAGAAGCGTTCATAGCCGCTGAGAACACTCTCGTCCTGGAGCTGAAAGAGGTCACCGGTTCCCAGCGGACGGCCCTGAAACTTGCGGGTGTATCGCGTGGGACCTGGCACTACAGGTTCAATCCCCGCCCAGGCGTCCAGAACCCCATCCACCAGGGGGACCGGGCCTATGAAAGCCGGATCAGCACCATCCATCAGGACTGGATTCTTGAGTTCATCCTGGCCGGCTGGGAGAAGAACAACTCCGTGGATCATTCCTTCGCCACGGCCTGGGACAACGGGGTAATGATCGCCTCCCGCCGCACCTGGTGGCGGATCGCGGCAGAGTACGAGGACCAGAACGCACGCCCCACAGTCCCGACCAAACGCGGCGGCAAACGCGGCACCGCTGAGAAGCCCGTTCTCAAGGCCACCGGCCCCTGCCAGGTCTGGTCCTGGGACATCACCGACGTCTATTCCAAGTGGCAGGGAACGGTTTTCAAGGTCTACTCCATCATGGATATCTACTCCCGGGAGATCGTCGGCTGGCGGATCGAGGAACGCGAGGCGGACCACCTCGCCGTCAAGATGTTCGAGGCCGCCATCGCCCGGTACGGCGCCCCGCAAGTGGTCCATGCGGATTCGGGCCCTGCCATGAAGTCACACCTGCTTCGTGACGCGCTCACCGCCCACGGCGTGGAACTCACCTTCAACCGGCCCTACGTCTCCAACGACAATCCCTTCAGTGAGTCTGGTTTCCGGACCATGAAATACCGGCCCAACTACCCGCGAATCTTCGAAAGCCTCGAGGCCGCCAGAGAGTACCTCACCGACTACGTGCATTGGTACAGCACCGACCATAAACACTCCGGCATCGCCTTGTTCTCACCAGCACAAGTCCACGACGGATCCTGGAAAGAGCTCTGGAACCAACGTGACAAAACCCATCAGGAATACTACGAACAAAACCCAGGAAGGTTCCGCCAACGACCCACCACACCAGCCCCAGCCCAACACGTAGGGATCAACCTCCCCAAACCCGAAGAACCCCAAAAAATAGCCTAGTGACTCCACACAGCTTGACAATTTTCGGCGCCCGCTCTTGGCGGCTACGGTTAAGTGATTCGTCCCCTGACCGCAAGGAACCCTGTGGCCAAGAAGTCCAGCAAGTCCAAGAAATCCCGTTTCGGCAACCCCGCGAAAGCAGCAGCCAATACCGGTGGCGCACATGTAGCGTCACTGGACGAGGCGCGCGTGAAACGGTCGATGGAAACCCTGAGACGGGGGTTCGCCTTATGGCTGTCCGGCAAACACCGCGGCGATCAGTCCATCGATATCTCCTTGATGATCCTTGACGATTTCATTGGCGCTTATCTAATATGTGACCCGCAGGCCGACTTCCGATCCTTGATGCCTGACGCTGTGGATGAAGTCATAGAAACGGCTGCAAGCATCAATCCTCAGGCGACGTTTGCATTGCGCAGTGGCATACGCGATTTCATTGAATACCTGGTTGAGTCAGCGCTTTGGACGGGAACCATGCACGAAGTAATGGCATTGCAAGAGACCCTGAAACAACCCGAGTGGCCTGGTCTGGCTCCAGGCACCGAATTGAACTTGGATTCTTTGCGGCCTGACCCGGACTGGCTTGATCCGAAGGAGTTCGAACTCTCTGACATTTTTGTTCCTGAACTGAGCAGGGAGCTGGTCCTGGGAACCGTACGGGCGTCGCCCTTATGGAAGAACGCCGAGGCCTTGCTGATGTGGATTGGCGGGGGCAAGAGCCTGACGGCCAAGTCGCGCATTTTCAAAAAGGATCAGCCGGCAGCATTCGCTGCACTCAGCCACAGCGGAGGCGGCTCACTGGATGTGGCCAGGCGTTCGTCGGCCACCGCCGATGAACTCGAGGATGACCTCATTACCAGATTCAACCTCTACTGGGGGCTTCTCGTCGAGTCCGGGCTCATCGAGTTCAAGAACAACCGAGTTCTTGTGAGCAGCAAGGGAGCAGGCTGTTTGGCCGATGCGGAACGCATGGCGCTTGCCGTCGGAGATCTACTGGACCACTTCATTTTCAATTCAACCCTTGCCGGTTCCGAGCCGGGCCAGCTTGACGACTGGCATTTGGACATGACCTCATTCCTCGTCCAGTGCGCCTCTGAGACGCCGCCGAAGGCAGCCATGCTGATCTCCGCGCTTGAATCACCAGAGACAGCGCACCCCGATTTGCTTGAAATGGCCAAAAACGTCCGGCTCTGGGCCATGGAAGGACTCGTCACCGTTGATGAACGCATCGAGGTTCCCCCTGCATACCGTGTAGATGTCGCGGAAATGTTCAAAGAGGACTTCACCGTCAAAGTCATTGGGCCAGGCGCGGGCACCAACACCAACGATTTGCTGACTGGAATTTAGCGCCGGGCCGCACCCGCACCCACCCCGTGCACCCTCAGCTGCAGCAGCGCCAGGTCAATCAGCGGTGTTGCAACACCCAGTGCGCGGGCCCGGCGGACAAAGTCGCCGACGATGTGCTCGCCCTCATTGGGCAGCCCGGCCGTCACATCCCGGTACAGCGAGGACGTGAAAGAAGAACCCGGCTGGGTCAGAAACTCCAAGGTGTTGGCCTGCTCCGAAGCGGGCACCTCAAATCCCGCGCCTGCCGCCACGGCTGCAGTCTCAGCCACGACGTCGGCAACGAAGGCCGCTCCCCCATCCGCCGCAGCAATGTCGCCCACCGGCCCGCGCATCAGGCAGGTCACCACACCCGCCGCAACGATGAACACCCACTTTTGCCACATCGCATCCAGGCCGCTGGGCGCTGGGATGACATCAATTCCGGGCACCGAAATCGCGGCCAGGAGCCGCTCCAACCGCGCGGAAGTGCCGCCGCCCTGCTCGCCGAGGGTCCACCGCGCCAGCGGCTGCAAGATCGCAATGTCGCCGTCGCCGTTGATGGTGCCCACCAAGTGCACCACCGAGCCCAGCACCTTGTCCGCGCCAAATGCCGCCGCGAGCGCATCCATGTGCGCCAGCCCGTTCAGGAACGGCACGATCAACGTATCGGGCCCCACCGCCGGGGCAAGGTCGGCGATCGCGCTTTTAAGCCCGGCAGCCTTCACGGTGAGAAGAACGACGTCGAACACCTCACCCAGCGCCCCCGCCGTGAGCACCTTTGGCTCGATGCGCAGCTCCTGCTCGAGGCCGGCAACCCGCAGCCCGCGCTGCTGCAGGAACGCCGCGCGCTGCTCGCGGACCAGGAACGTCACATCCCGCCCGGCATCGGCCAGCCGGGCACCAAAATAGCCGCCAGTAGCCCCTGCCCCAACGATGAGAATCTTCATGCTGCCCCTATCCTTCGCGCCCGGTGCCGGCGGTATTCGTGCCAGGTGAGCACCACTATCAGGATATCGAACACCGTCAGCGCCACGAGGCCGGCCGATGGCGTCACGCTCAGTTGGTAGAACTGGTACAGGATGGAGATGATCAGGACTGCGATCATCCACGGGTAGGCCCACAGTTTTTGGCGCAGCAGGGCGATGACGAGGACGACCTTCACGATGCCGTGTGCCAGCAGGTAGATGGCACCAAAGAGCACCACATGGCCGGTCAGTCCGGCGGCCCCCTGGAGGATGTGGTTGGCGATGAAGTCGTCCGGATCTTCAGTCAGTTCCGGCTGTGTGATGAGGGTGGCCAGCTGCTTGATCTTGTCCGGGGCGACAAAAAGCAGGAGTGCGCCGCCCAACAGTTCCAGGACGCCGTCAAGGCCCTTGACGATGATGGCGACGTAGAAGAACCTGTCCCACCAGTCCGATTTATGTGCTGCTGTCATGGTGCCTCCCGCCGCGCGTTCTCTAGTTTGGAGGTTAGCACCGCAGTCTTGGCGGACGCCCGGCCAGCCCGCCTTGGTTGACGCGGCGGCGGTGGCGGCGGAAGCTTGAGCGTACATGGTCCCCCGCCCGCGGGCTGAAAGGACCGTGGTGTCACCGCCGCGACCACACCTGGCCGCAGCAACAGTCAACGGCAACCGTCAAACCGGGGTGTTTCGTGGAACAGGTCTCAGCAGGCACATTCAAGGCGGCCGGCAAGGTCATGGCCGTCCATGTGGCCTACCGCTCCCGCGCCGAACAGCGCGGCCGCACCCCCGACCTGCCGTCCTACTTCCTCAAGGGCACTTCCTCGTTGAGCCTGTCCGGCGCGGACGTTGAACGACCCGACGGCTGCGAACTGCTGGCGTTCGAAGGTGAGATCGCACTGATCATCGGAACCCCCGCCCGCCGGGTCAGCCCGGAGAATGCCTGGTCCCACGTTCGGCACGTCACGGCAGCCAACGACCTCGGCGTGTACGACCTCAAATATGCTGACAAGGGCTCCAACCTCCGCTCCAAGTCCGGCGACGGATTCACCCCGCTCGGCCCTGGCCTCATCCCGGCCGACGCCGTTGACCCAACTGCCTTGTACATCCGGACGTGGCTCAACGGGGCACTTGTCCAGGAGGACGGCAGTGCAGGGCTGTTGTTCCCGTTCAGCCAAATCGTGGCGGACCTGTCCCAGCTGATGACGTTGGAGCCTGGCGACGTCATTCTCACCGGCACCCCCGCCGGTTCCTCCGTTGCCGTGCCGGGCGATGTGATCGAGGTTGAAGTTGCTGACCCTGAATCGGGCTTGTCCACCGGCAGGCTGCGCACCACTGTGGTGCAGGACCGCACCCCGATGGCCGCCTACGGCAACGTCCCCCGGGCCACCGATGCCGACCGCATAAACGCCTGGGGTTCCCCGGAAGCCGCCGCCCTCCCACCCCGGAACCAGCCAGCCCAGGACCTTCCCACCACGGCCCCTCCCCCCAAGGAGCATTCCACCGCCGGCCTCAGCGTTGAACTCCGGCGCAAACTGACCAGCGTCGGCACTGCCACCCTCAGCTCCCAGCTGCGCCGCCGCGGCCTGAACAACGTCAGCATCGACGGCCTGGCCTCCACCCAGCCCGGCCTGCGCATCGCCGGCCGGGCCCGTACCCTGCGCTTCGTGCCCAACCGCGAGGACCTGTTCCCAGAGCACGGCGGCGGCTTCAACGCCCAGAAGCGCATCATCGATTCCCTGCACGACGGCGAGGTGCTGGTCATGGAGGCCCGCGGTGATCCCAGCGCGGGAACCTTGGGTGACGTCCTGGCCCTGCGTGCCCAGGTCCTCGGTGCCGCAGCCGTTGTGACGGACGGCGGTGTCCGCGACATTGCTGAGATAGCGGCCCTGAACCTGCCCGTCTTCCACGCCGGCGCCCACCCTGCCGTCCTGGGCAGGCGGCACATCCCGTGGGACACGGACGTGACCATTTCCTGCGGCGGAGCCACCGTCCAACCAGGCGACATCATTGTCGGCGACGCTGACGGACTGCTGGTCATCCCGCCGTCGTACGCGGAAGAAGTGGTGGACGCCGCCATCACCCAGGAACACGAGGAAACGTTCATCGCCGAGATGGTCGTACAGGGCCACAGCGTGGAAGGCCTGTTCCCCCTGGACGATCGGTGGCGGGCCCGGTTCACGGACTGGGCGGCCGCAATGCCAGGCCGTGCAAACCAAGAAGGCCAAGCAGAAGGAGCGGACACCCCATGACCGGCCACTTCATCCCGGAAGATCTCCCCCACCACATCCAGCATTACATCGACGGCCGGCACGTGGATTCGGCGGGAGGGGAGACCTTTGATGTGCTGGATCCGGTGTCCAACGGCAATTACGCCACGGCCGCAGCCGGGCAGAAGGCGGACATCGACCTGGCCGTGGCAGCCGCCACCAGGGCGTTCAAGGACGGGCTGTGGCCGCACTTGAAAGCCCGCGGGCGAGCCCGGATCCTGAACAAGATCGCAGACGCCATCGAAACCCGTGAAACGAAGCTGGCCGAGCTGGAAACGTTCGACACCGGCCTGCCCATCACCCAGGCCCGCGGCCAGGCACAGCGGGCGGCGGAGAACTTCCGCTTCTTCGCCGACCTCGTGGTGGCCCAGGTCGATGACGCCATGAAGGTGCCCGGCGCCCAGCTCAACTACGTCAACCGCAAGCCTGTCGGCGTGGCCGGGCTCATCACGCCGTGGAACACGCCGTTCATGCTCGAGTCCTGGAAGCTGGCGCCGGCACTTGCCTCCGGTTGCACCGTGGTGCTGAAGCCGGCCGAGTTCACCCCGCTGTCGGCCTCGCTGTGGGCCGGTATCTTCGAGGAGGCAGACCTGCCACAGGGCGTGTTCAACCTGGTCAACGGCCTCGGCGACGACGCCGGCGACGCCCTGGTCAAGCACCCCGGGGTCCCGCTGATCTCCTTCACCGGCGAAACCACCACGGGCCAGACCATCTTCCGCAACGCCGCAGACAGCTTGAAGGGCCTGTCGATGGAGCTCGGCGGCAAGAGCCCCTGCGTGATCTTTGCCGACGCCGACCTCGACGCCGCGATCGACTCAGCCCTGTTCGGCGTCTTCTCGCTGAACGGCGAGCGCTGCACGGCCGGCTCGCGCATCTTGGTGGAGCGCAGCATTTACGACGAGTTCTGTGAGAAGTACGCCGCCCGGGCCAAGAACATTGTGGTGGGCGACCCCCACGACCCCGCCACGGAGGTGGGCGCGCTGGTGCACCCCGAGCACTACGCCAAGGTCATGTCCTATGTGGAGCTCGGCAAGTCCGAGGGCCGCCTGCTCGCAGGCGGCGGGCGCCCCGCGGGCCTGGACACCGGCAACTACGTGGCGCCCACCGTCTTTGCCGACGTGAGGCCCGACGCGCGGATCTTCCAGGAAGAGATCTTCGGCCCCGTGGTTGCCATCGCCCCCTTTGCGGACGACGGCGAGGCGCTGGCTTTGGCCAATGGCGTCAAGTATGGCTTGGCCGCCTATGTGTGGACGAACGATCTGGCCCGCGCCCACACCTTCGCCCAGAATCTGGAGGCCGGCATGGTGTGGCTGAATTCGCACAATGTGCGGGACCTGCGCACCCCGTTCGGCGGCGTCAAGGCATCGGGGCTGGGCCACGAGGGCGGCTACCGCTCCATCGACTTCTACACCGACCAGCAGGCCGTGCACATCACGCTGGGCACCGTGCACACCCCGCGGTTTGGGGCGTCATGAGCCACCTCATCCCCACCCCGAGCATCCCGCCGCCGGATATTGTGCGCTGCGCCTATATGGAGCTGGTGGTCACCGACCTTGCCAAGTCCCGCGAGTTTTATGTGGACCTGTTGGGCCTGCACGTCACGTTCGAGGACGCGGATAGCATTTACCTGCGCACCTTGGAGGAGTTCATCCACCACAACCTGGTGCTGCGGCGGGGCCCCGTGGCCGCGGCAGCCGTGGCCGCATTCCGGGTGCGGACACCGGCCGACGTCGACGCTGCCGAGGCGTATTACGAGCAGCTGGGCTGCCGCACCGAGCGGCGCAGGGGTGGCTTCGTCAGGGGCATTGGCGACGCCGTCAGGGTGCAGGACCCTCTGGGCTTCCCCTACGAGTTCTTTTACGAAGCCGCTCATGTGGAGCGGCTGACCCAACGTTACGACCTTTACACGGCTGGCGAGTTGGTCCGGCTGGACCATTTCAACCAGGTCACCCCGGATGTCTCGCGCGGCCAGAAGTATCTGGAGGCTCTGGGCTTCCGTGTTTCCGAGGACATTCGTGACGCCGACGGCACCACCTACGCGGTCTGGATGCACCGCAAGCAGACGGTCCACGACACCGCACTGACCCAAGGCGACGGCCCCCGCATGCACCACTTGGCGTTCGCCACGCATGAAAAGCACAACATCATCGCAATCTGCGACAAGATGGGTGCCCTGCGCATCTCCGACAGGATCGAACGCGGACCGGGCCGGCACGGCGTCTCCAACGCCTTCTACCTGTACATCCTGGACCCGGATGGCCACCGGGTTGAGATCTACACGCAGGACTACTACACGGGCGATCCCGACAATCCCGTCATCAGCTGGGATGTCCAGGACAACCAGCGCCGTGACTGGTGGGGCAATCCCGTGGTCCCATCTTGGTACACCGAAGCCTCGCTCGTGTTGGACCTGGACGGGAGGCCCCAGCCGGTCACCTCCCCAGAGGGGGCGTCCGAGCAGGCGGTCACCGTCGGCGCCGACGGCTTCTCCTACACCCGCGGCGCTCCTTCCAACCACGGCGACAACGGAAACAAGGGCTTCAAATTGGGCGGACAGCTGTGAGGGGGACGCACCATGCTTGATGACGAAACCATCGCCAGCATTGCCGACGAGCTCGTCGAAGCCGCCCTGACCAGAACACCGGTACCCCTACTGACCACCAGATATCCCGGCATGACCGTCGAGGACGCCTACCGGGTGCAACGCCTGTGGCGCGGGCGCGGCGAAGCTGAAGGACGCGTGCTGGGCGGACACAAGATCGGCCTGACTTCCAAGGCCATGCAGCGCGCCACCGGCATCACGGAACCGGACTACGGCGTCATTTTCAAGGACGCCGTCCTGGAATCAGGCACCACGTTGGAGTGGTCGCACTACACCCGTCCCCGGGTCGAGGTGGAGTTGGCCTTCCTGCTCAAGGAGGACCTCAGTGGCCCGGATGCCACCCTCTTCGACGTTCTGCGCGCCACCGAATACGTCACCCCGGCCCTGGAGATCCTTGATTCAAGGATTGAGATGGAGGGGCGCACCATAGTTGACACCATCAGCGACAACGCCGCCCTGGGCGCCATGGTGGTGGGTGGCACCCCGGTGCGCCCGGACGCCGTCGACCTTCCCTGGGTGGCCGCCATTCTCTACCGCAACCACACCGTGGAGGAGACCGGGGTGGCGGCCGGCGTGCTGGGCCACCCCGCGCACGGCGTGGCGTGGCTGGCCAACAAGCTCGCCGCCCACGGGGACACGCTCGAGGCGGGCGAACTCATCCTCTCCGGCTCCTTCACCAGTCCTCTGTGGGTCAGTGCGGGCGACACCATTTTTGCCGATTACGGACAGCTGGGAACCATCACATGCCACTTCACGTGACCCCCGACCCGTCGCTCAAGGACGCGCTCGCCGCCGCCACCCGCCCGCTCGTGGGCATGTGGGTATCCTCGGGCAGTGCGCTCATGGCCGAGCTTTGCGCCGGTTCCGGCCTGGATGTGGTCCTGCTCGACGGCGAGCACGGCCCCAACGGGCTCGAGAGCATCCTCGCCCAGTTGCAGGCTGTGCGCAGCTACCCCGTCATGGCCGTGGTGCGCCCGCCCGTCAACGACCCCGTCATCATCAAGCAGTACCTGGACCTGGGTGTCCAGTCGCTCATGGTCCCCATGATCCACAGCGTTGCCGACGCCGAGGCTGCGGTGGCCGCCGCCCACTACCCGCCGCGGGGCGTGCGCGGCGTGGGTGCGGCCCTGGCCCGGTCCTCCCGCTGGAACCGCATCCCGGACTATGTGGAGCGGGCTTCGGAGACCATCACCGTGATGGTGCAGATCGAGTCGGCGCAGGCCGTGGAAAACGTCGCGGACATTTTGGCCGTGGACGGAGTCGACGCCATCTTCCTCGGCCCCGCCGACCTCGCCGCCTCCATGGGCCTGCTGGGGGCGCAGGAAGACCCTGCGGTCCTGGCCGCCGTCGATCATTGCATTGCGGCGGCAAAGGCGGCGGGCAAACCGGTGGGCGTCAACGCGTTCGCGGAGGGCGCGGCCCGGCATTACCTGGATGCCGGCGCGGGCCTGGTCCTGGTGGGCGCCGACGTCACGCTGCTGGCCCGGGGCAGCGAGGGGCTGGCCGCCACCTATATTCCGCAATGGAAGCCCGACGGCGGGTCCCCGTCCGGGTGGTGAGGCCCGACGGCGGGTCCCCGTCCAGGTGGTGAGGCCCGACGGCGGGTCCCCGTCCAGGTGGTGAGGCCCGCCGTCGGCTGTGGCTGTTTCCGGCAGCCCTAGCTCGCCCGGGTTGCCCACGGAAAGCAGGGCCCGTAGACGCCTTGACAATACGTGGCGGTCGTTTCATATTCAGTGTGTATCCGTAATCAAGGGAGCGGCCCATGGGCAACATCGTCTCAACGTCAGCACCGCAAGTGTTGCAGGCGTACTACCAATTTCTCACTGCGGGGGCTGCCTCGTTCGGTGAAGGACAGGGGCTCCGCACGTTATTGTCGGAGCACCTCGACTTCACGGGCTCCCTGGCAGGCCACCGTCCGAATTCAACTGAAGATTTCCTGCACGGCGTGGCCGGCTTTGTCTCGACCGTCCGCAGCCTCACCGTGGTCCGCGAGGTTCACGACGGGAATGCCTCCGCTGTCCTGTACGACGCCGAGATGCCCGGCGGCATGGTCCGGTTCGCCGAATTTTTCACGTACCTCGACGGCGTAATCGACACGCTCCACCTCCACAACGACGGCCAGGACTACATCGCCAAAGGCGGACGGTGACCACCGACGCACCGACCCCGCGCGACGCCCTTGCCGGCAGGGTCCTGGAACTCATGGCCCCGTGGCAGAACGTGCGTGAATTGCGGATGTTCGGCGGACAGTCGTTCATGGTGGATGAACGACTGGCGGTCGCCGTCCGTCGCAACGGCGACCTGCTCGTGCACACAGATCCCGCAGCGTACAACGAGCTCATTCGACGGGGAGGCGAACCGGCAAACATGGGCAGTGACAGGCCGATGGGCACGAGATGGCTCACCGTTCCCTTTCACAGACTTCAGGACGAGGAGGAACTCGCATACTGGATCAAGGTCGGCGTTGACTCCCGAAACGTTTAAGCCGGCCTAGCGTCGTCGACGTGGCCCACCTCAGCCAGACGGGGGCATGAACTGGCTGGCGGTGAACTCGGCACCTTGGGGGTCCCGGATCAGTGCCGTGCGGGTCCAATAGTCGTCGCTCTGGCTGAGGATGCTGGCGCCGAGCCGCTCGGCGGCAGCCACCGCCCGGTCCCGGTCCTGCACTGTGAACGAAACGTGCCAGCGCGCCGGTTCGGCGGGGGCCGCGTCAACAATCCACGCAATCGCATCCTCGAAACCGGAGGGTGTGGCAACATTCGCCTGCCGCGCCCTGATGCCGGGATCAATGGTCGCCTCAAGATGGTCTCCATAGCCGGGCCTGCGGATCAGCAGCCCGAAGCCAAGGTCATCGACCTGCCAGCCGAAGGCGCCGCCATAGAACGCCGTCGCCGCGCCGGGGTCGAAGGTGTGGAGGTCGCTGAAATTCCAGGAACCGGGCACGTTGGCCACCTGCGACCCCGGGCGGCGCCTGGCCTGCCAGATGCGGAACTCCCCCCCTTCAGGATCGGTCAACACCGCACCCCGGCCACCCTCTCCCGCATCGGCGGGAGCCGATTGAACCGTGGCACCGGCAGACACGAGCCGCGGCACGGAAGCATCGGCGTCGTCGACGGCAATGTAGGTGTTCCACGCCCCGGCGCCGTTGTCGGTGCTGGCGATCCCGCCGACGTCCTGGCCGTTGAGCTTGGCAATCAGGTAGCGGCCGGGTGCTTGCGGCGGCATGGCGTTCTCGAATGTCCAGCCGAACATTCCGCCGTAAAACGCGGCTGCCGCGTCGACGTCCGGCTGCTCGGTGTCAATCCAACAGGGCACGCCTTGCGGGTAGATCCGTTGCATCTTTTCATTGCCGTCCATGACCAAAGCCTAGCGAGGAAGTGACCGCCCGGGTACCCCACCGGAACCACTCGTGACCGAGCCAGCGCCCGTCGTCCAGCCGCAGCTCATGTGGTTCGGCAGGGTAGGCCAGGCCACGTTCGTCGGGGGCCTCGTCGGCATGGGACCCTTCCGCCACGCCCGACCTCCCACGTCCGAGTAGCTCGATGGCGATAAATTCTTGTCCGCTGGGCATCCGGGTTCGCGGGGATATGCATGCTGGTTGGCCGCCGGGTGGACGAAGCACAACGCCGGGTCGGTCACCATGAACAGCGGGCCCAATCGGGGTGGTTGTAGAGTCGAAACAAATCGAAAAGGCAGGAGAACCCATGAGATTGCATCACGTTCAAGTTTCGATTCCCAAAGGCGGGGAAGACCAGGCCCGGTTGTTCTACGGCCAGGTTCTGGGGCTGACAGAGGTTCAGAAACCGCCATCGCTGGCCGGCCGCGGCGGCTGTTGGTTCCGGTCATTCGAGGGCGCGTCCGTCGTGGCGGAAATCCACGTGGGCGTCGACTCCGGGTTCAGTCCGGCCCAAAAGACCCACCCCGGGTTTGTGGTGGCCTCCACGGCAGAATTGGAGGGCCTCGCAGACAGAATTCAGTCGGCGGGCCTGGAACAGTCATGGGTAGAAAGGTACACCTTTGAAGGTTACGAGCGGTTCCATTGCCGTGATCCCTTCGGCAATCGGATTGAAGTGCTCACACCCCTCACCGCCTGAAGATAGGGCATGCGTGCCGGCCACCGTGAGCGGGCCCATGCGTCAATCACTGAACACAGACCAGCAAATGTCGTTGCGGCGGGCTTGGTCTTCGAGGACGAGGTCGCAAAGACTGCGGGGAATCTGCCTGCGCTGCCAGTTGCGCTCTGCCCGGCCTGCCTCATTTTCCTTGCCCCGGGGTGCCGCGGCCTGAACCGCCTTGATGGCGTAGGCAGCGGCACCGAGGTCGTGTTCAGGAACGTGGGCAACGCAGGCCGCCTGGCCGGCCGCGTACGCCGCAAAGCGTGCGCCACCGCGCAAGGGCCGAGCGGCACCCATGGCGTGACCACCCATCGCCCGCGTCGCCATCATCGTCGCCTGGCCGCGAGACCACGCCCGCGCCGCTTCGATCGCGTCCCGGGGACGAGTGTCCGCGCCATGAGATTCTTCAAACAGGGGCAGCACGTGTTCGGCGCAGCTGGCCGCCCACACTGCCAGAAGCCTGTGGTCGGTTTCGGTGAGCGTCCCACCCCGTTGAATACTCACAAGCCGCGGGTCACGAACTGCGGGAAGGATCATGGAGCCACCTTACGCCCGGCAACCCAGCTGTCCGTGATGCAGGGGCAGCGGCTGTGCACCCGAAGGTGATGTCCGCAGGCTTGAATCATGATCAGCAAGAGACCCACCGGTGAAGCTGTCCGGGAAGAAATCGTCGCAGCAATTGCGGAAGTCCGCGCCGTTGCCAAATCAGAGCACGACGTGCAGCGGAACCACGCCGCGGAATGGTTTTCTGAGTTATTCATTGATGTCACGGACAGGTGCGGTCTCCGGGAAGCGGCCGCAACGGCCCTCACACTGTACGGCGGGTGGGGTTCGTTCTCCGACGTCGGAACGTCGGCATCGGCTCAAGCAGTCGACAGGCCCACAGTCGCCCTGAAGCACGGGCGTACCCGGCTCCTGCCCAACTCGTAATGCCAGACCAGGGCAACCCCTGGCGACGCCTCACACAGGCTTCCGGACGGGTTTCCGTTTAGCCGGGTTCGTCCTGGAAAGCGCGAACCTCTACCCGTCCCGCGCACGCCTTGGAGGCGTCCTTGACCCACTCCAATGCGGCGTTGAGGTCGGCGACCTCGATGACCCAAAACCCGCCGAGATATTCCGTGGACGGGGCATATGGTCCGTCGGTCACGACCGGCGTGGCACCGGTGTTGTCGACCGTGGTGGCCGTCTGGATGGGGTTCAAGCCTCCCGCGAAGACCCAAGCGCCCGCTGTACGGAGTCTGTCGTTGAAGGCATCGACCGCGTCCAGTATCGGCTGGATCACGGCCGGATCCATGGTCTCCGTGGTGGGTGCCTCGGCCGTGTCGTGGCCTACCGAGATCAGGTACTGTGTCATGTCACTTCTCCTGCCGTGGGCCGGTTGGGGCTGATGCCTGTCACTCTACCGAGGAACTAGTGGCCACCAACAGGGTTTCGCCGTGCCAATCTGTGGCGGTATTCCTGAAGATTTCCCTGGCGGCATTGCCGTCAGGGCACGTCCGTGGGCCAAGGTTGCACCGACAACGACGGCCATTCCGCACTCCATCGTTTGGTCTTCATCTCGTAAACCTCCCGGGGTGCCAGCACCGGATTCGGCACCACCCTCCGCGCAAACAGCTCCTCGTAGCCGTGCGGTGCGTAGCTTGTGAGGTTGCCCAGCCCGTCTGAGGTGACGGCGAAGCAGCAGGTCTTGGCGGCGAAATGATCTACAGCATCAGCGGTGTCGGTGAAGGGCGCAGCAGGTACGCCGAAGTGCTCCTCATACCAAAGATGCACACGGGCCTCATTGCGGACTTCGACGTCGGCGTCCAAGTCCTTGAACAGTTCCCTCGCCCGGACGATGACCGCGTTTTCCGCCTCATAAGAGGTGTCGTCATCAAAATAGAACAGGTCATAGTCCCTGATGCCCGCTTGTGGATCCCTGCCGTCCAACACGTTCCAAACAGTCTGGAACAGTGCCCCGGCGGTCAACCACCAGTCCGAGACGCCCAGAAGCGGCGCCAGTTGCAGTATTTGCCTGTTGATCGGGTTCTTTTGGATATGGGCCAGAAAGAGTTGCTCGCCATGGGTGGTCACCGCACCATCCTGCCCCACACCATCCACCACTCGTGGACGCACGAGGTGTGTCCCCTGATCCATTCTTGTCTTGGTCGACGCGTTACCGCGGCGGCCCCGGTTGTGGCGGCTTTCAAGGACAAGCACGACGGCGGCACACCGGCCAGGCGGTCGGGTCCGGCGTCGGTTTATGGCAACGTCACAGGTGGGGGATCCTCAGTCCGGGCGGACGGCCGTGAGGCAGAACGGGTGTCCGGCCGGGTCCAGCAGCACCCTCCATTGGCCAGGGGCTGGCTGCAATTCGGCGGCAGTGGCGCCCATGGCCAAGGCGGCTTCGGTTGCCGGGTCCAGTTCCTCCACTGCGATATCGAGGTGGAGTTGCTGCTGTTGGGGGCCTTCCGGCCAGGCAGGAGGGACGAAGTGCTCGACGCGCATCAGGGTGAGCATCGGCCCGGCCCCCGCCAATGCGATGACTCCTCAGTCCGGGGTGGCGAAGGCCTCCGTGAGCCCCAGAAGCCGGGAGTAGAAGGCTGCCAGCAGGTCCGTATCCGGGCAGTCAAGTGAGATGGAGGCAAGTTGTCCGACGCGTTTAGTCATGGTTAAAAGCTACATGCCGGTGCCATGTTCCGGCGCCGCATCAATCCGGCAACTCGAGCAGACCGGGCGCGTGTTTCCACTCAAACGATTGCGCCTGGGCCCGCTCAATCAGTGGTCCGGCCGAATCACCGGGTTCCCGTACTAGCGGCGATAGCTGAGGTGAATGGTGCCGCTTTCGGCGGTCTCACGTGTGACGGTGCAGCCGTTTTCCAACCCGCGAAGATCGTCCCAGAGCCGCATCCCTCGACCGAGCAGGATCGGGGGGACCCCAACGTGCAGCTGGTCGACCAGCCTGGCGCTGAGGAAGTCGCGCGCAGTGGTGGGGCCGCCGCCAACACGGATGTCCTTGCCACCCGCCGCCTGGCGCGACAGTGCAAGAGCTTCTTCCGGGCTGGCATTGACGGACCTGAAGGTGGTCGTGTAAGCCTCAACCAGGCGGCCCCAATCCAGCCCAAATGGACTCTTCGAAGTCGCGTCGGTCGTCGTGACAAAACCATCCAGCGAGATGCTCAGGTCAATTCGAGCAGCCATGGCGGCGTTCCCTCGAAATTGTGGTGGAGTCCTGGCATCAGACTGCTTCCGGTCAGATGCCAAAGGAACGCTGGGAGTCACAGCGCGGCAGCAAGGACGACGGCGGTACAAAAGCCCCGTCGTCGTGCTTGGTTGGGTTCACCTTGCTGACCCGGCAACAAGTCTCTGCCGCCAAGGACATGTCCAACCCGGCCGAAGTAGTATCAAGAACATGTCATGGACAGACCTGGGCGCCGGCGTCTTTGTGAAGCGGTATGAAGCAGGAGACCTCAACGTTGCGGCCATCGTCGGGCCGAACGGGGTGACCATAGTCGATACTCAAGGTTCACCGGCAGAGGCACAGGAGCTCATGGATGATGTGGCGCAGAGATTCAATATGCCGGTCGTTGCCGTCATCAACACCCATGCGCATTACGATCACAGTTTCGGCAATTCCGTTTTTGCCAACCTTGGGGTGCCGATCTTTGGACACCACCGGATACCCTCCCATTACGCCGATTTCGAGGGTCCACGCCTGGCAGCGTGGCAGGCCGACCCGGCTTGCGAACCCGACAAGCAATGGGAAAAGGTTCTGCTGACCATTCCCACCGTCCTAATCGACCAGTCCATGACACTGACCTCGAGCGGCCGTGACATCACGTGCATGCCAATTTCCCGGGGCCACACCGACACGGATCTGGCAGTCGTCGTGCCGGACGCCAGGGTGTGGCTGCTCGGGGACCTGGTTGAGGAGTCAGGCCCTCCCATGTTCGGGTCAGGCAGCTGGCCGCTTGACTGGCCAATTGCCTTGGACGAAGTTCTTCTTGGGCTGCGGCCAGGCGACCTCATTGTTCCGGGACATGGTCAAGTGGTTGACCGGGCGTTCGCCATGCGGCAGACATCTGCCCTGCATGGCGTTGCCGACGCGATTCGAGGCTCCCGTGCGGCGGGGCACAGCATCGAAGAAGCATCGCACGCTGCCGACCTTCCTTGGCCGGAATGGATGCTGCGTTCCGCCTTCGAGCAAGGATTTTCACATCTCGGCACGGCTCCGCATGGTTCGGTGTGACGCTCCGGCCGGATTCATGGCATCACGGGTACCGTGAGGGCATGACAATGGCGCACCGAATAGTGGATCCCTCACCGGCGTTGTGGTTGCGCGACTCGCTTGAACCGGAGGGCCGCGGACGAGCACCTGCCCGAACGTTGGGCGGAAACTGCCATGGGTGATCGGGAAACCACCGTTGCTACAGCCCTGGCGCAGGTGCTGGCCGGTCACACTGAAACCCCGGAATCGTGCTTCTTCGCCGGGTGGGAAGGATACGGGTATCCCGCTGCACATGAAGACTCGTTGGTCACCTTTCCACCCGACCGGCGCTGAAAATCTATTCGGGCCCGGTCCAAGCCGGAGCACGGGCCCTTGAGGAGGGCCTGTTTGGCCGGCGTCCGCTGCGATGGTGGCCCGAAGACCGCGCTTGGTGTGTGGGACAGGACATCTACGCCCGCAGCGTGTTCATTGCCTCCAGCCTGGAATGCAGCAAGGCACTTTTCGCCCATCCCGGACTCGACATCCACTCCATCAGGCCCACCCACGCCGTCGTCCCGGAGGACTACTAACCGCAGACCAGGTCAAGGGGCGTGCTGCAGTATGAAGTTAAAGTCCCTCAGCTCATTGGCGCCGGAAAGCTCTCCAGATTCGGGCGCCCAGGAGGAATGCGGCGAGGACGATAGTCGCCGGAACCACCAGCCATGCCCATCCGCTGACCCAGCCGATACCTATCGATTCAGCATTGGAGAAGGCTTCGACCCCGACGAACAGGAAGGTGGAGTGCGCTTCTGCCGGCGCGGCACTGTCAACCGCAGCGAGCATCCCTCCCGTGAATGAGAGGAACACAGCCCAGTAGGCCAGAAGCGCGATTGCCCCGATGACGACGCCCATCGACCAAAGTGGGCGCCGCTCCCCTTCATCCCCGTAGCGAGCCGCCAGAACGCTGGCGGGACCGAGGTCGGCGAGTGCGCTGGCCAGCTCCCTCGGGTCGGTCAGGAGTTCTTGGCGCAGGGATGTGATCGTGGCTTTGCGGTCAGCTCCCCGCAAGATTCCTTCAAGGTGCCACTCGAGGCGAATCAGGTAGCTTTCGATTCGCATACGGTCGCGAATCGACCGCCGCGAGCTGCTCGTCGTGCGGATTGCATCAGTCATCGGAGAGTCCTTCCAAGGTGAGGGCGTTGTTGACGGCGGCGGACACAAGCTGCCACTGCCGACTTGCCGCAGCCTTCGCGGCCTGCCCCTGAGGGGTGAGTGTGAAGTACTTGCGGGGCGGGCCGCTGGTGGACGCGACGGAACGTGTGGTGACGAGCTGGTCCCGTTCAAGCCTGGCGAGCACGGGGTAGATAAGTCCCGTGCTGACCTCCAATCCAAGCTCGGCGAGCCTCTCGAGAATCTCATAGCCGTATGACTCTCGGCCCCCGATCAGTGTCAGGGTGAGAAGTGGCAACGCCGCGCGGATGACCTGTGCGTCCTGCTGGGCCTGTATTCGAGACATGGTATTAGTAAAATACAAATACTAAAAATGCACAAGCTCACTGAAACAGTCAACGGCCACACTCCTGCGGGTACACTTCCCATGATGAACAAGGTGGAGAAGAATTGAACAGCAGCAACCCCACAACGTCCCCACTGGATGCACAACTTTCTGCATCACACGACACATTTCTGGCAGAGCGTCCACCGGGCGCCGAGGAAGATGTGCACATGCTTTCAGCCTTGGCGGACCACGTCATTGAACGGTGCTCCGAGCCGAACGATTTGGTGTTCGACCCCTTCGCAGGGTTTGGCACCACCCTTGAACGGGCCATCGCTTTGGGGCGCAAGGCGCTGGGCATTGAACTGCTGCCCGATCGTGCGGACTACCTGCAGGAACGCATCCCCGGCGCACGCATTGTCGAGGGCGACGCAAGGGAACTGCTCAGGATTGTCCGCAACATTGAACCGCCCCGGCTTGATTCCAGCGTGGACCTGATTCTCGCCTCACCGCCGTACATGACCTCGACGTTTCACGACCCCGACCCCCTCACCGGATACGAGGAAAACAACGGCGACTACGGCCGCTACCTGTCCGAACTCGGCCTCGTTGCCGCCCAGTGCGCGCGCCTGGTTGTACCCGGCGGCTTCGTGGTGTGGAACATGGCCGACATCCACCACATGGGCCGCACCACCCACCTGATCAGCGATTGCGTGCACGTGCTCGAGAAGCACCTCACCCCCGTGGGCGTCACCGAAATAGTCTGGGACCAGTACCCCCACGACCTGATCGCCGACGCCCTGCTCGTATTTCAGCGGCCGCCCGTGTAACCGTCCCCTTTCAAGGACAAGCACGACGGCGGCACACCGGTTGGGTGCCTCGACCCGCCTTCCATGGTGGCTGCACGCCAACAATGACGAGCAAATAATTGGAAAGAATTCGGCTCTTGTGACTCTTTCGTGGGTGATTCAGCCTGGGACCCACTATCCCGGCTGGCAGCGTTCAAGCCGCTGTCGCCCTGGCTGTCTTCGCCCTCGTTGTTTTCGCCTTGGCTGTTTTCGGCAGGGGCGCAGAGCACCCCGTCCTGGTCTTGCCGACAGTGCTTGACAGGCCAGATCATCCGATCCCAGCGGCTCCGCCGAGGTTGAGCTGGAAACACATGCCGAGAATGGGCCACACTCGCAGCATTCTGACCGTGTTTCGTCGAAAATGGTGCAGGCCCGCGAGAAGGGCGCAACCTTGGTGGCATATCGCGGCTCCGGGCCATTCTCGGCGAAACAAGAAGCCACCCGCTACGGCCCAGGGTCATCCTCGACGAAACACACCCTCCGGCACGAGTTCCCCGCACCCTGCACAAGGAAACAGGGCCCGCGTCCGGTATCTGAGCGATGGATCACCAAAAACCGCCCGCCAGCTGAGCGAAAGGGTTTGAAGACCTGACGGTCCGACGGCGTGACGGTCCCACGGTGAACCCACCCGCGGAAAAGTCACAAGAGCCAAAAATTCCCTCAGGAGACCTTTCACCAAGGCTCCCGACACAGCATTTGCGCCGCGTGGTGAGACTGCTCTGGAAGGCACCAAGCTTTTCGACTGGACCAAATTTCACGGTGGCACTTCGGATTCAACCATGGAGAACACCTGGGTGACACAAATGGTGCCATCACATTTGGTGCCGAGTCGCTCGATTGCGCGGCAGGATGGGTGGTTACACCCATCCCGCCGCACGCGAAGTGGCCGGGCCGATGATGGCCCAGGGAACAATCCACCCCCTGTGTCCAACTTGCCCAAACAGCCCGTGCCGATCAATGAACGCACCTGGCGGTCAAGCCTCCGAGCCAGGTAAGCGTCCATTTCGCTAGTGCCATTTGGGGAACGGAATGTCAGAAAGATTCTCCCACCGCCCCAGACTCCCACTGCCCCAGACTTTGTCAACCTTGTACAGCGATTTCTACGCTCCGCACAGCAGCCCCCAATGCGATATTCACCAGCCACATCAACGGCCAGCCATTCAATCTCACAGCGCCTATCCTGGCAAAAGGGCCCGTGACGTACGAGGCTCGTCCGGGTGCCGCCCTCGTGCGCGGACAGTGGAGCCCACCATTTCGGAGCTTTTCCTCTCTTGACCGCCGCCTGCTTGGGGCGCCTGAGGGGTACCGCTCATCCACCAAACTAATAAGGCACCTGATAGTATGGCGCCTTATGAATAATTTGGTGGATGCAAAACACACTTTAATGCTGTCGGAGACTGGCGGTGGGGAGCCAGCGCGCCTAGTGATGTCACTGTTGACGACCACCCGCCAGATTGATGCAGCCTGCGCCACAATGCTGTCACGGCACGGCCTGTCCGAGGGCTTGTTTGCAGCATTGCTGGCAGTGCACGCCAGCCCTGGCATCACACCCGGGGCCCTAGCCAGCCAAATATTGGTAACTCGCGCAACCGTCACAGGCCTCGTTGACGGGCTCACGAAGCGTGGCCTGCTGGAACGGGCCGCGGATCCGACAGACCGGAGATCTCAAACACTCCACGCCACAGGTGCTGGCGGGACGTTGGTCCAAGAACTGTCAGCGGTCTACGCAACGTGGATGGAACAGCTCACCACAGGCATCTCCAACCATCAGCGCAACGCCGCGTTTGAGATGTTGGATACCGTGCAACGAAATGTCCGTCGAGGAGAAGAATCATGAGCGGCACGAAGCGTGTCGCGGAGCTCAGCGACAAGCACCTACAAGCTCTCAACAGTGGGCAGGAGCAATCTCGTACCTTGACCGAGGCTCTGGCCGTGGATCATTTTGCGCTATTGCACAATGTCATGCCAAACATGCCTGCAAAACTGTCCGAGGCTGCGGCAGGCGCCCAACCACTGGGCATCCTCAAAAGGATGCAGGCAATCGGCACGGCCCTGCATGACCATTTGCCCGCTGAATCCTGCCAGCAACTAGCCAGCCACCCCTCCGACACTGTCCGAGGATGGGCATGTTTCGCCGTCGCCGCCGACCCCAGGAATCAGGACGTTGAACGCCTTCTCGCTCGCCTCCAACCTGCTGCTGATGACCTGCACTTTGCAGTACGAGAGTGGGTGTGGATGGCGGCGCGACCACGTCTAGTGGCCGACTTGGAGCACAGTATCTGGCTACTCACCGACTGGACCGGCTCTTCGTCCGAACGCATCCGCCGATTCGCGAGTGAGGCCTTGCGTCCGCGAGGCGTCTGGGCACGGCACATCACCGAGCTGAAACAGAATCCCGATCTGGCGATGCCGCTTCTTGAACCGCTGAAGGCCGACAGCGCGCGCTATGTACAGGATTCAGTTGCAAACTGGATCAACGATGCATCCAAATCGAGGCCAGACTGGGTTCGCGAACTATGCCACCGTTGGAGCGGGGATAGCCCATCACCCGCGACCGACCGCATCATCATGAGAGCCCTGCGATCACTTTCCTGACGGCCAAGCTGACGCGACGAGCGTGAACAATGGCGACCAGTGCCAACAATCCACCAACCAAGCACGACGGCGGCACGCACGGTCCGCCGTCGTCCGCGGTTTTGCGATGCCCGCAAGCCGCGCCCGGCAGGCTACGTTTCATGCTTGCGCTCAATGCGCTGATTCGCAGTCAGTTAAAGACGATCCATGACAATTACCGGTAAAGGTGCGGGCCCTATGACGACATAATTTCTAGAGGTCGCGGACCATTTTGCAGGAGCAGGGCGTGGAAGCGCCAGCAAGAATGAGGAGACGGCTGCCGCAGTGATCACCGGCGCGGCACCATGATCCCGTCGAAGAAATCAGCCAGCCCAACCGTGTCCGACAGCGGCGACACATTCGCCACATATTGGTCCGGGCGCACCACCACCACGGCACCGCCACGTGAGATGCCGCGCAACGCAAAAATGTCACGCAACGGATCGGTGGCGTAGACCAGCTCATAGTCAATGAGCCCGAACGGGCCCGTGCGTGGCATGAACAGAGACGGCACCCGACCCAGGGGAACGCCCTCAAAGTCCTGCTGCGCAATGAGTTTCACGTCAAACACGGCGTCAATGTCGCCGCCAGCAGGTGTGTATTTCAGCAGCGGCGACTCGGCCGATCCAGACAGCCACGCCGCCCAGTCCGAAAGCGCGGACGGCTCCCCCACCACAGGCTCGTCCGCAAACGCGTAGATGCGCCAGCGCCCATCAGCCCGGTGATGGTGCCCCAGCTGCACCGGGTTCGCATCCGCCACCCTGACCACGGGGGCGGATTTGAAGCGTTTTCCCACAGGAAACCCCGTCGCCAAATCTTGAAACACAGCATCGGCCGTGATCATCGAAGGCTGATACTGCGTCATGAACCCGGCCGGGAACTCGAAGGTGCGCACATAATAGTTTTCAAGCTCGGTGGGGTCTTCCATGTCTTCCGGCCGCATGGCCATCAACGTGGACCACTCCAGATCAAAGTCGATCAGATTCTTCGCGATCACGTGCCGCTCGGCCGAATACGTGGCCAAAAGGCCCGCCGGGCTGAGCCCCTCCAGCACGTGCGCGATCTTCCAGGCCACGTTGAAGCCGTCCTGCATGGACACGTTCATGCCCTGCCCGGCCTTGGCGCTGTGCGTGTGGCAGGCATCGCCGGTGATGAACACCCGCGGCAGCCGCCCACCGCGCTCGGCGAGGGGGACGTCGTCGAACCTGTCAGTAAGGCGGTGCCCCACCTCGTAGACACTCGTCCAGGCGACGCTGCGCACCTCGAGCGTGTACGGGTGCAGGATCTTGTTGGCCTTGGCGATGATCTCCTCAACAGTGGTGTTGCGGACGGCATGCACACCGTCCTCCACCACCTCACCGAGGTCAACATACATGCGGAACAGCGAGCCGCCCTCGCGCGGGATCAGCAGGATGTTGCCGCCGTCCTCGGACTGGATGGCGCACTTGGCGCGGATGTCCGGGAAATCCGTCACGGCCAGGACATCCATGACACCCCAGGCATGGTTCGCGTGGACGCTGCTGTGTTTCGCCCCGATGGATTCGCGCACCCGGCTGTGTGCACCGTCCGCGCCCACCACGTACTTTGCGTGCACCATGCGTTCGACGCCGGATCCCTCACCCTGGGTGCCCACCAGCGTCACGGCCACCGGGTACTCCCCCTTTTCGGCAATGGACAGGCTGCGGAACTCCCAGCCGTAGTCGGGCTTGATGCGTGCCGGGGAATACGCCATGACCTCGGCGAAGTAGTCGAGCACGCGGGCCTGGTTCACGATCAGGTGCGGGAATTCGCTGATGCCTGTGGTGTCGTCCGGGGCGCGGGCCGCCCGGGCAATCTTGCTGCGGTCCGCCGGGTCCGGCTTCCAGAAAACCGTTGCGGTGATGCGGTAGGCCTCCGTGATGATGCGCTCGGCGAAGCAAAATGCCTGGAATGTCTCCACGCTGCGGGCCTGGATGCCGTCCGCCTGGCCGATCTCCAGCCGTCCGCCGCGGCGCTCCACAATGCGGGTGTTAATGAGCGGGAACGCAGCGAGCTGGGCTGCGGTGATCATCCCGGCAGGTCCCGTGCCCACAATGAGCACATCCATGGTGTCCGGCAGCTCCGCGGGGCGGCCGATCCCGGTCCCTGCGGCCGGCTTGATGCGCGGGTCGCCGGAGACATAGCCGTGCTGGTGGAACTGCATGTGGATTCCTCCTGCCTCTCCGACGGGCACTGCACCTTCATCATGTGCCACCGGGGCACCTCAATCAAGAGGTGCGGCGGCACACCCAGGGCGGCAGGCCGGCGTCGTGCATCAACGAGAAGGCACATTCCCAGGCGCTGCAGGTCCAGGCATGCAAGGGAAGTTACGGCAGGCGGGCGGCGTGCGCGGCGGCGGTTTCCAGCAGCCGCGGCACGCCGGACGCCAGCGCGGCCCCAAAATCCCCGCCGTCGGCGCGCTCGCCGTTCTTCCAGCGCGTGTAAATGGCCTCGCTGAAAACGGCGGCCTTCCACAGCGCAAGCGCCTGGTACCAGGGCAGCGCGGACAGATCCAGGCCAAAGTGCGTGTTGTACCGCTGCGCCAACTCGCCGCGGTCCAGGTAGCCGGGCTGCGCCGTCACGGGTGTGAGCTCCAGCAGCGTGGCGGGCGTGCCAGCCTGTGCATACGTGGCCGTCAGGTAGCCAAGGTCCGCCAGCGGATCACCCAAGGTGGCCATTTCCCAATCCAGCACGCTCTTCACCTGCGCGGGCCCCTGCCCGGTGAACATCAGGTTCCCGAGCCGGTAGTCGCCGTGGATCACGGCGTTGCGCTGCGTGTCCGGCCGGTTCGCCTCCAGCCACTTGGCCAGCTCCGCCACCTGCGACAAGTCCCGCGTGGCGCCCATGTCCCACAGCGCCGCGAACCTCGAGACCTGCCGTTTCAGGTACCCTTCCGGGCGCCCGATCGCGGCAATGCCGCCGCTGACGGTATCCACCGAGTGCAGCCGCACCAGCATGTCCACGGCGGCCTCGCTCGTGGCGCGGCGCTGGGCGGGCGCGTCCAGATGCGCCGGAATTTCGTCCGTGATGACGTCTCCCTCCACATGGCTCATCACGTAAAACGGCACGCCCAGCACATGCTCATCCGCGCACACGGCCAGGATTTTCGGCACCGGAATGCCCAACGGCGCCAGCAGCGACTGGATGTGCGCCTCCCGGACCATGTCGTGCGTGGACGGCGGCAACGGCGGTCTCGGCCCCCTGCGAAGCACGACGTCGGACCCCTTCCGCTTGATCCGGAACGTCACGTTGGACGCTCCCCCGCCGATGCGCCGGGCATGCACCGGGCCGGCCCCGATACTGTGGGCGTCAAGGAATTCCGCCACGCGCTCAAGCACCAGCAGCGGCGGTGCCTCCTGCCGGGCCGCTTCCTCGGTGGTCTGCACGATGTCCTGGCTGGCACCCATCAGCGTTCCCCTTCGTAGATCCTGGCCGTGCCCTGGAAGGGTTCCCCGGCCGCAACGGCGCGGCGGCGTCCCGAGGCCGAGCGGCGGGCAATGGCCCACTTGTGGGTCTCCGTGGACCCGTCATAGATGCGGAACGGGCGCACCTCGTTCAGGTATTGGGCCAGCGGCAGCCCGTCGGAGACGCCGTCGCCGCCGCACAGCTGCACGGCCCTGTCGATCACCCGGTACACCGCCTCGGAAACGTGCACCTTGGCCACGGACGACAGCGCTGAACCGGCCTTCGCATCGACGGCAAGCAGTGCCGCGCACTTGGCGATGATGGCGTCGGACGTTTCAATGTCGATGACCGACTGCGCGATCATCTCCTGGGCGATGCCCAACTGCGAGAGGTGCGCCCCAAAGATCTCCCTAGTGTTGGCACGGTCCAGCATGATGTCCATGGCGCGGCGGGCCAGCCCCAGCCACCGCATGCAGTGGGTCAGCCGTGCCGGGCCCAGCCGCACCTGGGCGTACTTGAAGCCGAGCCCCGCCTCGCCAAGGACGGCGGATCCGGGGACGCGGACGCCGTCGAAATGCACGTTCGGGTGCCCGCCGGGCAGATAGCTGTCCACCGTGTGGATGGGGTTCCCGATCCGCACCCCCGGAGTGTCCATGGGCACCAGGAACATGGTGGCCCCGGCCGGGGCTGCTTTTGTTGTGCTGCCCGCCGGGGCCGCAGTCGGGCCGGGCGCCGCGTCCGGTGCGCTTTCCGGCTCCGCCCCTTCTTCGGCGTCTGCCCCGGTACGCGCCATGACGATGGCAAAGGAGGCGAAGGTGGCGCCGCTGGTGAACCGCTTGTGCCCGGTGATGGTCCAGCCGCTGCCGTCACGGACGGCCGTGGTTGCCAACGCGTCGGGGTCTGAGCCGGCACCCGGGTGCGGCTCCGTCATGGCAAAGCATGAACTGATGTCCCCGGCCGCCAGGGGCGCCAGGAATTGCCGCTTTTGCGCGTCGCTGCCGATCAGGTGCAGCATGTGCATGTTGCCCTCATCCGGCGCCATACAATTCAACACGGCCGGGCCGATCGGCGAATAGCCAGCCTCTTGGAACACAGACGACCAGTGCTCCACCGCCAGCCCCTGCCCGCCAAATTCCACGGGCACGTGCGGGGCAAAAACGCCGGCGTCCCGCGCGGCGGCCTGCAGTTCCCGCCGGACGGCCAGGTTCAGGGCCTGGCCCGGACGGGGTTCGGCGGGGATGACGGTGTCACGGATGAACGCGCGCGTGCGCTGCCGCAGTTCTTCTACGGCTGCCGGGTGGAGCCCGGCCGCGGGAATGGTATTCATCCGAGTCCTCCCGCGTTGCGCAGGCCGCCGTCGAGCGTAAGCACCTGCCCTGTCACCCAGGAGGCGTCGGCGGAGGCGAGGTAGGCAACCGCGGAGGCTACGTCGTGGGGCTCCCCCAGCCGCCCCAGCGGATAGGATGCGGCAACCTCGGCCTCACGCCCCTCATACAGGGCACCGGCAAAACGGGTTTTGACCACGGCCGGCGCCACGGCGTTCACCCGGATGTCCGGCGCCAGCTCCATGGACAGCGTGCGTGTCAGGTGCGCGACCGCCGCCTTGCTGACGCCGTACAGGCCCAGGCCCGGGGCGGGGACGTCGCCGCTGATGGAGCCCACGTTCACCACGTTCCCGCACCGCGCCCGGAAGCGGAGCCCGGGATGCGCCAGCACGGCCTGCGTCCAGGCGAGCGTGCCGAGCACGTTGACCTCGAAAATCTTGCGCGCCGCGTCCAGGTCGGCTGTTTCCAGCGGCCCGTAGACCGGGTTGATGCCGGCGTTGTTGACCAGGATGTCCAACCCGCCAAAATGGTGTTCGACGGCGGCCAGCACCTCCGCGCGGTGGTCCGGGTCATCCGCGTGCCCGGCAACGGCAAGTGCGTTGCCGCCCAGGGTGGCCAGGGCCGCATCGAGTGGTTCCTGGCGGCGGGCCGTGATGAGAACGCGGGCACCCTCAGCCGCCAGGCGTTGCGCGACGGCCAGCCCGATCCCCCGGCTGGCACCGGTGACGATGGCATTCTTTCCGGTGAACCTTTGGGCCGGATGCGGCGTTGCGGGGGAACCTTCTTGGGGCATGGCGGTCCTCATCGTTGAGCCTCGCGATTACCGGGCAGTAACCACTGCCAGCATGCTGTGGTTTTCGGCAACGGTCAAGGGACCACGGCCCGGACGCGTGTTTCCACGCACCCGATTTCGAGCCTCAGCCCTTGTCGCGAAGCGCGTTGCGGTTCGCTTCCGTGGTAGCGGTCGAGACGTACAACTGCTCGGGTGTCAGCCCATCGCGGTTGAAGGGCGGGCGGAGTTCGGCACGCAGTGCGTCCTCGAGGCCGGCAACGCTGTCCAAATCAGGAACCACGCAAAAGGATGTGCCAAGGTTGCTCACCATCCAGGCACTGAGGAGTTCCTCGTCCGTTTCGGTCAGCCTTGGATGCGCGGACCGTCCGTGCCACTGTGCCTGAAGCCCCAAAATGGCAGCCAGGGAACGGCGAAAAGTGGACTTTGATGTTTGTGTGTCGTGGTGCCGGGCCCGGCTGCGCAGGTTTGTTGCCCGTCCCACATAGATCAGGTCCCCACGCTTCAGCGGCTTCAATTCAGCGGGCCACTCCACATTTTTGGGCAGTCCGCCCGTCAGGTAACACTTGTAGATGCCGGGGGCGAAGGGCATCTCCTGCCACGCGGTTTTGGCAGGCGCAGTTTTTGTCCATTTGAGATCTTCCATGCGTCGACTTTACGGCAAAGTCACGGCGAACCGTCTTTCCGATTCGCCGCAACCATGCCGCAGTCCGGGCCTGCGTCAGGTCAGGCGTCGGCGAAGTCCTCGTCCAGCTCGAACTCGACGCTTGCAATGATTTCCTGGGTTTGGGAATCGACCATGACGGCCTCTTCATCGCCGTCGAGCATGATGAATTCGCCCTTGTCCGTGATGAAGTGCCAGGCCAGGACCGTTTCCCCGTTGTACTCGTGGTTGGGGTCTCCCATGGTGATCTTCACCAGCTCATGGCCGGAAACATCGCAGAGTTCGCGGATGATGAGTTCAAATTCGGGGGTGTCCTCCCGGTCGGCCTCGGCCTGGCGCTCCTCCAGGTCGGGGATCTGGGCGACACGGTCGGCAATGTGCGCGGCCAATTCGGGCTCGGACAGAATCAGCAGGCCGGGCTGGCTGCGCAGCCAGACGGCATTGAGCCCCGTGACGTCCTCTGCCTCGAAAAGGTCCTCAAACTCTGCGTCCAACATGTCCATGGCGGTGGCGCCGTCCGCACGGTTGGCACCTACTGCAGTGCCGTCCTCCAGGTAGTCCTGCAGCTCCGTTTCGGTGAGCAGGTCATAGAGAGCGGCGGTGCGGTTGAACAGGTCAAGGTGGGCCGTGGCGCCCATAGCTTCGAGCCCGTCGCGGATGTAGCCATCGAGTTCTTCGCGATCGGGCGTCATGAAAACATACTGGGCAAATCCGCCGTCGAGCGCCTGCGTCAGGTAGAAATCGGCAAAGTAGCTGCGCAGGGCGTTGGTGGCGATGTCCTCCGCGTGCAGGAGCGAGCGGTACATTTCGTTGACGACGGAGATGTTGTCGCCGACAACGTCTTCGTTGTTGCCGGCAGCGCCCGCAGCGGTCAGGACAACTGGGATGTGGTGCGTGGTCATTGAAGTTCCTTAGCGTTCGGGCCTGTTGTTGCTGACTCCTTCACGCTATGCGCCCCATTGGGACGCAGGACATATTTTCGGGTGAACGTCCGGCGAAGAACCGGGGAACGTTTCCTCATGCACCGCCGCCCCACGGCGAGTCCGCACCGATCCGCTTCAGGGGACGGTGGTTCTTTCTTGAGAGCTGACCGGCCGGCTTCGTGTCAGTGCCAGTCTGTATCGTCACCACTAAGATGCGGCACGACCCAATTCACTGCTTTCCGAAGGGGAATCTTGAAGAAACAACCATCGACGGAAAATTTGCCGCTGCTGGCCGAGGTTGCCGCGACAATAGCAACAACGCGCCCTCCCGGCCGGGCGAAGCACGGTGTGGCTTCAACCGGGCTAAAGAGCGCACCCACGGGTGTGCGCATGGGCGTCTCACTACTGATCGCCGCAAACCTAGTGGCCGCATGTCTGCTCATAGCGGAGTTGGTATTTTCTCAAACTGTGTATTTTTTCGTTCTTTGGGCAGCTCTTTTGATGCTGCTGATACGGCCCCTCGAGAGGTATCTCTCCGCATCAACGTATCGATCCATATCGGTGGCCGCACGAAAAACGCTGGTCGTTGGTTCTTGGCTGATTGCCGCGCCCTGGGTTTGTGCATTGGCAACCTTCTGCATCATCTGGGGTTTTGCACTTCAGTGGACGGAGATGTCGGAGCTGAAATTCGTCGCGGCAATCTCCGCGGCCCTGCCCTTGGGTGCCATGATGATGTCCTTTTCGTTTGTGCCGACGGCCACGACCCTGCTGACGTGGAAACCGTTGCGATCAACCCACGTGCTGTTCGGGACGATCCACCTGCTGCGATACCTCACGGTGTCAGTGCTCGGTGTCTTTGTTGCGGTGGCCGTCCTTCCATGGAGCACGGGCGAGGCACCGCAATTTGCCATAGTCTCAGCCATAATTCTTGCCACGGCCGGCTTCATGGTCACTTTCCAACGGCATGCTGCCGAACAAATCCAGCGCCTGAACACGGCACTTTCCAAAGTCTTTGTAGCCTCCGTCAATGCAGAGCTTGTGGGGCAGGAATCATCCCAAAAAGGTGTGCTGCTGGAGGCAGTTGTCGAACTGTGCGACCTTTTCCGGCCTCGAAGTTCCGGGATCACAGCTGTCCCTACCCAGTGGGTAGCAGCAGATGGTCCCGTTCAGATGGTCTGGGAATGTGCAGCAGAAAAGTTGAGCGGAAAATCCTTCGGTCGCATCGCACACCATGCCCGCGATGTCCTGGCTCCGGCGTTTGACGAGTTTGACGCCGACGATCTTTCAGCAGCCTTGGCGGACTACGCCATCCACCTCAAACGACAGCTGCCGCCCAGGTCGCAGCAGTCCATTGCAGTTGCCCGGGACACTTGGCTCCAGCCCCAATCTTAGGCTCATCTGACAATGCGGCACATCGAGCTTGCCAGACGCCCTACCGCCCCTCGTGTGCCGCCAGGAACTTGTATACCTCGGTCTCATCAACGCCAGGAAATGCTCCCTGCGGCATGGCGGCGAGCAGGTGCGAGTTGGCACGGGTTGACGGCCACGCATTGCCGGCCCACTGTGCTGACAGCTCCGCGGGAGGGCGGCGGCAGCAGTCCGGATCCGGGCACCTCGACTGCGACCGTTCCGTGGTTTCCCGGCCCCGGAACCATTTCACGTGGGCATAGGGGACACCGATGCTCAGCGAGTACTCGCCCGAGGAGTGCCGTTCCGTCCGGGCCGTGCACCAGTACGTTCCCACGGCCGTGTCCGTGTATTGGTTGAAGGCGCGAAACTTGTCGGGCACGTCAAACACAGCGCGCGAAGTCCAGAACCGGCACACGGCCTGCCCCTCGATGGCGCCGGTATGGTCGGCCGGGAAGTTCACGCCGTCGTTCTCGTAGGCCTTGTGGATGATCCCGGACTCGTGCACTTTCTGGAAGTGGGTGGTGATGCCCAAATGCTCGGTGGCAAGGTTCGTAAACCGGTGCGCAGCCGTTTCATAGGAAACGGCAAAGGCGTCCCGGATGTCCTCAATGGCCAGCTCCTTCGCCGACTTGGCCGCCTTGAGGAAATCCACCGTGGCCCGTTCCGGCATCAGCAGCGACGCGGCAAAGTAGTTCGTGTAGACGCGCTGGCGCAGGAAATCGCCATAGTTGCGCGGAGTCTGGTGCCCCAAAACGTAATGCCCCAGCGCCTGCAACAGCACCGAACGCGGGTCATGGTCGGAACGCTGGCCCTGCGTGAGATAAATTCGGCGATTCTTCAAATCCGTCACCGACCGCGTGGAATGCGGCAAATCCCCCACATAATGCAGGTCAAAACCGAGGTGTTCGGCCACGTCCGCGGCCACGTGGTGCGACAGCGGCCCATGGTCATGCCCCACCGCCTTGAGGAGGTCCTGCGCCTGCTTCTCAATCTCCGGGTAATAGTTGTTGCGCTCGCGCATTTCCATGCGGATTTCATTGTTGGCCCGGCGTGCCTCCTCCGGCGTCGCCGACTGCTCATCCAGCCGCCGCTCCAGCTCATGCTGCAACCCCACCAGAGACTCGAGCACTTCCGTAGAAAGCCGCGAACTGACGCGGACAGTGGGCAGCCCCAGCGACTGGTACAACGGCCCCCGTTGTGCCCTTTCCAGCTCGATTTCCAGCGCGGCCCGCCTGCTGGGAGGCTCATTTCCCAGCAGCTCGTCAAGCCCGACGCCGAGTGCCCCGGACAGTGCCTGCAGCAGCCCCAGTTTGGGCTCGCGTTTGCCATTTTCAATCAAGGACAGTTGCGACGGCGCCGACCCCACCTTGGCGCCGAGATCATCCAGCGTCAGCCCCAAGTTCTTGCGCAGGTGCCGCACCCGCCTCCCCAAGGAAATGATGTCCAATTCTCCCTGCCCGGCGGCTTCCTTGCCATGCTTCGCAGCCACATCGCCTGTGTTCCAGCCCACATTAGTCATTTCTTGAGGATACGTGAAGAAGTGCCAATCTTTCCACCACTTACCCCTAGCAACCCCTTGAAAAGCTCGGAATAGTAGAAATCACTAAGAAGGAACGCAAGATCCTTTCCGCTTCACCGTCGAACCGGCAAGATCGAAACCACAAGGAGCAACCATCATGACTGCAGCATTTGAGCCCGCAAAGACGCCGGAACAGATTCGCACCGAAGCCGTTGCCGCCCTCGAACTCGAGTGGGCTGCCAACCCCCGCTGGGAAGGTGTGGAACGTTCCTTCAGTGCAGCAGACGTCATTCAGCTCCGGGGCCGGGTCAATGAGGAACACACCCTGGCCCGCCGCGGCTCCGAAAAGCTCTGGAACCAGCTGACCAGTGCGGCACCGGGCGGCTACACCAACGCACTGGGCGCACTCACCGGCAACCAAGCTGTCCAGCAGGTCAAGGCCGGCTTGAAAGCCATCTACCTCTCCGGCTGGCAGGTTGCCGCGGACGCCAACTCCAATGGCAACACCTACCCGGACCAGTCGCTCTACCCCGTTGACTCGGTCCCCAAGGTGGTCCGCCGCATCAACAACGCCCTCCTGCGCTCGGACCAGATTGAATTCTCCGAAGGCCTGCAAACCGTTGAGGACTGGCTGGTCCCGATCGTGGCCGACGCCGAGGCAGGCTTTGGCGGCCCGCTCAACGCCTACGAGCTCATGAAGTCCATGATCACCTCCGGCGCAGCCGGTGTGCACTGGGAAGATCAGCTTGCCAGCGAGAAGAAGTGCGGGCACCTGGGCGGCAAGGTCTTGATCCCCACGGCCCAGCATGTCCGTACGTTGAACGCGGCAAGGCTCGCGGCCGACGTCGCCGGCGTCCCCTCGGTGATCATTGCCCGCACCGACGCCGAGGCAGCCACCCTGATCACCTCGGATGTGGATGAGCGCGATCAGCCGTTCCTCACCGGCGAGCGCACGGCCGAAGGTTTCTATCACGTCAAGAACGGGTTGGAGCCTTCCATTGCCAGGGCCCGCGCCTATGCACCCCACTCAGACCTCATCTGGATGGAGACCGGAACACCTGACCTGGAGCACGCTAAAAAGTTTGCCGAAGGCGTCAAGTCCGAGTTCCCCGACCAGATGCTCGCCTACAACTGCTCACCGTCGTTCAACTGGAAAAAGCACCTGGACGACGCAACGATCGCCAAGTTCCAACGAGAGCTTGGCGCCATGGGATACACCTTCCAGTTCATCACCCTGGCTGGTTTCCACTCCCTGAACTACTCGATGTTTGATCTTGCCCATGGCTACGCCCGCAACGGCATGAGTTCCTACGTCGAACTGCAGGAGCGTGAATTCGACTCCGAATCCCGCGGCTACACCGCAACCAAGCACCAGCGCGAAGTAGGCACCGGCTACTTCGACCTGGTGGCGACCGCCCTGAACCCAAACAGCGGCACCCTCGCACTGGCCGGCTCCACAGAAGCCCAGCAGTTCCACTAGCCCCCACCCTTCACATCGAGTACGCAGTTGTTGGACCGATTTGACCAGAAACCACGGTTTTTCGTCCAACAACTGCGTAATCGATGAATCCAGACTTGGAGAAATCCCATGAACTCAACGAACAGCCTGAACGGAATCACGTTCAACGGCATCACCCTGACCGCACCGCCCATCCACCGCCAGGACGAAATCCTGACCCCCGAGGCCTTGGACTTCATCGCAGCCCTGAACCGCACCACAACGGCGCGCCGTGCGGAACTGCTCGAAGCCCGCCGCACCCGCCGCTCGCAGATCCTCAGCGGCTCCGACCCCCGCTACCTGCGCGAAACCTCCACCATCCGAGAGGACCCGAACTGGCGCGTCGCTCCCCCGGCCCCCGGCCTCGAGGACCGCCGCGTGGAAATCACCGGTCCGGTGGATAAGAAGATGACCATCAACGCCCTGAACTCCGGCGCCAAGGTGTGGCTGGCCGACATGGAAGACTCCTCCACACCCACCTGGGGCAATGTCATCCGCGGCCAGCTGAACTTGATCGACGCATTGGAACGCCGCATCGACTTCACCAGCCCCGAAGGCAAGGAGTACAAGCTGGCCCCGGCGGAGGAGCTGCCCACCATCGTGGTCCGCCCCCGCGGCTGGCACCTGCCGGAGAAGCACCTGCTGATCAACGGCAAGCCCATGGCCGGTGGAGTTGTTGACTTTGGACTGTACTTTTTCCACAACGCCCGCCGGCTGATCGCCCAGGGCAAGGGACCGTACTTTTACCTGCCGAAGATTGAAAACCACCAGGAGGCCCGGCTCTGGAATGACATCTTCATCCAGGCCCAGGACCTGCTCGGCATCCCGCAGGGCACCATCCGTGCCACGGTTTTGATCGAGACCATCACGGCCGCCTTTGAGATGGAGGAAATCCTCTACGAGCTGCGCGACCACGCCGCCGGCCTGAATGCAGGCCGCTGGGACTACCTGTTCTCCGTCATCAAGAACTTCCGCACCCGCGGCCCGCGCTTCGTGCTCCCGGACCGCAACCAGATCACGATGACGGCCCCGTTTATGCGCGCCTACACCGAACAGCTGGTCCGTGCCTGCCACACCCGCGGCGCCATGGCGATCGGCGGCATGGCAGCCTTCGTGCCCAACCGCCGCGACCCGGAAGCCAACGCCAATGCGATGGCCAAGGTCCGCGCCGACAAGACCCGCGAGGCCAACGACGGCTTTGACGGCTCCTGGGTGGCCCACCCGGACCTGGTTCCTGTGGCCATGGAGGTTTTCGATGAGATCCTGGGCTGGAACCCGAACCAGATCAGCCGCACCCGCGAAGAGGTTGAGCTGGATGACCGCGCACTCCTGAACGTCGCCGGCACCCAGGGCAACATCACCGAACAGGGCATCCGCGACAACATCTGGGTCGGCATCCAGTACATCGAATCCTGGCTGCGCGGCCACGGCGCCGTCGCCCTGAACAACCTCATGGAGGACGCCGCCACCGCGGAAATCTCCCGCTCGCAGATCTGGCAGTGGATCCACAGCCAGGCCATCACCGACACGGGCGAACTCATCACCTACGACTGGGTCACGGAGATGCTCGAGGAGGAATTCGCCCGCCTCCCCCGCTTCGAGGGCGACCGTTTCGAGGAAGCCCTGGAAATCTTCACCGACGTGGCCATGGGCGAGGAGTTCCCCGCCTTCCTGACCACCTCCGCCTACGCGAACTACCTGCACGCCGAGCAGACCGAACGGCAGCTCGCAGCAGCATAAGTTTGGTTGCCGCACCGGATGCGACGCCACTGCAGGCCCGAGATCCGGGTCCCGGTAAGGCAACCTTAAATCTCAAGAAGTACGACGGCGGTTGGCGCCCTTTCCCACGAAACGGCGCCAACCGCCGTCGTGCTTTGTGCGCCAAACCGGCGGGCCGGGCCGGAATAATCGCCGCGACTTCCCCGTTGGCGCAGGTATGAAGATTGAAATCTGGTCCGACGTGGCCTGCCCCTGGTGCTACATTGGCAAGCGCCGTTTTGAGACCGCCCTGAACGGGTTCGCGCACAAGGATGCCGTGGAGGTGCAGTGGCGCAGTTACCAGCTGGACCCCACCATTCCGGAGCATTATGACGGCACCGAGCTGAGCTATTTGAGCGAGCGCAAGGGCATGGACCCGGCACAGGTTGCCGGCATGTTCACGCACGTCACCGAGCAGGCTGCGGCGGAGGGCCTGAACTACAAGTTCGAGAATGTGGTGGTGGCCAACAGCTTCAACGCCCACCAGCTGCTGCATCTGGCCGCCGCCCATGGGAAGGGCGGCGCCGTGAAGGAAGCCCTGCTCTCGGGCCACTTTGAGCACGGCTTGGACATTGGCTCCCGCGACGCGCTCGTGCAGCTTGGCACCGAGGCCGGACTGTCCGCGGCCGAGATCAACGAGGCGCTGGACACCGACAAGTACGCCGACGAGGTCCGCCACGACTTTGCCGAGGCCCGCGCCATTGGCGTCACCGGTGTGCCGTTCTTCGTCATCGACAGGAAGTACGGCATCTCCGGCGCCCAGCCCGCTGACGTGTTCAGCCAGGCGCTCGAGCAGGCATGGCAGGAAGCCAACCCGCTGACCATGGTGGGTGCGGCTTCTTCTGATGAATCGGACGCTGAGGTGTGCGGCCCGGACGGCTGCGCCATCTAAGTTCGCCGCGATACATTCGGGCCGTCCTGTTCAAACAGGACGGCCCTTGGCATCTCCGGCCCACTGCACCTCCGGCATTGTTGGCCCGACGTCATGGCGGGCCGAGAAGCCCAAGTGTGCCGTAGCATGAGGATTTCCATCACCTTGGCGGCTGTCCTTGAACGGAGCATCCCATGAACGCACCGCAAAGCCCCACCTGGTTCCAGCGTCTTCCGCTGTCCACGGTCATTGCCGCGGCGGTGGCCCTGGCACTTGTTGCCGGGTTGGCCGGCGGCTGGATCGGCAGCCTGCTCACCCGCCCGGCAACCACGGCCGCAGCATTGTCCGGCAGCTGCAATGCCACCGATGTGGCCCGAGGCGTGCTGCCCGGCGTCGTCACCGTCTCCATCCGCAATGGTGAGGCGAGCGGCGTCGGAAGTGGCGTGATTGTGCGCTCGGAGGGTTACATCATGACCAACAATCATGTGATTGCTGCGGCCGCTGACGGCGGCACCATTGATGTGCTGTTCAGCGATGGTAATTCCTCCGAGGTGGAGCTGGTGGGGCGCGACCCAAAGTCGGACCTGGCAGTCCTGAAAATGAGCGCGGACAAACCGCTGCCAACCGTCGCCCTGGGCAAGTCCGCCGACGTCCGTGTGGGCCAACCGGTTGTAGCACTCGGCGCACCCCTGGGACTGTCAAGCACCGTGACAGCAGGCATTGTCAGCGCGCTGGGCCGCAACGTTCCGGTTCCCAGCGACGATGATTCCACGGCCATACTGGTGGGCGCCATCCAGACCGACGCCTCCATCAATCCCGGCAACTCCGGCGGTGCGCTCGTTGACTGCTCCGGCAAATTGATCGGCATCAACACGGCCATCGCCACCATCCCCAACGACCTCCAGGTCGCCAGTGGAAGTGTCGGCATCGGCTTCGCCGTCCCCATCGACCTCGCCGCCCGTATCACCGACCAGCTCATTGAAACCGGCACCGTGGCGTACCCGTTCTTCGGGGTAAATGCCGTGCCAGTGCCACCGCAGGCCGCCGAGGCTTTCGGCGTTCCCAACGGCCTGTACCTGCAGGCTGTGCTCCCCGGCGGCCCCGCCGCCGAGGCAGGCCTGCAGCCCAGTGACATTGTGACGCTGCTGGACAAGCAGCCGGCCACCAGCATGGCCGTGCTGCAGGAAGTAACCCTCGCACGGAAGGCTGGCGACACCGTCAAGGTCACATATTATCGGGACGGCAAGACGTCCTCGACGACCATCACGCTGGGGACGTTGCCGTAGCCGGCGGGTCTCATTCAGGCAGCGGGTAGGCGACCATCGCGATGCGTGTACCGTCCGGGGACCAGCTCGGCACATTCATGGTGCCCTGCCCGCCAAATACGTGGGCGAGGTCCCGGATGGTGCCGTCCTTTTCCAACAGACGCACGACGACGGGCACATCCGCTGGGTGCCCCACCGTTCCTGGCGGGAAACTGACGTAGGCGATCTGCGTGCCGTCGGGCGAGGGATGCGGGAACCAGTTCACGCGATCGTCAAAGGTCAGCTGCCCGGGTTCGCCGTCCGTTGTGTTGCCGGTGCGGTTGGCTGTGGCCGGCATGCGGAACAGCTGGGCGTGGCCGGGGGCAATGGAGCCGCGCTCCGAGTTGAAGTAAATCCACTGCCCGTCGGGTGAGAACTCAGCGCCGTCGTCGGGGAAGTTGTCATTCGTGAGTTGCCGGTCAGGGCCGCCCATTGATGGGACTGTGTAGACGTTGGTGCGCACCTGGGCGCCGGCTGCATCGAGCCCAATGTACGCGAGCGTTGCCCCGTCCGGGGACACGCCGTGGAGGTAATGCTTGAAGTTGGGGCCGTTGTCATTCGTCACCCGGCGCGGGGCCGTGCCTGCCAACGCACCGCCTGATCCGGCAAGGTCCACCGCGTAGATGTGACTGTCTTCGCTGGAGACGTAGGCCGTGCCGCCGTCGGGGCTGATGACGTGATCATTGTTGATCTCGGCGATGCCCCCGAGGTCGATCTCTTCCAGAACGCCACCGGCATCAGCTCCATCAACAGGGAGTCGGAACAACCTGCCGTCTCCGTTGATGATGAGACTCTTGCCGTCGGGGCTCCAGTTCGGTGCCTCAAAAAGCATGGTGTCGGAGGCAAAGCGCCCGCTCGCCTTGGCTGTGCGCACGTCAATGATGAACAGCTGAGCGCGTTGGCCTGGGCGGAGTTCGCGTGGCATGGGCGTTCCAATCGGTGAGGTTTGGACCGGCTGGGCGTGTCCGGCCGGTGACAGCTACCGCCGGCCGGGCCCGTCCAACGGGTGAAAGTCGGAGGGGCCAGCCGGAGGCACCTGTCAGGCGAGGAAGGATTCCCGGGCCGGGTTGCTCACTTCCGGCTGCCGGCGGTGCTGCTGCGGCTGGGCCACCCAGCCAACCCCGTTGGAGATGACGCGCTGAACTTGCGGGTGGTGGTAGACCGGATATTCCTGGTCGCCGGGGCTGAAGTAGAAGATCCGGCCCTTGCCGCGTGAGAACGTCACCCCGGAACGGAAAACCTCACCGCCGGTGAAGGAGCTGATGAAGATCAGGTCATCGGGTTCAGGGATGTCGAACAGTTCGCCGTACATTTCCTGCTCCGGGATGACTATCGGACTTTCCACGCCCGCAGCTATTGGGTGCGAGGGCTTGACCGTCCACACGAGTTCACGCTCCCCTTCATTGCGCCACTTCAGCGAGCATGTAGTGCCCAGCAGCCTGGTGAAGATCTTGGCAAAGTGTGCCGAGTGGAGGGCAATCAGCCCCATGCCGCCCAGGACGTGGCGCTGCACCCGCTCAACCACTTCATCCGACACGGCGTCGTGGGCCATGTGGCCCCACCACAGCAGGACATCGGTGTTGGCCAGGGTTTCCTCGCTCAGCCCATGTTCAGGATCTGCCAGGGTGGCGGTCGTGATGGTGGCGTCAGGGTGGAAAGGCCGCAGTCCGTCGGCAATGGTGCCGTGCATGCCGTTCGGGTACATCTCCCCGATGGTGGCCGGTTCGTTGTTGAGCTCGTGGACACCTTCGTTCCACACCAGGATGTTCAGTTTTTCGGTCACGTTAGAGCCTCACTTCGCGTTGTTCACGGGCTGATGTGTAGCAAGCATCAATGACACGGGCACGGTTCAGGGCGATGGAGCCGTCGTGGTTGCCCCATTCCCCTTCGCCGGCACGGATTGCTGCGACGAACTCTTCCACCACGGCCGGGTGGTTGCCGTCGTCCAGCGGCTCGGCCGTGTAGTCGGCGTTGACGTCGCCGTCATCGGTGAAGATGCGCAGGCCGGAATCGGAGACCTCCTGAGACTGGGCCGCACGCAGTTCCGCGCCGCCGTCGGTGCCGTAGACGCGGAAGTCCATGAGGTCGGCGGGGTCCCGGTAGCTGGCCCAGCCGGCCTCCACCATCAGGGTCACCCCGCCTTCCAAACGGATGAAGGCCGAGGCAAAGTCCTCCACCTCAAACTTGTGGTTGGAGGATGCTGCAATGTAGTTCGTGTCGCCGCCGCGGCCTTGGCTGCCCAGTTCCGAGTAGGTGGATGCGGAGACGGAGATGACCTTCGGCTCGCCGAGCAGGTGCAGCGCATAGTCCAGGACGTGCACGCCGATGTCGGCAAGGGGTCCGCCGCCGGCCAGCTCGGGGTTGGTGAACCAGCTGCCGAGCGTGGGAATGCCGCGCCGGCGCAACCAGGAGGCCTTTGCGTAGTAAGGGCGACCCAGAGCACCGTCATCGATGATGCTTTTCAGCTTCTTGACGTCGCCGCGGCGGCGGTGGTTGAACACCACATCCAAAACACGGCCGGCCTTGCGGGCGGCGGCCACCATGGCGGCGCCTTCTTCCCCGTTGCGGGCGAGCGGCTTTTCACTCAGCACGTGCAGCCCGCGTTCCAGGGCGGCCACCGTAATGGGGGCATGCAGGAAGGTGGGGACGGCGACGCTGACGGCGTCCAGGCCCTCCAGCTCCATCAGGTCTTCCCAACGGGCAAAGCCGTGCGGGATGTTGTGTTCAGCCTGGATGGATGCCAGCAGATCGGTTTCCATGCCGGCCACGGCCACAATGTCAACGCCGTCGATGGCGCTGAAGGCCTTCACATGCTGCTGTCCGGCCCAACCGACTCCTACAACACCGACTTTGAGTGTTGCGGGCATAATCTCATCGCTCACTAAGGACACCTTTTCCTGATTTTCGGGTATTTATGGCACTGCCAAAAGCGGCATGCACGGGAGACCCAGCGCACACTTCACCAACTTAGTGGAACTTAAATTTAGAGTCAATCAAAAGTCGCTATTCGGCTCAGCCGGTTCTTCAAGGGATTTCTGCCCATCCTCATCACACAGCGTAAATGAACCCGAACTTTTGTTCGCACATCATCAAAAGGGCGCAATGTGGGCCAGGCTCGGCAAAAGGAACGACGGCGGCACCCAGGCGAGAAAAGGACCTCACCCAGGTGCCGCCGTCGTACTTAATGAATTGTTACTTCACGGCGCCGGCGGTCAGGCCTGCCACGAAGTTCTTCTGCAGCAGCAGGAAGCCGATCACAATGGGAATGCTGACCACCACCGAGGCGGCCATAATCTGGTTCCAATACACGTTGGTCTGCGTCGAATACAGCTGGAGTCCGACGGCGAGGGTGCGGTTGGCATCGGTGGTCATGACCGAAGCAAACAGGACCTCACCCCAACTGGTCATGAAGCTGTAAATTGCGACGGCGACCAGCCCCGGTCGCGCTGTGGGCAGGATGACTTTGAGGAGGGCACGCATGGGGCCGCAGCCATCCACCTTGGCCGCCTCGTCGAGTTCTCGCGGGATGCCGTCAAAGTAGCCGGCGAGCATCCAGATGGAGAACGGCAGCGAGAACGTCAGGTACGTGATGATCAGGCCCGTGCGGGTGCCCACCAACTGGAGGCCGAAGTTCGTGTTGATGTTCACGAAGATCAGGAACAACGGCAGCAGAAACAGCACGCCCGGGAGCATCTGTGTGGACAGCACAGTCGTTGAGAACACTGTGCGGCCGCGGAACGAATACCGGGAGATCGCGTATGAGGCAAAGATGGCGATGATCAGCGAAAGCACAGTGGCCACGGTGGAGACGATCACCGAGTTCACGAAGTAGTCGGCCAACGGGACCGTCTTCCACATGTCGATGTACGGCTGGACCGTCAAGGTGGTGGGCCACCAAGAGAACGCGCCCTGGACATCCTTGAGGGGTTTCAGCCCCGAGATGACCATGACGTAGATGGGGATGATGGTGAAGATACTCAGCAGCACAATCGTGACGACTCTAAAAACCTTGGTGCCGGTTGTGTCATGCATTGTCTTTCCTCCGGTTCATGAAGAGAAGGTAGATTCCGCTGACAACCAGTAGGAACAGCAGGAGCAGCACCGACATGGCAGCACCGGAGCCAAAGTTCCAGGTCAGGAATGAGGCGTTGTAGATATGGAAGGAGATCAGGTCTCCAGCTGGCGGCTGCGAGCCGCCAAACAATACGAAGGGGGTGTTGAAGTCGTTGAAGGTCCACAGGAACATGACCAGGACCAGCACCATGTTGACGGGGCGCAGCATGGGCAGCGTGATGGCCCACCACTGGCGCAGGGGTTTGGCGCCGTCAACGGCCGATGCCTCGTAGACGTCTGTCGGCACGGATTGCAGTCCGGCCATCAGCATGAGGAAGGCGAAGGGCCAGAGCCGCCAGATGGCGACGATGACGACGGCGAAGAATGCGTTGTCGCCAATGAGCCAGAACGGCTTGTCACCGGGCAGGCCCAGGTTGTCGAAAATCAGGTGGTTCAGTGCGCCGTTGTCCTTCTGCAGCATAAATTTCCAGGCAATGACACCGGCATACATGGGCAGGGCGTAGGGGATCAGGAACAAGGTCCGGAAGATGGCGCGTCCCTTGAATGTCTTTTGCAGGGCAACGGCTGCGGCCATGCCCAGCCCCCAGGAGAAGCCCACCACGAGGATGGTGAATGCCACGGTGATGCCGAAAGACTTCAGCAGGCCCAGCCCGACGGCGGAGTCGAAGTCCAGTGCTACCTGATAGTTTTTCAGGCCCACAAAGGGTGCGTTGCCCCAGTTGGAGATGAACATCTTGGTGAGCTTGAGGAAACTCATCCAGATGCCGGTCACCATCGGGATGACGTGGATGACAAGTTCAAAAATGACGGCGGGGGCGAGCAGCGCGTAAGGCAGCCACCAACCAGCACGGCGGGGCTTGCGGGGTTTCCTTCCGGACGCCCCGGCGGTGGGGCCGGAATTCTTTACGGCGGTGGAAGCAGACACTGCAGACACTCACCTTTCGTTCGGGAACAGCAATTTATGGGTATGGCAGATGGGTGGGCCCCAGGGGCTGGGTGGGCCCCTGCCTGCGAGTGGCCCCGATAATGGCTCGCCCGCGAGCCATTATCGGGGAGCAGGTAGGGATCAGCCTGCTGCTTCAACCGCCTGCTGTGCCGTGGTCAGGGCGGCCTTGATGTCAGCCTTGCTGACTGTGCCGCCGGAGGCGACCGTGGCGAACATCTGGTTCATGGCCTTGCCAACGGTGCTTTCAAACTGGTCCTCGGCGGGAACCAGGGGAAGGGGCTTGGACTTGTTCTCGTAGATGTCGGAGAACGTCTTGGCCAGTTCGGCGTCGTCAGTGAAGCTCGGTGTGACACCCGCCAGGACCGGCAACGCTGCGAAGGGCTTGTCGAGAGTCGCCTGGGTGGCTTCACTGGTCATGAACTTCACGAACTCCAAGGCGGCGTCCTTGTTCTTCGTGTTCTTGAAGATGGACATGTTGATGCCAGCCACCATGGTGGCCACGTCGGTGCCGCCAGCCGGTGCGGGGTATGCCACCACTCCGAAGGCGTCCTCGGCCATGCCCTGTGATGCGATGGAACTGTTGGCGTTGTTCTGGCTCAGGACCATTGCTGCCTTGCCGTTGGCAAAGTCATTGATGGCCTTGGTTGCATTGTCATACTGGGCATCGGACGGGTTGACCACCTTGTCGCTCTGCATGAGGTCCAGGTAGCGTGCAATGCCGTCCACGACGCCGTCAGAGGTGAATGTGGGCTTGCCGTCAGCGTCGAAGAATTCAGAGTCATTCTGGGCCGCGTTGATGAAGGCAAAGTGGGAGTTTTCCGTGTAGCTGCCGGCCGCCAGTGAGAAGCCGTGCACATCTCCGGTGGTCAGCTTCTTGGCTGCTGTCACCATTTCTTCCCAGGTTGTGGGAGGCGTTATACCAGCATCCTTGAACATGGCTTTGTTGTAGTACAGACCGTAGGCCAGGCCGTACAGCGGGACGGAGGTCGGGTCTTCTCCAGGAACGCCGCCGGTGTCCATCGCGGTCTTGACGAACTTGTCCTTGCCGCCGATTGCGTCAAAGGCGGCGGAGTCGAACGGCATGAAGGCGCCGGTGGACTGCAATGAGGCGGCCCAGGTGTTGCCAATGTTCAGAACATCGGGCGCCTGCCCGGATGTGACAGCCGTTTGGATGCGGGTCTGGAGGTCGTTCCAGCCGATGACTTCAAGGTTCACCTTGATGCCTGTTTCTTCCTCAAACTTCTTCAGTTCGGGGGTGAGCACTTCCTTGTCATTGTCCAAGCTGGTGCCCTGGTTGCTGGCCCAGTAGGTCAGGGTCTTGCCACCTGCGTCGGTGGATTCGTTGCCGGCACCTCCGCTACAGCCGGTGGCTGTGATGGCGAGAGCAGCGATAGCCGCTGCTGCGGCAAAAGTACGTAATTTCACTTCGGTGACTTCCTTGTCTGTGGAGAATTTCCGTAAGAACCTGAGGTGTTGAAGCGCCGAAAAAACTCAACGCTCGACGTGAAACCAAACCTAGAACAACTTATGTCGAACGTCAATCAAAAGTGGGGTTACATTTCAATCGTCATGGATTCGCAACCCAAAAAATGATGCCGCGGGATCTCAAAAATGTGCACCAGCGCCGGGATTTTATGCGAAAAAATGCCGGAATCTCAAGGGTCTCGAGTCGAGTAACATCATGTAACCAGGCTAACTGAACCGGTTCAGCAGTCGGCCGATGTTATCAACTCGTTATGAAGCCAAGGGGGAACTTCCTACTGGCACCGGCTAGCCAGCCACTAAAAGGAGTTGCTGCCCAGGCTCTCGCGCAGTTGCAACACACCGGGGCGGGCTGCAATATTGCGTGGCTCGTGGCCTGCGATCATTTCCAACAGCAACATGGCGGAGTTCCGGCCCATGTCGGCAATATTGCGGCCCATGGCGGCGATGCCCGGCGAGCTGAGCCGACACAGTATTGAGTCGTCCCAACTGACCAGCGAAACCTGGCCCGGAACACTGAGGTGCAACCGTTTGAGGGCCTGCAGGCCGCCCACCGCCATCAGGTCGTTGCCGTAGATGATCGCGGTGGGGAACTCAGGCGACCCCGGAACCAAGCCGGCCATGACGGCGATGGTGGCCAATCCGCCGTCGTCCGCGGAATAGTCCGAAGGACTCAGCGCCACCGTCATACCCAGACGGGCGGCATGGGCAATGATGCCTGCGGTTTTCCGCTCCTCGTGCAACAGCTCCACGGGCCCGGAGACAAAGGCGATGTGCCTGTGCCCGCGTGCATGCAGCGCTTCCACCACGGTGGCGGCATCCACGGACTGGGACACCGTGACGTTGGAGTTGCGGGGCGAGGGTTGCACATCCTTCCCCGCACCCAGGCGCACGTAAGGCATCCTAAAGCGGTCAAGCAGCGCCGGCCGAGGATCGTCACGGACGTGGTCAAAGAGGATGACGCCGTCCACGCGCCGCTCCCCCGCCCAGCGCTCATAGACCCCAAGGTCGCGGGTGCTCTTGTCGGGGACCGTGCGGGGATCCACCATGCGCAGCATCAAGCTCATGTCATGGGCGCCCAGAACGGCTTCAATGCCGGCCAGGATGCTCATGTAAAACGGTTCGGTTCCGATTTGCTCGGGGTCCCGGTAGAGCACAATGCCCACAGCTTCACTGCGGGATTGCGAGAGCGCACGGGCACTGGAACTGGGGTACCAGCCAAGCTCCCCGGCCAGGGCCAGGACGCGGGCACGGGTGGAGTCACTGACGCCGGGTTGGCCGTTGAGAGCGTAGGAAACCGAGGCTTTCGACATGCCCAGCCGGCGGGCCAGATCAGTGATGGTCACCTTGTGGGCTGGTGAGGGATTCATGGCATTCACACCTGCGTGTGCGCGGCGACGAGGCGTTCCACGGAGGCCGGGGCAAGAATGTGGTCGATCACCATGCGGCCGGCACCCAGTACACCGGCGTGGTCCGCGGCCATTGACTGCACGATCCGCAGCCGCGCCGTGGCCAGCGGAAGCGATCGCTGGTAGACAATCTCGCGCACGCCGGCCATGAGGTACTCGCCGGCCGATGACAGGCCGCCACCGATCACAATGACCGAGGGGTTCAGCAGGTTCACGGAGGCCGCGAGCACGTCACCCAGGTCGCGCCCGGCCTGGCGCATGGCCTGGATGGCGGCAAGGTTTCCCCGTCGGGCCAGCTCCAGCACATCGTCTCCGGTCTGGGCGGGAACACCGCCGGCCGTGAGCAATGCAGCCACCGCCGGCCCCGAAGCCATGGCCTCCAGGCAGCCATAATTGCCGCAGCGGCACAGCACATCCCCGCCGCGCGGCACCCGCACATGCCCAATATCTCCGGCGGTGCCGTCAGCGCCGCGCTGCAGCAGCCCGCCGCTGATAATGCCCGCGCCAATACCGGTGGCAACCTTGATGAACAGCAGATCCTGCGCATCAGGCCAGTAGTTGGCGCGCTCCCCCAAGGCCATGATGTTCACATCGTTGTCAACGAGCACGTCTGTTGGAAAGCGCAGCTGCACATAGGCGGGCACGTCAAAACCGTCCCATCCGGGCATGATGGGAGGGCTCGCCGGCCTGCCGGTTGAATGCTCAACCGGCCCGGGCAGGCCGATGCCGATACCTGCCAATTCCCGTTCATGGCGCCCCGCCTGGCCAAAAATGCTGCCGCACAGGTCAAGGACAGAATTCAGTACCGCTGTGGGACCCGTAGCAATGTCGATCGACTCGCGCAATTCACTGAGCACTCTTCCGCTGAGGTCAGTCAGTGCGATCAGGACATGGGTGGCACCAATGTCCACCGCCAGAATCACCCGGGAAGACGGATGAAAGGCATAGCGCGACGGCGGACGCCCACCCGAGGAGACTCCCTCACCTGCAGGGCCAATGAGTCCCGCGACGCTCAGCGCGTCGATGCGGGCGGCCACGGTGGAGCGCGCCAACCCGGTAATTTCAGCCAGTTCCGCGCGGGTGCGCGCCTGTCCGTCCCGCAGGATCTGAAATACATCTCCGGCCCTGGAATGACTGAGCGGCCCGGCTGCCGCCGCGGAGGGGGTGGCAGGCCGTAAACGCTGCTGCACTGGTGACTTTGGCATTCCCAATAAATAACACACCGACTTCCATCTGTCACAATCCAAAGGTTATTCGCCGTACACAAACTTTTGCTTGACCATCGACATAAGTTCCAATAGGTTGTTGTGCAACACACATTCATGTCTTCTAGGAGTTCCAATGACGTATTCCCTGCAGCTGTACACCGTCCGCACACCCCTCGAAGAAGACCTGCCCGGAACCATCGCCCGCGTTGCAGAATTGGGCTTCACCAAGGTTGAGCCCTACAACTTTGTGGCCAAGGCCGACGAGCTGGCCGAAGCCTTCGCAAAGCATGGCATCACGGCCCCCTCCGGTCACGCCCCCCTGCTGAAGGATGACCAGGACGAAATCTTCGCTGCCGCCAACAAACTGGGCATCACCACCGTCATCGACCCGTTCATTGCTGCAGATCAGTGGCAGAATGCCGAGGACATCCAGAAGATCGCTGATGGCCTCAACGCCGCTGCCAAGAAGGGTGCCAAGTACGGCATCCGCGTGGGTTACCACAACCACGCCTGGGAGCTTGAATCCAAGATCAACGACACCACGGCACTCGAGTACTTTGAAACCTTGTTGGATCCGGAACTCGTGCTGGAAGTTGACACGTACTGGGTCTCCGTTGGTGGCGCTAACGCGGTCGACATCCTCACCAGCCTCGGCGAGCGCGTGAAGTACATCCATATCAAGGACGGCCCCTTGAACAACGACACCAAGGCCCAGCTTCCCGCCGGCCAGGGCGAAGTTCCCATTTGGGACGTCATTGGCGCGGCCAAGCACCTGGAAGTTGGCGTTGTCGAGTTTGATGACTACGCAGGTGACATCTTTGATGGCGTCGCAGCGAGCCTTGCCTTCCTGAACGCTGGAAAGGCCTGATCCCCATGGTAAAAACTGGACCCGTCGGCATTGCCTTCATCGGCGCCGGCAACATCAGCAAGCAGTACCTGGACAACCTGACCAAATTCCCCGACGTCAAGGTGCTTGTCATTGCGGACCTCTTTGAAGAGGCTGCTGCCGCCCGGGCCAAGGAGTACAGCATTGAGACGTCAGGCGGCGTCGACGTCGCACTGAACCACCCCGACGTTGAAATCATCGTCAACCTGACCATTCCGGCAGCCCATGTGGAGGTAGCCACGGCCGCAGTGCGGGCGGGCAAGCACGTCTGGACGGAAAAGCCCTTCTCCCTCGACCGCGAAAGCGGCCTTGGACTGCTCAAGGAAGCGCAAGCCGCCGGGGTTCGGCTTGGCTGCGCACCCGACACGTTCCTTGGCGCCGGTCTGCAGACGACCCGGCGCCTGATCGATGCCGGCGAAATTGGCACTCCGTTGACGGCGCTGACCATGTTCCAGTCCCCCGGCCCCGAATCCTGGCACCCGAACCCCGCGTTCCTGTTCCAGGAAGGTGCCGGCCCGCTCTTTGACATGGCCCCGTATTACCTGACAACACTGATCCAGGCCTTTGGCTCCATCTCCAAGGTGGCCGCCGTTGGAAGCACCGCCTTCCCCACCCGCACCATTGGTTCCGGCCCCAAAGAAGGCGAGGTGTTCGACGTCGAGGTACCCACCCACGTCAGCGCCATCGCCCAGTTTGCTTCCGGCGCCTCCTCACACAGCGTGTACAGCTTCGAATCCGCCAAGGCCCGCATGGGGTTTGTTGAGATCACTGGCACCGAGGGCACCCTTTCGCTGCCGGATCCAAACAACTTCGACGGCGACATCAAGGTGTGCAAGCGCGGCGAGGAAGACTGGACCACGATTCCCGCCGAAGGTCCGGCCGACGGCCGCGGCCTGGGCGTACTGGACATGGCCCGCTCCATCCGCGCAGGCGTCCCGCACCGCGCCACCGGCGAGCTGGCCTACCACGTACTCGATGCCATGGTCTCGATCTCCGAGTCCGTTGACAGCGGCGAGTTTGTCACCGTCAACAGCACCGCCCCGTCCTCCGAGCCGGTTCCCGTTGACTGGGCGCCGACCGAAGCAACGCTCTAACTGCCCGCAGGCAATAGATAACTAGGAAAGCAGTTATGACCTCCCTCCAATCCAACAGTCGCGAATCCCACACCCTGGGTGTGGCCGCCATCGGCTACGCCTTTATGGGCCAGGCCCACTCCAACGCGTGGCGTTCCGTGGCGAACCACTTTGACGTTCCCGCATTTGAGCAAAAGGTCCTGGTCGGTCGGGACGCCGATGCCGTGGCCGCCGCTGCCGCCAAGTACGGCTGGAGCGAATCGGCCACGGATTGGCGGGAGGTCATTGCCCGCGACGACATCGACATTATCGACATTTGCGCACCCGGCTGGCTGCACGCTGAAATTGCGACGGCGGCCCTCGCCGCCGGCAAGCACGTGCTGGTTGAGAAGCCGCTCGCCAACTCCATGGCCGAGTCCGAGGACATGGTTGCCGCGGCACAGGCCGCCCGCACGGTTGGCGTGCGTTCCATGGTGGGATTCAACTACCGCCGGGTGCCTGCACTGGCGCTGGCCCGCAAGCTCATCGCGGACGGTGAGCTTGGCACCATCCGCCAGGTCCGCGCGTCGTACCTGCAGGACTGGCTGGCCGACACCGAGGCACCCATGACCTGGCGGCTGCGCAAGGAGACCGCCGGCTCGGGCGCGCTGGGCGACATTGCCTCGCACGCCGTCGACCAAATTCAGCACCTGCTCGGCGACACCGTCGCCGACGTGTCGGGCCGGCTGCACACGTTCACCACCGAACGGCCGGGTCCCGACGGTCCCGAGCCCGTCACGGTCGACGACGCTGCCTGGGCCACGCTGTCCATGGCCGGTGGCGCCGTGGCCAGCGTCGACGTGTCGCGGGTGGCGCTGGGACAGAAGAATGCGCTGCGCGTGGAGGTTTATGGCACAACCGGGTCAATTACCTTCAACCTGGAAAACCCCAACGAGCTTTATTACCTCAACGCCACCGAGCCCATTGAGGTCCAAGGCTTTCGGCGCATTCTCGTCACCGAACCAGAGCACCCATACATTTCAGGCTGGTGGCCGCAGGGGCACGTGATCGGCTGGGAACACAGCTTCACACACCAGATTCGCGACTTCCTGCTGAACATCGCCGACGGAACCGACCCGTCGCCGTCGTTCGAGGAAGGGCTCGGCGTCCAGCAGGTCCTGGCCGCGATCGAAGCCTCCTCCGCGGCCGGCGGCGCAACCATCCCGCTGGCTGTTCCAGCCGAACTCACCCACAACTCTTAAGGACTGACCCATGGCACGCCCATACACCTTGTTCACCGGCCAGTGGGCCGACCTTCCCTTCGAGGAAGTTGCCCGGCTCGCCACAGACTGGGGCTATGACGGTCTGGAAATCGCCTGCTCCGGCGACCACCTGGACCCTTGGCGCTGGGACGAGCCCGGCTATGTTGCGGGCAAGCTCGCCGTGCTGGAACGCTACAACTTGAAGGTGTGGGCCATCTCCAACCACCTCAAGGGCCAGGCCGTGTGCGATGACCCCATCGACTTCCGCCACCAGGCGATCGTCGGCACCAAGGTGTGGGGCGACGGGGCCCCCGAAGGCGTGCGCCAGCGCGCGGCCGAGGAAATGAAGCTGACCGCCAGGTTGGCCCAGGCACTCGGCGTGAAGACCGTGGTGGGCTTCACCGGATCCTCGATTTGGCAGTACGTGGCCATGTTCCCGCCCGTTCCGGAATCGGCCATTGAGGCCGGATACCAGGACTTTGCCGACCGCTGGAACCCCATTTTGGATGTCTTCGACGAGTGCGGTGTGCGCTTCGCCCATGAGGTGCACCCCTCCGAAATCGCCTACGACTACTGGACCACCGTGCGCTCCCTGGAGGCCATCGGCCACCGCGAGGCGTTTGGCCTGAACTGGGACCCGAGCCATTTCATGTGGCAGGGCATCGACCCGGTCTCCTTCATTTGGGACTTCAAGGACCGTATTTACCACGTCGACTGCAAGGACACGAAGCTGCGTCCCACCGGCCGGAACACGGTCATGGGCTCGCACCTGCCGTGGGGTGATCCGCGCCGCGGCTGGGACTTTGTGTCCGCAGGTCGAGGCGATGTGCCCTGGGAATCTTCCTTCCGCGCGCTGACCGCCATCGGCTACGACGGCCCCATCTCCATCGAGTGGGAGGACGCCGGCATGGACCGCCTGCAGGGCGCGCCGGAGGCACTTGCTGCACTGAAGAAGTTCGACTTCGCCCCGTCCGCCTTGTCCTTCGACGCCGCCTTCAGCAACCAGGACTGACACAGCACCGTTTCTGACACCGATCCCGCTTTCGGATCCCGCGATCCCGGGCTCTGAAAGCGGGATCGGTGTCATTTTCGTGGATCCGCACGGCTAGAGTGGATGGACTATGAGCATTCCCAAAAATGCACCGACAGCTGTCCGCATTGACGCGTGGCTGTGGTCGATCCGTGCCTACAAGACCCGTTCAATGGCCACCGCAGCCTGCCGTGCGGGCCATGTGAAACTCAATGATGCCAATGCCAAGGCGGCCCACACTGTAGTTCCGGGCGACACCATCCGTGTCCGCCAGCCCGGCTACGACAGGATCCTGGAAGTCCGCCAGCTCATCAACAAGCGGGTGGGTCCCGAAGCTGCCTCGCACTGCTTCACCGACCACACTCCCCCACGCCCCGTGCTTCCCGCGCTGGGACTGCCGCAGCGCGACCGCGGCACCGGCCGGCCCACCAAAAAGGACCGCCGGGAAATGGACAAGCTGCGCGGGGACACCTGACAGCGCAGGCGTTGCTGCGGGCCGGATCCACTGCAGGCCTGTAGCATCCGGTGCGGTGGCGAATATATTTGCTGCCCCGTGCACTGACTTATGGAAAGCTGGAGCCATGTTGCGCGTTGAGAACATTGATCTCGAGGTACTGGCTGAGGCCTTGTTGTCCCACGACGACTTCGGCTTTTTCTACTGGATCGATCCGGCCACTGGCGCCATTGGTTTTTGGGGCGATGGCGCCAACTACGGCGCTGCCAACGAAGAATTGGATCCGGAGGAGCGCGGTGGCCTCCGGATCGGCCCCATTCCTTCCCGGGACGCGTACAAGGACATGGAGGAATTCACGGCCACGGTACGGGACCCCAAAATCCGAGACCAACTGCTTCGAGCCCTCGACGGCAAGAAGCCATTCCATAACTTCAATGCGGCCGTCCACCGACATACCGAAACGCCCCGGCAATGGCACGCATTCCGCGACTCCGCCATGGAGGTCCGGGCCGTCCAGTGGCTGCAGGAACACGAGCTTGTAAAAGTCGCCGACGCGGAGCAGGCACTCGCCAAGCTTCGCGGGGGTCCTGAGAGCGCGGAACTCTGAACCGACCGGCTTCGGCGGCAGGCTCGTGGACTAAGAGTGGGACATGCGCATGCGGAGGGTCTGACCCGGCGCATAACTTAGGACCAACAGGGCACTAATGCGCGCTGTTGGACCCCAGCTTTGCGCCAGTGTCAGAGCTGCGCCCTGGGGACTCCTGCTATGCGCATGACTCGGAGCAGGTCATTCCATACGCCACCACGCCCCACGGACAGGCGTCGACTCTTGTCCATTTTCCCGGCAGGGAGAACCATTGTGTATGTAGGCATTTCTTGGATTCAAGCACCCGTTACGGAGGGCTGAGCCGTGTTGCATTTAAATGACTTTGATCTTGAGGGTCTGGCCATGGCACTGGAAAATCACTTCATGGACTACGAAACGTTTTTCTGGATGGATCCGGCCACCGGCAAAATTGAACTGTGGAGCGAAGAAGTCGCGGACGAGGCCGAGACCGAGGGTTGGGACGTGGACGACCGCGGCGGCATTCGCATCGATCCCATGGAATCCTACGAGGGCTACCGGGACATGGAGGAGTTCATTTCCGGCGTTGCGGATCCTCATTCCAGGGACCGCCTGGTTCGGGCCATTGATCGCAGCAAGCCGTTTCGCCATTTCAGGGATGCGCTCACTCAATTCCCGGAAATACAAGACCAGTGGTACATATTCCATGATGGTCTAATGAAGCGCCGGGCCATCGAGTGGATCCAGGAAAACGGCCTGGTCACCCTCACGGAAGCCGAAGCTGCGTTGGCCCTGTTGCGCACGGAAACCAAGCACGCCTGAAGCCAAACCCGGCCACAGCCCACGGTGCGGAAGATGTTAAAGCCGAGTGCCGCCGTCGTACTTGAAAAAGTACGACGGCGGCACGGGCTCGGCAAGCTCAACCAGCGGGAAGGTTTACGCCTCGACGATGATGACCGTGTAGACGGGCTTGCGGCGCAGTGCGCGGTCGGACCAGCGCAACAGGCCGTTGGCCACGGCCTTCTCGGCGGCCGGGCCGGTCTTCTCGCCGCGGAGTCCGGTGATGGTCTTCTCCACGATTCCGGCAGCCTTCTCGATATCCTTGTCCGTCAAGTTGAAGCCCACGGAGAAGAATTCCGGGTCTTCTTCGATCTTGCCGGTGTCCGGGTTGACGATCAGCAGGACGGTGACGGCGCCGTCTTCTGCGAGGCGGATGCGGTCCTGGAGGGACTCCTCCGTGGCAGCGCCGGCAACCATGTTCTCGACGTAGACGTAGGCGGCCGGGACGCTGCCGGCGATCTTGGCAACACCGTCCTTGAGGTCCAGGACGGTGCCGTCTTCAATGATGAACGTGTTCTTCGGTTCAACACCTGTGCGGATGGCCAGCTCGGCGTTGGCCTTCAGGTGGCGGTATTCGCCGTGCACAGGCATGACGTTCTTGGGGCGGACCAGGTTGTAGCAGTACACGAGCTCGCCGGCACTGGCGTGGCCGGAGACGTGAACCTTGGCGTTGCCCTTGTGGATAACGTTGGCGCCCTGCTTGGTTAGGTCGTTGATGAGGCGGTAGATCGAGGACTCGTTGCCCGGCACCAGTGAGCTGGCCAGCAGCACGGTGTCGCCGTCGGTCAGGTTGATCTGGTGGTCACCGTTGGCCATGCGGGCCAGGGCGGCCATGGGCTCACCCTGTGAACCGGTGCAGATAAGGACGGCCTTGTTGGCCGGCATCTTTTCCAGTTCCTTGGCCTCAACGAGCATGCCGCGCGGGATCTTCAGGTAGCCCAGCTCGCGCGCAGTGGTCATGTTGCGGACCATGGAGCGGCCAACGAAGGCGACCTTGCGGTTGTACTTCTGGGCAGAGTCGATGATCTGCTGGATGCGGTGCACGTGGCTCGCGAAGCTGGAGACAACAACGCGGCGCGGGGCCGTGCGCATGACCTGGTCGATGGCCGGGATCAGGTCAGCCTCGGCTGCCAGGAAGCCGGGAACTTCAGCGTTGGTGGAGTCGGGCAGGAACAGGTCCACGCCTTCCTCGCCTAGACGCGCAAAGCCGGCCAGGTCGGTGATGCGCTTGTCCAGCGGGAACTGGTCCATCTTGAAGTCGCCCGTTTCCAGCACCAGGCCGGCAGGCGTGCGGATGGCAACGGCCAGACCGTCCGGGATGGAGTGGTTGACGGCCAGGAATTCGACGTCAAACGGGCCGAACTTGCGGCGGTCGCCTTCCTTGACCTGGATCATCTTGCCCTTGATCCGGTGCTCTTCGAGCTTGGTCTTCAGGAAGGCCAGGGTCAACTTGGCGGAGATCACGGGGATGTCGGCGCGGTGCTTAAGCAGGTACGGGACACCGCCAATGTGGTCTTCGTGGCCGTGGGTGAGCACCAGGCCCACCACGTCCTGCCAGCGGTTCTTCAAATAGGAGAAGTCGGGCAGGATCAGGTCAACGCCGGGGTGGTGATCTTCGGGGAAGAGCACGCCGCAGTCAACGATCAGCAGCTTTCCCGCGAATTCGAAGACGGTCATGTTGCGACCGATCTCCCCCAGGCCTCCAAGGGCCACAATGCGCATGGCGCCTTCGGCGAGGGCGGGTGGGCTCTGGCGGACAGTTCTTCTCATGGGTTCCAAACTTGGTGCTGTAGTGGGCGTGTTGCCGCGGCTGTCCGCGGCTTTCTTGTGCGACGCATTCGGCCAAAAGCTGGTCCAATGTCGCTAAAAGTTAAGGGGGATTGCTCCACCCCCGATTTTACCACCGCGGCCACCATGCCCAAGCCACGTGCCGCCGTCGAATAATGCACGACGGCGGCACAAGAACAGAAGTATTTCGCTCAAGCCTCCACAGCCACCGGCAACAGCCAACCCCGGTCAGTCTTGATGCCAACGCTCACCGTGTCCATGGGGTCAAATATTTCGCTGACTGAGGGGTCCGATACCAGGGCAACAATGCTGCCGGAGTCCGTTTCAACCTCGTATTCAACGGATTCCCCATGGAATATTGCGCTCAGCACACGGCCCACTTCGCCGTGGACACTGTCAGCCGCGGGGTTCGGTGTGAGCAACACCGATTCGGGCCGCACCATCAACAAGACCTCACCGTCCAAGGTGACGTCCTCATGCACCTCAACATCGCGTTCTCGGCCCAGGGCGAACACTCGTGCACGGCCTTGGTGGGGATCCGTCAGGAGCGTCGCATCCAGAAAGTTCGCCCGGCCGATGAAATCCGCCACAAAAATGGAGGAGGGGCGGCGATAGACACGTTCCGGCACATCGATTTGCTCTATCCGCCCCTGATTCATCACCACAATGCGGTCTGACAGTGTCATGGCCTCATCCTGATCATGGGTGACAAAGATGCTGGTGATGCCCAGTCGTTTCTGCAGCCGGCGAATCTCATTGCGCATTTGGACTCGCAGCTTTGCATCCAAGTTGGAGAGCGGTTCATCAAACAAAAGCACCTTTGGCCTCATGACCAAGGCCCGGGCAAGGGCCACCCTCTGTTGCTGCCCACCGGACAGCTGGTGCGGGGCCCTTTCCGCGTACGGCATCAGGTTCATGATGGTCAGGGCAGTGTCGACTTCTTCACGTAGCCGCTTTTCAGATGTCTTCTTCAGTCTCAGGCCGTAAGCCACGTTTTGCCGCACGGACAGGTGGGGGAAGAGTGCATAGGACTGGAAGACCATGGACATGGGCCGCTTATTTGGTGCCACTGTGACCATGTCCACCCCATCCACGCTGACTTGCCCTGAAGAGGGAGTCTCGAAGCCCGCAATCATGCGGAGAGTTGAGGTCTTGCCACAGCCCGATGGCCCAAGCAGAGTGACGAACTCCCCGGCCTTGATCTGTAGATCTACGGCATTGACGGCGATGGGATCATCGGCCCGGTTGCCGTATCGCTTGGTCAGCGCCGCGAGTGTGACATGCCCACTTTCGTGGGCAGGTGAAAATTCGGCTGTGTCGACGGGGGCAGAAATTGGTTCAGCGGCGGTGAGATTGTCCACGGAAGACCACCTTTCGGATGATGACGTTCAAGATGAGAATGACAATGAGCACGATTCCGATCAGGACGGTGCAGTAGGCAAAAGCATTGCCAAAACGCCCCGAGTCAACTTCCGCGAGGATCTGCGAGGTCATGATTTTGATCCCCGGCGTGGTCAGAAAAATGATCGGTGAAAGCGTGGTCATTGACCTGGCGAAAGCAAATGTCAGGCCAGTCAGAAGGGCTGACTGAATAAGTGGCAATGTGACCTTGCGGAACGTAGTCGCTGAATCGGCTCCAAGGGAGGTTGATGCTTCCTCAATCGCCGGGTGTATCTGCTGCAGCGCCGATACGGCTGCGCGTTGCCCGGATGGCAGTGACCGGGCTACGTACACCATCACAATGGCCACCGCGCCTGCAAGAATGGCTGATCCGCCGGCGAGTGCGGGGAACACCTGTAGACCGAAAATATTGACGGGCTTGTTGTAGGTTATAAGGTAACCAATGCCCAGCACGGTGCCGGGAATGGCAAGCCCCAGCATGCCCACAAAGTCGATCAGGCCGCTGGCCCGTTTGAGTTTGCGCACCACGAGCCAGCCAATCAGCATGCCGAGCAGTCCTGCTATGGGTGCGGCAATCAGCGCCAAAATGGTCGTGTCAATCATGGCCTTCGAGCCCAGCCCGGCCAGCACAAACTGGTAGTGGGCGAGCGTGAACTCATTGTTAACCCCGGGAACCTTGACGAATCCTCCCGCCAACACTGTGACGTAAATGGACACGATGAGTGCCGCGAGGAAGCCCACAAGCACGAGAACGGGAATCCTGATGCTGGGGGCGCTGATTTGTTCGGTTGCCCCAGCCGGCTTGCCTGTTATCGATACTACGGATTTGCGGGAAACCCAGTATCGCTGCACTAGGAAGACCAGCAAGGCTGGCAGCATGAGTGTCAGCGAATAGGCAGCCCCGGCCTGCATGTTGAATTCACCTGTCACAGCCAGGTATGCCCGGCTTGCCAAAACGGTGTAGTCCCCACCCAAGACGAGGGGGTTGGCCAGGTCTGCGATGGATTCAACAAACAACAGCAGGAACGATCCGGCAAGTCCGGGCACAAGCATGGGAATGGTGACAGTGAAGAAAACCCGCAGCTTGCTCGCACCCAGTCCGGCGGCCGCCTCGTCCAGCGACGGGTCGAGACTCTCAAGCATCCCCCGGATGTTCATGTAGGCAACAGGGAAGAAAGACAGTGACAACACCAGTGTCAGTCCGGGCAGGCCGTAGATGTCGGCTTGCCAGCCGAAAATCCCGTTCGTGACAGCGCCGTTGCGCCCAAAGAGCGTGATGACGGCGGTGGCCACGGCAAATGGTGGAGCCACTATCGGGATCATGGCCAGCAGGTGCAGCGCCCGCTTGCCACGAAACTTGACCTTCACCTGTGCGTAAGCGAAAAGGAACCCGACAAGGGTGCCTGTGACGCCTACCACCAGGCCAAGCAGCATGGTGTTGCCGATAATTCGGTGGTTCACAGGGTCGGTAACCATCCGTGCCAGGACTTCAAGGCCCTTCGGCGCGAAGGCTGATGACAACAACCCGTACAGCGGGAACCCGATGACCATCAAGAGGATGGCGCAAACAATTGTTGTCAAGACAATGACGCCGGGATCTTTGGCGCCCTTCTTGCCCCGTTTCAAGGGGGGAGTGGATGCTCGGATGCTATCCGAGACGGGGGAATCTATTAATGGAATAGCCATGGTGTCCTTTCGGCTCGCGTTCAGTCCCGGTTATCCCTTGGGCGCAGGCGCGACTTCCCGGTCAAACCTTGCCGTCAGTTCGTTCCTGGATTCACCCATTTCGCGAATGTCGGCGTCGAGCATCTCCGTCTTGGAGATGTCCACCATGTCATCGGTGATGACTGCTGCCGGGTTCGTGGGCACACTGTAGGTCCCCACTGTTGCGGCTAAGTCTTGGGCTTCGGCGGTGAGCGACCACTCAATGAACTTCTTTGCCGCTTCTGGATGCTTTGCGTTCTTGATCAACGACACGGCGCCCACTTCAAAGGTGGCGCCTTCCTTCGGGAAGGTGGTGGTCAGCTGTGTGAACCCTTCGTTGATGAACTTCTGGCAATCTTGGGCGAAAATCACACCCACACCAACCTCTCCTCGACCGGCCATCTGCCCTAGAGCGCTGCCGCTCTTGGAGTACTGGAGGACGTTGCTGTGCAACTTTGCGAAGTAGTCAATCGCCGCATCCTTGCTACCGTCATTGAGCATGACTTGGCTCCAGAGCGCTTGGTAGGCGGTTCCGGATGTGCCGGGGTGCGCCATAGCCACATTCTTCTTCAGTTTCGGGTTCAGAAGGTCTGACCAGGATTCGGGGGCAGCCACACCGAGTTTGTTCAGCACATCGTTGTTGGAGCAAAAGCTCAGGGCACCCATATAGACCCCAGTCCAAAATCCTTCAGGATCCTTGTACTTATCAGGGATTTGCGCTGCATTTTCTGGCACGAACTTCTCAATGAGCCCTTCACCTTCAGCCGCGATGTGGCCATCAGCCCCTCCCCCGAACCACGCATCAAATTCTGGGCTCTCCCCTGCAGCAGACAGCCGCGCCACTGCTTCACCGCCACTGAGGCGGACATAGTCGGCCTTAATTCCGGAGGCCTTGGTGAATTCCGCAGCTACAAGCTGGCACCAGTCCTCCTGCGGGCTGCAGACAAACGTCATGGAATCATCCGATCCGCCGGCGGCGGCAGTGGCCCCACACCCAGTCAGAGCGAGTGCGCCAATGGCAAAGAATGCTGCTGCTTTTCTTGTGTACCGTCCCATGGAAACGGCTCCTTAATGGTGGGTGCACCTCAATGTGCACGAACTGGAACGCACGTGAGTGCGGGTGATGCATTCAACGTTAGGCAAGGGAAGGGATGATTTTGGTCACAGCTGAGAGGGTGATGGTCACAGTTCTGTGACCTCCCGTGATTTTGCAGCCAACAAGGCCCGATCACTCAATGTTGAGGCGGTAGCCGAAACCTCTGACGCTCTCAATGCATTCACCTGCACCGGGTACTGCTGATTCAAGTTTGTGCCGCAACCTGTAGACCGCAGTTTTGAGCATTTGGCGCCCACCGAGACGATCCGTCTCCCGCCAGGCAGCCAGCAGCAGTCGGTCGAATCCCAGAGTTTTACCTGGTTGCGAGACCAAGGCAGTCATCACCTTGAATTCGTTGGGTGTCAACAGAACACGCACTGAGTCAACGCAAACACTGTCGCCTGCCGGATCCAGCTCAAAGGCACCTGCGGAAATGGCTTGGCCTTGGTCGGTCACCCTACGCACCAGTCGCTGGGCTCGCAGCGCCAATTCCCGCGGATGGAACGGTTTGACAATGTAGTCGTCCGCATCAGCTTCCAGCCCGGCAATGCGGTCTGCGCTTTCGCCCTTTGCAGTCAACAGGATAACCGGAATCTGTGTGCTGGCTTTGATGCGCTGGCACATGGTGATGCCCGAGACTCCCGGGAGCATTACGTCCAGGACTACAAGGTCCGGCACGGTGTGCCTCATGGCTGACCAGCACGCCTCAGCCGCGCGGAATGACTGGTGTATGAATCCTTGGGTTTCCAATGCGAACGTAACAATGTCGAGCATGGCCGGCTCATCGTCAACGACAAAGGCTAGGGGTGGGCTGGGGAGCATACTGGTTACTCTCTCAGGGGAAGGGTGAACATCATGGTTGTTCCTCCCCCTGTAATCGTGTCGACAAAGATCCGCCCTCCGTGCAATTCGATGACTTGCTGGGAGATGAACAACCCAATTCCCGTTCCATTCCCCAAGGGCCTGCCGCTGGAGAAGCGCCTGAAGAGCCGATCACGCTGCTGTTCAGTCATACCAGATCCGCCGTCACTGACGGAGACCATTAATTGGCCTTCCCCTGACGTGAGCCGAATCTGCACCGGCGTTCGTTCGTGGTTGCTGCGTGCGGCGTTCATGACAAGGTTCGTGACGACCTGTCGAATAAGTTCGGCGTCGACGTTGGCACGCACCGGCGCACCCGGAGCATCAAGGACTATGGGGCCATCGGTGACGTGCACCAAGTCTTCAACGATGCCGCGCATCAAACTGCGAACGTCAACCACGGCCGGCCGAACTTCAAAAACCCCAGCCTCTATCCTTGCTTGGGTCAGCAGCTGTTCGGCCAGATTCGCCATGCGTTCGGAGTTGTCCAGAATCCGCGCAACAAAGGCATGCTGCTTGGGGGTGAGTGGTCCTGGCCCTTCTTCGGCGAGCAGCTCCGCCGACCCCTTGATCACTGCTAGGGGTGTTCGAATCTCGTGGCTAAGCATTGTGACCTGGTCTGCGCGGCGGGATTCCAGCCGTCGCAGATGCGAGTTGGTGATCAAGTCCACCCTCCGGCGCCGAACCAGAATGTAGGCAGCACCGAGGGCCAAAACAGCTGCCATCGCAGCCATGACTGCGCTCGGGGCCGGACGTCCGTCGAACCCGGCCATCACGGACAGCGTCAGGACGACTAGCGCCAAGAGACTTAGCCCGAGCGGAAGCAGTCCAATGGCGCGCCAAAGCCTGACGTCCAACAAGACGTCGCCTGGGTCACTGGAATTAGTTCGGCGGAGCACCCCGATATTCTATCCACTTCCACTGTGTTGCTTGGCCACCCAGCAGCAAATTCAGTTCAGCTGCCGAGATCGCTTTTTTAGGGTACGACGGCGGCACCCACCTTGAGCGCTTACCCTCCGACGCTGGGGTCCGGTCACTGCAGGATTGCGTACCCGCGGATCCGTCATCCGACGGCGGGCGCGTGGTGCTGCACTTACTTATTCTATTTTTGGCGGAGCCACGCGACAATCAGTCCGACCACCGCGCCCACGGCCATTCCCACCGTGATGTTGTCAATGACAATTCCGGCCGCCAGCCCGACGACGAGCCCCAGACCAACTCCCGCGCCAACTCCGTTGTTAGGTGCGGTACTGTTCTTTTTTGACTTCTGCTCTTGGTTCGCCCGATTAGCAGTCATGCACCGAGGGTAACAAGCGGGAAGGGTTTCGGCAGATTAGGGTTGCGGCACGCGCCACCAAAGGGTGGCGGAGTCTGATCGGGCGGCGGCCGGTTCCCATCCGATCGCCGGCGCAATGTACTTGGCGATGTTTTCCAGCATCTTCGTGTTGTAGGTGACTCCGAGCTGGTTGGGGACCGTGAGCATGAGAGTGTCGGCGGAGCGGACGGCCTCGTCGGCCGCCAGTTCTTGAGCGATCTGCGCGGGGTCGCCGATGTAGCTCTTGCCGAAGCGCGAAAGGAGCCCGTCGATCATCCCCACCTGGTCGCTACTGTCGGCTTGGGCTCGCAGGCCAAAGTACATCTGGTCCACGTCATCCACGACCGGAATAACGGAGCGGCTGACGGAAACCCGCGGCGTGAAATCATGGCCGGCGGCGGCCCACTCGTCGCGGAACAGCTGAATCTGCTCGGCCTGAAGCTGGTCGAAAGGCACGCCTGTGTCTTCGGTGAGCAGCGTTGAACTCATCAAGTTCATGCCCTGCTGGGCAGCCCACACTGCCGTGGCCCGCGAGCCGGCGCCCCACCAAATCCGCTGGGGTAATCCGGGCGACTGCGGTTCAATGCGCAGCAGTCGCTCCACTCCCATGTACGCATGTTCGCCGGGTTCGGCCACACCCGCCCCGCTGATCGCGCGCCTGAACGACGCCGTGTGGCGGCGGGCCATGTCGGCAACCGTTTCTCCGTCGGCGGGAAAGTAGCCGAAGTCGGCGGCACCGTTGGCAGCGGGCTCGGGTGAACCGCGGCTCACGCCGATCTGCAGCCTGCCGTCACTGATGAGGTCCGTGGCGGCGGCCTGCTCGGCCATGTAGAGGGGATTTTCATAGCGCATGTCAATGACGCCGGTGCCGATCTCAATCCGGCTCGTTCGGGCGGCGATGGCGGCCATTAGGGGGAACGGTGCGGCCTGCTGGCGGGCAAAGTGGTGGACACGGAAGAACGCGCCGTCAATGCCAAGCTCCTCCGCGGCGACGGAGAGGTCGACGGCCTGGTGGAGGGCGTCAGCGGCCGAGTTCGTCTGCGAGCCACGCCCCGTGCCGTAGTGGCCGAAAGACAAAAACCCGATGCGCTTCTTGAATGTGGTTTCCATACTCGGCACAACACGGACCGCCATCAGGACATTCCATTCATACGCATATACCTTGGCTGCCGCCCCTGTCCTGCGGCTTAGCTACGCTTCTTCGTGATCTTGGCGACCGGGTCCTCCGATTCATCGGCTGCGCCCCGCGCCCTCTTCTCCGCGCGCTTGGCCTTGATGGCGTGTCCCTTGTCCATCTTCTTGTGTTCATGGTGGTGTGGCTGTTTGTCAGGCATGGCGAACTCCTTGTGCAGTCAAGTCCTTACGCACCGGGCCGGCCGGTCCAACACGTCCCCTCTTTGAACGTTACGCCTGTTTCCGCCCCGCCAAAAGGGGCCGGGTCGTGGTGCCGAGTGAAAAGCGTTCGGAAAAATCACCCGAGATGTGAGATGGCGCCCTCCCCCGGTGCGTCTGGCAGTTGGCACAGGGCTCGAACTCACACCTCGGCAGTTGGCACAGGGCGCGAACTCACACCTCGGCAGTTGGGAGAGGGCGCGAACTCACACCTCGGCGGAAGTAGGGGCGGGGAAGGGGTCAGGCGTCCTGGCGCCAGGAGTTCCACAGCGCGGCATAGGAGCCGTTCTGTGCCACGAGCTCGTCGTGGGTGCCCAGCTCGGAAATCCGGCCGGCTTCCACCACGGCCACCCGGTCGGCGTCGTGGGCGGTGTGCAGCCGGTGCGCAATCGCCACCACCGTCCGCCCGGACAGGACGGCGCTGAGCGAGAACTCGAGGTCGCGGGCGGCCTGCGGGTCGATCAGCGACGTTGCCTCATCCAGCACCAAGGTGTGCGGATCTGCCAGGACCAGCCGTGCCAGCGCCAGTTCCTGCGCCTGCGCCGGCGTCAGCGTGTGCGATCCGGAGCCAACCTCGGTGGCCAACCCTGCGGGGAGGGCGCGCACCCAGGCGAGGGAACCGACGTCGGCCAGGGCCTTTTCAATCTCCGCATCCGACGCGCCGGCCCTGCCCAGCCGGACGTTGTCGGCCAGGGTGCCGACAAATACGTGGTGCTCCTGGGTGACGAGGGCGACCTCGCCGCGCAGTTCATCCAGCGGCCGATCGACCAGCGGCACCCCGCCCACCGTGACGGAGCCGGAAGTGGGTCCGTCGATGCCGGCGAGCAGGCGGCCCAGCGTGGATTTGCCCGCGCCGGAGGGCCCCACCATGGCCAGCCGCTCCCCCGGCACCAGCTCCAGGTCGATCCCGTGCAGCACGTCATGGCCGGCGCGGTAGGCGTAGCGGGCCTTGTCCACGAGGATTTCCTCGCTGGCGGGGACGGCGTCGGTGGCGGTGCGGTCGGCCTGGACGTTGCGGATGCCCACGATCCGGGCCAGCGAGGATGCTCCGACCTGGATCTCGTCGATCCACATGATCAGCGTGTCCACGGGGTCGATCAGCTGCATGGCATACAGCGCCACAGTGGCCACCATGCCGGTGGTGACCATATCCTGCGAGGCGAGCCAGCCGCCCCACAGCAGCACCGCGGCCACGGGCAGCCAGAAGGAGAATTCCGCCACGGGGAACAGCACTGTGCGCAGGCCCAGCGTGTATTTTTCCTTCTCGAAGCAGTTGCGCAGCGCGTCGTCGATCCGCTGGCGGCGGTGCGGGCCGAGGCTGAGCGCGTCAACTGTGCGGGCGCCCTCGATGGTTTCGGTGATGGCACCGTTGAGCCCGGCGTAGCTTTCGCGCTCGGCGAGGTACCCCGGTGTCGCACGCCTGAGGTACCAGCGCGTGACGGGAACCAGGAGGGGAACGCCCACCAGTAGCGCGAGTGCCAGCAGCGGGCTGGTGAACACGGCCGCCGCCGCCGTCAGTGCGATCGTCGCCACCGAGACCAGGACCTGCGGGACGCCGAAGCGGACGGTGTGCGAGACGGCGTCGACATCGTTCGTGGTGCGGGAGACGAGGTCCCCGGTGCCAGCCCGCTCCACGGTGGACAGCGGCAGCGAGGTGACCTGCTCCATGAACTCCTCGCGGAGCTGGGCAAACACCTTCTCCCCGAGCACCATGCCCTTGCGCCGCGCCCACCTGGCCAGCACCGTCTGGACCACAACGAAAGCGGCCAAGCTCAGCGCCACCAGGGCAACAAACCCGGCCGTGGTGCCGGCGCTGATGGCGTCGACAAGCCGGCCCAGCAGGAAGGGGCCGGCCAGGCCTGCGATGGCGGCCACCACATAGAGACCAACGACGGCGGTCAGCGGCTTTTGGTGCATGCGCAGCAGCCGCAGCCCCTCAGCCTTGACCTGGGCGGAATCCGCCACGGGCAGTTTTGTGTCAGCCATTTATGCCTCCCCTCCGTTGTCATTCAAATGTCCGACGCCGTTTGTTGCGTTTGCGCCAACCGCGGCGTCAGCGGTGGTGCTGGTGGGAGACGTGCCGTTGGCGGCAGCTCCGTTGCTGTTTCCGTGGCCGTCCATGCCTTCGCCGCGGACCACTACCTTGCGGTAGTCGGGTACCGTGTCGAGCAGGTGGCGGTGGGTGCCCTGGGCCTGCAGTTTCCCGTCCTGCAGGAACGCCACGGTGTCCATGGCACCGAGCAGCAGCGGGCTGGCCGTGACCACAACTGTGGTGTGGCCCGTTGTCCCACGCGCGCGGCGCAGGGCTTCGGCAATTCTTGCTTCCGTGTGGGCGTCGACGGCGCTGGTCGGTTCGATCAGGACCAGCACCTCGGCCTCCGTCAGCACCGCCCGGGCCAGTGTCAGGCGCTGGCGCTGCCCGCCGGAGAAGCCGCGGCCCTTCTCGGTCACTTCGTCGTCGAGGCCGAATTCCAGCCCGTCAAGAACATCGTGCGCGCTGGCCACGCCGATGGCGGCCACGATTTCCGCATCACTGTGCACCCCGGAGGGGTCCAGCTCCTCGCGCAGGGTGCCGGTGAAAAGCTGGGGCTCGGCATCGGAGACGACAATGCGTGAACGCACGTCCCGCAAAGGCATCAGGTGCAGCGCCTGCTCACCCCAGCGCACCTCGGCCTCACGCAGCACGGCGTCCTCAAAGCGTCCCAGCCGCCGGGCCAGACCTGCCGACTGGGACGGATCGGCCGAAACAATGGCGCTCAGCCCGCCCGGGGCGACCACCACGCCCGAGACCGAATCAACCAAGGCGCTCGGTGAGGGAGGTGCTGGAACTGTTGTTCCGGCGTCGTGCACGGCTGACGGGGTGGCCAGGACATCGATGATGCGGCGGGCGCCAACATGGGCCCGGATGAAGCGGGAGACGGCGTCGGCGGCGGTGCGGATGGGCGAGACGAGGAAGACCGCGTAGCCGTACAGTGCCACGAGCTGGCCGGGTTCGATCTGCCCGGACACGGCCTGCAGCGCGCCGATCCAGGTGAAGGCGACGCTGAACGCGCCAACCACGAGGACCTGCACGGCATCGAGGTCGGCCAGCGAATACGCCACCTTGTTGCCGGCCAGCTGGGTTTCCCGCGAACGCTCACGGTAGCGCTCCACGAAGATGTGCTCGCCGCCGATGCCGCGCAGCACCCGCAGCCCGGCCACGGTGTCGGCGCCCAGGGCCGTCATCTTGCCAGCAGCCTCGCGCTGTTCCTTTTGGCGGCGCTGCAGCGGGCGGATCACGAACAACAGCATGGCGCCGCAGAAGGGGACACCCAACAGCACCACCAGACCCAGCTGCCAGGAGGACTGGAAGACGAGGAAGGTGACCAGCAGGTAGCCGGCCACCGATCCTGCCAGGCGGGCGGCGACGTCGAAAATCTCGCCGATGCGCATGGCGTCGGAGGCACAGGTGGAGACAACTTCGCCCGTGGAGAATTTCTGCGGCAACGCATCGCCGCTGCGGGTGACCTTGTGGCCGACGGTTTGGGCGGAGCGGTAGGCGGCCTGCAGCCAGTTGCTCACTGAGGCGCGGTGACGCAGGGTGGCCGAGATTGATTGGACGATGGTGAGCGCCACGAGCAGGCCCACCCAAACGGAGAGGCGGGCGAAATCGCCGGGCAGGATGCCCTGGTCGATGGCCTGCCCCAAAACGTATGGGGTGAACGCCTGGCACAGAGTCCAGAGGGAGCCGTACATGATGGCCACCCACAGCGTGCCGCGCTGTGCACCGGCCAGCCACAGCAGATACTTGCCGGGGGTTCGGAGGTCCGGCTTTCCAGCGGTTTTATAGGGAAAGGAGCGCACTACGGCCTTCTTGGGGTTTGTGGATTGGCAGGCGGTTTTGGCGCGATCCGGCAGTCCGCCTTCGAGGCGGAGCGATCAGCGCGGGCGGGGGCTGCGTTATCTAACTCACAGGTTTACAGTAGTCCACTGTGCGCCACGCGACAACGCATGACCGGCTCCCGGCTTGGCTCCCGCCGCAAACGGCGCCCGCTCGGCTAGGATCAGCCCATATAGGTACCTAACACTTGGGGGTTTTGGTGGTTGCACATCATGAACACAACACCATTGCCATCTCCGAGTTCCACCGTGAGAAGCGCAGCCAGCGCCGGCAAATCTTCACTCTGCTCTTCCTTGGCTGGCTGCTGTGCCTGATGATCCTGCAGATCCACCACCCGCTGGACACCGGTGTCATTGCCAACTTTGGGGATCTCCAAGTGGTGTGGACCCGTTTCCTGCAGCGGGTGATGGCGCCCTTCACGAGTCCGGAAACCTTCAGTTTCAGCATTGACGCCCTCGGTTGGATCCTGGGAGCCACTGCCACGACCCTCGTTGCGCTGGTGTTTAGCGGCCGCAACCCGCTGGGCATGGCCAACGAATCCCAGGTCATGGCATTGGATGAACTACTCGAACTGCTGACCCTGCTGGTTGGCATCGCCGCCGCGGCCACCATGTGGATGGCCCTGCACAATGTGTTCTTCCTTCCCTCGGACCCCGATTCGGGCCCCAAGTTCTTCCTGGGCATGCTGGCCCTGATGCTCGTCATCTTCTCGGTGGTCCGCCAGCGCGACACCGCGGTGCAGCGGGAGATTGATGAGTTTCACCTGACCACCTCCATGCGCCTGCACACGCAGCGGTGGGAGCGGATGTGGGGCGTTTCCGCACGCAACCGCATCCGGGTGGATCCGTCAAAAACGGTGAAGCTCGTCCTGTGGTGGGCCGGCAGCGGGCTGGTTATTACACTGGTTTCCCTCATCCTGCACAGTGATTTCATGCCCTTGCGGATAGGGCTGTCGGCGATCGGGCTGGTCCTGCTGGCCGTGGTCACTGCGTCGTTGACGGCCCTGGCCGTCTCCCTCTACCGCAGCAACCCGCACCCCGGCGTGGGGCTGGCCTATGCCCTGGTGCTTTTGGTGGTGGTGGCCCTGGTGGTGGTCAGCCCCTTGGCGGTCGCCGCGTGGCAGAACAACCAGGTGCTGCTGTCGCTGCTGAGCTACTTCATCTGGCTGGGACCATCACTGCTGCTGATTTTCCGCAAGCCGCAGTCCGCACACATGACACCACTTGAGTACAAGTTGGCAGCGAGGCCGCGGAACCGTGCGAATCATGCGCTCATTGCGAGCTTTGACGGCGCCCGTGAGGCCGCCTATTGGATCGAGCTGAGCCTCGAAGCCCGGCGGCAACGGCATTACCAGGTACGGCTGGCACGGCTCGAGGCCGAGGAAGCCACGGTGGCTGCGGAAGCCGCAGAGGCCACGGAGGAAGCGGAGGGAGCGGCTGGAAGAGCCACGCGGCCCGGCAACTAGTTCAAACGCCGCAGCAGCCACGACGCGTAGTCCAACCGCGCAGTCCAAACGCTCCATCACCTACGGGGCTGTTTTCACGAACGCTCCTGCAGGAATTGCAGAGCTCATCACCATCGCCAGGCGGGCTCACGGCGAAAGGCGGGTGTCCGGCGTCGGGCATGGAATTAATGCAGTCGCACGCCAACGGCTACTTGCCGGTGCCCAGCATTTCCTCAACAGCGGCACAGGCGCCCAGGTCATGCTCCGAAACCGGAGGGGTGTCGCAGGCAACCCGGCGCAGCAGCGTGCGGAACAGCTCGCGCTCCTCGTCTGCGAGCGCGCCCAGGACCGCATTCTCGGCCGTCGCAACCCGCTGTTGGAGATCCGCCAGCATTGCCAGCCCAAGTTCCGTTGCCACAACGATGCGGGCGCGGCGGTCGGCGGGATTGAGCTGGCGCTCCACGAGCCCGGCCTTGACGAAGTCATCCACCAGATAGGTCATGACGGTCCGGTCGATGCCCAAGTGCTGGGCCAGCGCCAACTGGTTGGGCTGTTCTCCGCTAACAACTGCAACAAGGACCTGGTAGCCGCGGGACCCCTGCGGAAATTCGCCCATGGCTGCAGTTGAGGCGTTCTGGTAGTTCCGCACAAGCACGCCCAGCGTCCACCCAAAGTCCTCTTTGGGGCTGGTGTTCGGCTGTGCGGTGGTTGTGCTGTTGCTCATGAGACCCATCATAACGGATTATTGAGCTTTACAACAGATCATATTTGAGTAAGATGATCTGTAAAGCAACACATAATGGATGATGACCGCCGATCCGCCACCACAATGGCGGTCGGCAGGCAGCCACCCAATGGCAATCCACAGAGAAAAGGAGCACTTCGTGGAACTAGGCGTTTACAGCTTTGGCGACGTTCACCAGGATCCCGTCACGGGAGCCACGGTCAGCAGCGAACAGCGCGTGGCCGACCTTCTGGAACGTGCCCGCCTGGCCGACGAAGTAGGCCTTGACTACTTCGGCATCGGTGAGCACCACCGCGCAGACTTCGCCATCTCCGCCACGGTCCCCGTCCTCGCCGCGGCGGCCGCCCAGACCAGAAACATCAAGGTCGGATCCGCCGTCACGGTGCTCAGCACGGAAGACCCCGTCCGCGTCTACCAGCAGTTTGCAACGCTTGACCTGATCTCCGGCGGCCGCGCAGAACTGACCGCGGGACGAGGCTCCTTCATTGAGTCCTACCCGCTTTTTGGCGCCGAGCTGAACGACTACGAGGCGCTCTACGAAGAAAAGATCGCCCTGTTGCTGACCCTGAACGAGGCCGGACGCAAGGAAGAATCCATCACGTGGAGCGGCAAGTTCCGCCCGGCACTTCACGAAGCCACCATCTATCCGCGCCCCGTGGACAACAACCTGGACATCTGGATCGCCACCGGCGGCACTCCGGCATCCTCCGCCAGGGCCGCCCGCCTTGGCACCAACGTCATCTACGCACTCTTGGGCGGCCCCGTCCACGGCTTCGCCCGCCACGCCCAGCTCTACCGGGCCGAGGCTGCACAAGCCGGGCACAACGTGGAGGCACTCAAGGTGGGGGTCAGCGCCGTCGGACTTGTTGCCAAGAGCGGTGCGGCAGACACCTTTTACCCGTACTACCGCCACCTCATGGAGGGAATTGCCCGCGAACGCGGCTTCCCGGCGCCGAACCGCATCAGCTACAACATGCAGACCGCGCCCAACGGGGGGATCTACGCCGGCACCCCGGAACAGGTGGCCGAGAAGATCCTGCTGACCCACGAGCACATGGGCCACGACCGCCACATCCTGCAGATGGACCTGGCCTCGGTGCCGCAAAAGCACGTCCTGAAATCCATTGAACTCCTCGGCACCGAAGTCAAGCCCCTCGTCGACGCCGAACTGCGCACCTCAAAGAAGGCCACAGCATGAGCATCCAGACATTCCGCCGGCACGATCCCGCCACCACAACCATCGGCATCCTCGGCGCCGGAAAGGTCGGCACCGGCGTGGCCCGCCAGGCGCTCCAGGCCGGCTACCGGGTGCTGGTCGCCGCCTCCGGTGACCCCAAGGATATTTCGCTGATCATCTCCGTCATGGCACCTGGCGCCATCGCGGTCACGGCCGAGGACGCCATGTCCGATGCGGATTTGGTGGTCCTTTCCGTCCCGCTGCACAAGTTCCGCACGCTGGATCCGGCGGGCCTGGCCGGCAAGCATGTCCTGGACACCATGAACTACTGGCGCGACACCAACGGCGACATGCCCGAACTGGAGGATGCGCCGTCGAGCTCGGAAATGGTGCACTCGCATGTTCCCGGCGCTCGGCTGGCCAAGTCGCTGAACCACATCGGCTACCACGAGCTGGAACTGGATGCCCGGCCCGCCGGTGCTGCTGATCGCCGCGCGCTGGCCGTCACCTCGGACGACGACGAGACCCGAGCCCTGGTGCTCGGCTTCGTGGAGCACCTTGGCTTTGACGCGGTCGACGCCGGATCTCTCGCCAAGGGCGCGGCGTTTGAGCCGGGAACGCCGATCTTCACGGGTTCCTATGATGAGCCCGGCTTGCAGGCTGAGCTGCGAGTCCACGCGGCCGGCGAAGAGCTGGAGCTCACGCCGGCGCAGTGATTCGCGCCGCTGCAACTGGGATGTGAGACGTGGCGGCCACACAAAATCGACCCGTGAGTTGTGGCGGCTTTGAGGGTTCAAAGCCGCCACAACTCACGGGTCGGCGCATCCCAGGCGCCCCGGGCATCCCGGGGCGCCCCGCCGTCAGGCCTTGGTGACCACCGTGCTGACGGGCGTGGCGTTGCTGAACAGGTCCTGCACCGGGCAACGCGCCTCAACCGTGCGGCTCAAGTCCTCGTAGCGTTCCTGCGTTTCCGGCCCCGAGATGCGCACGGCCAGCCGGATGTCGCTGAATCCGGGGCGGATGGCCTCGTCGATGCCGAACAGCCCGCGCACGTCCAGATCACCTTCGGCGTCGATCTGGATATCGTCGACCTGGATGCCAAGCTGCTCCGCGTACAGCCGGTACACCACCACCTGGCAGGCGATGAGCGCCCCGAGCGCATATTCAACGGGGCTGGCGGCGGTGTCATCCCCGGCCAGGGCGGCCGGCTCATCCACCGTGAACTGGTGTTTGCCGGCGCTGATCCGTGTTGCCACCGAACCGACACCAACCCCCGCGGCCGTATAGGTCAGCTTCGCATTCTCGGCCCTGGTGCCGATGCGCTTGGTCCACGCCGCACCGGCTTCGCCCAAACGGGCCGAGCGCTGAGAGGCGCCGTCAATGAGAATGGTTTCAGTCATGTTGTCTCCTTCGAAAGAAGGCGGGCGCCGTGCACCCCGCCATACTTACGCCCCGGCAGGTGCCGACGGCGTCGAATCCTCACCTGGGGCACCCCACTATGGTGTGGAGGGTTGCCGCCCGACCGGCCAGGGCCAGTGGTCGGGACTCTTGATTCTGTCCACCAGTCTGCCGGGATCGCCGCGCCGCCTCAAAGTCTCCGTCACATGCGGCAACATTCCACTACGACGACGGCCCCCTCCTCCCAGCCGGACGGGGCCCCGGGCGGGACGAGACCCACGCCACTGCCGTCCGGCGCACACACGGAAGCAACTTAAGATGGAGTCATGAGCGCAACCCTTGTGGCAAAGGACCTTTCCGGAGGCCACGCACACCGCACCCTGTTCACCAATCTTTCCTTCACGGTCGCACCGGGCGACGTGATTGGCGTGGTCGGAGCCAACGGTGCCGGCAAATCAACACTTTTGTCCCTCCTGGCCGGCGCGGCCACGCCGCAGGGCGGCAGCGTCAGCACGGCACCCCAGGATGCCTTCGTCGGCTGGCTGCCGCAGGAGCATGAACGGATCGAGGGCGAGTCCATCGCCGCGTACATCGGCCGGCGCACCGGCTGCACGCAGGCCACCGAAGACATGGAAAGCTCGGCCGAAGCGCTGGGCTCCGGCAACTCCGCCGACGACGACCGCTACGCCGCAGCCCTTGACCACTGGCTGGCCTGTGGTGCCGCCGACCTCGACGAACGCATCCCAGCAACGCTCGCCGAGCTGGGCCTGGACCTGAGCCCCGAGGCACCCATGACCGGACTGTCCGGAGGGCAGGCCGCCCGGGTGGCGTTGGCCGCGCTCCTGCTGAGCCGGTTCGACGTCGTGCTGCTGGACGAACCCACCAACGATCTTGACCTGGCCGGACTGGCCCGGCTCGAGGAATTCGTGAAGGGGTTGCGCGGCGGCGTCGTCCTGGTCTCGCATGACCGCGAGTTCCTGGCCCGCACCATCACCTCCGTGGTGGAGCTGGACCTGGCGCAGAACAAGGTGGCCGTGTACGACGGCGGCTACGACTCCTTCCTCGAGGAGCGGGCCATCGCCAAGCGCCATGCCCGCGAGGCCTACGACGAGTTCGCCGACAAGAAGGCAGACCTGGTGGGGCGCGCCCGCGTCCAGCGCGAATGGAGTTCGCAGGGCGTGCGCAACGCTATGAAGAAGGCCCCGGACAACGACAAGATCCGCCGCAAGGCCAGCTCCGAATCCTCCGAGAAACAGGCCCAGAAGGTGCGCCAGATGGAGTCCCGGATTGCCCGCCTGGACGAGGTTGAGGAGCCGCGCAAGGAGTGGGCGCTGCAGTTCAGCATCGGTCCCGCACCGCGCTCCAGCACCGTGGTGTCGACTCTGAACGCTGCCGTGGTGCGGCAGGGCGATTTCACGCTCGGCCCGGTGTCCGCGCAGGTCAACGCCGGGGAGCGCATCGGCATCACGGGTCCCAACGGCGCCGGAAAATCCACGCTGTTGAAACTGCTGCTGGGCCGCACCGACCCGGACGACGGCGTTGCCTCCTTGGGCGCGAACGTCGCCGTCGGCGAGATTGACCAGGCGCGCAGCCAGTTCCCGGAGGGCACACCGCTGGGCGACGCCTTTGAGGGCCTGGTTCCGGAGCTCAACCAAGGCGAGGTCCGCACCCTGCTGGCCAAGTTTGGTCTGAAGGCGGACCAGGTGACGAGCCCCGTGGGCGCGCTTTCCCCCGGCGAACGCACCCGCGCATCCCTCGCCCTGCTGCAGGCACGTGGCGTCAACGTGCTCGTGCTCGATGAGCCCACCAACCACCTTGATCTGCCGGCCATTGAGCAGCTTGAGGAAGCCCTTGAAAGCTACGAGGGCACGCTGCTGCTGGTCACCCACGACCGCAGACTGCTGGAAAATGTGCGTCTGGACACTCGCTGGGCCGTGGAAAACGGCCAACTAAGCGAACTGTAACAAACCGCACAAACCATGCCAAGGCCTGCGCAATCAAGGGATTGCGCAGGCCTTTTTGAGTTAAAAGTTGCCACAAACGCGCGAAACATTAGCTGTACTAATCAATTCACGAATTTTGACTTATGTTCTCTAAAATGTTGCAATGGGTAACAGGTTTGCTGCTTCTTTTGGATCTGCGGCAAACCGCTTGTGAATCCTGGTGCAGCCTTGCACCACACCTGGTTCCGGACCCCGCCAACGGCGTGTGAGTTCCGCAGGACCGCGGGAGGCCAGCCACCCGTTTTTGCCGCAGTCACATCTGCCGCCGCGCACTTTGCGCATTATTGCCCCGCCCAGGAGGCGCTGACGAACAGTCCGCCTCCGCACCATCGCCGGCGGGCGCGGATTCAAAGCGTCGTTTGAACGAGACATAGAAGATCCAAGTGATGAGGAGAGCAGCATGACATTGCGAGTCGGAATCATTGGCGCCGGACCCAGCGGCATGGCACAGTTGCGTGCCTTTGAATCAGCACGCCAGAACGGCGCGGACATCCCCGAAATCATGTGCTTTGAGAAGCAGGGCGACTGGGGCGGCCAGTGGAACAGCAGCTGGCGCACGGGCCTGGATGAGCACGGCGAGCCGGTGCACTCCAGCATGTACCGCCACCTGTGGTCCAACGGCCCCAAGGAATGCCTGGAATTCACCGACTACTCCTTCGACGAGCATTTCGGCCGCGCCATCTCCTCATTCCCGCCCCGCGAAGTCCTCTTTGACTACATCAAGGGCCGTGCCGAGAAGTCCGACGTCCGCAAGTACGTCCAGTTCAACACCGTGGCACGCCACACCACTTACAACGACGAGACCCAGGAATTCACCCTGACCGTCGAGGACCTGGCAACCGGCATCACAACCGACCACGTCTTCGACAAGCTCGTCGTCTCCACGGGACACTTCTCCACCCCCGCGGTCCCTGAATTCAAGGGCATCAACAGCTTCCCGGGCGAGGTCCTGCACGCCCACGACTTCCGCGGCGCGGAGCGCTTTGGCGGCAAGAACCTACTCATGATCGGCAGCAGCTACTCCGCCGAAGACATCGGCATGCAGGCCCACAAGATGGGTGCACGCTCCATCACCTTCAGCTACCGCTCGGGCCCCATGGGCTTTGACTGGCCGGAGAACACTGTTGAGCGCCCGCTTGTCACCCACTTTGAGGGCAGCACGGCGCACTTCGCCGATGGCACCCAGGGTGAGTTTGACGCCGTCGTGCTCTGCACCGGATACCAGCACAAGTACCCGTTCCTGCCCAGTGACATGTCCCTGAAGTCACGCAACGTGCTCTACCCGGCGAACCTGTACAAGGGCGTCGTGTGGCAGCAGAACACCAACCTGTTCTACCTTGGCGCGCAGGACCAGTACTACACATTCAACATGTTTGACGCGCAGGCCTGGTACGTTCGCGATGTCATGACCGGGGCGATCGAGCTTCCCACACTGGCCGAGCGCGACGCCGACATCCAGCTCTGGCTCGAACGCCAGGCCGCGCTGCCGGACCACAACTCCGAGGCTGATTTCCAGTCGGACTACCTGCGCGAACTCATCGCCGCCACCGACTACCCGCCCTTCGACCTGGACGCTGTTTCGCAGCTGTTCAAGGACTGGATGGGCCATAAGGAAACCGACATTCTCGGCTACCGCGACATGGTCCACCGCTCCGTTGTCACCGGCACCATGGCCACCAGGCACCACACCCGCTGGCTCAACGCCATGGACGATTCGCTGGAGCGCTACCTCAACGGCCCGTCGCAGGACGTGGACACGACCACCCTTGCAGCCCTCACCGGTCAGGACCGTATCCCCAGCAATTAGCACCTGGTTGGCCCACAAGCCGCGTGAGCTCCGCTGGGCGCTTGCGTGCAGTGGAAACGGCTGGGGAAGTTCGACGGCGTGGGCCGGGGCAATTGCCCCGGCCCACCTTTCGTTGTGGCCGGGCGGGCGGCGCATCGTGGCCAAGCTGCATCGAGTTCTGACTTTGGTGTTGAGATGCGCGTCTGCAGGCATACATCATCGCCGTCAGAACTCGATTGTTAGAGTCAGAACTCGATGGCTGCGCCTGGGTAGCTCATTGGGGCGGATGGGCACCCGGGAGCTCATTGGGCCCTTTGGACGCTCAGCTATTGACAGTTTGCAGGAATGAGCGCAGTCTAAAAACATAAGTTATGTTTTTAGATGGAGGAGTCATGGCAACGCATTCAATCCCCGCAACTTCTACCGGTTGGACTTCCCACGCACTGTCGCGTGCCAAGGCCGACCCCACCTACGGCGCGTTTCTGCTGCTGTGGCTTGGTTTCATCGCCATTCCGCTGATCATGGGCTTGGACAAGTTCTTTAACGTCTTGACCACGTGGGAAAACTACCTGGCCCCGTGGATTGAGAACATCTCCCCGTTCAGCGCTCACGGAACCATGATCGTCATTGGCATTGTTGAAGTCATTGCCGCCATCTTGATGGTGCTGCGGCCCCGTTATGCCGCATGGGTTGTCTCGATCTGGCTACTCGGCATCGTCGTCAACCTGCTGACGTACTCCGGCTTCTACGACGTGGCACTGCGCGACTTCGGCCTCATGGTCGCTGCCGTTGCACTGGCACTGCTGGCCCGAACGTACACCAAACCGGGAATCCGCAGGGGCGGCATGAAGTAACCCACTTTCAGTCGTTGAGGTGTGAGATAAAGCCCAATCGATGATTGGGCTTTATCTCACATCTCAACGGTTGTGAGGCGTCTTTATCTCACATCTCAAAATGGACGGCGGGGCTGAGTATGCGCTTTAGTCCGGGACGTCGGTTGGGGCGAGGTATTTGATCTCCGGCACTATGGAAACTCCCGCATTGAAAGCAGTTGCGGCTGCAAGCCGGGGAGCTTCCCCTGTCAGCTCTATGACAAGCTTTTGGGCTGTGACCGACGCAAATACATGGATCCGCTGCGAGCCGACGGTCCCGGCGTCAACCAGTGTTTCCCCCGATTCCGTATAGATCTTGTGTCCGGAAACGCGTTGTCCGCCGGTCAGCACTTCCTCGAGCCGGAGGTGGTCAAAGGTGACTGGTGCACCAAAATCAGCCACCCACCTCCCCGCACCCCCAGCGTCAAGTGAGGCAACCAGCGGAGCTGCGAAACGGCGTCGTACTTCAGCAGAAAATTCGGCCAGCCGGGCAACGTCCTCATCCGGAATCAACCCGTGCGTGTCCGGCGGAAGATTCAGCAGCAGGTTCGCGCCAAGGCCGATGGAACGGTAGTAGATGGCGAGCAGGTGGTCGAGTTCCTTGGGGGCGTCATTGGGGTGCCAGAACCAGCCGCGGCGGATGGAAACGTCGCATTCGGGCGGCAGGTAGAGGGCCTCGCTCAGCGCGGCGGAGTGAACCGTGTAATTGGAAAACTCGGTCTCGGACACGACGTAGCGCACGGGATCGGCGGCCAGGCCGTCCTCGTTGCCTACCCAGCGAATGGTGGGTGCACCCATGTTGAAGACCATGGCGCCGGGCTGCAGCTCGTCAATGAGCGCGGAGATTCTGTCCCAGGCGTACTCGTGGCCCTGCGATCCGGCCCCGTCGAACCACAGCTCGGTCAACTCTCCGTAGTTGCTGCAAAGCTCGCGCAGCTGGGCCAGGTAAAACTCGTCGTAGGCGTGGGCGTCCTGGTAGCTGGGCGCGTTGCGGTCCCAGGGCGAGAGGTAGAGGCCCAGCTTGATGCCATGCTTCCGGCAGGCTGCAGCAACCTCGGCAACGACGTCGCCGTTCCCGCCGCGCCAAGGCGAGGACGCCACGGAATAGGCGGTGGTGGCTGTGGGCCAGAGGCAGAATCCATCATGGTGCTTGGCCGTCAGGACAACATACTTCGCGCCGATGGAGACAGCCGTGCGTACCCACTGCTCAGCGTCGAGCGCACCCGGGTTGAAGGATTCTGCGGGCAGGGTTCCGTCGCTCCACTCCTTGCCGTGGAAGGTGTTCAGGCCGTAGTGGAAGAACACGCCCAGGGCGTCGCGCTGCCAGGCGAGTTGCGCGGGCGTGGGGATAACCGAATGCATGGCTCCAGCTTTTCACACCGTGGCACCCCGCAGCCCCTGCCCCCGGCCCACCCGCCACCACCGCCGAGGTGTGAGATGACGCCCTGTTACACCGGGGCGGACAGGGCGTGATCTCACATCTCGGCAGAAATCGGGATGGCTAGCCGCCTACGCCGGCGTAGGAGTGCAGGCCGGAGAAGTACACGTTGACGATGGTGAAGTTGAAGATCACGCAGAGGTAGCCCACAATCGACAGCCAGGCGGCGCGGGTTCCGGTCCAGCCCTTGGTGGCGCGGGCGTGCAGGTAGCCGGCGTACACAACCCAGATCACGAACGTCCAGACTTCCTTCGTGTCCCAGCCCCAGAAGCGGCCCCACGCCTTCTCGGCCCAGATGGAGCCGAACATGAGCGTCAGGGTCCAGCCCACAAAAGCGATGCCGTTGATGCGGTAGGACAGGTTTTCCAGGCTCAGCGCGTTCGGCACGAGGCGCATGACCGGGGCCTTGTCCTTCTTGCCCATCGCAATGGATGCCTCGCGCTTCGATTGGAACAGCTGCAGCACCGACATGGCAAAGGTAATCGTAAAGAAAGCAGAGGACAGAACGGCAATGGAGACGTGGATGATCAGCCAGTAGCTCTGCAGCGCGGGCACCAGGTGGCCCACAGGAGTCCAGAAGGAGACATGCGCGGCAACGATCATGACCAGCACCAGGCCAATCACAAAGGTGCCAAGGAAGCGCAGGTCGCGGCGGGTCAGCACCAACAGGAAGACCACGGCCACGGCGAACGAGCCGGTTGTGCAGAATTCGTACATGTTGCCCCACGGCACACGGCCGGCGGCGAGCCCGCGGAAGACCACGGCAAAGCCCTGGACCACGGCGGCAACAACAGTCAGCGCCACGGCAACCCGGGCAACCACGCGGCGTTCCTTGCCGTAGCGCATGGAATCTCCGGCGGTGACGCCGTCAGAGCCCGCATGGGTTTTGCTGCTGGGGCGTACGCCGCGGTCCTGCGGACCGGCGCCGAGGCCCTGCCCATCCGCGGTGCGGGCACCAACACCGGCAAGGACGGCGCTGTCCTGGGATGCGGCACCCTGCGCAACGGCCGCCTCGGGACTGGGGGCCAGGCCCTTCTTAACGGCTTGGCTGAACGTCACCAGGTCCCACACATATGCGCACACCGCCACGGCGTACGCCAGGCCGGCAACCAGCATGAGCTGTTCACTGAGTAGGGCAAAGCCTTCATTGATATCTGGCATTACAGGTCCTTACTTGCCGCGGTGACGCCCTGTGCGGAATCGGTGGGTTCGGTGACGCTTGATTCGGAGTCGACTTCTGCGGAGTCGCTGGATGTTGCCTGCTCACTATTTTGCCCCGGAGTATCCAATGGCACCAGCCATTGGGCGTGCAGAGCCTTGTTAATGGCGGCGTATTCGCCGGCGAGCCGGTGGTCTTCGCCGCGGGCCAGCAGACCGAACTCCACCATGGTGCGCCCGTCGGGGTGGTTGCCCGTACGGATCCATACGCGACGGCGGTTCAGGAACAAGGACATCATGAGCCCGGCCAAGGCCAGCAGCGCGAACACCAGGATGTAGACCTGGCCCGGGTCGTGCCGGATGTCCAATGCGGCGAAGCGCTTGATGCCGTCAAAGCTGATGCTGCCGTTGCCCTCGGGCAGTGTGAACGTCTGGCCCGGCACCAGGACAATGCCGCCTGCGTGCTGGTTGCGGGAGTTAATCTCCGTCATTTCGGAGGTGTCCAGCGTGTAGACGTTGCGCGGCACGCCGTTGTCCAGGCCGAGGTCCCCTGTATAGGCGTTGAGGTTCAGCTGGGGATTGAAGGGGTCGGGGTCGGAACCGAACGCGACGCCCTTGTCATCAATCAAGGCGGTGGGCAGGAAGAAGCCCACGAAGCCCAACTGCTTGGGCTTGGCGTCGGGAACCTTGATGACCATCAACGAGGTGTAGGCGCCGTCGGTGGGGATGGTGATGACGGGGCCTTGGAAGGCAATGTTGCCGTCGCCGTCTTTGACCGTGACGATGGGTGCGTAGCCGTTGCCCACCAGGTACAGGTTGGTGCCGCCAATGGCAACGGGCTCGTTGACCTTCAGCGTCGTGGTCTCGGCTTCGGCGCCGGGACCCTCCTTGATCTTCAAGGTGGCGTTGAAGTCCAATGGCTGTCCGTAGTGGGCTTCCGTTGAACGGTCGTACTTGACCACCAGGCGTTCCAGCTGCGCCGAATAGGGGCTCAACCTGCCATCGCTGAAGTTGGCGCCGGGAGTGAACGTGTCATAACCGGTCAGTGTGTTCACAAACGTCTCGCCCTCAACCAGGACACGTTGTCCGCTGTAGCCAAACAGTCCGCTCAAGGCGATGGCGGCCAGTACACCGATCATGGCGGTGTGGAAAACCAGGTTGCCGACTTCCTTCAGGAAGCCGATCTCGGCACCGACGGAGGGACGCTCCGTGTCAAGATCGCGCACGTCCACACGGTAACGGCGGGACTTCAGGATGGCGGCAGCATCCTTGACGGCAGTTTCGGCGTCAATCCCGCTGTCGGCGGGGATGGTGACGGTGCCGTATTCGGCCAAGCGGGACAGCCGTTTGGGTGTGCGCGGCGGCGCCGAGCGCATGGCCTTCCAGTGGATCTTGGCGCGTGGCAGCACACAGCCGACCAGTGAGGTGAACAGCAGCAGATAGATGGCCGCAAACCACGGCGAGGAATACACGTCAAAAAGCTTGAACCAGTCCATGACGGGCCCGGATGCCGGGTTGTCCTTCAGGTACTGTGTCACCTCGGCCGGGGCGGAGGGCCGCTGCGGGAACAGCGAGCCGGGCACGGCCGCCACGGCGAGCAGGAGCAGCAGCAGCAGGGCTGTGCGCATGCTTGTCAGCTGACGCCAGGCCCATCGGAGCATCCCGACGAAGCCGAGCTGCGGCAGAATTGCCTCGCCACCAGCCTTGGGCGCCTTGCCCTTGGGTTCTTTCACCACTGTCTCTTTCATTAGATTGGCAATCTCACGTCATTGGAAAACCAAAACTGCAGTTCGTTGATCCAGGTGCCCCACAGCCCCGAAACCATCAACAGGCCCAGCACGATCAACATGCCCCCGCCAAAGTACTGCAGTCCTCGGCGGTGCTTGCGGAAAAACGCCAGCGCGCCCATTCCCCGGCGCACACCGAGCGCGATCAGCAGGAACGGCAGCCCCAGGCCCAGGCAGTAGATGAACGTCAGGAATGCACCCTTGGCAGCGGTGCTGCCATCGAAGTACGACAACGCCATGACCGCACTGAGGGTAGGGCCGATACAAGGTGCCCAGCCCAAACCAAAGGTTACGCCCAAAATGGGCGCACCCCACAGTCCTGCCGGGGGTTTGGCACGGATCTTGGCTTCACCTTGAAACCAGCTCAACCCGCCAAGGAACACCACACCCATGAGTATGACGACGGCGCCCAGCACCTGTGTCACCCAGGCGGCGTCCGGCCCCATCAACCAAGCACCCAACTGGCCAAAAATGGCGCCGATAAGCACAAACACCGCCGAGAAGCCCAGCACAAACAGGCCGATCCCGGCGAACATGCGCCCGCGCCGCTGGTTTTCCAGGTCGATCCCTGTCAGCCCGCTGACGTAGCCCAGATAGCCGGGAACCAGCGGCAGCACGCAAGGGGAAAGGAAGGAGACCAGCCCGGCCAGCAGGGCAACCGGCATGGCCAGCCACATGGAGCCGCTGTTAATAATTTCGGCGAAGGGATTATTAGTCATGAAGCGCGGGGCCGCTAGCTCTCAGCCAGGACGGAAGTGATGAGCGCCTTCAGGGTGCCCTTCTCGGCCACACCCATGATGCGGGCGCTGACCCGGCCCTGCTTGTCCAGCACCAGCGTGGTGGGGACGGACGACGGCGGTACGAACTTGGTCATGGCCAGCAGCACGCCGCCGTCCTTGTCCACGACGCTCGGGTAGCTAAGCTCAAAGGTGCGTTCAAATGCCTCGGCCGTGGCCTTTTCGTCGCGCACATTGACGCCCAGGAATTCAACGCCGTCTGCCTTGAAATCGGTGTAGAGAGCCTGCAGGTCAGGCGCCTCGATCCGGCAGGGTGCACACGCCGCGTACCAGAAGTTCAGGACGGCGACGTTACCAAGATAGTCCTTGGCGTCCACCGTGCTGCCGTCGAACAAGGTCCCGTTGAAGGCCACGGGGTCCTTGCGCTCGGTGGAGGCAAACTCATGCACCGTGCCGTCACCGGCAATGTAGTTCTTGTTGTCACCGGCATTCGCCTGCTTGGCCAGGGGGTCTTCGCTGGTGCAGGCGGCCAGGGCCATGGTCAATGCAGCTCCGCCGGCGGCAAAAAGGGCCCTACGGCTCATCAAAGAGGTCACGACGCAAGTCTTTCATTTCACGGTTAAGCCAGTGCGTAGCCGCAGATTTGGCATTTTGCTCTACAGTACGTCGAAAAGCTGACTGTCAGCTGTGTGCTTAGGCGCCGGGGGTGGTCGCAGCGCCGGGCAACAGGGCCGCCGCGGGTTCGCTATAGACCACATCCACAACGTCGTCGCCGTCGAACGTCAAGGACGTCAGAGACGCCAGCGTGCACTCGCGGTTGCGGGGGTCGTGCCACAGCCGCTTGCCCTCGGCGCTGCGGCGCGTGGACCAGATGGGCAGCTGGTGGCTGACCATGATGGCTTGGGCGCCGTCGCCGCCAATGTCAAAGGCACGACGGCGGGCATCGCGTGCCGCCTCAAGCATGCGGTCCGCCTGGGCTGAGTAAGCTTCCCCCCAAGAGGGCCGGAACGGGTTCACGAAGTAAGGCCAGTGCTTGGGTTTCCCCAGCTCAGACTTGCTCATGACCAGGCCCTCAAAGTGGTTCCCGGCCTCGATGATGCGGGGGTCCGTCACAATGTCCAGGCCGAGCGCCTCGGCTGTGGGCTGCGCCGTTTCCTGGGCGCGGGTGAGAGGTGAGGCAACCAGGTAAACCGGTGCGCCGCCGTCGTTCTTCAGGGCAGCAAAATGCTCGGCAACCATGACCGCCATGGCACGGCCGCGCTCGGACAGGTGAAACTCGGGGAGCCGGCCGTAGAGGACGCCATCGGGGTTAAAAACCTCGCCGTGGCGCAAAAGGTGCACTGTTACTCGGGACATGCCACCCAGTTTCTCAAAGTTGTGGTTCAAGGGGTTAATCCGGCTCTGGCGAAAGTTTTTCCCACCACGGGAATATTAGATGCAAACGCATGCTTATATCTCGTGAAGGGTCACCACAACGGCGATCCCGCCATTGTGTATAGAACAAATTCAAGGAGCTCCTCATGTCAGTTACCACCATTGAAGCAACCGGTCTCACCCAGGGCACCTGGAACCTCGACACCTCACACAGCACGGTTGGCTTCGTTGTCCGCCACGCCGGCATCTCCAAGGTCCGCGGCCAGTTCACCGAAGTTGAAGGCGCCCTGACCTTGGGTGAAACCCTCGCCGAGACTTCCGTGACCGCCACCATCCAGGCCGCCAGCTTCAGCACGGGCGACGCAGGCCGCGACGGCCACGTCAAGAGCGCCGACTTCTTCGACGTCGAGGTTTTCCCCACCCTGACGTTCGTTTCCTCCGCAGTCTCCGGCGACGAGGAGAACTTTGAACTGACCGGCGAGCTGACCATCCGCGGCATCTCCAAGACCGTCACCTTCAAGGGCGAGTTCAACGGCGTTGCCGTTGACCCGTTCGGCGCCACCCGCGCAGGCTTCGAAGCCAAGACCGTGATCAGCCGCAAGGAATTCGGCCTGACCTGGAACGCAGCCTTGGAAGCCGGCGGCGTGCTGGTCTCCGACAAGGTCACCATCACCCTTGACGTTGCTTTTGTGAAGGCCGCCTAGCCTTCGCATTGCACCGGGCGCAATTCGCCCTCGGCTTGATCTAACCTGGTTTATTTTGCCCCGGCTTTAAGAGGGCTTTAATGCCGGTCCGCTACTATGGTGGACCGGCATTTGCCATCTCCGGGCGTTTCAATACGGTCTTTCTATGCAAGGCACAATTCGACGACTAGGGTTCAAATCATGAGCACACCGAATGAGATTCCAGATCCCGCACAGGGTGGCGGCCAGCCGAGCAGCCAACCCCCTCCCGGCTATGGTTCACAGCCGGATCCCAACGCAGGTCCGTACCAGCAGCCGGTCGGGCAACCGCCGTATCAAGGCCAGCCTCAGCAGCCTTATCAAGGGCAACCTCCATACCAGGGTCAGTCTCCATACCAGCAGCCCGGCGGGCAGCCTCCCGCCGGGGACTTTAAGTTTGAAATGCCCAAGGACATGCCTCGCTCGATCCAGGACGTCATGCCGGTAGGCGGCCTGTCAGGGATCTTCCGCACTGACGGACTGCCGCAGCTGCTGAAGATCTCCTACATCATGTGGCTGGTAACGGCCGCCATTTGGCTGTTCTTCACGTTCTTCAGTTTCATTGGGTCGCTGTTCGGGTTGGCCTCCCGCTATTTCCGTGGCGAGGCCGTGTGGGGGCTGGTCGCCTCGATCATTTCCGTGGCCTTGATTGCCGCCATAGTGGTGTGTGCCTTGAAGTTGAAGGAAGGCAAGCAGTGGGCCCGGATGGCACTGTCGGCCATCGTTGTGGTGGGTTTCATTTTGATGGCCTCCGGCTCCAACGGCGGCAGCCTGCTGGGTGTGGTGGCCGCCGTATTGATGTGGCTGCCGGAATCCACGGCATGGCTGAATGCGCGGGCAAAGGGACTGAGCTGATAGTTTCACTGCGTTCCATCAGGAAGTAGTCGGGTAGGTCGCGTAGGGTTTATAACAAACCCGACGCGGCCTACTCAAGTTAAGTCCTGCGTTCGGCGCATCAGCCAGGCCTGCACCAACGGCCCGGCCCCTCGGCAGACAGTGAAAGAGCAGCGATCATGAGCACCCCCGGTGAAGAGCCTCAAGACCGTCCCACTTCCCGCCCGGGAAGCTACGGGGAGATTGCCCCTGGTGTCCCCCGCTACGGCGAGTACGCACCCGCAGGCTGGGAGCCGCCTCAGGACATCAAAGACGCCCAACAGGCCAACACACAGCTGTCTGCAGCCCCGTCCTATCCCGGCTTCAACGGCGGGCGGCCCGGCACGCCTGCAGCCAGCCTAGCTCCCCCGGCCAAGGTTCTGCTTGCCTCAAAGCTCATTATTGCCGCAGGCATCATGCAGGCCATCTCCGTCATTGCCCTGCTCGTGGTGCTCCTCGTGCCCGCGATCAAGGCATCGGTCATTGATGTTTTACAGAACGCCTTTGCTGCAACTCCGGAGCTGACGGCTTTGTACTCCGACAGCACCACGGTCAACACGGCGCTGTTCCTGGCCTTCATCCTCAGCCTTGCCATGACGGGAACATACTTTTGGTTGGCGAGGGCCGTCCGCAAGGGTGCCGGCTGGGCGCGGACCACGTCCCTGGTGCTGGCCATCGTGTCGCTGCTGTTCCTGTTCCCGCCCAACCCGCTGACAGCGATTCAGGTGCTGTTGGGAATCGTTGCCGTGTTCCTGTTATACCGCTCTCCCGCAACGGAATTCTTCCAGGCGCACAAGGCGCACAAAAGCCAGCAACGCTAGACACGGTCCTGTCTGCCGGGAGCAGGCTCAGGCGCTGGGCCGGTCCTGTTCCAGGCGCGGGTCCTGCAGGCGTTGGGCGTGGTAGGCCAGGATCTGCAGTTCGGTGGCCATGTCCACCTTGCGCAGGTTGACGTGCTCCGGCACGCTCAGGGCCACGGGGGCAAAGCTGAGGATGCTGTGCACCCCGGCCGCCACGACTCTGTCGCACACAGATTGTGCGACACCCGCCGGCAACGCCAGGACCACCATGTTGGCCCGGGTGGAGGCAAGTACTGTTTCCAGGTTGGCCACGTCGCTCACGCGCAACCAACCAATTTCGCTGCCGATGACCATCTGGTCGGCGTCCAGCAGCGCCACCACGTCGAAGCCGCGCGATTCAAAGCCTGCATAGCGGGCCAGTGCCCGGCCAAGGTTGCCGGCACCCACAATCGCCACGCGCCATTCGTGGGTCAGCCCCAGCGCCTGGGCAATTTGCCGGCTCAGATTGGCCACGTCGTACCCCACGCCGCGCGTTCCATAGGAGCCCAGGTACGACAGGTCCTTGCGCACATTGGCGGATCCCACACCGGCTGATTCCGCGAGCGCATCGGAGGACACGTTTTCCACACCTTCGGCCAGCAGCGCGTTGAGTGTGCGCAGGTAGAGGGTCAGTCGCGACACCGTGGCAGGCGGCAGCTGCCGGGTCTGCCCGGCCGGCTGCTCCTCCGGTGTCTGCGTTGGGATCAAAACGTCACTCCAAATTCTCAAATTTAGGCCACATCCTGCCGCTCAACACGTGCATGCAAGCGGCGCGCAGGCTTGGTTCAACTGTAGGACCTGCCCCGGCCACAGCCAAAAGGGACTATCCCCCGGCCAGGGCCCGCCGCAAAACACCCTCCAGCCGGACCGGGTCGATGTGCCAAAAGTCGCGTTGAATCCCGTCCACCACGACCACCGGAATTTCCTCACCGTAGCGGGCCGTAAGTCCCTCGTCGCCGTCGATGCGTCGTTCGGTCCACGGCAGGCCCAGTTCGGCTGCAACGCCGCTGACAACACTGCGGGCGTCGTCACACAGGTGGCAGCCTTCCTTGGTGATCAGTTCCAGTAGCGGGATCCGGGCATCGGCAGAGGTTTCCATGGATACAACGGTACTCAATGCCGGCGGTGTACCGGCACCAATGAAACTTTGCCCACAGTTAATCAGCCAGGCAGGCACATGCGGGAAGGATTGACTAGACTCGTTCCATGCCCGACGTGACTATCAACAGTGCCGAGGCCGCCTCGACCGCTGTGCAGCACCAGGGCGAGGCCGCTTTCTTTGACGTGGACAACACGTTGATGAAGGGTGCCAGCCTGTTCCATGTGGCACGAAAAATGTACCAAAAACGCGCCTTCACCCTGCAGGACGTTGCAGGGTTCGCCTGGAAGCAGGCAAAATTCATCCTGCGCGGGGAAAACATGAACGACGTTCATTCAGTCCAGGATTCGGCCCAGAAACTTGCCGCCGGCATCAGCGCCGAATTCATCCACCAGCTGGGTGAAGAGGTCTACGACGAGATGATCGTCTCCAAGATCTGGCCCGGCACGCGCGCCCTGACCGAGGAGCACCTGAAGTCTGGCCGGCAGGTGTGGCTGGTGACGGCCACCCCCGTTGAGGTTGCTGCAGTCATTGCCACGCGCCTGAACCTGACCGGCGCCCTGGGCACTGTGGCTGAAATTGACGACGGCGTCTACACCGGCCGCCTGGTCGGCGAGATCCTGCACGGCCCGGCCAAGGGACGCGCGGTGGAGGAACTGGCCGAAAAGGAAAGCCTGGACCTCACCCGGTGCTGGGCGTACAGCGACTCCTACAACGACATCCCCCTGCTGAGCGCCGTGGGCAACCCGGTGGCCATCAACCCCGACGCCAAGTTGCGCAAGCACGCCCGCGAGAACAACTGGCCCATCTACGACTACCGCTCCGGCCGCCGCGCAGCCACCCTGGGGCTCAAGGCAGCCACGGGCGTAGGCGTGGTGTACGGCTTGTGGAAGGGCATCGCGATGGTCCGCAAGCGCTAACCACGTGCGCACTGGACGGACAGCGCAAACCCGGCCATCCGCCGTCGGGCATAAAAAACACCCGCACACCACAAGGGTGAACGGGCGCTTTTTGAAGAATAAGAAGATTTACTTCTTGTTGCGACGCTGGTGACGCGTCTTGCGAAGCTGCTTACGGTGCTTCTTCTTGGACATCCGCTTGCGGCGCTTCTTAACTACTGAACCCATGAAAGTTCCTCACAAACTGCATAGAACAACCTCGGATGAGGCCGTAAACGATTAGGTCGACCGATCGCAGGAATCGGTCAAAGCCGAAAATGGATCTTTCCTAGGGTACCGCCTTTACCCTGTATGCGCCGAACCGGAGGGTCCATGCGTCCCTGTGCCATCCACCACGGCCGAGCGCAGGTAGCTTTCGACGGCGTTGGCGGGGACCCGATATGACCGGCCGAAACGCACTGCGGGCAGCTCGCCGGCATGCACCATGCGGTAGACGGTCATTTTTGACACGCGCATGAGCTCGGCAACTTCCTGCACGGTCAGGAAGTTCACGTTGGAGAAATTTTGCTCCTGTGTCATGGCTGTCTCGGTCTCCATTTTCGTTGGGAAGGGCCGGCATCGGCGCACGGCACCTTCTGCTCCTAGGCCTACTCTAGGTGCAGAAGGGGCTTATGTGAAAGGTGTGCCGTTAGTGTGAAGTGGCCGCGGTGCGGCGGGCGCGGGAGCTGCGGGCGAGGTTCGCCAGGACATCGGCGGTCACGTCCCAGTCCATGCAGGCATCGGTGACGGACTGGCCATACGTCAGTTCAGCCCCGCCGGCAGCAACCTTTTCAACATCGAGGTTCTGGGCGCCGCCCACCAGGAAGCTCTCCAGCATGACGCCGGCGATGGTGTGTGCCGAGGCGTCGCCGGATTCCAGCTGCGCACCGATTTCCAGCGCAACCTCGGCCTGGCGGTGGTGGCTCTTGCCCGAATTGGCATGGCTGGCGTCAACGATGAGGCGCGGGTTGACGCTGGCGGCGGCGGCCTTTTCGGACGCCTCCGCCACATCCGCAGCCTTGTAGTTGGGGCCCTTGCGGCCGCCGCGCAGGATCACGTGAGTGTCCTGGTTCCCGGCGGTGCTCACGAGCGAGGCACGGCCGTCGCCGTCGATCCCCAGGAACGACTGCGGAGCGCTGGCCGCGTTGCACGCATCGAGCGCCACCTGCAGGTCACCGTCGGTGCCGTTCTTGAAACCGATCGGCATGGACAGGCCCGAGCTGAGCTGGCGGTGGATCTGACTTTCGGTGGTTCGGGCACCGATGGCACCCCACGTGATCAGGTCGGCCGTGTACTGGGGGCTGATCGGTTCCAGGAATTCGGTACCGGTGGGCATGCCCAGCTCAGCAACCTGCAGCAGGAATTTGCGCGCCATTTCCAGGCCCTTGGCAACGTCGTGGCTGCCGTCCAGGTGGGGATCGTTGATCAGGCCCTTCCAGCCCACTGTGGTGCGCGGCTTTTCGAAGTACGCGCGCATCACGATCAGCAGGTCTTCTTCGTGAGCCTTGGCGGTTTCGGCCAGCCGGCGGGCGTATTCCAGCCCGGCTGCGGGATCGTGGATGGAGCACGGACCCACCACCACGAGCAGCCTGTCATCGAGGCCGTCCATGATGGCGCGGACCTGGTCACGGCCGCGTTCGACGACGTTGCTTGTCTTTGCATCCAGCGGCAGCTTCTCCGCCAGCTGGGCCGGTGACGGCAGTTCGGTGAACTGGCTGACCCGCAAGTTTGCTGTTGAGCTTGCCTGCACTGTTTCGTTTACCGGGTTGGTTTCGGTGGCTGCGGTAATGCTCATGGGGATGGTTTCCTTTTGCGGGCTGGCAGCGAGCCCCCTCTTCGGAGCCCGCCTGGAAATGGCGAAGGACAGAGAATGAATTCTCTGTCCTGTTGGCTCTGAAGGTGATTGGATGCGTGTCAGTTAGACGCGGGCCCCTCCAGAGCCAACGAAAAATACGCATACCAACGGTTTGTCATCCCAACACCATAACCCCGAAATTATCCGGCCAGCAAATCGGCCACGTAATGCAGCTGCTTGATCCATTGGTGTTCCTGGCCGCCTTCGTGGTTGTTAAAGCGGTAGTACTCAATGTCCTTGGCCGGCTGTTCTGCCGCGGCGGCACCGTAGGCGTTGAAGGAGCCGTACACGGTTGAGGGCGGGCAGATGTCGTCCTGCCCGGCGGCTGAATACAACGCCGGGGCGGTGCAGCGGCGGGCGAGGTGGACGCCGTCGTAATAGTTGAGCACCTCAAGGATGGGCTCGTAGTCGTGGCGGTGGCGTTTGAGGAAGGCGGCAATTTCCGGGTAGGGGCCGCGCGCGGCGATGTCGATGGAGCGGGGGAAGTCCTGCAGGAACGGAACGTCGGGCATGACGGCGATGACGCCGTTGAGCCTGCCTGCGGCGAGCCCCGCGGCGGCGATGGTCAGGCCTCCGCCCTGGCTGATGCCGGTGAGAATGATCTGGTGTTCGTCGACTTCGCTGTGGGTCTGGGCGGCCTCGATGGCGCGGAAGGCGTCAACGTAGGCGCGGCGGTAGTAGTAGTCCTCGCGGCGCCCGATGCCGCGGGTCATGAGGCCTGGGTGGGCCACGTCGCCGGCGGAGGCGTGCGGGTCGGCGGTGTCGCCGAGGAGCCCGCCGTAGCCCTGTCCGCGGGTGTCCATGATGAAATGTGCGTAGCCGGCCTGCGCCCAGGCGGTGTCCTGCTGGACCAGGCCGCGGCCGCCGGAATAGCCGATGTACTGGACGACGACGGGCAGCTTTTGGCCCGGAGTGCGGTTGGCGGGCAGGTGCAGCCAGCCCTTGATTCTCGCGCCGCCGAAACCATTGAAGGACACGTCGAAGCTGTCGATGACGCTCAGCAGGTTGTCCACCGGTGAGAAGCTGACGCCCAGGGCGAATTCGCGGGCCTCGGCGATGGTGGCATCCCAGAATTCGTCAAAGTCCGTGGGCTCTTCAAGTGCTGATTCGTAGCTGCGCAGTTGCTCCGGGGGCAGGTCGAAAAGCGGCAAGGTCAGGTTCCGTTCAGTCAGGCCCGAGGCACGCGGGCACCCGGGCGCACAATTGTTTTTTCGAACATCCTACGTCCTTGCCGGGTAGGGGACTCGACTGAGCCACACCATTCCTGCCTAGGGGTGGTTCAGAAACTCACCACAAGGGGGAAAGATGCGGTTGCGCGCAGCTGGAGCGTTACCGCAGCGGGTTGAAGTGGCGGATGCTGGCGGGCGGGGTGTTTCCCGTAATCCCGGCAGCGACCATTTTTCCGGTGAGCGGGCCCAGTGCGATGCCCCACATGCCGTGCCCGCCGGCCACGTGGACGCGCGGCGAGCGGGTGGCACCCACCAGCGGGAAACCATCAGTGGTGCAGGGCCGAGACCCCACCCATTCCTCGGCACGGTCCTCCCAGTTGATGCCCGTAAACATGGGCGAAGCGGCATCCACGATGGCCTTGATGCGCCGCGGATCCAGGGGCGCGTCGACGTTACGGAACTCCATCATGCCGGCAACCCTGAACCGGTCCCCGAGCGGCGTGCAGGCCACGCGCTGCGCCGGGAAATAGATGGGGTGGCTGGGCATTTCGTCCGGGACAACCGTGAAGCTGTAGCCGCGTCCGGCCTGGACCACGCGATTGACCCCGAACTTGCGGGCCAGGGCTCCCAGCCAGGCACCGGTCGCAAGCACGACGGCGTCGGCCTGCAACGAGCGCCCTTCCGAACCAATCACGTCCACGCCGCTGCCCGTGTCGCGGACATCGGTCACGTTGAAGGCATTGACCAGGGTGGCACCGCGGGCAACCACTGTTTCGGCCAGCGACTTCATGAAGGCGGGCGGATTGATGAACTGCTGGTTGCGGATCTCAATGCCGGCAACCACACCGGCACCCAGGGTGGGTTCCAGTGCACGGATTTCTTCGCCAGAGATGAGCGTGAAATCCACCTGCCCGCCGGTTTCGCGGATGACATGGAATTCCTTGACCAGGGCGTCCCGGTCCTTGATGGAGGCGAAGCCGGTCAGGAACGGATCGGCCGGGTGGGCGGCCTGCGCCATGGGCGGGGTTCCCGCCGCCAGTTCGTCAAAAGCGTCGATTCCGGTGCGGCCAATTTCGGCAAAGACCGCCATTGCTGCCCGCCATTTTCCCGGTGTGCAGTTGCGGGCAAAGCCCAGCAGGAACTTCAGCAGTGACGGATCGGTTGAAACGGGGATGTAGAGCGGGGATGCCGGGTCGAACATGGCCTTGAATCCGGTCGTCAGCACGGACGGTTCGCTCAGCGGCAGCGTCAGCGCAGGCGTGAGCCAGCCCGCATTGCCCCAGGAAGCGCCCGAAGCCACACCTCCCCGGTCAACGACAGTGACCTTGATCCCGTGTTCCTGCAAATACCAGGCGGTGGACAATCCGATGATTCCTGCACCAACAACCACTACATGCTCAGGCGCCTTTGCACTGACCACGGTTCACACTCCTCGCGCGAAAAGCCGGCTCGCTGCCGGCGCTATTCCCAACATAATCTTGTTTGCACATTCCCCCAAACTGCAGGCCCCTGTATTTAAACAACCAACCCGCAGAATACGGCGAAAATTCACGGTTTCGGCGTGTATTTCGTCGTTTTCTGCGGGTCACTGCGGATGGGCTCAGGACTGCGGAACGTACCTGGTTCCGGGGTGGCTGGTGGCGACGATCGCCCGCAAATCCGGCAGCGCGGTGGGCGCCGCCCCTGCCGCCCGTGCCTGGATCAGGACGTTGCCGAGCGCCGTGGCCTCCACGGGTCCGGCCACGACGGGCAGGCCCGTTGCGTTGGCCGTGAGCTGGCACAGCAGCTCGTTTTGGGATCCGCCGCCCACAATGTGGATGACGTCCACAGGCTTACCTGAGAGCCGGCCCGCCTGACGGACAGTCGTCGCGTAGGATGCGGCGAGACTGTCCAGAATGCAACGCACGACGGCGGCTGGCCGGGTTTCCAGTGTCACTCCCGTTGCGTTGACGGCGGCCCTGATGCGTTCGGGCATGTTTCCGGGGGCGATGAAGTCCGCGGAATCCACGTCGATCAGCGGACCACCGGCCGGTTCGGCAGCCGCGGCAGCCAGCAGCCCCGGGAGGGGCGGCGCAAGTGCTGCGGGCGCGGATGCCGGGGACCCGGCGTCGTGCGTTTCCTGTTCCCACGCCCGGATCGACTCGCTGAGCAGCCACAGGCCGCCTACGTTGCGCAGGTAGCGGGTGGTGCCGTCCACGCCGCGCTCGTTGGTGAAATTCGCCGTCCGGCTGGCCTCCGTCAGGACCGGAGCATCCAGCTCCACGCCCACCAGCGACCAGGTGCCGGAGGAAATGTAGGCAAATTTGGGGCCCCTCGCGGGGACGGCTGCCACTGCGGATGCGGTGTCGTGCGAGCCGACGGCCACCACCTGGGTGGCTGCCGGCAACCCGGTTCGCGCGGCAACCGCAGGCAGCAGCGTGCCGATGGTTTCCCCCGGTTCAATGAGCGGCGGGAAGAGCTCGACCGGCAGGTCCAGGGCGGCCAGGAATTCGGTGGCCCACTCCCCCGCCACGGCGTCGTACAGGCCCGTGGTGGAGGCATTCGTGGACTCGGTGCGGCGGCTGCCGGTGAGCTTGAAGGCGATGAGGTCGGGGATCAGCAGGGCCTGGTGTCCGGCCAAGCCCGGCGCCTGTTCAGCAGCCAACTGGAAGATCGTGTTGAACGGCAGGTGCTGCAGGCCCGTGGTTTCATACAACCGTTCCGGGCCGATGCGTTCGTGCACGCCGGCCACTGCCCGGGGGCCTCGGCCGTCGCGGTAGCTGAAGGGCGGCCCGGCCAGCTCGCCGGCGGCATCAACGAGGCCATAGTCAACGGCCCAGGTGTCGATGCCGATGCTGGCGATCACCCCACCAACGGCCGCCGCGTGGTCGGCGGCGGCCCGCAGACCGGTGAGCACTTCGGCGAACAGTGCATCGAAGTCCCAGTGCAAGGCACCAACACGGTCCACCACGCCATTCGGAAAGCGGTGCACCACGTGCAGTTCGGCCGCGCCTCCCCCGACGCCGCCGACGATGACGCGCCCGGAGGACGCGCCAATGTCGACGGCGGTAAACAGTGCCGCACCAGGTACGGCAGGAGCAGCTGTCATCGCAGGAAGGCCGCTGCCACGCCGGCGTCGACGGGGATGTGCAGGCCCGTGGTGTGCGACAGCTCGGCGGAGGTGAGCACGGCGGCGGCGTTGGCCACGTTCTCCGGCAGCACCTCGCGCTTGAGCAGTGTGCGCTGGGCGTAGTATTCGCCCAGCTTTTCCTCATCCACGCCGTACACGGCAGCGCGCTTGGCACCCCAGCCGCCGGCGAAGATGCCGGAGCCGCGGACCACGCCGTCGGGGTTGATGCCGTTCACGCGGACGCCGTATTCGCCCAGTTCGGCGGCGAGCAGGCGCACCTGATGGGCCTGGTCCGCCTTCGTGGCAGAGTACGCGATGTTGTTGGGGCCGGCAAACACGGAGTTCTTGGAGGAGATGTAGATGATGTCCCCGCCCATGTCCTGTTCGATGAGCACCTTTGCAGCGGCCTTTGACACGAGGAACGAGCCCTTGGCCATGACGTCGTGCTGCAGGTCCCAGTCTTTCTCGGTGGTTTCCAGCAGCGGCTTGGAGATGGACAGCCCGGCGTTGTTCACCACCAAATCCAGTCCGCCGAATGCCAGCACGGCTGCGTCAACGGCGGCACGCACAGCAGATTCGTCGGTGACGTCAGCCTGGATGCCAATGGCCACGTCTGGCCCACCCAGTTCCAGGGCGACGGCCTGGGCCGCCTCCAAGTTCAGGTCGGCAATCACAATGCAGGCACCTTCGGCGGCCAGCCGGGTGGCGATGGCCTTGCCAATGCCCGACGCCGCACCGGTCACCAAAGCGATGCGGGTGGCGTGGGATTTGGGCTTGGGCATACGGGCCAGCTTGGCCTCTTCCAACGCCCAGTATTCGATGCGGAACTTCTCCGCCTCGTCGATGGGTGCGTAGGTGGAGAGCGCCTCGGCGCCGCGCATGACGTTGATGGCGTTGAGGTAGAACTCCCCGGCAACCCGTGCGGTCTGCTTGTTCGCGCCGTAGGAGAACATGCCAACGCCCGGCACCAGCACAATGGCCGGGTCAGCGCCGCGCATGGCCGGGGAATCCTCAACCGCATTGCGCTCATAGTAGGCCGCGTAGTCCGTGCGGTATTCGGCGTGAAGCTCCTTCAGGCGTGCAATGGAGTCTTCGATCGAGGCATCTGCCGGCAGATCCAGGACGAGCGGGGTGACCTTGGTGCGCAGGAAGTGGTCAGGGCAGCTGGTGCCCAGGGCTCCCAGGCGCGGATGTTCGGCCGAGGCGAGGAAGTCCAGCACGGCGGCGTCGTCGTTGAAGTGGCCAACGGCGGCCTTGTCCGTGGAGGCGAGTCCGCGGATCGTCGGGGCCAGGGCTGCTGCCTTGGCGCGGCGCTCCCCCTCGGACAGGGCGCCGTAGCCGGGCAGTGCCGCACCGAACGGATCCTTGCAGGAGTTGGCGTTGATGTAGGCCTCGGCCGTTTCAATGATCCACAGCGAATTGGCTTCCGCCTCTTCGCTGGTGGCGCCCCAGGCGGTGATGCCGTGGCCGCCGAGGATGGTGCCGACCGCGCCGGGGTTGTTGTCCTTGATCGCGGCAATGTCCAGGCCCAGCTGGAAGCCGGGGCGGCGCCACGGCACCCAGGCAACCTTGTTGCCGAAGATCTTGCCGGTCAGTTCCTCGCCGTCGGCCGCCGTGGCGATGGCGATGCCGGAGTCCGGGTGCAGGTGGTCAACGTGGGCGGCGTCGATGAAGCCGTGCATGGCAGTGTCGATCGACGGCGCCGCACCGCCCTTGCCGTGCAGGCAATAGTCAAAGGCGGCGACCATTTCATCTTCACGCTCAACGCCCGGGTAGGTGTTGACCAGGGCGCGCATGCGGTCCAGGCGCAGCACGGCCAGGCCTGATTCCTCAAGGGTGCCGAGGTCCCCGCCGGAGCCCTTGACCCACAGCAGTTCCACGTCTTCCCCGGTCACCGGGTCCTTGGCGGTGCCCTTCGCGGAGGTGTTGCCGCCAGCGTAGTTGGTGTTGCGCTTGTCCGCACCCAACCGGTTGGAGCGGGAGATCAACTCAGCCACTGTGTCGGTGCCGGCCTGCGCGGTGGCGGGTGCCGCCGTCGTGCTTGGTGTATCAGTCATGTTGCTTTGCTCGCTCATGGTTATGCGCCCCATCCGGCCTGGGTTCCGCCCACGCGCTCGTCATTGATTTGCTTCTGGTAGCCGCTCGCGGCAAAGGCGGCCAGTGGGTCCGCGGGCAGGCCGCGGGATTCGCGCCATTCGGCGAGGACCGGGCGGACGTCGGTGTAGAAGGCGTTGGAGAAGATGTCGTTCGCGCCGAGGACGTCGCCGGCGTTTTGCGCTTCGGTGAGGGCTGCGCGGTCCACGAGGAGGGCACGGGCCGTCATTTCCTGCACGTTCAGCACGGAGCGGATCTGGCCGGGGATCTTCTCTTCCAGGTTGTGGCACTGGTCGAGCATGAGGGCCACGCCGGAGTCGGCGCCGAGGCCGTCGCCGCGGATGACCTCGTACATGATGCGGAACAGCTGGTACGGATCTGCCGCACCAACGATCAGGTCATCGTCGGCGTAGAAGCGCGAGTTGAAGTCGAAGGAACCGAGCTTGCCCAGGCGCAGCAGCTGGGCCACGATGAACTCAATGTTGGTGCCGGGGGCGTGGTGGCCGGTGTCGAGGCAGACCAGCGCCTTCTCGCCGAGGGCGAGGGTCTGGGCGTAGGAGGTGCCCCAGTCCGGGACGTCCATGTGGTAGAAAGCCGGCTCGAAGAACTTGTATTCCAGGACCATGCGCTGGTTCTCGTCGAGGCGGGCGTAGATCTCCTGCAGCGACTCGGCGAGGCGGTCCTGGCGGCCGCGCATGTCGCCCTGGCCGGGGTAGTTGGTGCCGTCGGCGAGCCAGATCTTCAGGTCGCGGGAGCCGGTGGCGTCCATGACATCGATGCACTCAAAGTGGTGGTCGATTGCCTGGCGGCGGACAGCTGCGTCCACGTGGGTCAGGGAGCCGAACTTGTAGATGTCGTCCTGGAAGGTGTTGGAGTTGATGGTGCCCAGGCCGACGCCGTGCTCTGCGGCGTAAGCGTTCAGCGCGTCATAGTCCTCTACCTTGTCCCACGGGATGTGCAGTGAGACCAACGGTGCCAGGCCCGTTAGCTTGTGCACCTGCGCGGCATCGGCGATCTTTTCGTGCACCGTGCGGGGCGTGCCGGGTGTGCCAAACACCTTGAAGCGGGTGCCGGAGTTGCCGTAAGCCCACGAAGGGACCTCAATGGCCAGGTCGTCCAAGCGGCCCAGGGCCGCTGCCATGTCATTCATTTTGCGCATCCTTCGTTGTTGTTGCTGGCAGCAGCCAACTGTTCTTCAAGACTGAAAACTTCGTCGAGGACAATGAATCTTTCGTCGGGGTTGGATTCCGACGGCGTGAAGAGCTTGGCCATTTCGGCCTGCCACCTGCCGTTGACTTCTGTCAACGCCATGCGGGCCCTTGCCGCGTCGAGGTCGTTGCACTCAACAATGCCGATCAGGAGCCCGTCCTCGCCCAGGTGCAGTGTGTAGTCATTCCAGCCGGCAGCCTTGAGTGCCCGGAGCATCTCGGGCCACACTTTTGCGTGGGCTTCCTTGTAGGCCTGGAGGCGGCTGGGGTCCACCGCGGACCGAAAACAAACGCGCATTGCAGAACCTCATCTTTGAAACGATTCATTATTACGTTTCAACGTACACTTGATAGCAAATCAATGTCAACCGATGCCCACCATTGTGACGGCTGCAATCGGCTGGCACCACAGTGGAGGGGTTTCATGCGGGCTGCAAGCATCAAGGACGTTGCCAACCATGCAGGCGTGGCCGTGGGCACGGTGTCAAATGTCCTGAACTATCCGGAACGGGTTGCCTCAAAAACACGGGACCGGGTCCAGACGTCCATTGCCGAACTGGGTTTTGTCCGCAATGACGTGGCCCGCCAGCTAAGGGCCGGGCACAGCCGCACTATTGGCCTGGTGGTCCTGGACATTGGCAACCCATTCTTTTCTTCCGTTGCACGCGCAGCAGAAGACGCCGCGGCGGAAGGAGGCAGCGCCGTCGTCCTTGGAAACAGCGGCCACGACGCCAGGCGGGAGTTGCACTACATCGATCTCTTTGAGGAGCAGCGGGTCCAAGGTGTGCTCATTTCCCCGGTCACAGAGAACTCCAAGCGCCTGGCAGCGCTCACAGCACGCGGGACCAAGGTCGTCCTCGTGGACAGCCCGTCAAGTGAGGGTGAATTCAGCTCCGTGTCTGTCGATGACGTCTCTGGCGGCTATATGGCAACAAAACACTTGCTGGATATCGGCCGGCGCAAGATTGCCTTCGTCGCGGGACCTCAGCAGTTTCACCAGGTAACGGATCGGCTCTCGGGTGCCATGCGCGCGGTGACGGAAGTTCCCGGCGCCACACTGGAGGTTCTGCAGGCAGCAGACCTGACGGTTCTGGCCGGTCGCGGCATTGGAGACTCCCTCGTAGAACGAGAGCGCAGCCTCTTGCCCGACGGGCTGTTTTGCGCCAATGACCTGCTCGCACTGGGCGTCATGCAGTCATTGACGGTGTTGCACACCTTGCGGATCCCGCAGGATGTGGCCCTGGTTGGCTACGACGACATCGATTTCGCCGCCTCTGCGGTGGTGCCACTGAGCTCCATCCGACAGCCTACTGCGCTCATTGGCAGGACCGCAGTGGAACTCCTCACAGAGCAACTAGGTGACCCAAGCGCTCCACCGCGCTCCATAGTTTTCAAGCCGGAATTGGTCATCAGGGAAAGCACCGCAGGCAACACGGGCAGATAGCTCCACGAGAAAGTTCATGTGTGGTCTCGGACCAAGACTCATCAACATCCCGGCCCACCTCGTCCCCAGTGCCCGGCGAATACGCCTCCACCTGCCAGAAGCCTGGAAGAACCTCTTCAAAGCCATCCACGCACCCACATAGAGGGCGTAGAAGCCGGCTACCCAGCCGATCTCCGGCGCAACCGCAGGAACCCCAAATGCGGAACACCACCGGGAGCAAGTCCGACCACACCGCCGGTGACGACCACGAGCACTGGCCAGATGATGCCCAGCGCCGCACCGCTTCATCGATGTCTTCGTCACCTGGTTTGACGACGTTGACACACCCCAAGAGCGAAAGCACGCGTTGGCGCACCTCATCGATGGTCAGGCGGGGAACTTTGACGTCCCAGGCGACCTGGCCCGGGCTGCGACACCTGTCGGCCAGGGCAGTAACTGCGGCCGCGCCTGGTTCAAGGGTTCCCGCGATGGATCTTCTGTGGAGTGTGTCGATCGCTTCAACCGACTGTTCAGATCGTCCTTCCGAAAGCCACTTCGCGCCAGCCCGCGTAATCGAATACCTGGTTCCAAACTGTCTGATCTTCCTTGCCATTCTTAGCAAGGTCTTCGGGTAAACCCACACGACCCATAAAGCACCAAGCTCTATTCAATCGACTTCTACGAATGATCGAAGGGCGAACACTTCAGCCGCACATTTTGATATGAGGTACCCCTTCATTCGTTTGGCATAGAGCACAGGGGACATGGCGATGAGGAAGGCCTACCCCTGCGGTCTGGTGCTTTCGCGCACGACCAGTTCTGGCAGGAACTGATGACGGGCGTGCACGTGGCCCGACGCGGGATCGGACTCCTCCTGCAACAGTCGCAATGCTTCTCGTGCAATGAGTTCCAGTGGCTGCCGAATAGTGGATAAGGGCACCATAGTCGATTCGGCAAAATCAATGTCGTCATAGCCAATTAAGGCAATGTCTTCTGGAACCCGAATATCCGGAGCCATGATGAGCGACTGCAAAATACCCACCGCCAACAAGTCATTGGCTGCGAAAACGGCGTCGGGTCTGGAGTCTGCTGGCAGAGCCGCAATCTTGTCTCCGACCGCACGCCCTTCGGCCACCGTCAGGTCGCGAGTCTCCATCAAGGAAAGTGAGACTCCATCATTTTCCTGGGCCGCACGGCTCACTCCGGTGAGACGTTCGGCAACCTGGGATATTGGTCCACCGGCAAAAACTACACGACGGCGCCCCGTCGCTATCAAGTGCGCCATGGCCATGTGACCACCGGCCGCTCCGTCAAGGGTGACAGAGCAGAAGTGCTTCGGATCTGCTGAGCTGTCAAACAGGACCACAGGCATGCCTCGGGAGCTCAGCCGCGTCAGCCGCGCGGTCTCGCCCTCGAGCGGCGCGATGAGCATGCCCCGGACGCGTTGTTCTTCAAAGAGGTCAATGTACCGGCCTTCGCGTTCCGGGTTTTGGTCGCTCGAGCCGATGATGACGGTGTGCCCGCTCCGTTCAGCTTCTTCTTCTAGGGCGTGGGCCAGATCGGAGAAAAAAGGGTTGGAAATATTGAGCACCACCAGCCCTATGGTGGTGCCACCCCCCATCCGGAGTTGGCGGGCGAGGTCGTTGCGAACGAAGCCCAACTCTTCCATGGACTGCAAGACGTTAGACAAGTTGCGTTTCGTCACCCCGTCAGGATGGTTAAGAACGTTGGAGACGGTGCCAACCGACACCCCCGCATGGGCCGCGACGTCGCGAATTCCAATTTTACCGTTCTTCATCTCAACCTTCGATAGTGATCCCCAGCTGTCACGTTTCTCGACATTGTACTTGCCAGTACCTAAACGGGCCAGAAAAGTGTTCATACGGTTCAACGGGAAACTGTGATGCCACAGCTAGTGCTTTTGTGTGCCTGCTACGACTAGAATAGCAAAAAATATGAAACGTTCCACAGCTGCCATGAAAGGTTTTACCGATGCCGTCGGAAGCCAAAAAAATTTCCCCCCTTGCTTACGCTGACACAATCTCGCCGGCACCCACCAAACTTCGGATCGACGACCGTTTTGCCACTGTCGACATCCCGGGTATTGCACTGCCGCTGGCCACCACACCGCATCCCCGAATATCCTGGGTTGTCCCGCTCGTGAGGCCCGGCCAGGAACAAGCGGCTTATCAAATTAACGTCTCCCGCGACTCTGACCCTCGTGTGCACGGTGATGTGTGGAGCTCCGGCATCATCTCTTCCACCAGCAACTCCGACATTCCTTGGGGTGGCAGGCCCTTGCAATCTTTCGAACGGGTACGCCTTTCGGTGCGGGTCACCGATGAGCACGGACAGCTGTCTCTCTGGAGCGAACCCGTCGTGGTGGAGACGGGCCCGCTCCAGGCCGAAGCCTGGGCGGCTGACTGGATCACGTTCCCCACCACCCACGCCGCCTGCACGGACTTTCACCTACCGCCGGGTCAGAAAGTTCGCCGGGCCGTGCTGCATCTTGCCGGCCACGGTGTCGCTGTCGCGGCCCTAGATGGGAACCGTATTAACGCTGACGCAAGGGACTTTTGCGACACCTCGCTGAAACGTTCCACTGCGCGGGCCTACGATGTCACTTCTGCTCTGACAGAGCACACCACGCATCGACTGTCCATCGTCGCCACGTTGGGCCACTATCGCATTGTTCTGGAACAGCCTCGGGTACTCGTGGAGCTGGTAGTCGATCTGGAGGATGGCACCGTGTTCCGCGTGGGGTCCTCAAATGAGTGGCACCACGCCCCAACCTCGCTCGTCGCTGACCAGCCATTCTACGTGGAAGACCACGACGCTCGTCGCACCGACGATTGGCTGCACCAGCACCATTCCCTGGAACAGTTGCCGCATGTAGACGCTCTTGATGCGAGCTCCGTACCAGCGTCTGCAACTACGGTGACACCGGAAGCAGGACCGCCCATTCGGATCGTGCGTAGTCTCAAGGCCCAGGAGCTGCCAACGGTCGATGGCATGCGCGTCTATGACGTCGGAGAGAATATTTCAGGCCGCATGGCAGCCTTGGTGCGCGGCGTCACTGCGGGTGTGCGCGTAGAAGTTATTCATGGCGAGAAATTGAACACTCGCGGTGTCGTTGACACCACGAACATCAGGCTTCCCGATGATGTTGAACGCGAGCGCCAGGTTTTGGCATGGACGTGTGCTGGGGCCGCTGCTGGCGACGTTGAAACCATCACACCCTGGTTTGCCTCCTACGGTTTCCGATATGTGGGTATCCGGGGGCTCCCCCTCGACGCCGAGGTGAGCGTAACGGCCGGCGTCCTCCATTCCGACGTCGAACGTACCGGGCAGCTCCGCACGAACGTTGCGCAAATTGACTCCCTCGTGGACATGGCGGCCCGTAGCCAGCTGAACAACTCCGTGGGTTTCCCTTCTGACTGCCCCACCAGGGAACAGTCGGGGTGGACCGGTGACGCCGCCATTTCCGCCGAGGCTGCCCTGTCTCATTTGGGGCTGGAAGGCATGTACCGAAATTGGCTGGTCGATGTGGCGCTGGATGCCATGCCCAATGGCGCCGTGCGTGGTGTTGCCCCGCATCTGCTCGGCGAGAAGCTGGTACAGCCGGGCGATCCCGTATGGGGAGCTGCTTTGGTGGAGATCCCCTGGCAGCTGTGGTGGGCCACCGGCAATCTTTCAACCATCATTGAGATCCTTCCGGCCATGCGCACCTGGGCGGATTGGCAGGTAGGCACGCTTGAAGACGGTGTGGTTCGGCACTCCGACATTAGCTACGGCGCCGACTGGTTGGCCTTCGAGCAGACACCGCCAGTGCTTTTGCAGACGGCCGCCGTTGCCACCTCGCTGCGACAGTTGGCGGACCTTGAGGGAGCGCTGGGTATGTATACCGAGGAGGCCCGCCGGCGCGAACAAGCGGCCTCTGTCATCGCTGCGGCCCGGAATTTTATGCGTGATCCCTCCAACGGTCAGTGGGCAAACGATTCACAAGCTTCGTCGGCCTTGGCCGTCAGCAGCGGACTTGCCCCTGCCGCGGATCACGTATTTCTGGCCGATCGCATCCAGCGTGACGTCGCTACCCGCGGCAACCGGCTGGCAAGCGGCTTCTCCGGCACGCAGGCCGTGGTGCGCACCTTGGCCGCCGCCGACGGAGGTACCGCTCTCCTTGATGCAGTGCTGCAGGATGAACAGCCAGGTATTGGCTCAATGCTCGTGGACGGACCGGGAACGTTCTGGGAAACGTGGTGGATCGACAATCAAAACGTGGGTGTGGCCTCACTGGATCACGTGGCTCTCGGCGCCCCCTTCGCAGCATGGGCCTGGTCCCATGTGGCGGGGCTCAGGGCGCTGGAACCCGGTTTCAGACGGTTCGCCATTGCGCCTCGCCTCGCCGACCTGGTCACCGAGGCTAGCTTCGAACGCGACACCGTCCGCGGATGTATCGCAGCCGCCTGGTCCTACACGGCAGCTGATCGCACCTTCCGCTGCACGCTCACCGTCCCCGTAGGCAGCATGTGTGAGTTGCATGTTCCCAACGGCGAAACTCTAGAGTTTGGTTCCGGGACGCACACTTTTGAGCGTACCGACGTCGTCATGCCTGAGCGCAGCAAGGCAGCGCCAAGGGACGTCCCCGCCGCACCTCCAGGCGGACGATGGCTCTCGGACGGTGTCGAAAGTTCTTGGCAGGAAAGTCCGACGGCTGAGCGCGCACCTGCTGGCGAGGTCACGGCCGAGGCCCTGCTTCTGCGCACCCTTGACACCGACGTGATTTGCGCACCGGTCTACCACGAACCCATCGCCGCCCCCACCTTGGAAATCACCATTCCCCGCTTTCACCCCGACGTAGCACGCTGGATCACCATGGATCAGAGTGCGCCCCTGGACCTGAGTGCGGCCCGCTTTGTCTTCGCGCATTTCGACGTCGACGGTCCGGGTCTGGCCGGGCGCGCGTTACGACCCCTGCTCCGATTGACGTCCACTAACGGCACCTTTATCTGCGCCGAAGCCCGTCCGCTTCCCATCGCGTGGAATCGGGTAGCCATTGACGTGGACCATTGGCCGGGCCGGGCCAGCGTTACCGCAATCGAGGTCGGCATCCAGTGGTCCGACAACCACGACTGGGGCCGCGGACCCTACGTGGAGCTGCCCAGCAGCTCCGAACCGTTCACCTTCACTGTGGGACGAGTGGGGTGGAGTAGTGCCCCGCGAACGTTCTAGAGACTTGGCTTCGCTACGTCCGGACATTTTGGCAGCGAGCGATTCTCGCCATGCACGGCGGGCCGTCATCATCGCCTCCATCACGCAGCTTGTGGTGGTCTTGGATGGCGCCGTACTCCTGATTGCGCTGCCTCTCCTAGCGCAGGATTTGGGGGTTGGGGTTGCCAGTTTGCCATGGGTGGCCAATGCTTACGCCCTGACCATGGCGGGGACGTTGCTGCTGGGCGGGCGGATTGCCGATCTCTTCGGCGCTGTTGCCTGCTTGCGCCTTGGCCTAGCACTCTTTGCCGTTGCCAGCCTGGGCGCCGGCCTGGCCCCAACGTTTGAAATCCTAATTTTGTTTAGATTGTTCCAGGGCCTCGCGGCTGCTCTACTGTCCCCGGCCAGCCTAGCCCTGATAACCAATTCCACTTCCGTGGGCGTGGACCGCGAACGTGCCATTGCCACGTGGGCCGTGACCGCCACCATTGGAGGAACGTTGGGCGCGCTCTTGGGCGGCGCGGTGACCCAGCTTATCGATTGGCGGTGGACGCTCCTTATTAACGTCTTCCTCGCCCCAGCATTGATCCTCATGACCAAGGGAATCACTCTGGGCCGAGCAGTGGAGGGCGGCCGGCCGAAGCGCAGGCACTACGACTTTCCCGGCGCGGCTCTGCTACTCGTATTCGTTGGCTTCATCATGCTTTCCGTTACGCTGTCCGTGGATGGCAGGATCAGGGGCTGGGCTGTGGTTGTTGCCGTTGCGGCGCTGGCAGCCTTCGTGGCCGTTGAACGCCGCAGTGCGTACCCTATTTTGCCGCTGTCGGTGATGCGCTCCCCGCGTGTGACTTTGACCAACGGGGCGGCCTTCCTGCTCATGGCAGGCCTGGCAGCTTCGGGTTTTTATACGTCCTTGTACGCCCAGCTGGTGTCCGGTCTCAGCCCTATTGTGACGGCCCTGGCACTGTTGCCCTCGGCGGTGGCCAGCGCCGTGGTAGCGAAACTGGTGCCGAGGCTGATCTGCCGCTTTGGGGAACGGGCGCTGCGCGCCAGCGCCCCCTTATTGGCCGCGTTTGCCTCACTTTTGTTGGCTGTCGCAGCGTTCTTCCAGCTGCCGTTTGCGGCCTTGATTCCGTTGCTCATCCTGCAGTCCATCGGTGCCAGCATTGCCGTGGTTACCCTAACCTCGGCGTCCACGCGCTCGCTCCCGGCCCGAAGCGCCGGCCTCGCGGGCGGGCTGATCACCACTGCCGGTCAGGTCGGCTCGTCCATTGGTCTCGCAGTGCTGGTGGGCCTGGCCGCACTGGTCGCAGGATCAGGCTCAGATTCCCACGAGACGGGGAGCATCGCAGTGCAGATGGCGGTGGCTCTGGCCGCCGGGGCTGTGTCCACCGTGACGGCAGGCTTGCTGGCCCAGCAAATTCCGCCCGGTAATGACACCGAACCTCGAATGGTGGCCCTCCCCTGAGGGCTGCCCTGTAGAGGTTGTCCTAGTCGCGGAGAGAGCTTCGCGCTTCCCCTCGAAGGGGTGACACGAAGCTCTTTCTCGGCCGGGTATAATTCTCCCGCGTCCTTATCTTCACTGCCGGCAACCCTAGCGGGAGTTTCCGACTTGTTTCCCTTTTGAGGGCCCCGACAGAAAATAATCCGCGTAGGTTGCAGCGTGTCGGGGCTTTCATTTCACCAGAATATGTATGACCTAAAGTAGGCGGTATGGTATGGCTTTGTATAAGAAGATGGTCAACGGACACCCGTATTGGTACCTGCGTGAGATGGCGCGGGTCGACGGGAAGCCGAAGATGGTGTCCGAACGGTACCTGGGCGGTGCGAAGGACATTGAAAAGCTGCTCGACGCAAAGGAATCCGTCTCTGTCCAGGAGAAGACCCGACACCTGGGCTTCGGTGATAGTGCCGCGGTCTGAGGAGTTCTGCAACGTTTGGATGTTGCTGGGATCATCGATTCGGTGGTGGGGCCCCAACGCAAGGACGCCGGCACCTCGACGGGCACCTACCTGACATTGGCGGCGTTGAACCGGGTCGTGGCACCCACCTCCAAGTTGGGCTTCGCCGATTGGTGGAAAACCACGGCGGCGGGCCGTTTCACCAAGATCCCGGCCTCCGCGCTGGATCACCGACGGTTCTGGGACGCGATGCACAAGGTGCCCTTGGAACAGTTGGTGATGATTGAGGAACGCATTGCGGTCGCGATGGTTGCCGAGTTCAACCTGGATATTTCAGCGCTGGCGTTGGATATGACGAACTTCGCGACCTACATTGATTCAGCCAATGAGGCGGCACCGATTGCCCAGCGTGGGAAGGCCAAGCAGAAACGCGCCGATCTGCGCCTGATCGGGCTGGGCCTGGTGATGACCCGGGACGGCGGGATCCCGTTACTCGCCCACGCCTACCCGGGTAACAAGCCCGACGTCACCCAATTCCCACTCATGATCGACGTGCTCGGGGCCCGGCACCGCAAACTCGCCGAAACGGCAGGGACCACCACATCGCCGGAGGTGACGGTGGTCTTTGATGCCGGACAGAACTCGGCCTCGAACTTCTCCCGCGTCACCGACACCGATCTGGCCTTCGTCGGCTCCATCCCGCCCTCCCAAGTCGCGAACCTGCTCAAACTCCCGGCCAGGGACCGGACAATCGTCGATAGGGAACGGTCTGGCGGGCTCAGCGCCACTGGAACGCGCAGGGTTTTTTACGGCACCGAGCGGCGGGTGATCCTGACCCACTCGCCGACCCTGCATGAAAAGTAGGTCGCAGGGTTCGCCCAAACCCTGGCCAAGGCCCAAGCAAAGGTCGCCGAGCTTGCCGAGACCTTAGCGCACGGGAAGACCCGCCGCACCACCAGCCAGCTCACCGACCACATTGGCTCAATCACCGCCGATTCCTGGCTTCGCCGGGTCCTGGTCTGCGAGCTGACAGGTGATACCTCGGCCACCCATCGCCTCACCGTGACCATCAACGAAACCGCGTACCGGGAACTCTAAGACGAGGTGTTCGGCAAAAGGATTCTCGTCACCACCCAGAACGACTGGCCGATCGCCAAGGTCGTCGCCGCCTACCGCTCCCAGTCCGATGCCGAGTTCGGGTTCCGGCAGCTCAAGGACCCCCACGTTGTCTCGTTCTCACCGATGAATCACTGGACCGAGCACAATATCCGCATCCATACCTTCACCTGCGTCCTGGCCCTGCAAGCCGCCCATCTCATGCGCAGAGAAGCCGCCAATGCCGGCGAACACCACTCCGTCCGTGAACTCCTCGAACGCCTCGCCAGCATTGGCGAAACAGTCATGATCTACCCCTCCACCGGTGGCCGCCCCAAAGCCCGACGCATGCTCACCGAAGACATCGAGACCCACGCCAACCTTGCGGAGATCTTCAACCTCAATCAATGGGCACCCAAGAAAAGTTCGATCATACACCCTCAAGCATCAAAAACCGTCTATGACTAGGCATAACACGAGTCTCGGACTGATCAGCTAGGAAACTCCCACTAGGCGGTCAGGGTTGCCGCCGTCGCTTTCGCCGTCGTCAGGTCCGTGGCGAGGAACTCATACTCACCTTGGCCGACGTCGTGCTGGTCACCATTGGGGAGGCGTACCTCGGCCGTGACGCCCACAGGGAGCTGCACGTTGAGTTTGAACAGGCCGTCGCGCAAAGTCCAGCGGACGCCTATCCCGCCGTAGGGACTGACGTGTTCGAAGGACGACGACGTGATACCGCCGCCGGGGATCGGTGCAATACGAACGTGCCGATACCCTGGTGCCAGGGGTGTGAGACCTGCTATCTTACGGTGCATCCAATCCGCAATGGCCCCAAAGGCATAGTGGTTGAATGATGTCATAACGCCAGGATTGACGCTTCCGTCGGGCAGCATGGCGTCCCAGCGCTCCCAAACGGTGGTGGCGCCCATGTCTACGGAGTACAGCCACGACGGATTCTCACGGCACACAACCATCTTGTAGGCGGCTGCAATATTTCCCGAGTCTGAGAGCGCATCCAGTATGAGTGGCGTGCCCAAGAAACCAGTGGCCACGGTGTACTGGTGCCGCGCTACCAAGGCGGCCAGGCGCCGACCCGCCAGTTCACGCCGCGGCACATCCGCTATCAAGTCCCAGCGCAAGGCCATGGCGTACACCGTCTGGCAGTCACTGAACACGATGCCGTCCTCAGTGACGTACTTTTGCTCAAATGCGGCCCGAATACCCGCTGCACGCTCCTCATAGAGCAGGGCGTCGTCGCGATACCCCAAAGCCTCGGCTGCCCAGGCAAGTAGCTGCGTGGATCTGGCAAAATAGGCGGTGGCAACGACGCCCGGATCTGCTTGCGCGGCGGCAGGCGCATCCGGGGGGGCCAGTGGATCAAGCCAGTCGCCCAGCTGTTCACCCTGCGTCCACAACAAATCCTCGCCGGCAATGGCGCCGACTTTTTCAACCCAGCCCTGCATGCTCCCGTACTGGCGTCTGAGGATTCCCAGGTCACCGTACCGTTCAAAAAGCGTCCACGGCACAATGACTGCAGCATCACCCCAGCCCGCATAAGGGGTTTCCGTGCGAAAAACCCGCGGGATGACGGCCGGAACTGTGCCGTCCGACAATTGATCGTCGCCCAGCGTTGTCAGCCAGGAACTCAGGAAGCCGGAGACGTCAAAGAGCGCCGACGCTGTGGGTGCGAAGACTTGAATGTCGCCGGTCCACCCGAGTCGTTCATCGCGTTGCGGACAATCCGTGGGGACGTCCAGGAAGTTGCCACGCATTCCCCACACCACATTGTTGTGGAGGTCGTTGACGGCCGGATCCGAGGTTTCAAACCAGCCTGTGCGCGTTAGATCACTGCTAATGACCACCGCTGCAATGTCGGCCGGGTTAAGCATGGCGCCACTGACTTCAATGTAGCGGAATCCGTGGAAGACCAAGCGTGGCTCCAACACCTCCTGGGCAGCGCCGGACAGAATGTACGTGTCCGTGGCTTGGGCGGAGCGCAAGGGCCGCAGCGATAGCTCTCCGTCTTCAAGAACTTCCGCGTGGCGAACCACCACGCGGTCTCCCCGTTTGCCGGTGACGCACAAGCGGACCCAACCCACCAGGTTTTGGCCGAAATCAATTAGCGTCCGACCCTCACTCAACGGTGTGAGCGTCCGCACAGGTAGGCATTGGGTTTTCCGGACGGGCGGGGCCGTGGGCGCCACCAACAGCGCAGCGTGTGGCGGCAATTCCCTGACATTTCCGTCCAGTTCGGCCACCGGCAAGAAGGTGGAGGTGCGCAAGTCGGTGAACTGGCCGTCGTAAAAGTCATTGGCCAGAATATTTGATTCTCCCGCGCGCCAGCTCGTGTCGGTGGAGACGTCCACGCGGCGACCATCAGCATAGGTGATCTCCAGCTGCGCTAGGAGGCCCAAGTAATCCCCGTAGGGAGCGCCCCGGTGTAAGTCAAAGGAGGCCACCCGGCCCCGGTACCAGCCGTTGCCAAGCAAAGCGGCGAGCTCGTTTTCGCCCGGTGTCAGCAATGCGGCCACGTCGTAGCTTTGGTAACGCAGGCGGTGCTCGTAGGAAGTCCACCCCGGCGCGAAATGGTCCCCGCTCACGGCAAGACCATTAATGGTGGCCACCACAATGCCAAGGGCACTAATGCGCAGACGCGCCTCTACAAGCCCCTCCTCTACAAGGAAGGTAGTGCCCAACACGGGCGCCGCGTGGTCGACCGCGGCGCCCGCCGAAGGAGAGATCCACTGGGCGTCCCAGTCTTGCTGCACCAAGAGGCCCGCTTCCACCACGGAGGACGGACTCCACGGAGTCTTTTCCGTACCAAAATAGCCACGGACCCGGACGGAAACACGCTCACGCGAGTTCAAGGGGGCAAAGGGCCAAGACACCAGAATCTGCTCACCCGAGTCCACCCGTACGGTTTCCACCGAAGAGTTGGCCCGGCAGACTTCAATTTCATAAGCACTTTGGCGCCCGAGGTGTGGCATTGCGGCGCTCGAGGCATGCGGTGCCAGCGTTTCGTAGCGCCACGATAGCCGGGGTTCCGACACGCCAACGAGAGTTGCGGGGCTGACTTTACCCTCGCCAAGGAGGGGGTCAAGCTGTTCAAATCGCACGGGAGCAGCAATGACCAGCACCGGTAACGCCTCGTCAAGAGAGCTGGGGGAATTTGTTGAACTCATTGTGTTTACTCAAGTCCCGATCCGGCAACGCCCTTGGTGAACCATTTCTGAAACACAATGAAGACAATGAGCACCGGCACCATGGCAATCACGGCCGCGGCGAAGCCAATGGCCGGAGAGATGGAGGAGAACTGACTTCCGGCCAGCGGCGCCAGCGCTAGGGTGAGGACCCGGGTTTCGGGACCGGGCGCGGCCACGAGCGGCCAAATGTACAGATTCCAGGCCGTCAGGAAGGTGACTACGGAGTACGAGGCGATGATGGGTTTGGCGAGCGGCAGTGCAATCCTGCTGAAGGTTTGGAACCAATTGGCCCCATCAATACGTGCTGCCTCGATGAGGCCTTGCGGCAGCCCAGCAAAGAATTGCCGGAAGAGCAACACGCCAAGGGACGCTTGGCCGGCTACGGGCAGAATGAGTCCCCAGAAAGAGCCAACCAGGCCCAGCTTGAGCGTGACGACGTAGGTGGGTATCAGAATCAGATTTGTGGGCATGAACATGGGAACGATGAACAGTCCCAGCATGATCGCGGTCCACCGGAACGGGATTTTAGACAATGCAAAGCCGGCCGGGAGGCAGATGGCCAGCTGAATGGTCAGCACGCCGATCACAAAGATGAACGTGTTGGCGACTGTTCTAAAGGTCAGATATTCAAAGGCTGCAGAGAAATTCGCCCACTGTGGAACAGAGGGCAGAAGCCGCGGCGGGTATTGCACGATATCTTGAAAGCTCATGAGTGAACCCGAGAGTAGGTACATGAGCGGAAGTGCCATGATGAGGCCACAAACGATGACACTGGTCCAGCGTCCGAGCCGAAGTTTGCGCTGGATTTTCACTTGGAACTCCTATTTGTGACGAGGCGCCCGAGAACCACGATCGCAACAATGACGACCATTTGCAGCAAGGACAGGGTGCTCGCGTAGCCAACATTCTGGTGTTTGAACGCTTCCTGGTAGGCGTACAGCCCCAAGGAACGCGTGGCGTCCAGAGGTCCGCCATCGGTCATGATCAGGGCAACATCGAGGGAACTGGAAACAAAGTTGATGACCTGCAAGACAGCAACGATCAAGGTTGTGGGCAACACATTGGGCCAGGTCATGGACCACAGGGTGCGCCAGGGACCGGCGCCGTCAAGGGCTGCGGCGGCGTAAATGTCATCCGGCACCCGCTGGAGTGCCGACATGTACAAAATGATGACGATGGGCAACGCCAGCCAAATCATCATGACCACCAGGGACGGCAGGGCGGTGGCCCGGTCTTGCAAGAAGTTGGGGGCGTCAATACCAATGGTGCGCAGAGCGGTGGCCACAGGTCCTTGGCGGGGGTCGTAGAGGAAAACCCAGAGGACGGCGGAAACAGCAACCGAGAGCACCACCGGGACGAAGTAGAGCAGCCGGGCTACGCCGATGCCTGGCATGTTGGCGTTCAGCAAAACTGCCAGCATGAATCCGAGCAGCACGGTCGGAACAACACCCAATGCCACAAAGAGCAACGTGACGCCAAGAGATTGCCATGCCTCTGGGTCCGCGAACAATCGTTCGTAGTTCACTAGACCAACAAAACTGGGTTCTGAGAAGAAGTTCCAATCAAAGAAGCTCAGAACGATTCCGGCCACGGTGGGGATGAGGATGAAGAGGGCGAACAAGATGAGCGCGGGTGTCATAAACACCCAGGCAGCGCCGGCGTCGCGCTTGCTGTATCTACTACGGATTTTCATGATGGGGCGCGGGCCACCGCTGGTGATTCTGGCGGTGGCCCGCACATCTCCTGATCTCTTAGTTCCTGAGGTCTTACTTGAGAAGGGCGTTCAGCGCATCTTCGGCGGCGGTGTACGCCACCTCGATGGACTTACCTCCCATGAGCACTTCCTGAGCTGCCTTTTCCAGTGCCGGGACAACCTCAGTCTGCGCTTCGCTGGGGATGGCCGGCTGAAGTGCTGCATTCTTCACTGAGTACTGCGTTGCGGGAATAAGGTTCGTCGGTACGGCGGCGGCGTCTTGGAGCCAAGTGCCATGATCAAGTCCGCTGGTGGTGGCGGGGATTACGCCGTTGGGTTCGGCTTCCTTCATACCGCCGTCCTTGGAGTAGAACCAGGCCATGAACTCCCAGGCGCTCTCTTTGTTCTTTGACTTTTCCGAGATGGACAGCGCATAAGAACCGCCGCCAACTGTGGGCTCGCCGTCAACCGTCGGCAGATTCACAACATCCCAGTCATCGGTGATGGTTTCGCGGTACTTGGAGATGGTGGGCCGGGTATCAACAGACATGGCAACCTGACCACCCGAGAAGTAGTTCGTGTCCTGATTTGAGGTGGGGTAAGGAGAACCCCACCCTTCAACGTAGGGAGCCAGCATGGTTTTCCACGCCTTGAGCCCGTTAGCGTCGGCAAATTCGAACTCACCGGAGTCCGGGTTGTAGATGGTGCTGCCGTTGGCTTTCAGAAGCGGGTAGTCAATGAACAACAGACCGCCGGCGGCTCCCGGGCTACGAAGGCCCCAGGTCGCTCCAGCTGACGCTTTGGTAATTTGTTCGGCTACGCGGTACATGTCCGCATAGGTCCAGTCCTCGGTGGGCAGCTCGCTGATCCCGTACTTTTCAAAAATGGACTTGTTGTAGAACAACATGGTGGAATCGGCGCTGACCGGGATTCCGGTAATGGGACCATCGGGCCCCTGGGCCTTGTACTGGTCTAAGAACGCGGGAACAAATTCTTCGCCGTCCAGCCCGGACTTCTTCTCTTCCAACCAAGGCTTGAGGTCGAAGAGCAGCTCGTTGGAATCCAGTGTCTGGTTAAGGGAATCGTAGTTAAACAGGATATCCGGCAGCTTCCCACTCAGCCCCTCGGTCACGAGTTGCTGTAAGTAATCAGCCTGTCCGTCCGGGACAGGCTTCAGGCTGACTTTTGCGGCTGGCTCCGTTGCATTGTAGGCGGCGATGTAGTCTTCGAACTGAGGGATAAGACCTTGATTCATGCCGATTACAACTTCTTGTCCTGCGGCTGATTCGCTCCCACCCGGGGACCCACAGCCGGCCAAGACGGCCGTTGTGAGGCCAAGTGCCACGGCTACGGAAATCAATTTGGTAACGCGGGGGTTGCTGGTGACCACTTTGTCACATCCTTACTCGTTAGGTTGGTACGAAATTGACAAGGAGAGAAGCCGCTCTAGCTCAACGTTGGCCACTCTGGATGCCCGATACGAAATATGATACGTTTCATTTCAGGATAATTTTTGCATGAGAATGAAGGGCTGTCAATAATGAAACGTGTAAATAAGTGGGAGAGTGAGCTTGTGACTTCCGGTCTCGCCAAGTTGGATCAGGTCATCCGCAACTGGTGGTCCACAGACGTGGTGGACGCCAATGATCCGCGCCGCGCGGCAGTGGAGTCCATCCCCATGCCCTGGCCTTATGCGGCCGGCGCAGCACCCACATCACCGCACTGGTACACCACCATGTTCAATTGGGATGCCTACTTTTCCAATCTCGCCTTGCTGGTCCATGGCGAGTTCACGCTCGTCAAAAATGCCATTGAAAACTATTTGTACATGGTCGAGCGCTTCGGCTATATGCCCAACGGCAATGAAGTTGCCTTGCAAACCCGCTCCCAGATTCCGCTCTTCCCCGACAGCATTCGACGTTACGTTGACCTGACCGGCGATCGGGAACTGCTAGCGCGCGCCTACCCTCTACTGGTCCGCGAGTACAGCGAATACTGGCTGGCCGAGCATCACAGCACGCCGACGGGTCTGGTAACGAACCGCGATTTGGGCGACCCCACGTTGGATCCCCGGCTGGCGGCCGAGGCCGAGACGGGATTGGATTGGACTACCCAGTTCGATGGCGATGTCACCCAGACCAATCCAGTGCCGACCAACTGCTCCTTGGTGGTCTATGCCCGGCTGCTGGCAGGTTTCGCCCGCGATCTGGGGCAGGAAGAGAGCGCAGTCGAGTGGGAGGCTCAGGCCGAGCAGCGCGCTGAACTTATCCGGCGTTATTGCTGGAGTGAGAAACGCGGACAATTCATGGATTACAACTTCGTGTCCGAGCGGCATGTTTCCGTACTTGGTGCCACGAGCTACTGGGCGCTGTGGGCCGGCGTCGCCACGGACGATCAGGCGCATCGTATGGCGCAGGGTCTGGACGCCCTCCTAGAACCGCATGGCCTAGCAACCACCGAGGCGTCGCTACCAGATGCGGAGAACTTCACCCTGGCTTACGAGGACCTGCAGTGGACATTTCCGGCCGGCTGGCCACCCCTTCACATCATCGCGTGCTGGGGATTGGACAGGTACGGGCTCACGGAGGCATCGCAAGAGGTCTCGGGACGACTGTTGCAAACCATTCTGCGTAACTTCGATCAAACAGGTGAGCTGTACGAGAAGTACAACGTGGTGGACGGTGGACTGGCCCTGCCCAACAGTCGCTACGGCACCATCACCTTGCACGGCTGGACGTCCGCCACCGTAGTCCTGTTGGGACGCAGTTACGCTGAGCGGATCACCCTCGACGAGGTGTTGTCCCGCATTCCAACCAAGGATACTAACCCAGCAACTATGTAAAGCCGCAACACTGGGGTGGCTGCACCGCGGACAGAGAGCTGCCGAACTTAGTCTTTTCACGGTGAGATCCGCCGTGTGGATCGTCTGCGGCGTGGGTTACTGACATTGAATGTACGCACTCGACTCCAAGGGGAAAGCACGCCTGGGGTCCGAAGTGTCTCACCAATGGTTGGCCCCAAGAAATTGATACCCATCGCTACAGCCATCGAGCCGATGACAAGGAACTCACACACGCATAAGTCGTGATCAGCACCACGAATTACCACAAGAATGCACCTTGGCGCCCATGCGGGTTCCAAGGTGCATTCTTGTTGTCAGGGGGCGCCTCAAGGTTCCTGGCCTTGATACTGGATACATCGATTGCCGCAGCCTGAAACCGATCCAAGGGTGTCTGTGCCTGCTGCGCCGTCGACGAACCTTTTCCGGCTTGGGGAAGCGAACTCAGCTCGATCACTGCCAACGGCTGCCCGTGAAGAACACGCAAAGCGGGGCGGGACGCGTCACTGATGCATTAACTCATCCCGCCCCGCTGCTTGGGGCTCGCTGTGAAGTTGGCGTGGGGCGCTAGATCAGACCCTGTGCCAGCATCGCGTCGGCGACCTTGACGAAGCCGGCGATGTTGGCGCCCACCACGTAGTTGCCCGGCGAACCGTAGGTGTCTGCGGTTTCGGCGCAGCGGTCATGGATGCCGATCATGATCTGGTGCAGGCGCTCCTCGGTGTGCTCGAACGACCACGCGTCACGGCTGGCATTCTGCTGCATTTCCAGGGCTGAGGTGGCCACGCCGCCGGCGTTGGCCGCCTTGCCCGGCGCGAACAGGATGCCGGCTTCCTGGAAGACAGCGATGGCGCCGCTGGTGGAAGGCATGTTGGCGCCTTCCGCAAGGGCGACCAGGCCGTTCTTCACCATGCGGGTTGCTGCTTCGGTGTTGATCTCGTTCTGCGTTGCACACGGCAGGGCCACTGCCGCGTCAACATCCCAAACGGATCCGCCGTCGACATAGCTGACGGATGCGCCGCGGCGAACGGCGTATTCCTTCAGGCGGCCGCGTTCCTTTTCCTTGATCTGGCGCAGCAGCGAAACGTCAATGCCGTTCTCGTCCACGATGTAGCCGGAGGAATCAGAGCAGGCCACAACCTTGGCGCCGAGTTGCTGGGCCTTGGCGATGGCGAAGGTGGCAACGTTTCCGGAGCCGGAGATCACCACGCGCTGTCCATCGAGGGTCTGGCCGCGGGTCTTGAGCATTTCTTGGGTGAACATGACCGTGCCGAAGCCGGTGGCCTCGGGGCGCACGAGCGAGCCGCCCCAGCCAATGCCCTTGCCGGTCAGAACGCCCGACTCGTAGCGGTTGGTGATGCGCTTGTACTGGCCAAAGAGGTAGCCGATTTCGCGGCCACCAACACCAATGTCCCCTGCGGGGACGTCGGTATATTCGCCGATGTGGCGGTAGAGCTCGGTCATGAAGCTCTGGCAGAAGCGCATGACTTCGCCATCGGACTTGCCGCGCGGGTCAAAGTCGGAACCGCCCTTGCCGCCACCGATGGGCATGCCAGTCAGTGCGTTCTTGAAGATCTGCTCGAAGCCGAGGAACTTCACAATGCCCAGGTACACCGAGGGGTGGAAGCGAAGGCCGCCCTTGTACGGGCCAAGGGCCGAGTTGAACTCGACGCGGAAACCGCGGTGGATCTGCACGCGGCCGGCGTCGTCCATCCACGGCACACGGAAGATGATTTGGCGTTCGGGCTCACACAGACGCTGCAGCACAGCTGCGTCAACGAATTCTGGATGCTTATCCAAAACCGGGCCGAGGCTTTCGAATACTTCCAATACTGCCTGGTGGAATTCTTTTTCCCCGGGATTACGGGCTAAAACTTGCTCCCGGATGGCTTCAAGCCTGGTATCCATGAGTCTCCTGAAAAGGGTGAGGCGCCGAAACGCGGCGCATAAATATGCTCACTGGCAATTTTCCAGTCACCCAGTCACTTAGACTAATTTTTCTCACGGAACGAAACAATATGCAGGAACTCGCATATCGAGGCGGAGCAGACCGCGTGAGGCACCTCGCTTTAGTCTTTTCGTCGCTTAAATGTTGCCAGAAGGTCGGCGCCCTTCTTGGCCGCGCGCCCCACACTTCTACCCAGCTGACGCGGGACTCCGCCGTCGTTGTCAACGCCAACGGACTGGTTGGGCTGCGCCGCGCGCACCACCGGTGTTGCGGCTGGACGAGCGGGTGCACTCTGGGCTGGCTTAGCTGCACTGGATACGGCCATGGTTCCGGGGGGTACCGCCCCGACAGAGACCGGCACCGGCGCAGCGGCGGGAACCGATTCGCGCTTGGGCGTGACAACCGTAGTCACGGCTGCAGCAGCCTCGGCTGTTTTGGCCGGCACCTGCGCAACCTTGGGCTCGGGGTTGGTCTGCCGTGTTTTTACGGCGCCAGCGCCGCCAACAGCACCGGAAACATCGGCCGGGGCGGCCTTTGCGGCGCCCAGCTTCTTGGCGGCCGCGCCCGCAGCGGCGACAGATCCAGCAACGGCCCCATCCCCGTCGATGCCAGCCCCCAACGACTCCAGCCACGTGGCTACCATGGCAAGCGGTTCTGTATTGATCCCGTAGAAGCGCTTCTGTCCCTGGGCACGCATGGTCACCACACCTGCCTCGCGCAGAACGCGCAGGTGCTTGGACACTGTTGGCTGTGAAACCCCCAGTTCATCCACCAGCTGGCCCACGGCTTTGCTTTCCTGGGCCAACGCCTCAAGGATGTCCCTGCGGGTACTTTCGGCAATTACCGCGAAGACTTTTTCAACAACCATTCCACTACCCTAACGACATATGCCCTTCACAGCATCTTGAGACACCCAAAGTACGACGGCGGGAGGTCACCTTCGCGCCAAAGGCGGCCTCCCCGCTCGCTGCCTCCCACTGCTCGCAAGCTCGCATAGGGCCCCTCGGCAGTTCCTTTACCCCGCGATTGCGGTCAGTCGAACCAGGGGTCCAGCCCGTACAGCGGGAAAACGGCTTTACGCGTGGCCATGACCGTCCGGTCCAGCGCGTCCGACGGGTTGTACCCCACCTCCCACGACCGCCACCACGTATCCGCGTCCTCACCCATGAGCAGCGGAGCCACCATGCCGTACTTCTCCGCCACATAGTCCCGCCACGTCTCCGGGACGGCGGTGCGTAGTGGAACCGGCCGCCCCGCCACGATCGCCATGAGGTGGCTCCACACGCGCGGCACCACGGAGACAATGTTGTATCCGCCGCCGCCCGTGGCAATCCATCGCCCGCCGCACACCTTGTCCGCCAACGCCGCAATGCTCAGCGCCGCCTCCCGCTGCCCGTCCACCGACGTGTTCAGGTGCGTCAGCTCGTCGTCGAGGTGCGAGTCGCAGCCGTGCTGGCTGACAATGACGTCCGGCTCGAAGGCTTCCACCAGTTGCGGCACGACGGCGTGAAAGGCCCTGAGCCAACCGGCGTCTGAGGTGCCGGCCGGGAGTGCAACGTTGACAGCGGAGCCTATTGCGGCCGGTCCGCCGATGTCGTTGGCGAACCCTGTGCCGGGGAAGAGTGTCACCCCTGTTTCGTGCAGGGAGATGGTCAGCACCCGGGGGTCGTCCCAAAAGATTCGTTCGGTGCCGTCGCCGTGGTGCGCATCAATGTCAATGTAGGCGACCCTGGAGACACCGGAATCGAGGAGTTTCTGGATGGACAGGGCGGCGTCGTTGTAGATGCAGAAGCCGCTGGCCTTGTCGGCGAAGGCGTGGTGCATGCCGCCGCCAAAGTTCACTGCCCGCGGCACGGCGCCGCTGATGAGGGCGTTCGCAGCAACCAGGGAACCGCCGGCGAGCCGGGCGCTGGCCTCGTGGATGCCGGCAAAGACGGGGTCGTCCTCCGTTCCGAGCCCGCGATCGGGATCGCTGAGCGTGGGATCCGCGCCGACCCTGCGGACCGCGGCGATGTACTCGCGTGTGTGCACGCTGGCTAGTTCATCGTCGGAGGCCACATAGGACTCCACCACATCCACCTGGGGCAGCTCAAAGATTCCCAGCTCGCGGGCCAAGGTGGCGGTGAGGTCCAGACGCTTGGGCGACATGGGATGGTTGGGGCCGAAATTGTACGCAGACATGGCCGCATCGCAGACTATGCTTGTCGGGACGGCCGCTGGCCCTGAGCTGGCAATGGATGACATCCATCACAGGCTATCGAAGTCCGGCCACATTTGCCGTATCTGTGGCAACACCGACGGTTCATGGCAGGAAGGGCAGCACAGCGTTGAGCGCTAATTCAACACTTTCACAGCGGCTGCCGCAATGGCCCTTGCGGGTTGTGGTGCGCATCCGTGACTTTGTGGACAAGGTGGCCAACAGCTCCCCTGCCCGCCTGGCACTGATCGTCTTTGCCCTCGTCATTCTCGCGTTCACCTTGACTCTGTGCCTGCCTGCGGCGTCCCGCGACGGCCAGGCAACCGCGTTCCACGATGCCTTGTTCACGGCGGTGTCCGCCGTCTGCGTGACGGGGCTGACCACGGTTTCAACGGCGCTGCACTGGTCGTTCTTTGGCCAGCTGGTGATCCTGATCGGTATTTTTGTAGGCGGTCTGGGCATCCTGACCCTGGCGTCCCTCATGTCGCTGATGGTCAGCAAGCGCCTGGGCGTGCGTGGCAAGCTCATCGCCCAGGAGGCCATGAACGCCGGGCGTTTGGGTGAGGTGGGTACGCTGCTGCGCATCGTCATCAGCACCTCGGTGGCCATTGAGGTGCTCCTGGCACTGGCGCTGGCTCCCCGTTTCCTGATCCTGGGCGAATCGCTCCCCCAGGCCATCTGGCATGCCACGTTTTACTCCATCTCCTCCTTTAATAACGCAGGCTTCACACCCCATTCCGACGGCGTGGTCCCCTACGAGGCCGATCTGTGGATCCTGACCCCGCTGATGATCGGCGGGTTCATCGGCAGCCTCGGCTTCCCCGTCCTGATGGTGCTGCTGGCCGTAGGCTTCCGCTTCAAGAAGTGGACACTGCACGCCAAGCTCACCATCCAGGTCTCACTCATGCTCTTGGTGGCCGGCACCATCTTGTGGGGTGCCATGGAGTGGACCAACCCGGACACCATTGGCGGCATGAGCGTGGGCGATAAATTGACGCATTCGGTGTTCGCCTCCATCATGACCAGGTCCTTGGGCTTCAACCTCGTGGACATGAACGCCATGAACTCCTCCACCATGCTGCTTACGGATGCCCTGATGTTCGTGGGCGGCGGCTCCGCCTCCACCGCCGGCGGCATCAAGGTCACGACCTTGGCCGTGATGTTCCTGGCCATCGTGGCCGAAGCCCGCGGCGACAACGACGTGAAAATTTACGGCCGCACCATTCCCCAGGGCACCATGCGCGTGGCCATCTCCGTCATCATGATGGGCGCCACCTTCGTCATGATCGCGTGCGGGCTGCTCCTGGCGATCTCCGGAGAAAGCCTGGACCGGGTGCTCTTTGAGACCATCTCTGCCTTCGCCACCGTGGGTCTGAGCACGGGGCTCTCCGGCGAGCTCCCGCCGTCGGGCAAGTACGTGCTCAGCGCCATGATGTTCTTTGGCCGCGTCGGCTCCATCACCCTCGCAGCTGCCCTGGCCCTGCGCCAGCGCCGCCAGCTGTTCCACTACCCGGAAGAAAGGCCGATCATTGGCTGACAAAATAGATTCCAACAACCGCCCGCCGCACAATGCGCCCGTTTTGGTGATTGGCCTGGGCCGCTTCGGCGCCGCCACGGCCCACCAGCTGGTCAAGCAGGGCCGCGAGGTGCTCGCCATCGAGCGCGACCCCGCCCTGGTGCAGAAGTGGGCCGGGGTGCTCACCCACGTGGTCGAGGCCGACGCCACCAACATCGACGCGCTGCGCCAGCTCGGGGCACAGGACTTCAGCTCCGCCGTCGTGGGTGTGGGCACCTCCATCGAATCCAGCGTGCTCATCACCGTGAACCTGGTGGATCTGGGCATCGCGCACCTGTGGGTCAAAGCGATCACGCAGTCGCACGGCAAGATCCTGACCCGCATCGGCGCCAACCACGTCATCTACCCCGAGGCCGACGCCGGTGTCCGCGCCGCGCACCTGGTGGGCGGGCGCATGCTGGACTTCATCGAGTTCGACGATGATTTCGCGATCGTGAAAATGTACCCGCCGAAGGAGACCCAGGGCTTCACGCTGGAGGAATCCAAGGTCCGCTCCAAGTACGGCGTGACCGTGGTGGGCGTGAAGTCGCCGGGCGAGGATTTCACCTACGCCCAGCCAAGCACGCGCGTCTCCAGCCGTGACATGCTGATCGTCTCCGGCTATGTCGACCTGCTGGAACGCTTCGCCTCGCGCCCCTGAGACTCACGTTTTTTGCTTGGGGCGCGTCTACAGGGCAGGAGGTGTTTCTTGATGGTGCAACACATGGTTTTTGATTCGCCCATCGGCCCGCTGACGGCTGTGGAGCACGACGCCGGACTGGCGGCTGTGTATATGGCGGTGCACAAGCGCCGCCCGGCTTTGGAGACGCTGGGGCCGCTGGTTGCCGCGGCTGCGTCGCCGGTGCTGGATGACACGGCGGAACAGCTGGGCGAGTACTTTGCCGGCTTGCGGCGCGAGTTTTCCCTGCCGCTGGCGCCCGCCGGCACGCCCTTCCAGCAGCGGGTCTGGGCAGCGCTGCGGGACATCCCGTACGGCGAGCTGCGTACCTACGGCGAGCTGGCGGCGATGCTGGGAGATCCGTCCATGGCGCAGGCGGTGGGCTCGGCGAATGGCCGCAACCCGATCAGCATCATCGTGCCCTGCCACCGGGTGGTGGGCGCTGACGGTTCCCTCGTTGGGTATGCGGGAGGGCTGGAACACAAGCAGTTCCTGCTGGAGCTGGAAAACCCATCATGGACGCACACCGAGGCGCTGTTTTAATTGGAGAGATTCCAGGTGGGCGCCCCCGTTTCCCCGCCCGGTCCCACGCCTTCCTCTTCCGGGACCGCGCTGCCACCCTTTGAGGTGCTCGTAACGCGGCACGGCGCCGCAGTGCTGCGGGTGTGCCGGGCTCTGGTGGGCACCCTCGACGCCGACGATGTCTGGCAGGAAACCTTTCTGGCCGCCCTCCGCGTTTACCCTTCCACGGGAAACATCCGGAATCGGGAGGCCTGGCTCGTCACGATCGCCCGCAACAAGGCTGTGGACCACCACCGCCGGGGCGTGCGCGTCCCAGAACCCGTGGACCGCCCGGGTCACGATGTGGCGGACGGAGGGGACGCCGTCGTGCGTTCTGTGGAGGCCGGTGAAACGGCAGCGCAGGTGTGGGCGGCGCTGGCAAGGCTTCCGAGGATGCAGCGTGAGGCTGTTGTGTACCACCACTTGGCCGGGCTGCGGCATGCGGCGGTGGCGGAGTTGTTGGGCAATTCGGAGGCCGCGGCGCGGCGGGCTGCGTCCGACGGCATGGCATCGTTGCGGGCGCTGCTTGCCCCTGAAGATGAGGACCTGATGGTGAGGAATGATCATGATGACTGAGCTGAAATTGCCGCCCGAGCTGGCTGCCGTGGCGGTTGCAGAGCCGGATGTGCTGGCACGGCTGAACGCTGCACTGGTGCGGGCCGCTGCCGCGGACGGATTGGTGGATGTGGCGTATCGGGTAGTCGATTCGCCAGTGGGCCAACTGCTGTTGGCCGGCACCGAGGCGGGGCTGGTGCGTGTGGCATTTGCCAGCGAGGGCCACGACGCCGCGCTGGAGCAGCTTTCTGCTGCGGTGAGTCCGCGGGTGCTCCGGGCACCTGCGCGGCTGGATGCCGCCGCCAGGGAGCTCGAGGAGTACTTTGCCGGGCGTCGGCAGCTGTTTGATCTGCCGCTGGATTTCCGCCTGGCCAGCGGCTTTCGCCGGGAGGTGCTGGACCATCTGCCCGAGATTGGTTATGGGCACACGGCCAGCTATGCGGCGGTGGCGGCCATGACCTCGAGCCCGCGGGCCGTGCGTGCCGTGGGGACGGCGTGCGCCCGGAATCCGCTGCCGCTGGTGGTGCCCTGCCACCGAGTGGTCCGCTCCGACGGCAGCCAGGGCGCCTATCTGGGCGGCACGGAGGCCAAGGCCCTGCTCCTGGCCCTGGAAGCCAACGCTCCCACCCCTACAGACGCTCGCGCAGCTACGGGTCACTTTTAACCGATCCTCGCTCACATATGGGGCGTTATGGACAGACGCTCGCGCAGCTACGGGGCAGAATGGCCGAACGCTCGCTCAGTGCACTCTCTAGCCTGGGCGAGCGTTGCCCAGAAATGACCCGGATGTGAGCGAGGGTTCGGGAAAATAGCCCCATATGTGAGCGAGGGTTAGGGGGTGGAGAGTTCTGCTGTGATTTGGGCTGCCCGGGCGGCTGCTGCCTGTGCACCTGTGCGGATGATCCCCGGGAGATCGTCGCGGTCGAAGCTGGCAATGGCCTGTTCGGTGGTCCCGTTGGGACTCGTGACAGCGCGGCGCAGTTCGGTGGCATTGGCGCCTGGTTCGGCCAGCATCAGCCCGGCACCGGCAACAGTCTCACGGGCAAGAACCTGCGCGATCTGGGGCGACAGGCCGAAGTCCGCTGCGGCAGCGGCCATCGCCTCGGCCAGGTAAAAGGCGTAAGCCGGGCCGGAGCCGCTGATGGCCGAGACCGCATTTTGCTGCTCCTCGGGGATATCCAAAACAACGCCGGAGCCGTCGAAAACTTCGTGCGCAGCGGCCAGGTGGTGCTCGTCGGCAGCAGAACCCGCGGACAGGGCCACCACACCGCGCCCCACCTTCAACGGCGTGTTGGGCATGGAACGCACTACCGGCTGGCCCGGACGCAGGGCGCCCTCCAGCTGTGCCAGCGACACCGCCGCAGCAACACTGATCACCACGGCATCGGATTCCAAGGACTCAGCGATTTCGCGGCACAAGTCGATGATGCCCACAGGCTTGACACCCAAAATCACGACACTGGCACCGGCAACTGCCTGGACGTTTGCGCCGGGTTCTTCGTTGGAGGCCAGCGCAGTGACACCGTGCCGGGTGGCCAATTCGTTGGCCCTCTCGGGCCGTCGCACCGTCACTGTAACCGAGCTCGGGGAGGTGCCTGCCGCCAACATGCCGGACAAGATGGCCTCGCCCATGGAGCCACAGCCAAGAAATACAACCTTTTTCATCATTTCTCCATCATTGTTTGCCGCCGCACGGCAGGCAAGAAAACCGTCCAAAAACCTTTAAGGGCAAACGCACAGCTGGTGCCCCGGCTATTCTCAACCGCGGCCCGTAGTCTTTTAAATACCTCATAAGGGTGCGAGTGATGATCGGACTGGTCTTGTCCTGAAGACCAGTCAAATCGCCGGAGATCTCGCCAGTGTATCCCCCATCCACTGGCTTGAAATCTCCGGCGATTTCGCATTTAACGCCCCGCCCGCAACTTTCTGACACCGGTCCCGCTTTCTGATCCCGGAATCCCGGCTTCAGACAGCGGGACCGGGATCATTTTCCATGCATAGCTAGCACGGTGCATAGATACCAACCGTGCGATCGCCGGCAAACACCTAAGGCATCGTCTGGCCCAAGTGCACCCTGGCAAATTCAAGGGTTTCGGCCAGCCATTCCTCGCGCTGCCCGGCACCCTTGGCCTTGCGGGTGGAGATTTCGGCGACCACTGCGCCGTCGAACCCGTTTTGCGCAACATGCTGGAGCACCTCGACACACTCCTGGGTGCCGTGGCCGGGGATCAGGTGCTGATCCTTGGTTGAGGTGGTGCCATCAGTGAGGTGGATGTGCCGCAGCCGCTCCCCCAACGCAAGCACTGCCTTCAAACTTGAGGCATCCGCCGTCGCAGCATGGGAAAAGTCCCAGGTGACATCGGCGTAGTCCTGCGGCACCGGATCCCAATGCGGCAGGTAGGCCAGGGCCTCACGTCCGCGGACCCGCCATGGATACATGTTTTCAACGGCAATGCGGACACCAAACGCATCGGAAATATCGCGCACACCCTGGGCGAAAGTCTCGGCATAGTCGTTCTGCCAGCGGAATGGCGGGTGCACCACCACGACGTCGGCACCCACATCAACAGCCATCTGGGCCGAACGCTGGATCTTGTTCCAGGCACTGCCCCACACCTGCTGCGTCAGCAGCAATGTGGGCGCATGGATGGCCACAATGGGCTGCTCGTAACGCTCCGCCAGGCGGTTCAGCGCCGATGCATCCTGACTGTCGCCGTTGTGGGTGACCAACACTTCAACACCGTCGTAGCCCAGGTCTGCAGCCACGGCAAAACCGTCGTGCACCGACAGCGGATATACGGAGGCTGTGGACAGGGCCACGGGAATATGGCGTGCGGGGCCAGGGGTGGCCTCAGCGTCTCGGCCTTGAATGTGCGTGGTGTGATCCGTCATGTCCGCCTACTCTGTCTCCGAATTCTTCAGCTTAGCAACATGGGCGGGCGGATCCAGCGGCCCGTCAAAAACCAGCTGGTCCAAGCGGCGCAGAATGAGCCCCTCCCGCAGCGCCCACGGGCTGATTTGCATGCTCGTGACGTTGAAAAGTTCCAACGCACTCTGCGCCACAAGCGCACCGGCCAGCACCTGTTGGGCCCTCGCCGCCGAGACGCCCGGCAGGTGCAGCCTGTCAGCCGACGACATCGCCGAGAGCCGTTGGCTCCACAGCCCCAAGTCGCTCAGGTGCAGTTCCCTGCGCACATAGGGTCCCATGGACGACGGCGCAGCTCCCGTGATGCGTGCCAGCGCCCGGAAGGTTTTGGAGGAGCCGGTGACGATGTGCGGGGTGCCAAGTGCCTTCGTTGCGGCGATGGGCGGCTTCAGGGTGGCTTTGATGTGCTTGCGCAGGGCCTTGATGCTCTTGGCGGTGGGCGGGTCCTCGGCCAGCCATTCCCGGGTCAGCCGGCCGGCACCCAGCGGCACCGAGTGCGCCAGCTCGGGCAGCTCATTGGTGCCCTGGGAGATTTCAAAGGAGCCGCCGCCAATATCGAGGTTCAAGATGGTGCCCGCACCCCAGCCATGCCAGCGGCGCACGGCAAAAAACGTCATGGCTGATTCTTCTTCGCCGGTGAGCTCCGTCAGGCGAATGGTGGTCTCATGCTGCACCCGGGCCAGCACTTGCGCTCCGTTGGTGGACTCCCTGATCGCGGAGGTGCAAAACGCGAGAAGGTCCACAGCCTTGTGCTTGGCCGCAAATTCCCACGCCTCGAGGATGAATTCGATCAGCTCGTGCTGGCCCTCATCGGTGATGTTGCCGTCCGCGTCAAGGTATTTCACCAGGCTCAGCGCCCGCTTGTGCGAGGCGTAAGGCACCGGGTTGGCCCCCGGGCGCGCGTCAACAAGCAGCAGGTGGACTGTATTGGACCCGATGTCGAGCACGCCTAATCTCATAGGCCCATTATTGTCCCTCCGGCCCGTTAGACGCGAAAGGCCGCCCGACGGCGATCCAACAGTTTCGTTGTTTCGCACACCGGACGGCCCTCAAGGCTCGCAACGACTGCCGGACGGCTGCTTCCCTGGCTGTCGCAACGCAGCAGCCAGGGAAGCAGTAGTTACTTCTTCGGTGCAGCAGCCTTCTTCGCGGGCGCCTTCTTGGCGGCAGGCTTTTTGGCCGGCGCCTTCTTTGCGGGCGCCTTGGCGATCCGCTTGACCGGGCCGCGTTCACGCTTGTCGGCCAGCAGCTCGATGGCCATCTCCCGCGTCAGCTCTTCAATTTCGGTACCACGGGGAACCGTGATGTTGGTGATGCCGTCGGTGATGTACGGACCGAAGCGGCCTTCCTTCACCACGATCTTCTTCTCGGAGACCGGGTCATCGCCAAACTCGGCCAGCGGTGCCACCGCGGCGCGGGCGCCTCGCTGCTTGGGCTGGGAGTAGATCGCCAACGCAGCATCGAGGGTGATCGTGAAGATCTCTTCTTCCGTTCCGATGGAACGGGAGTCCGAACCCTTCTTCAGGTACGGCCCGAAGCGGCCGTTCTGGACTGTGATCTCTTCACCTTCGGCATCTGTACCCAAAACGCGGGGCAGGCTCATGATGGCCAGGGCCTCGTCCAGAGTGACCGTGTCCACGGTCATGGACTTGAAGATGGAGCCTGTGCGCGGTTTAGCCTTGACGGGCTTCTTCGGCGGCTTCGGCTTGCCGTTCTTGTAGTACTCGATGGGCTGGTTGGCGATTTCTTCCTCGGTCATCTCCGGAATGACCTCGGTGACGTACGGGCCGTAGCGGCCGTTCTTGGCCACAACGGTGTGCCCGGAAACAGGGTCAACACCCAGCACGCGCTCTTCGGGGGCGGCCGTGTCCATGAGTTCCTGCGCCTTTTCGGGCGTGAGCTCGTCAGGTGCCAGGTCCTCGGGCACATTGGCGCGGGCGGCCTCAATGATCTCCCCGGTCTTGGCGTCCACGGTGGGGACGGTCGATTCCAGGTAGGGGCCGAACTTGCCCACGCGCAGCACCAGGGTATCGGTGATGGGCATGGAGTTAATCTCCCGCGCATCGATCTCACCCAGGTTGTTCACGATGTCCTGCAGTCCGCGGTTGCCGTCGTCGCCGAAGTAGAAGTGCTTAAGCCAGTCCGAGCCCTGCTCCTGGCCGTTGGCAATCCTGTCCAACCCGGTTTCCATGCCGGCCGTGAACTCGTAGTCCACGTAGTCGGTGAAGTGCAGTTCCAGCAGGCGCACCACGGAGAACGCGATCCAGCTGGGAACCAGGGCGGAACCCTGCTTGCGGACGTAACCGCGGTCCATGATGGTGGACAGGGTTGAGGCGTAGGTGGAAGGGCGGCCAATGTCGCGCTCTTCCATTTCCTTCGTCAGCGACGCCTCGGTGAAGCGCGGCGGCGGGGAGGTGTCGTGGCCGTTGGCCTTCACCTCGGCCGCTGTCAGCGGATCGTTTTCCTTGACGTTGGGCAGGCGGCGGTCCGAATCGTCGGAGGCGTTGCGGGACTCGTCCCGGCCTTCCTCGTAGGCGGCCATGAAGCCGCGGAAGGTGATGACGGTTCCGGAGGCTGAGAACTCGGCGTCCTGGCCATCGGCAGCGCCACCGGACGCCGTGGCACCCAACTTGATGGTCGCCGTCGAGCCCTTGGCATCAGCCATCTGGGAGGCGACGGTGCGCTTCCAGATCAGCTCATACAGCTTAAATTCGTCGCCGCGCAGGGCGCTGGCCACCTGGGCCGGGGTGCGGAAGGAATCGCCGGACGGGCGGATGGCCTCGTGGGCTTCCTGCGCGTTGGAGCTCTTGTTGGCGTAGACGCGCTTGGAGGCGGGCACATATTCGGGGCCGTACAGCTCGGAGGCCTGGCGGCGGGCGGCGTTGACGGCCTCATCGCTCAGGGATGAGGAGTCGGTACGCATGTACGTGATGTAACCGTTTTCGTACAGGCGCTGGGCGGTCGACATGGTCGATTTGGAGGTGAAGCGCAGCTTCCGCCCGGCCTCCTGCTGGAGGGTCGACGTCGTAAACGGCGGCGCGGGCCGGCGGGTGTAGGGCTTGTGCTCAACCGAGCGGACGGCAAACGGCACGTCCTGCAGGGCGGTGGCAAGCGCCTTAGCGGCCACCTCGTCCAGGTGGGCCACGTTCTTGCCCGTCAGCACGCCCTGGTCGCTGAAGTCGCGGCCGGAGGCAACGCGCTTGCCATCGACGGCGGCCAGCTTGGCGCTGAACGTTTCCCCGGTTTCGGGGGTGAAGGTGCCGGCCAGGTCCCAGTAGTTGGCCGAGCGGAACGCCATGCGCTCACGTTCACGCTCAACCACCATGCGCGTCACGACGGACTGCACACGGCCGGCCGAGAGCTTCGGGGCCACCTTGCGCCACAGCACGGGGGACAGTTCGTAACCGAACAGGCGGTCAACGACGCGGCGGGTTTCCTGGGCGTCCACCAGGTCGGTGTCCAGCTCGCGCAGGTTGCCCAGGGCACGCTGCAGCGACTCCTTGGTGATTTCCGCAAACGTCATGCGGTGCACGGGCACCTTGGGCTTGAGCACCTCAAGCAGGTGCCACGCGATGGCCTCGCCCTCGCGATCCCCATCCGTTGCGAGGTAGAGTTCGTCGGCGTCCTTGAGCTGCGCCTTGAGCTCTGCCACTTTCTTCTTCTTGTCGGAGGAGATGACGTAGTACGGCTTGAAGTTGTTCTCAAGGTCGACGGCGAACTTGCCGATCGAGGACTTCTTCAGCTCTGCGGGCAGCTCGGAGGGCTGCGGCAGGTCACGGATGTGCCCGATTGAGGCTTCCACAACGAAACCCTCGCCCAAGTATTTGGCGATGGTTTTGCTCTTGGCAGGGGACTCGACAATCACGAGCTTTTTGCCGGTCTTGGGCTTGCTGGCTGCTGCCTTGCTGGGCACGGTACTCCTACAGGGAATGAATGGTGGACGGACGGCGTCCCCCAGCTAGTTCACCATATTTTTACCGAAAACACGTACTGCCGGCGAAACTGGCCTGGCACGGAGGGGCCCTGGCGGGGGTGATTATTCGTTTTCGTCGTCAAAGGAAACAGCCTTGATGCTGGGCAGTGCCGACAACGCAGCCATGAGCGTGTGGCGCGATCCGAGCCCCTCAATTTCCAGCTCAACTTCCACGTGTTTCGGGTCGCCAGCAACAGCTTCGTCGTTGAGGACCCGGGCCATGACGCCACCGTTTCCACGCTCCGCGGCCCCTGTGGTGAAGCCCAAAATCTGAAATCCCAGCGCCGTGCAGCTTTGCAAAATCTCCCGCAGCGACCCGGTGCCGTCCTCATATGTCACGTGCAACACATGGAAGCGCCGCCCCGACAGCCGCAGCCGGTCAATCACCTTCGCATACACAACAACCACCAGAAAATAAGCACCCGTGGCGAATGCCGCCGGCAGGATCAGGCCCGCACCGGCCGCAGCCCCCACCGCCGCCGTCAGCCAGATGGACGACGCCGTGGTCAGCCCGCGCACCTTGTTCCGGCGCACAAACACCAGCCCGGCACCAATGAAGCCGATGCCGGAAACAATCTGCGCCGCCACCCGCGAGGGGTCCAGCCGGACCAGGTCTGTCTCCACCACATCGGAAAAGCCATATTTGCTGACCACCACAAACAGCGCCGCACCCAGCCCCACCAGGGCATGAGTGCGCATGCCAGCCGACTTGTTGCTGACCTGCCGTTCCAGCCCAATCAATGTGGGAAGCACGACGGCGGCCAGCAGGCACAGCAGCAACGCCCACCAGGGTGCGTGGGGACTAAGTACCATGGCGCCTCCTTGCGCTAGCAACTTCCGCCGGCTGCCGCAGCCCGTTGACCCCAACTTACCCCTCCCCCATAAACGCTCGCTCACATACGGGGTGTTTTTCCGGACGCTCGCTCACATACGGGGGTGTTTTCACCGACGCTCCTGCGCTTCCTTGTGTGCGGTGGGTGCTTGACCGGAACCATCGCAGGAGCGTTTGCCCAAATCCGCCCATATGTGAGCGAGCGTCGCTGGAAAGTGCCCCGCAAGTGAGCGAGCGTTTGCAGTGATGGCAGGCTCAGGAACGCGGTATCACTCAGCGGGGAGCAGGAACCCGTCGCGCACCAGGTTGCGGACGTCCGCGGCGAGGCCGGCGGCAAATTCGGCGTCGTCCCTTTCCAGCAGTGCCGCCAGAGCGCCGATGATCTGCCCGGCGGTGAGGTCGCCGTCGCACGCGGAAACAAAACCAGCCAGTTCGGTACTCATCAAATTGGTGCGGCGTAGTCCTGCGCCCTGCCGCAGCAGGATCACTCCCGGGTGTTCCGCGCCGGGTTTCTGGTGGCGTTCCTCGGTGACATCCGATGCGACCAGCAGGTATTCAAAGGTGAGATCCGGGTGCTGTTTGAGCCACTGGGCACGATCCAGGCCGGCGGCCAAGTGCGGACCCACAGGCTGTTCAATGGGATACAGGATCTCCTCAAAGCGCGGCGCGTCGGCCGTTTCACCTTCTGCGGGGCGGCGCAGCAGGATGTAGCCAAAACCGATTCCGGCCACGTTGCGGGAGGCAAAATCGTGTTGGTATTCCTCATAGGCGTTGGCATAGGCCGCCGAGTCCCTGCCCTGCGAGGCATCCTGGAGCCACGTCTCGGCGTACCCTCCCGGGGACACCTGTTCGCGCTGGATGAACCACGCTTCGGTGCCCGGTGCCAGCCACTGAGAAGGGCGGGTGTGCCACTCGAGCTGGGTGCCGCAGCCGTCTACTTCCTGGTGGGAGATTTCCCAGTTTCCGAGCATTTGCGCCGTCCCACCCGGGTTCAGGACGCTGGGCAGTTCGCGGACCAGTGACTCGACGATGGCGTCCCCGGCTAGGCCGCCGTCGCGGTAGGTGAACTGCTCGCTGCTGAGTTCGCCGCGGTGGCGGGGCGTGATGACGAAGGGAGGGTTGGAGACCACCAGGTCGAAGTGCTCCCCCGCGACCGGTTCGAGCAGGCTGCCCAGGCGCAGGGACACGCGGGAATCCTTGTTTCCTGGGTCAAAATCGCTGTCCTGCAGGTTCAGCGCGGGCGCGTTGAGGACCAGGTTGAAACGGGTGAACGCCAGCGCGCGCTCTGAAATGTCGGTGGCGACGACCATTTCGGCGTGGTGCAGAAGGTGGAAAAGCTGGATGCCGCAGCCGGTGCCCAAATCCAGCGCCTTGTGGACAGGCCGGCGCATGGTGCCCTGTGCCAGGGTGAGCGAGGCCTGGCCAATGCCCAAAACATGGTCCTTAGCCAGCACGCCTGGCCGCTGGTGGGCGCCGAGGTCGCTGGCCACCCACAGGTTCGTGTCCGTCCCGCCTTCTTCGGCGGCGGGCCAGCCATAGGGGCGAAGGTCGACGGCTGCGCGCACCGTAGCCGGCTGCTGCACCCATTCGATGAGCCCCAGATTCTTGAGTGTCTCGATGCTGGTCGACGGCAGCGCCTTGGTGAGTTCTTTTGCAGGAACGTCCTGGGCCAGCAGCCACAGCTTCACGAGGGTGGGGAGGGGATCGGTGTTGCCACGCAGCAACAGTGCGGCCGGCACGGTTTGGTCCCGGGCCAGGGCCTGGTTGGCGTCGTCGTCAAGGAGCTCCGCCACGCCGTCGACCGTGTAGTTGATGGCGGTCAGGTCCGCGGCAAGGGTTTGCAGCGCGGCCAGGTTGTCACTGCGTGGGGCGTGCGGCACGGTGGCGAAATCAGTCATGGGACAAGCCTAGCGAGTCCCGGGCGTGGGCCCACGCGCCCGAGGGACCCGGAGTTGGGCCCCCTGCCGCGAGGGACCCGCAGCGAGCTTGCGGGGTGCGGGAGCGGCTGGCGAGGCACGAGCTCGGGGAGGGTGTGTGCGTCAGTCGGTGCAGCCCTGCGGGCACTGCAGCGTCTCCGGGGCGCTGGCGCAGTTTGCACAGTACAGGTTCAGGTTGCGGCAGCTGGGGTTGGAGCAGTTTTCAAATTTGTTGCTCGGGTTGTTGCAGCGGATGCAGTGGCCGACTTCCTTGGCCTCGTCGCTGAATTCCATGTGCATGCGCTTGTCGAACACGTACAGCGAGCCTTCCCAGAGGCCTTTGTCCTTGAACGTTTCGCCGTAGCGGACGATCCCGCCGTCCATTTGGTAGACCTCTTTGAAGCCTCGGCTGACCATGAGGGAGCTGAGGACTTCGCAGCGAATGCCGCCGGTGCAGTAGGTGACGACCGGCTTGTCCTTGAGGTCGTCATACTTGCCGGAATCCAGTTCCTTGATGAAGTCGTGGGTGGTGTCGACGTCGGGCACGATGGCGTTCTTGAACTTGCCGATCTGCGCTTCGAAGGCGTTGCGGCCGTCGAAGAAGACGACCTCCTCGCCCATGGATTCCCTCTCCGCGACGAGTTCGTGGAGCTCCTCAGGCTTAAGGTGGGTACCTCCACCGACAACGCCATTTTCATCGACCTGCAGTTCTCCGGGGGCGCCGAAGCTGACGATTTCCTCGCGGGCCTTCACACTCAGGCGGGGGAAGTCGTCACCGCTGCCGTCGGACCATTTGATGTCCATGTTTTTGAAACCCGGGTACTCGCGCGTGGTCTTCAAATACTGTTTGAGGTCATTGATGTCACCGCCCACCGTGGCGTTGATGCCGTCCTTGGAGATGATAATGCGCCCCTTCAGGCTCAACTTCTCGCACAAGGCACGCTGCCAAAGCTTGATCGCTTCCGGATCGAGGAGGGGGGTAAAGCCGTAAAAGAGCACAATTTTGTTCAAAGCCACGTATTAAAGCCTACGGTGCACCACCAAATTGTGCCTGATCCCCGCCTTCAGCCATTTACACGCATAGGCTATACATATGAAGGTTGGTTCCAAGGAGCTTGAGGAGCACGCCGCCGCATGGTTTACCGGCTGGAGTGCAGTGCGGGGCTATCAAAGCCGCACGGGTCAGGGTTATTGGGCAGCCTTGCGTCTAGACCTTAGCGGCGACTGGGAATACTTCAGCGCCGATCCCACCCATGCGGCCTTTGCAGAATTGGCAGCAGAAGTGACAGCTTCGACCCAACGGGCGCTGTGCATCATTGGCCCCCGCGTCCACGAGTATGTGAAGTGGGCGCACGCCGCCGGCATGGGCATGGTCTCAACCTCGGAACATCTCATGGTGTGTGCCTTGGAAACACAGGACAACCAGGACCCCTTTTTAGGTGATCCGGAGCTGCGACTTGTGGTGAAAAAGATTGGCGGCCGGCGCAGCGCATCACCGTGCCAGGCCCGGTTCACTGCTGCCATCATGCGCGGGGAAGCCGTTCTGGCCAGCGGCAGTGTGGGCATTTACGGCGACTATGCCATTATCGACGGCCTGGAAACCGATCCCGCACATCGGCGCCGCGGGCTTGGCATGATGATGATGAAATCACTGACCGCACGGGCACTCGACCACCCCGTCACCACCGGTTTGCTGCTGGCCAGCACGGGCGGCCAAAGACTGTATTACAAGCTGGGGTGGCGCAGCCTGAGCCCGGTGACAGTTCTGGTCCCCAGGGAGCGGCTTGCGGAGCTGGCCAAGCTGTAGGCAGTTCCTGGCCGCGGCGGTGGCACAATGATGGGGTGCCTACCAATGATTCGCTGATCTCACTGCTGGGTGGAGGAGAAAACCCGCCACAGTTGCAGCATGTCCACAGGATCCCAGCCCGGCAGGCGGTGACGGAACCATGGCCTGAATGGGTTCACCCCGACCTCCTCAACGCCTACGCCAATTTGGGCATTGCCGAGCCCTGGCGGCACCAGGTGTCCGGCGCCAACGCCGCCCACCACAACGAGCACACGATCATCGCCACCGGAACGGCTTCCGGAAAGTCGCTGGCGTACCAGTTGCCGGCGCTCGACGCCGTGCACCGGGCTGCCCTGGAACTGGCTGCCAACCCGGGACGGTTGGAGGATGACGGTGCCGTGGCCCTGTATCTTGCTCCGACCAAGGCCCTGGCCGCGGACCAGCTTGCCGCACTCGTGTCATTGCATTTGCCCACCCTGCGCGCTGCCACGTACGACGGCGACACCGCCCCAGGTGATAGGCGCTGGATCCGCGACCACAGCAATTTCATCCTGTGCAACCCTGACATGCTGCATTTTGGTGTGCTGCCCAACCACACCTGGTGGGCCCGTTTCTTCCGACGGCTGCGGTACGTGATCATCGACGAGGCGCACAGCTATCGCGGGGTTTTCGGCTCCCATGTGGCGGTGCTCCTGCGACGGCTGCGGCGCATTTGCGCGCATTACGGCGCCAGCCCTGTCTTTATCGGCGCCTCAGCCACCTCTTCAGATCCAGGCAGCTCCTTTGCCCGGCTGATTGGCGCCCCTGTCACCACCATCACCGAGGACTTCTCCCCCCATGGAGCCACCACGGTGGCATTGTGGGAGCCGGAGCTGACCGACTTCAAGGGTGAGAACGGTGCTAAATCCCGGCGGACGGCCATTGCTGAGACCTCCGATTTGATGGCCAATCTGGTCTCCTCACATGTCCGCACCATTGCTTTTATCAAGTCCCGGCGGGGCGCCGAGACCATTTCGAGCGTGACCAAACGCCTGTTGGACGACGTCGATCCCAGCCTTCCGCCGAGAGTGGCCGCCTACCGCTCCGGTTACCTGCCGGAGGAGCGACGGGAGTTGGAGAAGGCGCTGCGCTCGGGGCAGTTGCTGGGAGTTTCAAGCACCTCCGCCCTCGAATTGGGGATCGACATTTCCGGTTTGGATGCGGTGCTGGTTGCCGGCTGGCCCGGCACCAGGGCATCCTTTTTCCAGCAGATCGGGCGGGCCGGCAGGGCCGGGCAAAATGCCCTTGCAGCCTTTGTCGCCAGCGACGATCCCTTGGACACCTTTCTGGTGCACCACCCCGAAGCCATTTTTGACCGTGCCGTGGAAGCCACCGTGTTTGACCCGTCCAACCCCTACGTGCTGGGCCCGCACCTCTGCGCCGCTGCCGCCGAACTCCCCATCACGCATCAGGATCTGGCGATCTTTGATGAGAGCACCCCTGCCCTGCTTGATCAGCTGGTGGCCCAGGGCTACCTGCGCAAACGGCCTGCCGGCTGGTTCTGGACCCATCCGCAAAGTGCTGCCGCCATGGTGAACCTGCGGGAGGACGGCGGCGGCCCCATCAACATCATTGAGGCCGATACCGGCGCACTGCTGGGGACCATGGGCTCCCCGCAATCCCATTACCAGGCTCACACCGGAGCCGTCTATGTGCACCAAGGGACAAGCTACGTGGTGCTTGAACTGAACGAGGCCGAGCATTGCGCCCTGGTGCGCCGTGGCACGCCGGACTTCTACACCACGGCCCGGGATGTCACCCAGATCGAGGTGCTGGAATCACTCAAGCATGAGCGGTGGGGGCCGGTAGAGATGCATTTTGGTGCTGTTCAGGTGCGCACCCAGGTGGTCTCCTTTCAACGCAAGGCGATTATTTCCAACGAGGTGCTCGGTGAGGAACCGCTCGAGTTGGAGGCCCGCGACCTGTTCACGAAGGCCGTCTGGTTCACCATGGACAATGCCACGTTGTTGGCCGGCGGGCTGGTTGAACCGCAGTTTCCCGGCGCCCTGCACGCCGCCGAGCACGCAGCGATCGGGCTGCTGCCGCTAGTGGCGTCCAGCGACAGGTGGGATGTGGGCGGGGTGTCCACCGCGATTCACACCGATACCGGACAGCCCACCATTTTTGTGTACGACGGCCATCCCGGCGGTGCTGGGTTTGCCGAGCGCGGATTCGACATGGCCCGGGTGTGGCTCAAGGCCACCATGGACGCCATTGCATCCTGTGAATGCCGCAGCGGCTGCCCTTCCTGCGTGCAGTCCCCCAAGTGCGGCAACAAGAACAACCCCTTGGACAAGGCAGGTGCCGTGTTGCTGTTGCAGATTCTGCTCAAGCACGCCCGCAACCACTAGCTACGCCCGACAACCACTCCACTGATGGATGTGATCAGGGCTGACCCGGCCGGACGTCATCCGCTGGCGATCCTGCCCGTGCTTGGCCATGCGCCGCCCATGGCAGGGTGGTCCTGACGGCCACTGCCACCCGGACTGACATGTCGGGATGCAATGTGCATTCCAGCAGCTGGGCCCCGTTCTGAAGTGATACTTCTGCTGCTCTCTGGCAGGCATCTCCCTCGCTCAGTCCCCTGTACGCGTCAGCGGCCGCAAGAGCTGAGAGATCCGCCGCTGTTGCTGCCTTTGCAGCAGCAACAGCAGCCTGTCCCAGCCCCAAAACAAGGGCCATGAGCAGCAAGATGGCCAGCGCCAGGCCGACGCCCAGCACCGTCCCTGTACCCCGCTCATCCTTGACCATGATCCCCTGCCACGGTGGCTGCGGCGGGGCACCCGGGAACAACCAGAGCGTAGCCCCTTGCTGACGCCACGGCTGAAAAAGTGGCAGCCGCCAGGGCCGAGGCGTTTTCAAGCCGGGTGCTTGCCTGGGCGGCTTGCGTCCATGGCACCAGGCCGGACAACACCCCGCCCACCCGGCCTTCGACCGTGACGGTGGCAAAGCCTGCGGAGGCGCCGATCGAGGCCGTGGTGTTCGCCCCCGACACCCGCGAAACGATGGCCAAGACCTGCTCCGAGGAGTCTCCCCTGGCCAAGGCCCTCGCCCCGGCCCTGGCTCCTTCCTCCAGCCGCAGCTGCAGCAGGCCCCCCGAAACACTGAGTAGGAGCACGGCCAACAGCACCGTGATGGCAGGAAGCACCACGGCCAACTCTGCGGTCGCCGAGCCGCGCATGCGGTCCTTCTCACGAGTGGGGTTCACCGTGCACCTCCTGACTGTGGGCCCTTACGGGCGTCTAAAAGCTCAACGCGGTGCGGATGATGTTCAGCAGAAAGCCACGCACCTCATCACTTTTAAGGATGACGACCAGCAGGCCGGCGAATCCAACGGCCGCCAGCGTGGCGATGGCGTATTCTGCCGTTGCCATCCCGGCTTCCATCCCGTTCTTGGCCCACTTCGCCTCCTTCCGCAAGCCGTTTGCTGCACGCGGGCGGGCCGCGCGGTTCACCACGTGCGCCTTTTGGCTTGCCCCGGGGAAGATCTCGGTGACGTTCTGCGTCTCGAGGGCACGCTCGGCGTCAGGTGCGCTTCCGCTGGCCGTTTCAAAGCTGTTCATGTCAACTCCTTGATTCGATTGCTGGTGTTTGGCGGCCGCAACCGCCAAGCTTGGGTCAATCCACTCTCCGCCTGCCTCGAGCGCCGCAAAAGCCCCTTTTGCGGTTTAGTGGACTACTCCCGGGGCAGCGTGGCCTGTGGATGAATGAATAGGGCTACAGCGCCGGAATCATGGCCATCACCACCGGCACAACACCCACCGCGATGAACGCCGGCAACGAGCACAGTCCCAGCGGCAACACGAGCTTCACACCCAATGCCGCAGCCCGTTTCTGCGCATTTCGCGCGGCCGCCGTTCGGTAGTGCTGGGCTTGGGCGTAGAGCAGCGGGGCCGCCGAGGCGCCCGTCAGTGCACCAAAGCTCAGGGCATCATGGATTTGCGCGATGTCCCGATCAACAAGATTGCCCGCCCATGAGTCTTGCCATGAGGCACCAATCTGGAGCCCTGCCACCACCCGCAGCAGACTCTTGCGCATCGTTTCCTCCGCTACCTCGGCCACCACTTGCAGGGCGCCCTGAATGGTGAGCCCGGAGTCCAGCGCCGTCCCCAACAGTTCAAGCAGCAGCGGCACCGATACCACCTCACTGGACATGGTCGACGTGGGGCCTCCCTTAGGTGCCCCGGACCCCCTCCGCGCAATGGGACTTCGCCCCCACAACACCATGACGGCTGTTGCGGCGATGATAAATACCATCAGTGCGCCCATGGTTACCTCCGGGATGAAGTTGGGGCGGGGCCCGCAGCATGCCTGATCATCCTCGCCGACCAGAACCTGCCCACCGCTGCGAATCCGGCGCCGGCGGCAAGCACCGACCAGCCGATGGGGCTGCCCAGGAGGGCACCCAGCGGGTCAACTCCCATGAGCATGCCCAATCCCAGCCCTACCAGGGGCAGCCAGCCCAGAAGTCGGACTGTGGCGCGGGGTCCTGCGAGCGCAGTTTCCCGCTGCGCGGCAGCATCGTGGTCGGCTTCCAGGGTTCCGGCCAGCCGTTCCAACACGGCGGCCACGGGTGCTCCGCTGGCCTCGCACACCTCAAAACAGGCGGCAATGTCCAGCCACAGGCGCCGTTGCTCCGGGGTAAGTGCCCCTTGGCCTGCTGCGCCACCAACCCTGCGGATCGTGGTGGGCACCGTGTGGCAGGAGGCTCGTATGGCCGTTGCCGTGGGCAATCCCAGTTCGCTGGCCCGCTGCACGGAGATGACCAGCAGGAGTGTGGCGTCAGTATCCCTGCTGGTTCCGGGTCCGGGCATGCTGCGCGAGCCTGGGGATTCAGTGTTGGAGCGTTGTGGGCGCGGCGCTGCTGGGGAGCCGCGCGGTTTTTTGTGCACGCTGTCCTGCACCCGCTCGTGTTGCATGGCCAGGACATGGGCCATGGACTGCCAAAGGGTTGGCCCCGTGCGGCCGGCGGCCAACAGGGCCGCCAGCTGTCGCACCAGCCGTGGCAGCGCCTCCACGGGGTGAGCCTGGTGGCGTGCCCTCCTGCCGGGCGGGTCGGGGCCGCCGTCATGGGCAGCTGCCCACCATTGCCGTCCATGGAAGCCGAACAGGGCGCAGGCCGTTGCGGCGAGCGCAAAAATCAGCAGCGCAGTCATGGCCGACCCCAGGGTTGGCGTGAAAGCTCGCCTACATGTTCGGCTTCCGGGCCAAGTCCCAGTCTCGCTGCCAGCGGGGGCCAGCCAGGACCTTCGCTCAGCCCAGCCTCCCCAGCAGCCCCCGGCGCAGCCGCCCCCGTTGCCTCCCCGGTGGCCAACGTCAATGCCGGCACCACTTCGAGTCTGCCGTTGCGCAGGTCCACCACGGCGATCTCGGCAACCACCCGTTGGCCGTTGACCCGTGCCACATGGATCACCGCATCCAGTGCACTGGCACCCTGCAGGAAGACCGCCTCCGGACTCATCATGGCCAGTGCACCCAGCGCCGCCAGCCTGGCTGGGAGATCACGGGCACTGTTTGCATGAATGGTGCCGCCGCCGCCACTGTGGCCGGTGTTCATGGCCATCAGCAGCTCGCGCACTTCACTGCCCCGGCATTCGCCAACGATGAGCCTGCCCGGATTCATCCGGAGTGCCTGGCGGACCAGCTCGGCCAGGTCCACTGTGCCGGCACCCTCGGCATTTTCGTGGCGGGCTTCCAAGGTGAGGACGTGCGGATGTGCTGGCTCCAGTTCGGCCGCATCCTCTATCAGGACAAGCCGTTCCTGCGCCGGACACAACGCCAAAAGTGTTGAGAGCAGGGTGGTTTTTCCCGCCCCTGTGGCCCCGCTGATGAGGAAATTCAGCCGCCGCGCAATGACTGCGCGCAGGACGTTGGCCAGCCGCGGATCCACGCTCCCCTGGTCCACCATGTCCGCCAATGTCAGGGACGTTTTACGCTTGATGCGGATCGAGAGCAGCGTTCCCGCAGCGGAGATGGGCGGCAGCACCGCATGGACCCGATAGCCGCCATGGATTTTCACATCGACGCAGGGGCTGCTTTCGTCGAGCCTGCGCCCCCCGCTGGCAACGAGCCGCACGGCGAGCGCCCGCAACTCGGCCTCGTTGAGAAACGTCACCGCCACGCGTTCCGGGCCGGCACCGCGATCCAGCCACACCGAATTCGGGGCGTTGACAAATATATCGGTGACGGCGGGGTCCTTGACCAGGCCCTGCAGCGGACCCAAGCCGTTGAGTTCAGCTGAAATCCTCTCCATCGCCACCAGCGACCCGGCCGTGCCCAGCAACCGCCCACTTTCCCGCACCGCCGCGGCCACCTGCAGATCCGTGACGGGCCCGCTCTGTGCCAAGACACTGCGCCGCACCTCTTCAAGCAGCTGGGGATCCACCGCACCCCAGCCGTCCGCTCTTCCATGCTCGGGCCGGGCCTGGGCACTCATGGCTGGCGCCTCCCGCCCTGTCCAGTCCCGGAGGAGTCCCCTGCCAGCCACGACAGAAGGTTGGATAGCAATGTCCGCACCGTCCGGCGTCGTAATAGCTCACCCACATGCTGGGATGCGAGTGCCTCCGCCACCCTGGGCACGTGCGGAAGTTGGCCCGCCAGAGGCAGGCCGACAGTGCCGGCCACCATGGCCGCATCAAGTCCTTCACCGAGCGGTCCACGCACCACCGCAGCCAACGGCATGGGTGGCAGATGTGGCATCAGGGCCAGGGTTGCCGCTGCCGCGCGAACCTGGGCGGGCACCACGATGGCTAGGCCGTGGCAGTGCGGTGCCAAGGACGCAAGCGACGCCGGGTTGCGCGCAACGTCAACAACCACCAGCCCGTAGGCCGCCTTGGCCGCCCTCACAACCTCTCCCACAGCAGCAGGTGTTTGAGGCGGCGCATCAGCTTGGACCGAGCTGGGCCACGACAGCATGGCCACGGCGCCCAGTTGGGGCAAGGACGCGGCCAACTGTTCGGGGTTGATGGTTCCGGAGGTGCGCAATAAGTCCGGCCAGCGCAGTCCCGGAACGTGCTGCGCCGATAACGCGGTACTGAGCCCGCCGCCCCATTCATCCCCGTCCACCAGCAATGTCCGGGTGCCGCGCGCCGCCGCCTCCGCTGCCAACAAAATGGCCAAGGTGGATGCCCCGACGCCGCCGCTGGCACCGATGACCCCCACCATTGCTGCCCCGGGGGCGGGGTTTCGCAGGCGGCCCAAATAGTTGGCCAGCCACGGCGCCGATTCCGGGAGAATGGCCACCCTGTCGGCTCGTTGCTGTTCAGCCCGCTGCCACACCCGCGCGCCGTCCTGGGCAAATCCAACGATCACGGTGGGCCCGTTCCACCCCGTGAGCCCCACTTCCGGGGCGGCGATGCTGGCATCCAACAACACCGCTGCCACGTCATCCCACCGCCCGGCCACGAGATCCAGGGTCTCGGCAATGATAAGTTCGACGGCGGCTGCCGCACACACCCGACCCACGGCGCCTTGGAGCTCGGTGGCGGCAGACAACAGCAACACGGTGGTGTCGCGGCGCGGCAACCATGCTTGCGTCGCCGCGCCGCGGGGAGGCTTGAGGCGAGTTCTCATATAGCCACAGTGGACTCCCGTCGCAGCAGATGCCACACGCCTGGGTGAAAATGTGGAGATCTCGGACGGCAGGCGCGGCTGTGGAGGAATTCTTCCCCAGCCAGTGGAGAATAGAATTTATGTACGCACTGCTAGCCGCCGGCCCTGACAATTCCACTGCCGTGGTTCAGCTCAGGCACGACGACGGTGCCCCCGCCACCGCCGCCCGAACGGTGCCGCGGGAGCAGCTTGCAGACACCGTCCAGGAACTGGAAAAGGCCCACCAGCCACGCTGGGTGTGGGACCGTGCCGCCAATTGGTACCCGCAACTTCTCGCCGCACAGGTCCGGGTTGAAAAATGCCACGACCTGGCGCTGTGCCAACGCATTTTGCTGTTCTCTGAATTTGCGGCAGCCACCGATTATGCCGGGCAGGCCAATGAACTGCCGCCGGAAAACATCGCGTCTGCCCCTCCCTCAATGAGCGTTCCCAGCGGCCAGGACAGCTTGTTTGACGCCCCCGCCGCCAGCCATGTCGCTGCGGCGTGGGATCTGGACACGGTTTTCCGGGAACTGGCAGCCCAAAAAACGGCCATTCATTCCTCCACACACCCAGCCAGGCTCACACTTTTGCTCATTGCAGAATCTGCTGGTGCATTGGTCGCTGCGGAGATGCAGTATGTAGGTATCCCATGGCGGGAACACCTACACAGGAGGTTGCTCGATGATCTGCTCGGTCCTGAACCCACCAACCATGCACGCCCTGAAAAACTGGAGGCTCTGGCCGGGCAGCTGCGCACCGCCCTCAACGCCCCTTCGCTGAATCCCGACTCCCCGCAGGACCTCATCAAGGCCCTGCACCGGGCCGGCATTGACGCGAAGTCCACCCGCAGCTGGGAGCTCATGGAATTCAAGCACCCTGCCATTGAACCGCTGCTCAGGTATCGAAAACTCAGTCGACTGTTCACCACGAACGGCTGGAACTGGCTCGAACAGTGGGTCCACAATGACCGCTTCCATTCCGAGTATGAGGTGGGCGGGGTCGTTTCAGGACGCTGGGCTTCCCGGGGCGGCGGGGCCATGCAGATCCCCGCACAAATCAGGAGTGCAGCCGTGGCAGATCCCGGCTACACGTTCGTTGTTGCCGACGCCGCCCAACTGGAACCACGGGTCCTGGCGGCACTCGCCCAGGACTCGGCCATGGCCGCGGCCGGGCAGGACGCTGCCGGCCACAACAAGGACCTCTATGCCGGCATCGCAGCCCAAGGCTTCGGCGGTGATCGCGGCATGGCAAAAATTGCCCTGCTTGGCGCCATTTACGGTGCCACCACGGGAGAGTCCGGCCGGCTTGTCCCACAGCTGGCCCGCATGTACCCGCGCGCCCTGGACTTTGTGGAAGAGGCCGCCCGTGCAGGTGAACGCGGCGAACGCGTCAGCACCCATTTGGGCCGCAGCACTCCGCCTGTTTCCCAGGAGTGGCTGGCAAGCCAGCGCAGCTCCACGGCCGAGGAACAGCGCCGTGCCGAGTCGGCTGCCCGGTCCCGCGGCCGGTTCACCCGCAATTTTGTGGTGCAGGGAACAGCTGCCGAATGGGCGTGCTGCTGGCTGGCTGAATTACGACGGCGGCTGCGGGCTTTGGCGGCCGCCTCCCCCGCCACCGTGGGAACGCCCGCGCACAGCACACCGGAATTGGTGGCGTTCCTGCACGACGAGGTGGTGGTGCATTGCCCGCTCAACCTGGTGGAGGAAGTTAGCCAACTTCTCCATGCGTCTTCCCAAGCCGCAACTGAGCTGATTTTTGGGAAGATTCCGCTGGAATTTCCTGTCAATGTCGTTGTTGAGCAGTGCTACGCCGACGCAAAATAGACAACATGAAAGGCAAATAAGATGGACACCAGCACCAAAAGTCCCACGAACCCGCTTGCACTTGCCCACGGCAACAGGGGCGAGCACCCTGACATCCATTTCAGCAACGGCCGTATTCTCACGATGGACGGACCGGCGCCAGAATACGTCGAATCGTTGGTGATCAGAGGCGGCCGAATCGTCTTTGCCGGCGCCACTGAACAAGCCACTAAACGCTTCCCTGCTGCCAAAGGCAGGGATTTGGCCGGGGCGGCACTCCTGCCGGGTTTCATCGATGCACACAGCCATTTTCAAGCCACGTTTGATCTTGCGGGCAAGGCCAATGTTGGGCCTCCACCGATGGGCGGCTGTGCCAACATCGAAGCGGTGGTGGCGGCCCTGGACCAGCACCGCAGGCGCCGCGGCATCGACGCTGGCGAGTGGCTGGTCGGCTACGGCTACGACCAGGAAGCACTGACCGAAAAAAGACACATCACAGCAGCGGACCTTGACGCCCATTTCCCGGACCAATTGGTCATGCTCGTCCATGTTTCAAGCCACGGGGTTGTCCTGAATTCGGCTGCCCTGGCGTGGGCCGGCATCGACGCAACCACACCAACCCCGGCAGGGGGCGTCATCGCGCGGGTGCCAGGTTCACAGGAACCTGCCGGGCTTCTGATGGAGACGGCGTACATGGAGCTGGTTGCCTCGAAGCTGCCGACCCCGGCAGCGCAGGAAAAGTTGGCGCTGATGGATGCCGCCCAACAGGCTTACGCCTCGCGCGGATATACCCACGCCCAGGATGGTTTTGCCTCCGTCGCGGATCTCCAGCTGTACCAAGATGCGGGAGCGGCAGGACTTCTGTACCTCGACATCGCCGCGCTGGGGTCCTTCGCCGAGGCCGGACAATGGCTGGAAAATCCTGACTTCCCCACGGGCAGCTACCACAATGGCTTCAAGATTGCCGGGCTGAAGATTCTTCAAGATGGTTCCCCGCAAGGCCGCACAGCATTCATGAGCCAGCCCTATCTAACAGGCGGCCTGGATGGCCGTCCGGACTGGTGCGGGGAACCCATGATGCCCTTTCAAACGTTCGCCGCCATCATCCAAAATTGCCTCAACCACGGTGTTCAGGTGCATGCCCATGTCAATGGTGATGCCGCCATCGACCAGCTCATCCAGGCTCTCGAGCTTGCTGGCACCACCGCCGCCGATGACGCACGGACCGTGGCCATCCACTCACAATTTCAACGCCCGGATCATCTGCCAGACTATCTTCGACTGGGAATTACGCCCAGCTATTTCACCAATCACACCTTCTTTTGGGGAGACGTGCACCGGGCCAATGTTGGTGAGGCCAAGGCATCCTTCATCAGCCCCCTCAAATCCGCCATGGACAGTGGCCTGATCGTTTCAAACCACAGCGACTTCCCGGTGACAGCCGTCGACCCCCTTTTTATGATGGTCACGGCAATGACCCGCAACAGCCGCACTGGACACACCCTCGGCCCGGCGGAACGCGTCAACGCCTACCAGGCGTTGGCGGCGCTCACCACTGGCCCCGCATACCAAATCTTCGAGGAGAACCGGAAGGGGGCGCTCAAGGTTGGCATGTTGGCTGACCTTGTCATGCTCGACGCCGATCCCCTCACGGTAGGTGCGGCGCATCTCCAAGACATCAAAGTTTTGGAAACCATCAAGGAAGGTGTCGCGATCTTCCGCTGCTCCAATTAGGAAACCAGCCGTCACAAACCATGCGGCGGCAGAAAAATGAGGCTAGATCGGGGCGGGGATTTCCCGTTGCTCGTCCCAGGGCACGGCCCAGCCGAGCTCCTGGAACACGTAGTGCAGGATTCCCGCCGTGAACCCCCAAACCACCACGTCGTTGACAACGAACGCCGGGCCGCGATAGCTGTGCCCGTCACGGGCCAAGACGGCCGTATAGCGGTTTTCCGGGTCCAGCAGATCACGCACGGGCACCCTGAAAACCTGGGCTGATTCGCCATAGTCAACCACGTCGACTGGCGTTTGCCGCGTCCACCAGCCAACCACGGGAGTGACCATGAAGTTGCTCACGGGCAGGGGAACCTCAGGCAGCACCCCCAGGACCTCGACGCCGTGGGGATCCAGTCCTGTCTCTTCCTCGGCCTCGCGCAAGGCAGCAGCCTCTATCGAGGAATCCCCAGGATCCACGCCACCGCCAGGGAAGGCCACCTGGCCCGGGTGGTCGTTCAAGGTTGCAGCCCGTTCGATCAACAGGATGTCCAGATCGGCCGAAGCCAGCGGCTTGGCGGAGGCGGCCGGGACGTCGTCCAGGGCTCCGAACAACAGCAATACGGCAGCCTTGCGGGCTGTTGCGCCGTCCATGGGCAGCTGCCACAACGAGGCCCGTCCCAGCCGCATGGACTCGGGAAGCGCAGCGGTGTCCGCAGCCTTTCCGGCCAAGGCTGCCAGGTCTGAATACGCACTCACCGGCGGGGTTCCCCGGATGGCGCGTCCGCGTTCCGTGCCGCCAATTGGGATTCCTGGCGGTACGCCGCGGCATTGTCCACATCGGCGAGCATCTTGGCCAAAAGTTCTTCTTGTCCGGGCGCAAGCTCGTATTTCAGCAGCTTTGCCGCCTTGACCGGGTCAACTTCACCATCACCATAGGCGGGACACAGGTGGGCGATGGGGCAGGCCCCGCATGCTGGGTTCCGTGCGTGGCAAATGCGTCGGCCGTGAAACACCACCCGGTGCGACACCATGGTCCAGTCCTTGGCTTCAAACAACGCCGCCACGTCGGCCTCGATCCGGACCGGATCTGTGGACTCGGTCCAGCCAAAGCGCCGCGCCAACCGGATGAAGTGGGTGTCAACCGTGATGCCCGGAACGCCAAAGGCATTCCCGAGCACCACGTTGGCGGTTTTTCGCCCGACTCCCGGGAGCGTGACGAGATCATCAAGGGATCCGGGGACCACGCCGTCGTACTCATCCACCAGGCGGTTGGCCAGGGCCAGCAGGTTCGCAGCCTTGGCCCGAAAAAATCCGGTTGACCTGATCAGCTCTTCCACCTCAAGGCTGTGAGCCTGGGCCATCGCCAGCGGTGTGGGGAAGCGGGCAAAGAGTGCCGGAGTGACGGCGTTGACGCGGATGTCGGTGGTCTGTGCGGAGAGGACCGTGGCCACCAACAGCTCAAAGGGGTTGCGGAAATCGAGCTCGGCATGGGCATAGGGGTACAGCTGCGCCAGCTCGCGATTGATTTTCCGGGCCCGGCGCTTGAGTCCCAGCGCCGTTTCCTGCCCCGCCACGCTCACCTGCTATTGGCTGTCTGAGGCGCGCTCAATCCCGACGAGGTCGAGCAAAACACCCGTCTTGCCGTGGCCGTCCTGGACAAGGAAACTGTTTCCGCGGTCTTCCAGGGCCAAAATCCACGAGCCCGGCGTCAGCTTGTAAATGAACTGGCGGGTGTTCTCGTCGATAACGTTTTGCGGACGGTCGACGGCGAACCAGAACGGTTCTGCGATCACGGCAGGCGCCGCAGCCTTGGGGTCGACGGTCGCCGCAATGCTTTCCTTGGCCGGGGCCGCTGCTTCCGCGACGGCTGCTGGCGCTTGCGCGGCGGCTGGCTGGACCGCTTCGGCCTCCTGCGGTGCCTGGGCCAGCTGGGGATTGATCGTGGTTGCCGGCTCCTGCGCGGAAACCCCCTGCGAGTTCGCGGCCGGATCCCTGTGAGCAGCACCGGACGCGCTGATGCCACCGGTGTTCGCGGTGCCTTCGGCCGTATTGGTGGCACTGGCGGCCTTGTTGGCGGTGTTGGCGGCAGAGCCTGCGCCTGCAGCAGAAGTTTCGGCAGCTGGGGTGGCCGAAGACGGAGTCGCCGAAGACGTTGCCGGGGTGGCTCCGGTGACTCCGGCACCGGCGGCTGTTCCGGCAGCACCGACAGTACCGGCGGTACCAGCAGACGCACCAGCAGCTGTTCCGGCAGCAGCACCCGTCGCGGGTGAGGTAGCTGCAGCGTCAGTTCCAGCACCATCGGACGGACGCCCGTCCTTGGCGGGGGTGAAAATCTGTCCTGCTGAGGTGTGGCCGGCAACGGCGGGCCGGGAGCCTGCCCAGGCGGCAGCGCCGACCGGCTGACCGACAGCCGAATCACCCGCAGCATCCGCAGCATTCGTGGCCTTCTGGCCGAACTGGCCGGCGGCAGCGCCCGGCACAATCGGTTTGACGGCCACGGGCTTGGGTGACGCCGGGCGCTTGCCGGGAGCAACGGCGTCGCGCGCTATAACGTGGGACGGCGTTTCAGCACGGCCGGCAAAATCGGCGGCGAGCACCGGAATCCAGGAGGCGCAGGTGGTGGCAGCCATGAACAGCACGGCACCGATCAAGCCCACGAGGTAGGCGACACGGAAGTCGGTGGCGGTGCCGGCAAAGAAGAAGAAGACGGCAAACACGGCCACAACGGAGGCAAATTGATCAAGGGAGAGCGAACCAAGGCGCAGCTTGGTGCCCGGGCTGAACCGGCGGATCAAAAAGAGCGCGCCCGTGGCCAGTGGCAGGACCATGCCAATGCCGACGTAGAACAGGTTCGTGGTGTTCCACAAATTAAAACTGCCGACCGGGGTCACCACCAACGGGATCAGGGACGCGATGAAAATGATCAGAACTGAACCCAGCACCGCCAGGTCCCGAATGGTCAGCGGCCCAACGACGGCGGTGCCACCGGCCGGGGTCCCAGCGTCTGCGGTGCCTTGAGTTACTGGCGTGTGTTGCTCCGTCATGGTCTTACTCCTCATAGTCACGATGTTTCCCAGCCTAGTTACCGCAGGGCGGCAACACTAGCAAGCCACAGCTTAATCAGAATAATAGAGCCCCGATTCACAGCCGCCGGTCAGGCGACGCACAGCTCGCGACGGGGCGCCACCGTGCACTTGGGCGCAGATACGACCCCACTGGCCCCATGCGCCTGTGACGGCGAACACGTTCGGCTGCGGAAAGCGCTACAGTTAAAGATGGAACAAACGTTGTCCCTAGCAACGATTTGCGGCGGCACCACAAACAATCCAATGCTGTGGTTTGTTGTGCTGGGCAGGCGAGATTCACAGGGCAACTGCAACGAAGGAACGAAGGGATTTTAGATGTCTGAGGTTACAACCGCAGCAGCAGACCAGTCCGGTGACGCACTGGAGAACCTGCTCACGGAGAACCGCCAGTTCGCGCCAAGCGTCGAATTTGCCGCCAACGCGATCATTCATGGCGACGAATACGCAAAAGCCAACGCCGACCGCCCCGCGTTCTGGGGCGAGAAGGCCCGCGAACTCCTAACCTGGTCCAAACCCTTCACCAAGACCTTGGACTGGACCAACCCGCCGTTCGCCACCTGGTTTGAGGACGGCGAAATCAACGCCGCCTACAACGCCCTTGACCGCCACGTTGAGGCCGGCAACGGCGACCGCGTCGCCATCCACTTTGAGGGTGAGCCCGGCGACACCCGCACCTACACCTACGCCCAGCTCACCGAAGAGGTCAAGAAGGCCGCGAACGCCTTTGAAACGCTGGGCCTGGTCAAGGGCGACCGTGTGGCCGTGTACCTGCCCATGATCCCCGAAGCCGTCATCACCCTCCTCGCCTGCGCCCGCATTGGCGCCATCCACTCCGTGGTCTTCGGCGGATTCTCCGCCGACGCCCTGCGCAGCCGCGTCGACGACGCCGAGGCCAAGCTCGTCATCACCGCAGATGGCACGTTCCGCCGCGGCAAGCCCAGCGCCCTGAAGCCCGCCGTTGACGAAGCGCTTACGGCGCCGGGGCACTCGGTGCAGCACGTCGTCGTCGTCAAGCGCAACGGCCAGGACGTCAACTGGGTCGAGGGCCGCGATGTCTGGTGGGATGACACCGTCGGCACCGCCTCAACCGAGCACACCGCCGTCGGGCATGCCGCCGAGCACCCGCTGTTCATCCTCTACACCTCCGGCACCACGGGCAAGCCCAAGGGCATCCTGCACACCACCGGCGGCTACCTGACCCAGACCGCCTATACGCACCGCGCCGTGTTTGACCTGCACCCGGAAACGGATGTTTTCTGGTGCACGGCCGACGTCGGATGGGTCACCGGCCACTCTTACGTCACCTATGCGCCGCTCATCAATGGCGCAACGCAGGTCATGTATGAGGGCACCCCGGATTCCCCGCACCAGGGCCGCTTTTGGGAGATCGTTCAGAAGTACAAGGTCTCCATCCTGTACACGGCCCCCACGGCCATCCGCACGTTCATGAAGTGGGGCGAGGACATCCCCGCCAAGTACGACCTCTCCTCCATCCGCCTGCTCGGTTCGGTGGGCGAACCCATCAACCCCGAGGCGTGGATGTGGTACCGCCGCGTCATTGGCGGCAACAACGCCCCCATCGTTGACACGTGGTGGCAGACCGAAACCGGCGCCATCATGGTGGCCCCGCTGCCCGGCGTCACCAGCACCAAGCCCGGTTCGGCGCAGGTCCCGATGCCCGGCATTGCCGTTGACGTGGTGGACGAGCTCGGCAAGTCGGTGGCCCACGGCCATGGCGGCTACCTCGTGATCCGCGAACCCTGGCCCGCCATGCTGCGCGGCATCTGGGGCGACAACGAACGCTACAAGGACACGTACTGGTCGCGCTTCGATGACATGTACTTTGCCGGTGACGGTGCCAAGTGGGACGATGACGGCGACGTCTGGCTGCTGGGCCGCGTGGACGATGTCATGAACGTCTCGGGACACCGCCTCTCCACCACGGAGATCGAGTCCGCCCTGGTCAGCCACCCCTCAGTGGCCGAGGCCGCCGTTGTTGGTGCCGCCGACGAGACCACGGGACAGGCCGTCGTAGCGTTCGTGATCCTGCGCGGTTCCGCCGTGGAGGATGCCGACATCGTCACCACGCTGCGCAACCACGTGGGCAAGGAGATCGGCCCGATCGCCAAGCCGAAGACCATCCTGGTGGTCCCGGAACTACCCAAAACCCGCTCCGGCAAGATCATGCGCCGCCTGCTCAAGGACGTGGCCGAAGGCCGCACCGTAGGCGACTCCTCAACCCTGGCCGACAACACCGTCATGAACCAGATCGCAGAGTCCCTCCGCGCCTAGTTCATTGCATCTGACCCGCAGAAAACGGCGAAAACACGTCAAACCCGTGAATTTTCGCCTTTTTCTGCGGGTCAGTTGTTTTGGTGGGGCATTATTAAGCCATGACCTCTTCGACTGCACCGCACCGCGGCAACCTGCTGATCCTCAACGGCCCCAACCTGAACCTGCTGGGCACCCGCGAACCGGGGATCTACGGCTCAACTACCCTGGCCGACGTCGAACAACTCACCACTGTGGCTGCCGAGGCGGCGGGCTTCAGCACCACCTGCCTGCAGTCCAACCATGAGGGCGCCCTGGTGGACGCCATCCATGCGGCGCGCGGCAACTCCGTGGGCATCATCATCAACGCAGGCGCCTACACGCACACGTCGGTGGCACTGCGGGACGCAATTTCCGCCGTCGAACTTCCCACGGTGGAGGTGCACATCTCCAACGTCCACCAGCGCGAGGAATTCCGCCACCATTCATTCCTGTCGGCCGTGTGCAGCACCGTCATTGTTGGCGCAGGGGTGCACGGCTACGCGCTGGCGGTCAGCGCGCTGGACAACAGTCTGGCGTAATTCAGCCAACCTTGCAGGCGCCGGACGGCACTTCCGTGTTCAGGTGCGGCGCCGCCGAAATAACGGGGCCTGCTTCCTCCATGGTCAGGGCAAAGCCCACATTCTCGGCGGTGGTGGCCTTGGCGAAAATTACGCCCACCACGTTGCCGGCCGTATCCAGCAGCGGACCACCGGAGTTGCCCGACTGCACAGTCCCGGCCAGCTGGTACACGTCGAGCAGGGACGAGGGGCCACCGGAAATCTCCGGCACCATCATGGGCCCGGACGTGCGCACCGTGGCCGGTCGCAGCTGCAGCGGCCCGCCCAGCGGATAGCCGGCGAAGGCTGTAGGCGTGCCGGCCCCGACGGTGGGGGCGGTGGGCAGCGGGGCGGCAGCCAGGGAATCGACGGCAAGAATGGCCAGGTCCTTGACGGGGTCAAAGAACACCACCCGGGCCGGCAACGCACCTTGGGCTTGGGTTTGCACCACCGGGTTGGGCACCCCCGCCACCACATGGGCGTTGGTCAGAACACGCCCGGGCGAAATGACGAAACCAGTGCCGGTCTGGTTCTGGCCGCATTGGAACGCGGTGCCTGAAATTTTCATGACCGACCGCGCCGCGGTGTTCCATGCATCGGTGTCGGTGTCGGCATCCGGTGCGGCAACGTCAACGTTGGGCCCCTGCGGGTCCAGCAGTGCCGGGATGCCCTCTTCCAGTACGAGGGAACGGATCTGGGCAACGCCCGCCTTGACGGGGTCCGGGGTCCACGCATCAATCTTGGACAGCACTTGAGAGTCGCTGAGTTGTTTGGACACCAGCGGTATGCCCAGGTTGGAGACACCGAAGGCCAACATGCTGATCACAAGGGCGCTCACCACCACATTGAGTGCGCCGCCCATGATCCGATTGACGGCCTTGATGGAATCGGACCTGACACCGCGCCCAATCAGCCTGCCCAGTCGCATGCCGATGGCGTGGCCAATAGCTATCAGCAGAATCGTGGCGGCAATGACCATGGTGGTGCGCCAGCCGGGACTGGGTGCGAACTGGCTGACGAACGGGGCCGCAAAGAACGCCCCGACGGCCCCGGCAATGAAGCCTGCAATGCCACCCAAGGCGACCACGAGCCCCACGTTAAGCCCGTAAATCAGTTGCCACAGCAGCCACAGGATCAGCACCACATCGAGCCAGGAAAAACCAAACACCGCGGCGCCAGCCCCTCTCCGGCCCAAGCCGCTCACGAACATCCGCTGGACACGGACAGTGCCCCAAATGCACATGCTACCGGGGAAACCCGAGTAACAACCGGGCTTTTAGGCCGCTGAAGCTGCCAATATGCTGACAACGAACGCCCGTAATGCCAAATTGGTCACAAAAACGGAAAAGGTCTGAAACAATCAGTATTAGGTCATTACTGAATAGCTACATACTGTAAGGAGTTTTCATGGACATCGAGGTACTACGACGGGCACCACTATTCGCCACGCTCGACGATGAGGCATTCCGCCTATTGACGGACGAACTGGCGGAGGTGGATCTTTCCCGCGGAGCTTCGGTCTTCCGTGAAGGCGACCAGGGCGACCAGCTCTATTTCATCGTCTCCGGCAAGGTCAAGCTGGGCCGCACCTCCTCGGACGGCCGCGAATCACTCGTTGCCATCCTGGGCCCGGGCGAGCTCTTCGGCGAAATGGCACTTTTTGATCCGGCACCGCGCAGCACCACTGCCACCGCCGTTTCCGAAACCCGCCTGGCCGGTTTGAAGAACGAATCCCTCAACGCACTGCTGCGCAACCGCCCCGAGGTGTCCATGCAGCTGCTGCAGGCCCTGGCCCGCCGCCTGCGCCGCACCAACGACAACCTGTCCGACCTGGTGTTCTCGGATGTCCCCGGCCGCGTTGCCAAGGCCATCTTGGACCTCGCCGACCGCTTTGGCCGCCCCGCCACCGACGGCATCCTGGTGGCCCACGAGCTCACGCAAGAGGAACTGGCCCAGCTGGTCGGTGCTTCACGTGAAACCGTCAACAAGGCCCTGGCCGAGTTCGTCCAGCGCGGCTGGCTCCGCCTGGAAGCCCGCGCCGTGGTGATCCTGGACGTGAACCGCCTGCGCCAGCGCTCCCGCTAGTCCCCACGCCCTCCCACCGCTCGTTCCTCGCAGCGGGTCCCTCGGGCGCGGGGGCCCAAAGAACCCGATTGCTCGGAGCTGTGGGCCCACCACTCGCGGGATCAGCGGTTCCCTCTCGCGGGTAAGAGAGCTGCCGTGGGAGGCAGCGAACGGGCGGGAGGTCACCTTTCACAGCAAAGGTGACCCCCCGCCGTCGTACTTTAAGCGATCCCCGGCCTGGGAAAGCTAAAGCCGCAGGACCAGGGCGTTTGCGGTCAGCCCGGCCGCGGTGCCAAACAACATCACGGTGTCACCTCGGCGCACCCGTTCCTGTTCCAGGACCTTGGCCAGCACGTATCCCACCGAGGCTGAGACCATGTTGCCAATGTCAGCAACCCAGTCAATGTATTGTTCCTGCGGGATGCCGATGCGGCGCAGGGCGATGGTGATGGCGGGGCTGGCCTGGTGCGGAATCACCAGTGACATGTCTTCCAGTGACAGGCCCGACGTGGCAAGGAATTTTGCCAGGAATTCCGGCAGCACCGTCAGCATGTTCCGCAGCGCCGACCGGCCGTTCATGTCAAAGAGGTAATCGGCGGGGTCGGAGTCCGCATACATTTGCGCCGGCGAGCGGCTCAGGCCGCCGCGGATCTCTGTGTCGTGGGCGTATGCAGCCCACGTGCGCTGGGTGCTTGCCACCACACCCTGGGCCGGATCGTCGGTGGCCGTCAGGACAAATGCCACGGCGGCGTCGGAAAAGAGCGAGAAGCTTTCCGCCTGCTCCGGGTTGAGGAAGCGGGACCCAACGTCGCCCGCCGTGATGAGCACCGATTCATAGGTGCCGTCGGCGATGTAGCGTGAGGCAATGTCCAGGGCCGTGATCATGGAGGTGCAGGTGGAGTTCACATCAAAGGCTGCTGCCACGCCAAATGGCGCAAGCTGTTCCAACACGAGGGCGGCCGTGCACGGGATCGGCTGGATGCCGGCAGCGCTGGCGCCGATGATGCATTGCACGTCCTCGGCCTTGATGCCCGCCCGGTCCAGCGCGTCCCTGGCTGCGGCCGTGAGCATGCCAAGCTGGCTTTCGTCTTCCGAGACCCTGTAGCGGGTTTGCGCACCAAACTTCACAACGTGCTCAGGAAGATAGGTGCCATATCCGGCAATTCGACAGTTGCGGATTTGAGGCATCAGCGGTTCCCTTTCGATGGGCTTTTTCAAGTATCCACGGGTGGCGGGCTTCGACCAAGGCGCTCCGCGGCCTATTGGGAGATTCTTCAGCGATTACAGCAATTTTTTGTGGTCCTGGTGGTCGTGGCTGAAGTACAGTTTCACGCCATTCGCTTTCCACTGCTGCAGCCGCCGGATGGTTTGTTCGTAGTCGTTCCACCGGTGGTTGATGGCGCGGGGCAGGGCCTTAATCTGTTGGACCGAGCCCATCAGGTCTTCGCCCCAGGAGGCGTCGCCGGCCAGCAGCGCCTGTTCTTCCACCAGGGCTCCCATGTGCCCCTTGGCATGGCCGGGCAGGTCCACCAGCCGGTAGCTGCCGTCGCCCAAAAGGTCCACCTCGCCCTGGCCGGGGTCCACCACCAGCTTCGCTGCCGCCGGAAACCAGTGCGGCAGCAACTGCGGCAGGAACCCTTCCGTCAATTTCGCGTTGGCCAGTGTTTCCAGCATGGCTTCGCTGAGCACAAAGGTGGCTTGTGGAAAGTATCGCACCCCGCCAAGATGGTCCGGGTGCAGGTGGGACAGCACCACAAAATCGATGGACTCGACAGGGATTCCGTCGGCGAGCAGCTGGGCGGCGATGCTTTGCCCGGGACGGATCCGGGGCGGCAGCAGCAGGGTGTAGAGAAAGCCGGCCACCCCCGCGCGCCACGTCGCAGGCCCATATCCGGTGTCGAACAGCACCGTGCGACCATCTGGATGGCAATACAGGAACACCCCGGCAGGAAACACCCGGCGCTCGCGTGGGCGCCCGTGCATCAGTTGCTTCATCTGGTGGGTGGTGTATCCGCAGGCGTAATAGCGCAGTTCTCCGCTAGGCATGGTCTTTAGAGTACTCCGTGGCAAAGGCTGCGAGCGCCTGTTCAATATCTACGCGGGGCTCATAACCCAGCTCGGCGCGTGCCCTCGTAATGTCCAAGGTCTGTGAATACGCAATGGTGGAGACCATGTACCTGCTCAGCGGCGGCTCCGGGCGCCCTGGCACGACATGGCAGATTCCTTCCAGCAGCGCCCCCAAACCGTAGAAGACGGTGGCATTGGCCTTCAGGTACCGCGGCGGCAGGTCCAACTTCTTGAACAGGATTTCCAACAGTTCCTTAAACGGGCGCGGCTGCCCGTTCGTGATGTTGTACACCTGGCCGTTGGCGCTGGGCGCTGCGGCGGCCAGCCGCAGGGCGAGGGCCACATTCTCCACTGCCGTCAGGTCCACCAGGTTCTCCCCGCCCCTGAAAAGGGGGACACCAATCTTGCGGTAGGCCTGCAGCAGCCGTGGGGCGACGCTGGGATCCCCGGCGCCGATGATTCCCCGCGGCCTGATGGTCAACAGTTCAGGCAACCGGCCGGAACTGTGCGCCTCCTGTAGAAATGCCTCGGCAGCGATCTTGGAGCGAATGTAGGAGCTCAACGGTTTGCTCCTGATGGGACGGGTTTCCCTGATGGCCAGCTTGTCTCCCCTGCCGGCATAGATGCTGGGAGAGGAAACAAAGACGAGACGGGGCACCGCATTGCGTTCCATGAAACTGACCACGTGGCGGGTTCCTGCAACATTGCTGTCCTTGAAGTCCCCCCATTTCCCCCAGGGGCTGGACAAGGCGGCAGCGTGCACCACCACGTCCACAGGCTGTTTCATGTGGGCCAGCTGTGCAAGGTCTCCGGCGACGGTGGTGGCGCCCATCCCCCTCAGCCGCTCCAAGGCGGCAGGGTTGCGGCCGTGGGCCACCACCTTGTACCCCTGGGCCAGGAATTCACTGACTGCATACCCGCCAAGAAAACCGGTGGCCCCCGTGATCAGAACGGACGGTGGGGGCGCCGGGGAGTCAGTCGTCATGTCCCCATGGTAGGACTTCCGGCGGGCACCACAGTAAGCGCAGCACCGCTGCCGGGGACTTCCCTATAGTTAAAATATGCATATTGCCATGGTCACCGACTACTACCTGCCCACCCTTGGCGGAGTGCAGACAGCCATCAAGGCGGCAAAGGAGTCCCTGGAACAGCTGGGACACCAGGTCACCGTCTTTTGCCCACTCCGCCATGATTCCGAAGCTGCCGGCGTCGTGGCACTGCCCATTTCCAAGGTGTTCCGACCCGACGGATTCCCCTTCACCTGGCCGCCCCGCGACGCAACTGCCTTGCTCAAGGAAGAGCTGGCAGCCCGAAAAGTCGACGTGGTGCATGTGCACTCCGAAGTCTTCGCCGCCCTTGCCGGCATCAAGGCAGCGCAGGAGCTTGGCCTGCCGCTCGTCCAAAGCATGCACGGCCGGATTGATGTGTACACGGCCAAGGTGCTCCCACTGCCCCAACTAACCACCGCGTTGCTGGCTGCACTCCACCGGCACCACCTGCCGCACACCAGCCTCCCTGCGCATCCGGAATCCCCCTATATGCGCACGGCGGTGGCCCGGCGGATGTGGCGCCTGATGCTCAACCAGGCCAATGCCGCCGACGCCGTGATTGTGCCCTCCGAGCATCTTGCCAAGAAGTTCCTCCACCAGGGTGTCGTGCCGCCGGTGCATGTGGTGTCCAACGGCCTGGAAGACTCCGTTCTGGAGCTGGTGGGCGCCCCGCAACTTCGCAGCAAGTCTCCGGACGAGCCCCTCCAGGTCATGTGGTGCGGGCGGGTGTCGCCGGAAAAGCGTCCGGAAGTGTTTGTCCGTGCAGTCGCCGCTGCCGGCGAGACGGTGGTTGCCAGCATTTATGGCGACGGCGTGGCCGGCACCCGGGTGCGCCGCCTGATCCGCAGGCTGGGTGTGGAGCACCGGATTACGATGCACGGCGGAGTGCCGCAACGCGACGTCCTCGAGGCCATGGGACGGCACCATGTGTTTGTTTCCTCGTCCCATGACTTTGACAACCAGCCCATGGTGATCCTTGAGGCCATGGCCTCTGGACTTCCGGTGGTTCTCTGCGATCCGGATCTGGCCGAGGGGCTGCCTGACGGCGGCTTCATCGTGGCCGATTCCCCTCAGCCAGGCCGGATCGCAGCCGTCCTGGAATCTCTCGCCACGGACTCGGACCGGATCGAAGCCATGAGCCGGGCTGTGGCGGCAGGCACTGCCCGGGCTGCTTTCTGTACCCACGCCGAGGAACTCGTGGAAACGTACCGTCAGGCACTGGCGACAAGAAGCGTCCGCTGACGGAGGGTCGGTCGAAACGCCCCGAAAGGCGAGCGTCTGCGTGCGGGAGGTTAGCGCTCCCGGCAGGCCGCACCTTCTGAGGATGGCGCGGTGGGCACCTCAAGGTTAAATTCTCCGTCGTCGCCCACCACCAGCTTCGGCTGGTATTCGTTGATGGGGCGCTTGTGGTTCAGGTACGCGATGCAACCACGGGCGGCCGCAATCTTCTCCAAGATGATCTCCACCCCGGGCACCACCAGTTCGCCCAGCGCCAGCCCGGAGGTGTCCGGCTGGCCGATCTCATCGCCCAGGGCGGGGGTGTTGCGCTGCGCCAAAATATCGAAGGCACTGGCCCAACGCCCCCACACACCCTTGCTGGAAAGCAGTGATGCTTCCTGGTTCACGGGTCTGGCGGCAGCAAAATACCGGGTGTCAAAGCGCCTGTGCGCAAAGTCGGGGCTGGTCCAATGGTTCAGCGGCTTGAGCAAATCGGTGCGCAGGGCCAGCCCATATCGCTCCAGCAGCTGCGCAAACGTGGACTCCTGCGTGGCGATTGACTCACGCCCGCGCATCCATTCGGGCCCCGTGATGTTTTCAACGAGGGAGGACGCATCGGCGCCGGCCAACAAGATGCCGGTCTCTTCAAACAATTCGCGGATGGCGGCCACCACATGCCGCTTGGCCAGGCCAATGTCCGCAGTGCCCAGGCTCTTGGCCCAGAGGGTCGGTGAGGGGCCCACCCAGTCGGTGACGTCGTCGTCCGCTGCCTCAATGGTGCCACCGGGAAACGCCACGGTGCCCAGCGGCGACTCGCCCGGGCGGTATGTCAAAAAAGTTTGCAGGCCGGAGGAGCTGTCCTTCAACAGCACCACCGACGATGCCGGCCGCGGCTTGCTCGGCGTTCGCTCGCCAAACTCCAGCCAGGCCTGCGCTGCTTCCCGCTGATCAGCGTTCAGCGGGAAACGGCGCGTCCCTGCGGGACTGCTACTGGAATTCTGCAACCAACTCAACCTCAACGGGTGAATCCAACGGCAAAACGGCAACTCCGACGGCGGAGCGGGCGTGGACGCCTGCCTCACCAAATACTTCACCCAGGAGCTCGGATGCGCCGTTGATGACGCCCGGCTGTCCGGTGAACGAGGGATCGGAGGCCACGAAGCCCACAACCTTGACGATCCGCGTGACGCGGTCCAGGTCGCCGATGACGCTTTTCAGCGCGGCAATGGCGTTGATTGCGGAGGTTGCGGCCAGGGACTTTGCGTCCTCAGCGGAAACCTCGGCGCCAACCTTGCCCGTGGCTGTGAGTTTGCCGTCAATAAAAGGCAGCTGTCCGGAGGTGTAAACATGGTTGCCCGAGATGACGGCCGGCACGTAGGCGGCCACCGGCGCAGCCACGGCCGGAAGGCTCAGGCCAAGCTCGGCGAGGCGGGCCTCGATGCGTGAAGTTCCTTGATTTGGCGCGGTAGTCATCCTTACGCCTTCTCCCGCTTCAGGTAGGCAACAAGGCCCCGTCCGTCAGGTCCGGGTACAACCTGAACCAGTTCCCAACCTTCATCGCCCCAGCTGTCGAGGATCGCCTTCGTGTTGTGGATAATCAGCGGAATTGTAGAGTACTCCCATTTGGTCATACGTCAAAGCGTAGCCCCTACCGGTAAACTGGAAAAATGGCAGCAAAAAAACACCCCATTTTCGATACCGCCACCACTCTGGGCAAATTGGTTGCCTTCCTCGGCATCAGCACCATTTGCGGCGTCCTTGTGGCAGGTCTGATGGTTCCGGCCGTGGCCCTCGCAGCAGGCACGACGACGTCGTCCCTCACCTTCTTTGACGACCTCCCGGATGAGATGACAGTTGGCACACCCGCCCTGTCCTCCAAGATCCTGGCCTCCGACGGCTCCGTCATTGCCACGTTCTATAACCAGAACCGCACGGAAGTGCCGCTGGACAATATCTCCCAGTTCATGCAGGACGCCATTGTTGCGGTGGAGGACTCCCGCTACTACGAGCACGGCGGCATCGACACCCGCGGATTGATGCGTGCGGTGACATCGATGGCCCAGGGCGGCGGGCGCCAGGGCGCCTCCACGTTGACCCAGCAGTACGTCAACAACGTCATCATCCAGACGTACGCTGCCAATGGAGAGCAGGAAAAGATCAAGCTCGGCAGTGACAAGGGTGTCGGTGAAAAGGTGCGTGAGATCAAGCTCGCGATCGCCATGGAGAAGAAGTACTCCAAGGACGAGATCCTGCAGGGCTACCTGAACTGGGTGCTGTACGCCAACGGCAACTACGGCATTGAAGCCGCCGCCAACTTCTACTTTGGCGCCCATGCAAACGACTTGAACCTGCCGCAGTCTGCCCTGCTGGCCGGCGTTGTCAACAGCCCCACCGTCTACGATCCGGTGGCGAACCCGGAAAATGCGCTGGCGCGCCGCAACCTGGTCCTTGACCACATGCTCGATCAGGGCATGATCGACGCCACGGCGCACAAGGAAGCCGTCGCAGCCGACATCGGACTCAACATCCACCCCAACAAGCTGGGCTGCACGGCCGCCACACGCGCCGAGTACTTCTGCGAATACGTCACAAACCTGTTCGTAAACGACCCCAACTTTGGTGACACCCCTGAGGCACGCCGCAAGTTGCTGGAGCAGGGCGGCCTGACCATCACCACCACACTGGACGCCGGCCTGCAGGATGCAGCCCAGGCACAGTTCGCCAACTTCACGCCCATGGACAACAACCCCGACAAGGTTGGCCAGGCCATCTCCACCGTCGAGCCACACACCGGCAAGATCCTTGCCATGGCCCAGAACACGAAGTTGGAAGCCCCCGAGGGCCAGTTCGCCACGGACTACAACTTCAACGTTGACCGCTTCGATGCCAACGGAAACTCCCTCGGCGGTGCCGGCGGCTTTGACGTGGGCTCGACTATCAAGCCCTTCACCTTTGCCGAATGGCTGAACTCCGGGCACAAGATCAATGACGTCGTCAACGCGTCGGTGCGCAAGTATCCTGCCGGGTTCCAGTGGAACAACAGCTGCGGCGTGACCACGGGTATTTATGACAACAATTACCCGGGCTCAACGGACCTCCAGAACGCCGGCGACATCAACTACGGCAACTTTACGGCGCGCCAGGGCCTGTACGACTCCCTGAATACCGCAACCATCGCCTCGGCGGCCAAGCTGGACATGTGCAACATCCAGAAGATGATGTCCGCAACCGGCATCCACCTGGGCGGGGACCCGAACCAGCCCTACAACGTGGATAATGTCAGTTCGCTGCTGGGTTCCGGGGAAGTTTCCCCGCTCATCATGGCCTCAGCTTTTGCCACGTTCGCGGCAGGCGGGATGCACTGCGATCCCATCGCCCTGGTCTCGATCACCAATGCCAAGGGCGACCAATTCCCGGTCCCCGGCGCCAATTGCAACCAGACGGTGACTCCTGAGGTTGCTGCCGGTGTGAACTCGGTGCTGCAGGACGTGCTGCAGCGCGGCTCCGGCTACCAGGTGCCGCTGCAGTACCCGGCCGCTGCCAAGACCGGTACCACCAATGATTCCCAGCACACGTGGACCGTTGGCTACACGCGTGGCCTGGCAACTGCTTCCTGGTTGGGCAGCCCGGAGGAAAAGAACGCATCCAACAACGGCAAGCTGATCGCCAACCAGCGCCTGGATTATGTTGACGGCGCCACCTACGCCGGCAAGGCCTGGCAGGGTTACATGAACCAGATCGCCGGCTACTTCGACGTGGGCTACTTTGACGGCCCGCCGGACTACATGATCAACCCGCCTGTGGTGATCCCGCCGAAGCCGGCGAAGGAAGACAAGAAGGGCGACAAGAAGGACGACAAGCCTGCCGAGCCCGAGAAGAAGGACTAGGCATCACCCTCATGCAACAACAACACGCCGCCCCGTCCCGCATCGCCCAACTGGGTGCGGCGGCGGGGCTCGCCGTTGCCGCCGGAGCAGGTGCGGTGGCCTACGGCGCCTTCATTGAACGCCACTGGTTTGCCCTGCGGGAGGAGTCCCTCGCGATCCTGCCATCCGGTTCGGCCCCCTTCACGGTGCTGCACCTCTCGGACATCCACCTCTCCCTTGGACAGCACAAAAAGACCGACTGGCTGCGCGGACTTGCCGCCCTGGCTCCGGATCTTGTGGTCAACACCGGCGACAACCTCAGCCACCCCAAGGCCATAGCCCCGCTCCTTGATGCGCTGGGGCCGCTCATGGACTTCCCCGGCGTGTTTGTCCCCGGGTCCAACGACTACTTCGCCCCGACGTTCAAGAACCCCTTCACCTACTTCACCGGGCCATCCAAGGTGCCAGCCGGTGACATCAAGCGCCGTCCCGTCGAGCTGGACACCGAGGCCCTGCACGCAGGCTTCGGCGCAGGCGGCTGGGTCAACCTGACCAACCGTGCCCAGTCCATCCCGCTCAAGGGCATCCGTTTCGACTTCAGCGGCGTTGACGATCCCCATCTGAACCGTGAGCGCTATGCCGGCTGGCCGCGCGGTGCGGTCGGGCAGGACTCGGCCCCGCACGTGAAGATCGCCGTGGCCCATGCCCCGTACCAGCGCGTTTTGGACCACTTCACCGCCGACGGTGCGGACCTGATTCTGGCCGGCCACACCCACGGCGGCCAGGTCTGCCTGCCCGGTTACGGTGCGCTTGTCAGCAATTGCGACCTGCCCACCTGGCGTGCCAAGGGCCTGAATGATTGGCAGGCCAAGGGACGCACGACGCCGGTCAACGTCTCCGCGGGCATCGGCACCTCCCGCACGGCCCCCTTCCGCTTCGCCTGCCGGCCGGAAGCTGTTATCTTGACGTTGACGGCTAAACCGTAGCCGCCACGCACTCGTCATCGAGCAAAGGGGAACTTGCCGTGAAAAAATCTTTGGTTCTATTGGGTGCACTGATGGCCCTCTTGCTGGCCAGTGCCTGCAGCACCACCCCGTCCGGAAGCCCCGACGAGAACCCTCCGGCATCCTCTGCGTCACAGACAACGGAGCCCACTTCTGCAACCCAGAACGCTCCGGAACCGTCGGCTCCACAGGAAGCCCCGGCTGCTGCGCCGTCGGAGGATCCCCCACCGGCGTCGGACGATGATTGCGTCCCCGCGGGGACCGGCATCCCTGCCTCGGTGCAGGACTTTGAGTGCCTGAATCTCACCTCGGTCAGCGGCACTGACGCCACCGGCGAGATTACGTGGCTGGGCACGGATCCCTTCACCCTGGTGACAATGGTTCGTGACGGCAACGTGGCGTTCTCCTCCAAGACACCCTGCAACACGCTCATGAGCTCGGTTCAGGTCACGGATACCCAGTTTGTCGTGGATCCTAATATGGCCATGACCATGATGGCGTGCCAGAGCCCGCAAAGCGACTACGAAAAATGGGTCGCCACGTTCTTCTCCGCCCCGCTGAACTACACCCTGAATCCTGACTCGCTGGTCCTGGGCAATGACCACGGCACCGTGACCTTCAAGATTCCTGTTGTCTAAAGCCACGGCACAAATCGGCCCTCACGCCACGATTTCGTGTTCCCGGCACCTGTCCGCTATTCTTGAGAGGTTGCTTTTTCGGACCTTCACTGGTCAAGGAAAAAGTGGCGGATCGGGGTGTGGCGCAGCTTGGTAGCGCGCGTCGTTCGGGACGACGAGGCCGCAGGTTCAAATCCTGTCACCCCGACCAAGCAAGAACCGCTCAAACGCTGGAAGCATCCGGCGTTGGGGCGGTTTTTTGTTTCCCCAACCGCCAGCGCGCAGGTTGAGACGAGCCCCCGCCGCCCCTTGTCGCCGAAGATGAACCCAACTCGCCAAACGCCGTCAAAGTTGCGCCCTTCTCACGGGTCCGGCCCATTTTCGCCGAACGCGACTGCAGGAACAGCGGGTCCGGCCCATTGTCGGCGCACGATTTCGGCGCAAGCACCGACATGGCCCGGGTCGAAGTGACCTTCGCCGCCCGAGCCCGCCTCCGGCCGTCGTACGTCAGAGCCTGCGGCTAGGATGGAGGGCATGAGTGACACACTTGCCCCGTGCCCCGTTTGCGCCTGCGAATACACCTACGAGATGGGTGAATTGCTCGTGTGCCCCGAATGCGCCCACGAATGGTCCCCGTCCGAGGCCGCCGATGAGTCAGCCGAAATGGAAACCGCGGTCAAGGACGCCGTTGGCAACGTCCTCGCCGACGGCGACTCAGTGAGCATCGTCAAGACCATGAAGGTCAAGGGCAGCCCGCAGGACCTGAAAATCGGCACGAAGGTGCGCAACATCCGCCTGATCACCCCCGTCAACGGGCACGACATCGAGGCCAAGGTTGACGGCTTTGGCCCCATGAAGCTCAAGTCCAGCATCGTCAAGAAGCTCTGATCGGCCGGAAATTCTGGACGGGATTGATTGGGTGAGCTCGTGGTTTGAGGCACTGCCGGCATTTGCCGCGGCACTGCTGATCCTGGCCCTGCCCGGCGCCGCAGTGCTCACGGCGCTGCGGGTGCGCGGGCTGATGGTCGTTTTCCTGGCACCAGCCGTCTCCGTCTCGGTCGTCGCCGCCAGCGCCATCGTCGCCCCCTTGATCGGCCTGCCCTGGCACCTCCCCGTGCTGCTTTTGGGCACGGCCATCGCGGCCGCAGGGGCGTGGCTGGCCCAGCGCTTCATCCCCGCACTGAGGACCGTTCCCGAGAACCCCGGCTGGTCCGGCATTGGTCCGGTCGCCGTTGGTGCGCTGGTCTCCTTGGCAATTACGACGGCGTTGCTCACCTTGGTTGCCGCAACTCCCGAACAATTCACGCAGGGCTACGATTCGGTGTTCCACCTGAACGCCACGGAGTATGCGGTTGAAACGTCCAACGGTTCTTCCTTTGCCATCTCCGGCTTCATCCTGCCCTCCGGCAAGGCCGCGTTTTATCCGGGCGCCTGGCACGGCTTGGCCAGCCTGCTGGCCATTGTCACGGGTGTAAGCATTCCCGCGGCCACCAACATCATGTGGCTGGCCGTGGCCGGCATCGTCTGGCCGCTGAGCATCATGTTCCTGACCCGGGTGCTGTTTGGCGGGCGCCGACTGCTGCTGGTGTGTGCGGGAATCCTGTCCGCCGCCTTCCCTGCATTCCCGTGGCTCCTGCTGCAATACGGGTCCGCCTATCCCAACTCACTGTCCAACGCGCTGGTACCGGTTGGAATCGGCCTGGTCCTGCTGATCCTGCGCCCAGCCGTCCACACAGGACTCGAGCCGGCCCAGGCGCTGGCCGTGGTGGCACTCTTCCTGCCAGGGGCCATCACGGCGCAACCCAACGGGGTGTTCAGCATCTTGCTGGTGCTGACACCGCTGCTGGCGTACTTGCTGTTTGCGTGGCTGCGGACAGGGTTTTTCCGCAGCCGGCGTCACGGCTGGAGTCGGCTGGCCCTCCTGGCCCTGGTGCTCGCGGCGACTGCCGGGGCACTGCTGTCGCTGCCGCAGATCCGCAGCCTGTTCAACTACGCCAGCCTGGCGTTCATGCCGTTCCCCTTGGCACTGCTGCGCAACTTCACGCACGCTCCGGCACCCATCTGGTTCCCGGCGGTCGCCTTGACCTTGCTGGGGGTGGCGGGCGCGCTGGCCGGCCGGCGCCTCGCAGGGCTGCGCTGGCTCCCGGCCGCCCTGCTCCTGCTGGCATTCACGTACCCCATGACTGCCGGCACGGACTTTGGTCCGGCCAACATCCTGATGGCGCCCTGGTGGGACAACCCGGAGCGCATTGCCGCCCTCATGCCCCTCCTCGCGGTGCCGCTGGCGGCGTTGGGGATGGTGGGCTTCGTTGACTGGCTCAGCCACCGCCTGCCCACCCTGGCACAGCGCCAGGGGAGGCCGGCCGCGGCGGTGGGGCTCGTCGTCGTACTTGTCCTGAGCAATCCGGGGCTGTGGCAGATGAAGGGGCAGGTGGGGATCATGTACAACGTGCCCGCCAAACCCGACGGGCTGGCGCAAGTTGACGCGCAGGAGCTGGCACTGATCCACCGGCTCGGGGACTACACCACCGAACACGATGTGATCGCGAACAATCCCTACAACGGGTCGGCGCTGGCTATGGCGCTGGCGGGGCGGACCATGCTGTTTCCGTACAGTTCGCAGGGGGACCTGAGCCCGGATTTGTACACGCTGCGCTTTTGGCTCAACAGGGTCGGTAGTGATGCGGACGTCTGCGCGGCGGCTAAAAGACAGGGCGTGACGTTCCTGTTGGACTTCGGCACAAACTACATTCCGGCGTTCGATAACCCACGCTCGCTGTACCCCGGAGTGACCCTCGCGCCTGACTCCGACGCCTTTACGTTGGTGGCGAGTGAAGGCCACGCCAGGCTGTTCAAGCTCACGACGTGCGACGGATCGGCGCTCACCTCATGACTTTAAGGATAAAGACATGATGCCCGGAGTCTATTTCTGTTAGGTTTTAGCTAGGGAATAATCTCCCAACCGTGGCGGCAACTTCATGGGAACTGGCGCTAAACAAGGAGCAGGTACGTGGGCAGCAGTTTTGGTGAACGGCTCAAACAAGAGCGTTTGTCACGGAATCTGAGCCAGGGCGAACTGGGCGGTGAGTTGTACTCGGCCAGCTACATTTCGCTCCTGGAAAACGCGCACCGGGAACCCACCACCGAGATCATCGGACAACTGGCCCTGCAATTGCATTTGGCACCGCCGCCCATCGCCGGGCGGCCCGAACCTGCCTCCCCCGAAACCAGTGACGGCCTGCGGCTTTCGCTGTGCGCACGCCAGAGCTGGGATACACGTGACTATTCGGGCGCCGCGGCCAGCGCCCTGTCCGCGGCGGAGCTTGCCAGTGCCGGCAAGGACTCCGTGAGCTGGTGGAACATGACATTCTTGGCCGCCAACTCGCTCCTGCGCAACGGTGAACACGAAAGTGCCGTCACGATCCTGAAGACACTGCTGGCCGATCCATTGACCGCTGGCAGCGATGCGCTGTCCCTGCGCGCGCATCAGGTGATGGCGGCTGCCATGCTGGCCCAGGGCTCCCTGACGGAGTCAATTACGCATGCAACCCTGGCCGTGGAAATTGGTTCCGGGGACAGTGCCGAAGAATTCAGCGCCTACCTCATGGCGCTGCAAACCCTGGTTGGTGCCCTGACCGAGGCCGGGCGGCTGAACGAGGCGTGGGCCCACACCCTGACCCTTGCCGAATCCATCACCTCCGACACTCCATCCCAGGTGGCGGGCGAGATTCACTGGGTCGTGGGCAATGTGGCGTTCCTCCGGAACGACACCCGCACCGGCCTGGAACACCACTCCAAGGCGGCCCGGCTGCTCTCCCCCACGGCAGACCTGTCACGGTGGGCCCAGTTCAACAAGGCCACGGCGTGGGTGCGGCTCGCCGCGGGCGTGGTGGAACCTGCCACGCTGCAGGCCATCGAACGGAGCGAACTTGCACACTCGGTGGTGGGAGCCACCTCGGCGGAAGTCCTGGAAGTGTCGATGCTGCGGGCACGCTGGCACTACCTCAACGGCGAACTTACACAAGCTTTGGAGCTGTTGTCCGCGATTGAACGGGATCAGGACCAGCTGGCACCCCACATCGCCGGCGACACTGCGTTGCTCCTGGGCGACACCTTGCGTGATTCCGGGCGGTTGCCCGAGGCACGAGCCGCCTACCAGCGCGCCCATGACAGGTTCACGCAGGCCGGTGCCCTCGACCGTGCCGCCGTGGCCGCAGACCACCTCGCCCCGCTTTAAACAGCTAACGCTCCCCAGGGTCTCCAGGGTTTAAGAACTAACCCTCCCCACCGGCACCTTAACCTCGTACCTCGGCCAGGGAACCACGCCCGCGAGGGCCCCCATCGAGGGACGAGCATAGTGAGCCGGTGGGGATTTCTACGGGTCAGATTTTAGGGCGCGGGGGTTAGACGAAGGTGGCGCCTGTCAGGCGCTCGTAGGCCTCGACGTAACGGGCCCGGGTGCGCTCCACGACGTCGGCCGGCAGCGCCGGCGGCGGGGTGTCGGAGGCGCGATCCCAGCCGGAAGCGGGGCTGGCCAGCCAGTCGCGCACGTACTGCTTGTCGAAGCTGGGCTGTGCCTGGCCGGGCGCCCACAGCGCTGCGTCCCAGAAGCGTGAGGAGTCAGGGGTCAGCACCTCGTCGCCGAGCGTGATGACGCCGTTGGCCGGGTCGGTGCCGAATTCCACCTTGGTGTCCGCCAGGATAATGCCGCGTTCGCGGGCAATCTCCTCGGCGCGGGAGTAGATCTCCAGGGTCAGTGTGCGCAGTGCAGCGGCAGCGCCGGCACCAACCGTGTCCACCATTTGCCCGTAGCTGATGTTTTCGTCATGCTCGCCCACCTCAGCCTTGGCCGACGGCGTGAAGATGGCTTCCTCGAGCCGCGAACCGTCCTTCAAACCGGCGGGCAGCGGCAGGCTGCACACAGTTTGAGAGGCACGGTATTCCAGCAGGCCGGAGCCAGTGAGGTAGCCGCGGGAAATGCACTCGATGGGGAACATTTCAAGCTTTTTGCAGACCATGGCGCGGCCGGCAACGGCAGCAGGCACCCCGTCTTCGACAGTGGTTGCCACGAGGTGGTTGGGAACGTTCAACTGCTCAAACCACCACAGGCTCAGGCCGGTCAGGATGCGTCCCTTGTCGGGGATCTCCGTGGCCAGGACGTGGTCAAAGGCGCTGATGCGGTCGCTGGCAACCACCAAGACCACGTCGTCGCGGCCGGCAAACGGGCCGTTCACGTCCGGGCCTACAGCCCCGAGTGCGGCGGGGACTTGCGAGCTCTGGGAGGGGCTGGGGACGTACAGATCGCGCACCTTGCCCGAGTAGACATGGGTCCAGCCGGGCAGGACGGGGGCAGCGGGAATTCCGGAAGTCATCAGTAAGGTCCTTAGTCCTGTGCGGCGGTGTTTGTCACGGAAATTTCACCGCGTGCAGCCTTCGCCGCAATGTCCGTGCGGTACTGGCCGCCCTCCAGGGAGATCTGCTCAATGCCGGCATAGGCCTTCTCTCGGGCGTCTTCCAAGTCCGCACCCAAGCCGACCACGGCGAGCACCCGGCCGCCGGCGCTGACGGTGTTGCCGTCCGCGTCGGCGCTGGTGCCCGCATGCAGGACGTGCACGCCGTCGAGCCTGTTGGCCTTCTTCACCCCACGGATCCGGTCGCCCGTGCGCGGCGTGTCAGGGTAGTTTTCGCTGGCAAGCACGACGGCGACTGCCGTCTCAGGTGCCCAGCGCAGCTCGTCGATGTCGTCCAGCTGCCCCTTGGCTGCGGCCATGAGCACGCCGCCCAGGGGGGTTTTCAGGCGGGCCAGCACGGCCTGCGTCTCGGGGTCGCCGAAGCGTGCGTTGAATTCGATGACGCGGGTGCCGCGGCTGGTCAGCGCCAGGCCGCAGTACAGGACGCCGGTGAAGGGGGTGCCGCGGTGTGCCATGGCGTCGATGGTGGGCTGGGCCACGCGGTCAATGACTTCCTGGACCAGGCCGGCAGGGGCCCATTCCAGCGGTGAGTACGCGCCCATGCCGCCGGTGTTGGGGCCTTCGTCGCCGTCGAAAATGCGTTTGAAGTCCTGTGCCGGGGCCAGCGGGACAACTGTGCGCCCGTCTGCCAGGACGAAGAGGGAGACCTCGGGGCCGTCAAGGAATTCCTCGATGACAACGGTGCCGCCAACGTCGAAGCAGGACTGGGCGTGGGTCAGGGCTTCGTCGCGGTCGTTCGTGACGACAACGCCCTTGCCGGCAGCCAGGCCGTCGTCCTTGACGACGTAGGGGGCGCCAAAGGTGTCGAGTGCGTCAGCCGCCTCGGCGGCGTTGACGGCAACCTTGGCCATGGCGGTGGGGACCTGGGCCTCGGCCATGACGGTCTTGGCAAATGCCTTGGATGCTTCCAGCTGGGCGGCTTCCTTGCTGGGGCCGAAGACGGGGATCCCGGCCTCGCGCACGGCGTCGGCGACGCCGGCCGCCAGCGGGGCCTCGGGCCCCACGACCACGAGGTCGCTTTCCAACTTCAGCGCCAAGGCCGCGACGGCGGCGGGATCGCTGGCGTTGAGCTCATGGACCGGCACAATGGCGGCGATGCCGGCGTTGCCGGGAGCAGCATGAACTTCACTGACGTTGGGGTCGCTGAGCAACGAGCGGACAATGGCGTGTTCGCGGCCTCCGGGGCCAATGACTAAAACCTTCACCCCTCTAGGGTACTTGGCTTCAGTGCCGGGGCTGCCAAGTGACGTTTTCGTTTTCTCTTGGGTTGTGCCGTCGTCCTACGCTCCTGCAGGCACCATGGCGGCGGTTGCAAAAGCTCGAGGATGCGCCAACAAGTTCCGATTATTATTGGGACATGATTATTGCCCCGCACGCTGCCCCACTTGCCGCCGACACGCTCCGTGCCTGGGCCTTGGATGAGGATCTCAAGCGTCACGTCATGGCCGATCCAGTCCTTGCCCAGGCAGCTGGCAGGATTGCACGCCGGTATACGGCCGGAGAAACCGCGGAGGAGGCTTTGGCTCTCATTGCCGCCAATGCGGGCCGCGGACATTTGACGAGCATCGAGTGCGCAGGTGAATCTGTCCGTTCCGCCGACGTCGCCAACTCTGAGGCACGTATTTTCCTTTCCCTGGCAGGGGAGCTTAAGCGACGCGGCGAGCAATCCACCGTGTCCTTTGACCTCTCCCACGTGGGATCCGTGGTTTCGCCCGAGCTGGGTCTGGCCAACGCGTTGGCGATCGCTGGCGCAGCACGCGAGGCTGGCAGCTACATCATGATCTCCGCCGAAGGCTCGGAGCGCACCGATCTTGTCTTGGACCTCTACGAACAGATCTCCGAAGCCTTCCCGGAGTCGGGGATCACCGTCCAGGCCAGACTGCACCGCTCTGCCCAGGACCTTGAGCGCGTCATGCTGCGCCCCGGCCCGGTGCGGCTCGTCAAGGGTGCCTTCTTGGAGAGCAGCACGACGGCGCACGCACGGGACAGTAAGGAACTATCGGAAAACTACCAGTCCATGGCCGAACGGCTGGTGCAGTCCGGGCACCGGGTGAACTTGGCAACCCATGACGCGGGACTGCTTGCCTCACTCAAATCCCGTCTGGGCGAGGAGCTGCACGGCGGCCTTGTCGAATTTGAAATGCTTCAGGGCCTGGGCACGGAACTGCTTGATTCGCTCCATGCCGAGGGTTACACGACCCGCGAATATGTGGTGTTTGGACCCGAGTGGTGGCTCTACGTCCTGAATCGAATCGCTGAACATCCGGAGCGTGCCATTACAGCCCTGGCTGACCTGAACACCGGGGTTAACGCCTGACCGCCGGAACAGCCGGTCGTTGGGATGACCGCCCGTACCGGTTCGCCAGTGCCGGGGCCCTAAAGTCGCTAGTATGACACCATGATCCATACTTTCCGGGCGCATGACGCCGTTGAACTCGCCGTCCTGGAACGCAGCGGATTTGTTGAGTCGGTGCACATTGGTTCGGCCGTGGTGGTGGCCGGCGACGGCTCGGTGGTCACCTCACTCGGCGACATTACGGCCCCGATTTATCCCCGCTCGGCCACGAAGCCGTTTCAGGCCCTGGCCGCCATGCAATCCGGCGTGCCGTTGCGCGGAGCCCAGGTGGCTGTCGCGGCAGGCAGCCACACAGGCTCCCTCGACCACATGGATGTCGTGCAGGGAATGCTGAAGGCGGCGGGCCTCACGGAGGAGCATCTTGGCTGCCCCGCAGCCTGGCCCCGTGACGCCACCGCCCGGGCCTGGCTGGTCCGCACCGAACGCGGCGAATCCAAGCTCGCCATGAACTGCTCCGGCAAGCATGCGGCCTTCTTGTGGGCGTGCGTTGAAAACGGGTGGGACAAGAGCGGCTACCTCGAGCCCAATCACCCCATGCAGCGTGCCGTGCGGACAGTGGTTGAGGAATACACGGGCGAATCCGTGGCGCACACCGGCGTTGATGGCTGCGGGGCGCCCGTCATGGCGGTCTCGCTGACCGGGCTGGCCCGCGCCTTCACCACCTTGGCCAAGGCACCGTCGGACAGGAACGCCAATGCCCGCGCGGCCACGATCGCCACCTCCATGCTCGACTACCCGTGGGCTGTTGAGGGGCGCGGCTTGCCCAACACTGTGGTCATGGACGAGCTCGGGGTCCTGGCCAAGATGGGAGCCGAGGGCGTGCTGGTCATGGCCACCCCCACCGGTGCCAGCGTTGCCGTGAAGATCCTCGACGGCAACGGCCGCGCCGCAACCCTGGTGGGGCTGACGCTGCTCGCCGCCGCCGGGGCACTCGATGTGCCCGCCGTGGCCGAGGTGCTCAGCAAGGTCGTGCCCCCGGTCATGGGCGGCACTCACCGCGCGGGCAGCCTGCGCCTTGGCCGCGCCGTGAGCGCCCTGTTGGACTCATGAGCGCCCGCCGCCGCATCAATCCGGAGGAGGGCAGTGCCGCCCTGGCTGCCTGGGGTGCCGGGGAGCGGACCCGCCCCGTCACCGCCATGGCTGTGCGCTACTCTCTGGAGGAGCTGGCCGCGCGCGCACCCGGGAATTCGGTGGAGGTGCGCGTGCCGCCGTTCGGGGTCACCCAGTGCATCGCCGGTCCCCGCCACACCCGCGGCACGCCGCCCAATGTGGTGGAGTGCGACGCCGGAACCTGGCTGGCGCTGGTGAGCGGACAGACTGCCTGGGGTGACGCCGTCGAACGCGGCCTGGTGGCGGCCTCGGGATTGCGCGCGGACCTCTCGGGCGAACTACCGTTTTAGCGAAATTTCGCGGGCTGGCAGGGGGGTCCAAGCTTGGACAGGTACCATTGATGCATGACTTCCCAGCCTGACACCAGCCCGCCGGAAATAACTGCGGGCGAGCCCCGCAAACTGCAGGTGCGCCGCGCCCCGAAGTATGTTCCGTTCCTGATTGCGGGCGGCCTGGCGGGCGTGGCCACAGCGGCTCTTTTCACGTTCCTGCTCCCCTCGGATGGCGATTTTGCCGCCACAAGCGTCTTTGGCTTGTTTGCCGTGCTCATGGTGCTGCCCGGCGTCGGCCTGGGCGCCCTTGTGGCGCTCATCCTTGACCACCAGGGCCGGCGGAAGACGAAAACTCTCCTCGTTGAATCCCTCCCTGATGACAACAGCAACGCCGAGGCTGAAACCGCCTAATCGCGGACCCTCCCAAGACCCGCATAACTCCGGGCACTTGTGGTTGGTGGTTAGAGGACGTTGCCATTACATGAGATAATTTTTTCGTGGCACGCGGAGACGGAAAACTATCACATGACCTTTTGCCCGGCGAAAAGGGACCTCAGGACGCTTGCGGCGTCCTGGGCATCTGGGCCCCCGGCGAAGAGGTCGCCAAACTAACCTATTACGGGCTGTATTCACTGCAGCACCGTGGCCAAGAATCGGCGGGCATCGCAACAAGCGATGGCAAGCGGATCAGTGTGTACAAGGATATGGGGCTCGTTTCCCAGGTCTTTGACGAGTCCACACTGAACACGCTGACCGGGCACATGGCTGTGGGCCATTGCCGGTATTCCACCACCGGTTCAGCCAACTGGGCCAACGCCCAGCCCACCCTGGGCGCAACAGGCAGCGGCACCGTCGCCCTGGCGCACAACGGCAACCTGACGAACTCTGCGGAACTGCATGAGATGGTCATTGCCCGCTACGGCGTACCCACCGCCGGAGAGATGGCGCAGGGCAACACCACCGACACGGCGCTGGTCACCACCTTGCTGCAGGGCAAGGAGGGCCATACCCTCGAAGAAACCGCCATGGAGCTGCTCCCCAAGGTCCACGGCGCGTTCTGCTTCGTGTTCATGGATGAGCACACCCTCTACGCCGCCCGCGACCCGCACGGAGTCCGCCCGCTGGTGCTTGGTCGTCTTGAAAGCGGCTGGGTTGTGGCCTCCGAAGGCGCCGCCCTGAACACCATTGGCGCCACGTTGATCCGCGAGATCGAGCCCGGCGAATTCATTGCCATCGATGAGGAAGGCGTGCGCTCCCAGCGTTTCGCCCCGGCCACCCCGGCCGGCTGCGTGTTTGAATACGTGTACCTGGCCCGCCCGGACGCCACAATTGCCGGCCGTTCAGTGTACGAATCCCGTGTTGAGATGGGCCGCCAGTTGGCCCGCGAAAACCACGCCAATGCTGACCTTGTCATTCCCGTTCCCGAATCCGGAACCCCGGCGGCCATTGGCTATGCCGAACAATCCGGCATCCCGTTCGCCCACGGCTTTGTGAAAAACGCCTATGTTGGCCGCACCTTCATCCAGCCCAGCGACACCCTGCGCAAGCTCGGCATCAAGCTGAAGCTGAACGCCCTGGATTCCGTGATCCGCGGCAAGCGCATCGTGGTGGTGGATGATTCCATTGTCCGCGGCAACACCCAGCGCGCCGTGGTCCGCATGCTGCGCGAAGCCGGCGCCGCCGAGGTCCACGTCAAGATTTCCTCACCGCCCGTGCGCTGGCCCTGCTTCTACGGCATCGATTTCGCCTCCCGGGCGGAACTGATCGCCAACGGTGCAGCGATTGATGAGATCGCCAAGTCCATCGGAGCCGATTCCCTGGAGTACATCTCCGAAGACGGCATGATCAACGCCACCAACCAGCCGCGCGAACGTCTGTGCACCGCCTGCTTCACGGGCACGTACCCCATTGAACTTCCCAGCAGCGACCGTTTGGGCAAGAACCTGCTCGAGCGCACCGCCGCCGGCAACGCCACCCCCTCCACGGGGTGCGATCCGGGACCCGATTCGGAGATGGATTCCATCCTGACCGACCAGGACCGCACCGCTCCCGACGGTTCTACGAATAATCCGTAAGAAAGAGACGCCATGACCAACGCCTCCCATGATTCAGCCGCCCAGGCAATCACTTACGCCAGCGCCGGTGTTGACACCGAAGCAGGCGACCTCGCCGTTGAATTGATGAAGGAAGCCGTCAAGGCAACCCACGGCCCGAACGTTGTGGGCGGGTTCGGCGGGTTCGCCGGCCTGTATGACGTCTCCAAGCTGCTGACCTACAAGAAGCCGCTGCTGGCCACCTCCACCGATGGTGTGGGCACCAAGGTTGCCATCGCGCAGGCCATGGACATCCACGACACCATTGGCTACGACCTCGTCGGCATGGTTGTCGATGACATCGTTGTGGTTGGCGCCGAACCGCTGTTCATGACCGACTACATCGCCACCGGCAAGGTTGTCCCGCAGCGCGTGGCCGACATTGTCCGCGGCATCGCCGGCGCCTGCAAGGTCGCCGGAACTGCGCTGGTGGGCGGCGAAACCGCCGAGCATCCCGGCCTGTTGGCTCCTGATGAGTACGACGTCGCAGGTGCTTGCACGGGTGTCGTCGAGGCTGATTTGTTGCTGGGTCCGGAACGAGTGCGCGAGGGTGATGTCATCATCGGCATGGCTTCCTCCGGCCTGCACTCCAACGGCTACTCACTTGTCCGCAGCGTCATCAACCGTGCCGGCTGGGCCTTGGACCGCCAGGTTTCCGAGTTCGGCCGCACCCTGGGCGAGGAACTCCTGGAGCCGACGCGCGTGTACGCCGCCGACTGCCTGGATTTGACCCGCTACCTTCCTGTCACGCAGGAAAAGGCCGTTCACGGTTTCAGCCACATCACCGGCGGCGGCCTCGCTGCCAACCTGGCACGCGTCCTGCCGCAGGGCCTGATCGGCACGGTTGACCGTTCCACGTGGAGCCTGCCGGCCATCTTCAACCTGGTGTCCCAGCTGGGCAACGTGCCGCTGGCCGACCTCGAACGCACCCTGAACCTTGGTGTGGGCATGGTGGCTGTGGTTTCGGCCGACGCCGCCGACGACGCCTTGGCCCGCCTCAACTCCCGCGGCCTGCCGTCCTGGGTCATGGGCACCGTCACCCGCGAATCCTCGGACTCGGACAAGACCGGTTCCGACTACACCCAGGGCGCCAAGGGTGTTGATGGCGGTGCGGTCCGCCTGGTCGGCAACTACGCCTCCTAGTATTTCCCAAGCAACATCCGACGCCGGTCGGTCCCGGCCAGCGCAAAAGGACGGTGTTCGCGTAATCGGCGGGTGGTATACCACCCGCTTTTTGCGCGAACGCCGTCCTTTTTTGCATTCGCCCGGTCAATGGACACCACCGCGAACTCATACGCACCACTCGTTGTTACTGGCGCGTATGAGCACCTCCCCGCACAACTTCCGCGCACGGATACGCAGAGAGAATGGTGCGCCACCCCCTCCAAGAGTGGCGCACGGTTAAGGTGTAACCGTGCGCCACGTTCAGAGTGAGAATACGCCCTCGCCGCAATGTCAGCGAAGAGGAAGGCGCCGTTGCGGAATATGACACCGATCCCGCTTTCGGAGCCCGGATCCCGGATCCCGGTGTCAGAAAGCGGGATCGGTGTCATTTTCCACGCATGGGGTGTGCCCACAAGACGAGTGGGGCGTAGCCACAAGACAGGGAGGGTGTGGGTCCGTTTTGGGGACAACAAAATCCCCGCACGTCGCCTCAGCCAATTCGCTGTGCGTCGTGCAGGGTTTGTTGCGTTTGCTTCAGTTAGCGGATCCTAGCCAATTCGGCGGGATTCCACTTCGTCGTCGTCCTCAAACTGATCCGCATATTTGTCTTCATATGCCGAGTAGTCCGGCTCTGCGGGGATCTCACTGTGATGGCTCGGGGCTCGCCGAGTAGTCGCACCGAGCTCTTTTTGCAGAGCGGAATAGTCAGTGTTCGGGGAGTAGTACTTGATGTCCCGAGCCTGCTTGGTTGCCTTCGCCTTTTGACGGCCGCGCCCCATGGCGAGACCCCCTTTTACACTTGGACCGGAGGTGGTCGCTCGGGCTAAGAGCGAGGCTCCGGAATATTCGGTCAATTTGTCGTAGTCCTAGATTACATGAGTTCTGCCCACATCGCGTCCTTCACCATGCCGTTCTGCCCATAGCCAAACCTCCGAAAGGGACGCCGGGGGCGCTTTATTCGGTAGAGTCACGTATATGGGGAGCATTTGTTCCACCGGAGCGGCGCGCCACTGGCTGCCACCAAGTGTCATCAAACACCTATAATCGCCATCACGAGCATTGAATCTTGCGCTTCCCCGGCGCACCACGGAAGGTTAACCCCATGAACGAGAGCAGCAAAGCCAACGATCATGGCACCCCGGAGCAGCCCGCCGACGCCGCCCCGGAATCCGTGGAGCCCGAGATCACCGCGCCCGAGCTGGGTGCCGCCCAGATCAGCGAGGACGTCGCCGAGACCGTTGACCTCAAGGCCGCCGCGGCCGAGGCCGCTGCCGTTGAACATGAAGCGAAGCTGGCCGCCCTGGGTGTTTCCACCGACCTGGGGACGCCCGACGCCGGAGCTGCCGCCGCCTCCGCGGCCGCCTCGCCTTTGGCGCCTGAGGCTCGGCAGCCTGATGTTGAGGTGCCCGCGGCTGAGGTGCCCGCACCTGAAACCGCGGCTGAGGTTCCTGATGCGTCCGACGTTGCAGCGACCCAAGTTCCTGAAGCCCCAACAGTTGACATTGAAACCGCGGGAGCCGTTGCGGAAGAAACGGTTCAAGCCCCGGACGACAAGGCTACTGCCGGCATTCCTGATTCATCCGCTGCACCTGACGCCCCGACCCCCGACACAGCCGTTCCCGGGGATGAGGCACCCGGGGAGGAATCCGCCGTCGAACCTTCCGAGGAGGGGCAGTCCGCCGGCGGGGACGCGCTCGAAGGCGGCACCGCCTCCAAGGAGCCGGGACACATTGGCCCAGGCATTGCCGACGGGCACGGCTGGCGCCGCCCAGAGACCAAGTGGGAGCAGTCGAGCACGCCGTGGAAGCCCAAGGGGGAATCCTGGCAGTCGCCCTCGCAGATCTCGCGCAATGCCGCAGATGCTGCGGCCGAAGCCGCGGCTGCCGGCACCGGGGATGTGGCAGGTTCCACACTTCCCGCAATCCCGGCCGCCGCTGTGACACCCGCGATACCGGCAGGGACGGCCCCGGCCGCCGCTTCCGCTGCCAAGGCGCCGGACACGCCGCAAACATCAGCCGGCAGCACGCAAACGGAAGGCAACCCGAAGAAGATCATGATCGTCGCGGGCATTGCCCTCGTGGGCCTGGCGCTGCTGGTTGCGTTCATTATGCTGCTGGTCGGCTTGTTTAGCGGTGACGGCAAGAACGGTGCCGCGCCCATCAGCAGCGATTCGTCGCTGGCCCAGCAAAGCTTGGTCTCGAGCAACGCCACGTCGGGCGCAGACTCCGACCTTATTGTCGCGGAGGTTTCGCCCTTGAATTGGCTCGAAGGCGATTGCCTGCGCGACTTCCAGGACACCTCAACGGTCGCAGATGTTGTGCTGTGCAGCTCCCCCCACAACGCACAATTGGTGGGCACCTTCTACTACGACCTGGATGAAGCGTTCCCGGGCGTGCCTGAGCTCAAGGCCAAGGCTGCACAGGTATGCAAGGGTGTGCAATTCACATCGGAAGCATCGGCGCTGAAGACCTTGAAGCAGACCACCGCCTACCCATCAGAAAGCACGTGGAAGGACAAGGCCGACCGCCGTGTCGACTGCATGGTCCACGACACCCGCGCCGGCAACCCGCTAACACTCTCGCTGACGCAATAACCCTGACGAACGCACCACAGCGACCCGTGAGATAAGGCGACTTAGGGAAATCTAAGTCACCATATCTCACGGGTCGCTGTCATTTTATGGGCGTCTGCCCTACTTGCGGCTGACCGTCAGCCCTGCCCCGGCAGCAGAGTCCATATCCAGCTCGTCGAAGTCGGCGGCCGTGTCCACCAGGACGGTGTCCCCGTCGGTGATGGTCCCGGCCAGGATCTCCTTGGCCAGCCTGTCGCCGATCTGGCGCTGGACCAGCCGGCGCAGCGGACGGGCACCGTAGGCGGGGTCGTAGCCGGTCAGTGCCAGCCATGCCTTCGCAGCGTCGGTCACTTCCAGACTCAGGCGCCGTTCGTACAGGCGGGCCGAGAGCGACTGCACCTGCAGGTCCACAATCTTCGAGAGCTGCTCCACGCTCAGCGCGTCAAACATGACGATCTCGTCGAGCCGGTTCAGGAACTCCGGCTTGAACGAGGCCTCCACGATGGACATGACGGCCTTGTGCTTTTCATCGTCAGTCAGTGACGGATCCACCAGAAACTGCGAACCCAGGTTGGAGGTCAGCACGATGATGACGTTGCGGAAGTCCACGGTGCGGCCCTGCCCGTCGGTGAGCCGGCCGTCGTCGAACACCTGCAAGAGGATGTCAAAGACTTCCGGGTGCGCCTTCTCCACCTCATCCAGCAGCACCACCGAATACGGACGACGGCGCACGGCTTCCGTCAGCTGCCCGCCCTCGTCGTAGCCCACGTATCCGGGGGGGGCACCGACCAGGCGGGACACCGAGTGCTTCTCGGAGTACTCGCTCATGTCGATGCGGATCATGGCGCGTTCGTCGTCGAAGAGGAAGTCGGCCAGGGCCTTGGCCAGCTCGGTCTTGCCAACACCGGTGGGACCGAGGAAGAGGAACGAACCGGTGGGGCGGTCGGGGTCGCTGATGCCGGCGCGGGCGCGGCGCACGGCGTCGGACACGGCTGTCACCGCGGCGGACTGGCCGATCAGCCGGGACCCCAGGACCTGCTCCATCTGCAGTAGCTTCTGGCTTTCACCCTGCAGCATGCGCCCGGCCGGAATGCCGGTCCAGGCGGAAATGACCTCTGCGATGTCGTCGGCGGTGACTTCTTCGGCCACCATCAGCTCGGGCTTGTCGGTGGATTCCTCCTCCGCGGCGGCAGCCTCCATTTCATGTTGCAGCGCCGGGATTTCGCCGTAGAGAATCCGGGAGGCCTGCTCGAGGTCGCCGTCGCGCTGGGCCTTGTCGGCCACGGATCGCAGCTCGTCGAGCTTGGCCTTCAGGTCACCGACCCGGTTCAGCCCGGCTTTTTCTGCCTCCCAACGGGCGTTGAGCCCGGAGAGCTCCTCCTTCTTGTCGGCCATGTCGGCGCGCAGGGCCTCCAGCCGCTCAATCGAGGCCGGGTCGGTTTCGCCGGACAGCGCCAGCTCCTCCATGGTCAAACGGTCGACGGCGCGGCGCAGCTGGTCGATCTCCTCCGGCGCGGAATCGATCTCCATGCGCAGGCGGGACGCGGCCTCATCCATCAGGTCGATGGCCTTGTCCGGCAGCTGGCGGCCGCTGATGTAGCGGCTGGACAGCGTCGCGGCGGCAACGAGTGCGGAGTCAGCGATGGCGACCTTGTGGTGCGCCTCGTAGCGTTCCTTCAGCCCGCGCAGGATGCCGATGGTGTCATCAACACTGGGTTCGCCCACGAACACCTGCTGGAAGCGGCGTTCCAGGGCAGGGTCCTTTTCAATGTTTTCGCGGTACTCATCCAGCGTGGTTGCACCGATCAGGCGCAGCTCGCCGCGGGCCAGCATGGGCTTGAGCATGTTGCCGGCGTCCATGGCACCCTCGGAGGCACCCGCGCCAACCACCGTGTGAATTTCATCGATGAACGTGACGATCTGCCCGTCCGAGGCCTTGATTTCCTCCAGGACGGCCTTGAGCCGCTCCTCAAATTCGCCGCGGTATTTGGCGCCGGCCACCATGGCGGACAGGTCAAGGCTGATGAGGCTCTTTCCGCGCAGGGACTCGGGCACGTCGCCGGCCACCATGCGCTGGGCCAGGCCCTCGACGACGGCAGTTTTGCCCACGCCGGGCTCGCCAATGAGCACGGGGTTGTTCTTGGTGCGCCGGCTCAGCACCTGGATGACGCGGCGGATCTCGGCGTCACGTCCAATGACGGGGTCCAGCTTTCCGGTGCGGGCAATGGCTGTCATATCCACGCCGAACTTTTCCAGGGCTTCAAAGGTGTTCTCTGGATCGGGTGTGGAGACCTTACCGTCGCCGCGCACGGAAGGCAGCGCAGCATCGAGCGCGGCCCGGGTGGCACCCGTTTGACGCAAGGCACTTCCTGTTGTTCCGGCGTCGTCCGCCAGGCCCAAAAGGAGGTGCTCCGTGGAGACGTAGCTGTCGCCCATGCGCTCGGCGGCCTGCTGGGCGGCCTGCACGACGAGGAGGGTGTTGCGGCTGAGCTGGGCCTGGGCCACTGAGGTGCCGGACGACGACGGGAGGTTGCGAATGGCGGCGCTGGCACCGACGCTGACCTCATCCGGGTCGACCCCGGCGGCCTTCAGGAGGGCCACGGCCACTCCCTGGCGCTGGTCCATCAGTGCCTTGAGCAGGTGGGCGGGCTCCACGGTGGGGTTGCCGGCGGTGGAGGCGTTCATGGCGGCGGCGGAAAGAGCCTCCTGGCTCTTTGTGGTGAATTTGGCGTCCAAGAGAGATCCTTTCGTGGGTGGTGACTCACTGGTCGTAAAGTTGAGTCTACTACGCTCAACTTACTTTGTGTGGAACTTATTCCGAAGCTTTTCCGTGGCCGCAAACCGGCGCATTCGGTGCCTGAAATGCAAAGAGGTGCCCGGAAACTGATACTCAGTTTCCGGGCACCTCGCACCTACCAAGGGTGACGCACTGTTCAGCCGCGCGGGTTCACGATGATTTTCACGTGCGCTTCATTGTTGTTGATCAACTGGTCAAAACCTTCACTGACCAGCCCGTCCAGTCCGATCCGTCCGGTGATGAAGCGAGAAAGGTCCAACTTGCCGCTTTGGACCAGCGCGATGGTGTCCGGGTGGTCGTTGGCGTACCCGATGGTGCCGCGCAGATCCACTTCCTTCAGCACCAGCTTCGGCATGTCCACAGCAGGTTTGTGACCCCAGATGGAGACGTTGACAATGACCGCACCTGGGCGGACGGCGTCCAGGAGCATGTCCAGTACGGCGGGCACCGATGAGCACTCAAATCCGACATCCGCACCCTGGCCATTGGTCAACTCGCGGACCTGGCTGGCAACGTCACCCTCACGGGGATCGAAGACGGCATCAGCAACACCGGTTTCCAGGGCTTTCGCCTTGCGTGCCTCGGAAAGTTCGGAGATGTAGACGGTCAGACCCTTGGCCTTGAGTACAGCCGCGGTCAGCAGACCAATGGGCCCCGCCCCACCCACGATGGCAACCTGGCCGGCTTTTGCATCGGAACGCACGTAGGCATGATGCCCCACGGAAAGGGGTTCAATCAGCGCGGCCTGGTCCAGGGGAATGTCACCAATCGGGTGGACCCAGCGCCGTTCCACGACAATCTTCTCGGCAAGTCCGCCACCGCGACCACCCAATCCGATGAAGTTCATGTCCTTGGACAACTGATACGGGGCACCTTCGCTCGTATCCACATCCGCACCGATGATGTACGGCTCCACCACCACGTTTTCTCCGACGCTCAGATCGGTGACCCCCTCACCCAGCGCCGTGATGGTTCCGGAGAACTCGTGGCCCAATGTCACGGGAGCGGACTCTCCGGAGATCGGATGTGGGTGGCCTGCGGGCGGAATGAAGATGGGCCCTTCCAGGTATTCGTGCAGGTCGGTGCCGCAGATACCGCACCAGGCAACGTCAATAGCCACGGTTCCCGGCTTCAGTTCCGGCTCGGCAATGTCCTCGATACGGATGTCATTGCGGTCGTAGTAACGTGCTGCCCTCATGATTGCTCCTCAAGATTTTCATTATTGAAGACTCGGCCAAACTGCACTGCTTCGTGCCGTGCAGAACCACCGGGTCCCCCGAAGTAGCTGACAATCCCATGCTCTCGCAGAAAGCAGGGAACAGCACGAAGGGCACGCGTGGCGTGAGCCACATTGCGTGGACCGGCCGCTCAGCCGGCGCCACAATTTTTCTTGGCGAAAACAGGCCTTGACCTTGACGTTGCGTCAACCTTTAGAGTTGCTTGCATGAGCATCGAAGAGGCCCCGTCGGACTGGTCAATCCAGGAAATTGCAGCCCTGGCTGGAACCACCAGCCGAACACTGCGGCATTACGACTCCATCGGACTGCTGGTGCCGAGCCGCATTGCCGGCAACGGGTACCGGCACTACAACCAGACCGCACTGGCGCGGCTGCAACGTATTTTGCTGCTGCGCGAATTGGGACTGGGCTTGCCCGCGATTTCTACCGTCTTGGCGCAAGAAAGCTCGGCAACTTCGGCACTGCGGACCCATGTTGCGTTGCTGCGGGGCGAACAGGAACGACTGTCGCGGCTCATCGCGTCAGTTGAAAGGACCATTGCAGCAGAGGCTGCGGGAGAGGGAATCATGGCAAAGGACATGCTTGACGGTTTTGACCACACTCACCACAAGGAAGAGGTGGAACAGCGCTGGGGCACGGAGGCGTATGCGCAGAGCGACGCGTGGTGGCGCGGCAAGGATTCCTCCGGTCAGTCCACATGGAAAGCCCAGGTTGCGGCACTGAACAACGACTGGCTTGCCCTGTCGTCCGGCGGCACCGTGCCGTCATCGCCCGAAGCGCAGGAGCTGGCGCGGCGCCACGTTGATTGGCTTTCTTCGATACCAGGAACTCCGGCCGCCGCACCCGGCGGGGACGTACGCGGCTACGTTTTGGGCCTTGCGGAAATGTATGTTGCGGACGAGCGCTTTGCCGCGAATTACGGCGGCGTGGCGGGTGCTCAGTTTGTTAGCGATGCGCTGGGCGTCTATGCGGAACGGGAACTATAGAGCCCTACGGTCCCGCCTTCTAAGAAAAGTAAAGTAACCTTGACATCATTACATGCAATATGTCAAGGTTGCTTTACATATATCATCGAAGTATCGGAGCTGGGGCATGAAGAAACAATTCATCAGTGTCGTCGCCATCGCACTTGCAGTGCTGGCCATCCTGACGGCTTGGGCGGTCGCCGCCGAACCGCCCAATGATGTGCTGCCGCGCATTCTCTCATCCGTCGTGGTCTTTGCGACGGGCATGACGGTCATGTTCCTGAAGAAGCGCCACCAGGCGCGGACACTGGAGCAGGCCGAGGGCAGCTTTGAGAAGGAAGTGGCCACGCAGGCCCAGTCTGCCGCCTACATCGACACCCTCGTGATCCTGGTGGCCACCCTTGCGGCGGTGGCGATCTTTGCCGATTCAGCATTCGCCGCCCTGGCCATGCTGGTCACCCTCATCCTGGCCATCTCGGCATTCTGGTTCCGCTACCACCGGGCCAAGCGCAACCTCCTTGCGGAAGCCCGGTCTTGAAGAACCAAATCTCAGAGTCAAGAAAGGCTGCCGGCTGGTCGCAGGAGCAGCTCGCGTCAACGCTTGGCGTCTCCCGGCAGACGGTCATAGCCCTGGAGCGGGGCAAGTACAACCCCAGTCTCCCGCTGGCGTTTCGACTGGCCCGAACCTTCAGCACCAGCATCGAGGAACTGTTCGACTACGACGAGGCCGAACTCGGATCCTAGTCCGGGTTCCCCGCAAACCACGGCATCCACCCCGCCGCCGCGCCTCCTGTCCCCTCGGCCCGGCCGCGGTTCGCCCCGGCAGTTCCACCCGGGCGCCTAAACTAAGGCCATGATCTTCATCGATCCACCCTTTTGGCCGGCACACGGGACGGTGTTCTCGCACCTGATCTCCGACACCTCGGTCGCGGAACTGCACGCCTTCGCCGCGGCTAACGGAGTTGCGGAACGCGCCTTTGACCTTGACCACTACGACGTGCCCGAGCGGCTCTACCTGGATCTTATGGCAGCGGGGGCCGTACCAATTTCCGGCAAGGAGTTGGCACGCATCCTGGTGGCATCGGGCCTGCGCATCAAGGCCAAGTACCGAGTCAAATCCGTGTCCACAGTTTTGGAGCTGCGCTGGAACGCACTCATGCCGAGGCAGCCGGGGCTGGGTGCCGAACTACTGGGGCGATGGAGCGAACCCCACCGCCACTACCATTCCGCCACACATCTGCTGGCGGTCTTGGAGGCGCTGGACGCCTTGACCGGGCACCAGACGCCCCGGCCCGTTGCGCTGGCTGCCTGGTTTCACGACGCCGTCTACAACGGCACGGCTGCCGACGAGGAGGATTCCGCCGTTTTGGCACAAGCGCGCTTAAACAAGCTGCTGTCAGTTGACGAAACGGCGGAGGTTGGCCGCCTGGTCAGGCTGACAGCCACCCACTCCCCCGCTACCGGCGACATCGCCGGACATCTCCTGTGCGACGCCGACCTGGCCATCCTCGGCGGTGAGCCGCAAGCCTACTCCCGCTACGTTTCCGGAGTGCGGAGGGACTATGCCCACGTGTCGGAGGGTGATTTTGCCAAGGGGAGGGCCGCCGTCGTGCGTCAATTACTGGCGCTGCAGCCGCTGTTCCACACAGCCAAGGGCAAGGAATTGTGGGCCGCCCGGGCGCAGGAAAACCTCAGCCGGGAGCTGTCGGCTATCTTGACCCCTTAAATCGGGCGAGCCAATAATTTGACGTCGAGCGCCCCGTAAGGGGAACGGCTACTGGGACGAGTTCTCCGTGGCCTGCCGAGCGGACTGGTCCTCAAGTATCGCGAGTGCTTTTTCGCTCGCAGCACGAATCCGACGCAGCGCACCGACGATGCTGATGCTCGCGAACAAGACAATGAGAATGAGTACGACGAGGAGCCAGGTGATATCCATGCGCTAACTCTGTCAGGTTCCCGCAACAGAGTTGAAAGGGAGTTCCTTATTTCACGGTTTCACTTTGCATCCACGCGTGTCCACGTCGCAATCTGCAACTCTGTCGTTCGGCCCGATTGCCGAACCGTTTAGGGGAATGGTTGGTTTTATGAGGCCATAGTGTTTTTGACAGCAGCGTCTACCACCAGTACAGCGGATACGTCGTACGCCTGAAAGCGGAGCGGGACAGTCCGAACAGTACGAGCACGATAGCCGCGAATCCGGCGCAGGCGACAAAGGAGAGCTGACCATCCACGGCCATTGCCCCGATGACGGCAGTTGCAGCGGCTGGAGAATGCGACGTGCGCGTCAGCAGCATTGCCCCGAGCGCGAGACCTCCAGCGATAGCAGCCGCCCAGAGCGAGTGGCTAGCCAGTCCGACCGTGACGCCCACGATGGCCGAGATCACCTGGCCGCCGATGACATTTCGAGGCTGAGACAATGGCAAAGACGGCGCGCCGGCGACGAGTGCCATGCTGGCAGCCATGGGCGGGATGAGCAGAAGGTGCCCAGTCAGGATGCCTAGTCCAACAAGGGTCACGAGAGCTACGGTCGACGTGAGCGTCGCGACCAGCAGTATGGTCATGGTCGGGCGCGCGGGGGCCTTGCTGGCCAGGATCTGTTTTACGTCCGATGCCACAGCTGCACTCCTTCTGAATGTGAGAACGATCGTTCTCCGGTAATTTGATAGCATAGAGAACGAACGTTCTCAGAGCAAATTCGAAGGATAGTGACAAGTCATGACGTCTCGCCCCGAAGTCGATCAGCTGTTGGACGCAGCAGAGAAACTGTTCTACGAACGCGGATTCCAAACCGTTGGGATGGATGCCCTTCGTTCCTCATCTGGCATGCCGTTGAAGCGCATCTACTCTCTGTTCGAAGGTAAGGACGCGATCGCGGTCGCTATGCTCGATCGACGCGACGATCGATGGCATGCCTCGCTCGCACGGCGAGTTGACCGCGAAACACAGTCGGAGAGTCGGGTGCTGGCGATCTTCGATTGGCTGGCTAGCTGGCTTGCAGGCGAAGGGCACCGAGGTTGCGCATGGATCAACGCTTTCGGCGAGCTCGGCGCAAGCTCGTCAGATGTCGCTGACGCAGTACGTCGACACAAGACACGGCTTCGAAACTATGTGAACGAGGTGGTATCGGAGGCAGGAGCATCACGATCAGTGGCCGATGGGGTATTCCTCCTGGTTGAGGGCTGCATGGTAACCGCAGGGATATCGGGTAACGCAGATGCCGCCGCACAGGCGAAAGGTGCAGCAGCTCAACTGCTGATCGCCTAACTCCGACTCGCCACCAACAACCTTCGGGCCAACGACCCCATTCGACGGGCCGAAAGTTCCGCGGCGCCTGAGCATCGCTCCCTGTGTCTGGCCGCCTTCCATGCAATCGATGCCGACCCCGCACAACTACTGTTAGTTGCGGTCGATGAGACCGAAACCGATATCGTAACCATGCAGTTGACCGTCATTCCCGGTCTCGCACGGTCAGGCGCGACACGACTGATCGTGGAAGCAGTCCGGGTACATGAGCGACTGCGTGGCAACGAACTTGGCTCAGAGATGATGAACTGGACTGTCGCTGAGGGCCGTCGCCGCATTGTTGCCTTGGTCCAGTTGACCAGCGACAAAGTTTGAGAAGATGCGCATCGTTTCTATGAACGTCGCGAACCCTATACGGGACACTACTTGTAGCTGCCTCAGGCATTAGGCGATTCGTGTTCCGACTGTCCACGTGCGGTGAAGGTGGTCCGCTTGCATGTGGGACGAGGACACGGTTACTGACGGAAGTGTGACCGCGTCAGCCCACCCGAAATATGCTGTTAGTAATACGACAGTTTCCTCTCACCCGCGTAGACCCTGGGCCGGTCTTCACGCTTCTTGCAACCAGCCCCCGGACATATGGCACAGTTGCGCCAAATAAGGAGCGTCGGGTCGCGCAGTAGGCTTTGGGCATGACCAGCAAAGACCTCAGAACCGCGCCGGAATTCGCCGGGCTTCCGATCTGCGAATTCGCTTTCCCGGGTCCGCTGCGCGAGAAGCTCATTGCGGCGATTTTGGATGGGTCAAAAATCTCCACCACGGCCACACTCATTGAATTTGAGGTGGAACAGGAAAAGCTGCCCCGCGTGGGCGAACGGGAAGTGGTGGTGGACTCCGCGGGCCACGGCGTAGCCGTCATCGAAATGACCGAGGTTCGCATGGACAGGCTGGCGGACGTCGATCTGCAGCACGCCGTCGACGAGGGTGAAGGCTTCACCACCGTGGCCCAGTGGCGGGCCGGCCATGAAGACTTTTGGCATTCCCCTGACATGAGAGCGGCCATGAAGGACCCGGAATTCACGGTGGATGACTCCACGATGCTGGTGCTCCAACGCTTCAAGGTCATCGCCCGGCTGCCATAGCCAGTCCGTCACATTTCCCTTAAGCTGGCGCCACTGAGACCTCAGGAACCGTCCGTTATTTGGCACGATGACGAAGGCTGGGGCGTCATCGACTCGGAGCAGACTCCGGGCGGCTGCTGGGCCCATTTTTCGGCCGTGGCACTGCAGGGGTTTCGCACGTTGGCGCCCGGGCAGGAAGTCGCGCTCGAGTGGGAAGCCGCCGAACAGGACGGTTACAACTTTCGGGCAACCCGGGCATGGCCGGCCGGAGCCGATCCCGCAGCGGGGGCACCCGCGGCAGACGCCGGTGATGCGTACAGATCCGGGTTGAGCATCCGCTTCGATGACTGAGGATTATCAGAATCCCGCAAAATCCGCTGCCGGATACCCTTGGTACATGGCTTCGAAGAATGCACCGCGCGCACCCCGGCTCACTCCACTTGACCTCCATGACCTGGCGGACAACGACGATGCGTTCTTTGGCCCCGGCGAGACCTATGACGGCCAGCGGTTTGACCGGACCGCCTTCGATGAAACCAACCTGACCTCTACGGACTTTCTGGAGTGCGAGCTCAACAGCCCAACACTCAACGATGCTGAATTGCGTGGCGTACGCTTCCGCGGCTCGGTCATCAATGACAGCTTCGCCCCGATCATGAAGGGCGCCCGGACTAGCTGGCGGGACACGGAAATAACGTCCCCGCGATGGGGTTCAGCCGAACTCTACGACAGCAGCTGGCAATCGGTGCGGATTGACGGCGGCAAGATCGACTTCCTGAACCTGCGCGCCTCCAAGATCATCGACCTGCAAATCAGCGATTGCATCATCGGAGAACTGGACCTGGGCGGGGCCAACGTCACCCGCTTGGCCTTGCAGAACTGCCGGATCGGCACCCTCGACCTGCAGCAGGCAACTCTGAAGGACGTTGATCTCCGCACCACAGACTTCCGCACGCTCAACGGCATTGGCTCCCTGTCCGGCGTCGTGATTGACGACTACCAGCTGGGACTGCTGGCACCCATCTTGGCAGCGCACCTGGGCATCACGGTCGCCTGAGCGGCTGGGACGGAAGGCAGGTCCCCGCCCGGGCGCCGCCGTCGTACAGGTCTAGCCAATCAGCGCGACACCCAAACTGGCGAGGATGCCAAATGCGGTGCCCCAGATGATGATGGAAATGACCTGCCACAGGATGACGGCATTCTTCGGCGCCCCAAAGGAGACCATGGCGGCCGAGGTAATCTGGCTGGGCAGAATGGCTTGGCCGGCCAGGCTGACACCCGCAACACCGTACTTGTCGAAGGCGTTGCGCAGTTTGGCCCGGCGCGGGGTCAACTCCTTCGGCGCCTTGCCCGCGGTGGCCTTGGCCCGAACCCCGTGCGCACTGAGGACGAAGATCAGCATGGAGACAATGTTTCCCACCACCGCCACGCTAATGGCAACCGCGGGGTTCAACCCGCCAATCACGCCCACCGCCGAGCCGAAATAGGATTCAACAAACGGAATGGCGGCGATGAGCAGCACGCCGATCCACTGCATCATCGGGGGCAGGGACGAGATGAAGGACTGCAGGGATTCAATCATGGTGACTACTTTCAAAAGGCGGAAGAACTTGATGATTCAATCCTTCCGCGAGCGCCTCCGCCCGCACAGTGCGTTGTTGTCACCGCTTCCCATGCACTTTGCACACGGAATCCATGACAAATGTCATTGCCCTAAACTGAACCCCATGCCCACCCCCGAAATCCCGCAGCCTCCCGCCACCCTCGGCCGCAGCGTGCGCACCACCTGGACCTACACGCTGGGTTCCATTGTGTTTATCCTCGTGGTCCTGGATGCCATGCTGCTGGGCCTGGCCGTGGAGTCCTTTAATGCCACGTACGACGTCGTTTCCGGGCTTCTCCTTGTCACTTTCCTTGCCGCTGTTCTCACCCAGGTCCGCTACGCCTGGTTCCTGCGGGCGGGGTTGGGCGGCGGACTCCCCCGCACGGTGTGGACGGTGGCGCTGATTCTGCCCGCTGCCGTGGTTTGGGTGCTGGGCCTGTTCGTGGCTGCCGATGCCCCGCTGTGGGTGCTCCCGCTCTGGCTCGCAGTCTGCCTGCTCGCCTGCCTGCTGCCCACGTGGCAGCGCATGGCGGTTCTGGGTGCCGGCCTCGCCGCTGCCCTGCTGCATCCTTTTGCTTACGCTCTCGTCAATGGCTCCGCGTACGGCGTGCCGGACAATCCCGGCGTGCGCATGCTCCTGGTTTACGCGGCGGGCATGCCCCTGGTGCTGCTGAGCAGCCTGTGGTGGTGGCGGGTTGTGGTGGAACTGGACCGGCACAGGCTCATGGCGGGGGAACTCGCCGTCGCACAGGAAAGGCTGCGTTTTGCCGCGGACCTGCACGACATCCAGGGCCATCACCTGCAGGTCATTGCGCTGAAATCCGAGCTGGCCGAACGGCTGCTGCCCATCGACGTCGACGCCGCACGCGCCAACATCCACGAGACCCGGCTCATTGCCAAGCAGGCCCTCGAGGAAACCCGCACGCTGGTCTCGGGCTACCGCGAAACGTCCCTGGAAAATGAGCTGGAGAATGCCCGCGAAGTCCTCACGGCTTCCGGCGCCGCGTGTGAACTGCAGCTGACCCCCGTCCCGGCAGGCCCCGCCGCGCACAAGGCCCTGGCCATGACAGTGCGTGAGGCAACCACCAATATTCTGCGGCACAGCGACGCCACAACGGCCGCCATCACGCTGGCAGCATCGCCTGGCGGGGCGTCCCTCACCATCAGCAACAACGGGGCCGTTTCCCCAATACCGGGCACTGGCACCGGCCTGCTCGGGCTGCGGGAACGCCTCGAGGCCCTGGGTGGCACACTTGAAACGTCCATGGACACCGGTCGCTTTGAATTGCAGGCATGGGTCCCCACTAAAGGAACACTGCCATGACCGACGCCCAGGACAGCCGCCTTATCCGGCTGCTGATTGCCGACGACGAACATCTCATCCGGGGTGCCTTGGAGGCACTCCTTGGCCTGGAATCCGACATTGAGGTGGTGGCGAGCGCCGACAACGGTGTGAGTGCAGCAGAGCTGGCCGTGTCCACCCAACCGGACATCTGCCTTCTGGACCTGGAGATGCCGCAAGCCGACGGCCTCGAGGCTGCGGCCCGGATCCTTGCCACCGTCAACACGCGGGTCATCATCGTCACCCGACACGCCCGGCCCGGGGTGCTGCGGCGGGCCCTGGCCGCCAAGGTATCAGGGTTCGTGCCGAAGTCGACCCCGGCGCAGGAGCTGGCCCACGTCATCCGAGACGTGGCAGCCGGCAAGCGCTATATCGATCCCGACATTGCCGCTGCCGCCCTGACGGCCGAACGCTCCCCGTTGACCGACAGGGAGCTGGAAACGCTTCGGGTCAGCCGCACCACTACCAGCGTGGCGCAGATTGCGCAGCAGCTGCACCTGGCCCCGGGCACGGTGCGCAACTACCTGTCCTCGGCCATGATGAAGCTCAATGCCGCATCCCGGCATGAGGCCGCCGACAAGGCGTGGCAGCAGGGCTGGATCTAGGCACGGCTGGATCCTTGTTGCCTGGCCGCGAGGGCACCCGCGTGACGAGGCGTTGACACGTCGGGCGCCCAACAAACAGCAAGAAAACGTGACTAAGCTGGTCATGTGATGAAACGTCCTACCTCCTCGGAAATTGTCCTTGCCCGCCGTGGCGTTGCCGGCCACCGCCAATACCGCATCCCCGCATTGGCGGTCTCCACACGGGGCACCATCCTGGCCGCCTATGACGGCCGCCCCAACCTGGACGACCTCCCCAACCCGATCGACCTGTTGCTCCGGCGCAGCACCGACAACGGCGCCACGTGGGGCCCGCAGCAGACGGTCCGCACCGGCACTGGCCTGGACGGCTACGGGGATCCGAGCCTGCTCGTCGACACCGTCACCGGACGCATCTTCATGTTCCATGCGGCCGGCACCCACGCCGGTTTCTTTGAGGCAGCCGCAGGCCTGGACAATCAGGACGCCATTCAGCACGCGGACCTCAGTTTCTCTGACGACGACGGCGAAACCTGGCAGCACCGCCGCCTCACGGCCATGCTCAAGGGCGAGGGTGTCACAGGATTGTTCGCCGCCGCGGGCGCCGGCATCCAGCTCCACACGGGCCCGTTCCAGGGCCGCCTCGTTCAGCAGTTCGTGCTCCTGCACGAGGGCGCAATCAAGGCTGCCAGCGCCTACAGCGACGACCACGGCGAGAGCTGGTCGCTGGGCGAATTCATCGACGGCGCCAATGAAAACAAGGTCGTATGCCGCACCGATGGCAGCCTCCTGATGCACTCCCGTGCCACTCCGCACCGGCTCACGGCCCTCTCCACCGACGGCGGCCGGTCTTGGTCCCCCGCGCAACCGCACTTCGAACTGCCCGACCCCAGCGACAACGGCTCCGTGGCCCGCTTTGACGGCCTGCCTTCCGTCGCCGGCCTCGCCTCGCCGAAGACCGCCGACTGGCTCATCGCCACGCACAACCACGACCCCCTCCTGCGCCGCAACACCCTCCTGAAGCTCTCGCAGGACAACGGCGCAACCTGGCCATTCGCCGTCGAACTTTGCGGGGGAAGCTCGCAATACTCCACGGCCACGCGCCTTCCCAACGGCCGCATCGGCGTGCTTTACGAGCGCCAGGGCTACCAAGAAATTGTGTTCACGTCGGTGGACCCGCAGGAGCTGCTTGCCTCCCCTACCGCTTCCCTGACGCACGACGCCGGAACCTCCTTCACGGGCAGCGTCGGCTTGAGCGTGGTGTTGCGTTCCATCACGCCCGGCCGGCCAGCCGTGTGGGAGAGCGTGGGCGAGAGTTTTGTGCTCACTCAAACCGACGGCGACTGGGACCCGGCGGCGTGGAAGGAAGTGGGCCAGGGTTACTCCGCGGAGGCCCCGCAGGTGCTCTCCAACCGCGAGTCGCAGGACCTGAACTACGGAGCGGTGATTCCCGGATACAAGGCCGGGGATGTACTGGCGTTTGCTGGCCGGGTGGAAAACTCCGGTCCCGTGCAGGATGTGGCGGTGTTCTTGGCGGACGGGCTGGGCGCCAGCAGGACCGTTGTAGCCTGGCAGCCCCTGGATCCGGACTCCATGCATGGCTTTGCCGCCACGTACACAGTCACCGAGGCGGATATTGGTGCCGGTGTGGTGTCTCTGGAATTCCGGCTGCTCGTGGGAAGCATCGGCTCCGACCAAGGCGTCCGCAGGCTCTTCACCTTCGGCGTTCCGACGGGGGACATCGAGGAGCACTGACGCCCCCGCCCGCCGCCCCTCACCCAATCCCCAGAACGCTCGCTCACATACGGGCCTGTTTCCCAGAACCCTCGCTCACATACGGGGGCTTGTCGGCAACGTTCTCGCACCGACCGCAGGAGCGTTTACGAAATGACCCCAACTACTGAGCGAGCGTTCGCAGAAGGTGCCCCGTATGTGAGCGAGCGTCGGTAGTGGGGGTTATTTGGCGGGGCCGTTTTTGTCGTCGAATTCCTCGAGGGCCTTGGCGATTGACTGGTTGGCGTCGGCCGCCTTGTGGGCTGCCCTGAGCGTTTCCGACGTGACGTTGAAGCCGGCGACCCGCGCCTGCAGCTGCGTGAGTGCGGCGATCAGCATGGTTTCTTGTTCGGCCAGGGCATCGCGTTGGGACATCAGGTCGGCCAGCTGACCGCCCATGATGAGGTGCCGGCGCATGGCAGTTTGGGCGGCCCCTTCATCACCGGCGGTACGGGACTTAGCCGCTTGTTCCTCGAGGGAATCCAGCGCCTGTTGGAGGTCGGCGGCCTGCAGGTCCAGCCGCTGCCGGCTCACCGAAACATCGGCGACGCCTCGACGCATCTTTTGCACAGCGGCCTGCTGCTTAAGTTGGGCATCCGCCATGGTGAGCTGGCCCGCGGAGGAGGCATCGGCGTCGTACTTCTTGGCAGCGTTCCTGCCACGAAAGAACGCGGCGATGCGGGAGAGTACGTTCATCGGGTCAGGCTAGTCGTTGCCGAGGTCGGTGTACGTCTTTGACCAATTTTTCAGCATCGTAGCCTCGATTTCCAGGGTGCGGGTGAGGTCCTTCAGATCCGCACTGCCGGACGGCGCGGCGGCACTTGCCAGGGCGTTGCGGACACCCCTGGCCGTCTGCGTGATCTGCTCGACCTGGCCGGCGAGGGTCTTGGCGTAGAGCCCCTGGACCGCGGCGTCGGGTTCCTGCTGGGCGACGAGCAACTGGTGCTCCATGACGGCGCCGGTCTCCTCCAGCGTGGTGAAAATCGAGGAAAGGTTGCCGGTGTACTGGCCGGTGCTTTGGGCTACGTCGAGGGACCGGCGGGGGGCCTCAAGCGACTCGGCGAGGGCCACACGCTGCTTGAGAATAGCGGCAACAGGGCCCGTGCTGGACTCGGCCCGGACCTTCAAGGCGCTGCGCTTGGCGGATTCGTACTTGGGTTTGCCGATCTTCACGAGGCCCACCACGCCACGGGAAACCAGCACTCCCAGAGTAATGGCAGCACCAACAGCAAGGGCAATGAGCACCAGCATGAGGATCAGAAAGACTGTGCCGAAGTCCATGGGTGATTGCTTCCTTGCCTTTGCGTGATGGGCGTTCCAGTTCAGCGTAGCACCGGAAACTCCGGGTTTTCTGGGACAGTTTCACGCTTTTAGGGTAAAAACAGGGGGATCCCTGGGGCGTTTGTCGGTGGCGCACGGCAGAATGGAAAGATGAAGACAATTTTGAATATCATTTGGCTGGTGTTTGGCGGCCTGTGGCTGGCTCTTGGCTATTTTTTCGCCGGGATACTGTGCTGCATTCTCATCATCACCATTCCGTGGGGCATCGCGTCATTCCGCATTGCCGGCTATGCGCTGTGGCCGTTTGGGCGCACCGTCGTGGACAAGCCCGGCGGCACCGGAATCGCCAGCACCCTGGGAAACGTCATTTGGATTCTGGTTGCCGGAATCTGGATAGTCATTGGCCACATCACCACCGCCTTCGCCATGGCGATCACCATCATCGGCATCCCGCTGGCCATCGCGAACCTGAAGATGATCCCGGTGTCCCTGATGCCGCTGGGGAAGGAGATTGTGCCCACCAACCAGCCATTCGTAGCCACGTACCGTTGAGCCCGGTTCCCGCCTTGGCCCCCTCGATCGTCGACGCGTCCGGCACGGTGCGATGCCGCGTAAGCTGGTGCCATGCGCAATAAGACCACCGATTGGCTGGACATAGTAGTCAACTTCGCCAGTTTCGCCGCCATGATCCTGGTGCTCACCTTCGCCAGGATCAACCTGCCGCTGAAGATCGTGCTGGCCTTTGCCGTTTCCCTGGCCATCACGGGAGGCTGGTCGTACTACAAACGCAAGCTCCGCCGTCGGCCCTCGGACCTCAAGCGTCTGCACGTGTACAGCGAGAAGAACGCGGACGAGCAATAGTGGAAATCATTCGCCACGCCTCACTGAAGACTGCGCCTTGGGCCGGCGGAACGTCACGGCAGATCGCGGCTGGACCCGACCCCAAGAACTGGGACTGGCGCCTGAGCATTGCCGATATCGCCAAGGCAGGCCCGTTCACGCCCATGCCGGGCATTGACCGGATCATCACCGTTGTAGAGGGCGAGCTCATTGCCCTGACCGTCGACGGCGTTGAGCAGGCACTTGAAAAGTACCGCCCGTTCCGCTTTTCCGGCGATTCGCAGACCTCCGCGAGCTTGCCCACCGGCGCACTCAAGGACCTCAACCTGATGACCCGGCGCGGCTCTTTCAAGGGCTACGCAGCCATCATAGAGCTGTCCAAGAAACGCCCCCACCCCGTGTTTGCGGACCAGTTTGCCGTGCTGTTGCAGGGCTCGGCCACGGTGTCCCCCGCCGTTGTGACCGCTGCAACGGACGACGGCGATACCTCCTCCGCTGCCCCCGCCGCCGAGGCGTTGGGCAAGTTTGACACCGTGGTGGGTTCCGAGGACGCCCCGGAGATTTCCGGCCGCGGCTTCCTGGCCGTGCTGAGCATCGACCCGGTTTCCTAGAACACCATGACGTCCCTGCGCTACAGCGAAATCGATGTTTTCTCGGACACGCCGTACCGGGGCAATGCCTTGGCCGTGGTCCACGACGCCGATGGCCTGAGTTCCGCGGACATGCAACAGTTTGCCAACTGGACCAACCTGGCCGAAACAACGTTTCTGCTTGCCCCTGCCGATCCCCAGGCTGACTACCGTGTCAGGATCTTTACGGCGAGCGAGGAACTTCCGTTCGCCGGTCACCCCACGTTGGGAACCGCGAAGGCATGGCTGGATGCAGGCGGGACGGTGGGGCCTGGCGGGTTTGTCGTGCAGGAGTGCGCGGCCGGGCTGGTCCGCGTCCGCGTCGACGGGGATGTCATGGCGTTCGAGGCACCCCCACTGACCCGCTATGAGGCTGTTGCGGAAACCGATCTGCAACACATTGCCGGCGTCTTGGGGATTGCCCGAGGACAGATTCTCGATTCGTCCTGGCTGGTCAACGGCCCCCGCTGGATTGGCGTCCGGCTGGCATCTTCGGACGATATTTTGGCGCTGCGCCCGGATCCCGGAAAGTTGGGTGACCTCGAGATTGGTGTGGTTGGCCCCTGCAGCCCCGGCGGGGAGACCCAATTTGAGGTGCGGGCCTTCTTTGGCGGGGACGCGGTGTGGGAGGACCCAGTGACCGGCAGCCTGAACGCAGGACTTGCCCGATGGCTGACTGACACGGGGATCGCGCCACCACAATACGTGGTGTCCCAGGGGACAGTTCTGCACCGGCTGGGCCGGGTGCACATCGGTGTGGAAGGTGAAGCCATCTGGGTTGGCGGACACGTGACCAGGTGCGTCGCCGGAACAGTCCGGCTATAGCTGCCCTGGCCGTTCGATCATGGGCAGAAGCCCCCAAATCATGACCACCGCCTGCAACTCAGTCGTCGGGGACATCCTAACAATCACAATTTCCTGCTGACCTTCAACAGAGAGCGACGGACAGCCTGTGTAGCATGGCGTTGAGTCCAGCCACTCAAAACGTTAGGTCGTCATGTCACAACAGTTGAGACAATACGCAGAGCGATGGGCCGCAGCGGGGATGATCCTTCTAAGCATGACCGCATGCACCTCGGGCGCAAACACACCTTCCGCCGAACCTGCAACAAGTCCTCTTGAGAGTTCGCAATTTGCGGATATGCACAGTCAGGACATCGGGGAAACCGAACTGCCGATTCAACCCGAGGGGTTGTCAACTAGCGGATACGACCACATCGAAACAGCTACGGGAACCAATTTCATTTCACATGCCGCCAGGACAGTGGATATGGATGTCGTCTGCGACTCGACGGGACCAGTCGTCTTTCAAATCGGGTCCTCTGAAAAGAGCAATCTTTACACAGTGACCTGCGACAAAAAAGTTCAAAATAGACGGGTCGAGATTGACGCGGGAGACATCGTCGTCACCATCTATGCCCGAGACAAATTCGCAGAAGTTAAATGGCAAATTTCCACCCAGTGATGATGGAAATTGACTCACCCAAATTTTGGCGGGAGTTCATCCCAAAGCTGAATGATTCATCTGTTCAATTTGACCCGGCTCAGTAGTGTTGCGGATTCCGCTCCCGCTTCGTCGGTTCCTGCTCTGATCCCTAAAACGCTAGGACGACGAAAACGCTAGAACGACGACAGCGCGGTGACAAGGACGCCGGGCACGAAATTCGTCGCGGCTATCCCAGGAGGCGGCGTTCGTAGGCGAAGGCTACAAGCTGCAACCTGGTGCGCAGCCCGAACTTATCCAACACGCTGCGCAGGTGCGTCTTGACGGTCGCCTCTGAAACGAACAAGCTGCCGGCAATCTCGGCGTTGGCCAGTCCCTTGGCTGCCAGCAGAAAGATGTCCCGTTCACGTGGTGAGAGCGCATCGAGTATGGACAGATCGGGTCCCTCCGTTGGATAGGTCCTGGCAGCGTGCCTGAACAGGTCCTGAACGGTCCCCGGCGCAATGACCGAGTATCCCGAATGCACGGTGCGAATGGCCGACAGCAGAAATTCGGGCTCCGCACTCTTGAGTAAATATCCGCTGGCCCCTGCCTGGACAGCTTCCACCACGGCCTGGTCGCGGTTGAAAGTGGTCAGTGCGATGATGCGCGGCTTCTCAGTCCCGGCGGCAGTCGATGCCTGAGCAATACGTCGGATGGCGGTGACACCGTCCATGACCGGCATCCGCAAATCCATCAGCATGACCTCGGGATTCACCCGCGCGGCAAGAGACACCGCTTCCTCCCCGTCGCCCGCCTCACCCACCATTTCCATGTCCTGCTGGCTTTCGACGAGCATGCGTATGCCTGCCCGGAAAAGTTCTTGGTCGTCAACCAGTGCCACTGTAATAGCGGATCCCGGATCAACCACTATGACCGCTTCCCGCCGCAGCAGCCGTCTCCAGCGCATCCCGTTGCTGGCCCGACCCGCCACACTCGGCACCGTTTTCGATTGCCGGGCCCACGCCGTCGGGCATGTCTTGTGGCATCCCGTAGGGCAGGAAAACTGTCACACGGAACTGTTGGCCGTCCGGCCCGGCACTCATCCATCCACCCGCCAAATGAGCGCGTTCCCGCATGCCGGCGATGCCGCGGCCCTGGCGGGGTTCTTCGGCCTGGTGGGTAGCCGTGTCGGGAACATCAGAGGAAATATGCAGCGTCAGCCCGGGGCCGCTCCAGTCAAAATGCGCTATCACGGGAATCCCCCTGCCACCATGTTTGAGCGCATTGGTGAGGCACTCCTGCACTATCCGGAACACGGCAACCTGCGCGCCGGTGGTCAGTTCCACAGGGGTCCCCAACTCGGTGTGGGAAATCTTCAGGCTGCCCTGCCGCATTCTTTCGATCAGGGGGAGCACATCGCTGAAGCGAGGCTGGGGTGCGGCAACCCCATCACCGGCGCCTTCGATCACGCGCTGGGCATCCACGAGGGCACTCCGCGCAGCACTGGAGATATTCTCCAGAGCGTTGAGAACTGGCTGAGGCTGGCCTGCACTAATGTAGCGGGCACCGTCGGACTGGGCAGCAATGACCGCGAGCGAATGGGCCAACACATCGTGAAGATCGCGCGAAATACGGCTTCTCTCCTGTTCGATGATCAAGTCAACTTCGGTCTGCCGCAGGGTGTCCACGGCGAGATTGCGGTCCTGGAACAACCCGCCGCGTTCTTCGTAGAGGGAGAGTGTACGGCCGGCTGCGGCGAATCCCACAGCGATCAGAAGCAGCAACACCCCGACCCACAAAGAAAACACCAGTCGATTTAGTGCTTCACCGCCAGACTGGTTGAGCAGCTGCCCATCGGGACTGGAGTACCAGCCCACACCGTCGCCGTACTGCCCAGCCATCAGCAAGATTGTCATAAGCACCAGAAAAACTGCGTTGGATCCAACGGAGACGACGCGTGCACGGCGATCGCCGGTCCATTGAATGAAGGCCAAGGCCATGAAGGAACCAACATATATGGGCCAATGGTTGGCTTCCATGGGCGGTATCAGGCCGAGCAACTGCCCGAGCAGCAGCGCAGCCGTGAACCCCAGTGATACGTAGTGCTTCCAGGCGGAGACGGCGATGGAGGCGGTTGATAGCAGGAGCGGCATGGTTCCGTTCCAGGTGGGCAGGCCCGGCCACGGCCCCATCCTCCCGGCCTCACCGACCAGCCAAAGAAGGGTGAACACCACAGCAGTGAGTGGTGCACCCCAAATTCGCAATACGTTCATTAGCTTTTCCATGCCTGCAACACTAACCATGCGGAAGCCTCATGAAGCGTGTTTTTCGGGTTCCTGGACCGAGTTCAACCCAAAAGCTGGATCCTTCATCTTTTGGGCCAACGCAGCGGTTCGTCGCTGATGGCAGGCCATGGAATTCATCCCAGGGGGTGAGAATCGCGCGCCGCACCTTGCCTAGACTTGGGGTTTTCGGGGGGAAGGTCATCCAATGACAAAAATTCGCACTGTGGCTGTGCTGCTTTCAATATTGTTGCTCGGCGCCTGCGCAGCTCCGCCAACCACCACGTACACCAACACTGCCGGGCAAGAGGTCAGCGTGAGCTGGAAGGACTATCCGGTCCATGCCTATTCGCTGCCTGAGGAACTCCTCGCAGCGCCCATCAAAGAAGACGCTGAAGGAGTTTCAGCAGCAATTCTGGACGAGCTCAAGGCAGCGCTGGCTGAAGAGTTCGGGCTGCAGTGGACCGCCAGCGGCGAGGCCGGATGGTATCCCGCCCAAGGCAACGGATACGGCGGCAAGGCCATGACCACCACGTTCAACTCGGTGTCATGGGCCAGCAACACCGCCCCGGCCGAAACCGTCGATTGGGAACGAATCCTGGCCGTCACCAACCGCATCACCACCGCTCGGGGGCTTGGACTGGTGAAGTTGTCCCCCGACGCCGACAGGCTCAAGGACGACTCCGCATGGCACGAGGAACTGGTGGAGAAGTACGGCACGGCGGATCTGGACAAACTTTACTGGTGGTCTGGCACAGCCTATGCCGACTCGCAGTGGCTGTCCTTGACAATAGTGAACGTGGACCGGGACACCACGGGTGCTGCCGCCAAGGAATATGCGGGCTCCGCCGGGCAGCCGCGCAGCATCTCCCTCGACTACGGGGTGACCACGATTGCCGAAGCAGATCTCCCGGCGTTCAAGCAGGCCCTTGAGCCATTTTTGGACCTGGCCCCGCCGGAGCCCACCACTTCAGATTAAGTTCGACGCCGCGTCCCCGGCCGGGTGCCCACGCGCCGCCATCAGTGACCCCGGCGCCCGGCGGGCCGCACGCAAAAGTCGGGTTCCGCCGTCGTGCTTGCCCTGATTAAACAAATCTGACCCGCAGTAAACGGCGAAAATCCCCGAAATTCAAGGTTTTCGCCGTTTTCTGCGGGTCAGTTTAGGAACTGCTAGCGGCTGCGGCGCTGGTTTGAAGCCGGAGCCGATGCGCGGCGGGGTCCGCCGGAACGTGCCGGGCGGGACTTGTCGCCGCCGTTGGCGTTGTAGCTGCCGCCGGAGGTGCCGCCGGTGTTGGAGGACCAGGCAACGCTGGATCCGCCGCGTGAACCGGCACCTTCACGTGCGCCTTCGCGTGCGCCTTCGCGTGAACCACCCTGGGGTGCGCGGCGTCCGCGGGCGACGTCGCCGTCGCGGGCCGGACGGCCCTCGCCGCTGCGTGCCGGACGGCCGGAGCCTGCCGGGCGTGAGACCTGGCCGTCGCGACGCTCGGAACGGTTGCCCGCCGCGCCTTCGCGCGAGCCACCCTCGGAGGCAACACGTCCACGTCCGCCGCGGCCGCCACGACCGCCGGCCGTGGGGGCTGCGCCTGTGCGGGCGCGCTTGCGCTGGGCGTTTGCACCGGTTGAGGTGCCGCCGCCCTGTGCAGGCTGCTTCGAGGCGAGCAGTGCTGCGCGGGTGCGGGGGTCAATCTTGTCGGCAACGTCGCCCACCAACGAGGCGATCACGGGTGAGCTGGTGGTGACGCGCTCAAAGTTCACGTCCACGCCGGCTGCGCGCATGAGCTTCTTGACGTCGCTCTGCTGCTCGGGGAGCGTCAAGGTGACGACGACGCCGTCGGATCCGGCACGGGCGGTGCGGCCTGAACGGTGCAGGTACGCCTTGTGCTCTGTGGGCGGGTCGACGTGGATGACCAGTTCGATGTCGTCAACGTGCACGCCGCGGGCGGCAACGTCGGTGGCAACCAGGACGCGGACGTCGCCGGTGGAGAACTCGGCCAGGTTCCGGTCGCGGGCGTTCTGCGACAGGTTGCCGTGCAGGTCGACGGCGGGGATGCCGGCGTCGGTCAGGGTCTTGGCAAGCTTGCGGGCGTGGTGCTTGGTGCGCATGAACAGGATGCGGCGGCCTTCACCCGATGCGAGCTCAACAATGACCTGCTTCTTCACCGTCTGGTCACCAACGACAAGTACGTGGTGTTCCATGGTGGAGACGGCGGCCTTGGCCTCGTCCACCGAGTGGGTGAGCTGGTTGGAGAGGTAGCGCTGGACAATCTTGTCCACGCCGTTATCCAAGGTGGCGGAGAACAGCATGCGCTGGCCCTGCGTGGGGGTGGTGTCGAGCAGGCGCTTGACGACGGGCAGGAAGCCGAGGTCGGCCATGTGGTCGGCCTCATCCAGCACGGTGATCTCAACGTTTTCCAGCGACACGATGCGCTGCTTCATGAGGTCTTCGAGGCGGCCCGGGCAGGCGATGACAATGTCAACGCCGGCGCGCAGGGCCTTTTCCTGGCGGGCCTGTGAGACGCCGCCGTAAATGACTGTGGTGTTCAAGCCCATCGCCTTGGCGAGCGGCTCGATGGTGTTGTTCAGCTGGGTGGCCAGCTCGCGTGTCGGCGCCAGGACCAGGCCCATGGGGCGGCCGGGCTTGCGGAAGTAAGGGGCTTCGCGCTCGGCCAGGCGGGCCACGAGCGGGATGGCGAAGGCAATGGTCTTGCCGGAGCCGGTGCGGCCACGGCCCAACACGTCACGGCCTGCAAGGGTGTCCGGCAAGGTCTTGACCTGAATGGGGAATGCTTCCTCGATGCCCTGGGCGGCGAGTGAAGCAACAATTTCCTTGGGCGCACCAAGGGCAGCAAAAGTTGTCATGTAAAGAGAGAATCTTTCGTAAGGCGGTTCAACGTCCCACAGTCAGTTTTGACAGCGGGTTCGCCGATTCAATGCCAGAGCGAGTCAACCGCGAGATGCTTTGAAGCGAAATCAATGCGGGACAAGTTGCATGCGTTCATCGACGCAGAATGCGCGAGATGCACATTAAGTAGTCCTATTCTAGCAGCGGTACGACGCCGGGCACTCACCTTAGTGCCGCATCTCACCTTCGCCCCGGCTCGCCCGGGCGGCTGGTGCCGTTGAGGAAGTTTGAAACAGCACCTGATGCGCCTGCACGGCGGCCCCTTCACGGACGCCCGCCGATCCCCGGTACGCTTAACGGTGATGAGTGAAACCCCAGCTTCCGCCACCGAAACCCCCGCATCCGCAGCGACCGATGCATCCGCGACCGACGCATCTGCCAGCGACGAGCAGCGTGCGCCCCGCACGGAGGACGGCTCGGCGCGGCCCATCACCCCGGGAACCCAGGCCGCCGAAGGCACCTACCGCAGGCAGACGGTGTCATTTGTACGCCGCGGCACCCGCCTGCAGGGCAAGCGCCAGAAGGCCTGGGACGAACACTCCGCATACCTGGCCGTGGACATCCCCCGCCATATCGCCGACACCTCCGTCCACCCGGAGTACGCCTTTGACGCCGCGGAGGAATTCGGCCGCACAGCCCCGCTCGTCGTCGAAATCGGTTCGGGCTTGGGCGACGCCGTCATCCACGCCGCCATGGAAAACCCGGACAAGGACTTCCTGGCCGTGGAGGTCTACACGCCCGGCCTGGCCCAGACCATCCAGAAGCTCGTCGCCAACAAGATCAGCAACGTCCGTGTGGTCCAGGCAAACGCACCCGAGGTCCTGAGCACCATGCTGCCGGCCGGTTCCGTGAGCGAAGTCTGGGTATTCTTCCCCGACCCCTGGCACAAGACGAAGCACAACAAGCGCCGCATGGTGAAGGACGCCTTCGCGCCACTCGTGGCCCGCGTTCTGGCCCCCGGCGGCACCTGGCGCCTGGCCACCGACTGGTCCTCCTACGCCGAGCAGATGCTGGAAGTGGGCAATGCTTCGGCAGACTTCTCCAACATGCACGACGGCGAGCGCGCCGGCTCCGAGAGCCCCCTGACCGCGGCGCGCCTCAGCGGAGTCGACTGCGAACAAAGTGATGAGCCGGATGAGGCCGGCGGCTGGGCTCCGCGCTTCGACGGGCGCGTACTGACCAGTTTTGAGGGCAAGGCGCACAAGGCCGGCCGGGTCATCTTCGACCTGGCCTTCCGCCGCAACTAACTTTCTCTTCTCCCGACCCTCCCAGCCGCCAAGGCCCACGCGCCTTGGCAGCCGGACCATGGACGCGCCAGCGGACGTGTTCCGGGACGGCGCTGGGCGGGTCGCCTTGCGTTATGCCCTTTGTCGATTCGAGATGGCAGCTAGGCCGGGTGCCTGTGGCGGCAACCCCGCTTACCTGCCATCTCGAATCAGATTAGGGATACCCACCCGTCGTATCTGCTGTTCCGGATAAGAAGAGGGTCTGGACGGCGTCCGGCGCCCTGACGGCGCCCCAAAACGCGGACAACCGCCAAATTCAGGCCGCCGCATGCCCATCACGCCATGAAAGTACAGTCTTGGCCCCAAAGCCGTCGTTTTGGGACAAAAAGTGAACAGTCATGGCCCCACCGCCGGCTTCACGTAGCCGGCGGCGCAGGTCGCCGGCGTTGAAACGGCGCCAGGACGGCTCTGGGCCGAACCGAAATCCGGACACTCACGCACCCGAAGCATCCAGCACATCCAGGCCCCCTCACTCACACAAACGCTCGAATATCAACAGCTTTCGGCAAACACAAACCACCCGTAACAATCCCCCGGGCGAACTTAATATTGCATAAGGTCCACGACACATTGCCTGCCACGAAACTTAAAAGTCGCATACATTAGGCAAGAATTAGATCAGCCTTCTGTTGACTATTAGCAGGACCGTAGAATTCGCCCGCAAGGCGCCCTAGGGTGGGGCCATGACTGCTGAAACTTTTGTCGCTGGGGTAGACGGACCGGCGTCTGACGCAATGTTGAAATTGGGCCGTTTCTTCACCAAATGGGATGAAACGGATGATTCACGGGTCGTGTTTCGCGAGGGCGGCCGGGCTGGGGACATCTTCTACCGCGACCGGTGGAGCCACGACAAGGTGGTGCGTTCCACCCACGGCGTGAACTGCACGGGCTCGTGTTCCTGGAAGGTGTACGTCAAGGACGGCATCATCACGTGGGAATCCCAGCAGACCGACTACCCGTCCGTGGGCCCGGACAGCCCCGAGTACGAGCCCCGCGGCTGCCCCCGCGGCGCCGCGTTCTCCTGGTACACCTACTCCCCCACCCGCGTCCGCTTCCCTTACGCCCGCGGCGTGCTCGTGGAAATGTACCGCGAGGCCAAGGCCCGCCTGAAGGACCCCGTCCTGGCGTTCGCCGAAGTCTCCACGGACCCCGAGAAGCGCAGGCGCTACCAGAATGCCCGCGGCAAGGGCGGCCTCGTCCGCACCTCCTGGGCCGAGGCACTGGAAATTGCCGCCGCCGCACACGTGAACACCATCAAGACGTACGGCCCCGACCGCGTCTCCGGCTTCTCCCCGATCCCGGCCATGTCCATGGTCAGCCACGCGATCGGCACCCGCTTTGTGCAGCTCATCGGCGGCGTCATGACCTCCTTCTACGACTGGTACGCGGACCTTCCCGTCGCCAGCCCGCAAGTGTTCGGCGATCAGACCGACGTCCCAGAATCCGGCGACTGGTGGGACGCTACCTACCTGATGATGTGGGGCTCCAACGTCCCCGTCACCCGCACCCCGGACGCGCACTGGATGGTGGAGGTTCGCTACCGCGGCACGAAGGTCATCGCCATCAGCCCCGATTACGCGGACAACACCAAGTTCGCCGACGAGTGGCTTCCCGCCCAGGCCGGCACTGACGCCGCACTCGCCATGGGCATGGGCCACGTGACGCTGAAGGAATTCTTCGTTGACCGGCAGGTCCCGTTCTTCCAGGACTATGTCCGCCAGTTCACCGACCTGCCTTTCTTGGTCCGCTTGGAGAAGCACGACGACGGGACTTACGTTCCCGGGAAATTCCTCACCGCTGCGTTCGTCCCCGGCCAGGAGAGTCTCGAGGACGCCGCGTTCAAGACCATGCTCTTCGACAAGGTCACCGGCTCTGGGCTTGTGCCCAACGGCACCATGGGCCACAGATATTCCAAGACGGGCGAGGGCAAGTGGAACCTTGATTTGACCGGCATCGAACCGGCCCTCAGCATGGATGAGGTCACCTCCGAGTCCGTGGAGATCCTGCTCCCCTGCTTTGAGGACCCCGAAGGTGCAGGCACCATCATGCACCGCGGTGTGCCGGCGAAAATGGTGGGCGGGCACCTGGTCACCACCGTCTACGACCTCATGCTCGCCCAGTACGGCGTAGGCCGGACCGGCCTTCCCGGCGTCTGGGCCAAGGACTACAACGACGTTTCCATCCCCTACACCCCCGCCTGGCAGGAGGAAGTCACCTCCGTCCCGGCACAGGCCTGCATCCGGGTCGCCCGCGAATTCGCCCGTAACGCCGAGCAGTCCAAGGGCCGTTCCATGATCATCATGGGCGCCGGCATCTGCCAGTGGTTCCACGGCGACACCACCTACCGTGCCATCTTGGCGCTCGTCATGCTGACGGGCTGCATGGGCCGCAACGGCGGCGGCTGGGCGCACTACGTGGGCCAGGAAAAATGCCGCCCCATCACGGGTTGGGTGTCCCTGGCCAACGGCCTGGACTGGTCGCGCCCGCCGCGCACCATGATCGGCACCGGCTACTGGTATATGCACACTGACCAGTGGCGCCAGGACGGCTACTCGGCCGACGCGCTGAAGTCGCCGCTGTCCACCGGCAACCTCGACGGCATGCACACAGCCGACGCACTGGCACAGTCCGTGCGCCTGGGCTGGATGCCGTTCTACCCGCAGTTCGATTCCAACCCCCTCGACCTAGCCGACAAAGCCATCGCGGCGGTCGCCGCAGGCGAGGCCCCGGATGAGAAGACGTGGGTGGCGCAATCACTCATGAACCGCACCGTAAACCCCGCCATCGAGGACATCGACGCCCCAGAAAACTGGCCGCGCACCCTGGTGCTGTGGCGCTCCAACTTGTTCGGCTCCTCCGCCAAGGGCAACGAGTACTTCCTGCGGAACCTGCTGGGCACCCACAACAACGTCATGGGCCAGGACAGCCACGAATCGTTGAAACCGCAGGACGTGACATGGCATGAGGAAGGACCGGAGGGAAAGCTTGACTTCCTGATGTCGGCCGACTTCCGCATGACCAGCACCACCCTGCTCTCCGACGTCGTGTTCCCGGCCGCCACCTGGTATGAGAAGCACGACCTCTCCTCCACCGACATGCATCCCTTTGTGCACGCCTTCACCCCGGCCATCGACCCGCCGTGGGAGACCAAGACCGACTTTGAGCTATTCACCCTGCTGGCCGAGGAATTCTCCCGCCAGTCCGTGAAACACCTGGGCACCCGCAAGGACCTGGTCAGCGTCCCGCTCATCCACGACACCGTGGGCCAGATCGCCCAGCCCGGCGGCGTGGTCCGCGACTGGCGCAAGGAGGGAATCGAAGGCGTCCCCGGCCAAAACATGCCGAACTTCACCATTGTGGAGCGGGACTACACGGCCATCGCGAACAAGCTCACCGCCGTCGGACCTCTGGCGGACAAGCTGGGCTTCACCGTCAAGGACATCACCTACAAACTGGATGCTGCACTGGACCACCTGGCCAAGGCCAACGGCGTCATGATGGGCGGCGCGGCCCATGGCCGGCCGGCCATCGACACCGATGCGAAGATGGCGGAGGCCATCCTGACGTTCTCCGGCACCACCAACGGCCAGCTCGCCGTCGCCGGCTTCAAGGAACTTGAACGCAAGACCGGTGTGAAGCTCGTTGACCTGGCCGAGGGCAGCGAAGAGAAGCACATCTCCTTCGCCATGACCCAGGCCGGCCCGCAGCCGGTCATCACCTCCCCGGAATGGTCGGGATCGGAGACGGGCGGGCGGCGCTACTCACCGTTCACGCAGAACATTGAGCGGCTCAAGCCGTTCCACACGCTGACCGGGCGCATGCACTTCTTCCTTGACCACGACTGGATGATCGACATTGGCGAGGCCCTGCCGATCTACCGTCCCCCGTTGGACATGCACCGGCTGTTTGGCGAGCCGAAGCTTGGCCCCAATGGGGACAAGGAAATTGTGGTGCGCTACCTGACGCCGCACTCCAAGTGGTCCATCCATTCCGAATACCAGGACAACCTGCTGATGCTCTCCCTCTCCCGCGGCGGCCCCACCGTGTGGATGAGCCCGCAGGATGCCGGCTCGATCAATGTTAAGGACAACGAATGGGTTGAGTGTGTCAATGCCAACGGCGTGTTCGTGGGCAGGGCGGTGGTCAGCCACCGCATGCCCGAAGGAGTCGCCTACATTTACCACGCCCAGGAACGCACCATTGATGTGCCCAAGTCCGAGGCCACCGGCCGCCGCGGCGGCATCCACAACTCGGTCACCCGTCTGCTGGTGAAACCCTCGCACTTGATCGGCGGGTACGCGCAGCTGACGTACGCGTTCAACTACCTTGGCCCCACCGGAAACCAGCGAGACAACGTTTCCACCATCCGTCGCCGTTCCCAGGAGGTGCAGTACTAATGCGTGTTATGGCTCAAATGGGCATGGTCATGAACTTGGACAAATGCATTGGTTGCCACACGTGCTCCGTCACGTGCAAGCAGGCTTGGACCAACCGGGCAGGGGTTGAATACGTCTGGTTTAACAACGTGGAAACCCGCCCCGGGCAGGGTTATCCGCGCCGCTACGAGGACCAGGAGAAGTGGAAGGGCGGCTGGGAGCTGAACAAGCGCGGACGCCTGAAGCTCAAGGCCGGAGGGCGTGTGAAAAAGCTGTTCGGCCTCTTCGCCAGCCCCCTCCAGCCGGAGCTCAAGGACTACTACGAGCCTTGGACCTACGACTACAAAACCCTTGTTGATGCCCCGCTGGGCGACGACTTCCCGGTGGCTCGGCCCAAGTCCCTGATCACGGGCAAGGACACGAAGATCACGTGGAGCGCAAATTGGGACGATAACCTGGGCGGCACCTCCGAGCTGGGCCATCTTGACCCGATCGTGGAGAAGTTGCGCCGCGAGTCCGAGGACAAGATCAAGTTTGAGTTTGAGCAGACGTTCATGTTCTACCTGCCGCGCATTTGCGAGCACTGCCTGAACCCGTCCTGCATGGCCTCCTGCCCGTCCGGCGCCATTTACAAGCGCGTCGAGGACGGCATTGTGCTGGTTGACCAGGACCAGTGCCGCGGCTGGCGCCAGTGCATGACCGGCTGCCCGTACAAGAAGATCTACTTCAACCACAAGACCGGCAAGGCCGAGAAGTGCACGTTCTGCTACCCCCGCATCGAAGTGGGCCTGCCCACCGTATGCTCGGAAACCTGTGTGGGCCGCCTGCGGTACCTGGGGCTTTTCCTGTACGACGCCGATGCCGTCACCGCTGCTGCCTCGGTCACGGATCCGCAGGACCTGTACCAGTCGCAGATGGACGTGCTGCTGGACCCCAACGACCCAGCCGTCATCAAGGCCGCCCGCGAACAAGGCATCCAGGACGACTGGATCGAGGCTGCGCAGAAGTCACCCGTGTACGCGCTGACCAAGGTGTACAAGGTGGCCCTGCCGCTGCACCCGGAATACCGCACCATGCCCATGGTTTGGTACATCCCGCCACTGTCCCCCGTGGTTGACCTGCTGCGCGACCAGGGCCACGACGCCGAGGACAAGGACGTCTTGTTTGGCGCCATTGACGCGCTGCGCATCCCCGTTGAGTACCTGGCCGAGCTGTTCACCGCCGGGGACGCGGACCTGGTCACCGGTGTGCTGCAAAAGCTGGCCGCCATGCGCGCCTACATGCGCGGCATCTCGCTGGGCAATGAGCCCGACGAGTCCATCCCCGCCGCCGTGGGCATGGACGGGGCCACCATGTATGAGATGTACCGGCTCATGGCCATCGCCAAGTACGAGGAACGGTACGTGATTCCCAAGGCGCACGCCGAGCAGGCGCACGACCTGGAGGAAATGGGCTGTTCCCTGGATTTCGACGGCGGACCCGGCATGGGTGCCATGGGCGACTCCCCGTTCGGTGAGGCCAGCGGACGCCCCACCCCGGTGGCCGTCGAGACCTTCAACGCCCTCCGGGACAGGCAGACCTCCGACTCGGTCGCCGGAGCCGACACGCTGCGCGGCCGGGTGAACCTGCTGAACTGGGACGGCAACGGTGCACCGGCCGGAATGTTCCCGCAACGGCACCCGGCCGAGCCTCCCGCGGGGAACCGCGAGGAAGCGCTGGAAGGCGGTGGCGGCTCATGACCGGGCCCGGCAACCACCAGGACGTGAGCAAGAAGGACCAGATAACGTTTCTGGCTGCGGCCTGGTGCCTGTCCTACCCCGATGAGCTCCTCGTCAGCCGGGTGCCCATGATGCGTGCCGCCCTCGGTGAGTTTGCCGGCGCCAGCGAGCCATTCGCCGTCGTGCTTTCCAGGCTGGAGAACACGGATTTGATGGCGCTGCAGGGACAATATGTGCAGGAATTCGACCTCGGCAAGCGGCACGCGCTGCACCTTTCCTACTGGACCGACGGCGATACCCGCCGGCGCGGGGAGGTGCTGGGCGCGTTCAAGAAGGTGTACCGCGGCCAGGACACGCTCGTGGACACGCGCGGGGAACTGCCCGATTTCCTGCCCATGGTGCTCGAATATGCGGCCACCGTGGACATGGTGACGGGCAAGGAACTGCTGGCGCAATACCGGCCCAGCCTTGAACTGATCAAGTTTGGCCTGCAGCGCGACAACTTGCCGCACAGCGAGATCATGCAGGCCCTGTGCCACACGCTGCCGGGTGCCTCCCCGGCGGACGAACAAGCCGTCATGCGGATGGCAGGCTTCGGCCCGCCCACCGAATCCGTGGGACTTGACCCGTACGACCCGCGGCTGCTGCCCATGAGAGGGGCCTAACACAATGGACATCTTCCTCTGGGGCGTGCTGCCCTACGTCATGGTTGTCATCCTGGTGGGCGGCTCCATCTGGCGCTACAAATACGACCAATTCGGCTGGACCACGCGCTCCTCGCAGCTATATGAATCGAAGCTGCTGCGCATCGGCTCGCCCGTGTTCCACTTTGGCCTGCTCGCCGTCATTGCCGGGCACGTCTTTGGCCTGGTGATCCCAAAATCCTGGACCGAAGCCGTCGGCATGACGGAAAACATCTACCACTTCAACGCCTTGTTTGTCGGCACGATTGCCGGTGTCGGCACGCTCGGCGGCATTGTGCTGCTGATCTACCGCCGCCGCAAGACCGGGCCCGTGTTCATGGCGACCACCAAGAACGACAAACTCATGTACGTGGTCCTCGTGGCGGCCATCGTGTTTGGTTTGTGGATCACCCTGGCCAGCGTGTTCTGGCCCGACCACGACCTGACGTACCGGGACACCGTTTCGCCGTGGTTCCGCTCGCTGTTCATCTTCCAGCCGGACATTGCCGCCATGGCTGCGGCGCCGTTCGCCTTCCACCTCCACACACTGGTGGGCATGGCGCTGTTCATCGTGTGGCCGTTCACCCGTCTTGTCCACGCCTTCACGGCACCGCTGCACTACCTGTTCCGCCCGTACATTGTGTACCGCTCGCGGGACAAGGGCGCCAGCGTTGCGCCCCGTGACGGCTGGTCCGAGGTGGGCACGCACGACCGCGACACCAGCAAGCGATAACCGGCAACATCAAAGTTCTTTGTTCGACTGCTCGAGCCGACCCTCCCAGGAGCAACCATGGCAACTGCACCAACCAAGGCAAAGCCCCCCGCAATACCAGGGCAAGTCCGCAACCTGGTCTTGGCCACAGCGGCCTCGGTAGTCGGCTTCTGGGCTTGGAACATCATCGCCACCTTGAGCACCCACTACGCCAAAAACATGGAACTCTCGGCCGGGACCATGGGCATCCTGGTGGCCATGCCGATCTTTGTCGGCTCACTGGGCCGCATTGTTGTGGGCACCATGACAGACAGGTTTGGCGGCCGGGCCCTGTTCACATTCGTACTCGTCGCCACGATTCCCACAGTGCTGCTGGTTGCGTTGGGAGGGGCACTGAACTCATTCGTCCTAGTGCTTGCGGCCGGCTTCCTGTTGGGTGTTGCCGGCACGGTGTTTGCCGTCGGCATCCCGTTTGTCAGCGCCTGGTACCCGCCGGCACGGCGCGGTTTTGCCACGGGCGTGTTTGGCGCCGGCATGGGCGGCACCGCCCTGGCCGCGTTCCTGAACCCACGCCTGGTCGCATCGATCGGGTATGTGCCCACGCACCTGCTGATTGCCGGAATCCTGGCCGTCATGGCCGTCCTGGTGTGGGTGTTCATGAAGGACGCGCCCGATTGGAAGCCCAACAAGTCCCCGGTCATGCCGAAGCTGATCGACGCCTCAAAGCTGGCGGTGACGTGGAAAATGTGCTTCCTGTACGCCGTGGTCTTTGGCGGCTTTGTCTCCTTCGCCACGTACCTGCCCACATATCTGCGCGATGTGTACGCCTTTGACCCGAGCGCTGCGGGTGCCCGAACGGCAGGTTTTGCTCTGGCCGCCGTGATCGCCCGACCCATTGGCGGCGTGCTCGCTGACAAGATCGGGTCCAAGCCTGTTGTGCTGGCCTCCCTGGCAGGCGTGGCCATCCTTGGCTTCTTCGTGGCGCTGGAACCGGCCGCCGACGTTCAGGCCGGACCCATCTTCCTGGCCCTGGCCGCAGCACTTGGCCTGGGCACGGGCGGCGTCTTCGCCTGGGTTGGCACGTTGTCCCCGGACGGCAAGGTCGGCACCATCAGCGGCATTGTCAGTGCCGCCGGCGGCCTGGGCGGCTACTTCCCGCCGCTGATCATGGGTATGACCTACAACCCTTCGGCGGAGAATTATAAGTACGCCATCGGCCTCTCGCTGCTGGTGGTCACGGCCATCGTGGCCCTGATCTTCACCTTGTTCTTTGTGAAGACACCGGCGAAGAAACCGCTGGAGCCGGCACGGAAGTAGGTCTGTCTGAAGCACGACAGCGGTGGGCCGGGCGCGTTCCCCAACCCACCGCCGTCGTGCTTCCGCTTTTCAGACCACTTTTCAGACCCGGGGGGTAGTTATTGCCATTTGCGGCCGGTGCACCGGGGGCGGATGGTAATAACTACCCCGGCGACAGTCAGATCTGTCCGCACCGGGGGCGGATGGTAATAACTACCCCGGCACGCGGCCCAAGCATGACGGCGTGAGCCCACCGTTGCGAGGAAGGGGCCGACCTCCGGCGTCACGCTTTGGCGAAACCCCCTCAGCAACCCTTTTTCGCCGGAGGGATGCTTGGGGTAAACGTGGGCGCCAATACTGCGTAGGATTGATAGATGTGGTTCGCTCTCTTGAACCACCCCCAATTGACAGGTGGAAAAGTTCTGTGACGTCCTCCTCCGCTGGTCCTCGTCTGATGACGCGGATCGCCGAGTTCACCGCGAATTCCATTGCCGCGGGCCGAGCCTACGCCGATCAGGACCGGGTCAGTGACATTACGCTGGAGCCGGACACCGGGCTGCTGTCCGGCAGGGTGGCCGGCACCACGATGGAGTACCGGTCCACGGCGAAGCTGGTCCGCGAGCACGACGGTGTCATCGCCTGTCGCGTGGGCATCTGCAACTGCCCGGTGCGCCAAAATTGCAAGCACGTTGTTGCCTTGATCGCCGCGGCCGAGAGCGATATTTCCTTCACCGATTTCTTCCTGCCCGAGGATGCGCCCCAGGAGCCAACGTTTCTGGAGACCCTCCTGGCCAAGGCCAAGGACGGCAAGAAGGCCGCCGCCCCGTCCCAGGCAAGCAGTGAGCCAGCCGTTGAATCATGGGAAGCGGCCCTCTCGGCCCTGCTTCCCCCGGCAGCCGCGACCCCCAGCCAGGACACCCCGGCACTGGGCCTGCAATTTGAGTTGCACGTTCCGCCGCCACGCTTTTCCTACCGCGGCCGGGGCGCCAGCGTACCCTCCGAACCGGTCCTGAACGTCCGCCCCGTGGTCATGGGCACGCGCGGGAAGTGGGTCAAGTCCGGCGTCAGCTGGGCCACCCTTGGTTATCTGTCCTACGGTGGCGCGCACGACCGCACCCAGCTGGACTGGCTCAGCGAATTCCTGTCCTCGCACAGCCCACGGCAGTACAACAACGGTGCCGCCGGCGCCTGGCTGTCGTTGAACGACTTTGCCGGGCGCAATCTGTGGCAGATGCTTTACTCCGCCAACAAGAACGGCGTCGCACTCATCCAGTCCGGCAGCGGCGACCCCGTGCGCATCATGTCCCATGAGGCCGCCCTGGCGCTTGATGTCAGCCAGGGCACGGACGGCCTGGACGTGGGGCCGCTCATTGAGGTGGATGGCGCACCCATCGAGGCCGAGATCATCGGCCGCGTCGGAAACCCTGTCAGCGGACTTTTTTTCAGCGACCTGGCAGACCCCGCCGCAACGGCGGGCGGTGCCGCCCCAGGCCGCACCGCCGTCGTGCGTGGCAATGTCACGCTGGCACCGCTGCCCGCGGATGTCTCCCCCCAGATGCTTGATTTTGCGCTGCGCAAGGAGACGGTTCACGTACCGGAGCAGGCGCGGGAGAAGTTCCTGACCCAGTTTTATCCGCAGCTGAAGCAGGCCGCCCCCGTGGTGTCGGCGGACCATTCGGTGGAGCTGCCGGCGTATGTGGAGCCCACGCTGTCGCTCTTGGCGGCGTTTGGCGGCGACCACACCGTGCGGCTGCACTGGGAATGGCACTACCCTGTGGGCACCCGGATTACCTCGCTGCCGCTGTGGCCGGAGCTGGGCGAACATGCTGTGCGAGACAGCGGTGCCGAGGCCCGGTTGTTGGAGGCGGTGGGCCGGCCGTGGGAGGACATCACGGCCATGGGCGTCGCAGCCAACAACGCCTGGGGCGAGCCGACGCTGGCCGCTTCCGCGACTCTGACCGGGCTGGACACGCTCACCTTCACCGAAACCGTCCTGCCGCGGCTGCAGGAGTGCACGGGCGTTGAGGTTGAGACGTCGGGCGACATTGCCAGCTACCGGGAGGTCACCGAGGCGCCGATCGTCACAATTTCCACCAAGGCCACCGACGAGCGCGACTGGTTCGACCTGGGCATCGTCATCACCCTGGAGGGACAGTACGTGTCCTTCGCCGCCGTGTTCTCCGCACTGGCGGCTGGGCAGACGCGCATGCTGCTGCCCAGCGGCGCCTACTTCTCCCTTGACCGCCCCGAACTGCACCAGCTGCGGGCACTGATCGATGAAGCGCGCAGCCTCAACGACGTCAAGGACGGGCAGCTGCGGATCAGCCGTTTCCAGGCCGGGCTGTGGGATGAACTGGCCCAGCTGGGCATTGTGGACGAGCAGGCGCAGGCGTGGCGCAAGGCTATTTCTGGATTGCTCGACGGCGGCCCTGCCGTTCCGCTGCCGGCCCCTGCCGGGCTGAACGCAACCTTGCGCCCGTACCAGCTCGATGGCTTCAACTGGCTGCACTTCCTGTACAGCAATGGGCTGGGCGGGGTGCTTGCCGATGACATGGGTTTGGGCAAGACGGTGCAGACGCTGGCGCTGATGTGCCAGGTCAAGGCGGAAATGGCCGGGGCCATGCCCCCATTCTTGGTGGTTGCCCCGACGTCCGTGGTGGGCAACTGGGCCAGTGAAAGTGTGAAGTTTGCGCCCGGGCTCAAGGTTGTCACGGTCTCGGAAACGTTTGCCAAGAGCGGGATGGATTCCGCCGACTTCTTTGCCGGCGCCGACATTGTCATCACGTCCTACGCACTGTTCCGCATCGATTTTGCCGAATACGCAATGCAGGACTTTTCCGGGCTGATCCTGGACGAGGCCCAGTTTGTGAAGAACCACCAGTCCAAGGCGTACCAGTGCGCGCGGAAGCTCAAGGCCCCGTTCAAGCTGGCCGTCACGGGTACACCCATGGAAAACAACCTCATGGAGTTGTGGGCGCTGCTGTCCATTGTGGCTCCGGGCCTGTTCCCCAGCCCCAAGCGCTTTGCCGAGTTCTACCAGCGGCCCATTGAGAAGAACACCAACGCCACGCTGCTGGCCAAGCTCCGTTCACGGGTGAAGCCGCTCATGCTGCGGCGCACCAAGGAAGCTGTCATTGCCGACCTGCCGGCGAAGCAGGAACAGATCCTTGAGGTGGAGCTGAACCCGCGCCACCAAAAGATCTACCAGACGCACCTGCAGCGCGAACGGGCGAAGATTCTGGGCCTGCTGAAGGATGTGAACAAGAACCGTTTCACGATCTTCCAGTCGTTGACGCTGCTGCGCCAGCTCAGCCTGGATGTCACGTTGGTGGACGAGAGCCAGGCCGGGGTCCGTTCCTCCAAACTGGATGTGCTGTTTGAACAGCTGGAGGACGTGGTGAAGGAGGGGCACCGTGCCCTGATTTTCAGCCAGTTCACGGGCTTCCTGGGCAAGGTTCGGGAAAGGCTCATCGCCGAGGGCATCGACTTCACCTACCTGGACGGAGGCACCCGCAACAGGGCCGCCGTCGTCGATGAATTCAAAAATGGTGATGCGCCGCTGTTCCTGATCAGCCTCAAGGCCGGTGGATTTGGTTTGAACCTGACCGAGGCCGACTACGTCTTCATCCTGGACCCCTGGTGGAATCCGGCGTCCGAGGCGCAGGCCGTGGACCGCACGCACCGCATTGGGCAGAAGAAGAACGTGATGGTGTACCGGCTGGTTGCCAAGGACACCATCGAGGAAAAGGTCATGGCGCTGAAGGCGAAAAAGTCGCAGCTGTTCTCGGATGTCATGAGCGGTGACTCCCTGTCCGGCGGCGCATTGACAGGCACCGACCTGGCGGGTCTGTTCAGCGACTGACCCCTCCCTGATCTCCCCCGATCGATGCTGCACTTGTTGGACCGATTTCGCCATTTTTCCGTGATTTCGGTCTAACAAGTGCAGCATCGATTTTTTGTGGGGGACGGCCCCTACCGCTGGGGGCGCCAGATCACCACGGCCTGGCTGCGCGGGCGCGGGCGCTGGCCGCGGGCCAGGGCCACAATGTCGCCGCCGGTCAGGCCGGCAGCAAACACGCGGCTGTTCTGCCGGAGCGGGCGCGACTGGTTTTCAGCAGCCATCGCTGCCAGTTCGCCGCTCAGCTCAACAACCTTGGCGCGCAACGTCTCGACCTGGTTTTCCAACTCCATGATGCGCCGGATACCTTCAAGGGAAACCCCCGCCTGTGAAAGGCGCTGGACTTCCCGGAGCATCTCCACATCGTGTTGCGAGTAGCGCCTGGCCCGGCCGGGTGCCCGGCTGGGCTTGACGATGCCCAGCCGGTCATACTGGCGCAGCGTCTGCGGATGCATCTCTGCCAGTTCGGCCGCAACGGAAATCACAAAGATGGGCGCGTACGGGTCAACAATCATTGTGATCTCCTTCCTTACGGTTTTGCTGGGCAAGCCGGATCAGGGCCCCGGTGCGGGGCCCCTGCGGGTTTGCGAGTCCCCGGTGCGGGTGGCTGGGCCACCAGCCCCGAGGGCCCCGCTGCGAGCCTGCGAGCAGCGGGAGGGGCTGGGGATTAGAGCTTGGCTTTCGCCGCCAGTGCTGCGCGGGGATCGCCATCGGCAGTGGCTTCCGCAAAGGCGCGCACCGCGTCCTCGGCTTCCTTGCTGAGCTTTTGCGGAACTGCCACGTCGATCGTGACGAGGAGGTCGCCGTCGCCCTTCTTGGTCTTGACACCGGCACCCTTGACCCGCAAGCTGCGGCCCGACGGCGTACCGGCAGGCACGCGGACACGGACAGTGTCGCCGGCGAGGGTTGGGACGCTGATATCGGCTCCCAGCACGGCCTCCGGGAAGGTGACCGGGACATGGATGCGGATGTTGTTGCCGTCACGGACGAAGAAATCGTGCGGCTTGACGTTCACGGTGACCATCAAGTCTCCGGGACCTGCCGCCCCTGGCTGGCCCTTGCCCTTGACGCGGACCTTCTGGCCGTCCTTGATGCCCGCGGGGATGCGCACATCGATGACCTCGCCATTGGGTTCGCGCAGGCCGATCTTGGTTCCGTTGATGGAACCGGCAAAAGAAATCGTAGTGCTGGCCGTGCGGTCTGCGCCCTTGGTGGGTGGTGGCTGGAAACCGCCCCCGCCAAAGCCTCCGCCGCCGCCACCGAACAGGTCAGCGAATTCCGGTGGCAGGCCCGAGCCGCCAAAGCCCTGGTTGCCAAAGCCCTGGTTGCCACGGGGTGCGCCGCGGCCGCCGCCAAAGAGGTCTCCGAAGACGTCTTCAAAGCCGCCGCCGCCACCGTTGTGGCCGGTGCCGCCTGCACTGAAGCGGGCGCCGCCGCCCATGGCCCGGATGGCGTCATACTGTTCGCGGTCTTCCTTGCTGGAGAGCACTGAATACGCTTCGGAGACGTCCTTGAAAGTCTTTTCCGCCTGGGGATCACCGGAGTTTGTATCCGGGTGATACTTGCGGGCCAGCTTTCGGTAGGCCTTCTTGATGTCGGCATCCGATGCATCTTTGGACACACCTAGGATTTTGTAAAAGTCTTTCTCGACCCAATCCTGACTTGCCAAGACGCCTCCTTTCTAAAAGTTTGTGGGGTGTAGCTGCACCGTTGGTGGGGCCGCCCGGGACATTGAGTCTCGGGCAGCCCCACCATTGGTTTGAATCAGTTGTTACTCGGGTACTGCCACGATCACCTGTGCGGCGCGCAGAATACGCTCACCGGACTTGTAGCCGTTGCGCAGCACCTGGCTGACGGTGTCAACCTCAATGTCAGCGGCGGGCTGCTGGATGAGCGCCTCGTGCACGGTCGGGTCGAAGGGAACGCCGATGGCGTCGATTCGCTCCAGGCCGTACGTGGTCAGCGTGGTTTCCAGCTTCGTGGCGATGGCCGCAAACGGGCCATCTTCCAAGTCGCCGTGGGCACGGGCCGCGTCGATGTCATCCATGACGGGCAGGATGGCGTTCAGCACGCCGATGACCGCCATCTGCCCGGCAACTGCCCGGTCGCGCTCGACGCGCTTGCGGTAGTTGACGTACTCGGCCTGCAAGCGAAGAAGGTCGTTCTTCAGCTCTGCAGCCTCGTCAGCGGCTGCACCCTGTGCCACAGAATCCTCGGCAGGAACCTCAACACCGTTGAGGATCTCCTCGGCCTGTGACAGCGCGTCACCATCGGGGGTCTGCGCAGGCTCGCCGGCCGGATTGGCAGGCTCGTTCTCCGGGACCTCTTCGGGGTTTACAGATTCAGACATGCTTACTTCTTCTCGTCTGCGTCTTCGTCGATGATCTCGGCGTCAACGATGTCCTCGTCCGCGCCGGCCTCGGAAGAAGCGGCGCCGTCGGAAGAGGAAGCACCGGCGTCGGCCGTTGCACCCTCAGCCTGGGCTGCGGCGTAGATGGCCTCGCCCAGTGAGGACTGTGAAGCCTGCAGCTTCTCAAACGCGGTCTTCACGGCTGCGTCGTCATCGCCGGCAAGGGCGGTTTTGAGGGCGGTGACATCTTCCTTGACGGGGTTCTTGACCTCATCGGAAAGCTTGTCGTCGTTGTCGGCCAGAACCTTGTCCACCGAGTAGTGCAGCTGCTCTGCGGAGTTGCGCAGATCGGCTGCCTCGCGGCGTTCCTTGTCCTCAGCTGCGTGCTCTTCGGCTTCGCGAACCATGCGCTCAATGTCATCCTTGGACAGCGAGGAGCCGCCCGTGATGGTCATTGACTGCTCAACGCCGGTGCCCTTGTCCTTGGCGGACACGTGCACGATGCCGTTGGCGTCGATGTCGAAGGTGACCTCAACCTGCGGGACGCCGCGCGGAGCCGGCGCGATGCCGGTCAGCTCGAACGTGCCCAGCGGCTTGTTGTCGCGGGTGAACTGGCGCTCGCCCTGGAAGACCTGGATGGCCACTGACGGCTGGTTGTCATCAGCGGTGGTGAAGGTCTCGGAACGCTTGGTGGGGATGGCCGTATTGCGCTCGATCAGGTTGGTCATCACTCCACCCTTGGTTTCGATACCGAGGGACAGCGGGGTGACGTCGATGAGCAGAACGTCCTTGCGCTCGCCCTTCAGGACACCGGCCTGCAGTGCGGCACCAACGGCCACAACCTCATCCGGGTTGACGCCCTTGTTGGGCTCCTTGCCGCCGGCCAGTTCCTTGACCAGTTCGACGACGGCGGGCATGCGGGTGGAGCCGCCGACGAGCACGATGTGGTCGATGTCAGAAACCTTGATGCCGGCTTCCTTGATGACGTCGTTGAACGGCTTCTTGGTGCGCTCAAGCAGGTCCTTGGTCAGTTCCTGGAGCTTGGCGCGGGTCAGCTGCTCGTCCAGGTGGACCGGGCCGTCAGCGGTAACGGAGAGGTACTGCAGGGAAACGCTGGTGCTGGACGAGGAGGAGAGTTCCTTCTTGGCCTGCTCGGCTGCTTCCTTCAAACGCTGCAGGGCGATCTTGTCCTTGGACAGGTCGATGCCCTTGACCTTGAGCTGGTTCAGCAGGTAGTCAACGATGCGCTGGTCCCAGTCGTCGCCGCCGAGGCGGTTGTCGCCATAGGTCGCGCGAACCTGGATGGTGGAGAAGTCATCTTCGTCCTTGCCAACTTCCAGCAGGGACACGTCGAACGTTCCGCCACCGAGGTCGAATACGAGGATGAGCTCGTCTTCCTTGCCCTTTTCCAGGCCGTATGCCAAGGCTGCGGCGGTGGGCTCGTTGACAATGCGCAGCACGTTCAGACCAGCGATTTCGCCGGCTTCCTTCGTGGCCTGGCGCTCGGCGTCGTTGAAGTAGGCCGGGACGGTGACCACAGCGTCGGTGACCTTTTCGCCCAGGTACGCTTCGGCGTCGTTCTTGAGCTTCATCAGGATGCGCGCGGAGACTTCCTGCGCCGTGTACTTCTTGTCATCGATGTCCACGCTCCAGTCGGTGCCCATGTGGCGCTTGACTGAGGAGATGGTGCGGTCGATGTTGTTGACTGCCTGGCGCTTGGCGATTTCGCCGACCAGGACTTCGCCGGTCTTGGAGAAGGCCACGACGGACGGCGTGGTGCGGCCGCCTTCGGCGTTGGCGATGACGGTGGGCTCGCCACCTTCCAGGACGGATACAACAGAGTTGGTGGTTCCGAGGTCAATACCTACGGCACGTGACATAAGTGGTTCCTTTCATGAGCCGCTGCGAACAAGGCCGCCGAGGTGGCGGGGTCGCTCAACCAGCGGTATTGAGCGTTCTGCACTCAACTCTACTCACACTCACTTCCATGTCAAATGAAGTTGAGCGTAGTAGGCTCAACTTTCACTTTAGGCGAACAAGCACGACGCCGGATGGCCGGATTTTGTGCCCAGCGCCACCTTGTGCGGGGGTGCTTTGGGGACGGGCGGCCTGTGTCGCGGCCTGCACGGAAAAGGACACCGATCCCGCTTTCTGAGCCCGGGATGGCGAGTTCAAGGGATCGTTGAGCGGGATCGGGATCATTTTTGGACGGCGCTGGCCGCATCCGGGAGAACGGGCGTACTCTGCCACATATGAGTGAGCAATCCAGCCACGGCCAGCAGTCCGAGCCCAGCCCCAGCCAACAACACGACCCCATTCAAGCGAACAATGAGCAGCCGGACCGCGGCGACGTCTATACGCACGGCCACCACGAGAGTGTGTTGCGGTCCCACACCTCCAGGACGGCGGGAAACTCCGCGGCGTACCTGATCCCGCACCTCACCCACGGGCTCAGCGTGCTCGATGTGGGCTCGGGCCCCGGCACCATCACGGCCGACTTCGCCCGGCTCGTGGCTCCCGGCCAGGTGTTGGGACTGGATCGCGCACCGGAAGTCGTGGCAGCCGCAACGGCGCTGGCCACAGACCAGCACCTGGCCAATCTCAGCTTTGACACCGGCGACGTCTACCAACTGGACTTCCCCGATGAGAGCTTCGACGTGGTGCATGCCCACCAAGTCCTGCAGCACCTGACGGACCCCGTAGCGGCGCTGCAGGAAATGCGGCGCGTGGCAAAACTCGGCGGCATCGTGGCCGTGCGGGACGCCGACTTCCACGGCATGTCCTGGTATCCGCAACTGCCCGAACTGGATGAATGGATGGCGCTGTACCAACAGGTGGCGAGGCACAACCAGGCGGAACCCGACGCCGGGCGACGGTTGCTGCACTGGGCCCAAGCCGCAGGATTTACTGAGCTCACGCCGTCGTCCGCCAACTGGCTGTACGCAACACCGGAGCAGCGGGCCTGGCTCTCGGGAGTCTGGGCGGACAGGGTGACGGGCTCCGCATTTGCCGAACAGGCCGTCGGCTACGGCTTCGCCGACGCAGCGACTCTGGCGCGGATCTCGGCGGGCTGGCGGGCCTGGGGCGCCAGCGAAGACGGCTGGTTCATCATGCCCAACGGAGAAATTATCGCCCGGGCCTAACAGCCAAGCGAAAAGACAGCCACACAGGGGCGTCATGGAAAAGAACAGGCTCGAGGCACTCAGTGACGGTGTGCTGGCCATCATCATCACCATCATGGTGCTGGAATTCAGGACTCCGGAGACGGCGGACTGGGCAGGCCTGGCGAGCATCTACCCGTCGCTGCTGAGCTATCTGCTGAGCTTCATTTACGTCGGAATCTACTGGAACAACCACCATCACATGATCAAGCTGGCCAATGATGTCACCGGCGGAATCCTGTGGGCCAACCTGCATCTGCTGTTCTGGCTGTCGCTGGTGCCGTTCATGACTCGCTGGATGGACGAATCCGGCTTCGCCACCGTCCCGGTTTTCATTTACGGTGTGAACTTGCTGCTGGCTGCGATCGCTTATGCCATCCTGCAGTCCCTGTTTATCCGGCAGCAGGGTCCCGACGGGCCGCTGAACGCCGCGCTTGGCAGGAACATCAAGGCCCGCATCTCCCCTGTCATTTACGTGGCCGGCTGCGCACTGACCTTTGCATCCCCCGCATTTGGGCTGGCGGCCTATGCGATCGTCGCCGGCATTTGGCTGGTCCCGGACCGCGGGATGGAGCGGGCCCTGCGCAATGACGGTGCCGCAAAGAAGGCCCGCTGATCCGGACGGCCATACAAATCCTGTGATCCGTGCCGCTCAGGCGTCCACCACCAGGAACTGGCCCATCATGCCCATGTCCTCGTGCCACAGCAGATGGCAATGGTACATGTAGGGGACCACGGGGTCGGCGAGTTTCCCGAACTGCATGAGCAGCCGGACGGTCACGCCCGGTGGCACGTAGACGGTGTCCTTCCAACCGGCGAGTTCCGGCGGGGGCGGCTTGTTATCCACCGTGAGAATTTGAAACTGGACGTCATGGATGTGGAAGTTGTGCGGCTGGTTGTGGGCGTTGAACACGGCCCAGGCCTGCGTTGACCCGGCCTTGACCTCCAGGTCGATCCGGTCCATGTCCATGTGTTTGCTGTTGATGACGTTGTCGCCGAGCTGGAACATCTGCATGTCCCCGGCCAGGGCGGGATCCGGATATGCCGCTGATCCAAGCTTCGCAGGGATCGGGGCGGCAGGCATCAGCACGGATGCAGCCTGCAACTCAATGATGTCCAGGGTGTCGAGCGAGCCGGATTCGGCGGCCCGGGCGTTGGAAACGCCAAGGTCCTGCGAGTAAGAACGCAGCGTCACGGTTTCGCCGGGGACCGCCGTGACGATAATTTCGGCGCGTTCGCCCGGTGTGAGCATGATCCGGCTCAACGGCGCGGGCGCCGTGAGGAGGCCGCCGTCGCTGGCGATCATGGTGAAGGTGCGGTCGTCGGAGAAGCCAAAGTTGTAGCTGCGGGCGCTCGACGCATTCAGCAGGCGCAGCCGCGTGTGCTCGGCGACCACGTCCAGCACGGGGGCTGCCGTGCCGTTGACCAGCACCGTGCCGCCCAGCATGCCGACGCCAATCCGCCCAGTCTCAACGAGCTGTCCGTTCCCGGAGAACGTCTTGTCCTGGACAATGAGCGGAATGTCGTCCACACCGTAATCCCGGGGCAGGTTCAGGGCGGTCTCTTCATCGTCGTCGATGAGGAACATCCCGCCGAGCCCTTTGTAGACGTGCCGTTCCGTCTGTCCGTGCGGATGCGGGTGGTACCAGAGGGTCGCCGCGGGCTGGTCGATGGTCCATGAGGGGGACCAGGTCGCACCGGGTTCAACCATTTGGTGGGGACCACCGTCCGCCGCCGCGGGCAGCCGCATGCCGTGCCAGTGCAGGGTGGTGGGCTCGTCGAGTGCGTTGCTCACGTTGATGCGAATTTCCTCGCCCCGGCGCACCCGCAGCGTGGGCCCCAGGAACGCCCCGTTGACGCCCCAGGTGTCGGCTTTCCCGCCGGAGACAATCTCCGTTTGACCAGCCTCGGTTACGAGGTCAAAGACGCGCTGGCCGTCCTTTTCAACGGCGGGAGCCAGCGGCGGGACGTGCAGTGGGTTGCGGAAATCAACCTGCCCCACGGTGTCCAGGGGCTCCCTCCCGTCCGAGCCGGCGCACCCTGCCAGTGTGGCCATGGCACCGATGCCAAGGCCCAAAGTGGACAGCTGGAGAAAATGGCGGCGATTGAGGCCGAATCGTTGGGTTGGTGCGCTCATTTGCTTCATCTTAGTTGCCGCATCTGGGAGGAACCTCTACAGCTCAACACGTGCCCTGCCCCTGCCGCGCCCAACGCCGGCATCGCCTCCACCGGGGCGTAAACTTGCCGAGTGCAATTCTCCCTTTGGCTGGCCCTTGCCGGCGCCGGCGCCATGATCAGCCTGACGCCGGGCGCGGGCGCCATCAACACCATGTCCAACGCGCTAACCTCCGGCTTCCGCCGCTCACTCTGGGGCATCCTGGGGCAGCAGCTGGCGCTGGTCATCCATGTGATCATCGTTGCGGCCGGCGTGGGCATCCTCGTCTCCAGTTCCCCGTTCCTATTCCTGATGATCCGCTACGTGGGTGCCGCCTACCTCGTGTACCTGGGCATCATGAAGCTGTTGGCCAAGGCGGAGAAGGACGACGGCGGGGACTCGCCTGCCGCTGTCGAGTCCGGCTTCTCGATGTTCCGCCGCGGCCTGTGGGTGAACCTCTTGAATCCCAAGGCGATTGTGTTCTTTTTGGCGTTCATGCCCCAGTTCATCCGGCCTGCCGAACCGCTCCTGCCGCAGTACGTGATCCTGACGGCAACCGTGGTGGTTATCGACATCATCGTCATGTGGTTCATCTTTGCTGCCGGCGCCAAGCAGCTCAAACACCTGACCACCAGCGAACGCGGACAGCTGATCCTGAACCGGATCTTCGGTGCCCTGTTTATCGCCGTGGGTGTCCTGCTGGCGCTGGTTTAGCGCACCTCCCCGCCCGGAACCACCCCACGATCCCCCGCGCCGATAGACTGGTTCAATGACCAATCCCTACCGGATCGTTACCGTTTGCACCGGCAATATCTGCCGCTCCCCCATGGCCGAGTTCATGCTGGCCACCGCCGCTGCGGACGCGGCCCTGGATATCGTGGTGGACTCCGCCGGGACGAGCGCCTGGGAAATTGGCAACCCGATTGATCCCCGGGCCAAGGAGGAGCTGGCCCGCCACGGCGTCACCGCCACCGGCCACACGGCACGCACGTTCAACCCGTCCTGGTTTGCCGAACGTGACCTCATCTTGGCCCTCGACACCGACCACTACGAAGCCCTGCGCGCATTGGCCCCGTCCCCGGAGGCGGCCGCGAAGGTACGCATGCTGCGCTCCTTCGACCCCGCTGTGGCCGCAGAAAACCCCGAAAATCAGGGCATTTACGACCCCTGGTACGGCGACGCCAAGGACTTCCAGGCCAGCTGGGACATGATCGCCGGCGCCATTCCCGGCATCCTGGCGCACGCCACTGCAGCCGGCCGCGCCCGTGGCTGATCCCCAACCGCTCCCCCCGCAACGTCCGGTGATCATCGCTGTCGACGGCCGTTCCGGCGCCGGGAAAACCACCGTTGCCGTCGAGCTGGCCGCCCTGCTGCGCCGCCACCGCAGCGTTTCGCTGTTCCACCTCGAGGACATCTACCCCGGCTGGGATGGCCTGGCCGGCGGCGTGGAACGCTACATTGAGACGGTCCTGGCGCCCCTGAGCGCAGGCCTTCCTGCCACCTGGACGGCGTGGGATTGGGTGGCCAAGCACGACGGCGCCTCCCGGACCACCGAGCTGGCCCCGGTGGTCCTCGTGGAGGGGGTGGGGTCCTCCCACGGCCGGGCCGCGGACTTCCTTGATGCCGTGATTTGGGTTGATGCACCAAGCCAGGCACGCAAGAAGCGCGCGCTCGACCGCGACGGCGACACGTATGCGCCATTTTGGGACATCTGGGCTGAACAGGAAGACCGGCTCATCGCCGGCAACTCCGTCCCGGCCGGCGCCGACATTGTTGTGGACGGCACCCACGGCGTAGCCCACGCACCCGAGTTTGTCCTTGATGCCCTCACCCAACTGCCCGCCATGGAAAACGTGCTTGCCCCGGAGCTTGCCCGGCGCCGGGGACTGGAATTTTCTGCTGTCCGCATTGACGGGCTCCCAGCGGCCGAGATGTTGTTTCACGCCCTCTACGGCGGCAGCAACAACGCCGTCTGGCTGGACAGTTCCATCGCCGAAAATGCCGAACCGGCCGGAACAGCCAGCTCCGAATTGGCCGCAACCCCCACCGGAAACGTGCAGGCCTCCCGCTCAAGGTTCTCCATCATGGCCGACGATTCGGGCTGCTTTGGCCAGCTCGCCAGCCACGCGGGCGGCGTGACAACAGTGACGGCTGGACAGGTCACCACGCACATCCGTGGCCCCTTCTTCCGTTGGCTGGATTCGGTGTGGGGCCGCAAGGCCGTGCGCGCGCCCGAGCATTACCCGGGCGATTTCACACTCGGCTGGTTGGGCTACCTCGGGTACGAACTCAAAGGGGAAACCGGCGGCTTGAACAAAGTTGCAAGCGCAACGCCCCCGGCGGGCAGCCCTGCACCGATGCCAGACGCCGCACTGCTCTTTGCCGGCCGTGCCATCGTGCTGGACCACCGGGAGAACTGCCTCCATGTTCTGACCCTGGCGGGCGTCCACCTCCAGGGCTCGAGTCAGGAGGCGGAGAACTTTCTGGCGGCCGTTCGCGCAGCCCACGCCGCAGCATTGGCCGGCACGGCATTAGTGGGCGCAACCCCTGCCGCCGCAGCAGCGATACCCGGCCAATCGGCGTCGAACTTACCTACCGCAACCACCCAGACAGCGCCGATTTTCACGGCCCGGGACGGCGAGCGCCGGTACAAGGACATGATCGCGGCGGCGCAGGCCCAGATCCACGACGGCAACTCCTACGAGATCTGCCTGACCACCGCCCTCGAAGCACGGACCGCCACCCGGATGGACCCGTGGGCCACGTACCGCGCCCTGCGAAAGCGCAGTCCCGCCCCGTTTGCCGCGTTTCTTCGGCTCGGCACACTGAGCGTCGCCAGCACGTCCCCTGAACGTTTCCTGCGCATTGACTCGGATGGGCTGATGCGCGCCGAGCCCATCAAGGGCACCCGACGCCGTGCCGCCGACCCCGCCGTGGACACCGCCCTGAAACAGGATCTGGCGACCTCGCTGAAGGACCGGGCGGAGAACGTGATGATCGTGGACCTGCTGCGCAACGACCTCTCCCGCTTCGCCCTGCCCCACACGCTCACCGTGCCGCGGCTGTGCGCCATCGAAAGTTATGCCACGGTGCACCAGCTGGTCAGCACCATCGAGGCGCAGCTGGCCCCGGGCTCCTCGCGCGCGCAGGCCGTGGCCGCCGCGTTCCCCGCCGGGTCCATGACGGGTGCGCCGAAAATCAGCACCATGGCCATTCTCGACGGGCTCGAGGCTGGCCCGCGCGGCATTTATGCGGGGGCCATCGGCTACTTTTCGCTCAATGCGGCCACCGATTTGTCGGTCGTGATCCGTACATTGGTCCTGCAGGACGCGGACGACGGCGGCACGTACCTGTCGCTGGGAATCGGCGGCGCCATCACGGCCGACTCCGAGGACGAGGCGGAATGGCAGGAAATCCAGGCCAAGGCCTACGGCGTCCTCTCCACGCTGGGTGCAGATTTCCCCGTCTGAGCCCGAGCGGAAACGGCCGATTTTACGATTAGAGGGGGTGCTAATCGTAAAAGGTTTCGCAAAATCAGTGATCCTTTTACGATTAGAGGCGCCCTAATCGTAAAATCTGCCTGAATCCTGGGGGCGTAGCAGGAACCGGCGGGAGACGGTTGGGCCCACGCCGCCGAGGGCCCCGAACCGAGGAACGAGGTTTGGGAGGCGGTGGGGACTATTGCAGCGTGGCGGTCAGGCGGGCCACGTTGTCCACATAGCGGGCCAAGACAGGCCGGTTGAGCCACTCGTCCAGGAGAAGCTCCCGGGACATGGACCGGTAGTGGTCTTCGACGTCGTGCATCTGCCGCACGACGTCATCGTCAATCATCATGACCGTGACTTCCAGGTTCAGTGAGAAGCTGCGCATGTCCATGTTGGAGGAGCCAATCACGGCCACGTCGGTGTCCACCGTGAAGTGCTTGGCGTGCAGCACAAGGGGCTTGGGGTACAGGTAGATCCGCACACCTGCCCGCAGCAACGCCTCGTAGTAGGAACGCTGGGCGTGATGGACCAGGAACTGGTCGCCCACCTCGGAAACAAACAGCTCAACCGTGACCCCGCGCTGGGCTGCCGTGGTGATGGCGTAGAGCAGGGAATCGTCAGGGACAAAGTAGGGGCTGGAAATGGTGATGCATTCTTCGGCCGAGTACAGCAGCGTGTTGAACAGGCGCAGGTTATTTTCCGTGCGGTAGCCGGGGCCGCTGGGCACCACCTGGCACAGGGAACCTCCGGAGAAGGAATCCCAGTGATATGCGGCCAGCTGCGATTCCAGCGTCTCCTCGGTTTCGGAGGACCAGTCGGTGGCGAACATGACGTTCAGGGTACCCACAATGGGGCCCTCCAGGCGCGACATCAGCTCGACCCACTGGCGCCCCACCTTGTGGTTGCGCTTCTTGCGGTAGGACGGCTCAATGATGTTCTGCGAACCGGTGAAGCCCACGCGCCCGTCCACCACGAGGATCTTGCGGTGGTTGCGCAGGTCCGGCCTGCGCCACTGGCCCTTCACGGGCAGCAGCGGCAGCATCCGCCGCCACTGGATTTCACTGGCCTTCAGCCGGCGGATCATGCCTCTATAACCAGGCACCCTCAGGGATCCGATGTGGTCAAAGAGCACCCGCACCCGCACCCCACGCTTCGCAGCGGCTTCAAGTTCGCAAAACAGCCGGTCGGTGCTGGCATCCGAGCTCATGATATAAAACTCGGCGTTGACGTAGTCGGTGGCCCGGCTGATTTCATCGGCCATGGCGTCCAGGGACTCCTGGTAGCCCTCGATCAGCTGGACGGTATTGCCGCCCAGGGCAGGGAAGTAGCCCAGGGCTTGGTTCAGTTCCATGGCGGACTTCACCCACGCCGGGCCGTCATAGTCGGGCACCAGGGACGCAATGTCCTTGGTGCCTTCCACGATGCGGGCATTGACGGCATCCTGGGTTTCCCTGCGCCGCCGCGAGAGCCGGAAGTTGCCAAACATGAGAAACAAGATCAGGCCGAAGTAGGGAAGGAAGAAGATGCACAGCAGCCAGGCCATGGCTGTGGTGGGGCGCCGGTTGCCGGGAATGACACCCAAAACCACAATGCGGATGGCAAAATCCACCAGCACCAGCAGCGCCGACAACCAGCCATTCCCCGTGGGCAGGCTAAACGCCGTCCAAACCACGCGCGTCTCCTGCCTTCGCCACCAAAATCGGGCCGGCTGGGCCCTTCGCCGGTGACAATAGCCTAGCGGCACCGAATACTTCCAAGGCTTCGCCCGGGCCCGACACGCACGCGCTATGCTGGGCATAAATTCCAACGGCAGAAGGAAATACCATGAGCAGCCCCCAGACAACTTTCGACGTCTTCGCCCTCGACCCCCACAAGCTCACCGAAAAAGCCGTCAAGGGGCTGCGCCTCGCCTTTGCCGTCAGCGGCGCGGCCGCACTGATTCTTGGCATCATCCTGCTGCTGTGGCCCACCAAAACCCTCGCCGTGGTGGCGGTTTTTCTGGGCATCAATTTCCTGATCACCGGCGGCATCAAGGTAGCCGTGGGCATCTTCAGCCACAGCCTCTCCTCCGGCATGCGCATCCTTGACGTCCTGCTGGGCGTGATCATCATGGTCGCGGGCATCATCGCGCTGCGCAACTCGGCCGCCACCGGCGAGCTGCTCCTGCTTTTCACCGTCATCATGATCGGCATCGGCTGGATCATCGAAGGCATCGTCGCCATGGTCGAGGCCGGCAAGGGCCAGAGCCGCGTCTGGGCCATCGTGTTCGGCGCCATCAGCGTCCTGGCCGGAATCATGGTCCTGGCCGTGCCGACGTGGACCGCCGCCTGGCTGCTGCTCATGACCGCCATCATGCTGATCATCCTGGGCATCGTCGGGTTGGTCCGCGCGTTCACGTTCGGCAAGGAGCTTTTGCAGGCCGCTAAGCTCTAAACCATGACAATTCTGGTATTCCTGGACCCCGCCCACCCCGCAGGCCGCCTGGCCGATGCCGCCACACCCACCATTTTGGCCACGGATCAGGGCGTCACGCGGGGCGACGGGGTCTTTGAATCCCTGCTCGCCATCGACGGTGTCCCGCGCAAGATCCAGGCACACCTGGCCCGCCTCGCCGTCTCGGCCCGCACCATGGACCTGACGATCCCCTCCGCCGCAACCTGGCAGGCGGCAATCACGACGGCGCTCACGGCGTACGCTGCCACCGCGGCTTCGCCTGCCACCGATGTGCCTGCCACGGACGACGGCGGATCCGGTCCCGCAGGTGCCGCTGCCGCGGCAAGCTCCGCGGGAGGATCAGCCCCAGCCGAGGACCAGTGCGTGGTGAAGCTGATCGCCACCCGCGGTCCCGAGGGCGGCAACTCCCCCACAGCCTGGGTCACGGTGAGCGCGGTGTCCCCGTCGCTGGCAGTGCAGCGCGAAAAGGGCCTGGCTGTGATGCTGTTGGAGCGTGGTTATGACAGCGATCTTGCCGCCCGCGCACCGTGGCTGCTCATGGGCGCCAAAACACTGTCCTACGCCGTCAACATGGCGGCACTGCGCCATGCCCACAGCCAGGGCGCCGATGACGTAATCTTCACCAGCAGCGACGAACTCGTGTTGGAGGGGCCAACGTCATCCGTCCTTTTGGCGCACATCTCCGACGACTCCGGCGTGCCGGTCAAGCGGCTCATCACACCCCACCTGGACACCGGCATCCTGCCCGGCACCACCCAGGGTGCGCTGTTTGCCGCGGCCAAGGCTGCCGGATGGGAGCTGGGCTATGGGCCCGTTACGCCCGCCGACTTGCTGGATGCCGACGCCGTGTGGCTTATTTCCAGCCTGCGGCTGCTGGCCCCGGTCAACACGATCGACGGGCATGAAGTCGGCGCCGCAGCCATCCGCGCCGAGCTGACTAGCGAGCTCGCTGCACTGTTGGCACAGACGCTGTAGCGGCCCGGCGGCCCAGCTTGTTGCCCAGCACCATCATCAGCGCCGTCATCGCCACGAATCCCACGGCGATGATGAGACAGGTCAGCAACACCGCACCATATCCGCCGTCGGCCGGGTTCAGGAAGGGGTAGGCGTACCAGTTGATGGCCGCCCCGCGAATCAGGGAATAGGCCAGGTACGCGAGGGGGAAGGCCACGGCAACGCCCAGACGCTGCAACGCAATGGTGTGCCGGGGCGGGAAGATGAGCCAGTCGGCCACGGTGGCAACGGGCATCACGTAGTGCAGCCAGGTGTTGATCCACGGCAGCAACGAGCCCAGATCCACGTCGCGCAGCAGGGCACTGAACACGATGCCCACCAGGGCCATGCACACCACCGAGATGCAGCGCAGCAGCGCCCAGGCCGGGCCAAGGTCCTTCCCACGCCAGGAAAGCACCGACTCCACCACGAGCACGACGGCGGCGAAAATGTTGGAGAGGTTGGTGAAGTAGCTGAAGAAGTTCAGCACGCTGAAACCGTGGCCGATGTGAATGCCCAGCTGAATGCCGACGGCGATGAGCGTCACCGCCCCAAAAGCAAAACGGACGGCGGCAAAGCTGCGGCGAAGGGTCATGGATTCCATGGATTCATAGTGCCATGCCGCTGAAGTGAAATGTGGCAGTTGTCCATTAAATAGCACCGCGCCACACCGCAGGGAAAATATGGCTCTTGTGCTCTTTCGTGGGTGATTCAGCCTGGGACCCACCATCCCGGCTGTCAGCATTCAAGCCGTCTTGGCCCTGACTGTTTTCGCGTTGGCTGGTTTCGCGTTGGCTGGTTTCGGCAGGGGTGCAGAGCACTCCGTCCTGGTCTTGCCGGCGGTGTGTGACAGGCCGGATCATTCGATCCCCGAGGCTCCGCCGAGGTTTGGCTGGAGAGTACGCGCCGAGAAGGGGCCAAACTCGCAGCATTCTGACCGTGTTTCACCGAAAATGGTGCAGGCTCGCGAGAAGGGCGCAACCTTGGTGGCATATCGCGGCTCCGGGCCATTCTCGGCGAAACAAGAAGCCACACGCTACGGCCCAGGGTCATTCTCGACGAAGCACACACCCTCCCGTACGAGTTTCCCGCACCCCGCACAAGGAAACAGGGCCGGTGTCCGGTACCTGAGCGATGGATCGCCAAAAACAGCCCGCCATCTGAGCCAAAAGGTTTCAAGACGTGACGGTGCAACGATGAACCCACCCACGGAAAAGTCACAAGAGCCAAAAATATACCCGGTTGTCCCTGGGCCGGCTGGACCGCCTGTCGCCGCTCCCCACGGCCGTGTGTGCTTTCATGTCACCGGCTCAGGTCCAGTCGCGGATACAGGATTTCAAATCCTTTCTCCAAGCCGCCGGTCAGCGCCGCACCCAAGTGCCCGGCGTTAGGCACCTCGTAATAGGTCGTTGCCATGCCGGCGGCCTGGGCAGCGGCGGAGACCGTCTGGGCCGCCGGTACATAGATGGCATCCAGCGCACCAACAGTGAAAATCGCGGTCGTGTCACGAAAGTGCTTGCCGGCCATGATGTTGATCGGTTTTTGCGCGTCGTAGGCGGCTTGGTCACCATTGAACACCTGGGCCAGGTTGCCGCTGGAGTCTTCCGCACCGGGGAACTCCTCACCGGAGATGTCCAGGATGTTGCCAAAGACGTCGGGATATTTAGCACCCAGGGAAATGGCGCACTGGCCGCCGTTGGAGTACCCGGCAATGGTCCAGGACTTCGGGTCCTGCAGGACCCCCAAATTGTCCCTGGCAAACCCCACCACGTCCTTCATGATGTAGCTTTCCACCTTGCCGTACTTTTTGCTGTCCACGCACAGGGTGTCATTTTGGTCCGGACCGATCTGGTCTGCCACCACCACGATGGGTGCCAGCCCCTGGTTTGCGGCGGCGTACGTGTCCAGCACTCCGCCGATGAATTGCGGGGTTGGATCTCCGGGCTGTCCCATCAGCATGATGACCAGCGGTAGGATCGGCGGCTTTGCGGTCCTGGCCGCCGGCGGCAGGTAGATCCCTGCCGGGCGGGCTATGAACCCGGAGTGGCTGTTGGGAATGTCGTGGGTTCCCTGTTCGCCCGCAGCCGGCATACCGGCCGGTGGCTTCCAGCTTTGCCACAGCGGCACCGCCCCCTCCTGGCCACCGCCCTGGCCAGGGACGGGGAGCTTCACAGTTTCTCCCGTGTCGAGCCCCAACACCGCACCCAGTGTCCTGTCGATGCCCGCGTCGGCGTTGATGCCAATACCGGCCACCACCAGAAACACCGGGACGGAAAGTGCGGCGAACCATTTGCGCCATCGCGGGCTTTTCTAAAAACTCACCACGACAAGCCCCAGTGCGGCGCACAGCAGAATGACCCAAATCCTGACGGCGACCGTGATGGGAATCTGGAAAACATTCCACACATCGACCACCAGCCATGTGCTCGCCAAGCCAATGACTGCCCCGGCAACCGCGCCGGCAAGGGCCCGCAAGGTCCGCGCTCTTCCGGGCCGCAGGAATAGCACAAAGAACAACACGGCCCCGATAGCTGCACCAACATATACGACGCCGTCGGTGCTGATGTCGACCGACAAGATGTCATTCATGACATTCGCTCGCTTCCATTCCAGGTTCGCGTATCGGCGGGTTCCGGCCGCGAAGGGGCTACTTTGCAGCTTCCCTCGCAGTCATTTGCCGAACGATTGCCGCACTTTGCCGGGCCGACAACCCTGGCAGGTAGGCCGAGGTGATGGCCAGTCCAATGGCGGGCAGGGCCAGCGAGTCCTGATAGAACATGTACAGTGTCCGGTGCGCCGGCTGAAAGCGGGACTTAAAGGACGCCAGGGACTTGAATCCATACATGGGCTCCAGCGCATTGCCCAGCAAGTCCAACACCTTGTCCACCGCCGAAGATTCCGCATCTCCTTCGACCTCGGCCGTATTCGCCAGCGGTGAGCCCGAAAGCGAAATCATGGGCACGGTTGCTTGAAAGTGGGTTACCGCCGAAGCAATGAGGAATTCCATGACGCCCTTAAAACCGTCACTGCGGCGCCGCATGAAGTCCAAGGTCCACCCTGTGACCTGCCCGTCGGTGTACACCGGCAGCCAGCTGGTCACACCGTGGACCAGTCCGTCGTCGTCAACCGCCGCGCAGCACATGACGTGATCGTCCTTGACCTCATCGAGGCCGCCGAGCGTGAAGCCCATTTCCGGCAACGCCTTGTCGGACACCCACTCTTCAGAGATTTCGGCAAACTGTGCCCGGACCCCGGGAGGCATGGCCGAGTAGGGCGCCCACAGATCCTTGATCCCGAGTTTGCCCGCCCGGTTCAGTGCCGTGCGCACGTTCTGCCATTCCTTGCCCTTGAACGACATGGCTGCAATGTCCAGCAGCGTCTCCTCGGCCACCTCCAGCCGCTCAAAGTGCATTCCGGCCAGGGCTTCCCCCACATCCGCAGGGGCCGAATAAAAGCACGGGACCAGGCCCTGTTCCACCGCGTGGTGCACAAAATCCCGGGCGGCCGCCTCCTGTCCATCCACGGCACCAAAGGGGCCCGCCACGGTCAAGGCGACTCCGTTGTGCACCTGGTAGGCCACCGCGTTCCGGCCGTCATCACTGTGCCAATACGCGTTGTTGGGCCACAGCGCCATCCAGGACAGCGAACCTCCGCCGGATCGGAGGAGTTCGCGGATCCGGGCCGTGCCCTCCTCAGTGGTGTCCGTATTTGCAATGTAAGTGCGCAGGATCCTGAAGGCCTGCACGCCAAACACCATCCAAATGACGGCGCCGCCAAAACCATAGAGCAGCACCGTGACCAGGCCTTGCGGCAGCTCCACGACAAATGGCAGGGGGAATGGGATGAGGATGTGGGTCAATTGGGCCAGCAGGTCCATGAGACCGAGGCGCCCGAAGTTGCCTTCAATGAACCACATGAGCACATACAACACCACAACGGCCGCCGCCACCCACGCGGTGGCCCGCAGCACGCGCCTCGCGGCCTTGATGTTTCCTGTTACCTCAAATTTGCTGCGCTTCATAAACAACAGAACGGCAATGGCGGCCGGAACCACAACCGACGGCAGGATGTAGATAAACAGGTAGCCGGCCGCCACCTCGGAAGGATCATAGTCCGGGTCCACTATGAAAAGTACAAATGATGCCGCCACGACCAGCGCAATCAGGGCATTGATGGCCACCGCTGTCCACAGCGCTAGCCGCCGGCCACGGCGCAGCCCTTCTGAGCACAACAGCAGCAGCAGCAACGGAATCACCGACAGCACCACGGCGCCCAGACTGCTGACACCCACAATTTCCTGCAGGCTCATGCACGCTGGGTGACCGCCGCACATTTCGCTGAGCTCATCCGCATCGGGACGCGCCTGCATCGTCAAGGTCGCCATGGTTGACAGCGGACCCACCGCAAGATTGGCGGTGAGATGTGCCAGCAACGGCCCGGCAGCGAACGTTCCAACAATGGTGGCCAGCAGGAATCTGGACTCCCGCAATGATGGCCGGACAAACAGCCGTCGCGCTTGGGCGTTGCGGCCGGTGTTCCCCAGCCGTCCGACCACAACGCCGAACACGGCGCCGGCCAAAAGTTGCAGGGTTTCGGCAATGCCCAGGTAGAGGGCGAACATGACAGAAAGCGCCATCAGCCACGTCTGGGTGCGGTGGCGCCATAAATTGTTCATCGACGCCGTGGACGCACCCAGTGCCGCGGTGGCGCCGCCAAAAGCGCCCACCACATAGTTCCCGCCGATGTAGGCGAGCCATGCGTCGTTGTCCGCAGTGCCGACGGCGGACAACGCCACCAGAACCAGCGAGCTAACCACATGGCCCAGCAGAAACATGCCAAGGGCCCGCCACGGACCGATGAACCGCTCCGCAACGCCAACACCGACCGCAATCACCAGAAGCAACAACAACAGCCCGGGCCACGATGCTGCAAAGAAGGTGCTGGCAAGCAGCGTCCACCATTTCGACAACGCATCATCGAGATCAATGCCCACCATCGCGAGCACGTCCTCGGAAGGGCCGGCGCCCAACCCGCCGATAGCAGCCGTGGCAACAATGACCAGCAGCAGAAGTGACACAGTCGCAGGGGACTTTTTTAGGAGGGAAACTATTCGGGCCAGCCTTGGTGTGGCTTCGCTGACACTCGCTGGCACGCTGGTCATCTCATGTCCTTTGCCTGGGCGTTATGGCGGGTCAACTGCGAATTGACCGCGGCAACGAAAGAACCTGCGCACCCCAATCAATGTGAATTGATGTCCCACGACAATGTCTCAAAGCGGTGGAAACGCTGCACCGCGCATCAGAGTATTGGCCTGAAAAATCAATCCCTACGACCTGCCTGCTTGAATAGATTTTAGCGCGTACGGTGGGATGTTGAACGGGTTGATCGCAAAAAAGAATGCCGGGTTTACTCGGGACAAGGACCCCAAAGACTGCAACACAGCCGCTGACCACACAAGACATCCGCCACCTGTTCCTGGAATACCAAGGTGGACCGTGGGCACGCGGTGCTGCAGCGATCCCCGTTTGTTCCCCTGAATGACCCCACCACCTTGTTCACGGGCAGCGGCATGTAGCCCTGTTGCCGTTCCTTTTGGACGCAGATCACCCAAAAGGTGACCGTTTGACTGACAGCCAGAACTGCCTGCGATCCCAGGACTTTGAGGAAGTTGGGGACAACCGGCACATCACATTTTTTGAAATGCTGGGCAATTGGAGCCTTGGGTCCTATTTCACGGACGAAAAGATTCCGGCGCTGTGGGACTTCCTCACCCGCGTGGTGGGCCTGGACCCGGAACGCATCTACGTCAGCGTTTTCGGCGGAGACCCGGACAAAGGCATCCCCCGCGATGAAGAAAGCGCAGATATTCGGGCGCGCCTGTTCAGCGCCGCGGGCATCAGCGCCGACCGCGTTGACTTGGGCACCGAAGAACACGGCAACGAGGTGCGGAACCAACGTGCGCGCATAACGTTTTACGGTGGCAAAGACTGATGGTCGCGCGGAGGTTCACCCGCTGCAACACCAGTAGGCGACCCCTGCGGTCCGGACAGCGAAGTGTTTTACTACTTTCCGGAGGTCACACGCGACACGGCCTACGGCGCATTTCCACACCAGAATTAGGACGGCGGACAGTTCCTGGAAATCGGAAATTCGGTATTCCTGGAATACCGGCGGGCAGAGCATGGTTTTGTCCGGCTGACGCGCCACCAAGTTGATTTTAGTGGCGGGCTGGAAAGAATTTCCGCCGCGGCGATGGGTACCCCGACGGTTTCAAAACCAGCCTCTTGCAGCCACTGATTGTGGCCCTGGAAGAACTGACACAAACCACGTATGAGCAACACACAGCGGTCCTGCGCACCTTTGCCGACCACGTCCGCGGCGCCGTGTTCCTGGCTTTTGACGGCGTGTGCCCAGGCAACAAGGCGAACGGTTACGTCATGCGAAGGCTGTTGCGTCGCGCCATGCGCTTCGGGTTCGGGCTGGGCGTTCAAAAGAACTTCTTCAGCGGCTTGGTCCCCGTTGTTGTTTCCCTGTACCAGGATGCCTACCCCGAGCTGGCCCTGCAGCAGGAGAACATTGAAGCTGTCCTAACCAAGGAGGACCGTCCTTCCGCCGCACCCTGGCCAGGGGCCTGCGGGAACTGCAGCACTTCTCCGCCGGGGGACAGCTGGGTGGCCACGCATTCTTCACCTTGTCTGGCACCTACGGATTCCCCACCGAGCTCAGCCGTGAGGAGGCCGTGTCCCGAGGGATGAACGTGTCGCCAATTTCTCGCGATGAGTTTGACACGCTCCTGTCCGAACAACGCGCACGTTCTCAAAAGCAGACTACGCTGGGCGCGAAGTAAAGTTCTTGTGAAGTTCCACCACCGACACCATCTGGGGATTCCTTAACATGCATTTTCCTGCTGGGAAGCGGCTCCTGGCATTGACTGCAGCCGTGCTTTCCGTGAACGCCTGCAGCATCAGCCCGGCCCCGGTGATGCCCAGCCCCACACCGGCACCGCCGCCTGAATCCGTGGCGGGACAGGCCCTGCCCTCGCTCGATCCGTCCACGGTCCCCGGGGCACTGCCCATGACGATCCACGTGGACGGGGTGGACTCGGTCCGGGCCAAGTGGGTCTACCTAAACGGAGGAGCCGCCTACAACAGCCAGTTGGACGCCCAGCTGTTGGGCATTCTGGATCAACATGCCGGCGGGCGCTTCAATCCGGCCGTGGCCGCACCTGAAAAACCAGGCATGGCCAACGGGCTCAAACTGGCACAGGACATCATTCTGGCGGGCGGGAACACGCTTGGCACCCGGTTTACCCGTTCCGAAGCCGTTGCTGGCACCATGACGCTGCTCTCCGAGACCACGAGCTACACCGATCTGGCCACCGGGGATGTCCAGGGCGGCCCTGCCCTGCTGGCACCTGAGAGCGTGGAAACTGTGCGGGCACTGCTCAGCGGCGCCATCGTTGCGGACGGCGAATCTACCCCGGCCACGCATCAGGAAGCCGCCACACCTGCCGCCTCTGACGCATCTGCTGCATCTGCCACGTCTTCCGCAACCGCCACAGGCACGGAACCCGGCGAGGGCAGCAACGGCACCGCTGCCGCAAAGACGCCCGCCGCGGTACCTCCGGCTGCTGACGCGCTGCTGGGCGGGGCAGCCTTCAGCCGAAGTGGCGAGCTGGTGGTGCCTGTCCAGGCGGACCCGGTCACCGGAATTGCACTGCCAGAATCGGTCAACGTCCACATCACCGCAGAGGCCGCCTCCCCCTTGCTCTCGGACTTGGGCCGACAACTGCGGCAACTGGCCGAGGCCACGACTGCCTTCACCGCTCCCCCACCGGCGGCGTCCGGCCAGGAACACATCAACTGCGACCTGGTTCCGTGCGCCGCATTGACGTACGACGACGGACCCAACGATCAAACAACCCGCCTGTTGAAGATCCTGGCGGACCGATCCGTGTACGCCACGTTCTTTGAGCAGGGCAGCTACGCCGCCAGCTACCCGGAGATCGCCGCCGCCACCGCAGCAGCCGGCCACGTCATTGCCAACCACACAGTGAACCACCCCTATCTGAGCAAGCTGTCCCTCAACGCCGCACTGGGCGAGGTGCAGGGCGCCACGGACATGATCGCGGGGGCCTCCGGCGCAACACCTCGATACCTGCGGCCACCCTACGGCGACATGACTGCGCGCATCGCAGGGTCCATAGGGATGCCTGTGGTCAACTGGTCCGTGGATTCCCAGGATTGGCTGTCCCGCAACAAGGAAATTTTCATTCCCAAGGTCATGGAGCTTATCCACCCCGGATCGATCATCCTGCAGCACGACATCCACAGGACCACCGTGGACGGGCAGGCACAGCTGATAGATGACCTGCATGCCGCCGGCTACCAACTGGTCACGGTCCCCCAACTTTTCCAAGGCATTGAAATGCACAACGGCCAGTCCTACTTCTGCCGCGGGGACGCCTATCCCTGCACGCCGGGCCGATAGGCGCAAGGGGCGTTTCTCCCCCCGGTGCAGGACCCGGCCGGCTGACCGCACAGGACTGGCCGCGTCATGTTGCGCCATACTCGGCAGCCGTTGGCGCCCGCCAGCAGGGCATGTGTTATTTTTCAAGGTAAGTAATGAGTGCCAGCGCCAAGCCCTGACTTGCTGGCCGGCAACCCTCTTTCCGGCGGGGTGCCTCAGGTGAATACTTGGCAAACCCAGCTACCACGGCTGACGTTTGCAAGCGTGAACCCTCTGCGGTGCCAGGCCAGTTCCGGCTCGTATGCACCGCCACCAGCTCCCGCTTGCATTCTGGCGCCACTTGCAATGAGGAGAAGCATGTCCGCGGACGAATCCCCCCTGGCCTACCGGCTCATCACCGGCCCCGACGACCGCTCCTTTTGTGAGCGCATTTCAACCGCCCTTGCGGAAGGTTACGTACTGCACGGCGGACCGGCCGTGACATCCAACGGCGGCCAGGTCATTTGCGCCCAGGCAGTGATTCTCCCGAGGGCTGTGGCCACGAGCGACGCCGCCGTCGCCACCGCAGTCGACGACCTCGACGCCGACCTTGAGTTTGACGGCGAGGGTATCGCATGAGCTACGCAGGTGACTTGGCACCGGCTACGGCTTGGGAGCGCGTGGCGGCCGGGGCAGTCCTGGTGGACGTGCGCACCGAGGGTGAATGGCAGCACATCGGTGTCCCGGATGCCTCCGCACTGAACACCGAGCCTGTCTTAGTCCAGTGGAACCTCGGCAACGGCAGCAACAACCCCGAGTTCCTGGCCCAACTGCAGGCGGTGGTTCCCGCCGACAAGGAGTTGGTGGTGCTGTGCCGTTCCGGTGCCCGCTCCATCGCCGCCGCCGAGGCTGCAACGGCTGCCGGATATACGGCGTACAACATCCTCGAGGGCTTTGAGGGCGAACCCGACCGTTACGGCGACCGGGTGGTCAACGGTTGGAAGAACCGCAAGCTGCCCTGGCGCTAAAGCCGGGTTGCCCAATGTGTAAGTGCCGGGGCAGCCGCCAGCAGCGAAGCCGCCCAACGGCCCACAGCCCAACCGGCGCCAACAGCCCGGCACGGGTGCCGCCGTCGTACTTGATCAGCACCACCAGCGAAAGCCAGGGAACCACAATTGAGCAACTTTAACGAGCACGCAGCCACATGGGCGCAGGACACCCAGGCCGTGCGCGGCGGGCTTGACCGCAGCAATTTCCAGGAGACGTCCGAGGCACTTTTCCTGAACTCCGGGTTTGTGTACGAGTCCGCAGAGCATGCCGAGCAGGCATTCACCGGCGAGGTGGACCGGTTCGTATACTCGCGCTACGGCAATCCGTCCGTGGCCACGTTTCAGGAACGGCTGCGTCTTTTGGAGGGCAAGGAGGCCTGCTTTGCGACGGCGTCCGGCATGTCCGCCGTGTTCACCGCCTTGGGCGCATTGTTGGCGGCGGGCGACAGGGTGGTGGCTTCACGGTCACTGTTCGGCTCCTGCTTTGTCATCCTGAACGAACTGCTGCCGCGGTGGGGCGTGGAGACCGTGTTCGTGGACGGGTCGGATTTGGAGCAGTGGCGGACGGCCTTGTCCGTGCCGACCACGGCCGTGTTCTTTGAGTCGCCGTCGAACCCGATGCAGGAAATCATTGATGTCCAGGCCGTGTGCGACCTCGCCCATGCCGCGGGTGCCAAGGTGGTGGCCGACAACGTGTTCGCCACTCCCCTGCTGCAGCGTTGCGGCGACTTTGGCGCGGACATCGTGGTGTACTCGGGCACCAAGCACATTGACGGGCAGGGCCGCGTGTTGGGCGGTGCGATCCTGGGCACGAAGGAGTTCATCGACGGGCCTGTGAAGAACCTGATGCGCCATACCGGACCGGCTTTGTCCGCGTTCAACGCCTGGGTGCTGACGAAAGGCCTGGAGACCATGAACCTGCGCGTTTCCCACTCCTGCCGGAACGCCCTGGCGCTGGGCGAATTTCTAGAGGCGCAGCCGCAGGTGACGCGCGTGCTGTACCCGCATTTGCCGTCGCACCCGCAGTACGAGCTGGCGAAGAAGCAGATGAAGGCCGGCGGTACGGTGCTGACGTTTGAGCTGGCCGAGCCCGCCTCCGGAACCCGCAAGGAGGCAGCGTTTGCGCTGCTGAACGCCTTGGCCATCATCGACATCTCCAATAATTTAGGCGATGCGAAGTCGTTGATCACCCACCCTGCCACCACCACGCACCGCGCCATGGGGCCGGAGGGCCGCGCCGCGATCGGGCTGTCGGACGGTTTCCTGCGTCTGTCCGTGGGGCTCGAGGACGTGGATGACCTGAAGAAGGATCTGACGGCGGCGCTGGCGGCGATTTCATCCACCGGCCTGAACTTACGCGCATAACTGGCCTCCAGTCCTGCGCATAGTCGTTTATGCGCAGGACTGCTTCTGAGCCTTGCACGTAAGTTGATTGCTAGGCCAGGCCCCAGAAGATTCCCGCTGCCCAGGACACTGTCAGCACCGCAATGACGGCGAACATCTGCCGGTCCTTGAAGTGTTTACCCGGGGTACGTCCGGCCAGGGCGAGGCCTGGTGGAACCGCTGACAACAGCAGCAGCAGGACGTTGGCAACCAGCGCCGCAAATGAGGCCGCATTGCGCTCGTCCCAGCTGATCCACGCCCAAAGAACACTTATGAGCGTCATGAACACCGCCACGATCACAAGCTTTTCCCGGGCGTTGTAGCCTTTGGTGCCGCCGCCACGCAGGTAGACACGGCCCATGGCGAGGTTCAGCACAATTCCGGCAAGGGACAGGTAGCTGACCACAGGGATATAAAGCACCAGACTGGCGACCAGATCCCCCGCGGCAAGCCCAAACCAGCCGTCCAGCCACTGCATGGCTGCGACATTGTCGATGAGCCAGTCCACGGCGAACGTGCCTGACGCCAAGTACAGGACGGAAAGGGCAATTGACAGTGGGACCAGCAGGGCAAGGGCCATGCGCTGGCGAAAGTACCCTGAGTCAAGTAGCTCTGAACCTGCCGCGCGGCGGTCGGCGTTGCCCTTATTTCTCTTGGACACGGTTAGTCCTGAAAGTACTCGATCTCGGCGCCGACGGTGTTCAGGCGCTCGGCCAGGTCCTCGTAGCCGCGCTCGATCACGTAGATGTTGCGCAGTTCGGACGTGCCCTTGGCGGCGAGCATGGCCAGCAGGATGCAGGCGGCCGGGCGCAGTGCGGGAGGGCAGCCGATTTCGGCGGCACGCCACGCGGTGGGCCCGGTGATGTCGATGCGGTGCGGGTCCAGCAGGCGGACGCCGGCGCCGAGACGGTTCAGCTCGGTCAGATAGATGGCGCGGTTCTCGTACACCCAGTCGTGGATGAGCGTGGTGCCCTCGGCGCAAGAGGCGATGACGGCGAAAAACGGCAGGTTGTCGATGTTCAGGCCGGGGAACGGCATGGGGTGGATCTTATCCGGCGCAGCCTTCAAATCGGAGGGCAGCGTGGTGATGTCCACGAGGCGGGTCTTGCCGTTGCGGGCCATGTATTCGGCGGACTTGAGGTAGCGGAAGCCCATCTGTTCGAGCACCTTGAGCTCAATTTCCATGAACTCGATGGGCACGCGGCGGACGGTGACCTCGGACTTTGTCACGATGCCGGCAGTGATCAGGGACATCGCCTCGATGGGGTCCTCGGACGGTGCATACTCAATGTCCACATCGATCCGGGATTTGCCGGTGATGGTCAGCGTGGTGGAGCCGACGCCTTCCACGGTGACGCCCAGGCCCTGGAGGTAGAAGCACAGGTCCTGGACCATGTAGTTGGGGCTGGCGTTGCGAATGATGGTGGTGCCTGCGCGGTGGGCCGCGGCCATGATGGCGTTTTCGGTGACCGTGTCCCCGCGCTCGGTCAGCACAAAGGTCCTGTCCTCGGTGTCGCTGAGCGGGGCCTGGACCTGGTAGAAACCGTCGTGGGCGTTGACTGTGAGCCCGAATTCGCGCAGCGCCTGCATGTGCGGCTCCACTGTTCGGGTGCCGAGGTCGCAGCCGCCTGCGTAAGGGATGCGGTAGCTGTGTTCCTCGTCGAGGAGCGGGCCAAGGAGCATGATGACGCTGCGGGTGCGCTTGGCGGCGGCGATGTCCATCGAGGCGAGGTCCAGCACGGCGGGGCGGCGGATCAGCAGGTCGTTGTCCTCCAACCAGGTGCACTCGACGCCGATGGAGGTCAGCAGTTCAACAATGCGGTTGACTTCTTCGATGCGGGCCACGCGGCGCAGGGTGGTGGTGCCGCGGTTCAACAGGCTGGCGCAGAGCAGGGCCACGCCGGCATTCTTGCTGGTGTTGACGTCCACACTGCCGGACAGCTGGCGTCCGCCGTGGACGCGCAGGTGTGTGACGGCGTTCTTGGAAACGGCTCCCACGCTGAAAAGGTTGGCTTCAAGCAAGGCTTCCATGCGCTGAATCATCTTCAGGCTCAGGTTCTGCTTGCCTTGTTCCATCCGGGCCACAGCGCTTTGGCTGGTGCCCAATTGGGTTGCCAATTCGCCCTGGGTCCAGCCCTTTTCGTTCCGTGCATCCCGCACTAAAACGCCGACAGTTTCTGCAGCCACTTGAGTCATACATGCATTTATATCATAGGATGCATAAAATGCCGGACTAATGTGACCTTTTGGACAGTTTATGCAGAATATGTGGCGAAATAACCGTTACGTGCGATAAATTCGATGGGCTAACTAGCTGATGGGCTGGCCGCTCCCTCCACGGTACCCCGCCCCGGCGCCACACCCGAAACCATGGCACGAACCACGCCGATACTTTCGTCCCTCTGCCTAGGAAAACAGGGCGATGGAGGCGGCAAGGGTCTCCACGGAGTGCTGCAACTGTGCGGCCTCGCGATCATCCATGGGAGTGTCGAGGACGCGCTGCACTCCGCCCGCTCCGACGATTGAGGGCACGCTGAGGGCCACGCCGTGAATGCCACGGTAGCCGTGCAGCACGCTCGAGACCGGCAGGATGCTCCGCTCATCCTGCAGCACCGCCTCCACGATGCGCGCGCCCGAGAGCCCGATCGCGTAGTTCGTGGCCCCCTTCCCGGCGATGACCTTGTAGGCGGCATGGACGACGTCGTGAGTGAGTGCCTCAAGCCGCTCCCGGGGGAACAGCAGGGCCCCCGAGGAGTCGGTCCAGTCAGGGAGCGGGGTCTGCCCGATGGTCGCGGCGGACCACAGCGGGAACTCCGTGTCCCCGTGTTCGCCGACGATCAGCGCGTGCACGCTTTGCGGCGCAACCCCGGCAGCCTCTGCCACGAGCCAGCGCAGCCGGGAAGAGTCCAGCACGGTTCCGGAGCTGAAGATGCGCCCGGGCGGCAGGTCCGTGATGCGTTCGGCCACGGCCGTGAGGACGTCGCACGGATTTGTCACGAGAATGAACACCGCGTTGGGCGCCAGGGCCACGAGCTGCGGCAGCATTTTCTCCAGGATGCCCACGTTGACACCGGCCAGTTCAAGCCGGGTCTGGCCCGGCTCCTGCTTGGCCCCGGCCGTGATGACGACGACGTCGGAGCCCGCCACGAGCCCGATGTCGCTGCCACCCGTGATGCGCGAGGCCCCAACGAACGGGGTGCCGTGGGCCAGGTCGAGGACCTCCGCCTCCACTCTGGCCGTGGCGATGTCATACAGCACCACCTCACGGGCGGAACCACGAATGAGCGCGGCGTAGGCGAGGGAGGTGCCGACACTTCCGGCGCCGACAATGGTGAGCTTGGTGCTGCGCGGGATCGTCATGCTCCCAGTATCGTCTTCTCCATTCCGCAGCGCCGGTTGTGTCCCGCCGTGTCGCCGCAGCCCCGCCCCAGCGCCTCCCTAACCAAATACCGGGTTCCACGTACCAAGCACGACGGCGACACTCACCGCTGCGGCCGCGATGGCCAGTCCGCCGGCCGCCACCCAGACGTCAAGCGGGGAGAAGGCTGAAACGCGTGCCCACGTGCGCGGGCCCGCACCAAATCCCTTGGCCTCCATGGTGACGGCCAGCCGCGAAGCCCGCCGCACGGCCTGCACCAGCAGCGCCATGGCCTGGCCGAGCTGCGCCTTCAGCCCGCGGAACAAGCCGGGTTCACCGCCCACGCCCCGAGCCCGGCGTGCCATGCCCAGGGTTTGCCACTCCGTCACGAGCAGGCCCACCAGGCGCATGGCTGCCAGCGCCCCGAGCACAAAACGGTGCGGCAGTCGCAGCTTTTGCGCCAGCGCATCGGCTAGGTCCGTGGGGTCGGTGGAGGCCAGCACAATGATGCCCGGCAGCGCGACGGCCAACCCGCGCAGGGCAATCGCCACCCCTGCCTCGAGCGAGCCGGTGGTAAAGGTGACGGGTCCCAGCGACAGCAGCAGTTCGCCGGTCTTGGGCGCCAGCAGTGCTGTGCCGTAGCCGCCCACAATCGCAGCGAACAGGATGGGCCAGCCGCGTCTCAGCAGCATGCGCAGGCTCAGCCCGGCCAGCGGCAGCAACGCGCATTCAAGCACCAGCGCCACCGTTGCAGAGACCCAGTCAACGCTGATCAGCAGCACGATGGTCAGCACCATGCCTGCACCCAGTTTGGCTAGGGGATTGGCGCGGGCCAGCAGTGCTGTGGAGCGCGGGACGGCGATGATGTCGACGCTCATGAGTGCACCACCTTTCCGCGCCCGGCGGGGGCCACCGTTGGGCGGTCACCATCTAACATCTCGGCGGGAGCAGGAGGACCAAGGACCAGCTGTGCCCCGCCCAACACCTCACTGAATGCGGCGTCGTGCGTCACGGAGACCACGGCAGTGCCGGCATCGAGCAGCTCGGTCAGCAGTGAGGCCAGTTCGGCCCACGTGTTGGCATCCTGCCCAAAAGTGGGTTCGTCCAGCACGAGCACCTGTGGGCTGGCGGCCAGCACGGTGGCCACCGACAGCCGGCGTTTTTCACCGCCCGAAAGCGTGAAGGGATTCGCCTCCGCCAGGTGTTCGAGCCGCAGGCGTGCCAGGAGTTCATCCACCAGATCGCCGCCGCGCCCCAAAATATTGGGTGCAAACAGCAGCTCGTCCCTGACCGTGCCGGCCACAAATTGGTGCTCGGGCTCCTGAAACACCGTCCCGATCCGGCTGATCAGCTCGCGCCCGCGCCATTTCAGCGGGGCCGGTCCGGCTCCCCGGGCCAGCTCCGGCAGCGCAGTGAGCACCCCGCCGGCAGGCGGCAAAAGTCCGGCCAGGGTCAGCGCCAGGGTCGACTTCCCTGCACCGTTGGGCCCCGTCACGCTCAGCGCCTGCCCCGCGCTGACCTGCACGGAAGGCACGACGGCGGCCGGCACCACCGGGTGCCGCTTGCGTCGCTTAGTGCGGGAGACAGCAAGGGCCTCCGCCTCCAGCAGCAGGTGCGTGCCGGCGTCGTCCATGGCATTGCGGGGCCGCACCGCCGGGATATAACCGGGCAGCCAGATGCCGGCTCCGGCCAGCGTTTCCCGGCTCTGGGCCAGCACGGTGGCGGGCGGACCGTCAAACAGCACCCCGCCGGGCTCGCCCAGGGCGGCCGGGGCCAGAACCACGATCCTGTCCACGACCTCGAGCCAGACGGAGACGCGGTGCTCCACCACAACGAGGGTGGCGCCGGTGTCGTCGAGGCTGCGGCGCACGGCGTCGCGGACCTCGACGACACCGGCCGGGTCAAGGTTGGCGGTGGGCTCGTCAAGGAGCAGCAGGCCGGGGCGCATGGCGAGCATGCCGGCCAGGCCGAGGCGCTGCTTTTGCCCGCCGGACAATGTGGAGCTGGGGTGATCCAGGGGCAGGTTCAGTCCCACCGACTCCAGCGACTCGTGGACGCGGTGCCAGATTTCAGCGCGCGGCACGGCGAGGTTTTCAGCACCAAAGGCAACATCGTCGCCAATGCGCGAGAGCACCACTTGGGCGTCGGGGTCCTGCTGCATGAGCCCTGCCCGGCCGCGCGATTCCGCCACAGGGCGGCCGTCAATGAGCAGTTCACCCACCTCGTTGGCGTCCTCCTCATCACCCAACACGCCGGCCAGTGCGTGCAGCAGGGTGGACTTGCCGGCGCCGGACGGGCCAAGGAGCAGCACCCGCTCCCCCTCCGCGATCTCCAGATCAAGGCCGTGCACGGCACGTTTGCTGCGTCCGGAGTGTTGCCATCCCCAGCTCTTCGCGCTGATGCGCGCCGGGGCGCCGCCGTTGTGACCGGCAGAATTGTGGGTGGCCGGATAGCCTCGCGCACCCACGGCTACACCACTCGTTCGGTTGCGGCGTTGCGCGAGGGCAGGTTGGCCAGGGCCCCCGTACGTGCCAGTCCGCGAACAGCCAGCCAGGACACCAAGCCGGCAATGATGGTGCCTGAGATCATGGCGAGGATTACGTAGACGAGTTTCCACTCAAACGCCCACGCGATGTTCCACACCAGAGAATCGTTGAGGCCGAGGGCCAGTCCGGCCAGTGCACCGGCCACGAGGGCCACCGGCAGGTTGAACTTTTTGTAACGGAACAGGGCAAAGCCGAGTTCCGCGCCCAGGCCCTGAACGAGTCCGGAGAGCAGCACAGTGAAACCAAAGTGCGTGCCCAGAAGGCCCTCAACACTGGCGGCAATCAGCTCACAGTACAGTGCTGCACCGGGTTTGCGGATCACGAGTCCACCCAGCACGCCGGCGATCAGCCAGCCGCCGCCATAGAGGGCTCCGACGGGCGGGAATGCGACGGTGAAGGCGCTGATCAGGCCGTAACCGGCGGACCAGAGCCAAAAGATGACGCCGAGGGCCACACCGAGAACCGAGACAACAACTATGTCCACCACCCGCCACGTGCTTTTGCCGTTGCCTGAACGTTGCGTGTTTTTTGGGGCGTTTTGTTGGGCTGATGCGCCCGTGAATGACTTGCTCATGTTTCCTCCTTCGCAGGAGGGGCGGCTGCAACGGGATTTCCGCGCAGCCGAAGAGAACTCGACTCCCTTCGCCGGTACTAACCGGAGCAGGTTCGAGGGTCTGCGGCGAACCGCACTCTCAGCGCCGCTACCCAGGTCGGGTGGACGCTCCCCTGTCGTGTTTGAATTGCGGCTTCAGTTTACCCCTGGCTCCTGCCGGGGGCTAATGCATCCGTCATGATGCAAGGTGGCCCCCTTGCCGGCGGCGCCCTCATGAAACTGTCGCAAGGCGTTAGGCTGATCGTAGGCTTTTGCCCGCCATGTCTGGTCACAGAATTCAGGAGTCCATTATGAACATTGTCGTAAAATTGCTCGGTACCGGTGTGAGCCTGGGCGCAGGCTTCGTCGCCAGCAAACTGGTGGACACCGTCTGGGAGAAAAGCACAGGCAACAAGCCGCCCAAGGACGGGGCGGATCTGGAGAACAGCCTGCGTTCGGCGCTGGTCTTCGCGTTGGTGTCCTCTGCTGTGGCAGCCATCATCCAGACCCTCGCCGGTCGCACAACACAAAAGGCCATCGCACGCTTTAGTAAGCACCCCGACGAGGTCTGAGCACCCGCCCGCTTGCATGTGCACTGTCATTCACGTTGAAACAGCAGGTTCCGGCCAGTTTCGGCCGAATACGGCGCCGAACTGGCAGTTGTTGCCCTCCCAGCCCTGTGAGAGGGCTGGGAGAGGGCAACAACTGTCAGTTCGCGGAACGATATTCGGACGAATACCCAAAGGGGTCGCGGGCGGAGGGGTTGCTAGTCCTTGGCGTCGTCGACGGCGGCCGCCACTACCTGGTCCAGCTCGTCAACACTGAGCAGTTCCGGGCGGCGGTGTTTGGTGCGGTAACCCGCCCTGCCCACCATGTGCGCTGAGACTGGAACGGTCAGGAGCTGAAACAGCCAGGCCACCAGGAGGATGGGTAGCAGCGACCACGCCTGCATCTGCAGGCCCAGGGCTGCCAGCATCAGCAGCAGCCCCAGCACCTGGGGCTTGGTGGCTGCGTGCATGCGGCTCAACAAGTCCGGGAAGCGCAGCAGGCCAATAGCGGCCGCAAGGCTCATGGTGGCGCCAACCAAGAGGAAGATTGCCGTCAAGACATCGATGAAAGTGTTCATCCGTCCTCCTTCTTGTGCGCTACAAACCGGGCAACCGTCACCGAGCCGATAAAGCCAATCACCGTCAACACCACCAGCAGTGCCAGGTTGTCCAGGTGTTTGTTCATCGCCATCTCCGTGGCCAGTGCAGCCCCAAAGATGGCCAGTAAAACATCCGCGGCGATGACCCTGTCAAGCAGTGACGGGCCCTTGGCGATGCGGTAGATGGTGCCCGCCGAGGCAAGCGTCAGCAAGGCCGCCACAATCAAAATCACTATCTCCATGGCGCTCATGGTGTCTCCTCACGGCCGAGAGTCTGCGCATACGTCACCATGGGCGCGCCTGCCCGTTCAGCCTTCACGGCAGCCAGTTCTGCCTTCGTTCCCATGACTTCAATCAGCCTGGCTTCAAAGTCTTGGATGTCCGCGCGAATCCTGTCCACATCAGCGGGCGTGGGCGCGTTCATGGCATGCACATAGAGAGTTGCCGATCCCCTGTCCACCTCAACCACCAGTGAGCCGGGAATGAGGGAGAGCACGTGGCCAACCGCCGTCATCATAAAATCCGAGGGGCTGCGCAAGGGCACCGCCAGGATGGCATTGCGGATGTTCGGCCCTTTCACGATGGCCCAGTACAACACCTGGAAACTCGCAATGGAGACCTGCTTGATGAACCACAGCAGGAACGTCACGGCCCGCAGGACATTGAACCGTCCACTGAGTTCAATGGGCGGAAGGTAAAACGCATGCGAGACGCCAATGGCGATCAACGCACCAAAAAGCAGGTTGCCGGGGCTAAAATCCTGCCATAGCGAGCCCCACACAAGCACCAGCCAAACAAGCAGCGGCAACTTTTGCAGAAAGTCTATTCTTCGTTCGTTCCTTATCGGCTGGCTCATGGCGTTGCCGCCCCCACACCCAAAACGGCTTCGATGTACGGGACGCGGTCCAACATGCTGGTTGCTGCGTCCTGGCTCAGATCCATGAGCGGCCCGGCAAACACTGTCATAGCCACACCGAGCACCACCAGTCCCATGGTTGAATACACCATCATCTTGGGCAGGATCGGGATCTCATTGTCACCGGAAAAACGTCCCTCCACTGCGTCCACATGCTTGCTTGACCGCAGTGCGCGCATGCTCGGCTCACCCGCAGCGTCAGGGGCCGTGGCGAGCAGCACGGGTTCTGGAGCTTCGGCATCGGCCGTGCTGCGCCAGAACACCCGGTTCCACACCCTGGCCATCACCAACAGCGTGAGCAGGCTTGCCACCACACCGCCGACGACGAGAGTGTAGGCCAGCGGCGAACCGTCAGCCACGCCCGCCTGCAACAGTCCCAGCTTGCCCAGGAAACCGGAGAACGGCGGGATACCGGAGAGATTCATGGCAGGGATGAAATACAGCACGGCCAGGATGGGTGAAAGTTTCGCCAGCCCCCCGAGACGACTGATGGAAGAAGTCCCGCCGCGGCGCTCAATCAGCCCGGTCACCATGAACAGGCTTGTCTGGATGGTGATGTGGTGGATGACGTAATAAATTGTGGCGGCCAGGCCAAGCACCGATGAAAGCGCGACGCCGAAGATCATGTACCCGATGTGACTCACCAGGGTGAAGGAGAGCATGCGCTTGATGTCCGTCTGGGCCACAGCCCCAAGGATTCCCACGATCATGGTGAGCAGGGCCGCGATGAGCAGCACGGAGTTGAAGTCGTCCGATGGGAACAGCAGCGTCTCCGTGCGGATGATGGCGTAAACACCCACCTTGGTCAGCAACCCGGCAAAAACCGCCGTCACCGGTGCCGGAGCCGTGGGGTAGGAGTCGGGGAGCCAGAAGGACAGTGGGAACACGGCCGCCTTGATGCCAAAGGCCACAAGCAGGAGCACATGCAAAAGCTGTTGGGTACCGGAATCCAGCTCCCCGATCTTCACCGCCAGATCGGCCAGGGTGACCGTACCGGTGGCGCCGTAAACCATGGCAATGGCCACAAGGAACAGCATGGAAGAGACAACACTGACAACCACATAGGTGACGCCGGCGCGAACTCGCGAGCCCGTGCCGCCAAGGGTCATCAGCACATAACTGGCGGTGAGCAGGATTTCAAAGCCCACATACAAGTTAAACAGGTCCCCTGCCAGGAAAGCGTTGGAAACACCTGCCATCAGAATCAGATACGTGGGGTGGAAGACGGAAACCGGGCCGTCCTCCTCACCGTCTGCAGCGCCCTGTCCTGACGCATACGCAAGAACTGCCAGGCTCACGGCGGACGAGACCACCAGCAGCAGGGCAGCAAATTGGTCAGCCACCATGACAATGCCGAAGGGCGGTGCCCAGCCACCCAGCTGAACTGCGATCGGTCCGGTAGTCCAGACACTGGCCAGAAGCCACACTTCAAGCAGCAGCGTGATGCTGATGGTGCTCAGACTGACGCGGCGCTGGGCACGTGGGTGCCTGATCAAGACAAAAGCCAAGGCTGCCCCAAGGAAGGGCAGCACTACGGCGAGCGGCACCATGCTGGCAACGTTCATTCCTTGTCCTTCCCAGGCGTCACGGGGTGCACTTCGTCTTCGGTTCGTGTAGCACCATGGGCGGGAGGAATTTTTCTGGGTCCAATCCCCGGTATGGTTTCACGCTTCTCCAGTGGCTGGTCATTTTCGTGGAAGTCGGAGACCTCGATGGCAATCTCCGAGTCTTCCTCGTCGTCGTACAGCTCCTGTTTGGCAACGCGGATATCTTCCCTATCCACCTGAATATGATCTGCCCGGCTCAGCTGCCAGGAGCGGTAAATCAAACTGAGCATAAAGGCTGTCACCGCGAAGGAAATCACAATCGACGTCAGGATGAAGGCTTGCGGCAACGGATCATTAAATTCCGCCGGCGGAATATCTTTGTTGAAGATCGGCGCCAATCCGGCATAGCCGCCGGTTGTCAATAAGAGTAGGTTCGTGGCGTTGGTCAGCAGCATCAGGCCCAGCAGGACCCGGGTCAGGCTGCGCTCCAGCAGAAGGTAGATTCCAACCGCATACAGCACACCCATAACGAGCAGCAACGTGAGGTTCACGCTCATCGCACGACCTCCAATGGTTCATCGTCCTCGAACAGTTCAGTACCTTCCATCCCGACCTCTTCGTGTCTGTCAATCTCAGATCCCAGGCTGCGCAGCACATCAACCACCAGACCAACCACGACCAGGTAGACGCCAATGTCAAAGAGCGTGGACGTCACAAATTTCACGTGCCCGAAGATTGGCAGGTCGAAAGCGATGATGGCGCTTTGGAAGACTTCGCCACCCAAGAACAACGGCATGAGGCCAGTCATGGCGGCCAGCGCCAGTCCCAGGCCCAGCATGGTTCCTGCCGAGATGCGGGTGGCCTCGGCCAATTCGAAGCGGCCACCTGCCAGGTAGCGGATGGTGAGGGCCAAACCTGCCACCAACCCCCCGGCAAAACCACCACCTGTGCCGTTGTGGCCTGCGAGCAGGAGATAGATGGAAATGATGATGATGCTGTGGAAGACCAGCCTGGTCACCACTTCAATAATGATTGAGCGCCGCTCGGGTGCCAGTGTGCGGCCTGCCACCAGCCAGGGGTTGCTGGCCGACGTGGCAAACCGCTTGGCCATCTGAATGGTTGGCTGGGAGCCATCCGCGCTCATCTTGCCAATACTGCCGGTTGCCACCGTTTCAGCACGCGGCAGCTTCCGCCCGTGGCTGCGGATAAAGATCAAGCTGGCAACACCGGTGGCGGCCATCGCAAGAACCGATATTTCCCCAAAGGTGTCCCAGGCCCGGATGTCCACCAGTGTCACGTTGACAACGTTGAGTCCCCCGCCGCCAACATATGCCAGCTCTGGCATACTCAGGCTGACAGGGTCGTGGATGCGCGATCCCATCGTCACGATGGCAACCACCACCATGATGGCACCAAAGGCTACGGCAATGATCAACCGCACACCCCGGTGGCTGCCAGCTTTCCGTTCGAGCAGGCTTGGCGGCAGCGAGCGCATCGCCAGGACAAAGGCCACCAGGACGATGGTTTCAACCAGCATCTGGGTCAAGGCAAGATCCGGTGCTCCCTGCAGCGCAAAGATCAAGGCGATGCCGTAGCCGGTGACGGAGACCATGAGCACGGCCATGAAGCGTTTGCTGGCCCTAGCCGCAGCAATGGCGCCTATGACAATGACGGCTCCGGCGATCATTTGGAAGGGTGAGCCCGCGTCCACCAGGTAGATGTTTTCAGTCCAGTCCTGGTCCGTCAGTAACAAGACCGCCAGCATGGAGGCAATGGCGGTGGTTAAAATAACCGCAAGGTAAAAGAACAGGGAGCCGCGCTGTGTGCGGCCAGTGATCCAGATGGCCACCCTGTCCAGCACCACGATGGACTGCCTGTACGCGCGTTCAAAGTCGATGACGGCTGGAACTTTGGCTTGCAACGCCTCCAGCTTGCCACGCATCAGGAACAAGCCAAGGCCGGCAGCAATCACGATGGCGCTCAGCCCCAGCGCCGGAGTGAAGCCGTGCCACAACTGCAGATGCAGGCCGTGGGGGTCGTAGCCTGGGAACTGCTCACTGTAGGGCTTGATCCAGCCTTCAACGATGGCCGGGAACAGGCCGTACGCCACCGTCAGGACAGCCAGCAATGCCGGCGCCGCCAGGAACAGCCAGCCAACCGGCTTGAACACCGTGGCCATGCCCTTGGACTTCTTGGCAAAACCACCCCACATGAATCGCGCACTGTAGGCAAATGTCAGGACGGAGCCAAGGACGATGCCGGCCACAACAAGCCAGCCGATGACCGGGCCGGCGGGGCCGTAGGTGGCTGAGGCGATAAAGGCCTGGAAGATGCCTTCCTTGGCAACAAAACCGGCCAAGGGCGGCAGTCCGGCCATGGATGCGGCGCCAACTAGGGCAACGATCCCCAATTTCGGGGCGGACTTGAAGACGCCCGAAAGTACCCGGATGTCACGGGTGCCGCTTTGGTGGTCAATAATGCCCACCACGAGAAACAACGATGCCTTGAACAGCCCATGAGCAAGCACCATGGCCATGCCAGCCATGGCGGCTTCCTGGCTGCCCAAACCAACCACCAGGGTGATGAAACCGAGCTGGCTAACCGTGCCATAGGCCAGAATGAGCTTGAGGTCGAACTGCCGCAAGGCCCGCCAGCCGCCCAGCAACATCGTGCCCAGGCCCAGAACCACAATCATGACTTGCCAGTATTCGGTGTCCGAAAATCCTGGCGCGAGGCGGGCGATGAGATAGATACCAGCCTTCACCATGGCCGCAGCGTGCAGGTAGGCGCTGACAGGAGTGGGGGCAGCCATGGCACCGGGGAGCCAGAAGTGAAATGGCAGCAATGCCGACTTGGTGACGGCACCCACCAGCATCAGCGCAATGCCAATGTCCAGCACCACCCGCGGGCCGCCCACTGCAGCCATCAGCTCCGGCGCCTTCGCCAGAACCCCTGAAATGCTGTATGTGCCGGCACTTTCGCCGACCATAATCAGGCCCACCAACATGGCCAGCCCGCCAAAGGTGGTGACGATCAGCGCCTGCAGGGCCGCGCGCCTGGCGGCGATGCGCGTGCGCGCATACCCGATCAAGAGGTAGGAAAGGACTGTGGTCAATTCCCAAAAAACAAACAAAAGAATGAGGTTGTCGGCCGTGACCAGGCCAAACATGGCCCCCGCGAAGGCCAGCAGCTGCGCACCAAAGCCGCCCAGTCCGGCGTCGTCCGTTTTAAAGTACCTGGCGCAATAAGCCAGCACCAGCGCACCAACGCCAAGCACCAGCAGGCACAGCAACCACGAGAGCTGATCCATGCGGAAAGAAAGGTCCAGGTCAAGGACCGGCACCCAGGGGATCTCAAGCGAAGGGCTGGGAAGTGTGGCCGAGAACACATTGTTGTATTGCGAAATGAGCCAGATAAAGCTAATTCCGGGGACAGCGGCGAGGAAATAAAACGCCGAACGGCCCATGCGGGCAAACAAAATGGGCGCGAAAATGGCCACAATGAAGTGTGCACAAAGGACTAATAACACTAAAGTCTCCGCATGTTTCGGGCTGGAAATGAGCGAATCACGGGGGTGAAAGTTGGTTTCCCAACCCCTTTACCCTATCAAGCCGCGCCCCGTAAAAAGGCCGGGAACAGTGCTGTACCCGGATGACGGAGACGGACAATGGGGCTGGAAAGGGGCCTTAATGTTCGCGCGGCGCAGGTCAGGAGGTGCCCAGCCCGGATAGCATGTGCCGTATGACGAACTCAGGCCCGGCCGCAGCGCCCTCAGCCGCCACGGACAAGAAACCCGGGACAACATGGCAAATTGTGGCCTGGTCGCTATGGGACTGGGGCGGCGCCGCATTCAACGCGGTCATGACCACCTTCATTTTTACCGCCCTGTACCTGACCGGCGACGATTTTGGTGGCGCGGACAAGGCCACGGCCACCCTCGCCTTTGCCATGTCAATCTCCGGCTTCGCCATCGCGGCCCTGGCCCCGGTGGCCGGCCAGCGTACCGACCACAGCGGGCGTCGCAAGCTGTGGCTTGGCATCAATACGCTCATCGTGGTGGTGCTGACGGCTGCCTGCTTCTTTGTCCAGCCGCATGAGTCGTACCTGCTGTTTGGCGCCATGCTGATCGCCGCCGGCCATGTGTTCTTTGAAATTGCCGGCGTGAACTACAACGCCATGCTGCTACAAATCTCCACGAAGAAGACCATAGGGCGCATCAGCGGCTTCGGCTGGGCGGCCGGCTACCTGGGCGGCATTGTTGCCCTGTTGATTGTGTACTTCGCCTTAATCAAGCCCGAGGTGGGCGTCTTCGGCATCACGAGCGCTGACGGCATGACGTACCGCGCCGTGGCGGTGTTCTCCGCCTTGTGGATCCTGGTCTTCTCCATCCCGGTCATGTTTGCCATCCCGGAGTCCAAACCCGATCCGGACATGCCCAAGGTGGGATTCTTACAGTCGTACAAAGAGTTGTACTGGACCATCAGGCTGCTGTGGAAAGCCGATCGGCACACCGTTTACTTTTTGATCTCCAGCGCCATCTTCAGGGACGGGCTCGCCGCCATCTTCACCTTCGGCGCCGTCCTGGCTGTGGGCTCGTTCGGCTTTAAAACGGGCGACGTGCTCATCTTCGCCATTGCCGGCAACGTTGTGGCGGCTATCGGGGCGCTCTCGGCCGGTTTCTTCGATGACAAGTTCGGACCGAAGAACGTCATCGTCGTGTCATTGCTGGGGCTGCTCGTGTCCGGCGGCGCCCTGCTGTTCCTGGATGGCAAAAACGCCTTCTGGGTCTTCGGTCTGATCCTGTGCCTGTTCGTGGGCCCCGCCCAATCTTCGTCCAGAACATTCATGGGCCGCCTCGCGCCGGAAGGCCAGGAGGGGGAGCTGTTCGGCCTCTACGCCACAACCGGCCGGGCCGTGTCCTTCCTGGCCCCGCAGCTGTTTGGGTATTCCATCCTGATTTTTGGCGCCCAGCGCTGGGGCATTATCGGCATCCTGGCGGTCCTGCTTGTGGGCTTGGTGCTGCTGCTGCCGGTCAAGGCGCCGCCGCACGGCAAGGCTGCATAACCCGCACCACGGCTCCCACACCACGAGGTTCGACGGCGGATCGTGCCTTCCACCGGCAGGTCACCTCACCCCTCCGTCGAGATTTGAGATGACGCCCTGTGCGCCACGAAAAAGGACGGCGCTTGCGCAATCGGCGGGTGTTGGAACACCAGCTTTTTGCGCAAACGCCGTCCCTTTTGGGAAATCTAAATCATGGTGCGGTGGAAGTTCAGATGTGAACGTGACGCGGTGGGGCCACGCTGGCCCTGGTAGCGGTTCAGGTTCGCACCCGTGCCGTAGGCGTTCTCGGCGGGCGAGCTCAGCTGGAAGAAGCACAGCTGGCCAATTTTCATGCCGGGCCAGAGCTTGATGGGCAGGGTGGCCATGTTGGACAGCTCCAGGGTGATGTGGCCGGAGAACCCGGGGTCGATGAACCCGGCGGTGGAGTGCGTCAACAGGCCAAGGCGACCCAGTGAGGACTTGCCTTCCAGGCGGGCGGCAACATTGTCCGGCAGCGTCACGGTCTCGTAGGTGGAGGCCAGCGCAAATTCGCCGGGGTGCAGAATGAAGGCTTCATCCGGATCGACTTCAACCAGGCGGGTCAGCTCGGGCTGGTCCTCCGCCGGGTCGATGTAGGCGTAGCGGTGATTGTCGAACAGCCTGAAATACCTGTCGATGCGCACATCAACGCTGGATGGCTGCACCATGGAGGGGTCGTAGGGGTCCAAGACAATGCGCTTGGCGTCAATTTCGGCACGTATGTCGCGGTCAGAGATCAGCACCTACTAAAAATAGCGCACTTGCTCGCGCAAGCGGGAAACAAGCAGGAAACAGGGCGGATCCACACGGACGCCCGTTCGCCGTTGCAGGGACTATTTCACGCCCCTTTGTCGTTGTACACAGGTGTAGTTGGCCAGTTGCGCCTAAGGTGGAACCATGAATATTGAAGAGACCCCTCTTCCAGGGATTGGCGTGCGCAGGGAGCTGCGCCTCGCCACGGGACGCCGCATCGGTGTTGTGACCCACCGGGACGGCCATACCGAACTCATCCTCTCCCGCGTTGATGACCCGGACGCCTGTGCGGCGTCCATCCCGCTCAGCGCAGATGAAGCCTCAACGCTGGGCCAGCTGCTGGGTTCGGCCCAGCTTGTTGCACAGCTCAGTGCCGAGCAGGAAGATGTCTCCGGCATCAGCACGCACCAGATCATGATCCGCAAGGGCAGCGACTTTGCCGGGCGGACGCTCGGGGAAACGCAGATGCGCACCCTCACAGGCGCCTCGATCGTGGCTTTGCTGCGCGGCGACGACGTCATTGCCTCGCCGCGCCCCGACGAGATTCTGCACGTTGGTGACATGGTTGTCATCGTCGGCACCGATACCGGACTGGCCGAAGCGGCGCTCATTTTGCAGTCGCGACAGTAGCACCGCATGGACCCAACGACCCTTTCCCTGATCCAGCTCGGCATCGTCTTCTTCGGGCTCGGATTTTTGGGTCGTCTTGCCGGGCGCATTGGCATGTCCCCCGTCCCGTTGTACTTGTTGGGTGGGCTGGCCTTTGGTGAAGGCGGGTTGGTAAACCTTGGCGGGATCGACGGCTTTGCGCATATTGCCAGCGAGATCGGTGTCATCCTACTGCTGCTTATGCTTGGTTTGGAATATACGGCCAAGGAACTTGTTACAGGGCTGAAGCAGTCGTGGATGGCGGGCCTGGTGGATCTGGTCTTGAACATGCTTCCCGGCGTGGCCGTCGCCTTGATTCTGGGCTGGGGCCCCGTGGGCGCGCTGGTCATGGCCGGCATCACCTACAGCTCATCGTCGGGCATCATTGCCAAAGTGCTGGGCGATCTTGGCCGGCTCGGCAACCGTGAAACACCTGTCATTCTGGCAATCCTGGTCATCGAAGACCTCGCCATGGCCGCCTATCTGCCCATCCTGACCGCGGTGCTGGCGGGCGTCTCGCTCCTGGGCGGGCTGACCGCCGTCGGAATTTCACTGGCCGTCATCACCGTGGTCCTCCTGGGCGCGCTGCGGTACGGGCACATGGTCTCCAACGTCCTCGACAGCCCGGACCGGGAATCCTTCCTGCTGAAGCTGCTGGGTGCGGCGCTGCTGGTGGCCGGCGTGGCGTCGGCGCTGCAGGTCTCGGCCGCGGTGGGCGCATTCCTGCTCGGCATCGCTATTTCCGGCGGCACGGCCGAGAACGCCACGCGCGTACTGGAGCCCCTGCGTGACCTTTTCGCCGCCATGTTCTTTGTGCTTTTCGGTTTGAATACTGATCCGCGCACCATCCCGCCCGTCCTCGGGGTGGCACTGATTCTGGCCCTCGTCACCACGATCACGAAGGTGGCCACCGGCTGGTGGGCCGCGCAGCAACAAGGCATCGGCGTGCCCGGCCGCGCCCGAGCAGGGGCCGCCCTCATTGCCCGCGGCGAGTTCTCGATCGTGATCGCCGGCCTGGCGGTGGCCTCCGGCGCTGTACCCAAGGAACTAGCCGCCCTGGCCACGACGTACGTGCTGATCATGGCCGTAAGCGGGCCCATCGCCGCCCGCTATGTGGAGCCTGTGGTCCGCCTGCTCCAGGGTAAAAAGCCCGAACCTGCCCTATAGGGAAGCACGACGGCGGGACGAACCTTCCGTTTCCGGCCCACCATGCGCTGTGCGCCGTATGATGAGGGAATCGGCAGGCTGTTTGGCCCGCGCGGCACTTACTCAAGGAGATCACCATGGCTTTTGGCAGACGGAACCGACGCCCCACCTTGTTGGGAACCGCGGCGCGCACGGCAGTCATTGCAGGCACCGCAACAGCCGCCAGCAATGCTGTGAATGCCAAGGCTGCCGGCCAGCAGGCCACAGCGCAGCAGGCGCAGATGATGCCCGTGCCGGAGGCCGCGCCGGCTCCCCTGGCTGCACCCGCTGCCGCCCCGGTCGACGATCTGCTCAGCAAGTTGGAGCGCCTTGCCGCCCTGCACTCCTCCGGCGCCCTGACAGATGCCGAGTTCACAGCAGTGAAGGCTTCCATCATCGGCTGACACGCGTGCCAATGGTCAAAAGCACACCAATGCACGGGCTAGAATCAATAGCGGAACATCGCCGCGGCCTGCCGCACAGGGGTTCCAATGCGGGCGTAGCTCAATGGTAGAGCGCTAGCTTCCCAAGCTCGATACGCGGGTTCGATTCCCGTCGCCCGCTCTGTATGCACACTTTGCCTCCGGGATTTCCCGGGGGCAACAGTTGCTTAACATGCTGTGTGGGTTAACAGCCGGTGCGTGTAGGGTCAGGCTACGGGGCCATTTTGGCCCCACCTTTAGGGAGCTGACATGGGCGACAAATCACCACGGCAAACCGCATCGAAGAAGTCAAGCAAATCCATCAAGGAAAAGCGCGCCGACAAACGGGCCGGCGATACCGCAGCAACCATTGCGGATAAACCCACGCCCGCAAAGAAAAAATGAGTGCTGCAAGGACCGGGCTGCGGCTCGGCGTTTTAGGCAAATCCAGCAAACCCGATGAGCGGCGTGCGCCCATCCACCCGGAGCATTTTTCCCGGATAGAGCCCGACATTCTCGCCCGGATGGTGGTTGAGGAAGGGTATGGCAGCCGCTTTGGGATGTCCGACGGCGTGCTGGCCACTTTGGTGGGTTCCGTCGCCTCTCGCGAGGACGTCATTGCGGCGTCGGACGTGCTGCTTTTACCCAAGCCGCAGGCCTCGGACCTGGCTGACATGAAGGACGGGCAAATCCTGTGGGGTTGGCCGCACTGCGTCCAGGACCGTGCCATCACCCAGCTGGCCATCGACAAGAAGCTGACGTTGATCGCCTTTGAAGTCATGAACCACTGGGCTGCTGACGGTGGTTTTGGCCTGCACGTGTTTCACAAGAACAACGAGCTCGCCGGCTACTCTTCGGTAATGCACTCGCTGACCCTGACGGGGTCCACCGGCGACTACGGACGCCGCATGAGTGCCGTGGTCGTAGGTTTCGGCGCCACCGCCCGCGGTGCCGTAACGGCTTTGAAGGCACTGGGCATTTATGACGTGCAGGTGCTGACCAGCCGTAGCGTGGCAGCCGTTGCCGCTCCGATCCATTCGGTAGAGATGGTGCAATTTGATTTTGCACCCGACGCGCCCTACGCCGGTTTCGTGATGCTTGAGGACGGCGACGTGCCGTTGGGCGAGTTCCTGGCCGGAGCAGACATAGTCGTCAACTGCACCCTGCAGGATCCCAATGCGCCCATGACATACCTGACGGAATCGGATCTTGACGCGTTCCGCCCTGGCAGCCTGATTGTTGATGTTTCCTGTGACGAGGGCATGGGATTCAGCTGGGCGCGCAGCACAACATTCGCCGATCCCATGTTCACAGTTGGCGACCACATCAACTATTACGCGGTTGATCATAGCCCCAGCTACCTGTGGAATTCCGCCACCTGGGAAATTAGCGAGGCGCTGATGCCGTTCATCGAGACCGTCTTGGAGGGTCCGTCCGCCTGGGTTGAAAGCGACACCGTCCAGCGCGCCATTGAAATATCCGACGGCGTCATCGTCAACCCTGCGATCCTCGAGTTCCAGCGGCGACAGGAAGCGTACCCGCACCTCCCGCTGGCCGACGGATAGACGGATCGGTTAGAACGATTTGTGGGCTGCCTCCGGCAACAGTGGTTCAAACAATTCCACCACGTTGCCGGAGGGGTCCTCAAGCAACGCCTGCCTGCCACGGCTGAGCAGGGCAAAGCCCGGAGCCGGGTGCATCACCTCGGTGAACCCGAGCTGCTGAACGTAGAACTCCAAGGCGGAGTCGACGTCGTGCACTATGTACCGAACACTGACCTGCTCCATGGCCGTGCCTCTCTTGGTTTGTTAGCGGAACTGTCGCACCAGCGGGCACTCAAACGGGTCCACGGCGGACAGGCCCACACGGTTCAGGTAGCGCACCACAATGGCGTAGGACTGCATCAGTCCGGTCTCGGTGAACACGATCCCGTTGCTTTCGCAGGCCTGCCGGACAAGGGCGTTGGCACGGCGCAGTTCGGGCCGTGCCATGTCCGGGAACAAGTGGTGCTCCACCTGCCGGTTCAGCCCGCCCATAAGCGTGTCCATAAAGAGACCGCCACGGATGTTGCGGCTCGTCACCACCTGGCGGGTGAGGTAATCGGCCCTGCTGCCGGCTTCCAGGACGGGCATGCCCTTGTGGTTCGGCGCAAATGAGGCACCCATGTAGAAACCGAACACACCCATTTGCACGGCGAGGAAGGCCAGCGCCATCTCCCACGGCAGCATCAGCAGCAACACGGCCAGATAAACGCCAAACCGGAGCACCAATAACCCAATCTCCACGTACCTGTACCGCACCCCACGCCGGCCGAACAAGGTCTTGGCCGAGTCTACGACCAGGCTGAAACCCAAAAACAGGATCAGCGGAAACAGCAGCGTCCCCTGGTGGCGGGTGATGACAGCGGCAAATCCGCGCTTCGTGGCGGCACCCTCCTCATGGAACGCCACCACCCCGGTGTGGATGTCGGGGTCTTTGCCCTTCGTGTTGGGGTTTTGGTGGTGTGCCGTGTGCTTTTTGACCCACATGGCGTAGCTCATGCCCACCAACAGCGGTCCCAGGATCCTGGCCGTCCAGTCGTTGGCCTGGCCCGAGGCAAACACCTGGTGGTGGGCGGCTTCGTGCGCCAGAAACGCGAACTGGGTGAATAAGATCCCCAAGGCGGCGGCGATCAGCAACTGGAGCCAGGTCTGCCCCAGCAGCACAAAACCGGTGCCTGCGGCGGCCAGCAACAGCAGCAGCACGGCAAACACCACTGCATAAAACGTTCGACGGCGGCGCATGAGTCCTGCTGCCCGCGCACTTTTCAGCAGTGCGGCATAGGACTCGATGACGGGGTTGCCGCGTGCCGGGCGGACCACGGCATGCCGCGGGGCGTTTGCTGGATTGAAGGGTAGTTGCATGGTGTCACCAGCGGGTCAGGGTCGACCGTCTAAGCCGGCAAGGGAAACCAAAAAGATCTTTCGTACATTGATTTTAGTCCCCTACACGGTGGAAAGCTCCTGCCGAGCCGGGCAAAAGTGTGTTGTCCCGGGACCTGGGCCGGCGCCAGCCACCGGGCGTAGCATGGGCGCATGGTTGATTCACTGACCAGGGAACAGCGCCATCGGGTCATGTCCCGCATCCACAGCAAGGACACCAAGCCAGAAATTTTGGTGCGCCGGATGTTATTTGCCGAGGGCTACCGGTACAGACTGCATGCCAATAACCTGCCCGGCACACCGGACATGGTGTTCCGCAGCCGCCACGTCGCCATTTTCATCAACGGCTGTTTTTGGCACTCCCACAGCTGCCCCAACGGCACGCACAAGCCGGCAACAAACTCAGACTTCTGGGACGCGAAACGGTCGCGGACCGTTGAGCGTGACAAGCAGGCACTAGCCGCCCTTGCGGCGCAAGGATGGACCACTGTCACGGTGTGGGAGTGTGAGCTGCGAAACCCGGGCGCCGTGGCGGAATACCTCCACGGCGCCCTGGGGCCGCCCGGCCCGCTGTGCTGAAAAGCTGCGGCTCAGCTGGTCCTTGGCTCAATAAAGACCGGGTGCCGGACACTGCGCAGGTTCAGCCGCAGTGTCAACTGGCCGCGCTTGGCAAGAACCACGGCAAAGACGAGGGCGGCGAGGGCTGGCATGCCGCCGGCAACAAGCGTTGCCCATTGCACGCCCCAGTGCTCGGCGAGCGAACCCATGAGCGGGCCGCCCAAGGCCTGCCCACCGATCAGCACCATGATGTACAAGCTCATGACGCGGCCGCGGATCATCACATTCGTTGACATCTGCACCAACTGGTTGGAGCTCGTCAAAAACAGCAGTGAGGCAAATCCGGCCACCACCATGACAGCACCAAAGGTGACCATGTTCGGTGCCAGTGAGGCGATCATCAGGATCACCCCGTAGCTGCCGGCAGCCGCCATGACACCACGCAACCGCAGCGTGGCAAAGCGGGTGGAGGCCAGGGCCCCGCAGAGTGCACCGAGCGCAACCAAGGTGTTCAGCAGGCCGTAGCCTCCGGCACCGGCGTCGAACACGTTGTTGGCGTAGGCGGCCATCAGGACAGGCAGGCTTAGCCCAAACACGGCAAAGACGGCGGCCATGGCGGCCGGCCAGACGATGGTTGGTTTGCTCAGTGCGTAGCGGACGCCTTCCATCAGCTGGCCCTTGGCCCGCTTGACTGGCGGCATGAGCACCAGCTCGTTCTTGCGGATCAGCAGCAGCGAGAGCACCGTGATGATGCAGGCCAGCGCGTTGGCGGCGAAGGCCCAACCGCCGCCGATGGCCATGATCATGACACCGCTGACGGCGGGGCCGATCATGCCGCCCAGCTGGAAGATCGAGGAATTCAGGCTGATGGCGTTGCGCAGTTGTGCGGGCCCCACCAGCTCATTGACGAAGACCTGGCGGGCAGGCTGGTCGGCCACCACCACCAGTCCCAGGACGAAGGCGATGACGTAAATGTGCCACACCGCAAGGTTCCCGGTCAGTGCCAGAACCGCCATGATGGCCGCCAGCGCACCGGCCATACTTTGGCTGATCATGAGAATCAGGCGTTTGGAGTACCGATCGGCCAGGATGCCGCCCAGCGGCATCAGCACGAGTGAGGGGATGAACTGCATGAAGACGGTAATTCCGACGGCGGTCACCGAACCAGAGAGCTCAAGGACCATCCAGTCCTGGGCCACCCGCTGCATCCACAAGGCAATGACGGCCAACAGGTTGGCCGAGGCAAAGATGCGGTAGTTGCGGATCTTGAGCGAGGAGAACGTTTGATTCCACGGGGGGCGTGTTGTCACTAGGTTGATGGGTGCTGTCAGGGCGGCGTTCGACGATGTTGAGGGGGGAGTCAACGGTTTGGTCCTGGGACTCGAGGGTGGTGGGTCTTTACTTCTTCAACCATAGGTGGCATCGATTTATGTCGAAAGAGTATGATGCCTATAAATACTATTGAGTCTCGTAATAGTTCCAAGGAAGTGCGCCATGTCGGATGCCCCCATTTTTGACCCCGTCCAGCTCAAGACCTTCCTGGCGCTGGCCGATACCCGCAACTTCACCCGCGCCGCGGAACGGCTGGGAATCAGCCAACCAACCGTCAGCCAGCATGTGCGGAAACTGGAGCAGGCGGCCGGGCGCGTCCTGGTCACCCGCGACACCCGAGAACTGCGTTTGACGGATAACGGCGATGCCATGGCCGGCTTCGCCCGCACCATCCTGTCAGCCAACGACGCCGCAACCCGCTACTTTTCCGGTGTCGCCATGCGCGGCCGGCTGCGATTCGGCACCGCCGATGACCTGGCCATCACCGGTCTGCCCCGCATTTTGCGCGAGTTCCGCCAGCTCTACCCTCAGATCAACCTTGAACTGACCGTGAGCCAGAGCGACCAGCTGCACCGCCGGCTGAAGGCCGGTGCACTGGATTTGGTGTTTGTGAAGTGGGTGTCCGGCGCGCAAGAGGGTGAGGTCGTCAAGAAGGACACCTTTGACTGGGTCGGCCTGGAGCAGACGGTCCTTGAACCGGGCGATCCCGTGCCCGTCATCGTCTATCCCGCGCCGAGCCTGAGCCGCAAGCTCGCCCTCGATGCCTTGGAAGATGCGGGCCGCACCTGGCGCGTCACCTGCACCACGAAGCAAATCAGCGGAGTGCTCGCGGCACTGCGGGCAGGCATCGGCATTGCCGTCATGCCGACGTCACTCGTGCCGGAAGATCTGAAAATCATCACCAGGCGTTTTGACTTGCCGCCCGTGGGAGATGTGGACTTCACCTTGATGCGCAATCCACTGGCGAACACCGAAGTGGTGGACGCTCTGACCCGCGCCATCATGGGCCGCAAGCTCACGCCTGTTGGGCGGCGGTAGCTTCCGCCGGACCAACGCTAACGGGTACCTATATATAAGGAAGCCCACAGCATCCCCTTGACGTTCAGCGGTAGACTTGACCCCGTTATGATGCGAACCATGTTTAAGTCCAAGATTCACCGCGCAACAGTCACCCATGCCGACCTGCACTACGTGGGCTCCGTGACAGTCGATGCGGACCTGCTTGATGCCGCTGACATTCTTCCCGGCGAGATGGTGTCCATCGTTGACATCACCAACGGCGCACGCCTGGAGACGTACACGATCGCCGGCGTTCGCGGCTCCGGCGTCATTGGCATCAATGGCGCAGCCGCCCACCTCGTGGGCGTTGGCGACCTTGTCATCTTGATGACCTACGCCCAGATGACCACGGCCGAGGCGCGCGACTATGTCCCCTCAGTGGTGCATGTCGACGCGGACAACAGGATCGTCCACTTGGGAACCGACCCGGCGGAAGCCATCACCGAGGGCCTGTTGCGCCCGGCGCTCGCCCAGTCCCGCTAACGCCGTTCGCCGCAACGCGTTGTGACCTTTGGCCCCCGTTCCCCTCCGGGCACGTCAGGGCGTGAACTCACACCTCGACGGGTAGGTCAGGGCGTGAGCTCACACCTCGATAGTCGCGTTCACTATGCTGTAACCTGTGCTGGCTGTCATCGAGGGATTCTCCGTAGTTTGGCTCATCATCCTGGTGGGCTGGTTTGTCGGCCGCAAAAAGGTGCTGGGCGAGAACGCCCAGATGGTGCTCAGCAGGCTGTCCTTCTTCGTGGCAAGCCCCGCACTGCTCGTGGAAACCTTGGCCAGGGCAGATCTCCATGTGGTTTTCGCCCAGCCGCTGCTGGTCGCGGCGGTTAGCGCCGTCACAACGGCCGCCATTTTCCTGGTGATCGTAAGATTTTGGCTCAAACGCACAGTTGCCGAGTCGTTGCTCGCCGCCATGTCCTCATCAACGGCCAACGCGGCCAACCTGGGCATTCCCATTGCGGCATACGTCCTGGGTGATGCCGCACTGATCGCGCCCGTCCTGGTGTTTCAGCTGGCGTTCTACACACCCATTTACCTCATGCTGCTCGACAGCCTCACCAGCGGCCACCGCGCCACCCCCGTCCGGGTTCTGCTGCAGATCGTCAGCAACCCCATGATCCTGGGAACGGCCGTGGGACTGGTCTTGTCCGCCACCGGCCGGCAGCTCCCCTCCCTCGTGGCCGAGCCGCTGCACCTCATTGCCGGCGCCGCCATCCCCTCCATCCTGATCGCCTTTGGCATGTCCCTGGGCACGAGCAAGCCCCTGAACCCGGCTGATGGCAGGCGGCCCGACATCCTCCTGGCCTCAGGCTTCAAACTCATCCTGCACCCGCTCGTCGCCTTCCTGTTGGGGCACTTTGCCCTCGGCATGGACGGGGCTGGACTGTTCGCCGTCGTTATTGCCGCCGCACTGCCCACGGCGCAGAACGTCTACGTCACGGCGCAGCGTTACCAGGTGGGTGCTGCGGTTGCCAAGGACACGGTGCTGCTGACGACGGTGCTGGCCATTCCCGCGATGTTCGCGGTTGCCTTCCTCTTGGGGTAAGACTTGGATGAGTCACGGTACGCTTTCGTTATGGCTACCAAATCTGCAGCAGAACTGATCACGGCGATCCAGGCCGGTTACACCTTCGAAGGCCCCTCCATCGCCTTGGGCGCGGCCATGGTCGACGGCGTGATCCGTCCCGAAGCGCAGGTGGCCCTGCCGCTGGCCATGATGAACCGGCACGGCTTGGTCGCCGGCGCCACGGGCACCGGCAAGACTGTCACGCTGCACATGATTGCCGAACAGCTGTCCACGGCTGGGGTGCCCGTCTTCATGGCCGACATCAAGGGCGACCTCACTGGCCTTGCCACAGCCGCGGAAGGCAACGACAAGCTCACGGCCCGCACCCAGGCACTGGGCCAGCACTGGGAATCCAAGGCGTTCCCGGTGGAATTCCTGGCACTCGGCGGCAACGGTAACGGCGTGCCGGTCAGGGCCACCATCGATTCGTTCGGCCCCATCCTGCTCTCGCGTGTCCTGGACTTGAATGAAACCCAGGAATCCAGCCTGCAATTGGTGTTCCACTACGCCGACACGAAGGACTTTGAGCTCTATGATCTCAAGGACCTGCGCGCCGTCATCACATTCCTGACCTCCGATGAGGGCAAGGCCGACCTCAAGGAACTTGGCGGGCTGTCCAAGGCCACGGCCGGGGTCATCTTGCGCAACCTGATCACCCTTGATGCCCAGGGCATGGGCGAGTTCTTTGGCTCCCCCGAATTTGATACGGCCGAACTGCTGCGCATCGCCCCCGACGGCCGCGGCGTCATCAGTTGCCTGGAACTGCCCAGCGTCCAAGACAAGCCGCTGCTGTTCTCCACGTTCCTGATGTGGCTGCTGGCCGATTTGTACCGCGATTTGCCCGAGGTCGGCGACATTGAAAAGCCCAAGCTCGTGTTCTTCTTCGACGAGGCGCACCTGCTGTTCAACAATGCCAGCAAGGCGTTTTTGGCCGCCATCACCCAGACCGTGCGGCTCATCCGCTCCAAGGGTGTGGGCATCTTCTTCGTCACCCAAACCCCCAAGGACGTCCCCTCCGACGTCCTGGCCCAGCTGGCCAACCGTGTCCAGCACGCCCTGCGCGCCTTCACCCCCGAGGACGCCAAGGCGCTTAAGGCCACCGTTTCCACCTTCCCCATCAACGATTACGACCTCGAGGAAGTGCTGACCAACGCGGGCATTGGCGAGGCCGTTGTCACCGTCATGAATGAAAATGGCGCACCAACACCGGTTGCCCTGACCCGCCTGCGCGCCCCCGGCTCAGTCATGGGTCCCAGCGCCGAAACCACCGTCACGTCTGTTATCGCCGCCTCCGCACTGCTGCCCACCTATGGCACCGCCGTCGACCCCGTCTCGGCCTTCGAGAAGTTGGCTGCAGCGACCGTTCCTGCCGAGGCGCCGCAGCCGCCCCGCACCGGTCCGGCCGTTGGCACGCCCCTGCCGCCGCCCCCTCCCCCAGCCTCCCTGCCTTCTCCCAAGCACGACGGCGGCATCGCCTCCGACGTCATCGGCGCCTTGGGCGGGGCTTTTGGCAGCGGACTGACAGGCGGGTTGAAGAGTGCCGCCCGCTCCATGGGAAGGAACCTGATCCGGGATATGTTCGGCACCGCACCCCGTAAGCGCCGCCGCTGACCATGACCGGAATTCAAGCCCCCGAGTCCGAACCCGGTACAGTTGACGAGGTGAAGAACGGGACCCAACTCATTAAAATTGCCGCAGCGTGGCTTCTGGTCCTAATGCTGGCCCTGGCCGCCTGCATCGTGACGATCGCCGTCGTCAATGACAAAAACTTTGGGCCGGAACGCACTGTTTCCCATTACTTAAACGCGCTCAAGGCAGGCGATGGGGCGAAGGCCCTAGGTCTGCTGCAAGCCAAAGTACCCAGCGCCAATGCTGCAGCCCTGGACGGTTCGGCACTCGCCGCATCCATGACAGGCCTGAAGGACATCAGCATCGGCGCAGCTGTGGACGGCGACGACAAGCAGAAAGTTGTCACCGTCAGCTACACGGTTGACGGCGCCGCCCTGACCAGCGATTTCAAGCTGCTCCACGGCCCCAAGCAATGGCTGTTCTTTGACAGCTGGCAGATGGTCCCCAGTACCCTGCCCCACATTGATGTCTCAGTTGTCAACGCCAACCAGGCAAGCATCAACGGTGTGGACGTCAACATGCCTGACGGGCGCAACACCTTTGCCACGTTTTACCCCGGCCGCTACGAACTTGAATACCGCTCCCCGCTCTTTGCCGCTCCCCCGGTGGCGCGGGCAGTGACAGGACCGGAAGGCGTAGCCGCCGTCGGTTTGGCCACCGGCCCCACCAGTGAGCTCCTATCCAAAGTGGACGGGACCATCCATACCTACCTCGACGGCTGCACCGAACAGGCAGTCTTGATGCCCACCGGCTGCCCCATGAGCGCAGGCAGCGACAACCGCATCACCTCGGCCGTAAAATGGTCCATCCTGGAGTACCCGGCCATCACAATCTCCCCGTATGGCGGCCAGTGGGTCTTGGCACCGCTGACGGTCAAGGCCCAGGTTGAGTTTACGGAACAAAACCTGTTCACCGGGCTGATCTCCGACATGAAGCAAGCCGAGGACTTCAAGTTCTCAGCAACCCTCTCCATCAAGGGCAACAACGTGGGCGTCACCCCTGTGCTGGACTACTAACCTCCCCACCCCCGCGCAGTTCCCCGCGCCCAGCGCCCGCCGAGGTGTGAGTTCACGCCCCCTGTGCAGCGGCAAAGAGGGCGTCATCCCACACCTCGGCGAAGTGGAGAGGGCGTCATCCCACACCTCGGCGAAGTGGGGAGCCGCGTGCCTACAGTTACTAGAGCCCGCGGAGGTCCAGTGCCAGTTCGGAGACACCATCGGCGCTAATGACTACGGGGATGCCCCAGTCCTGCTGGTACAGGTGGCAGGCCGCATGGTCGGGAATCTCGCCGCTGGCGTCGTCCGGGCCGTCGCACGCCGCAGCACGGGCGGTAAAGTGCAGCACACCCTCAGGAACATCGGGTGAGAGCATCAGCGTGCGCTGCAGACCAATGGACGTTCCTTCGCCGCTGAGCAGCAGTTCCGGCGGGGTGGAGGAAACCTTCAACTGGGTGGGATCGCCCCAGCGGTCATCCAGCTTCTGCCCGGTGGGTGCGGAGAAATTGATGGTTAGCGCCAGCTCGCCGGCGGCAATGGGTGTCTTGGGGCGCTGCGTCTGGGCGGCACCCTCATCAACCTGCAAGGCGTTCTTGGGCAGGGGCAGGCGGACCAGCTGGTGCCGGTTTGCCTCCACCACAATGAGCAGCGGTACCTCGCCCGATTCGTCCAGCAGCACGTCGCTGGGCTCGGCCAGTCCGCGGGCCAGTGTACTGACGGTCTTCGTCGCGGGGTCGTAGCGGCGCACGGCACCGTTGTAGGTGTCGGCGACGGCCACGGAACCGTCGGGCAGGACCGCAACACCCAAGGGGTGCTGCAGCCGGGCCTGGCCGGCCTCGCCGTCGCGGAAGCCAAAGTCAAAGAGGCCCTCACCGATGGCCGTCTCAACGGTTGCGCCGCCGTCGGCCGCGAATTGCAGCACGCGCAGGGCGGAGGTTTCAGAGTCGGCGATCCAGATGTTGCCCTTGGCATCCTCGGTGACGCCGGAGGGCTGGGCGAACCAGGCCTGGTCCGCGGGCCCGTCGAGCAACCCCTCGAGCCCGTTGCCGGCCACCACGGTGACGGCGCCGGTGGCGGGTGCGAAGCCGAAGATCTGGTGGGTGCCGGCCATCGCGATGATGACCGTGTCCAAGACGCGCGAGTAGGCCACATCCCACGGCGAGGACAGGGCAACCTCGAGCGGCGCGGTGCCGAGGAACGTCTCCGACGCGGCTGCGCCGTCGTCATTCACGCGGGCGGGCCCGGCATCCAGCAGGCGCTGGACACCGTTGCCGGCCAGGGTGCGGACCTCGCCGGTCGCCAGCGTGATGCCGCGCAGGCGGTGGTTGACGGAGTCGGCGATGACGACGTCGTAGCCGACTTCCGCTGCCAGCTCGGCCGGGAGCAGCGCCAGGCCCTGCGGCTCGTTGAACTCCGCATCCTGGGCGCTGCCGTCGAGGAAACCTTTGGTGCCGGAGCCGATGGTGCGCACCACGGTGGTCAGGTCGGGGCCGGTTTCGACGAGGCGGTGGTGGCCGGTGTCGGAGACGAGGAAGTTGCCGTCGGTCAGCGGCAGCACCTTGCCCGGGAAGCGCAGATCGCGCGCCACGGGCTCGGGGGCCACGTAGGGGCCGTCGCCACGGTGCAGGGTGCCGTTGGCCTCGTGCTTGGCGATCAGTTCGGGGATCAGCGAGGCCAGGCCTGCCGCGTGGCCCTCGCCGGAGAGGTGCGCCACGATGTAACCCTCGGGATCAACTACAACAAGGGTTGGCCAGGCGCGCGCCGAGTAGGCCTGCCAGGTGACGAGTTCGGGGTCGTCGAGGACGGGGTGGGTGATGTCGTAGCGTTCCACGGCCGCGGCCAATGCCACGGGGTCCGCCTCATGCTCAAACTTGGGCGAGTGCACGCCAACTGTGACCAGGACATCCTTGTATTCGGCTTCGAGCGGGCGCAGCTCGTCCAGGACGTGCAGGCAGTTGATGCAGCAGAACGTCCAGAAATCCAGGATGACAATCTTGCCGCGCAACTTCTCAAGGCTCAGCTCGACCCCGCCGGTGTTCAACCAGCCGCGGCCTTCAAGTTCGGATGCCCTGACCCGTACGGGATTGGTTTTCGTTGCGGAATCCACTAGTTCGCTTCTCCTTGCTCGGCGCCGTGCTCGGCGGGTTGCTGTTCATGTTGCCCTGCGGGGGCGCCGTCTGCTGCGGGGCCGCCTGCGGCGGTGCCGAGGGAAGCTGGGGCGGGCTGGCCGCCGTCGTGCTTCTCATGGGGCTTGTGCAGATGCGGCAGGGCAGGGCCGCTCTGGGCGGAAACCATTGCCGCATCGCGGGCTGCCAATTGGGCGAACATGTCATTGTAAGCATTCAGGTCGGCGTCCTTATTCCTGTCAGCCGCCCGATCGTTGCGCTTGGTCTCGCGCGCATCGGATTTTGACCACATGTAGGCGACGCCCAGGGCGATCAGCAGTGTGGGGAATTCACCGACGCCCCACGCAATGCCGCCGGCGGTTTGCTGGTCAACCATGGCGCTGTCGCCCCAGGGCCGGCCCATGTTTCCAAAGTACTCGCCCGAGAGCAGCGACGTGGACATCATGAGTGAGACGCCAAAGAACGCGTGGAAGGCCATGGTGGCCAACAGTAGGAGCAACCTCAGCGGGTAGGGTGCGCGGGTGGGGAGGGGGTCTGCGCCGATCATGCTTTGGACGAAGATGTAGCCGGTCAGCGAGAAGTGCACGATCATCAGCTCGTGGCCCACATGGTATTTCATGGCCAGGTTGAATGCCGGCGAGTAGTAGAACAAGATCAGGCTGCCGGAGAAGTTGGCTGCGGCGAAGAGCGGGTGTGTGATGACCTTGGAGTACTTGGAGTGCACCAGCACAAGGATCCATTCACGGATGCCGCGGGAACCGTCCCGGCGGGGCGCCAACGCCTGCAGGGCCAGGGAGATGGGTGAGCCCAGGGCCAGGAACAGCGGAGCGATCGCCATCAGCGCCATGTGCTCCACCATGTGGGCGCTGAACGTGACGGCACCGTAGACCGCGGGGCCACCGGAGGTGATGTAGACAAGTGCCAGCAGGCCGACGAACCAGGAGATGCTGCGCAGCACCGACCAGGAATCCCCGCGGCGGCGCAGTTTCATAATGCCGACGAGGTAGGCGGCACCGGCCAGGACGGCAAACGCCACCCACAGCCAGTCCATGCGCCACTCGGTGAACCAGCGGGAGAACTCAAGTTCCGGCGGCAGCGGGTAACCGGTGAGGATTTGTGCGGGGGTGAGTGCTTCCTGGGACAGCTCGCGCGACTGCGGCGGCGCGGAGCGGCCCAGAGCCACGGCGATGCCGCTGACGGCGCCCATGACCAGCAGCTCCACAAAGATCAGCTGCCAGAGCAGGCGGCGGGTGCTCGCAGAGCCGCCCTTCTTTGCCCCGCCCTCCAGGCGGGGAATGATCCACTCGCGGTGCATGTAGCCGATGATGCCCAGCACCACCGTGGCAGCAAACTTTGCCAGCAGCAGCTGGCCGTAGGAGGAGTAGAACAGGTCATGCCAGTTGGTGATGCGGATGGCGCCGTTGATGACGCCCGAGCCTGCCACCCCGGCAAAGGCAAAGATGGCCAGGGCCGAGAAACGCTTGAGCGTTTGGGCGGTGATGCGCCCGAGGACTCCGGACACCACCACCAGGACGATGATGCCGCCAACCCACAGCGACGCACCCGTGACGTGCAGGAACAGCGAGTTCACGGCGCCTTTGTGATCGGCGCTGGAGGCGGAGTGGCCAATCAGGGCCTGTGGAATGAAGGACAGCATGGCCAGCACCAGGGGCACGGCCAGTCCGCTGATGTTCCGCACACCGATCACCAGGGTGGTCACGACGGCGGCAATGATGGTGATCATCAGCCAGGCCTGCCCCACGGGCAGTTCGGTCATGAAGAACACCAGCATGTTGGTGTAATCGGAGGTGCCGGCCAGCGGCAGCCCGGAAATGCTGGAGTACGTCAGCACCAGCACGCCGATGGCCGACACGGTCCAGACCCCGCCGCCCACCATGGCCAGCGTCATGGCACGGGTGAACGCGGGGTGCTCCGGCACCGGAGCGCGCTTAGCGGCGTCGTGCTTCTGGCTGGCGCTGCGCGGCCGGTGCGCCTTCAGGTCCTTGGGCAGAATCACCACGGCAAACACGAGCGCGCCGACCACTGTGGACAGGGCCAGGTTGTGGAGGGTGGTGACCAGGGGCAGGCCCCACCGGGTGAACGAGCCCGGGTCGGCCAGTTCAGAGACGGCCGTGGCGCCCGTCCACAGCAGTGAAATCACGACGGCGGCCATGGCCGCTGCCAGTCCCAACCACCACCAGCGGCTGCGAATGCCGTTGGCAAAGCTGTGCTCCGGCGAGGCCGGAGCAGTGCGGACGGTGGTGGCTGGGGAAGAATCTACAGGTGGCACACCATTATTCTCCCGCACCCGATGAACTTAGTGCGAATCAGGGAGCTCACAGGAACGGGCCGCCCCCGGTCCCCCCGGCTGCGCCGTTTAAAACGTGAAGGCGGCCACCCTTTCGGGGACCGCCTTCACGCATGCTTTTGTAAAGAAGATTACTTCTTGACAGCAGCCTTCAGCTTGGAGCCGGCGGACAGCTTGACGCTGTGGCCTGCCGCAATCTGGATGGTCTCGCCGGTCTGGGGGTTGCGGCCGGTGCGTGCTGCACGGTCGGTGCGCTCGATGGAGAGCCAGCCCGGGATGGTGATCTTTTCGCCAGCGGCAACGGAGCTCTCGAATACGGAGAAGAGTGCATCCAAAACGCCGTTTACTGCTGTCTGGCTGGTCTCAGCCTTTGCAGCAACTTCAGCAACCAGTTCGCTACGGTTCTTAGCCATGTTTGTCCTCCTGGACGTCAAGTGAATCTAATTCCACGCGGTTGCGTGTCAACCACTGCTAGCGAACTTACCAGCAATTCCGCGCGTTTCCGGTAAATTTCGGTGTTTTTCGGCGTTTTACGAGGAAAATTCCCCGGATTCTAGGGTTATTTCGCTCTCAGCCGAGCGTTTCGGGGGCCTCGGACAGCCATTCCACGGCCGGGCCTCCTCCGTTTGAACGCCGGGACTCAGGCTTAAAGCACGGCGGCGAGCGGTCACCTGTCGAACAGGGCGACCTCCCGCCGTCGTACTTCACCAGCAGGGAGTGCGGTGGCCACTGCAAACGTGGCCAAGGCGCAATCCGGCACGCGTAACTGCGTGAAGCGGACCCGCAAAAGGGCAGCAAAAAGGGCGGCAACCCGAAGGTCACCGCCCTTTTACAACCGGAAATCAGTGATTACCAGCTGGACTTCTTGATGCCGGGCAGTTCGCCAGCGTGCGCCATCTTGCGGAAGCGTACACGGGAGATGCCGAACTTCTGGAGCGTTCCACGCGGGCGGCCGTCGATGGCGTCGCGGTTGCGAACGCGTACCGGTGAGGCGTTGCGGGGAAGCTTCTGCAGGCCCAGGCGGGCCGCTTCGCGCTCTTCGTCGGTGGAGGCCGGGTTAACGAGGGCCTTCTTCAGGGCGAGACGCTTCTCGGCGTAACGCTCTACGATGACCTTGCGCTGCTCGTTCTTCGCGATCATGGACTTCTTAGCCATAGTCTTAGCGCTCCTCTCGGAATTCGACGTGCTGACGGATCTTGGGATCGTACTTCTTCAGGACCAAACGGTCCGGAGTGTTACGACGGTTCTTGCGGGTCACGTACGTGAAACCGGTACCCGCGGTGCTCTTCAGCTTGATGATCGGACGAACGTCCCTGTCTTTTGCCACTAGAGCTTCACCCCACGAGCCAGAATTTCGGCAACGACTGCGTCAATGCCGCGGACGTCGATGGTCTTGATGCCCTTGACGGACAGCTGCAACGTGACGTTGCGGCGCAAGGACGGTACCCAGTAGCGCTTCTTCTGGATGTTCGGATCGAACCGGCGCTTGTTGCGGCGGTGCGAGTGCGAAATGCTATGTCCAAAGCCCGGCTCGGCTCCGGTCACCTGGCAGTGTGCTGCCATGATCACTCCTAATAAATATGTGGATACGGTTCACTGGTGTAAACCGTGCGATTAGGCGACGTCCGCCCTTGGACAGCATCATTCCCAAACAACATTTTCATGAAGGAAGGAAAGTGCCCGTCCGGCGAATACCCGAATGCACGCAACTTGAGCCCCTAACTACCGGCCTGCGGGAGGATAATCACCGCAAACCGGAGCAATTGCACACGCTCCGCGCCACCTAGCGCCTACCCAGTCTAGTTGCAATCGGGGCGATTGTGCTAATTGGCTTACCACACGCGTCCCCAAAGCAGGCAACCGGCACGGAATCATCTTCCGTGCCGGTCACTTCATGCCGTTTTCGCCACCTTGGTTAGTGCTTTGCTGATGCACGACGGCGTTGCGCCAGTACCAGCGCCACACCCAGTCCCAGCAGGCTCAGTGCCCCGACCGCCAGTCCCCCACCATTGGCGCCGGTATTGGCCAGCACCTTGGTTGTGGTGGTGTTGGTGGCTGTGGGCTTGACCGACAGTGAGGGTGCCTGAGTGGTCGACTCAAGAGGCTTTGTTGCCTCTGTCGTCTGCACGGGCATCGCGCCATCCGTGGCCTGCGGCTCAGCAGTCGGTACAGGGTTCAGCGTCGGGTTTACGCCCTGCGTCGGTTTGGGATCCGGCGTCGGCTTTGCATCATCGGTCGGCGTCGGCTCCGGCTTTGCATCATCGGTCGGCGTCGGCTCCGGCTTTGCATCATCCGTCGGCTTGGGATCCGGCTCCGGCTTTGCATCATCCGTCGGTTTGGGATCCGGCTTCTCGGTCGGCACAGGCTTTGCAGAGATAACTATCGTCTGCCCTGGCGCCTCTGATCCCAAGTAGTTTGCATCGCCACTGTAAATAGCTGTGACAACGTTGTTGCCAACCGGAAGGCCCTTGAGTTCCAGGCTGGCTTGGCCCTTGACGATCTCAACTGGCGAACCTGCTTCCGTTCCGGAAACACTGAACTGCACTGAACCAGAGAGGAGCAGACCTTCTTCGGCGCCGTCAATGTTTGCAATGGCTGAAACGGTATCGCCAAGCATGCCCGTGCTCGGCGATACACTCACACCAACGGTGGTGGGCAGCTTGTTTACCAGTTGCTCGAGTTGAGTGCTTTCAGATGGGCCAAAATTCCCGGTGGCGGCGTAGAACGCCGTCACCGAATGGGTTCCGGCCAATAGTTCGCTGACAGGCAATGTCGCCACGCCATCGACGAGTGCCGCCGATCCAATAGCTTCGCCTTCCACGCTGAACTCGACGTCACCGTTAGGGATCATGGCGGGGTCAACATCCTGTTCCCGGGCTTCTTCGCCTGGGTCACCCTCGGCTGTCAATATGGGCTGATTGGTGGTTACCGTGGCGGTTAGGACCGTTTCCTGTCCCACGTTTGAAGGATTCAGCGACGATTCCAGATTCAGGCCGGTTCCCACAGCCGCCACCGTGTTGGAGGCCTCGCCCGAAGATTGGTTGAACGACGTATCGCCGGAGTAGCTGGCAGTCATGGTGTGTGTCCCGGCGTTCAACAGGGGAAGTGGAACACGTACGGTGCCGTCCGTGCCGAGAGTTGCCGTCTGGGAATCGCCGCCATCCACGGAGTATTGAACCACGCCGGCGGGCACCGTCCAGGTGTTCTCTGACGACGTCACGGAGATGTCTGCGAACGCAGGGTCACCATATGTCATGGCGCCGGGCAATTCTACGGATGTCGCCGTGGCTGCCAGTTGTGTGGCCACCGAGGCATTGCCTTCGGAGGCGTTGTATGCGCCTACTGCGCTGAAGCTGGCGCACACTTCATCGGTAGCAGGTCCGGAGATGGTGGCGGATCCGTTGGTCAGTGAACCGCTACCCAACACCGTGTCGCTGCCACAAGCCCCGGCGTACAAGGCGAAGGGTCCGTCTACAGGCGTCGCGGTGCCGGCAACCACCGTATTGACGGTGTAGTCAATCGTCTGCCCCACAAATGCAGGACTCGGGCTGGCAACCAGGGAAGTGGTGGTGTCGATCGTGTAGCTGACTTTGACATTGCCGTTGCCAAAATAGTTGCTGGTCATTTTATTGACATCTGTTGCCGAGGTCCCTGCAAAGCTGGAACCGGCTGCACCGCCGCCACCGCCTGCGCCTCCAGCCCTGCCCCCGCCACCGCCATTGCCGGAAACAGTGTAGCCAGCACCGCCGCCACCGCCACCCCCACCACTGGAGGAATTGGCGGCGTTGCCGCCCTCGCCGCCATGGCGTGCTCCGCCACTGCTGGCGCCGCCGGCACCCTCGCCAAGGCAGACTCCGGAGGCGCTGTAGCCCCGTTGGCCCACAGCGCCGGACTCGCCGCCGTGGCCACCGTAGCACCAGGCGAAGGCTGCTCCGCGCCCTCCTCCGCCGCCACCACCACCTGCGACCACCAATGGAGTGGTGCCGGCCACGATTGCACCGGCGCCGCCACCGCCGGCACCGGCCTTGCCGCCCAGCGAGCCAGTGTTGCCGGCGCCGCCAGTTCCCCAGCCAGCACCGCCCTCGGCAGGTTTGTGTCGACTGCCGACTGGACCTCCCATGGTTGCCCCAAACATCGTCAACACCTGTCCAGGGGTTACGGGCAGATTTGCCGTGACACTCGCCCCGCGTCCGCCACGGCCGTCTCCGGTCAGTTTGAAGTCTGGCAGTCCGATGGGACCTAAATCGAAACTGATGTCAGTTCCGCTGCCGCCAGCAGCACCGTTGACTTGGACTGCAAGTGAGGTGACACCATCCGGAACCGTGAACGCCGTGCCCCTCGTGCCGGAAAAAGTCTGCGTAATGCGTTCCGGTGCGCCGGTTGCTGCCTGCACCGGCGACAACGCCACTGCAGTTATTCCGAGACCTACAACTGCTGTTGCCAGCACCCCACCAGCCACTCGCATGAGTGCCGGTTGCCTTAATTTGGCCATTGCCAAATCCTTCCGTGTCATTAAGAATTCATGGTGGTAATCGCAGTTCAGCTGCCATCCCCCAGGAATGGCAGCTGAAAAGCATTTGGTCCCGAGTCAACGGAACCGATACATGTGCAGATCGGCTGTGCCGCGGATCCGCACACGTTTTAGGGTGTCCGCATGGGCCAGATACCCCTCATGTCGCGATCGGCTGCCTCCTGTGGGCGGACCGGCCCGGCATCCTCCAAAAATGCAATTTCAGCCTCCAAAACCTGCCTCAAGCGGCGTAAGGCTTCAAAAAGCGTCTCCGGCGCTGCATGCAACGCCACTCCCCCAGAAGCGGTCATCGTGATGCCTTCTTTCCTGTACCCGTATTTCCGTTGTGTCGGTGCTTCCGACACTACGGACGGGGACCGATGCGCACATCGGTAATTACTACGTATCTTTTGCTTGAGACCCCACAGGCCGTCGGTGAAACTAAAAGAACCTCCCGCTGCGGCACGTGGCCACAGCGGGAGGTTCCTGATGCGCGGGAGGCAAGCTCCGGCGTCGTAGGTATTAAGTTGTTAGATCAAGGTAAATCAGGCAAGCGGGCTGCGCAGGACGGGCCAGCGGGCGCTGAGGTTGTCGCCCGAGGACACTCCGCGCAGGCGGCGACTCACCCAAGGGCCCACATATTCCTTGGTCCAGGCGGCGTTGTCCTTGAGCGTTTCCGTGGTGGTGCGCACCGGGATGGGCGGCAGTTCCGACATGGGGATGCGTACGGTTTCACCGAGTTGTTCGAGCACGCGGTTGGCCATGTTGATGTGACCGGGAGTGGACATGTGCATGCGGTCGATCCCCCAGAGGCGCCAGTCGTTGTATTCACGGAAGCGCCAGTAGTCGACGAGCTCGGCGCCGTGGGTTTCTGCGACCTCGCGGACCAGTTCGTTGTAGACGGCGGTGCGGCCGCGGATGCTGGCGAAGACCTTGGAGGAGCTGGCGTCGTAGCCGGTGAAGATCAGCAGGCGTGCGCCGGTGGCGGCCAGCTTGGCCAGGCCGTCGGAGTACTTGGCGACCATGGCGTCAATGTCCACCTTGGGACGCAGGATGTCATTGATGCCGGAGTAAATGGTGACGAGCGTTGGCTTCAGGGCCACGGCTACATCGATCTGCTCGGCCAGGATCTGGTTCATCTTCTTGCCGCGGATGGCCAGGTTGACGTAACCCCAGGACGCTTCGGGATGGGCGAGCGCGAGCTGTTCGGCCGCCCGGTCCGCCCAGCCGCGGACCTGGTTGGGCAGTTTAGGGTCTGTGTCGCCGAGGCCTTCCGTGAATGAGTCGCCCAATGCCACATATCGTTGCGAAAATTCCACGCCTGCTCCTTGTTGCCGCAATCCGGCCGCAGCCAAAGTCGATTGCGGTCGTTTGTTGCCCGACCATTAACTACGCTAATCCTATGACTTCGTTCCACTCATTCCCCCTGTGAGCGCGCCCGCCACCATTTGGGGCAGCCAATACCGGGGTGCCACGCTGGGATTCTTTGGCCTGGCGTTCATGGTTGCCTACTCGACGGCTGCCATCACCACGGCCATGCCGGCGGCCGCCGCCGAGCTCAACGGTCTGCCGCTCTACGGCCTGGCCTTTGGCATCACCATGGCGACCTCCGTCGTCTCGATGACGCTCGCGGCTCTCTGGATTGACAGATCCGGGCCGCAGATCCCGCTGCTCACGGGTGTGTGCATCTACGTTGCCGGCATGTTCCTCTCCGCTTTTGCCCCCACCATGGAACTGCTGGTTGCCGCGCGGGCATTGACAGGTTTGGGCTCCGGGCTCGACGGCGTAGCCCTCTATGTGGGCATCGCCCGGGTCTTCCCCGCCCATCTGCGCCCCAAAATGTTTGGTGCCCTGGCCGCGGCCTGGCTGCTGCCCTCCATTGTTGGGCCTGCGCTCAGTGGCCTCGTCACCGACCACTTTGGCTGGCGCTGGGTCTTCGCCACCGTCCCCGTCCTGGCCATCGTCGCCGTTGCCTTGTTGCTGCACGGCAGCCGCGGTTCGGGAATGACTGGTCCCCACCCGCCCGCTAAAAGTCCGACGGCGGGGCCCGGACTGGCGCTTTCCGCCCGCCTTTGGTGGAAGCCGGCGTGGGCGGTTGTGGCGTCCGCGTCGGTGCTCTTGCTGGGCGATGCCAGCACCCGCTCCCAGCCATGGTGGCCCGCCCAACTGGTTGCCGCCGTCATACTTCTTGCCGTGGCCGTGAACATTCTGCTGCCCAAGGGAACCTGGCGGGTGGCGCGCGGGCTGCCCTCGCTGATTTTGATGCGCGGGCTCATGGGCACGGGATTTACGATTGCCGATGTCTACCTGCCGCTGTTCATGATCGACCAGCGGGGGCTCCCGGCGTGGTTGGCCGGGCTGTCGTTGACGGTGGGCGGGGTGACATGGGCCGTGGGTGCGTGGCTGGCCGGGCGCGGGACGTCGCGACCGTCGCAGTTGCTGAGGTGGGGTGCCGCGTTCATGTTGTTAGGGATGTTGGTGGCCACGCTCGTACTGCTTCCCGGCTGGCCGGTATGGATTGCCTGGGTGGGCTGGGCGGCGGCCGGATTCGGCATTGGCATGGCCTACCCCACACAGTCGGTGGTGGTGCTGGGGGAATCTGCCCCGAGCGAGCAGGGCACGAACGCCTCGGCCCTGCAGTTGAGCGAGACCCTGCTGACCGCGACGATGCTGGCCGTGGTGGGTGCCGTGTTCGCCGCCCTGCTTGGGCTGGGCGAGGCCGGGTACGTCATGGCGTTCGGTACGGCTTGCGCCTTGGGACTGGTGACGCTGGTGGTCTCACGCCGCGCGGGAGCCTCTTAGTTCCGGACGCAGGAAGGGTTTTCGACTGGTGACATGCCAGCCGCCAAAAACCATTTCACGCTCACTTTGCGACGCTCCCGGCTATGACGCCAGTTCCAGTGCCTCACTGGCCCGTTCGGCTTCGCCCGCCGCGATGAGTGCGGCGTAGGCTCCCCCGGCTGCCCTGAGATCCGACGGCGTCCCCACCTCAGCAAGTTCACCCGCCGAGAGCACGGCCAGTTGATCTGCATCCTCCACGGTGGTGAGCCGGTGGGCGATGGTCAGCGTGGTGCGGCCTACGGCAAGGTGGTCCAGGGCCAGCTGGACCGCGGCTTCGGTGGTGTTGTCCAGGGCCGAGGTGGCTTCATCCAGCACCAGGACGCGCGGGTTGCGCAGGATGGTCCGGGCAATGGCCAACCGCTGCTGCTCCCCACCGGAGAAGCGGTGCCCGCGGGCACCCACCAGGGTGTCCAGGCCCTCAGGGAGTCCGGCCACAAGGTCTGCGATTTGTGCAGAAGCCAGGGCCTTCCAGAGAGTTGCATCGTCGGCGTCCGGGGCGGCCAGCTGCAAGTTTTCGCGGATGGAGGCGTGGACCAGGTAGCTTTCCTGCGACACCACGCCCACAATGCGGGCGAGCACATCAGGGGCAATGTCGCGCACGTCGACGCCGTCAATCGTGACCCGGCCGGAGGTGACATCGTGCAGCCGGGGCAGCAGCGCGCCGAGCGTGGACTTGCCGGAACCGGTGGGGCCAACCACGGCGGTGGTGGTGCCTGCCAACAGCGCAAGGTCGATGCCGCGCAAAACATCAGTGCCGCCGTCGTACGCGAACCGGACGTTTTCAAAGCGAACCTCGCCGCGCACCGTGGACGGGTCCAGGGGAACCGGGTTTTCCGGGGCGGTGATGTCGGGGACCATGTCCAGGTATTCAAAGATGCGGCTGAACAGCGCCATGGCCGTGACCCACTGGACGCCGAGGTTCAGCAGGCCCATGATGGGGCGGAAGACCGTGGCCTGCAGCGCGGTGAATGCCACGATGGTGCCGATGGACATGGTGGCCCCGGGCAGGCCGCCGGCGAAGTAGATCAGCGCGGGGATGGCCGAGAAGATGATGCTCATGGTCGCCATGCGCCAGCGGCCGGCCAGCTGCGAGCGCAGTTCCAGGCCGATGAGCCGTTCGGAGCTTTCGGTGTAGCGGGCGGCGTCGCGGCCGGTGGTGCCGAGGGTTTTGGCCAGGCGCACACCGGAGACGCTCAGGCCCTCCTCCACATAGGTGTTCATGGTGGCGAGTTCGGCCTGCATGGTGGAGGTGATGTCGCGCCGCAGCAGCGCCACGCGGCGGGAGAACCAGACGGCCGGCGGGATCACAATCAGCGAGAGCAGCGACAGTTGGGGTGAGAGCACAATCATGGCGGCGGCGGTGGCAACCACGGTGGTCACGTTGGAGGCAATGCCCGTGGCTGTGGAGGTGATGACCGACTGCATGCCGGAGATGTCGTTGTTCAGGCGGGACTGCACCTCGCCGCTGCGGGTCCTGGTGAAGAATGCGAGCGACTGCTTTTGCAGGTGTGTGAACAGCCGGGTGCGCAGCGTGTGCATGATCTTCTGGCCCATGCCCGTGGTCATCCACGTCTGGATCACGCCGATGAAGGCGGTGGCGGCGGCCACGGCGATCATGGCACCGGCCAGCCACGCAAGCATTGTCAGGTCCTTTTTCGGCAGGGCCGTGTCGATGATGCTGCGGACCAGGAACGGTTGCGCCAGGCCAACAATGCTGGAGACGCTAATCAGAAGCACGACGATGGCAATGGTCGCCTTGTGCGGTGCGAACAGGGCCGCGATCCGCTTCAGGCTGACGGGGTGCAGCTTGACCTGCTTCTTGTCGGCCGGGTTGATGCGGCCGGGGCCGCGGGTGTTTAGGTTTGCTGGGCCGGATTCGTCACGGCTGGGTTTTTGCTTTTGTCTGAGGATGTTCTCCGTCATATGCGCCACCTCCAAATGGTGTGCGGGGTGCGGGACTCGCACCAACTAATAGAGAGGTTACCTCACTATGTGGTTGGCAGTCAAATTTAGTATGCTGTTTGTATGGCTTCCCCCGACACCACACCCGACCTTGGCGAGCTGTTTCACGGCGCCTTCAGGGGCTTGCGCCGCACCTGGTCCGAGCAGCTGGCACCCTGGGACTTGACCCCGCACCAGTGGCGGGCGCTGCTGACACTCATGCGGGGACGGCGAGGTGACCCGGCTTCCAGCGGTCCAGCCGGCGGTCCGGCTGCCGGCGCCGACGACTGCGCCGTCCCTGGCGATGTCCGGCTGAAGGACCTGGCCGAGCGGCTGCGCATTGCACCGCGGTCGGCCACCGAGGTGGTCGACCAGCTCGAGGCCAAGGGATTGGTCCGGCGCAAGCCCGACCCCACGGACCGGCGGGCCACGTTGATCGTGGCCACGCCTGCCGGGCAAAAGCTCTTTGCCGATGTCCAGGAGGAGCGCCGCGGCAAGTCCAGCGAATACTTTGCCCGGCTCAACGACCACGACCGGGCCGAGCTGGCCCGCATCTTGGCCCAGCTCCACAACTAAAGACAAACCCTCGCTCATATACGGGGCACTTTCGGCAAACGATCGCTCACCAAAGGTGATATCGCGTCTAGTTTGGCCTTCTGGTCAGGCTGACGGGCGCAGGCGGCTACCCGGGTGTTCCGGCAATGTTCACCATCCACGGCACGCCGAACTTGTCGGTCAGCATACCGAAGGTGTCGCCCCATGGCGCCTGGGTGAGTGGCTCGCCCACGGTTGCGCCGTCCGACAGCTTGTCCCACCAGCCGCGCAGCAGGACGTCGTCGTCCCCTGAGAGGGAGATGTTGGAAGGCGCGGTGTATTCCATGGAGTTGGGGACGTCGGCACCCATGAGGATGATGCCGTTGTCGCCCGTGAGCATGCCGTGCATGATCTTCTCCGACTCGGCGGGGTCATTGAAGACGCCCGACTCGCCATACGTGCTCAGGTCCAGCGTGCCGCCAAAGACGGAGTGGTAGAACTCCATGGCACCGCGGGCGGTGTCGCGGAAGTTTAGGTAGGGGTTGAGTCGTGCGGTCATGGTGCATCTCCTGACGGGTGGATTGGATGGGACAAGTGAAATTATGCTCCCATTTGCACCCTGTGTCAGCAGAGGGCTCGGTGTTTATGAAAGTGCCTGGCCCTTGCGCCAATACCCCATGAAGGCAACCGAGTTCCGGTCCATGCCGACGTCGCGCACCAGGTAGCGGCGCAGCGCCTTGATGGTTGCAGCTTCTCCGGCAATCCAGGCGTACAGGCCGTGCCCGGCGGTGGCGGCCGGCGTTTCCCACAGGATGGTGGCGTCGACGTCCACATCTTCGGGCTCTTCGCCCACCTCGCATGCGGCCGGCACCACCAGGGCGCGCACATGCCGCGACAGTTCCTCGCCATGGTCCTTGGCCCCGCGTGCGAGCCAGCGGACCTCAACGTTGGCCGGCGTGGAGATATCCAGGAAATCCTCAGCAGAAGGAACTTCGAGCACGGCATGGCCGCTGATGTGGGGCGGCAGAGTTTCAAGAATGGCGGCGATGGCAGGAACGGCCGTCTCGTCCCCCACAAGCAGCACCCGTTCAGCCTCGCCGGGCGCATATTCGATGCCCAGGCAGTCGCCCCACCGTGCGCACGGGCCCACCAGCATAAGGGTGTCGCCGGGCCGGGCTGCGGCGGCCCATTCGGCGGCCGGGCCGGATCCACCGTCCAGGTGCAGCACAAAATCAATGTCCAGTTCCGCGGGATCGCCCGGCCCGTCGGCGGATGCCGGCACGGACGGGCGCAATGCCCGCACCGTGTACGTGCGCATTACGCCGCGCCGCGATTCATCCACGGCGAGCCAGCCTTGGTACCAGTCCTCCTGCAGCGAGCCGCGGATGTTGCTCAGCTCCGGCAATGCATGCCCGGGCGAGGGAATCATGACCTTGACGCGCAAATCCAGTGTCTGCCCGTCCACATTGGAGCCGAACAGTTCCAGATCCGTTCCCTGGAAGGTGAGGCGGCGAAAGTGCGGCGTCAGTTGCGCCACGGCGCTGACCCGCAGCTCGAAAGCCCGCATGGGCATGACCGGATCCGCCGCCAGATCAGCCTTCGCGCCGCCATCCACTGTCGTGCCGTTTTCCATTACTGCGTTGTTCATGCCCGCGCCCCTTCCGACGTTGCTACAACTTCCGCACTGCCAATTTCCGCACTGCCAACAATTTCCGATTCCGAGAGCCGCTGGGCCGCGGCGTCGGCCAGCAGTGCCGCCCGCCGCCCTATCGGCACCACCATGGGCGTGCCCACCACGGGGTCCGCCACCACCACCGACTCCAGCCCAAACACGCGCCGAACCAATTCGGCCGTCAGCACCTGGCCGGGCATGCCCTGCGCCACGATCGCCCCGGATTTCATGGCGATCAGGTGGTCGGCATAGCGCGCGGCCAGATTCAGGTCGTGCAGCACAATCGCCACCGTGATCCCGCGCCGGGCATTGAGTTCCGACACGACGTCGAGCACCTCCACCTGGTGAGCCAGATCGAGGTACGTGGTGGGTTCATCCAGCAGCAGCACCCCGGTTTCCTGGGCCAGCGCCATGGCAATCCACACGCGCTGCCGCTGCCCGCCGGAGAGCTCGTCGATGCTGCGCCCGGCAAGGTCAGCCGTCCCGGTGACGCTGAGGGCGGCGGCCACGGCGTCGTCGTCGGCGGCCGTCCACTGCCTGAACCAGCCCTGATGCGGACTGCGGCCCCGCCCCACCAGGTCCGCAACGCTGATGCCGTCGGGCGCCGTTGGCGTTTGTGGCAGGATGCCCAGCTGGCGGGCCAGCTGACGGGTGGGCACCTTGTGGATGTCCTCCCCGTTGAGATGCACGACGCCGGCACCCGGCTTGAGCAGCCTGGCCAACCCGCGCAGCAGGGTGGATTTTCCGCAGGCGTTGGCTCCCACAATGATGGTCACCTTTCCTGCGGGAAGTTCCACGTCCAGACCCTCAACAATGGTCCGCTCGCCATAGCCCAGGGACAGGCCACGGGCGGCAAGGGTTGCGGCACGGTTCGCTGCGGCCGGGTTCTTCTCGGCACGGTTCGCTGCGGCAAATGCCATGTCAGCCTCCTTGGTTGGCACGGTTGGATGAGATGAGCAGCCACAGCAGGAATGGCGCACCCAGGATTCCGGTGACAACCCCCACCGGCAGCGATGTTCCCGGGATGACGTTGACGGCGGCAAAATGGGCGGCCAGCACAATGGCGGCGCCGACCAGCCCGGAAAGCGGAAGGCTGGCCGCTCCCCCGTTGAGCCGCTTGGCGATGGGCCCGGACAGGAACGCCACGAAGGCGATGGGTCCGGCGGCAGCTGTGGGGAAGGCGGCAAGCAGCACGCCGAGAATGGTCAGTAGCAGACGAGCCCGGGGGACGTTGAAACCGAGTCCGGCGGCCGTGTCATCGCCAAGCGACAGCCCGCGCAAGTCCCGCCCGCCAACAGCCACCAGGGGCGCCAGCACCAGCAGCGCCACGGCCAGGATCCCCACACGCTCCCAATTCGCCGAGTTCAACGATCCCGTCAGCCACACCATGAGCTCCTGCGCATTGCTAATGTTGGCGCGGGACATCAGGAACGTGACCACGGCCTGCATGAACGCCGCCGCACCAATGCCAATCAAGATCAACCCGGTCCCGCCTCGGCCCCGGGCCAGCACCGTGATCAGCAGGGCAACCAGCAGCGCACCAATGATCGCGGCCGCCGAAACGCCCGCCCCGCGCACACCGAACAGCACCACGGCGGCAACGGCGGTGGCGCTGGCGCCGTAGCTGATGCCAATGATGTCGGGGCTTGCGAGGGGGTTGCGCAGCATTGACTGGAACACGGCACCGGCCATGCCGAACGACACCCCGGCGAGCAGGCCCAGCAGCGCCTGCGGCAGCTTGTTTTCCATAACGATGAAGCTCGCACCGGGAATGTTTTTCCCGCCCAGCATGGCGAAGAAGTCCGGAATCGTCACGGTGTAGCTGCCCAGCAGGACGTTCACGGCCAGCAGGGTGAACACCAGCAGCCCCATCCCGCCCATGAGGAAGGCGCGACGGCGGCGCGGCGCCTTGCGCTGATCCCGCAGCCAGCCGGGACTCACCGTGGGCGGCGCGGGGTTGGGCGTGGCTGCCTGGTCCAGGACGCTCACAGCTCGGCCTGCTTTCCGCGGCGCACCACGGCGATGAAGACCGGAGCGCCAATGATCGCGGCAAGGATGCCGGCGGGCACCTCGCCGGGGAGGAGAATGACCCGCCCCACGACGTCGGCCGCCAGCAGCACGGCCGGGGCGGCCAGCAGCGAGAGCGGCAGCAGCCAGCGATAGTCCGGACCCACCAGCCCGCGCAGCAGGTGCGGGACAACCAGCCCGATAAAGCCAATGGGACCGGCGAGCGCCGTGGCGGAACCGCACAGCAGCACAATGCCCACGGCGGAGATGGCCCGTCCCAGTCCGGGGCGCTGGCCCAGGCCGCGGGCCATGTCATCGCCCAGAGCGAGCGTGTTGAGCAGCCGGCCCGTGCACAGCAAAATCACCACACCCACGGCAACAAACGGCAGCACGGCCATGATGGAGTCCCAGGACTTCCCGGCCAGCGCCCCGAGCTGCCAGCGCCGGAACAGCTCCAGCGAGTCCTGGCTCGTGACCAGCATGGCGCTCATGAGCGAACCCATGCCCGCCGCCATGGCGGCCCCGGCCAGGGCGAGCTTGACGGGTGTTGCACCGCTGCGCCCCAGGCTGGCCACCAAATAAACCACGACGGCGGCAACCGCACTCCCTGCGAAGGCGAACCACAAATAGTTGGAGACGCTGACGGCGCCAAAAAAGAAAATCCCCACAACCACGGCAAGGGAGGCTCCCGCGTTGACACCGAGGATGCCGGGATCGGCCAGCGGATTGCGGGCCACGCCCTGCATGGATGTCCCAGCCAAACCCAGCGACAGGCCCACGACGAGCCCGGCGACGGTACGCACAATCCGGGAGTGAACCACGGCATGGTTGCCGTTGGCGGGGTCAAAATGGAACAGCGCATCCAGCACGGTTGAGGGTGCGATGCTGCGGGCACCGATGGCCAGTGAGGCCAGGACAACCAGCATCAAAACTGCACCCAGCACCAGCATCCAGCCCAGGCGGCGGCCGGTGCTGAAGCCCATCACCGCCGGAGACTGGGCGTGTCCGCGATTCTGCCGCGCAGCCGCCGCGGCGACCAGGGCGGCAGCGGGGGAAGGCTGGGAGGCGGAGGCCGGCGTCGTGCCTTCCCCCACGGATAGTCCCTGCCCTACGGATGCTGGTGCGCTTGTCACTGCAACTGTCCTTAGACCTTGTCGGCGGCCGCGGCGAGCTGGGGCAGGAACGCATCCAGGGCCCAGGGCAGGCTCAGCGGGGACGAGGCGGAGATGGCCAGGGTGAGTGTGTTGTCGGAGTCAGCCACGAAGGCACCGGACTTGACCGCGGGGATCTGGCCCAGCAGCGGGTCCTTGGTGATGGCTTCCTTGGTCTTGTTGTCGGGAACCCAGCTGATGAACACCTGGGAATCGAGCTCGTTGGCCTTCTCGGCGGACCAGGGGATGAAGAATCCGTCGGTGCCCTTCTCAGCCTCAACCACTACGGGGGCCAGCTTCATGCCAATGCCGGTGAGGAACTTGGGGCGGTTGTCGCCGGAGAGGTACACGTTGACGCCGTCGCTCTTGGCCGGTTCGAGGTTGCCGTAGATGAAGGTCTTGCCCTTGATGGATGGGTACTTGGCGGCCTGCTCGGCTACGGTCTTTTCCGTGGCGGCGATGAGGTCTTTGGCGGCCTGCGAGCGGCCCAGCGCGGCGCCGATCATGGTGGTGGAATCCTGCCAGGAGGTGCCGTAGGGGGCTTCCGGGAAGGCGATGACGGGGGCGATCTTGCTGAGCTTGTCGTAGTCCTCCTGAGTCAGGCCCGAGTAGGCGGCCAGGATGAGGTCCGGGGTGGTCTTGGCGATCTCGGTGAAGTTAACGCCGTCGGCTTCGGAATACTGGACCGGAGCCTTGTCGGTGCCGATGGCTGCGCCGGCCTTTTCCAGGGCCGCGTCCTTCCACGGCACGGAGCCTTGGTCGTTGCCGCCCCATTCGTTCTTGGGCATGCCCACCGGGATGACACCGAGGGCAATGGCGATGTCGTCGTTGACCCAGGAGACCGTGGCCACGCGCTGCGGCGCTTCCTTGATGACTGTTTCGCCGTAAATGTGTTTGACCGTGACGGGGAATTTGTCCGACGCTGCTTGGGTGTTTTGTGAATCTGTCCCGCCCACTTCACCTGTTGAGCAGCCGGCCAAAGCCACTCCCAACGCTCCAAGTGATGCGGTGAGTCCCAGCTTGAGACCTTGGCGGCGAGAAAATTCCATAACACTTCCTAACGGTGACCCCAATGGCGATGCCTGCCTAAGTTATGCAAGCCTTACCTACCTTACGGGATCAACTTTCCAATAGGGAACGTTTTGTTGCCCTATTTGACGCTTCGAGCGTTAGTGTCGGCAAAAACCCGGGGTCTTTCGGGGTGAAATGTGTCCAGCGTCACGCCAAGGCCGACGCGTGGATAGCCTTGGGCCCGAATCAGTGCTGCACCGCCGGGCGCAGCGTCCAGTGCGTTTCATCCAGGCCCTGTACGAGCTTGCGGCCAATGCGCGCCAGGTCAGCGACATCTGTTCCGTCCAGCCGGTCAAAGACGAACTCACGAACGGTCTCAACATGCGCCGGCGCCAACGATTGGATCAGCGCCATGCCGTCGGCGGTTATGGCAGCCTGGGTGACTCGGGCATCTGCGACGTGGACCGAACGCTGCACGAGACCGCGCGCCTGGAGCTTCTTCGCCACATGCGACAGCCGGGACAATGAGGCGCTGGTCCGTGCGGCCAGCTCGCTCATGGGCAGGGCCTCGCCCTCAGCTTCGGACAGCATGGCTAGCACGTTGTACTCAAAAAGGGACAGCTTGGCAGCCTCTTGCAGTGGCGTCTCGAGTGCTCCGGGCAGCATGGTGGTGATGGAGAGCAGTGCCAGCCATGCGGCACGTTCTTGCTCATTGAGCCAGCGTGGTTCCATGTCAGTCATGGCGCCATCTTTTCACGGTTCACTGGTGCGGGGCGCGGTTTGACCAACCCACGGCATTTGGCATGCGCCCCTCGAACAACTGCCGCGGTGCATATACCCACGTGGCTTTGTTGATGCTCCGCACCAGGAGCAAGCGTGGCGCATTACCCACGGCCGCTTTGCCCATGCTCCACGGAAGGTGCCAGCGTGGCGCCAGTGCAAGAGCTGCGCCACGCCAGGCCGGGCCACTGCGCAGGCCCAAAGCGCCCTTTGTCCATGCGCCACGTCCGCACCCACCTCGGCGCATACGTGATGTCTTGCGCAGCGAGAGCACTCAGCGGCAGTGGGTTGCGGCGCGTTTCGCGACCTCTTCACGGCCAAGGCCGGCCCATGTTGTCGACACGACAAGGTCCCGCGCATCAGCCAAATAGCGGTCAATTTCACCCCGTGGACGTCGGCAAATCCACGGGGTGCGCCCTTGAAAATGTTGACTGCGCGGTACTCCCGGACCAGTCATAAAGGTCTTGGAACAAGTGCAGGTGGGTGGCCCGCGCCTGCTCAGCGTCGTATGTGCGCGTCAAGTTGGCCTCACCGCGCAAAAGTTCACGACTGCGATCGGCTGTTTCACCGTATTCCACCAGACTCGGAACGGTGGCGTCGCGTTCTCCAAACAAATTGCGGAGCGTCCCCGCGTCGTGGCAGGGTCGTACATCTCCGGATAGCAGTACGACGCCCACAAATCGTCCTCGGAAGACATCAGCGCGGGACTGCCACCACATTGCGGTGACGCTCGGACGCACTCCGTTGCACGGCGTCGAGCTGCTCAAACAACTCCGGCCAACGGCCCTCGATATCAAACTCAGCGGCCATGACGGCCCCTTCTATATCTAAAGCCATTCTACCAAGCGGCGTTATGCGTCCACCGGGCGCGTGGGCGCAGTCCCGGCCCCGAACGGGCTCCCACCCAGCTCCTCGCGGCCGTGCGCCGTCGTCCATCCGGACGTGTCGGGGCCGAGCGGGACGATCTGGGTGGGGTTCAGGTCGGTGTGGACGATGTAGTAGTGGTCCTTGATTTGTTGGAAGTTCACGGTGTCGCCGAAGCCGGGGGTCTGGAAGAGGTCGCGCGCGTAGGCCCAGAGCACGGGCATTTCGATGAGTTTGTTGCGGTTGCATTTGAAGTGTCCGTGGTAGACAGCGTCAAAGCGGACCAGGGTGGTGAACAGGCGGACGTCGGCCTCGGTGATGGAGCCGCCCATGAGGTAGCGCTGCCCGGCGAGGCGTTCCTCCAGCCAGTCAAGGGCGGTGAACAGGCGCTCATAAGCCGCGTTGTAGGCCTCCTGGGATCCGGCGAATCCGCAGCGGTAGACGCCGTTGTTGACTTCGGTGAAAATGCGCTTCATCACCGACTCCATCTCCTCGCGCAGCGCTTCCGGGTACAAATCCGGGGCGCCTTCGCGGTGGAACTCGGTCCACTCGGTGGAAAAGTCGAGCGTGATTTGCGGGAAATTGTTCGTCACCACGGCGCCGCTGGGCACGTCCACGATGGCCGGGACGGTGATGCCGCGCGGGTAGTTCGGGGTGCGCTTGAAGTACGCGTCCTGCAGGCGCTCGATGCCCAGGACCGGGTCCACGCCGCCTTCGTCGAGGTCGAAGGTCCAGGAGCGGACGTCGTGCGTGGGGCCGCAGACACCGATCGAAATGGCGTCCTCCAGACCCAGCAGGCGGCGGACAATCGTGGAGCGGTGCGCCCACGGACACGCCCGCGCGACGACGAGGCGGTAGCGGCCGGCCTCTACGGGGTAACCGTCGGCACCGTCGCGCGTGATCCGGGTTTCAATGTAGTTGGTGTCCCGCGTGTATTCGGCGCCCGTGACGTAGGCGCCCTTGGTGCTGAATTCCTGGTCCGTTGACTGCGTTCCCTGAGTGTCCATATCGCCAGCCTAGCGCCGCAGCCTGAACGCTGCCCGGATTATTTGCCCAAGCCGGCCACATTCAAGGCCAGGCACGACGGCGGCACGCGGGTGCCGCCGTCGTCCGCGGTTGGGTGCGGCTCACGCGGGCGGCGCTAAACCTTGGCGTTTTGCCGCGGCACCCACACCTGCCTGATGATCAGCAGGATTGATGCCGTGACCGGAATGGCAATGAAGGCGCCCAGCAGGCCCATCAGGGTGCCGCCCGCAACGGCGCTGATGATGACCAGCGGCCCCGGAACGGACACGGCGCGGTTCATGATGCGCGGCGTCATGACATATGCCTCAATCTGCATGTAGATGAGGTAGGCGATGGCGAAGATGATGGCCGGCGTGAGGCCCGTGAAGAGCGCCATGCCTGTGCCGATCACCCAGAACAGGACGGTGCCGATCATGGGGATCAGGGTGATGCAAAGTGCCGCAACGCCCATCAGCAGGGCAAAGGGCAGGCCGAGCGTGAAATAGAGGATGCCCACCAGCGAGCCGTTGATGAACGCCAGAATGATCATGCCGCCGACGTAGGATCCCACGGATCCGGTGATTTGTTCAGTCAGTTCCGCCAGCTTGCCTCGGTCGCGGGCCGGGGCCAGCGTGTACATGGCGGCGGTCATCTGCGGCAGCGAGGCCAGGAAGTACAGGGCCAGCACCAGAATCACAATGAGGCCGCTGCCCGCGTTGAGCAAGGAGGCGCCCACCTGCAGCGCTCCGCCGCCTATGGCGGCGATATTGCCGGGGTTGGTCAGGAAGGCCTGGATGTCGGCAAGGATCCCGGCCAGGGAATCGCTGAAGGACTCCTCAAGCCAGGCGTACGTTCCGCTGCCTTGGAAATCCCGGACCATGGCCGGAACGGACTGTACGAATTGCGCGATTTGATCCACCACGGTGGGGATCACCAGGCTCAAGAGCAGGGCAATGGCGGCAATGACCAGGCCAAAGGCGGTGGCCACGGCGGCCGGCCGTCCCATCCCGCGCTTCTGCAGCGCCACCACCACGGGATTCAAGCCAAGGGAGATGAAGAGGGCCACCACAATGTAAATGATGACGCTCACCAGATCCTGCACGGCAAGGCCCAGGACGAGGGCCGTCAGGCCGCCCAGCGTCAGGAGGAAGCCGGTGCGGAACGGGGAGTCCATGCGGCTGAATACGCGGCGGCGACGTCCTGCGTTGCGGCCGTGCGGCGAAGCGTCCACATCGGTTGCGGCAGCAGCTTCGCTTGCCTTGGCCGGAGCCGCGGGTCCAGTCGCTGCGGGCGTCGCGGCCCCCGTGGCCGGGGGGTTTTCTTCGGGGGTTATTTCAGCCATGACTGCACCTGCCCGTCATGAACATCGGCGGCAGCCCCAACTGATCCAACGCCAGGCGCGGGGCGCAGGGAATGACGCCGGTGAATATCGGCGCAATCGGTCACGAACAGTTGATCCACGGATTTCCCCAAACTCAAGGCGGTGCATGCCACGTGCGGCACGCTCGTTCATGATTATGGCATGCGGCCGCGGCTCCGGGAGGCGCATTTCGCGGGCGCACCCTCACCTGAACACGGCCCAACCCGGGTGAGGGCGCTTTACCCGGCGATTTGGTCCTGTCCATGATCGACATACCCCCGGTGAGCGATCCACAAGATCACCGCCCATGCGGAGGACCGTCGACGGAGGCTCAAGATTCCGCCGCCGTTCACCGCGCCCGCCCCGGTTAGTCTGGGGGTGTGGATATTCGAGCCGTCTTGTTTGACTTGGACAACACCTTGTTCGACCATGAGGCGTCCACCCGGGAAGGGCTGGGTGCTTTCGTTCGGAGCCTGGGGCTGGAGTTGACGCCCGGGCTGCAGCAGCGCTGGATTGAGATCGAGCAGGCCTGCTACGACCGCTTCCTGTCCGGCGAACTCAGCTTTCAGGAACAGCGCCGGAAGCGGCTGCGCCAATTCCTTCTCGAAGCCGGCCAACCGCATGGCGGCGGAGAGACTGGGCACGACAAACTGTTTGCGGTGTACCTGCGGAGTTACGAGAACGCCTGGACTGCATTTCCAGACGCGGCGCCAACACTGCAACGCCTGCGGGACCTCGGCATGCGCGTCGGAATCATCACCAACGGCAACCATGAACAGCAGTCGATGAAAATCACCAGTATCGGGTTGGAACCGCTGGTTGATGTGCTCTTCAGTTCGGAGCAAATGGGCCATGCCAAGCCGGACAAGTCAGCATTCCTCCAGCCCTGCCACAGTCTCGAGCTGCCACCGAGCCAGGTGCTGTACGTGGGCGACAACTTCCGCGTGGACATTGAGGGCGCCCGCGCCGCCACGCGCTGCTCCCACTCCAGCTCCGGCAAATACCGTTCCAAAACCTCACGCACAATATCGCCCTGGCTCCGGCGGGTTGCCATTGCAAGGGCCCCGACACGTTCGCGCAACTCTTCGGGCAGGCGAACGGAGAGGGGACGACCAAGCGGCACAGTTGCACTCATATATTCACTGTAATCAATGTAAACATCAGGGCAACAGTGCAGTGGGCCCGTTCCCTTTCGGCCATGAAGCGGTTGCCAGGCACGGCGGCTGAACGCACCTTCCGCTGTCGGCCGCGGCTGGGCGGGCACCCACCTCGCGCTGCAATAACCTTGAGGGAACGCAACCGCATGCCCCTGGGAGAACGAGAACATGACGCATAATGCCACGAGCACACCCTCCACCGCCGGCACGCCAGGGCAGCTGCGCCGCGTAGCCGTTTTTACAGGTTCCGCCATGGGCGCCCGGGCATCCTTCCGTGAGGGAGCATCAAAACTGGCGCAACACCTGGCCGAAACCGGGATTTGCGTCGTCTACGGCGGCGGAAACGTGGGGCTGATGGGCGTCGTGGCCGATTCCGCCTTGGCCGCGGGCGGCGACGTTCTTGGTGTCATTCCGCAGTCGCTCGTCAGTGGAGAAATTGCCCATCCTGGGCTGACCGAGCTTGAGGTCGTGGGCGACATGCACGCACGCAAGATGCGCATGGCTGAACTCAGCGACGCCTTCATTGCCCTCCCTGGCGGTGCGGGAACGCTTGAAGAACTCTTCGAGGTCTGGACGTGGCAGCAGTTGGGCATCCACCGCAAACCGGTGGCGCTCTACGACATCGACGGGTACTGGCAGCCCCTGCTGGCGGCATTGGATGCCATGACCGCAAACGGGTTCATCTCCGAAGCCACCCGATCCAACCTGATTGTCAGCGACAATCCGGCGGACTTATTGGAAGCCTTGAATAACTGGACGCCTCCGGCGCCCAAGTGGCAGAAGGACCCTGCCCCGCTCGAGCGCTAGCGGCGCTGCAGGCGGCTGCCGGTTGGCGCTGCCAACGTGAATCGGGTTCCGTAGCCGCCCTCATGCCCGTAGTCGATGCTCTGAACCGTCACCGAAGCAGGGCTGGCCTCAACGATTTGGACAGTCATGGGTTCAGAATGTGCGTCACTCAGCAATTCCCACCGGTCCGCCAGATAGCTCAACCCCGTCGATTCAAGGACCTCGACGGCATCGTCGACGTGGCATGGTTCGGCAAGCTCATGGCCGAATACCGTCGTTGGAATGACATGGTCCCCACCAACAGTAGGTGCGAGGTAGCCGAGGAGCTCGTTGTCGTCATCTCTGTGGACGGCGGTCCACTGTGCAGGGATCATGGTTTTCTCTTTCGGTGGCGGCGTGATGCCGGAAGTTGCCTATGTCCACCACCGTAAAAGTTGACATAGTGTCAAGGTCAAGTCGGTAGGCTGGCGGGATGTCGCTCTCGATCAGTCAGGTTGCCGATCTCGCCGGAATTAGTGCGCGGATGCTTCGCCACTATGACAAGCTGGGCCTGTTGCACCCAAGCCGGGTCAGTAACAACGGCTACCGCTGGTATGAACGTGAGCAGCTGTTGCGGCTGCAACGCATTCTCTTGCTGCGCGATTATGGGCTGTCGTTGGCGTCGATCAAGGACATCTTGTCTCGCAACGATGCTGCCGGCGAGCGCGCAGCGCTTATTGCTCACAGGGAGCTCGTTGCAGAAGAGCGCGACCGGCTCACCAGACTACTCTCCACCCTGGATCTCACCTTGGACGAGATGGCTGGGGGGCGCCCCTTTGCTGAGCGGGACTTCTTTGCCGGCCTCCGCACCAGCCGAGCCGAGCTGCGGAGCGAGCTGCTCGAACGGTTCGGCCCTCCAGTTGATGCTGCATTTGCCGCAGAGGAAAAGCGCACGGCTGATTGGAACGAGCAGGACTTTGAAGCCGCTGCCACACGAGGCAATGTGCTCTATGGCCGGCTTGCCACTGCGATGCAGCAGGGCCACCTGCCACAATCAACCGAGGCAGCCACACTGGTGCGGGCCCACCATGACTTGATCAGTGAAGGTTGGGTTCCGGGCAGGGAAGCTTATGAAGGTCTGGCCAGCTTGTATCTGGAATCGGGTTTTCAGCGTGATCTCGTGGCTGGGATACATCCGGACCTTCCGGAATGGCTGGCTGCCGCGATGCAGGACTTTGCGCTGAAGCAGCTATAGTTGCGGCTTCGTCACAGGTGGCGCGACAGCTTCTTTACCCAACCGCCCCCAAAGCCAAGCACGACGGCGGCACCCGGGTTCCGCCGTCGTCCGCGGTTTGCGTGCGGCTTGGCAGACGATGGCAGGCTGTGACGTAGGGGAATCAATTGAGGGCCGCTGCTAGCCTTTCATGATGCGGAAACTGCTCACACTCCTCGGAATCGTTGCGATCATTGTCTACTCCATTCTCGGGGCAACATTGATGAATGACTGGGCGGTGGTTGCCGCAAGCGGGATGCCGCTTGAAACCACGATTGCCGACATGGATGCTGCCGGCCAGGCGTACACCACCACCCCGGGTTTCGTCTTCGCCGGGCTGGGCATCTTGCTCGCACTTGCGTGGGCCGCGATGACACTTGTCCGCCACACCTCACTTCCAAACTGGGCAGCCACCTCACTATGGGCTGGAATCATTGTCCTGGGTGCGCCGGCATATTTCTTCACGTCGTTCGCCAACCTGAACTCAGTAGGAGACACCTATTACGAATGGAACGCCGAGGCGGCATCCGCGCTGGAAGCACCCCTGTACATGGCCAGCGGGATCGCGCTCCTTATCGTCATAGCCTTGAGCGTGACGGCGGTGTTCAAGGCAACGGCGCGGAAGAAACCGTCACCGGTTACGTAGCAGGACAATATCAAATGCGCGCAGCTTACTTGCCGCATCCTGCCCAACCACCCCCAAACCCAAGCACGACGGCGGCACCCGGGTTCCGCCGTCGTCCACGGCGGGCAACCACCAACAACTCACCAGACCGGAAGACGAACCGAAAATGAGCCGGTGGGGATTCCGCTATTTGGCATTGTTTTCCGCAGGCTGCGAACCAAACTGGTTTTCAAAAATGGTGAGGGTCTTTTCGTTCGCATCACGAATTCGATGCCGCGCCTCAATGATGCTGACGCAGCCGGAAGGCGGCCGTGACGTGGGGAAACCTGACAAGGCTCGTGTCGCGTGACGCCGCGTCTTCACCCAGATGGCGAATCTGCGCCAAAACGTCGCGATGGTCCGGCCTCTGCGCAACGAAAGCCCATGAGCTGGCGAGTTGAACAAGCTGGTCGACCGAAAGTTCGTAGTTAAAGGGGAAGCCCTTGCGTTCAAAAGTGCCGCGGCCATCAAATTCTTTGGGCACGCATCGGGTTTGGTCTGCAGGCGCTCCGTCCGGCTCGACGATTGCTGCGAGCGCCTTCACCCACTCGCTGCTGCGGTCCCAGGTATGCCAGGCCAGTCCCATCATGCCGTCTTGTTTGAGCACACGATCGCACTCACGCACCGCCAGTTCGGGATCCACCCAGTGCCAAGCCTGGAGGCAAACTATGGCGTCGACACTGTCATCTTTCAAAGGGATGTGCTCCGCCGAGCCCTTTGCAGCGGCGATTCGGGCGGCAATTTCGGGCGAAAGATCTTTTTTGGCTTTTCGGAGCACGGACAGCATGTCAGCGGACGTATCGACCGCGGTGACAGTGTGGCCGAGAGAAGCGATGGTCCGGGTGCCTAGACCCGTACCGGCTCCCAAATCCAGCGCCGCCAGCCGCTGGCCTGGTTCCGGTGACCCCAGCAGCCACGTAAGGACCTCCTCCGACCATGCGGGGCGGACGGCATCATGCAGGACAGCACTGTCGCTGAAAGCTGTGGGCGTGCCGTTGACCTGATCCATGCCTGCAAGCCTAGCGAGTGCCAGGGCGTGCCTTCTTGAAGTTCCCGGCATGAATCCCAAGTTGCGTCAAACTGATCAATGTGGTCGGTTTGTACATCTGAAAGTCGAATGTGCCTATGACTGAAAGAACCAGTTCCATGAGTGTTGCAGAGCTGCATGCCGGCCTCTTCAACGCCGTTAGCCGGGCCGCTTTTGACCACGAACGCATCAACATCACCCGCCGCGGCAAAATTGCAGCCGTTCGTACCGGCCCTGAGGACCTGGAATTGCTGGAACGGCTTGATGACCAGGAAGACCTGGTCGCCCTTCGCCGTGCCCGACAGGAAGATGACGGCGCAAGGATCAGTCGGGATGAGGTGCTGGCTGCGACTGCATCACCCGTTGAGCCGGTATGAAGTTAGCTTCACCCGCGCTGCGCTCAAGGAGTTGAACAAGCTCGACAAACCCCTGCGGCACCGGATTCTGGCCACGATCACACTGCTGGAGGAGAATCCGCGGCCGGACGGTGTGAAGGAGCTCGCCGGAGATGACAATGCTTGGCGGATCCGAGTCGGAGACTACCGGGTGTTGTATGAGATTCATGATGGCCAATTACTCGTCGTGATCTTCGGCGCGGCGCATAGACGCGATGTTTACAGGCGGAATTGACCCAACGAAGCGCCTGCGCTCCGGCACCTACTCCTCGGACACTTTTTCAGCCTTGGCCTGCCGCGGGACGGGCGACCCAACGGTCATATGCTGATTGTTGCCGGGGAGAGCATCTTGCAATTCTTCCAGTTCCCCGATTTTTACGCCCGCGAACGCGAAGGGGACACCCTGCCCCGTCCAGGCCGAAGCCCTGTCCATCAGCTGGGCGTGAACGTGCGGCTCGCTGGTGTTGCCGGAGTTTCCACAGGCGGCAATCACCTGACCTGCACTGACCCGGTCCCCCTCGGCAACAAGCACGGAGCCCTTCTCTATGTGCGCGACCAGCGCATAGATCCCGTCGTCACCCCGAATAGTGACATGGTTGCCGATGATGAACCTTGGTCCGCCAAGCTCTCGCACAGCCCCCTCAACCATCATGTAGATAACACCCAGCCAGGCTGAGCGGGCCCGGTGGTCACGCAAGACATCCGAGGCGCGGACAACAACACCGTCAACCATGGCCCGTACGGGCTGCCCGAACGCCGGGTATTCTCCGGCCCCGCGCATTGCCGGACCCGTTCCAAAGACCGGCCTTTCCTGATCCAACGGCTCATAGACAAGATCAATGGCGTGGGCCTGGCCATAGGCACGGACTCCGTGGCTCGGCACTTTGTCGACCGGGCTGTTCATGCCCAGCCACCGGCCCGTCACAGGGGACGTCACAGTGATGCTTTCCTGCTCTGTCAGGCGCTTGACCGCGAGTGGCGTCGCGGCGAGCACCGCCAAGATTCCGACGATTCCCAGCAGCGGGAAAAACGCAAAAATGGAGTATAAGATCCCGTCCGGAAGAAAACGGCGCACGGCGCCGGCCAGGCACGCCGGGACAGCTATGAAGAGAATCGGCCCGCGAACACGGTAGATCAGCGTGACTGCACCCATCAGCCGTCCACCGCCACAAGGCAGGCCAGCAAAGGCACCACGCGGCCCACAGGAACCTCATAACTGCCGCGGCCGCTCTGCTTGAGCCACCCAGCCGACAACAACTGGCGCAGATGATGATGCAATTGGCCGGTGGTTCCCAGCGTCTCGATCGCCGCAAGCTCAGCTGTGGCATGGACACCGGAAAGGATGTGCCTCAGCAGTTCGAGCCTCATCGGGTGGCCCAGCGCCGCGAACGCTGGCGCGCGATCGTCCCATTCCACTTCGAACAGGCCAGACGTGCCCGCCGTCTGCTGCCATTCAACGGGCGCACCACTCGGGAGCGTCACCGCACCCACCAGCATGACGGCACCGTCCGCCGTCGAAGGATGCTCCGGCAAACGGGCCCGCAGCCCGGACAACGCCCAGAACGTATCCTCCGACTCTGGCGCAGCCCCTGGCACGTCCAACAGATTCGAGCCGACGTCCGGGAGCGCATCTTCCAACGAAGCAACCCTAAGCGTGACGGCTCGAAGCTCCTGCCTCAGCTCCTGCAATTCTGTGTTCTCAACCATGCGTCGAGACTACGTTAAAACGTATTAGCAACCAAGTTTGGTGGATTATCCCGCCTAATCAGTGGACGGGGCGACCTGGCAGGAGGCAGCCTCTCCGGGCTTTACACCAAACCCAAGCACGACGGCGGCACGCGCGTTCCGCCGTCGTCAGCGGTGAGTGCCATTTTCGTCAGCAGGGACACTGACGGACAACAGTGCCGATGACTTCTGCAGCAGTGCCTGCGGTGACCGTGGACGAAGGTTCCCGCTCGGGCCATTTCATGCCGCGGGACACCCACCCCGTTTCAAGTCCGACGGCTCGGCCATCTGCAATGCCGGCAACGGGGTGGTCACCGAGCAGCCAACCGCCGTTCACCTCCAGGCCCAAGCGCCGGGCAGCAAGGCGAAAAATCTCGGGATCCGGCTTCTTCACCCCCTCTGCCTCCGAGATGACGACGGCGTCCACGCAGGGCTCAAGCCCCAGTTTCTGGATCTTGAGAGACTGCTGGGTTGTCGTTCCGTTGGGGACAATGGCCATCTTCCAGCCCTGCTCCCTAGCGCCCGCCAGCGCCTGCCGGGTGCCGGGCTCCCTGGCCATCGAGTCCACGAGCTCGTAGAGCAGCTTGTCCACGAGCTCCTCCAGGTCAAGATGCGGGTTGAAGCGTTCCTTGATGGCCCGGGCCAGGCGGTCACGTGGTTCCTATCCATCCCGGTCAGCCTCGATACACCAGTGCGCGTCCGAATCGCACCTTACCGAGCAGGCGGACGAAGCCAGTGGCCCAGAGGTCACATGCACCGGCCCTGGCGGCAGACCGCTCCATGCGTCCCCACACCTCTAGGGTTCGCTGTGCTGGGCGATGTTAATGACAGTCCCGCCGGGTGCGCGGACAAAGAATCGGCGGATGCCCCACGGTTCCGTGGCCAGCGGATACACAATCTCGTAACCGCGCCGCCGGGCCTCCGCATAGGCGTCCTCGACGTCGTCGACCTTGACGGTGATGAGCGGATTCTCAGGCGCCGTCGCGTCCCGGGACAAGAGTTGGATGTGCTCTCCGGAGCCAGGCACGACAAATCGGGTGACCCAGTCAAGGCCCATGTCCTCGCCGTCGAGGCCAAGGTAGTCCGCATAGAACGTCCCCGCCTCCTCGATGTCGGGCACCGTGAGGTCTGTTGTTACGCGGATGACATGCATGACTTCTCCCGTCCTCTTCCCGTTCTGTTCCCATCATGCAACTGGCCCCAGCGGGTGTCCACCAACAAGAATCCCGCCTGGTTCCAACGGACGGTTCATAATCACGCTCTTCGTCCAATTCAAGGAACTGGGTCACCATGAACGCCGCAGAACCAGCGCCCTCGGAACCGCATCTAGCTGTGCTCGCGGGCGTACGCTTCCACCTCGGCGAAAAACTGTTCGTCCAAGAAGCCGATCATGAGCGAACTGTGGCTGTCATTGCCAAAGTGGACATCAATGTCCATGCCGTTCACGTTCCACATTCTCCGCAAACCCCTCTGTCCATGCCAGGGAATGGTGGGCTCGCCATAAATCTCGGCCAATCGGGTAATGATCGCCTGAAAACAGTCCGTTGCTTCGGGGTCCGGCAGCGCCTCCCCTAGGCGGAGCTGCAAATAGATTGAGTCGAGAACCCCATCCGTTTCGGTTGACGTGGCGAATACAGGCGGGCTGCCAACCCCTGTATCCAGGACGAATTCATCCGCCGGACCATTTTCCCTGCTTGCAGGAAATTGCCTTTCGCGGCGCCATCCCATGCGCGCGAACAAGGCGCCACTTTCGGCGCCACTCTTGGGCCAGGCCTGTTGGGCCAGCCCCTGAACCAGCGCAACAATGGCTTCCGGCTCCGGGATTTCATTCATGAACCGTTCGGGTGACGTCATCCTGACACGCTATGCGTGAAGCCACCGGAATGCCAGAGGTTGAGCAAGTTCCGCCGCCGTCGTCCAGGGTTCTGCGGGCCCACCAGCGGCTGCGTCAGGGCGGACCACGTGCGCAAGATGGATGTGCGTGGGCATGGCTAGACTGGCTCGAAACAACGAGGTGAGGGGACCCCGATGACCGCCCATGCAACGCCCGCGACTACAAAAACTGTGCCAGTGAATAAGCTGGCAGTTGTTGCCATCATCATGGCTGTAGTTGCCGCCGCGGGGATCTCGTTTTTAGGCATTGGGGGCCTGGCTGTTTTTGCTGTCGGCGCCGGCCACGTATCCCGCAACCAGATCAGGCTCCGGGGAGACCGCGGCCGCTGGCTGGCGACTGCCGCGTTGGCTATCGGTTATGCCATTGCCACTTTGGCGCTGTACTCATCTCTTCGATATGCCTTTGCACTGGTTCTTGAATAAACCTCGCTGCGACGATCCCCCTATAGAGCGGACGACTCCGACTGCCGGCCTGCCAAAACCTGCCGCGCCGCGTTGGTTCCGAGAGATGTTCCGTAGAGAACTCCAGCCATCAGCACTCCGCAGCCAATAAGTATGGCCGCAGCCTGCAGGGGCTCACTTGGCAGGAACAACGCCACGGCTGTCAGGGCCACGGCAGCGTAGGCACCGAGCAGCGACGGCTTCTTGGCGGCTTGATGCCCGGCCAGCCACGTCTCCTCGCTGGTCATGATGGTTGGCGTCCTGATTCCGGCGAGTCCGTTGATGCCAATACGGCCATCGGCACATCGCACCACAACAATGATGAGCAGGGCATAGCTGACAACGAGCAGCAGAACAGCGAAGATCATTCCCCGAGTCTACGACGGCCCTGCCACTGCTAAATCTGCCGGGGTGTCCACCCGGATGGCAGCGCTCCGGTGATTCTCCCCCGCTCTGAATCTGCCGCTGCTGACCATCCTTGAGCCGCTTGTGCGTCATTGAAGGTGCCGCGGGCCAACCGAAGGCCAACATCCGGGTGGCTCATCCCGGGCGCGCCGCCTCTGCGAGTGGAGGCACGAACACTCCACGGTTCATCAGCAAAACCTCCGCCTCGAAACACCCGATAGTCACCGTAACGGGCCGGATCCAGCAAGTCCCAGCACCATTCCCACACATTCCCCAAAGTGTCATACAAGCCGAATCCATTGGCTTGCTTCAGCCCCACGTCCTGCGGGTGCTCCACCTGGTCCCCGGCCGTCCACGCGACAGCGTCGAGCGGTCCATAGTGTGGCCCGGCGGTCCCGGCCCGACATGCGTATTCCCATTCCGCTTCCGTGGGCAGCCGGTAGCCGGAGGCGCCGGTGCACCAAGTCACGGCGTCATCATTGATGGAGTAGGCGGGTTCAAGGCCCTCGCGTAGTGACGTCGCGTTGCAGAACGTCACTGCATCCAGCCAGCTGACATCAGCGATCGGCGATTGCGCTTCCAGAGCCTCCCCACCCATCACGGAAGAATACAGGGCAGCCGTGACGGGAAATATGCCGATCTCAAACGCCTCCAATGGCACGGTCCATCGGCGCTTGCGGCGCGCATCATGCAAGTCCACGTTTCCTGCGGGCAACGCCCGGAGCTCAAATTGCGGCATTCCTTGATTCTCGCATCCGAGCACAAATGCGCCACGAACCGGCCGCACCCACGGGAGCGGAAACCTGCACCTTGGCGGAAATCCTGCCGATGGCAATCCGCTCACCACTCAGCTCTCGGACCAGACTCCGAGCTCGTTACCGCTGGGGTCACGGAAGTGGAAGCGCCGCCCGCCGGGGAAGTCATAGGGCCCCTCGGTGACGTCACAGCCAGCATCGCGGACAGCCTGCGCGCTTGCCTCAAGGTCGGCCGAATACAGCAACACGAATGGCCCGCCCGGCTTAACCTCGGTGTCTAGGCGAAAGCCGCCAACCTCTCCTCCGTCGGCCGCACCGTTGCGGCGGATTCCCACATATGCGGGACCGGGGCCGTAGTCATTGAAGGTCCAGCCGAAGGCGCTGCCGTAGAAGGCTTTGGCAGCAAGCAGGTCGGTGACGCCAAACTCGATGTAGTCGAGTGAATGGTGGGCGTGCGCGGCATTTTCAGTCATGCACCGAATTCTATAAGCCGACGGGGACACGATTGCCGGCGGCCCGGTTCGGTTCAGCGCTCAGCCTTTCTGCAATTCCTCGGCAAGCATGACAAGAATTCCGCTGGGGCCGCGCAGATAGGTGAGTTTGTAGACGTCCAAGTACGTCGCCACGCCGCGCAGTGGGTAGCAGCCGTGCTTCGCAGCCGCTTCAAGGGCCGCCTCGATGTCATCCACAGAGAAGGCCACACGGTGCATGCCAATCTCATTGGGCAGGGTCGGGTCCGTCTCGATGGCATCGGGGTGGATGTATTCAAAGAGCTCAATCCGGCCATGCCCGTCCGGGGTCGCCAGCATGGCGATCTTGGCATGGTTTCCATCGAGCCCCACGGCAGTGTCCGTCCACTCGCCGCTGACGGTGTCGCGGTCAACAACGGTAAGGCCGAGGTCAGTGAAAAAGGCGATGGTCGCTTCGAGGTCGCGTACGGCGATGCCGACATTCTCAAGTTTGATGGCCATGCGTTGAAAAATACCAAGTCAGCCGGCCCAGCGCTAGGGGATGAGAAAAAACTAGCCAGAAACACCCAAAAAGTATCGCAGGAAAGCTCAAAAGCGTGTCCGTCCGCATCCGTCCGCGATATTCGCCGCTTGGGATGTCACGCCCCGCAAGCCAAGCACGACGGCGGAACGCGCCTGCCGCCGTCGTCCGCGCTAAGCGAAACCCGGCCAATACGGCGCGGGGTGCTTTACTGCGCAAATTGAGCCTGCCTATGATCGAGGGGCACCAGGTGAACGATCCACAAGAACGCCACCCACAGTGAAGGACTTTTACATGGCGGCTCAAGAAACCACCGCCGCAGCACAGGGCACCAGCAGCACGGCGCAGGAAACCATTGGCCGGGCGGGGACTGCGATGGTCGAATTCCACAACGTCAGCAAGATATATCCGGGCCAGGCAGCCGTGGAAAACCTCAGCCTGAGCGTGGACACCGGCAAAATCACGGTGTTCGTTGGGCCGTCGGGCTGCGGGAAAACCACGTCGCTGCGCATGATCAACCGTATGGTGGAACCCACCTCCGGCACCATCACGGTGGGCGGGCGCGATATCAGCACCATCCCCGCGCACGAACTCCGCCGCTCCATGGGCTACGTCATGCAGCAGGCCGGGCTGCTCCCGCACCGCACCGTGCTGGACAACGTCTCCACCGTGCTGCGGCTGAACAAGGTGCCGCGCGCGCAGGCCCGAAATCGCTCACTCGAACTCCTCGAGACGGTTGGCCTGCCTGCCGCCATGGCCCGGCGCTACCCCAACCAGCTCTCTGGCGGGCAGCAACAGCGCGTCGGCGTGGCCCGGGCATTGGCCGCGGATCCGCCCGTGCTGCTCATGGATGAACCCTTCTCCGCAGTGGACCCCGTGGTCCGCGCCGAGCTCCAACAGGAACTGCTGCGGCTGCAGCGCGAGCTGGCCAAGACCATCATTTTCGTCACGCACGACATTGACGAGGCCACCCTCCTCGGCGACCGCGTCGCCGTCTTTGCCACGGGCGGCCGTGTGGCCCAGTACGCCCCGCCGGAGGAAATCCTGCGAGCGCCCGTGGATGACTTCGTGGCCAACTTCGTGGGCCGCGACCGGGGTTTCCGGCACCTCTCCTTCAGCCCCGGCGGCGACGTGCCGCTGCATCCGGCCCCCATTTCATTCGGGCCCGGCCCGCAATCCGGCTGGACGCTTGCCGTCGACACGGACAACCGGCCGCTCGGTTGGCACACACCGGCCGGAGCCAGGGCAGCGGGAGCTCTCAACTCCGCCGCGGAACTGATCCCCGGCGGCTCCCTCTTCCATGCCGGGGATCCCTTGCGCAACGCCCTCGACGCGGCGTTGTCCTCCCCGTCCGGGCTGGGCGTCGCCGTTGACGGCGCAGGGCGCGTGGCCGGCGTCGTCCGTGCGGAGGAAGTCCTGGCGGCCATCGAGGCCGCCCGGGAAGGCCGCTCCTGATGCGCGGCACAATCTTGTTGGGCGGGGGAAACTGATGGACTGGTTCCTGGCCAACTTGCCACAGGTGCTGAATTTGACCGGCTACCACCTGATCCAGGCCGTGGTGCCGCTGGTGCTCAGCGTGGTCATCGCGATCCCGTTGGCGCAGCTGGCCCGGCTCAACAGGGTGGTGAGCGCGGCCATTTTGTCGGTGGGTTCGCTGCTGTACACGATCCCGTCGCTGGCCCTGTTTGTGATCCTGCCCAGCATCCTCGGCACGAGAATCCTCGACTTCGCCAACATCGTCGTGGCGCTGACCATCTACGCTGTGGCCCTCCTGGTGCGCTCCACCCTCGACGCGCTCAACTCCGTGGACGACACCATCCGCCAATCCGCCACCGCCATGGGCTATAGACCGCTCCAACGCTTCCTGCAGGTCGATTTGCCGCTGTCCATCCCTGTCCTGTTCGCCGGGTTGCGCGTAATTTCGGTCAGCAACATCTCGCTCGTGACGGTCGGCTCGCTCCTGGGCATCCCCAGCCTGGGCTTCTTCTTCACCGACGGCCTGCAACGGAATTTCCCCACTGAAATTGTTGTGGGCATCCTGGGCACGCTCGTGCTCGCGCTGCTCATGGACGTGGTGCTGGTGGTGCTGCAGCGGCTGCTGACCCCGTGGCTGCGCGGCGGCAAGACGGTCTCCATTTCCGCTGATTCACTTAGGCCCGGTTCCCCCGTTTCCCCAAGCACTAATTCCCCAAGCACGACGGCGGTGCCCCAGTGAGCTTCCCCGCCGCCATCGCGCCACTCGGGACATACCCCGCCACCACATACACGGCCTCCGATCCGTTCAGCCAGGGCTGGCAGTGGCTGACCGATCCCGCCAACTGGCTGGGCTCCTCCGGCATCCCTACCCGCGTGGTGGAGCATCTTGGCTATACGGGCCTGACCCTGGCCATTTCGCTCGCGATCGCCGTCCCGATCGGGCTGTACGTGGGGCACACGGGCCGGGGACGCGTCGTCGTGGTTTCCATGGCGGGCATGCTGCGGGCCCTGCCAACACTGGGCATCATGACGCTGTTTGCACTGATCGCCACGTCCACGCTGTCGCTCATGCCGGCCATCTGGTCGCTGGTGTTGCTGGCCGTTCCACCCATCCTGACAGGCACGTACGCCGGCATTTCCGCTGTGGACCGCGACCTGGTCGATTCGGCGCGCGCCATGGGCATGCGGGAGCCGCAGATCCTGTTCGGTGTGGAGGTGCCCAACGGGCTGCCGGTCATGCTCGGCGGGCTGCGCTCGGCCGTGCTGCAGGTGGTCTCGACCGTGGCCGTGGTGGCGTTCATCAGTTTGGGCGGCCTGGGCAGGTTCATCATTGATGGATTGGCTGTGCAGGACTACGGTCAAGTATTGGGCGGTGCGGTGGTGATTGCCGTGGTGGCGATCGTGTTGGACGGGCTGTTGGCCCTGCTCCAGCGGGCCGTGGTGTCCCCCGGACTGCGCCAGGGCAAGGGCGCGCAAGAGCATCCCGTCGCGGACACCGAAGTAGCTGTGACGAATTCAATCCGGCAACAACAGGAGATAAAATCATGAGCCAGAATTCCGTACCCACCCGCCGTATCGTCCTCGGCGCCGCTGCAGGACTGTCCCTGGCGCTGGCCCTGAGCGCGTGCGGCGGCTCGCCACTGGCGCCCGAGTCCTCTGCCGGGGGCGGCGCGTCCGGCAGCGGCGGCCCCGTGGTGGTTGGCTCCGCCAACTTTCCCGAGAACGCCATCATCGCCGAGATTTATGCCGGCGCCCTGAACGCGGCCGGCGTCGAGGCCAGCACCAAGCTGAACATCGGCGCCCGCGAGGTGTACATTAAGGCCATCCAGGACGGCTCCGTGGACGTGGTCCCCGACTACAGCGGCAACCTTTTGGGCTTCGTGGACGCCGCCAACACCGTCACCGATCCGGCCGGCATCCTGGCCGCGCTCCCGGCGAAGCTGCCCGACGGCCTGTCTGTTTTGGACGCCGCCAAGGCGGAGGACAAGGACGCGCTGGTGGTCACGGCTGAGACCGCTGCGAAGCACGGGAACCTGAAAACCATTGAGGACCTGGCCAAGGTCTGCGACCAGTTGACCCTTGGCGCCCCGCCGGAATTCCAGACCCGCCCGTACGGCCTGCCCGGCCTGGAAAAGATCTACAACTGCGTGCCCAAGGCATTCACGCCCATCAGCGACGGCGGCGGCCCACTGACCGTCAAGGCCTTGTTGAACGATGAAATCCAGGTGGCCGACATCTTCACAACTTCCCCTGCAATCCCGGCGAACAAGCTCGTCGTACTGGAGGATCCCCTGCACAACTGGCTGGCCCAGCAGGTGCTGCCGCTGGTCAAAACCGACCGCATCAACGATGCCGCCAAGACCGCGCTGAACAACGTCTCCGCACAATTGACCACCGAGGACCTGATCTCCCTGCGGGACAAGGTTGAGGGCGAGCAGAAGATGGATCCCAAGGCCGCAGCAACGACCTGGCTCAAGGACCAGGGCATTGCAAAGTAGCACGTAACTAAGTAAGGAGCTTTCCATGGCCGCCGCGAACAAGCCGGAATCAGTTGATGTTGTGGTGCTCGGCATGGGGCCGGGCGGAGAGTCGGTGGCCGGTGAATTGGCGGCTGCGGGCCTGTCCGTTGTGGGTGTTGAGGCCCGGCTCGTGGGCGGCGAGTGCCCGTATTACGGCTGCATTCCCTCGAAAATGATGATCCGCGCCGGCAATGTGGTGGCCGAGGCGCTGCGCATTCCGGAACTATCCGGCTCCGTGGACGTCACGCCCGACTTCACCACGGTGGCCAGCCGCATCCGCACGGAGGCCACCGACAATTGGGACGACACCGTTGCCGCAGACCGTTTCACCGGCAAGGGCGGGCGGCTGGTCCGTGGCACGGGCAGGCTCACCGGTCCCCGCGAGGTCGCCGTTTCCATGCCCGACGGCGGGGAACTCACCTTCCGTGCACGTCTCGCCGTGGTGCTCAATCCGGGCACCAACCCTGCGGTACCGGAGGTGCCGGGGCTTGCGGGCACGCCGTTTTGGACCAACCGGGACGCCATGCAGGCTGAGACGGCGCCGAAATCCCTGGTCGTGTGGGGCGGCGGCCCCATCGCGGTGGAGCTGGCCCAGGCGTTCACCCGCTTCGGCACCAAGGTGACCATGGTGCTGCGCGGTTCCCGGCTGCTCTCGAGGGAGGAGCCGGAGGCCGCTGAGCTGCTGGAAAAGGTGTTCCGTGATGAGGGGATCAAGATCCTGCGCAACAGGGACGTCACCTCCGTGGTGCATTCACGCGGACGGTTCCGGGTGAAACTGGCGGGTTCCGGGGCCGGTGCAGGGGCAGCCGCCTCGCAGCTCTCGGCCGAACAGTTCCTCGTGGCCACGGGCCGCACACCGCAGTTGGCTCCCCTGAACCTGGCGGCCACGGGCATCGCCTTGGACGGGAAGGCCGCCCCTGCGGTGGACGGGCACATGCAGCTGGCCGACGGCCTGTACCTGGTTGGCGACGCCGCGGGTGCCGGCGCGTTCACCCACATGTCCATGCACCAGGGAAACATTGTGGCCGGGCACATTCTGGCCCGGCATTCCGGGCAGCCGGACCGGGGCAGCGCGGAGAACCATGCGGTGCCGCGGGTGACGTTCACGGATCCGGAGATCGGCGTCGTCGGCCTCACCGAAAAGCAGGCCCGTGAGGCTGGATTGTCCATCAAGGTGGGCTACACGGATTTGGGCGATTCCACTCGCGGCTGGATCCACAAGTCCGGCAACCAGGGCTTCATCAAGGTCATTGAAGACACCAAATCGGGCGTCTTGGTGGGCGCCACGTCCGTGGGCCCGATGGGCGGCGAGGTGCTGTCCATGCTGGCACTGGCCGTGCATGCGCGCATTCCCATCGCCACGCTGAAAACCATGATTTATGCGTACCCCACGTTCCACCGGGCCGTGCCGGAAGCCCTCAACGACCTGAAGTGACGTGCCTGCAATGACAGGAAGCAGTAATCATGGCATCTGGCAGCCACGGCAAAAATGCCGCCGATATTGCTTATAGCCACTGATATCTCGGCGGCATCACGGGCGCATTTTTCAACTCAGACGCGTGTCAGGGTGCGAGCAGTACCTTCCGCACGGCGGCGCTGAGCTGGAGGGCGCGGCCGGCGGTGCTGCCCTCCTCGTTCTTGGCCGGGACGTAGCCAAAGCCAATCCCGTACAGCGGATCGGCGTAGCCCATGGCGGCATTGGCGCCTTCGTGCCCGAACGCCTGTGCGCTGCCGAAGTCCATGCGCGGATGGGACTTCATGAACGTGATGGCGAAGGCACTGGTGTCGGCGAAGACCCGGTCCACGCCCCACACCTGCTCCTCGGTCATGAGCGCGATGGTCTCTTGGGTCAGGTAGGCGGGCAGCCCGTCGATGCCGGTGATGGCGCCGGCATATACGCGGGCCAGGCCGTCGGCCGACCCCACACCGGCCCCGCTGGTGCTGCCTTCGCCCCGGACGCTGCGGAGGTTGGGCATGCCGAGGAGTTCTCCGGCCTGGACATTGCCGGACACGCCCGCGATGGAATGCGGGTCAAAAAAGGCCGGTGCCGGCGCCTCGTCGAAGAGCACGGGGCGGTAGCGGTGGTCCTCGGATTCGGGCAGGCCCAGATACATGCTGGCAGCAAAGGGCACACGAATGCGGCGGTTGTACACGTCCTGCAGACGTTCGCCCGTGACCCGGCGGCACAATTCCTCCAGGAAGACGCCCATGGTCAGTGCGTGGTAGCCGAAGGTGCCGCTGCCGGGGCGCCACATCGGCGCCAACCCGGCCAGCCGGTCTGCAACGGCGGGCAGGTCGTTGTATTCCTCCATGGCAAAGCCGCCCTGCACACCCACCAGTCCGGCTTGGTGGGAAAGCAGCTGGCAAACCGTCACGCCACCCTTGCCGTTCTGCGCGAATTCGGGCCAGTACGTTACAACAGTGGCATCCAGGTCCACCAGCCCGTCCTGCACCAGCAGGCTGAACGCCAGCGCGGCAACGCCCTTGGAGCAGGAGAACACGCCCGTCACCGAATCTGCAGAGGAGTTCGGACCACCCACCAGGTCGATCACCTTCTCTCCACCCGCATACACGGCGAGCTGCGCGCTGTAGGAGGGGTCGGCGTCGAGCATGGAGTCAAAGAGGTCCCTGACGGGGGCGAACTTTTCGGCGGCAAGGCCCTGGGATGCGCCGGCGCCCGGCAACTGTGCAGATGAAGTCATGGCTCCACTCTAGGAGCAAAAGGGGGCAACTGTGCGTTGATTAAGTGGCGACAGCCGGTTCAAGGGCCCGGTACATTTCACGGCGATGCCCTGCCTGGACCACGACGATGACCAGCCGGCCGTCATCGATTCGATTCAGCACCCGGTAATCGCCAGTTCGAACGGCGCCCGCAGCAACAGCGCCAGCAATTTTCGCCCTTCATGGCTCGGAACCTCCCCGCTTATGACCCCCGCGTAAGCTGCCCCACTAGACTGAATGTTCAATGCATTCCACCGTCCGCCACGGGAAGGTCATCGCACATGCACGACAAACACGGGCTCATCCAAAACCGGCTCAAACGGGTGCTTGTGGAGCGGATCATCCCCGCCATCCACACCCCACTTGCCCCGCTGGAGCTGACGGCCTGGCATGTGGAGGGAGGGCAGGGCGAGCCCGTGGACCCGTCGGTCGCCCTGCCTTCACTGGGGACGGACGACGCCGGCCTGCCGCCTTCCGCCGGCACCGTTCCTGCCGCTTCGGCCGGGTCCGCTGCGGCTGCCGCCCGCGTCCGCTACGAGCCGTTCTCCGTGGGCCAGCAGTGGGGACCTGCGTGGGGCACCAGCTGGATCCATCTCACCGGCACCGTTCCGCCGGAAGCGCGCGGGCACAAGGTGGAGCTCGTGGTGGATCTGGGATTCAGCCAGTCCTGGCCGGGATTCCAAGCCGAGGGCCTCGTCTACCGCCCGGACGGCACCACTGTGAAGGCGTTGAACCCGCTGAACACCTGGGTGCCGATGGCTGGCACTGACTCCGGCAGCACCGCCCAGGGCGGGGAGTCCATCGACCTCTATGTTGAGGCGGCCGCCAACCCCTTCGTATTCACCGACAACCCCTTTGTTCCCACCCAACTGGGCGAAAAGTTCACGGCCGGGGATGCCCCGCGCTATACGATGGCCCGGGCTGACATCAACATCTTCAACACCGAGGTCTGGGAGCTGGTGCAAGACTTCGAGGTTCTGGACCAGCTGCAAAATGAGCTGGACCTGGGCAATCCGCGCCGCTGGGACATCCTGTATGCGCTGGAACGTGCGCTCGACGCCGTGTCCCTCACCGACATACCGGGCACGGCGTCTGTAGCGCGTGCGCAGCTGGCCGACGTCCTGGCGCAGCCAGCCAATGCCAGCGCCCACCAAATCACGGCCATTGGGCACGCACACATCGACTCGGCCTGGCTGTGGCCTGTGCGCGAGACCGTGCGCAAGGTGGCCCGGACGACGTCGAGCGTGGTCAATTTACTAAAGGAGAACCCGGAGTTTCAGTTCGCCATGTCCTCCGCCCAGCAGTATGAATGGTTGAAGGAGCAGCGGCCGGAGGTGTTCGCGAAGGTCAAGGAGGCCGTGGCGGAGGGCCGGCTCATCCCGGTGGGCGGCATGTGGGTCGAGTCCGACACCAACATGGTGGGCTCGGAGGCCATGGCCCGCCAATTCACGTACGGCCAGCGGTTTTTCAGGGAGAACTTCGGCATCGAATGCCAGGAGGTGTGGCTGCCGGACTCCTTCGGCTATTCCGCCGCGCTGCCCCAGATCGTGAAGCAGGCCGGCGCCAAGTGGTTCCTGACGCAGAAGATCTCCTGGAACACCGTCAACAAGTTCCCACACCACACCTTTAATTGGGAGGGGATCGACGGCACCCGCGTGTTCACGCACTTCCCACCCGTCGACACGTACAACTCCCAACTCTCCGGGCAGGAGCTGGCGCACGCCGTGAGCAACTTCCGGGACAAGGGCGCGGCGAAGAATTCGCTGGTGCCCTTTGGCTGGGGCGACGGCGGCGGCGGACCCACGCGCGAAATGCTCGCCCGGGCAAAGCGCACCAGCGATTTGGAAGGCTCCCCGCAGGTCACCATCGCCTCCCCTTCAGAGTTCTTCACCGCGGCCGAGGCCGAGTATCCCAACGCTCCGGTATGGAAGGGGGAGTTGTACCTTGAGCTGCACCGCGGCACGTACACCTCGCAGGCGCTGACGAAGCAGGGCAACCGCCGCAGCGAACACCTGCTCCGCGAAGCGGAACTATGGAGCGCCACTGCTGCCGCGCGTGGGCTCATCGATTACCCCTATGACGAGCTCGACCGAATCTGGAAGCTCGTGCTGCTCAACCAGTTCCACGACATCCTGCCCGGCTCCTCCATCGCCTGGGTGCACCGCGAGGCCGCGGAACAGTACGCCCAAATTGCGCAGGACCTTGCTGAGCTCATCAGCACGGCGCTGCTCGCGCTGGCACCACCGCTGCCGGATGCCCCAGCCACCGACATAGCCCATTTCAACGCTTCCCCCTATCCGCGCCTCGGCATTGCACCGCTGAGTGCGGGTGTCCCGGAACCGGCCACCACGGAAGTGACGGTGCAGCGGGACGGGGCAGACGTCGTCGTGCATAACGGGCTCATCAGCGTCCGCTTCGGCGCGGACGGGGTCATCAGTTCCATCCTGGATGTGGGAGCGAACCGCGAGCTGGTGCCGGCCGGGCAGGGCGCCAACCTGCTCCAGCTGCACGCGGATTTCCCGAACATGTGGGACGCATGGGACATTGACGAGTTCTACAAGAACACCGTGACGGACATCCGCGAGCTGGATTCGCTCGAGGTTGCCATCTTTGACGGTGCGGCGCACGTGTCCATTGAGCGTTCATTCCGGAAGTCGCACATCACCCAGCGCGTGCGCATCGCCCCGGATTCCAAGGTCATCACCGTCCTCAATGAGGTCGATTGGCACGAGCAGGAGACGCTGCTCAAAGCCGCGTTCCCGCTCGACGTGCACGCGGACCACGCCCGTTTCGAGACGCAGTACGGGCACATCCAGCGCGCCACGCACGAGAACACCTCCTGGGACAACGCCCGTTTTGAGGTGTGCGCGCACCGCTGGGTGCATGTGGGCGAGCCCGGCTTTGGCGCGGCCGTCATCAACGATTCCACCTACGGCCATGATGTGTCTCGACACCCCGGTACCAACGGTTCCAGCTTCACCACTGTGCGGTTGTCGCTGCTGCGCGGGCCGCGCTTCCCCGACCCGGAGACGGACCAGGGCTGGCACACGTTTAGTTATGGGCTCGTGGTGGGTGCGGACGTGGCAGATGCCGTGGCCGCTGGCTACGAGATCAATCTGCTGTGGCGTGGCGTGCCTGGTGCGGCGGCCGACGTCGAGCCCCTCGTCAGCACGGATTCTTCCGGTGCGTTGATCGAGGCCGTGAAATTGGCCGACGACCGCAGCGGCGACGTCATCGTACGTCTGTACGAGCCTCTTGGCGCGCGGGCGAAGGTGAGGCTGTCGGCGTCGTTCCTCGTGGCCTCGGTCGTGGAGAACAATCTTCTCGAGCAGCCGTACGACGCCGCTTCCCTCACCGTGGGTGCCGCGGACACAACCGGCGTTGGCGGCAACCCCACCATGGTGCTCACCCTGCGCCCCTTCCAAATTCTCACCCTGCGCCTACAGAAAGCCATTAAATGAACCTCCGCTTCCCCGCGGCATCCGTCCCGTCCCGCCGGAGGAATCCGCTGCGCTGGGGCGTGAACTACACCCCGAGCGAGGGCTGGTTCCATTCGTGGCAGGACTTCGATGTGGACGCGGTGCGTGCTGACTTTGAGTCCATCGCAAGGCTGGGCCTGGACCATGTGCGCATTTTCCCGCTGTGGCCGCTGCTGCAGCCGAACCGTGCTTTGATCCGCCCGGCCGGCATTGCCGATGTGGGACGTGTGGTGGACGCCGCCGCGGAGTTCGGCCTGGACGTTTCGGTTGACGGCCTGCAGGGGCACCTGTCCAGCTTCGACTTCCTGCCCGCATGGGTGACCAGCTGGCACCGCCGCAACATCTACACCGACCCGGAAGTGGTTGAGGCCGAGGCGCGGCTCATCACGGCGCTGGCCACCGAGGTCGGGTCGCGCGAAAATGTGCTTGGCATGACGGTGGGCAACGAGACGAACCAGTTCGCCGTGGAACGCCACCCCGAGCAGCAGCTCACCACGCCCGTGGAAATGGGCGAGTGGTTCAAAACGCTCCTCGCCGCTGCCCGCAAGGCCTGGCCCACCGGCATGCACCAGCACAGCTTTGACGACAACGCCTGGTTTGTGGACAGCTGCCCAGTCACTCCAAGGCACGCGGCCACGCTTGGGAATGCCACCACGGTGCACTCGTGGGTGTTTGTGGCCGTGGCGCACCTGTTTCCGCAGGGGCACCCGGCACGCACGCTGTTTGCCGACTATCTGGTCCAACTGGCCGACGCCTACGCCGACGATCCCGCCCGGCCCATCTGGCTGCAGGAGATTGGCGCGCCGTACCCGGCTGTTCCCTTCGACGGTGCGGCGGACTTCCTGGAGCAGAGTCTGCGCCCCGTGCTGGATACGCCGAACCTGTGGGGTGTCACCTGGTGGTGTTCTCACGATGTCAGCCGCAAGTTGGCCGATTTCCCCGAGCTGGAATACACGCTGGGCCTGCTGGATTCGAACCGCCGCCCCAAGCCCGCAGGCCTGCGCCTGGCCGAGCTGATTGCCGCCGAGAAGGCCAACCCCACGGCCCCGGTCCAGCGCAGTACGGCACTGTCCTTCGAACCGGGGGACGAGGCCACAGGAATTGGCCGCTCGGTGGCCGATCCTTCCGGCGAGCTGTTCACGTCTTGGCTGGCGCGTGCCGCCTCGGGCACTAAGCCTGCCCTGGTCCGCGCCTCCACCACGTCCGACGCCGGCTACCTCGCCGCCCGCGGCATCACCGACGTGGTCGTGTAGCACTGGTTGTAGCCGTGGGTACGCAATGAAGCACTGGGACGAGGCCGCTTTCAAGGAAGCAGGTGAGGGCTGGGAGCTGCTGGACGAGAATGGCTGGTTTGCCATGATGGTGCGGCCGGCCCGCACGTACCCGGCAGAACTCTCACCACTTCTCGAGCGGATTGTCACCGCGTTTTTCACCTTCCCCTAGCACAAATGGCCTTGGCTCTGCTTGCCATAAAATTATCCAAAAAGCCTAGGCTGCCCAAAAGGTCAGCCCACCTCACGAGCGCACACTTGAGGGGATTAGATTTCCCCTTCGATTGGACAAACGGGAACACAAAACGCCAATTACCCGAATGGCCAAGCGGCGATGCAGCATTTCACGGCAGTGCCGCCCGAAGATACCCGGAGAAATTAACCAACCGGTGAGTCTATTAGCCGAACAGCTTGCCACCAATGGAAGCTCACGGCTATCTTTTCAGGCGCAAAAGGGAGCCCGGATAAACTATCCAAAAGGCCACCATTAATAATCTTGCAATAATCATTTCAATTGATTAATCCGCCATCAAGGGCAAGCTTGATGGCCGCCCAAACAAGTGGAACTTCCCGCATCTACGCCTGGTTTCAGGCGCGTGCGCTCGATGCTTGCGGTTGGCGGGCCCACGTTCCCACGACTGCGGAAGATGCGAAAAAGTCCAATCAGTCGTTGTTACGGAACCTTGTAACATTGCCGAAGCAACGGATTCTGAACAATTTGCAGTCAATAAAATTTCGAGTATTCTACTGCTGGAGGCAAAACAATTGACCATTGACAAGTGTTTTGCAGCTAATTCGACTATCATTCGAAAATGACCACACACTGATTTCCACATGAAAGGACCGCAAAAATGTTGACCAACCTTCTTGATCTCCTCATTGCCCTGCTTCGTTCGCTGGGCCTGTAAGTCGGAATCCGGCTTGCAAAGCTGCCGGCGCGATTTGAAAGTGGGACTTTCGAATCGCGCCGGCAGCTTTTTTTGTTTGCCCCGTTCACTGGAGGGGCATTGGCGATGGAACCCTGCAGTCGATCTGCGCGCTCAATCTTGAGGTCGGGAGATGCTTCCAGAAACTGGCATTCACAGTTGACTGGGCCTCGCCGGGAGGGTTGCTCATTAAACCCTCCGAGTCCACCGGTGGACAGGGTTGCAGCCGTGGGTCGCGGAGGTTGGCAGCCATGCCGTGGCGCGCCAGTACTTCCAGGGCACCGTCGGCTTCCTCAAGGCGCAGCGTAAATGCCCGGATCACTCGCGCTACTGGAGATGCCACAGGCCTAGTTTCGGACGATTCCGCGCCGTCACACATTTCTACCGTGATGCTAATCACCGGTAGTGTCGAATTGGTATCAATAATGAATGGCCGATGGGGGACATGTCCATGCTGCACCGCCGCTCTACCCGCACTTCCGCCGCCTTCGCAGGCGTGGCAGTGCTGGCGCTCTTGGTCATGACCGGCTGCAGCCCGGCCGAGTCTGAATCCGCCAAGGACTACAAGGCGTTGAATCCTGATTTCCGGATGGAGCAGGCACACCTGCAGGTTTCATGCATGAAAGACAAGGGATTTACTGTTCTCCCCGACTCTCAGGGCGGCGTCAAATTCGGCAACGAGCAGGTGCCGGAAGATCAGTTGGATCTGGCTTACCAGGGCATTCGGGATTGTTATGACGAACTGGGCTTCAATGACGAGCCCGAAATTACTGAGGCCCAGCGCCACAAGCTTTATGTACTGAATATTGAAGCCGCCAAGTGCTTGGAAGCGCTGGACATCTTCGGCGACATCAAGGTCCAGGTTGCGGATGCCCCCAGTGAGCAGTCGTTCGTTGAGTCATTCGACGCTCCCGGTGAGAATCAGCCGTGGTCGCCCTGGGGACTGGACACCATGAAGCAGCTATCCAGTGCGGGCGAGACGATCGTCGACGAGGCGCGCCTGGCCTGTCCTGATCCTTTGAACTACGCGAACACCCTGTGACCGGCAAGGATTCCGCCAGGACAGTTGATTCCGCGCAGGCGGACGCATCCGCGCCCAGCAGAAGCGAGCCGCCCCGGCCGCTCAGGCCCACGAGGCGAAAACGCGGCGTCGGCAAGATTGTTGCTCTGGTGATTGGGGTGGCCATCGTGTCTGCGCTGGCGGGCTGGTCGCTGGGGAAGATCTTCACTCCGCCGCCGGCCACCACTGCGCAGAGCGTGGTGAATACGTTCACGGTGAGGCAAGGCAGCCTTGGCAAGGCCATCACGTTGAACGCGGCGGCAGCATGGGGCTCTGAAGCCTCCGGCATCAACCGCGCCGCGGGCGTCGTCACGTCCATGGAACCCGTAGCCGACCCCAAAGTCTCCGGCGATCCGATCTACGCCGCCGACCTTGCCCCGGTCGCTTTGGTCGCAGGGAGCACCCCGGCGTTCCGTGAGATCACCACGGGAACGGAAGGCCCGGACGTCGTACAACTCGCCGCGATGCTCGCCGAGCGCGGCTACGGCGTGGACCCGGAGACCAGCAAGGTGGACTGGGTGTTTGCCCAGGCCATCAAGGCGTGGCAGAGGGACATTGGCGCCAAGGACACCGGGACTGTAGCAAACGGGGCCGTGATCTTCGCTCCCGGGCTGCCGGCGAGGATTCAGTTCGATCCCGACATCATCAGCGTCGGCGCCACCCTGGCAGGCGGGGAGAAGGTGTTGACCGTGGCCTCGGCCGTGCCGGAATTCACCATCGAGGTTCCGAACGAGCAGGCGCAGACCATTCCTGTGGGAACTCCGGTCAGCATCAAGAACGGGGAAGCGAGGTGGCCGGGCCAGGTTTCCGGGATCAGGGAATTGGCCAACGGAAGCAACAAACTGCTGGTGCTCGGATCCGCCACAGATACGCCCATCTGCGGGGCGGACTGCGGGGCACTCACGGCGGTGAAGGACGCATTGTTCCCCACGGAAATCACCCTGGTCCCGCACCAGGAAGGGCTGGTGGTGCCATCCTCGGCGATCCGCACCAACGCCTCCGGCGGCACTTCGGTGATGCTGGCATCCGGCACCGACCAGCCCGTCGAAGTTGTCGGGACCTCCTCGGGCATGAGCATCGTGACAGGTGTGGACGCCGGCACCGTCATCCAGTTGTGGGCGCCGGCAGCCCCAAAACCATGACCGACACAAGCGCCGGGACCGACACGGGCACTTCCGTTTTCACCCCCGGCACGGGGCTGTCCATCCGGGACCTCAGCTTCGCATTCCCGCGCACCGAGGAACTCTTCAACGGCCTGTCCCTGGACTTCCACCCGGGCGAGCTGACCATCCTGACCGGTCCCAGCGGCCGCGGCAAATCCACCCTGCTCTACTTACTGGGCCTCATGCTCAAACCCAGTGCGGGCCACGTTTCCGTGTCCGGCACCAATGCTTCTGCCATGAACGACGCCGGACGGGCCGCCTTGCGTGCCTCGGCCTACGGTTTCGTGTTCCAGGACTCCGCACTGGACCCCACCCGCACCGTGCTCGACAACGTGTTGGAGACCTGCCTGTACCGGGGCGAGACGAAGAAGTCCCGCACACCGCGGGCCATGGAACTGTTGGAACAGTTTGGGGTGACCGAACGTGCCACCCATAAGCCCGGGCAGATCTCCGGCGGGCAGGCCCAGCGGATCGCCCTGTGCCGGGCGCTGCTGCACAACCCCTCGATTGTGCTGGCGGACGAGCCCACGGGAAACCTCGACGCCGAATCCTCCGGGATCGTCACCACCGCCCTGCACGCCCACGCCCAAGCGGGAGGGGTGGTCATCGTCGCAACGCACGATCCCGCCGTCGTCAGTCTTGCGGACCGGGTGGTGAAACTATGACCGCCACCCAAGGCTCTGCGCTGCGGGGGTTCCGGGCGCTGGCGCGGGAGAGCTTCGCCTCCATGGTCGCGTACAAGGCCGCCTCAATCTTGTCCGTGATCATCGTGGCGGGCATGTGCGTGATCGTGCTGCTCACCGCAGGGAAGTCCGAGGGAATGCGGACCGCGCTGACGGAGTCGCTGGACTCGGCCGGGGCCCGCACCCTGGTGTTTTCCTCCGCCAGCGGCACCCCCTTTGACGCGCAGGCAATCGACGCCCTGGCCGGATTGGGCAACGTTGCCGAGCTCACCGCCGTCGGACCCGCCAACGACGTCCAGGCCATCACCTACGGCACCAAGCTTCCCGTCCGCTCCCTTTACACCGACACCCCGGCAGAACTCGGACTCGGCACGCTGCCGCAGGAACCCACCGAGCTGAGCGGCTCCGTGCTGTACTTGTCGGAACAAGCCGGGAAAACCATCGGCGCCGTGGACGGGACCATCGCCGTGGAAACCGCCGCCGGCACGTCCTACTCCGCCGCCGTGGGCCTGCGGGTCCCCGACGCCCTCGCCTTCCTGGAACCCCTCGCCGTGGTCCCCCGGCCCCTCGCCGAGGCCGGCAACGCCACTGCCGTGGTGGTCACGGCCTCCGACGCCGCGTCCGTGGCCGCGCTGACGAAAATCGTCACCGGCATCCTCGTCGGCGACAACCCCAACGACCTCCGCGTGAGCACCAGCCAACAGCTCGCCGACCTCGCGGGACTGCTCTCGAGCCAATTCGGCAGCTTCCAAAAATCCATGGTTGCCGGCGCCATGGCCCTCAGCGCCGTTTTGGTCGCCGCGATTCAAGCCGGGCTTATGATGATCAAGCGCAAGGACTACGGACGCCGCCGCGCGCTCGGCGCCTCACGCTCCTTGGTGATGGGCCTCATCCTGGGCCAGGCAGCGCTCGTCTCCACCACCGGAATTATCCTCGGTACCGTTGGAGCCGTCACCTTCCTGGCAGGCACAAACTCGCCGGTCCCCGGCCTGGGGTACCTGGTCGCCGTCGGGCTTCTCACCCTGTTCACCTGCCTGGCGGCCTCCATCCTCCCTGCGATCGGCGCCGCCTGGCGAGACCCCATCAAGGAACTCCGGGTCCCGTGAGCGGCACCCTTCACGCATCCCCGTGCCGCCCAAAAACACAAAACCCCCGCAACGCCAGGCGCCGCGGGGGTTTTGCAAACAACAATAATTAGCCGTCGGTCTTCACGATGTACACGTCGCACGGGGCGTTGTGTGAAACAGCGTTTGCAACCGATCCCAGCACGCGAGCCAGGCCCTGCATGCGGACGTTGCCAACAACGATCAGTTCAGCCTTGAGCTTGGTGGCTTCTTCGAGCAGGACGTCGGCGGGCTTGCCCAGTGCCGAGGAGTACTCGGTCTTGACGCCGCTGATCTTCAGCTCTTCCGCGACGCGCTGAGCAACACGCTCTGCCTCGTCTGCTGTTGAGAGGAACCACTCGTCGTTTCCGATGGCAACCTTTTCGGTCTTGTCTTCGCCGAACGCGGTCACGACGCGCAGGGTGCGCCCGGTGGCCTTGGCTAGTTCCGCGGCAACGCGGGCAGCCTTCATGGACGTTGAGTTGCCGTCTACGCCGACAATGATGATTCCAGCCATTTGTTTCATCCTTTGCTTGCTTCGAAACACCAGCACATTGCGTACTGACGCCATATCTTGTCCCCTACTTTAGCCACAACTGCCCGTGTTTAGGCCTAAACGTGCGCGAACTTACCCTCCTGTTACGCGAACCGGGGCGGAAACGGCGTCGGCAAGGATTTCCAGCACATGCCGGTAGTCCTGCCCCGTGGCCCGTGTCATGCCAAGTTCGCAGGTCCTGTTGCAGGAGGCATGCACGATTGCGTCCATCGCCGCTACATCCCCGGCCTGTGCAGCCGTGGCTGAGGCCGTGAGTTCCGGGTGCAGCATGCCGCGGTCCCCGGCAAAGCCGCAGCAGCCCCAGTTGTCCGGCACCTGCACGGAATCCGCCGCCGCCTCCGCCACCTGAACCAGGGCGGGGTTCAGGCCCATGCGAACCGACGAGCACGTGGGGTGCAGTGCCATCGACTCCAATTTCTCCCAGCCCCCGCCCAGCAGCGGCAGCAGCTTCTCCGCCGTGAACTCCACCGCATCCACCACCCGCAACGGCCTCTGCCCGACCGCCAGGACTTCGCTTTCGATCGTGTGCAGCAAACCCTCGGTGCAACTGGAGGCGTCGCAAATGACGTCCAGCTCGCCGTCGCGCGTAGCCTCGCGCAGCAGCTTCAGTGTCCGTTCATGCATCTGCGCCAAGCCGGCGGCCATGCCCTTCGACGACCACGGCGTCCCGCAGCAGGCATCGGAAATGCCCTCCGGCACCAGCAGTTCCACCCCGGCGGCCGCACACAGCTGCTCAAAACTCGCCTGCACACCGGCCGAGCCGGCCTCCGCAGGCCCGAACATCACGTTCACGCAGGCGGGGAAATACACGGCCGCCGGCTCCTCCAAAGGTGCGGGCCGCCGTCGAGCCGCACCTCCCGCAGGCAGTTCGGAGGAGTACAGCGGCAGCGTGTCCGCACCAAGGATCTTTCGTCCCAGCTTGTTTGCCGGCTGCACGACGGCGGCCGGCACCTTCGCGGCGACGCCCAGTGCCAGCCCGGCCCCCTGGGTGACGGCGCCCCAATGCTTGGCGGCCGTCCCCCACACGCCGTTTTCAATCTTGCCGGCAGCCTTGGTGCGCAGGTGTTTGACCAATGTGCCGGTGTTGATGTCCACGGGGCAGGCGGTCTGGCACATGCCATCCACTGCGCAGGTGTCAACGCCGGCGTAGTCGTAGTCCTTGGCGAGCTCCTCCGCCAGGGCCGTGTTGCCGTCGTGGCGGGCCGCCTCCATGTCGCGCAGCGTGACAATGCGCTGGCGCGGGGTCAGCGTCAGGTTCTTGCTGGGGCACACGGGTTCGCAGTAGCCGCAGGAGACGCAGCGGTCCACTTCCGGGTCGACCTCCGGCGGCGCCGCCTTGATATGGCGCAGATGCGCTACAGGATCCTCGTCGAGAATGACGCCCGGATTGAGCATGCCGGCGGGGTCGCATAGCTCCTTAATGCGGCGCATCACCGCGTACAGCTCAGCGCCGTACTGGCGGCGCACAAATGGTGCCATGACACGGCCAGTGCCGTGCTCGGCCTTGAGCGAGCCGCCTTCGCCGAGCACCACATCCACCATGTCCTCGGTGAAGGCCGAGTAGCGGTCCAGCTCGTCCTTGCTGGCGAACTTGTCGGTGAGCATGAAGTGGATATTGCCGTCCTTGGCGTGCCCAAAAATGACGGAATTAGCATAACTGTACTTATTAAAGAGGGTGTTCAACTCCAGGCAGGTCCGGGCCAGTGCGGGCACCGGAACCACCACGTCCTCCAACAGTGCGGTGGTGCCCTGCGGGCGCGCCCCGGCCACCGACGTGTACAGGCCCTTGCGCAGGTGCCACAGCTCAGCCCGGACCAAGGCATCCGAGCTGAACTCGGCCGGCTCGTCCAGCCCCAGCGTTCCGGCAAGCGCCACAGCCTGGGCGTGGTGCCCTGCCAGTTCGTTCGGGTCACCGCTTTGGTATTCCACCAGCAGCGCCGCCTGCTGCTCAACATGCAATCCACGCACGACGCCGGGCACCTGTGTGAGCCGCTGTCCCACCTTGAGCGAGAGCGAGTCCATGAGCTCAATGGTTGCGGCGCCGCTATCCACCAGGGCGGGCAGGGCCGTGTTGGCGGCTTCGAGATTTTTAAACACCAGCAGCCCGGATGTGGCATGGGCCAGCCGCGGCACCGTCCGGAACACGGCCTCCGCCACGAACCCCAGCGTGCCTTCGCTGCCGATGACCAGGTGGGCCAGGATGTCCACGGGGTCCTCGAAGTCCAGCAGCGAGTTCAGTCCGTAGCCCATGGTGTTCTTCATGGCGAACTGCGCCTCAACGGTGGCACGGGAGACCGGATTGCTGCGCACCCTCTCGGCCAGTTCACCCAGGCCCTTGAACAGTTCGGGCTCCAGGGCGCGCAGGCGTGCCGAGGCATCTGGGGCGCCGGTGTCGATGACAGTGCCGCTGGGCAGCACCAGGGTCAGTGATTCCAGCGTGCGGTAGGCGTTGTCGGTGGTGCCGCACGCCATGCCGGAGGAGTTGTTGGCCACGACGCCGCCAATCGTGCATGCCGCTTCGCTGGCCGGGTCGGGTCCAAACTTCCTGCCAAAGCGCAGCAGCCTCGCATTCAGCTCCCGCACCGTAACCCCCGGTTGCACGCGGACCCGTGCCCCGCCGTCGAGCACGTCAATGGCACGGAAGTTCTTGCGCACATCCACCAGCAGTCCTCCGCTGACGGCCTGTCCGCTCAGGCTTGTGCCGCCGGAGCGCAGGGTCAGGGGCAGTCCGCGGGCGGCGCTGATCCTCATGAGCGCGCCCACTTCTGCGGCGTTTGCGGGGACGGCCACGGCCTGCGGGATCAGCAGGAAGTGCGAGGCATCGTGGGCATTGGCATGGCGGTCAAGGGCGCCCGTGCGGGTCTGTTCCGGGCGTCCCATGGCCGCAGCAATTTCCTGGCGCACCACGCCACTCAATGCTGCCGAGATTCCGTCATCCACGCCTGTCTGCGCCGACATTTTTGCCCCTTTGCATTCCCCTGGCCCATCGAGGCGGAATGCCATCAATGGTGCGTCCGCTGGCTTGCGCTCTCGCGTTCCACGAGTATTTCACTTTATGCTGGGCCAAACATCATCTCCAGCGTTGGGAGCACCATGAGCATCGCCACTGCAGACCTTTATGACTTGCACGGCCCCGAACTGGCCTCCGTTTCGGTGCAGTTTCGGGACTTTGGCGCGATTGCGACCTTCAGCGGGCCGGCCCGCACCATTCAATGCCTGGGCGGCAACGGACTGGTGAAGGCAACGCTGACGACGCCCGGCCGGGGCGCCGTCCTGCTGGTCGACGACGGCGGTTCACGGCTAACCGCGCTGATGGGGGACATGATCGCCCAGTCTGCGGTGGACAGTAGCCGCGCTTTCGCCCCGGGATCACCCCTTGAAGTTGGCCGGTCCCCGCAGTGGCAGCAATTGCGCCTTCTTCTCCGCTGTTAGCCGCACGAGGATGCCGCTCGGTTCGTGAAAGAACGCCAGCACCGTCTCGGCGATGACGCACTTGGTTTCGTCGACCGGATCAAAAATTGCGTAGGCCACGGTAAAGCTGGCACCCTTCACGGCACTGATCCAGAGCTCCACGCGGGCCGGGATGTTGCGGTAGTTCAGCGGCGTCAGGTACTTGACCCGGTGCTCGACCACCAATGCCTGCACGTCAGCAGCCAGCTCGGAGAAGATGGGCTGGGGCACTTCCACCCCCGGCAGTCCCGTCCCTGCCGGTGGCCCAAACGCGTGCACTCGGGCCTCCTCGAGGATGCGCAGCACCTCCACATTGTTGATGTGCCCGTAGGCATCCATGTCTCCCCAGCGCATGGGAACCTGGAGCGTGAGGTGCGTCCCGCCGTCGTGCTTGTCCTGTTGCTGGGTCATGAGAATCGTCCGCTTTCATGTGGCATGGCCGCCAGCACCTGCTCCTGCGCGGCGGCGAGATAGTTCGATAAATTGGCTGCTGCCTGCGCACGCTGGCCATGACGCCACAGGGCTAAAATCTCGGCATTTTGGCTGCTGAAGGGTGCGTGGAATGCGGGATCCGCGGCCATGGCATGAAACACCAGCCGCATCTCCGACTGAACATGAGCCATCAGGGTGTCCAACCGCGAACTCCCCGCCAGGGCCACCACCAGGGCATGAAATTGCTGGTTTGCCGCGGCCATTCCCGGCACGTCGTGCCGTTCGCGCGCAGCCAGGCCCTGCTGCACCGCCGCGGCGAGCTCCGGCTCGATGGTGGCCCCGGCCGCCGGCGTGCGCTCCTGCAGCAACGCCGCAGGCTCCAGGATGCACCGAATCCGGTACATTTCCTGCACATCAGCCCGCGACGGCTGGGCCACGAAAACGCCCCTGTTGGGGATGCGCGTGACAATCCGCTCCGCACCCAGCACGGCAAACGCCTCGCGCAGGGTGTTCCGCGAAACGCCCAGCGTCTCACCGAGTGACTGCTCCGACAGCTTCGTCCCCGGCCGCAGTTGACCACCCAAAATGGCCGCCCGCAGCCAATCCGCTGCCCCCTTGCCGGCATGGGCGCGTTTGAGGGTGGGCGCACTTTCGGTGACGTGCCCGCCTTTCCCCAGGGCCGACGTCGAACGTGGCGGTTGCCTTTGGCTCACCTCAGGACGCATCTTCGGCAGGCCATTCGCGGTTGAGAATGGCGTAGTGGCGCAGGGTGATCCATTCATCCTTGCTCCAGTCCGCTTCCACAAACGTTGCCTCACGCCGCATTCCGAGACGGGTCATGAGTGCGGCAGACTTTTCATTCCTGTCATCGCAAATCCCCTCCACCCGGTGCCAGCCGAAATGGTTGAAGGCGATGTTCAGGGCGGCGGCGCAGGCGGCATGGGCGATCCCCCGGCCCTGGACCTTGGGGCTGAAAACAAACCCGATTTCTCCTCGCTGCGGATTGGCGACATCCCACTTCAGCAGCACCTCACCCACGACTTCCGCGGAATTGCCATGCTCCACCGCGAGATCAAGCCACTGGCCGGGCGTGGACAGCTCCTTTTGTGATGCCATCGAGGCCATGGTCAGCACGGTGTCGGCCATGGTGTGGGGCGGGTGCGGCAGATAGCGGGCAACCTCGGCGAGTGACCTATAGGCATTCACGGCCAGCGCATCTGCCTCGGTGACGGGTCGCAGCCGGATGCCGTTGTGACTGAAGGGATAGCTCGGCTGGGATGGGGCGGAGATCTCGGAAGCCATGTTCAGATCCTAATGGCGATTGGTATTCTTCCTGGACGCAGCGGCTTTCGCGGCCGGTTTTGAGGGCTGCCTGGCAGCAGAAAGGCTTGCGGGAAACAGTCAGGATCCTTCGATAGCATGAGCGCATGTCTGCCGCTCCAACAACTCGCCGTCGCGTGGAACTTGTTTTGGTTCCCCTGGTCGCCGCCTTTTGCATGGCATTCGTCATCGGGGCCATAGTCCTCGACCGTGATGGCGGAGCCTGTCCCTCCCCCAACTGGGATAACCAGCTCACGCTCTCATTGGCAGGCAACCTCAACGGCATGACCCACGCCGCGGCAGTCAGTGCGTGCTCCGGTGCCGAGTGTGTGCCCGTGGCGCCCGGCACATCCGCGGCCGCTGCTGCCCTTCATTCAGTGGAGAACACCCGCTCCCTGACCCAGCAGAAGGACGGAACCTGGCTGTTGAACGTTGGCGCGCAGCCGCCCAATGCGGTCAACTTCAGTGTTTACGACCACAACGGCAAGGTACTCGCAACCGAGTCAGCGGCCTTGAATTGGACACGCGTCTCCGGCAACGAACGTTGTGGCGGCCGCATGGCGGGCATCAATGTAGTGATGGAGATGCCTTAGCTTTCGTGATGGAGTCGCTTGGGCGTTCCTCGGACGACTCCGGCCCGTTCATGTCTAGCGATTCAGGAAATGGATCAGGACGCCAAGTCCCCACGTCCCCGCAGCCAGCGAGGCGAAGCCAAATTCGGCAAGGATTCCCAATCCCGTCGCCTTGATGGCGGCCATGGACGAGGACACCGCTGCACGTGCATCCTTCTGCCGGGCGAGCTCGGAGAGAAACAGGCCCAGGGCAAAGCCCACCAGCAGCCCCACCACCGGGATCACGAAGAACCCAACGATTCCCAGCAGCAGCCCAATAACCACCGACCTGCCGGGAATGGACTGTTTCTTCATGGCCCGGCCGGTCAGCACTGCGCTGGAGGCCATGCCTGCGGCAACAAAGACAATGCCGACACCAAAGACAACCCACCCCAACGTGGATCCCGTCGTCAGCGCCCAGACCAGCAGGCTGATGCCAATCAAAATACTGCCGGGCAGCACCGGGACGATGATGCCGACTGCGCCGACCATGATGGCCAACCCGCAAACAATGGTCCAAATAATCTGTGCATCCATGCTGCAATGATGCCACTTCCACTCGAAGAGGCTGCACCGCCGCGGCGCAGCTTTCTCAATGTCAGCCCTGCCGGGCCTGCGGCCTAGACTTTCCCTGTGACCACAGTGCAGAAGCCCGACCCCCAGGCATCAGCAGGGCCGGCCCCCTCCGGGCCCGGCTGGCCTGCCGCGTTCCAACGTGCAGCCGCACTCAGCCGTGCAGCAGCATCGCCGCTTAGCCTTGCCGGACTGGCGGGCGCCATGGCGTTGGCGCTGTATTCGTTGTTCTCGTGGCTGCAATGGCAGAGCTTCACCATTCGTTCCTGGGACCTGGGGATCTTCACCCAACTGGCCAAGGCCTATGCAAACTTCCAGCCACCCATCGTGAGCCTGAAGGGTGAGGGCTACAACCTCCTGGGCGATCACTTCCACCCGTTGCTGGTGGTGTTGGGCCCGATCTACAAGGTATTCCCCCACGCGTTCACCCTGCTGGTGGTCCAAAATGTGTTGTTCGCCGTTTCCGTTGCGGTCATCACGCACTTTGCCATCAAACGGCTCGGCAGATTCACCGGCGTCTGCATCGGCATCGGCTACGCACTGAGCTGGGGCCTGCAATCGGCCGTTGACTCACAGTTCCATGAGATCGCCTTCGCCGTGCCGCTGCTGGCGCTCTCGCTCACGGCGCTACTCGATGGGCGGTGGCGCGCAGCCTGGATCTGGGCTGCCCTGCTGGTGTTCGTCAAGGAGGACCTGGGCCTGACGGTCCTGACGATTGGCCTCGTCATGGCGTTTCGCGTCCACACCACCGCGGGCCTGTGGCTTGCAGCGTGGGGGGCTGGCTGGTTCGTGCTGACCACGAAGGTGATCCTGCCGGCTTTGAATCCGGGCTCCCAATGGGCCTATGAAAGCCAGCTCAACATTGGCGGGCTGCTCAGCGACCCGCTCTCATTTTTCTATCCTGACAAGGTTGTCACGGTGCTTTTGCTGGTGGCCATCACGGCCGGGCTGTGCCTTTTTTCACCCCTGGCCTTGATAGTTCTACCAACTTTGGCGTGGCGTTTCCTGTCCGAGTTGCCCGTCTACTGGGGTCAGGATTGGCAGTATAGTGCCGTGCTCATGCCAGTTGTTTTTGCCGCCGCCATCGATGCCCTGTCCCGCCGGAGGGTCCTTGACTCAGCCCGTTTACGGCGACTTCTGGGTGCCGGAATCCTGCTCATTTCGGTGGTGCTGAGCAGCCAGTACGCATTGGGAAGCCTCCTTGATCCTTCACGGCACTTCCCCCTCACCACGGTGGCTTCCTCGGAAAACGCCCTCGCCGCAGTGCCCGACGGGGTCACAGTTGAGACCGACATTTCCCTCATGAGCTACCTCGTTGACCGCTCGGAGGTTTACTGGATCGGCAATGAAAACCCGCCACCGCAGTATGTGCTCATCGACGTTTCGGCCCGCCCCGGCCTTGCCCCCACCGCCGCGGCTGCGGAGGCGCAACAGCGTTTCCCCGGCACCCGCTATGAAACCGTATTTGCCGATTCCCGCTACCAGGTGGCCCGGCAAAAGTAGTCAATCAATAGCCCTGAACGCTCCCGCGGTTTTTTGGGCCCACGACGGCGAGGTCCCGCAGCGGTTCTGGGCCCACGACCGCGAGGGCCCCGGGCCGAGCTTGCGAGGTCCCGCAGCAGTTCCGGGCCCACGACCGCGAGGGCCCCGGGCCGAGCTTGCGAGGTCTGGGAGCGGTTGGGGAACGACGGCGAGGGCCCCGGGCCGAGCTTGCGAGGTCTGGGAGCGGTTGGGGAACGACGGCGAGGGCCCCGGGCCGAGCTTGCGAGGTCTGGGAGCGGTTGGGGTACGACGGCGGAACTTGGGTTCCGCCGTCGTTCTTGGCTTTACGGGTGGTCAGCCGCCGAAATACCGGCTAGGCAGCGGCCTTGCGTGCGGCGTCGAGATCGACGAAGACGGCGCGGTTAAGCTCAAAGGACTCGGCCGCAAAGTTCAGGATGTTGTCCTTCTGCACGCGGCTGAAATCGGTGCTGTCAAGGAGTTCGCGGTAGGCGTCCTTATACGGCTTGGGTTTGGTGATCTCATCGAACGCGTAGAAGTTCAGGCCTTCGCTGGCGATGCCGTAGTGGCGCTGGACCATGCGCTGGATGATCAGGCCGCCGGAGAGGTCACCCAGGTAGCGCACGTAGTGGTGGGCCAGCAGGAACTCGATGGATTCGCGGCCCATGGTGGACAGGACGTCGGCGTAGGCGAGGGTGGCGGGCACGATCACGATGCGGCCGTCGGCAAGTTGCGCTTCCCAATCCTCGCCGTGGTGGTAGGCCATGTCCGCTTCCAAGGCAGCGACGCGCGCCAGCTTCGGGTCGATGAATCCCCCCAGCTGGGGATGGTCTGTGTGGGCTGCCAGCGCTGTTTCCAGTGCCCGGTAAATGATGAGGCTCTGGTCCAGCAGGCTTACCAATGCCGGCGCATCCAGGGAGCCACCCATCAGCTCCGCCACAAACGTGGAGTCTTCAGCGGCCATGTGTGCTGCTGCGGTGTGGCTCTTGAGCTCCTGCGACAAGGCGGCGGGAATTTCGGACACTACGGATTCAACTGCGGGTGCGGACATGAGTAACTCCATGATTAGGTAACGGTAACCTTAGCTAATCAAGGATGGTGACACTGTGTCAAGATCTTAATGACACAGTGTCACTGACATTCGTCACATTTTCCTGCCTTAATCGACGCCCTTGATCTTCACCACGAAGAATGCACCCAGCAATCCGATGACGGCCGCCACCACGTACAGCGTGACGTAGCCACCCAAAATGGTGACGAGCGGCCACGCGATGATCGGGGCAATAACCTGGGGCAGTGAATTCGCCACGTTGATCACGCCCATGTCCTTTCCGCGGTTCGCAGCCGATGGCAGGACCTGGGTAAGCAGGGCAAAGTCGACGGCCAAATACACGCCATAGCCGATGCCAAGGACTGCGGCTCCCGTCAACGCTCCGGGCCAGGTGGGGAAGAACGCGAGGATCAGTGCGGCCAGGGCAATGATGCCGGAGGAAACAATGACAAAGGGTTTGCGCTTGCCCACCTTGTCGGTCCAGCGCCCGCCAATGACGGCGGTAATCAGCGTCAGCACCGCATAGATGCCGGTGAGGATCAGCACGCCAAATTCCGGGTTCTCGAACCCAACGGCGTCGGTCAGAAAGAACAGCAAGTACAAGGTGACCAGGTGGTTTCCCACATTGACCAGAAAACGCGTGATCCAGGCCCAGGCAAAGTCAGGGTAGCGGCGCGGAGAGATCCAAAAGCCCGTGAAAAAAGCGGGCCAGGTGAAGGCAGGCCTGTCCTTCGCATCCAGGACAGGGTCGTTGGAGAAGAACAGGTACGGCACCATGCCCACAATCAGGGCGACGGCACAGATGATGAAACCAAGGGAGAAGTTCCCTGCCACCACGGCGGCTATCGCGGCACCGACCAGGATGCCGGCCACCGTCCCCATCGAGGCGAGACCACCAATGCTGCCGCGCTGGCGCACCGGCACCTGGTCGGGGATGGCCGCCGTCGTCGCCGCAAGAGCGCCGTTGCAGCCCAATTGCACCAGGCACCACAGCAGGGTCATGGCGGCCACAGTGGGTGCGCCGGCCAACCCCACAAGGCCGATGGTGCCCAGCAGTGCGCCGATGAACACCCAGGGGACCCGGCGGCCGAAGCGGGAGGTTGTCCTGTCGCTGAAGGTGCCAAAAAGGGGATTCGCCACGAGGGAAACCGCGGCGCCAGCACCGGTGACGAGTGCCAGAATTCCTTCCTTGTCAGCTTCGCTGAAATCGGCGGCCTGCTGGCCCAACAGGACCTGGATGGGGCCGAAGAACGCGGCATTGATGCCCACGTTGACCAGCACAATGGAGGTGGTCCAGCGATGGCGCACATTGACCGTGGGTTCGGCGAGCGCCAGGCTCGGCGGCTGCACCCCCTGGTGTCCGGCAGTTTCCTTGTGGGTCATCGTGTCCTCAGCCTCCCCAGATGGGCAGATGATTGCCGCATTGTGTGTTCGCCCAGCTTACGTGCCAGCCGTGCGTTCCACATGAGCCGCACGAATTTGTTCAATAATGCGCAGCCCGGCCACCGAGTCGGCCGGGTCCACGGGGACCGGCCCGCCGTCAAGGATTGCTGCGGCCAGCAGTTCGTAAAAGCAGGAAAAATCGCCCCGTTCGGTGGGCACAGCCACGGTGGCGCCGTCGGATCCGAGCAGGCCCCATGCTTCTTCCGGGTCCACCCCGTAGCCGGGCATGCCCGGGTGGATGCCGGCTTGAATCTGGGCTTCCTGAATGTCAGCACTACGCTTGACGTACGCCGCCTTCGAACCAAGGACGCGCAGCCGGGGGCCGTTTTGTGCAACGTTGGCATTCACCCACAGGTGGGAGATGACACCACTGCCATGTTCAAGGGCGATGAAGACGTCGTCGTCCGTCAATTCCATGGGGCGACGGGCGTTGAGCTCCCCGTACACACGCACTACCGGGCCGAACAGCAGCAGCGCCTGGTCGATCAGGTGCGTGCCTAGGTCAAAGAGCAGCCCTCCCCCGTCAGCCGCCGTGGCCTGGGCCTTCCATTCCTTGGTGATGAGGGGCTGGTGGCGTTCCAGCCGGGATTCAAAGCGGTGGACCTGGCCCAGCGCTCCGTCGGCGAGCAGCTTTTGCACGGTGCGGAATTCGCCATCCCACCGCCGGTTCTGGTAGCTGCTCAGCAGTGTTCCGCGTTCCTTTGCCAAGGCGAGCAAGGCGTCCCCTTCCGAACTTGAGAGGGCAAAGGGCTTGTCTACAACAACGGAACAACCGTGCTCGACGGCGGCCGTGGCCAGTGGGACGTGGGTGGCCGGAGGTGTTCCCACCACGACGAGATCAATGTTGTTGTGGCTTCCGGCAGCAGCCCATTCCTGGCGCGTGAGAACGGCTGCTTGAGGGCAGGCGCGCCGGGCCGCGGCCTGGCGGTGCGGATCGGAGGTGACGATGACGTCGAGGCTGAACGCCTCCAGCGACGCCAGCGATGGTGCGTGGAAGACACTGCCTGCCAGGCCAAACCCCAGAAGTGCGGTGCGAATGCTTTGTGTCATGTGGCCAACCATACTGCCGGGTTACTATGTGTTCCATGACATTAGATGCTCCCAAAGTCAGCTCCCCCTTGGACCCGGCCGAACAAGCATTCCTGGTCCGCGCCCTTTCGGACAGCGACGACGTGACGGTGTTTGTCGATGGCACGGCCCACAGGCTGGGTACTGGCGCCAAGGAAGCAGTCCACGACCTGCTGCTGCGTTTCTCGCGCGGGGACGCCGTGAGCGTTGCAAGCATTTCCGAACTGCTCACCACCTCACAGGCGGCCGAACTGGCGGGCATCTCCCACACCTTCCTGCGCAATCTCACCGACCGGGGTGAGATTGCCGTGCAATACAGGGGCTCCCACAGGCGCATCCGCCGCCAGGACATCATGGCCTGGGTGGAGCGCCAAAAAACAGCAGATCAAGCCCGCTGAGCAGCCAGCCCATCCAGTCCGACCCGAACGCTCTTCTGCTAGTGTCAGCCCATGGACGATACCCTGGGGAAATTTGTGTCCGACTTCAGCGCCTTGGTGGGGCTGGCCCAAAAGGAAATGACGGCCGTTCCCAACGGCCGGCAATTGCTTGAGGAGCTGGAAAGCCACTTGGGTTCACCGCCGGGCATGCTCAGTGTTGTGCTGGAAGAGATCCCCTCCCACCGCCTGGTCGATGCGGACATTCTGCTCTCGGAATTGGCCGCGGCGGACCCGGACAGCCGGCTGCTGGGCATCGGAGGCGGCGACCAGCGCAACCACATGTCACTGAGTGACATGATCCAAAATGCGCTCACGTGGTCAAACATCCCCCTGGCCCAGCCTGATTACAGCAACGTGGCGGTGGGTCCGGCGGAACAGCGCCAGGTTGTTGCCCTTGGGTTGCGGCTGTTCAGGCATGGCGGCGACCCCGTCGCGGTGTTGCAGCGTGGCGCCAATCCACAGTTTGGCCGCCAGCTCGCGAGCCTTGAAGTCCTGGCCGCCGACCCCGCAACGGCGGCCGGAATGTTGGCGGAGCTGCGCCTGGGCATGGAAAGCCGCAGCATCTTCAAGGGCCAGGTCATTTCACTTGCCGCCGGTGATTACGGGCCCAGCATCGCCGGGGTGAGCTTCATTGCGCGCCCGGAGCTGTCGGGCAGCGATGTCATCTTGCCTGACGGTGTCCTCGGGCGGGTAGAAGAGCACACGCTTGGCATTGGCCGGGCTGCGGCTGCGCTGAGCGCCCATGGACAGCACCTCAAGCGTGGACTTCTGCTCTATGGCCCGCCCGGAACGGGCAAAACTCACACCGTGCGTTACCTGCTCAGCCGCAGCGAAGGCACGACGGCGATCCTCCTCTCAGGCGGCTCCCTCGCCCGCATCTCGGAGGCCGCCACGATGGCCCGCGCCCTGGCGCCCTCCATTGTTGTCATGGAGGATTGCGACCTCATCGCCGAGGACAGGAGTTTTGGCCACGGTCCGCAGCCACTGCTGTTTGAGGTGTTGGACGCCATGGACGGGTTGGACGCCGACTCCGACGTGGCGTTTGTACTGACCACGAACCGCGTCGACATGCTCGAGCGGGCCTTGGCCCAGCGCCCCGGCCGGGTGGACCTGGCCGTGGAGATCCCGCTACCGTCCGAACATGAACGGGCGGCTCTGCTGCGCCTCTACTCCCACGGCCTTGCCTTCTCAACGGACGCGTTGACGGCGGCAGCGGCACTGACGGCAGGCACAACGGCGTCGTTCGCCAAGGAACTTGTCCGACGCGCGGTGGTCGCCGCCTCCCTCACCGGCACCACCCCCGGGGACGGCCACCTCAACGACGCCACTGCCCAGTTGATGGCCGACTCCGAGGCGCTGACCCGCAGTCTGCTGGGCAGTGGGGACCCTGGACATGCCCTTGAAAAACACCGGGACGGCCGCTTTGGCGGGGACGGCCAGACTCCGTTCCAGCCGTGACCTGCCCGCGACCAGATTGCAGTTGCGTCCCCTTTGCGCCCAAGCACTGCCGGGACCGCACCTTCCACCGTAGCTTGTAGATACGGCGGAACGGCCGGCAGAAATTACAGGAGCAGTGTCATGGAGACCATGAGAAAGTCGTCAATGGTGGCACTTCTTGCCGCCGCAGCACTCACGCTGGCCGGTTGTGGGGGTACAGCAACTGAGGGCGGCACAAACTTGCCGGCCGTTTCCTCTGCCAGCAGCCCCGCCACTGGTGACGCAACAAGTCCCACCCAGGCGCCGCCGTCGAGCATCCCACCAACCACACCAACGGCGACCGAATCAAGCGGGGACCCCACCGTCCTGCCCACCCTCGCATCGGTCACCGTGGTTTACGTTGCCGTGGGTGACGGCGGAGTATCGGGTCCGGAATTTGGCTGCGGCGACAGCACTGTGGGCGTGACGAGCCCCGCCATCAGCTTCACCGACCCGGTTGAGGCGGCGTTGCGGACGTTGCTGGAAAACCACGACATGGAAGTTGGCGAGTCAGGATTGCGGAATGCGTTGTGGCAGTCGGATCTCACCGTGAAGTCGGTCGACAGGTCCGGGAACCCCATCATCGTGGATCTGGAAGGCACCTTGCAGCTGGCCGGCGAGTGCGACATTCCTCGGGCGCAACTGCAACTTCTACTCACGGCCCAGCAGGCTGCCGGATTCCCCATTGAGATCACGATCAACGGAATACCGATGGCCGAGGCCCTGAGCCTGAAGTGAGGCACACGTAGAAAAACTTTTGATGCCTATTTAGCAACAAACGTTATATCCTGAGCACGTGAACATTACAGCCTCCGGCGCCAATGCCGCCGCCGAAACCCTGTCCGAAGAAGCCGTCGACGCCCTGAACCGGGCCGGTGGTCCGTCGTCAGGGCCGGCGGGTGAGGCTGCGCCGCACAGGCATGAGTCGCTCCTGTCGGCCCGGGCCGCGAATATCAAGCAGTCGGCCGTGCGCGACGTTTTTGAAATTTCCATGCAGCCCGGCCTGGTGTCGCTGGCCGGCGGAAACCCTTACCTGCAGTCCCTGCCGCTTGACCGGCTGGCCGCCACCGCCGCCTCCATCATTGCCGAGCACGGCCTTGAGGCGCTGCAATATGGCGGCGGACAGGGCACCCTGGAACTGCGCACCCAGATCTGCGAGGTCATGGCGGCCGAGGGGATTCTCGACGCCGACCCCGACAATGTTGTCATCACGGCCGGTTCGCAGTCCGCACAGGATGTTGCGGCGAAGGTTTTTTGCGATCCCGGTGACGTGATCCTGCTCGAGGATCCCACCTACGTTGGCGCACTGAACACCTTCGAAGCCTACGAGGTGGATGTGCAGCCGGTGGTGGGTGACGAGCACGGCATCGTCCCGTCGCTGCTGCGCGAGCGCATCACCGCCCTGCAGGCCGAAGGCAAAAAGATCAAGCTGCTGTACACGATCCCGAACTTCAACAACCCCTCAGGCGTGATGCTGGCACCGGAACGCCGGCAGGAAATTGTGGACATATGCCGTGAGGCGAATATTTTGGTGTTGGAGGACAACCCCTACGGTCTGCTAAAGTTCGACGGCGTTCTGCCGGAGCCCCTGCGCTCGGCCAACCCCGACGACGTGCTGTACCTGGGCTCATTCTCCAAGATCTTCGCCCCGGGCCTGCGCATTGGCTGGGCCCTGGTCCCCGCGCACCTCAAGCAGCGCTATTACCTGGCCAGCGAAGCCGTGACCTTGTGCCCGCCCACCTTCAACCAGCTGCTGGTCAGCGAATACCTGCGCAACTACGACTGGCAGGGGCAGGTCAGCACCTACCGGGCCCTGTACGCCGAGCGCTGCGCGGCACTGCTGGCCGCGCTCGAGGAACACATGCCGGACGGCGTCTCCTGGACCCGCCCGGAAGGCGGCTTCTTCGTCTGGCTGACGCTGCCCGAGGGGATCGACACCTACCCGCTGCTGCACAAGGGCATCGACGCGGGTGTGGTGTTTGTCCCAGGCGCAGCGTTCTCAGCCGCCGGAGGACCCAGCAATAAGCTGCGCCTGGCATTCAGCGCCGTGCCGCCGGCAACTCTGGCCGAAGGCGTCAAGCGCCTGGCACCGGTGCTGGCGCAGGCCATCGCCGCCGCATAAAACGTGATCCACCGATTTGGTTGTTGGTCCAACGGCTTAAACACGAAATGCCCGTCTTTTAGAGGAAACGGAGGTTGCCTAAAGCGTATTTTCCACCAGAGAATGAGCACATGGTAGCTGTTCGTTTTCCACACCCCGGTGGCCGTGGCAGTTTCCTTTGCCGAGCAGAACCTTCTCTCAGCGACTGGCTTGGTGCCGGTGATATGCCGGGCGGATAGCAGTGAACCGGCCGCTCAGGTGGCTCGCAATCTTGGCATGTCGCGGGCTACCTGCTACATACGCCCAGAAAGACTCTCGGATTAGTCACACCTGGTCCAAGTTTATAGAAATTGCTATTGGTTAGTTGACTATTAGTCATTTTACCAATTCAGCTTCGAACCTCAGTCGCGTGCTGGCCGAAAAGATTTCACTTCCGACCAGCACGACATACCGAATTACCTGGTCACATTCTTGGACGGCCAACATTACGTTGCCGTAGATAGGCTATTGATATCAGAAAGCTTACGAGCGCTAGCGGACCTGCGCAGATAATGATGTAAAGTGGCGAAAATTCGAGCGCCAGAAAAAGTAAGACCGTCATGAGGGTTAAGACCCAAAGGATCGCAACGGTGTGCAGTTGAGTAAATTTATTTAGGCCGCTCATTCGTGAACATCTCCTTCTTGGCTCTCATTAAGACAGCAAACAGCTTCTCCACTTTACCCGAAGCAGGAAGCGGCCGCGCCGGTCATTCCCCCGAAGAGACCCCCACCGATGGTCCCGACCAATCCTGCTCCAACGGTGCCCACGATGGGCAGCGTTACTGTCCCGATGGCCGCTCCGCCGAGACCGCCGGCAAGTGCACCGGCTCCTGTCGCACCCACAGTTCCGAGTGCGCACTGGGCTACGCCACGGGAAGCAACCATCTCACCGGGGGGAGTTGCCGCTGAGACTACCAGAGAGCCGTCGCCCACTTCTGCGTAGACCAGATCCACAGCAGCACCGTCGACTCCAAGGGCTTGTGCAGGCAGTACTTCCTGGCTGCCAGTTGATTTGAGGGTGGCCACGGCCGTGCCTTCGCCCGATACTTCGAACTGGTAATCAGTGCTACTAATTCCAAATTGGTGCTCGTTGAGTTCGTAATACTTCAGGTCAGATCCCTGAACTGCCGAAACCGGAGCGGCTGTCCCTTGATCAGAAGCCATGCTCGGAGCGACGGAACCTAACGACATGGCTCCCGCCAGTGCAATTACCGACAATGCTTTTATTTGGTTTCGCGACATCACTGCCCTCTTTCCCAAGGTAAATTCAATGGTCATGCGGTGTTACGCACAACACGATCGACGCTACACACACGTCAAATGCATGTCAAAATTGCCTCGCAGGAAAGACCTGATTTTATTAGTCACTTATAGGGGCTCAGGTTGCGTCCCATGGGGTGGCGTAGTTCCCGGTTGCTGGGCGTCGGATGTCCGATGTGAAGAGCCATCGTGCGATGGTCAGTGAGAACCGATCAAAGTTACTCACAAAGGACACAAACACACCACGACGGCTCCAGGCCAGTCTGCCTTGTTCGACCTGCTTGGCCAACTTAAACTCACCTATGTCTCCGACCGGATCCGTACAACGACCGAAACCCTGTACCAGCAGCTCATCGAGGCCGAGGCCACCGCGTTCATCGGTGCCGGCCCGTTGACCCTGCCCTCGATCATGAAGTAGGCGCTTTCGGGGACCGTGACCTCTCGGCCGTGGACTACCCGTACGTGTTCCATGACGCGACCTACTGCAGGGCCCGTGTCGGGCGCCGGGAAGTGGGGGGCTTCGATCTCGGCGACAGCGAGCACGAAGGGTTCTGGGCCGCGTTCCTGCGCTCGATGAAAACCCGTGGACTCGATGGAGTGAAATGTGGAGTGATGCTGGCGATATCCGATGCCCACAGTGGCTTGAAGAAGGCCATCGCCACAGGGTTCCAAGGTGCGGGCTGGCAGCGGTGCCGGGTCCATTTCATGCCCGACGTGCTCGCGGTCCACCCAAAGGATCCCAGGACATGGTCGGCTCGATCATCCGCACCGCCGTCGCCCAACCCAACGCTGCAGCCCTGCTTGCTCCGGCTCGCCGGCGCCGTCATCGTCGAGCAACACTACGGATGGCAAGCACGCGACCGCCTGCTGCGGCGCGAAGGCCCGCTGCACGAGGCCGGGCCGGCCGTCCTGGCCGCCGCACGAGCCTTCATCGCGGCCGACTAAAGGCACGTGTCGACAGCTAAATTACAGATCGTGAACCTTGTCGAGACAGTGTGGCGCGTGAGTTCCTTACCAGCACCGTGGGGTTGGAGCGGCTGGGAATGGGCCTCCAACGGGCACTTCCCAGGACGCTGGGAAAACCATGAAGGAAATTTGGGCACCGTCGACGCCGGATCGAGCGTGGTGGGCTGCCAGTTCGCAGTACTGGCCTGTTTACGTAAGGTCCCCAGGCTGGCCCTCGACCTAGCCGACATTGGCGAAGAAGACGAGGGCAAGATCCTCCACCCACCCCTTACCCCGGGCATTATTCCGTGCCAATGCTTGGATGGCCGCACAGCGGCCACGGCGGGACTGAGTGGCAGCCCAAAACCGTCAAACCGTCAAACCGTCAAAAAATATGATTCAGCCGCTCCCCAAATCAGATCAGTGGATTGAGGCTACTTTTCAGGGCAGTCAGTCCAGCAGGAGCGCGGGTTCCTCCATGATGGCAGCAACGTCGGCCATGAAGCGGGCGGAGAGGTCCCCGTCCACGACACGGTGGTCGAAGGAACCACCCAGCGTGGTGATCCAGCGCGGAACCACTTCGCCATCCACCACCCACGGCTTTTGCTTAATGGTGCCGAACGCCACGATCGCCACCTCACCCGGGTTGATGATGGGCGTTCCCGTGTCGATGCCGAGCGCACCAATGTTGGTCACCGTCAGCGAGCCGCCCTGCATGTCAGCGGGCTGCGTCTTGCCGGCCCGGGCGGTGGTGGCGAGCAAGTTCAACGCAATCCCCAGTTCCTTCAGGGACAGGTTCTGGGCATCCTTGATATTCGGCACCATGAGCCCGCGGGGCGTGGCGGCCGCGATGCCAAGGTTCATGAAGTGCTTGATGATGATCTCATCGCCGGTCCACGTTGCATTGACCGAGGGGTTGCGTGCGGCGGCCCAAATAACTGCCTTGGCCAGGATCAGCAGGGGCGAAACCTTGATGCCTTCAAAGTCGCGTGAGACCTTCAGCCGCTTCACAAATTCCATGGTCCGGGAGGCGTCAACGTCGACAAAGATGCTGACATGCGGAGCGGAAAACGCGCTTTCCACCATGGCCTTGGCCGTCGCCTTGCGCACACCCTTGACCTTGATGCGCTCCACACGGGGGTCGTCGGCCAGCCCAGTGCCGGTGGCGGGAGCCCAGAACGTGCCGGCACCATCTTGTTCGGCGGTGCGCTGGTCCTGGTAGCTAAGCAGATCCTTCTTGGTCACTTCCCCGCGCAGGCCGGTGGCAAAAACCTCGCTGAGGTTGATGCCCAGATCCTTCGCGGCCTTGCGCACCGGCGGTTTCGCCAGCACGCGGTTTGCCTTTGCCACCATGCGGTTGGCTGTGGCTGCTGCCTTGCCGATCATGCTCGACGCCGAATCCTGGCCGGGTGCCGGAGTTGCCGCTGGGGCAACAACAGCGGGAGGCGCAGCCGGGGCGGGCACCACTGGGGCCGGCGCGGCAGCGGTCGCTGCGGCAGGGGCAGCCTGGCCGGGCACGGCGGAAGCCGAGCCCATCCGCGGGCGGCGCTTGACGGCGTCGGCCTTGGGACCTGAACCAACCAGCGGCTTCATCACTTCGCCACCATCGGTTGCAGGAGACGTGGAGGCAGGCGCTTCGGGGGCCGCCGGCGTGACAGGGGCCGTTACAGCAGCGTCCGAACCGATGGCGATGATGGGCTTGCCCACATCCACGGTATCCCCCTCAGCAACCATCAACTGGGCCACCACTCCCGCGTACGGCGAGGGCAGTTCCACGATCGACTTGGCAGTTTCAATCTCCACAATGACGTCGTTGACGGCAACGACATCGCCCGGCTTGACCTTCCAGGAGACGATTTCAGCCTCCAGCAGGCCCTCTCCGACGTCGGGCAGATTGAATAAATTCAGGGTAGACATGGTGGGCCTTCCTAGAATGCGAAGGCGCGGTCCAACGCCTCCAGCATGCGGTCGATGTCCGGCAGGTAGTGCTCTTCAACGCGGGCCACAGGGTAGGGCATGTGGAATCCGCCCACCCGGATGGCCGGCGCTTCCAGTGAGTAGAAGCAGCGTTCGCTGATGCGGGAGGCGATTTCTCCGCCGATGCCGCCAAAGGTGGGGGCTTCGTGGGCGACAACGAGCCTCCCGGTTTTGTTTACGGATGCTTCAACAGTGTCGAAGTCGATCGGAGAAATGGAGCGCAGGTCAATGACCTCGACACTGTGCCCGTCCTCCGCGGCGGCGTTGGCTGCGGCCAGCGCCACGGGTACCAGCGGACCATAGGCCACCAGTGTGGCGTCGCTGCCTGCACGGACAACATGAGCCTTGAACGGGTCGCCGGGGCTGTTCTCGGTGTCCACCTCGCCCTTGAGCCAGTAGCGGCGCTTGGGTTCAAAGAAGATCACCGGGTCCTGGCACTCAACGGCCTGTTGGATCATCCAGTAGGCGTCGTTCGCGTTGGAGGGTGTGATGATGCGCAGCCCCGGCGTGTGGGCAAACAACGCTTCAGGCGACTCGGAATGGTGCTCGATGGAGCCAATGCCGCCGCCATACGGGATCCGGATGACCACGGGTGCACTGAGCTGGCCGTCGGAGCGGGTGCGGATCTTGGCCAGCTGTGTGGTGATCTGGTTGAAGGCGGGAAACACAAAGCCGTCAAACTGGATCTCGCAGATGGGGCGGTGGCCGCGCAGGGCCATGCCGATGGCCGTGCCGATGATCCCTGATTCGGCCAGCGGTGTGTCCATGACGCGGTGGGCGCCGAATTCCTTTTTCAGGCCCTCGGTGACACGGTAGACGCCGCCCAGGGAGCCAATGTCCTCACCCATGAGAAAGCTTTTGGGATCGTTGGCCAGTTTGGCGCGCAGGCCTTCGTTGATGGCCTTGGCAATGGTCATTGTGCTCATGCGGCACCGCCCTGGGTCTGCGAGTTGTTGGTGTCGGCGTCCGCGAAGGAGGCCTCGTAATTTTCAAACCAGGCCAGCTCTTCAGCCACCAGCGGGTGGGCCTGTGCGTAAACCGTGGCAAACTTTTGGCGAATGTCCGCCCCGCCCATCGCCAGCGTGGCGCGACGGACATGGGCAGCCAGTTCGTCGCCGTCGTTCTTTACCTGCTCAAAAAAATCGTCGTCGGCAAGGTTTTCAGCACGCAGGTACGTCTCGAGACGCTGTAGCGGATCTCGGGTTTTCCAGAGTTCCTCTTCCGCACTCATGCGGTACTTGGTGGGGTCGTCGGCGGTGGTGTGTGCGCCAATCCGGTACGTTGAGGCCTCGATCAGGACCGGGCCGTGGCCGCTGCGGGCATGCTCGAGCGCCCACTGGGTCACGGCGTACACGGCCAGAACATCGTTGCCGTCAACACGGATGCCCGGGATGCCGTAGCCGCCCGCACGGTTGACGAGCGGAATCTTGGACTGGACTTCAAAGGGGACGGAGATGGCCCAGTTGTTGTTCTGGCAGAAGAATACTACAGGGGCGTCGTACGAGGCGGCGAACACCATCGATTCGTGGACGTCCCCTTCACTGCTTGAGCCGTCACCAAAGTAGGCAACGACGGCGGCCGGCTCGGTTGTCGGGTCGGCTGCCAGGTCGCGGCTGATGCCCATGGCGTATCCCACAGCGTGCGGCACCTGGGCCGCCAGGACCAGCGTGTAGAGGTGGAAGTTGGTTTCGCGCGGGTCCCAGCCACCGTTGGAGATGCCGCGGAACAGCTTCAGCAGATCCGCCAGATCCAGCCCGCGCGTCAGGGCCACGCCGTGTTCACGGTAGGTGGGGAAGGCATAGTCGGCCTTGTTCATGGCCCGGCCGGAGCCGATTTGGGCTGCTTCCTGGCCCACGACGGGCACCCACAAGGCAAGTTCACCCTGGCGCTGCAGCGCGGTTGCCTCGGTGTCGAAGCGGCGCACCGTGGCCATGTCCCGGTAGAAGCCGCGCAAAACGTCCGCATCCAGGTTCTGGATGTACGGGCTGAAGGTTGCTTCGTGGTGAAGTGCCCCGTGTTCGTCGAGGAGCTGGACCGCATCGTTCGGCCCCACAGTGGTGTTCTGCAGGACGCCGGCGGAGTCGCCTGCCTGCGGGCGCAGTGCCGCCTGACCTTCAGAGCGTGCTGTTTCCGGGACTGATGATGTTTCACCAGCGGTGCCACTTGCAGCGTGCGGGGCGTTGCCCATGCTGTCTCCTCGTCTGCCGAACCTCAAGGGAACCCAGGCTCCCATTTCGACTCGTTGGTACTGATATATGCCCCCAAGGGAATGCATTCCGCAGGGCGCATATATATACGTTTTCGATTTACCACTGTATCGGTACAGGCCCGCAAACCGTGCCTTTGTTAATGGCTAGGAACGTCGTGGCTCTTTTGTATAGGCTGCACAGATCTCCAGGAATCGAGTGTTGGCCGCCACTTCGCCAATACTGACGCGCACTCCCTCATCACCAAAGGCGCGCAATGAGAGGGCATGGCTTTGCGCCAACGCGGCAAACTCTTGGGAATTGGCACCCAATTCCAGCCACACGAAGTTTCCCTGTGCGTCCGGAACGTCCCAGCCGAGTTCCGCCAGGCCCGCCAGGACGCGCGTGCGTTCATCCACCAGGCTTTGTACTCTTTCCACAACCTGGTCGTAGTTTTCCAACGAGGCGACGGCGGCTTCTTCACCAATGCCGGAGACGGCGAATGGCGTTGCCGCAGCCCGCAAATATTGGGTGATCTCCGGCTGTGAAATGGAATAGCCGACCCGCAGGCCCGCCAGTCCATGCGCCTTGGAGAATGTCCGCAACACCATGACGTTGGTATATTTTCGGTACAATTCCACACCGTTGACGGCGTCCCCGGCACGAACGAATTCCTGGTATGCCTCATCGATGACAATCACCACATTGCTCGGGATGCTACGAATGAACTCTTCAGTTTCACCCGTGCGCAGGGCCGGACCCGTGGGATTGTTGGGTGTGCACAGCAGCACCACCTTGGTGTGTTCTGTGACGGCGGCCGCCATGGCGTCCAGGTCATGGCTGCCGTCGGAGCGCACCGGTACCTGCACACTTCTGGCGCCGGCCAGTCCCACGCAAATGGGGTACGCCTCAAAGGACCGCCAAGCGTAGACCACCTCGTCCTGCACGCCGTTCTCATTTTGCCCTGAGAAGGCGGCGAGAATCTGGTTCAGCGCGCCGAGGCTGCCGGCACCAGTGACAATGTCGTCGGCGGGGACGTCCAGAAACTTGCCCAGGGCGTTGCGGAGAAGGGTGCAGCTGCTGTCCGGGTAGCGGTGGATGTCAATGGCTCCACGCAACACATCCATGACAGCGGGGACCGGCCCCAAAGGGTTCTCATTGGAAGAGAGCTTGAAGCTTTCCAGCCCGGCCACTGACTCCGGCGGCTTCCCTGCCGCATATTTGGGCAGGCGGCCCACTACTGGGCGTGGCTGCACATTGGCATGGGCGGAGGCATTCATCTCGATCATGCAACAAGCTTATGACAGTACCGTCGGCACAAGGGATGCTGCCCAGTGTGTGGAACTATGGATACATGGGAAGAATCATTATTCAAGTTGTCGTCAACGCCCTGGCCTTGTGGGTTGCCAGCTGGATCCTGCCCGGATTCCACATTGCACCGGCCTCCGTAGTGGGTGAAGGCATTGCCGGATCCGAAGGCACCGCGGACACCGTTAATACGGTGCTGGCATACCTCTTCATCGGTTTGGTCTTCGGCATTGTCAATGCCCTGGTGAAGCCCATCGTGAAGTTGCTGTCTCTGCCTGTGACCATTTTGACCCTGGGGCTGTTCACGGTGGTCATCAACGCTGCCATGCTGTGGCTGACCGCCTGGGCCAGCAGTTTCACCCCCATTCGCTTTACGATTGATGACTTTTTCTGGACCGCCATTCTGGCTGCCTTGATCATCAGCATCGTTTCCATGATTGCCGGAAGCCTGGGCCGCACGGGCTCACGCGCCTGATCCCTTTTTGCGACTGTCCCGGCGTGACCTTCACTGCGGTCCCGGCGCGACGGGGTTGTCCAGCTTCGAGGCGCCTGTTCCGCCTTGTTTCAGGGCGTCAGGGCCACCCGCACTAGGGGCACGAGTGACCGTCCTGCCTTTATTTTTGGCATCCTCGTCGACGTCCCTGCCTTGATACACAAATTTTCTTGCCTGCACCACGGCTCCGACACCGACCCCCAGGAATGCCGCCAGTGTTTGCTGTGAGGTGAGCACGGCAGGGATGTCACTTGATTCAAGTGCGACGGCGTCGCTCACGTAATTCTCGATGGCGTGGGCTTCTTTCACCAGAGTTCCCACATCGCCGCTTCCGGCAGCAGCTGGCCGGTGCGAGGTGACGGTGACCCAGTTTGCGGTGGCAGCAGGAGCACCAAAATCCGCGGCGGTGACAATGTCGTTCTCGTTTTCCAGGGCAAGGACCGAGACGCCCTCCGCCACATCCAGATTCTTGGCGGGCGCCCCGGCAATCACGATCATCTTGACATTGATCTCGTTAAGGAACTCCGGGCTTGCCGCGGCAGCAGCGGCGTGGATGCCGCCACCGCTGTGGCCGGTGATGAGCACTTCATCGTCCGGCAGGGCGCCGGACGCGGCGAGCGCCTGCTTGATGAGGTCCTGAACCACAACGTGCTGCTGCTTGTATGCTTCCATGTGTTCGGCCGTGAGCCCTTCCAGGTTCCCTTCCATGTCGAAGGGGTTGGTGCTGTCAAGGGTGGACCAGTCTTCCGTTCCGGGCAGGTTCACCACCCACGCCGGCGAGCCGTCCGGCCGGACAACCTGGAGAACACCGATGGATCCCGGCGGGTAGGAGTAGGCTGCTTGGGTTTCTGCCAGCATGACGGAAATGCTTGCCGCTGTGGTCCATGGTTCTCCTTGTGACGGATCTGCCACGGCATGGCCGGGCGGCCACTGCCTGGCTTCCTTGTTCCATTCCTCCGCCGGGACGGGCCGCATGGTCAGGTGGCCGGGGCGGGCCACTCCTGCCGCGTCAAGGAAAGACCGGGCCGCCTTGGCCGGTTGGATGCCGGCTTTTGCCGCGTCGTGTGGTCGCAGCTGCGAGATCAGGTAGCTCATCGCCACAAGGGGGCCGGCAGCTCCGGCAGCGTAGGCGGCACCATTGTTGAGCAGGTCCTCGACACCGTCCCGTAACCCCTTGTCCTTGGCCTGCCGCATCCAGGCGGTTGCGTCGGCCAGCAGTTTCACGGCAGCCAGCGCCCCCCACCCCCATGTGGCCAGGCCGTCCTGGAGTGCAGCGACCCTGCCGTTCTGTGCAGTTAATGTTGCGGTGCGCGCCTCAGCGCCCGCATAGCTGTCGCCAGCCTGTGCAAGCTTTCGTGCCAAACTCACAGCCTGTATCTGTGCCTGCCGCCCCACCCACAACGCATGCTGCATGGATTCCAGCGCCCCGTAGGGGTAATCCGAGGCTGTTTGGGCAGCGTCGCCTAGCCACACCCGCTCAGATTGCAACCTGTCGAGCAATGGCTCCACGAGTTGCGCCAGCCTGGCGATCCCGGCACCAGCCTCAGCGATTTCCGCCAAGGTGTAGCTGATGGACCCTGCCCCGCCGCTGCGGCTGAACGTGGTTTCCCCTTCTGACTCAGATGCCATGATTCATGGCCCCCAGCCAGCTGTGCCCAGGCCGCCAAATACTGGGCCCGGTCCCACACCAAGCCCAAACCCCGGAGCCGCGCCAATGGCCTGCCCAGCACCGGATCCGGCGCCACTCCCTGCACCCAGCGGGCTGAAGCAACCGTTGGCGAGGGAGCTGGCGCGCAGGTGCAGGCCGTAGCTGCCAACGTCCCCCGCTGCCTCCTCAAATGCCTTCACCGCTGTTGCGAGTGCCACATTCAAGTCAGTGAGTGACGTCAGGAACGCAGCAGCTGCGGGCGAGCGCCATTCCGGTGTCTCCACGGCACCCAATTGCAGCCGAACGCCCTCCAGTTCCCCGGCGAGCGCGGCGAGCCTCTGGGCCACCACCGCCACGGATTCGGGACACGGGCCGGTGCGTGCACCAGCGCCGGCGTTGCCAGCCGCCGGCTCCCACCCAGTTCCCATCGAATAACTCATCGAACCCCCCTGTTGCACTCAGCCTAGAAAGCGGAAGGGCGCTCCGCCAGACGCACCCGCCGATTTGTGGATTTTCACCGTCCCGGCCGCGGCTGTGGAGGAATTGGCGGTTCATGAAAGAATTGGGCCATGTCTGATTCCGCAAATGCCACAGCCCGCATCCCTTCCGGCCGCCTGTCACTGGCCGCTTCCTCCGAGCGCATCGCCCTGGGCCCCTTGGACGGCCGCTACGCCGGCGCAGTCTCCCCGCTCGTTGATTACCTCTCCGAGGCAGCCCTGAACCGTGACCGGGTAGCTGTTGAAGTTGAGTGGTTCATCCACCTGACCAGCAACAACGTGCTTCCGGGCACCGAGCCGCTGACAGCTGAGCAGCAGGCAGGCCTGCGCGCCATTGTGACCGAATTCGATGCGACGTCCGTTACGGAACTGGCCGACATTGAAAAGGTCACGGTCCATGACGTCAAGGCTGTGGAGTACTTCATCGGCAACCGCCTGGCTGCCCTGGGCCTGGAGCGTCTGAAGCCGCTGGTCCACTTTGGCTGCACCAGCGAAGACATCAACAACCTCTCCTACGCCGTGGGCGTCAAGGGTGCCGTCGAGGACGTCTGGCTGCCTGCAGCGCGCGCACTCGTTGCCAAGATTGCCGAGATGGCGGAGCTGAACCGCGCAGTCCCCATGCTTTCGCGCACGCACGGCCAGCCCGCCACGCCCACCACGCTGGGCAAGGAACTCGCCGTCACGGCCTTCCGCCTGACCCGCCAGCTGGACCGCATCGCCAAGACCGAGTTCCTGGGCAAGATCAACGGCGCCACCGGAACCTACGCGGCACACTACGCCTCCGTCCCCGCGGCGGACTGGCAGGACGTTGCCAAGAACTTCGTCGAGGGTTTGGGCCTGGCGTGGAATCCGCTGACCACCCAGATCGAATCCCACGACTGGCAGGCAGAGCTTTACGCCGACATGGCCCGCTTCAACCGCATCCTGCACAACCTGTGCACGGACGTATGGAGCTACATTTCCATCGGCTACTTCGCACAGGTGCCGGTTCCGGGCGCCACCGGCTCATCCACCATGCCGCACAAGGTCAACCCCATCCGCTTCGAAAACGCCGAGGCGAACCTGGAGATCTCCAACGCCCTCCTGGACACCCTGGGCGCAACCCTGGTGACCAGCCGCTGGCAGCGCGACCTCACCGATTCCTCCAGCCAGCGCAACATCGGTGTGGCGTTCGGCCATTCCCTGCTGGCCATCAACAACGTCCTGGGCGGCCTGGGCCGGCTGGACACGGCAGAAGCCGTTCTGGCCGACGACCTTGACCACAACTGGGAAGTTCTCGCCGAGGCCATCCAGATGGTCATGCGCGCCGAGGCCATTGCCGGTGTTGCAGGCATGGAGGACCCGTACGAGCGTCTCAAGGACCTGACCCGCGGCCACCGCGTGGACGCCGCCCGCATGCAGGAGTTCGTCTCCGGCCTGGGCTTGTCCGCCGATGCGCAGGCACGCCTGCTGGCCCTGACCCCGGGCAAGTACATCGGTATCGCCGAGTCCCTGGTGGACCACCTGAGCAAGTAATTCCCAGGGAGTTCCTGTTTGGGGAATGTTCGACGGCGGCACCCGGATTGCGCGTACAGCGCAGCGTGGGTGCCGCCCTCGTTTTGGCAACACTCGAGCCTAAATCCGGTTGTCCAGCCAGGCGTCAAACATCTCACGTGCCACATCCTGCCGCCACCGCCAGAGCTTGCAAGGCTGAGTCGATCCCCGCCGCACTTCCAGGCAATCCGGCACCGCATACGGGATGCCGCAATCGGGGCAGCACTCCGCATCCCAAAGGGCATCGTTGACCATCACGCCGGCTTGCAACAGCCGGCAGTCGCCATAGACGCCCATCCGCACCAGTCGTGCACCAAGTTTGGTGGCTCGCGGCGCGTTGAATTTCCGGTATGTGTCCGTCATGGCGAATCCGGCGGGTTCCAGCAGCACCATGGCCCGCATCAAAAAGCAGATCATGCACTCGTTTTGATACGGCACCATGAGGCTGCCGGCCAGTTCCATGAAGATTCGGTCAACGTCTTCGTCAGGCGCTCCGGGCCCGCCATTTTCAGCGTTCTCGGCACCACTGTAGTGATCCATGGTTTTCCTTTCCATGAATTCAATCTCCCAGTTCAGCTGCCTGCAAGAAAGGGCCTCCCTGGATTTTGTGGACAACCACGATTCCCACCGCGCCTATGGAGGAACGAATGTCCGGTCACGCTATTTGCCAGCGCCCTGTGGCACAAAACATGGTGTGTTCCCGCGGACAAAGCGACCCCGCCACGAGAACCTGAACGGTAGATTGAAGTCCATGAGCAACGGCGATATCACCTTCCACACCCGCAAATGGGTCCGTCCCGAGGACCTCAATGCCAACGGCACCCTCTTTGGCGGCAGCCTGCTGCGCTGGATTGACGAAGAAGCAGCAATTTATGCCATCGTCCAGCTCGGCAACGGCATGGCCGTGACAAAGTACATGTCTGAAATGAACTTCGTTTCGTCGGCCGTCCTGGGGGACCTCATCGAGATGGGCCTGACTGCAACTCACTTTGGCCGGACGTCGCTGACCATGCGCGCGGAAGTGCGCAACATGTTCACGCGCGAATCCATCCTCACCATTGAAAAGGTTGTGTTCGTGAACCTGGGGCCGGACCACAAGCCTGCACCGCACGGCTTTGATTCCATCACCTACGACCGCGACCGGGTCCCCACCACCCACCTGAAGCCGGCCGGATAACCGCTCGGCACCCAACGCCGCGTCACACTGCCTGGGCCGCTTGGAACCTTTCGATCCGCACCAAGGCCTCACGGACGGCGTCGTACCCTGCCGCAAAGCTCAAGCGAACTGTGGCGAGCCCGCCAACCCCGTCAAAGTCGGCGCCCGGCACCAGCGCCACGGCCTCGGCTTCCAGCAGCGCCGCGCAGTATTCGCGGGAGTCGGCGAAACCTGCCAGTGCAGGGCCAAGGTTGGCGTAGTAGTAGAAGGCGCCGTCGGCCGGGGCGGCATCCGTCCAGCCCAGGCCCGCAACGTTGGACAGGACGTAGTCGCGGGTGCGGGCGAACTCGGCAACAGCCGCGTCGGCCTCCGCGTAGGCCTGCTCACTGAACGCTTCAAGTGCCGCCATTTGCGCCGGGGCCGGAGGGCACAGGGCCACATTGCCGGCCAGCGCGTCCACGCCTTGGAGGAGGTCGTCGGGCACAATCGCCCAGCCGAGCCGCCATCCCGTCATCCCCCAGTACTTGGAAAAGCTGGAAATTACGACGCCGGACCGGTCCAGTTCCCAGGCGCACACGCCCTTCGGATCCGAGTTGCCTGGGGCGGGGTAGGTGATGCCGTGGTAGATTTCGTCGCTGATCAGCCGCACGCCGTTGCCGCCGCACCAGTCGGTGAGGGCTGCCAGTTCCGCCCGGGAAACCATGGTCCCGGTGGGGTTGGCCGGCGAGGCCAGCATCAAGCCCGCCAGCGGGCCATGTTTGGCGACCGCCGCGTCGAGGATCGCCGGGGTGGGCTGGAAGCGGGAGTCTGCTCCGGCGTCGAGCTCGATGACCTCAATGCCCAAGGAGGTCAGGATGTTCTTGTAGGCGGGGTAGCCGGGGCGGGCCAAAGCCACCCTGTCGCCGGGGTTGAAGGCGGCAAGGAATACCAGCATGAACGCCCCGGACGAGCCGGTGGTGACGGCAACATTCCGGGCGGGAACATCCAGGCCGTACCAGCGTTTGTAGTGCCCGGCGATGGCCTGGCGCAGCCCGGAAATGCCCAGCGTGGGCGTGTACGTCAGCGGTGTGCCGGCGAAGTGCAGCGCGGCGGCCCGAGCTGAAACCGCACTGGGCGCTCCCCCGCTCGGCTCGCCGGCGCACAAGGAAATCACGTCACGGCCGGCGGCACGCATATCTGCCACCCGCTGCAGAATGTCCATGACGGCAAAGGGCGCCACCTTGGCACGGGCAGCAACGGTGAGTGGTGTGCGCATGGGGATCCTTCAATAAGGCGGGTGTGGACGGCCGGTGGAAGCGTGGGACCAAACTCCAGCTTGTCACACGCCGCTGCCGATACCCTTGTGGGGTGAGTGAATCTACCGAACGCACCCAGCAGGAACTGATCCAGCCCATCATTTTGCTCGTCGACCGGGAGGAACCAGCCGGCGAGCAGCATGGAATTGCTGCGGCGGCACTGGCGTCCGTCCAGGCCTTCCTGCGAGACCCCGAAAATCCCGACTGGCGGCAGTGGGCCTCCGGTGCGTTCGGCAAAACGGTCAGGCGGGCCGACGCCAAGATGTTCGCCAAGGTCCTTGGGGCCTTCCCCGAACACGTCCTCGCCACCGTGGGTGAGGCCTCGGCCGTGGGGCTGCCGCCCATGCCCGCCGCCGAACTGCCCAAGCTGCTGGCCAAATTGCAGGTGTCCGGCACGCAGCTGCCTCCCGGGGAGCCGCTGCCGCCTGCGCCGCTGAGCATTGTGCTGAACGCGTCCCTGGAGATGTCCACGGGCAAGGCCGCGGCCCAGGCGGCACATGCACTCTTTGCCTGGCTGCTGGAATCCAAGCCTGCCGTGGTGGAGGCGTGGGCTGCCGACGGCTTCCCCCTCGGCGTCCTCGAGCTGCCGGCGAAGGAGTTCCGCAAGGGCGCCCGCAAATCGGCCGGCCCTGTCATCCAGGATGCCGGGCGGACAGAGATTGAGCCCGGTTCGACCACCGCCTATGTGGCCGTGGCGAAGGCCAAATAGCACCCGCCCCCGAACGCCCGGTGGCCCGTACAAAAATAACCCTTGCGCATCCATACCTTCATGTGTAATTATTTACTGACAGGTGAAAGGGGGTGCAGAAATGTCATTGGAAGAAGAGATCGCGAAGGTTACGGCAGTTGCCCACCCCACGCGCTACCGCATCATCGCAGCGCTATCGGTCGAACCGCTCCACGTGAGCGAACTGGCCAGGCGTCTGGGAATGTCGCGTCCACTGCTTTACATGCACCTACAGCGACTCGAGGAGGCCGGCTACCTTGCCGGCCGGCTGGAGCTCTCCGCCGACGGCAAGGCCCTGAAGTACTTCGAGGTCGTGCCGTTCAAACTCACCATTGACCCGGCTGCAATCATGGCAGCCGTCGGACCGCTGGATGCGCCCGACACTGAACCTAAACAAGAAAGCGGTAAATGACATGGGACTCGAATTCGTACCGTGGTGGGCCTGGATCGCAATCATTGGCATCATCGGCGGCATCACCTACCAGATCGTCATTGCCCGGGCCAACGCCAAAACGCGTCAGGTGGAACTCGGCGGAGCGTCGGAACTGCGTGAAGTGGTCAAGGAAAACACCGCCGTCAGCACCGAACTGCTCGGCAAGCTGGACTCTCTCGACAAGCGCCTTGCCGCGGTCGAGAAAACCCTGACCGACATCCCCTAACCCAGCCACCGCTTAACCCAAAGAACGACGCCGGAACCCAGGTTCCGGCGTCGTTCTTGCGTCAGTGCCGCTTCAGTCAGGCGCGCCATCAGCAGGCGCCACTCGTTATTCGGTGGCGGCGAGCTGCCCGCAGGCTCCGTCAATTTCCTTGCCGCGGGTGTCCCGCAGCGTGGTGGGGATGCCGTTGTCGATCAGCGTGTTGATGAATTCCCGCATGACTTCCGGCTCGGAGGAGGTCCAGATGGAACCGGGGGTCGGGTTCAGCGGGATCGGGTTCACGTGCACCCAGCCGCGGCCGCGCTGGTTGAGCTTCTTCGCGAGCAGCTCGGCGCGCCAGGGGTGGTCGTTCATGTCCTTGATCAGCGCGTACTCGATGGACACGCGGCGGCCGGTGACCTTGTAGTAGTTGTAGGCGGCGTCGAGGGCGTCATCCACCTTCCACTTGTCATTGACGGGGATCAGCTCGTCGCGGAGTTCGTCGTCGGGCGCGTGCAGGGACAGCGCAAAGGTGACGGCCACGCCTTCCTCGGCCAGCTTGTTGATGCCCGGGACCAGGCCAACGGTGGAGATGGTGATGCCACGGGCGGACATGCCCAGGCCCTCGGGCGCCTCGGCGACCATGCGGTGCACGGCGTTCATGACGCGCTTGTAGTTCGCCAGGGGCTCGCCCATGCCCATGAAGACAATATTGGTGACGCGCTCGGCGTCGTGTCCGCCGTCGCGGCGCAGGTTGCCCAGCCCGCCCTCGGCGATGACCCGGTTGGCCTGCACGATCTGGTCCAGGATCTCCGCCGTGGACATGTTTCGGGTCAGCCCGGCCTGGCCCGTGGCGCAGAACGGGCAGTTCATGCCGCAGCCGCACTGGCTCGACACACACAGGGTCACGCGGCCGGGGTAGCGCATAAGCACCGACTCCACGAGCGAGCCGTCAAAGAGGCGCCACAGGAACTTGATGGTGTCACCGTTGTCCGTGGTGAGGCGCTTGACCTCGGTCAGCAGCTTCGGGAACATGGTCTCGGTGATCTCGGCGCGGCGGTCCTTGGGCAGGTCGCTCATCAGTTCGGGATCAGTGGTGTAGTGCTGGAAGTAGTGCACAGAGAGCTGCTTGGCGCGGAATGCCGGCAGGCCCATCTCCTTGAATTTTGCCTCGCGCTCGGGCAGCGTCAGGTCGGCCAGGTGCACCGGAGGCTGGGACACGCGCGGGGACTTGAACTGCAGCAGCGGGCGCCCACCCGGGTCCTTGGCCTGCTTCCAGCCCTCGGTGGCAGGCATGACCTGGGCCGCGCGGCGGGCAGGGCGCGACTTTGGGGCGGCGGCATCGGTTTCTGCGGCGGCGGGGCTGGGGGCGTTTTTGGGGGAAGTCATCCTTTCCATTGTCGCCTACGGACCGCGGTTCTGTCCCGTCCTGGCTGCCAACATCACATTCCGGCCCGCCCTGCCCGTTGTCCGCATGGCCGGTACGACGGCGGCCCCTCCGTCCACTGCCCTCGCACCTCCCACCGTGGTTGCACAGGAGGCTCCGCGTTTTCCGCCCCTGGTGGCATGCGGGGGCGGCGTGGGATCGCATAGGCTGAAATCATGTTCTCCTTGATCCTTGCCGCGGTCCTGGGCTGCGTCTATGTCTATTTGCGCCGCAAGGACCCGCGGATGCTCCGCAACGGCATCGTGTTGGTGGCTGCGTGCTGGTTTGCGCTGGCCGGGCTGGCCGAGGTTCTCTCCCAGTGGTTCCCCTGGACCGAGTGGATCACGCTGGGCATCCTGGTCCTGACGCCGCTGGCCGTTGTGGTGTTGGCCGGATTCCTGATCGCCAATGGCGTGACCATGCTGCGGAGGGAGGGGCGCAGCATGGGCAATTTGCTGTCCCTTGTTGCCGGCCTGGCCCTGCTGGCACTGCCCGTTGCAGCCTTCGCACTGGTGCTCACCCTCAATACGGTGGCCATTGGCGTGGCGGCGCTGATGTTCCTGTTGTGCAGCTATTTTGGCGTGGTGTTTGTGGTCTTCCTGTCCTATGCAGCCGTCTACGGGAAGATGGTGCACAGCATCACGCCGTCCGCCGTTGTCATCCTTGGCTCACAAATCATCAACGGCAAGGTGCCGCCGCTGCTGCGCTCCCGACTGAACAAGGGTCTGGAGGTTTACCGCGAGGCATCTCCCGCGGATGCTCCATTGCTGATCCCTTCGGGCGGGCAGGGCCCGGACGAATCCCGCTCAGAGGGTGCTGCCATGGCGGAATACCTGGTCCATGCTGGGGCTCCGGATGAGCATGTTGCGGCGGAGGAGCACGCCGCAAACACGGCCCAAAACCTGCAATTCTCGGCGGCCATTGCCCGCGACCACGGCAGAACCGGCCCGCTGGTGGTGGTCACGAACAACTATCATGTGCTCCGCGCAGCCCTGCTGTCGCGCAAGCTGGGGATCGACGCCCAGGTGGTTGGCTCGCCGACGGCTGGTTACTTCCTTCCCAGCGCATTCCTGCGGGAGTTTGCGGCCATTCTGAAGGAGCACAAGCTGCTGCACGTGCTCATGTGCCTGCCTTTTGTCGCCCTTACCGCATTGTTGACGACGGCGCTTGTCCTCGCCAACCAATAGGCCCTGGTTCCGGGGTGCCAGCGCCGACGGCGGGCATGGGCCAACCGGGCGCAGGGTGCCACAGCAGCGGCGGGCGCGTGCCGCCGTCGTGCTTGGAAAAAGCGTCAGTCAACAAACTCGGACTGGGTCACTATAAAATCCCACTCCCGCTGCGTCAGCGTCCCGTCACTCAGGGCACCGCCGGCAGCTTCAACAGCCACCGCGACGTGGTCCGGCACCGCTGCAGCCTCTGTATTTTCTCGTAGCCACTGCTTGGCCGGCAGTTCCATATTGATCCACCACAGGTGAATTTCCATTTGAGCCACCCCCTTGGATGTCCTTCAACGCTATGCCCGTTCGGGGCACCGGGCAAGGGATCGACGGGCCTAAATGGCCAGCCACGCAAGGACAAGAACGACGGCGGCCAGCGGGAACGCGAGCTGCACCAGGGCCGCCCTGGCCTTCTTAGGTGATGAAATGAGGAGGACGAGTCCGGCGGCAAGCATGGAGCCGCAGCCGGCCAGCACCAGCGCCGCACCCACGCCATGGTGCCCGGAAGCCGCGGCAAGTATGCCGGCCACCGCCACTACGGCAAGGAACAGGTTGTAGAAGCCTTGGTTGAAGGCCAGTTCCCTCGTGGCGTGGGCTTGCTCAACGGACGTCCCAAACGTCGTCCTGGTACTCTCCGCCGTCCAGCGCAGCGATTCCAACACGAAGATGTAAACGTGCACCAGTGCAGCCAGTCCGGCGAAAATAAGTGCTGCGCTGAGCAAAGGAATCCTTCTTAAGCGTTTGGCGTCAGCCGCGCGGAATGTTGCGCAGATTGCTGCGTGCCATGCTGACCGCTTCCCCCGCGCCCCTGTTCAGGACCACCTTGGACATGGCCGTGGCAAAACCAAGCACCTGCGCGCCCTTGAGCTTGGGCGGGATGGACAGGGCGTTGGGGTCGGTGACCAGTTCCACCAGCGACGGGCCGTCGTGGGCGAACGCGGCACGGTAGGCGTCGGCAATACCTGCGGGGTCGGTGACGCGCACGGCGTGGAATCCCATGGCCGTGGCGATGGCGGCGTAGTTCGTGTCAGGAACGTCAACACCAAAATCGGCCATCCCGTCAACAAGCATTTCCAGTTTCACCATGCCCAGCGTGGAGTTGTTGAAAACCACAACGTTGATGGGCAGCTTGTGCGCGGCAGCCGTGATCAGTTCACCCAGCAGCATGGACAGCCCGCCGTCACCGGACACGGAAATGACCTGTCGGCCGGGGTGGGCAGCCTGTGCGCCGATGGCCTGCGGCAGGGCGTTGGCCATCGAGCCGTGGAGGTAGGAACCGATCAGCCGCCGCGTGCCCAGCGGGTTGATGTAGCGGGCGGTCCACACATTGCACATGCCGGTGTCGGCGGTGAAGATGGCATCCTCTGCGGCGATTTCATCCAGCAGCGAGGCCGCATACTCAGGATGGATGGGCACCAGCTTGTCAGCCTTGCGGGTGTAGGCGCCAACTGCCTTGTTCATCAGCTTGTCGTGCTTTTTCAGCATTTGCTCCAGGAACTTTGCATCCTCCTTGGCCGCCACGAGCGGGATGAGGGCCGCCAGGGTTGGCAGCACGTCACCGTGCACGGCAATGTCAACGTCGGTGCGCCTGCCCAAATGCTCCGGCGCCCTGTCCACCTGGGCGGTACGTGTGTCTGGCAGGAACTGGTCGTAGGGGAAGTCCGTGCCCAGCAAGATCAGCAGCTCGGCACCGGCGATGCCTTCCGCGGCGGCCCCGTAGCCCAGCAAGCCCGTCATCCCAATGTCGTAGGGGTTGTTGTACTGGATGAAGTCCTTGCCGCGCAGGCTGTGCCCAATTGGGGCGTTGAGCAGTTCAGCCAAGGCTATGACTTCGGCGTGGGCTCCCTGGACGCCGGCGCCGGCAAAGATGGCAATCTTTTCAGCCTGGTTGATGGCATCAGCGAGCTCCGCCACGCTTTCGGGTGCCGGGACCAGGCTGGCCGGGCGCACGGGGCGTTGCAGGGGCGACGGCGCAGTGGCCGGGAGGCTGGCAATATCGCCTGGCAGCGTCACCACGGCCACCCCGCGCAGGCCCACGGCATGCGAGATGGCGTTGTTCATGACCCTTGGCGCCTGGTCCGAGGTGCTGATGAGCTCGGAGTACACTGAGCATTCGCCAAAGAGCCTGTCCGGGTGGGTCTCCTGGAAGAAGTCGCTGCCAATTTGCACGCTGGGCAGATGCGAGGCGATGGCCAGCACCGGCGCGCCGGTGCGGTTGGCGTCGTACAGCCCGTTCATCAGGTGCAGGTTGCCGGGTCCGCACGACCCTGCGCACACGGCCAGTTCGCCTGTCAGCTGAGCCTCGGCGCCGGCCGCAAACGCCGCGGCCTCCTCATGGCGGACGTGGATCCAGTCGATGCCGCCGTTGGCCGAGCCACCGGTTTTCCGTACCGCGTCCACCAATGGGTTCAGGCTGTCGCCCACAATCCCGTAGATGCGCCGCACACCGGCGGCTTGCAGTTGTTCGATGAGTTGGGTGGCAAGTTCCTTGGCCATGTCAGACCTTCCTGCAGCAGGTTGTCTATCTATCGGATACTGGCCAATATAGCCCCCTGCACCCGGCGGCGCAGCGATCGTCAACACAAAACAACGCGACGCTCATATGAGAACACCTACCACGCTCGTTTGATACAGTGGGATGAAGATCACGTTCAAAGGAGCGCCACCATGCCGCAACTCAATGCCGAGAGCCTCGCCCACCTGCCGGAATCCGTCGCGGTTCCCAGCTATGACCGCAGCGCCGTGAAAACTGGCATCGTGCACTTTGGTGTGGGCGGCTTCCACCGCGCGCATCAGGCCATGTACGTGGACCGGCTCATGAATGCCGGCAAGGCCCTCGACTGGGGCATCTGCGGTGTTGGCGTGCTGCCCCACGACGAGAAAATGGCCCGCGTCATGGCGGAGCAGGACTGCCTGTACACGATGCTTCTGAAGCATCCGGACGGCCGCCGCGAGGCCCGCGTCATCGGCTCCATGACGGAATACCTGTTCGCTCCGGCGGATCCGGAGGCCGTCATTGAAAAGATGGCTTCCCCCGACACCCGTATCGTCTCGCTCACCGTGACGGAGGGCGGCTACAACTTCCACCACGTCACGGGCGAATTCGACGCGGAGAATCCGGACGTCATCCACGACCTCACCCCCGGAGCGGCCCCGCGCACCACGTTCGGCCTCGTCACGGAGGCACTGGCCCGCCGTCACGCCCGGGGCATTGCGCCGTTCACGGTCATGTCGTGCGACAACATCCAGGGCAACGGCGACGTCGCAAAGAAAATGTTCACAGCCTTCGCAGAACTGAAAGATCCGGACCTCGCCGCCTGGATGCGCGAAAACGTCTCATTCCCGAACTCCATGGTGGACCGGATCACGCCCGTCACCACGGATGAGGACCGCAGCGCCATCGCCAAGGAATTTGGCGTCATGGACCAGTGGCCGGTGGTGTGCGAGCCGTTCGAACAATGGGTCCTCGAGGACCACTTCACGCTTGGCCGCCCACCGTTCGAGGACGCCGGCGTGCAGGTGGTTGAGGACGTCGAGCCGTACGAGCTCATGAAGCTGCGCCTGCTCAACTCCAGCCACCAGGCACTCTGCTACTTCGGCACGCTGGCCGGCTACACGTACGCGCACGAGGTCGCCCAGGACCCGCTGTTCGTGCAGTTCCTGCTCGACTACATGGACCTCGAGGGCACGCCCGCACTCGCCCCGCTGCCCGGCGTCGATCTGCCGCTCTACAAGCGCACCCTCATCGAGCGCTTCGCCAACGAGCACGTGCGCGACACCCTGGCCCGCCTCTGCGCCGAGAGCTCGGACCGGATCCCCAAGTGGCTCATCCCGGTGGTTTGGATCAACCTGGGGAACGGCAATTCCGGGAACGACGGCGGGATCTCCCGTTCCGCCGGCATCGTCGCCTCCTGGGCCCGGTATGCCGAGGGGACGGACGAAAACGGTGAACCCATCACCGTGGTTGACCAGCTCAAGGAGCCGCTCATGGCCGCCGCGGCGAAGCAGCATGAGGACAAGCTGGCGTTCCTGCGCAACCGCGACGTCTTTGGCGACCTCGTGGACAACCAGCGCTTCACGGAGGCGTACCTGCGCACTCTCGACACTCTGCACACCCGCGGCGCCCGCGCGGCCGTGGCAGAGCTCGTAGCACTGGGCCGGTAGCCCAACCCGTCCACCCATGACGTGGCAAGCCAACCACCGCCCCACCGGCCGGGACGTTGGCTACACCCCGTAGACAGTCCTCCGTGCGGTGGCGTACCGCTCGCGCACCAGGGCGCCCCATCCGCCGTCGGGCATGAAGGACCTCTCAATCCGCCGGCCCCAGACGGGCAGTTCGCCGGTTGCGGCCCAGGCGGCCTGGCGGGCAGCCCCAAGTGCCACATATTCACGCTGCTCGGGCACGTCGACGGGCACGCCGAACACCGTGGCGGCCGCCTCACGCAGCGCCCGCGACTTCGCACCGCCGCCGATCAGCAGCACCCGCTCCACGGGCACACCGAAGGAGGTCAGCGCAGCAAGCGCGTCGGCCAGTGAGTTCACAACGGCCAAGACCGAGGCGCGGGCCAGGTTCTCCGGCGTCATGTTCGCCCGGGTCATGCCAACGAGCGTGCCGGTGGCGTCGGGCAGGTTCGGGGTGCGTTCGCCGTCGAGGTAGGGCATCAGCGTCAGGCCGTCGGCATCGGGTGCGGCGGCGAGCGCAAGCCGGTCGAACTCGGCCAGGTCAACGTTGAGCATGGCAGCCCCGGCCGCCATGACGCGGGCCGCATTGATCGTGGCAAGCAGGGGCAGGTGCCGCCCCGTGGCGTCGGCAAAGCCCGCGAGTTGCCCCGATACGTCATGCACGGCCGTCTCCGAGACGGTGAACACCGTGCCCGAAGTGCCGATCGAGACCGCCACCTCCCCCGGCGCCAGTTCCAGGCCCAGTGCCGCACCGGCGTTGTCACCCATGCCGGCACCGACGACGGCGGCACTCGAGCCCCAGCGCGGGAGCAGCTGCCCGGCGCTTTCGTTGGGCGCGAGCACCTGCGGCAGGGACGGCACGGCGCCGAAGAACTGTTCCAGTAGTTCGGTCCGGTACTTGTTGGCAACCGGGTCGAAGTAGGCGGTGCCGGAGGCGTCGCTGCGGTCGGTGGACCACGACCCCGAAAGCTGCAGGTTGAGCCAGTCATGGGGCAGGCCCACGGTGTCCAGCCTGGCGGCCGCATCCGGCTGCGAACGTGCCAACCAGGCGAGTTTTGTCAGTGTGAAAGAAGCGACGGGGAGTATGTTGACGGCGCCAACCCATGCCTCGGGACCCAGCTCAGCAACCATGCGGGCAGCATCGTCGGCACTGCGCACATCGTTCCACAGCAGGGCGTCGTGGACCGGCACACCGGCCCCGTCCACACCCACCATGCCGTGCTGCTGGGCCGCAACGGCGACGCCCACAACACGGTCGCCCAGCCCTGCAATTCCAGCCGCATCCCAGGCCTCGGCCAGCGCTGCTGTCCACAGGCGCGGATCGATAGAGGTGCCATCCGGATGTGTGGCCGAACCGGCGGTCACTTGGGCACCCGTGGCAATATCCACGGCCACCACCTTGCAGGACTGCGTGGAGGAGTCAACACCCACCACCAGAGTGCCGGGCGCCGTCGAGCCGGGCACTGGTGAGCCGGGAATTGGCGAGTCGGGCGCCGACGAGCCCGCCGTCTGCGCGCCGCTCATGCGGACACCCCATGACTGGCGGCATGAGCCTGCAGTGCAAGGGCGAGGGATTCATCCAGCACCAGAGTATGGACAATTCCGGCCGCGATGCAGGCCCGCACGGCTTCCGCCCGAACCGCACCCTGGGCAACGGCGATGACCTTGGGGGTGCGCTGCAGCTGCTCGACCGTGACGGAGAGGATGCGGGCATCAAGTTCTGCCTGCACGGCCGTTCCGTCAGCGGCGATCAGCCTGCCGGAACATTCAGCCACGGCCCCCTTGCGGATGCCATCTTGCCGGACGGCGTTGTCCACCCGGTCCCACACGGTTGAGAGGTTGGGCGCCCACGCACCGATGGCCACGACGGCCAGATCCAGGGAATCCGCCTTGCGCATGGCGTCGGCGATTTCCGGTTGGCGCCGCAAGCCCGCGGCAGTGGCCGCACTGTCCACCACGAGGGGCGCCCACATGGGCCAGGTCCGGCCACCACCCACCCGGCCGAGGCGCTGAATGAGCTCCAGGGGATTTCCTCCGCTGCCGGCCGCGGGCAGGGCACCGGCCAGCTGCACGATGTTGCATTTAGGCAACTCCGAGACATGCCGGGCGGCCAGGTCGAGGGTGCGGGACCAGGAGATGCCAATCGTCATGCCCGTGCGTGCCGCAGCCATGAGTTCGTCGGCCACGGCGTGGGCCTGCAGGTCACGCTGGCGGAAATCGTCGCCGAGCGTCTTGACGACCACCACCCGGTGCAGCCCGAGAGCGGCGGCAAGCGCCTCGGCGTCGATCTCCACTGTGGCACCGGGGCGGCGGATTTCAATGTGAACAATGCCTTCAGCACGCGCCTCGTCAAGGAATCGGGCCACCTGGAACCGTGAGATTCCGTGCTCGGTGGCGATTTCAACCTTGGACTGGTTGTCCAGGTAATAAGCCTGCCCGATGCGGGCAAGCAGCTCCTCGTGGGATATTTCCGGCACGGTGCGCCTTCCTAAAAAGAAACATTTGAGCATTCGCTCTTGCTCAAACGAGTATATATGACTAGAGTCACTTAACAAATGAGCAAGATCATGCTCTCAAATGAGCGACAAGATTGAGAGTGACCAATGAAGTTCCCACCCCTCCGTGCCGCGAAAGCACAACGGCCCAGAACAGGCGCAAAAGCCGCCGCCTGGCTCGCCATCGCAGCCGCAGCCACCCTTGCACTGGGCGGCTGTGCCCCGGCCGGCGCCGCCCAAGACACCCTGGTGGTGGCCATTGTGGCCAACCCGCAGATGAAGGACGCCATCTCCCTGCAGGCCGATTTCAAGGCCAAGCACCCCAACGTCAACGTCAAGTTCGTGACACTGCCCGAGAATGAGGCCCGCGCCAAGATCACCGCCTCGGTGGCCACCGGCGGCGGCGAGTTCGACGTCGTCATGATCTCCAACTATGAAACCGAAATGTGGGCGGCGAACGGCTGGATCGAAAATCTCCAGCCCCTCGCAGACGCCACGGAGGGCTACGACACCAACGACTTCATCCCCACCATCAAGGATGCGCTCAGCTACCAGGATGACATGTACTCGGTCCCGTTCTACGGCGAGTCCTCCTTTCTCGTGTACCGCGAGGACCTGTTCAAGGAAGCCGGCATCACCATGCCGGAACACCCCACCTGGGATGAAATCGGCACCATCGCCCGCAAGCTCAACAACCCGGACGAGGACTTTGCCGGCATCTGCCTGCGCGGCCTGGCCGGCTGGGGCGAGGTCATGGCCCCGCTCGGCACCGTCATCAACACGTACGGCGGCCAATGGTTCGACATGGGCTGGAACGCCAAGCTGAACACACCGGAGGTCAACGCCGCCGTCACCGACTATGTGGACCTCCTGCACGACGCCGGCCAACCTGGCGCCGCAACCAGCGGCTACGGCGACTGCATCACCCGCTACAGCCAGGGCAAGGCGGCCATGTGGTACGACGCCACGGCCATGGTTTCCAGCATTGAGGACCCCGCATCCTCCCTGGTGGCCGGCAAGTCGCAGTACGCCCCGGCCCCCGTGAAAAACACGGAGTCGGCAGGCTGGCTCTACAGCTGGTCGCTGGCCATCCCCACCACAACGAAGCACAAGGACGCCGCCTGGGACTTCATTTCCTGGATGACGAACAAGGACTACATCAAGCTGGTCGGCAACACGATCGGCTGGGAACGCGTCCCTCCCGGCAGCCGCCAGTCAACGTATGAGATCCCCGAATACGCAGCCGTCGCCAAGGCCTACGCCAAACCCACCCTTGACGCCATGTACAGCGCCAAGCAATCCACCAGCATGGTCAACCCCGTCCCCTACCCGGGCCTGCAATTTGTGGGGATCCCGGAATTCCAGGACCTGGGCACCCGGGTGAGCCAGCAAATCTCGGCCGCCATTGCCGGACAAAAATCAGTTGACGAAGCACTTAAGCAGGCCCAGCTGTACGCCGAGCCCGTTGCCCAGTCATACCAAGAAGGAGGCAAGTAGTGGCTACCACGCTGGTTGACAAGCACAACCTCAAACAACACGGCCGCAAGAGCGCCAAGGACAGCTCCGGCATGTCCAGGGCGGAAGGCTGGCGCCGCCGCGGCCCGCTCCTGCCGGCCCTGATCTTCACCATCATCATTACGCAGCTGCCCTTCCTGGTCACCATCTGGTACTCGCTGCGCAACTGGAACCTGCTGCGCCCCGACGGCAACCAGTTCATCGGACTGGCGAACTATGTGGACATCTTCCTTGACTCCACCTTCCGCAGCTCGGCGTTGAACAGCATCGTCATCACGCTCGGCTGCGTGTTCCTTGCCATGATCCTGGGCATCATTTTCGCCCTCCTGCTCGACCGCAAGTTCCGCGGCCAGGGTGTAGTGCGCACCATGCTCATCACCCCGTTTTTGATCATGCCCGTCGCCGGCGCCACCCTATGGAGCATCTCCATGCTCAACCCGAGCTTCGGCCTGGTGAACTGGGTCATCTCACTGGTGGGCATCCCGCCGGTCGACTGGACGGCGTCGCACCCCATCATCTCCATCCTCATGGCCCTGGTCTGGCAATGGACCCCGTTCACGATGTTGCTGGTGCTGGCCGGCCTGCAGTCCCAGCCGAAGGATGTCCTCGAGGCCGCGCAGATCGACGGTGCCGGATGGACGAAGACGTTCATCTGGGTCACCCTCCCCCAACTGCGCCGCTACATTGAGCTGGGCGTGCTGCTGGGCACCATTTACGTGGTCAACACCTTCGACCAGATCTACCTCATGACCGCGGGCGGGCCGGGCACCGCCAGCGCCAACCTGCCGTTCTACATCTACCAGCGGGCCTTCCTGGGCTTCGACATTGGCCAGGCAGCCGCGATGGGCGTTGTGGTTGTTATAGCCACCATCATCATCGCCACCTTCGCCCTCCGCCTGATCTTCCGCAGCTTTGACGCAAAGGACTAAGCCGTGACCACCACCATCACTCCCCCCGCCCCCATTTCCGCCGAACGGAAGTCCCGTGAAGCACGACGGCGTTTCACCGGTTCCAGCATCACCACAGTTACGTGGGTGCTCGCCTTTGTCTTCTTCGCCCCGGTGATCTGGCTGGTCATGACGGCCTTCAAGCCCGAATCGGCTGCGGCGTCGAACCCGCCGGTGTTCTTCTTCGCCCCCACCTTCGAACAGTTTGAGGCGGTGCTGAGCAACGGCGCGGGCGCCTACTTCCTGAATTCGCTGATCGCCACGGGTGTCTCAACCATCCTTGTCGTCCTTCTGGCCGTGCCGGCCGCCTATGCGGTGAGCATCCGGCCCGTGAAGAAAACCTCGGATGTGCTGTTCTTCTTCATCTCCACCAAAATGCTTCCCGTCGTGGCTGTGATCATGCCCATCTACGTGATCGCCGGGCAGCTCAAGGTGTTGGACAACATTGGCACGCTCGTGATTTTGTACACGGCCATGAACCTGCCGATTGCCGTGTGGATGATGCGTTCCTTCTTCCAGGAAGTCCCGGCCGAAGTACTCGAGGCCGCGTCCATGGACGGTGCCGGGCTCATCAAGACCCTGCGGACCATCCTGATCCCCATGGTCACCCCCGGGCTGGCGGCCACGGCCCTGATCTGCGTGATCTTTGCCTGGAACGAGTTCTTCTTTGCCCTGAACCTCACAGCCGCCAACGCAGCCACGGTGCCGGTATTTCTGGTTTCCCAAATGACCAGCGAAGGCCTGTTCCTGGCCAAGCTGTCAGCCGCCTCGGTACTGGCCTCACTGCCCGTGGTCATCGCCGGCTGGGTCGCACAGAAGCAGCTCGTCCGCGGACTCTCGATGGGCGCGGTGAAGTAGAAACATGGCACAGCGCAACACTAAGACAGCGCCCCCCGCATCCTCGCTCCCGGACTTAATGACGGCCTCGGTCCTTGTCCGGCAGGGCGAGCTGCGCATCGAGCAGCGCCCCGTACCCACACCTGGCCCCGGCGAGGTGTTGGTGCGCATCACCTCGGTGGGGGTGTGCGGGTCCGACACCCATTACTTCACGGAGGGCCGGATCGGCAGCTTTGTGGTCGATTCTCCGCTAGTGCTGGGCCACGAGCCCGCCGGCGTCATTGTTTCACTCGGGACGGGGGTCACGGACCGCACGGCGGGTCAGCGCGTCTCCCTCGAGCCTGGCATTCCGGACCCGCTGTCGAAGCAGTCGCTGGCTGGCTGCTACAACCTGGACCCGGGCGTGCGGTTCTTTGCCACGCCACCCATCGACGGGGTGTTTTCTGAATATGCAGTACACCCGGCGGCTTTTTGCCACCCTGTTCCAGACTGTGTTTCGGACGATGCCGCTGCACTGCTGGAGCCGCTCAGCGTGGCGCTTGCCGCACGGGCGGCCGGCCGGATCCAGCTTGGCGACAAGGTGCTGGTCGCCGGAGCCGGCCCCATCGGTCTGCTGATCTCGAAGGTCGCCCAGCTGGCCGGGGCGACCGTCACGCTGACGGATGTGCGTGCTGAACGCCTCGAAATTGCGGAAACATACGGTGCAGCGCATACCTTCACGGCCGCCGAACAGCCTCCCGTTGAGCCTGTATTCGACGTGTTCATCGATGCCAGCGGCGCCGAACGCGCCATCCTTGGCGGGCTGGAGCGCCTGGCCCCGCGCGGACGCTGCGTCCTGGTGGGCATGGGCACCGATACGATCGCCCTGCCCGTGCCGTTGGTGCAGGGCCGGGAGCTCACGATCACGGGCACATTCCGCTACGCGAATACGTGGCCAACGGCCATCGCATTGGCAGCCTCCGGACAGGTGGATCTCGACGGGCTTGTCACCTCAACGCACGGCCTTGCAGACGTCGAGGCGGCGCTCACGGCCGGCGCCAACCCCGGCGCGCTGAAGGCCGTGGTCCACCCCTAACACCGTCGCTCGCTCACATAAGGGTCACTTTTCGCAGACGCTCGCTCACACCCTGGATGGTCGCAACCGACGCCCTTGCTGCAGGTGTTCGGGCGTTCCTGCGCATGGTCCCGGACATGAGCGAGCGATGGCTCGCCCCGCCGGCGAGAAGAGCTCCGTCTGTACGTGTTTTGCAGTCCATACGAGGTCAAGAACTCGTCGGGCGATGGTTACGGTTTCCTGTGGTGGCTTCTTGATCGCGTTGCTAGAGGCTCGCCGGGCTTCGATTTTCTCGAACCGGCCGAGCCTGCGCCGGCTCCGCATAGTTCGTAGCAAGGATGTCGCTGGCAGCTAAACGACCCTTGAAGTGCGCGGCGTACTGCCAGAACACCTGATCGATCACATAGTCATGGTCCAGGTACAGGGTTGTCGTTGTTACATAGCCCTCCGGTTCTGCACCGCAGAGTGTATTCGCGGCGAGCACAACGACGTCCCCTGAGTTGAACATGACGAGACCCGAACCCACTAGAAATCCGAGCCCGTCTACCACCACGAATCACAATGAACTTCACGCGGTCGAAAGCGATCGGTGCAATCGGGAGATAGCGGCTAATGGTTCGCTCGTTGAGAGTCGCGTAATCTCCTTCAGTATTGGCTTGATCTAGCATGTAATTTCGAAATGGAGAAAGCTTGGGTCCATCATCGGCGCTGAAAGGACAGCCAAGAAGGGTCTTCCGGGCTGAGAGCATGACGCGGTTGATCGGTGCAGCCAGGCGGAGGCGCAGAGGCGAACGGCTGGCGTCGCAACTCGCTACGAGTCGCTGCAGCCACAACGCGGTTTGATTTTCGAGCGTGCGAGGGGCCAGCCATAGGCTGGCCCCTCGCACGACAGTCAGTCGGTTGCGGAAGCTTCTGCGATGATCTGAGCCAGATCATCAGGGCGGCTCCACATAGGCCAATGGCCCGTTGGGAGATCGATATAGTCGACCTTCTTGAGGTTTGCGACCTCAGCGAACATTGGATGGCCTGCTTCAACGAGTTCCATCACCTGCGAACTCGGGATCGAACAACACACGAGAGTGGTCGGCACCTCAAAGCGTGCGTCGTTGAGGAGTTCCACGGCCTGGCGCAACACAGGGCCCGGTTCCGAAACGGCACGATTTCGGAACCGTTCGAGAGTGTCGGCGTCTAGACCGTCAAGGCTGGCTTGCTCGCCCAGTACGTTGAAGGGGGGCAGCGGAAGCCCCTCCGTGTCTTCGGGGAAGTCAGGAGCGAAAGCCGTGCCGGGGGCGACCGGGCCGCTATCGACCCAGATCACCCGGCGAACCAACTCAGGATGCCGATCAACTACGAGACTCACCGGTGCGTTGGCGCCGCTATGTGCCACGATTACCGTCGGCTCACCATCAGCAATCACGGCTTGCTCGATTGTTGCAGCCTGTTCGTCAAGCGTCCTGGAGGATCGTTCAGGGTCCGTTTGGTCTAGGCCAGGCAGAGTCAGCGGAACAGCTCGCAGCCCATGGGCCGTCAGCTTCTCCAGTACTTCTTCCCAGGCCCAGGCTCCCAGCCAGTGGCCAGGGACCAGGATGATTTTCGGGTTAGTCCTTTTAGTTGTCATACCAAGATCCTCGCAGTAGGTTTGGACAACTGCATGTCACTATTTATGGCACGATTATGGCGAGGGGTGTGGTGAGATGAAGCGGACGGAGAGGCTTCACGCGTTGTCAGAAATGCTGCGACGTAGTGGCTCTCGCGGGTGCACAGCTGACTGGCTGGCGAACGAGTTCGGTGTGTCCGTCCGCACGATTAAGAGAGACCTGGATGCGCTTGAGAACAGCGGCACGCCAATCTGGTCGCGTCCGGGGCCTGGCGGCGGGTATGGTCTGGCTGGACGATCCAACCTCCCGCCAATTACCCTGACGCCGGCGCAAGCAGTCGCCCTGCTTGCCGCTGTTACCGCTGCCCCCGATGCGCCTTATGCGGACCTCGCCGCAGCTGGCATTCGGAAGATTGTGGATGTGCTGGACCCTCGAACCCGTATGAAGGCGGACGAACTCGCCCGTCGAATCTGGGTCAACGCCGATTCGCCCGTTGCACGGGCGATCAGCTCCGCTCTTGAGCAAGCAATGGCCGAGCAGCTGGTTGTGCGTATCCGCTACACCTCGGCTAATGGGAACACAACCACCCGTGACGTTGAGCCCGTTATCTTCGCTTTCAGAGAGGGGCGCTGGTATCTGATCGGCTGGTGCAGACTGAGGAACGAAATCCGATGGTTCCTACTGAAGCGCATCGAACGCGCCAGCGTCACCAAGATCCCCTGCGAGAACCATGACGTTGAAGATATCGGCATCCCCCCAGTGACCGCCAGATCGGTACAGATCGGACACGATTAACGACCTTTGTGAGGGTGGTGTAGCTCTGTCGTGGGATCGTGACGAGCGGTGCAATAGAGATCGTGAGTGAGCTCAGCATTGGGTACTCAAGCCAGGACTGGAGACAGACGATCGGCACAGCTGTCGCGGTAGCCATTGCAGATCTGCTGCTGGAAGTTGCATGAACAAGACGAAGCTTCGTGAGAGGGCGCGACTGGCCACAGTCGAAGCAGGGGTGGTCGCGAGTACAGCTTTGAGGCTCTTCGCAGGGAGAAGGGTATGGCCGCCGCGCGAAGGGCCGCCCGATACGAAATGGATAGATAAGGCTCCGAAACGAAATCTCGCCCTGGCTCTGGACACTTACAGTGAACGTTTAAGGTCTGAATCAGGCGGCATTGAGGTTGTCCGACGCCGTGCAGAGTTCGCATTTACAGCGATCATCGCAGCGCTGGGACTCAGCACCGCTGCCTTCGAACGGCTCTGGGCCGTGGCGTCCAGCTCGATCTGGTTACTGGTTCTTTGGGTGTTTAGTGTTCTTGTCGTGGTTGTCGCAATCCTGATCTTTGCCCGCGTGGCGGTGTCCACCAAGGTCCTTGGAGTCGTTCAAGGACAAGACTTCATCGGCCGCCGGCCCCCGCGTATCCGAGTGAGCGTCGGGGAAATCACCCCGTATGTGATCGAGCGTTAGGGTGCCAGGGAGGGCTGGCAGAAAGCTAGCCGCCGGCCACGGACTGGATGACCATCAGCTCCTGGCCGGCGATGACGCGTGTATCGAGCCCTGAGAGCCGACGCACCTCATCGCCGTCGAGGTAGATGTTCACGAAGCGGCGCAGCGCACCGGTTTCGTCGCGCAGCCGGCGGCCAAAGACCGGATACTCCCCGGCCACCGCGTCCAGCAATTCCGCCAACAAAGCGCCTTCGCCCACGTCCAGGCGCAGCTCTGCACTGTCGCCGACCAGCGGCTGCAGCAGGCGCGGCACCAGCATCGTCACTTCACCCATTCTGCGTGACCTGGGCAGCCACGACGGCGGCACGGACGCACAGCACGTCCGGCAGCTGGTTCAGGACTGGGACGAAGTGTGCGCCCTCGTCGGCGCTGGCATACACGGTTCCGCCGCGGGTGCCGAAGTACAAACCGGCAGGTTCCGCGGTGTCCACGGCCGCAGCATCCCTGAGCACCACATTAAACTCGGGCTGCGCCAGGCCGTCGGCCAAGCGTGTCCAGGACTGGCCGCCGTCGTCCGTCCTGTGCACGGCAAGCTGCCCATCTGGGGGAATCCGCTCGGCATCGGCCTTGATGGGAATGACCCAGGCGGTTCCGGAGCGGCGCGGGTGGGTGAGTACCGTGAAGCCGAAGTCCGCCGGCAGGCCCCGGGCGATGTAGTCCCAGGAGTCGCCATTGTCGCCGCTGCGGTAGACGCCACCGTGGTTTTGCGCAAACAGAACCTCGGGATGGTTGGGGTCCCGGGCCACCTTGTGGACGCACTGGCCGAATTCCGGAGTCTCCTCGGGCAGGAAAGTTGCGCCAATTCCCTTGTTTCGGGGCTCCCACGAGACCCCGCCGTCAACGCTGCGGTAAACACCTCCCGTGCTCATGGCCACGTGGATGGTGTTGGGGTCTGCGGGGCTCGGCAGGACGGTGTGTGCCGCGGCACCGCCAAAGCCGGCGCCCCATTCGGACCGGTGCGGGTGGTCCCAGAGTCCTCGGTTGAGCTCAAAATGCTCGCCACCGTCCGTGGATTTCCACACGGAAATGGGCTCACATCCGGCCCACACCATGCCCGGCCGGCCGTCGGAGTCAGGCTGGATCTGCCACACCCGCTCCAACGCGGTATCGGTGTCCGGCGGAAACGTGATGGCGCCATGTTCCGGTTCCTGCCATGTGGCGCCAAGATCGTCCGAGTGCGCTACCGTGGGGCCCCAGTGCTCGCTGCGCAGCCCGACCAGGATGCGGGTGCGGCCGCCCCGGGTGTCGATGCCGATGCTGGGAATCTCCTGCATCAAGAAATGCGGCCCGGTAAAGCTGTAATTTTCACGGTCCGGGCTCGTGCCCAGCCACAGCCCCTTCTTGGTGCCCACGGCCAGCAAGTGGGTGCCACCTGGACGAATGCCGTCTGGTGCTTCGCTATTTTCCATGGGTTAAAGTCGACCACCGCAGCCACCACACATCAAGGGTTTCCCGCCGGTAACTTACGCGGCAGGGCCGCGTCGGCCGGGCGCATGCCTCCAAAACGGGGCATTTTGCCGGAAAAGCCATCGGAAGACGGCAGATTAACCCAGTTCTCAGCGAAGCACACCCACGCCAAATACCCCCTGGGGGTACTTGACACATACCCTATGGGGGTATAAATTGAAGTCATGGAAACAGCAGAGCATACCCACGGATACTCCGAAGAAAAGCAGGCCTACCTGCGTCGCCTCAAGCGCGCCGAAGGCCAGGTCCGCGGCATCGCCAGGATGGTCGAGGAAGACAAGTACTGCATCGACATCCTCACCCAAATGGCCGCTGTCAACAAGGCCCTGCACGCCGTCAGCATCGGCCTGCTCGAAGACCACATCGCACATTGTGTGGTCAACGCAGCCCATGAATCACAGGAAACCGGCAACCCGGAGATCGTCTCCGACAAGGTCGCCGAAGCAACCGCCGCCATATCCCGCCTACTCAGGAGCTAGCCGCATGAGCAACAACAGCCACACCACCACCGTCAACGTTTCCGGTATGACCTGCGGGCATTGCGTCAGCTCCGTCACGGAGGAACTGACCGAACTCAAGGGCGTGGAAAACGTCGCCGTAATTCTCAACACCGGAGGCATCTCCGAGGTCACCATCACCTCCACGCTGACCCTCGACCCCGCGGAAATCTCCGAGGCCGTTGCCGAGGCCGGATACCTCGTCGTCGCCAACAACGCCTAACCCGCCAACGATTAGGCCGCCAACACATTAAGGAGCGCCATGAGCGCCTCAGATTTTTTGTCCCAAACCGCCACACCCGGCCCCCGCATGGTCGAGATCGACATCGAAGGCATGACCTGTGCCTCGTGCGTCAGCCGGGTTGAGCGCAAGTTGGGCAAACTCGAAGGCGTCAGCGCTTCCGTGAACCTGCCGCTGGAATCAGCCCAGGTCATGGTCCCCGCCGGCATAACAGATGCGCAAATCATCGACACCGTCAAGGCCACCGGCTACAGGGCCACGCTGAAGAATCCTCCCGCCAAGCCCGCCGTTAAGCACGACGCCGGCCCGCACCTTGGGCACGGTTCCCACCCGGGTGCCACCCAAGAAGGCGGCTCCGCGCCGGGCGGACACATGAACGGCGAGCATGCCGGCCACGAAGAAAACCACGAGGACCACATGGCCCACGGCGGCACGGCGTCCACGCTGCGCCCGCGCCTGATCCTGGCCGCGATCCTGACCATCCCGGTCTTCCTCGTTTCCATGTTCCCGGCCCTGGCATTCCCGCATTGGGGCTGGGTTGCCGGCATCCTGACGCTGCCCGTGGTGACGTGGGCGGCCTGGCCGTTCCACCGCGCCGCAGCCATCAACGCCCGCCACTTCGCCTCGACCATGGACACGCTGGTCTCCATCGGCGTCAGCGCAGCGTTCCTGTTCTCCGCCGTGGAACTCGGCCTAGATCCCATGATGACGGCCCATGGCAGCTCCATTTCCGGCCACGCCCCGCTGTACTTCGAGGTCTCGGCCGTCGTCGTGACCTTCCTGCTGCTGGGCCGCTACCTGGAGGCACGGGCCAAGGCGAAGGCCGGCGATGCACTCAAGGCGCTGCTCAGCCTGGGCGCCAAGGAAGCAACCGTCCTGCGCCATGGCGTCGAGGTCAAAATTCCGGCGGCCGACCTTGCCGTGGATGAGATCTTCGTGGTCCGCCCCGGCGAGAAGATCGCCACCGACGGCGTCATCACCGACGGCACCTCCGCCATCGACACCTCACTGATCACGGGCGAGTCCCTGCCCGTCGACGTCACCGTCGATGACACCGTCACTGGCGCGACCATCAACACCTCCGGCCGCCTCCTCGTGCGGGCCACGCGCGTCGGCAGCGAAACCACGCTCGCCCAAATGGGCAAGCTGGTCAGCGCCGCGCAGGCAGCCAAGGCCCCCATCGCCCGGCTCGCGGACCGGATCAGTGCGGTATTTGTGCCGATCGTGCTCGTCATCGCGGTCATCACCTTCGCCCTCTGGCTGCTGACCACCGGCGACATCCAAGCCGCTTTCACGGCCGCCGTCGCCGTCCTGATCATCGCCTGCCCCTGCGCCCTGGGCCTGGCCACGCCGGTTGGCCTGCTGACCGGAACCGGCCGCGCCGCCCAGCTGGGCATCCTCATCAAGGGCCCGCAGGTCCTCGAGGACACCCGCACGGTCGACACCATCCTGCTCGACAAGACCGGCACCGTCACCGAGGGCCGCCTCTCAGTGGTCGACGTCGTACCCCTCACCCAGGTGCCGGCCGCCGAACTCCTGCGACTGGCCGGGGCCGTGGAATCCCACAGCGAACACCCCATCGCCCACGCCATCACAGCCCACGCCCGCGAAAAAGCGGACGAACAGGCCGGCGAAAATGGCACCCTCCCCGAACTGTCCGACTTCATGTCGGCACCGGGCGGCGGCGTCCGTGCCGTCATCGAGGGGCGCACCGTTTTGGCTGGCCGGGCAGGCTGGCTGGAGGAGAACGCCGTCGAACTTTCCGCTGCGGCACGGGCAGCATTGCTGGACCAGCAGCAGCGCGGCACCACAGCCATCTGGGTGGCCGTGGACGGTGAAGCTGCCGGACTGATCGCCCTCAAGGACACCATCAAGGCCGGGTCCAAGGAGGCCATCGCCAAGCTAAAGGAACTGGGCCTGCGCCCCATCCTGCTGACCGGTGACAACGCAGCCGTGGCCGCGCAGGTTGCTGCCGCCATCGGTATTGCCGCCGAGGATGTCTATGCGGAGATCCTGCCAGAGGGCAAGGTCGAGGCCGTCAAGAAGCTGCAGGAGGAAGGCGCCACGGTCGCCATGGCCGGCGACGGCGTGAACGACGCCGCCGCACTGGCGCAGGCCGACCTCGGCATCGCCATGGGTTCCGGCACGGATGTTGCCATTGCGGCCGCCGATCTGACGGTCATGGGCAGCGATTTGGGCCAGGTGGCCACGGCCATAGCCCTGTCCCGCAAGACGTTGGGCACGATCAAGACCAACCTGTTCTGGGCCTTCTTCTACAATGCCATCGGCATCCCGGTGGCAGCGTTGGGCCTGCTGAACCCGATGATCGCCGGGGCCGCCATGGCCGCCAGCTCCGTGCTGGTGGTGGCGAACTCGCTACGGCTGAGGCGCTTCGGCCGGTAAAGATTCGGCAGGCAGCTCGCCAGCTTCAGCGTCAAGGTCGACTGCGTAGGATCGCCCGCGCCGGGGTGATCCTCGCAGTTCGTCCAGCCGCACCAGGACCACGCCAGCCATGATCGCCAGGCCGCCCAGCAGCTGGATGGCCCGGGGCAGCTCACCGAGCAGGATCCACGCCCAAATCACGGCGAACAGCACCTCGAACAAGGCCACAAACGAGGCAACCTTCGAGCCCAGCCCGCGCGTCGAGATAATGCCCATGATGTAGGCAAAAACTGTGGTGATCAGCACCAGGCCCAGCACCGGAACCAGCCAGTTCACCTCGGTTCCGGCAAATACGGGGTTGTTGAAGGTGAACGCCATCGGCAGAATGCCCACCACGCCCAGCCCCAGGATCATGGCCGCACCCACCGCCATGCCCCCGCCGGCCATGAGAATGGGCGGGACATCGTCACCGGTGCGGGCCGACATCACAAAATACACTGCCGAGCACACCGCCGCGGCCAGCCCCCACAAAACACCCTCAACACTCACCTTTTGACTGCCGGCCAGATCCAACACCAGCACCAGGCCCGCCATGGCGCTGACGGCGCCAACAATCGTCAGCAGCCTCGGCCGGCGCCGGGTGATGATCCACGCCCACCCCACCAGCAGCACGGGCGAGAGATATTCCAGCAGCAGCGCCACCCCCACCGACAAGTGCTGCACCGCATTGAAGTAAAACAGCTGGCACAGCGCAATCGGCACCACGCCGTAAATCGCGATCCGACCCAGCGACCCCTTGACCTTGGCCCAGCGCCTCACCAGGGTGATGACCACCGGTATGAAAAGTACGACGGCGGCACCTCCTATGCGTGCAGCGACCGCTGCACCTGGAGACCAGCCAACATCGAAAAGCGACTTGGCGAAGGATCCCGACAAGGCAAAGGCTGCCGCGGAAATCAAGGCCAGCACGAGCGCCGGGGAGGCCAGGGCGGCGCGTGGCCCGGAGGCGGACACGCGGAAGGATGCTGTTGAAGTGGTCACGGATGGTCCATTTGTCAGGAGTAATAGGCGGTAGACTAATGACATTACGCCCGCAGATTGTCAGGAGTCAACATGGTCTTTAGTCATGACACGGAGATGGCCCTGCTCTCTGCCGTGAATTTGATCAACACCGCCCCCATCACCGTCACCGAAGACGGCACCGTCACCGGCCCGGACACTCTGGAATCCGTGGCCGAGCTGGATGCCTTTGTGCTTGCGGAGCAGTTTTCCGGATCGCGTGAACACTCCGCTTCGGAGGTCAAGGCAGTGCGTGACATGCGCACCGAACTGCGCACCATCTTCATTGCCGATGAACTCACCGCAGCCGACATGGTCAATGGACTTTTGGCCCGGGCACAGGCCCTGCCCCAGCTGGTCAAACACGACCAGTGGGACTGGCACCTGCACGCAACTGCCCCGGCCGCCCCGCTGGCCGAGCGCATGGGGGTTGAAGCAGCCATGGCGCTGGTGGATGTGATCCGCAGCAAGGAATTGGCGCGGCTGAAGGTGTGTGCCGCGCCTGATTGCTGCGCAGTGGTGATCGACCTGTCCAAAAACCGTTCCCGCCGGTATTGCGACACCGGCAACTGCGGCAACCGTGCCCACGTAGCCGCCTACCGCCGTCGTAAATCCGCCGAGATGTAAGATCACGCCCTCCAGCGGCGGAGTGTGGCTGCCGCAACCGCGGATTGAGCCCGTCGAAATCAACTGCCCAAAACACCGAAGGCCCGCATCATCATGAGATGCGGGCCTTCGTTGAACCTCGTAAGGGAATGACAATGACTGCTTACTTCATGGTTCCTGCAGCAACAGAGCCCTGCAGCTGGCGCTGGAACAGGACGTACATGACCAATACCGGAACAATCACGATGATGGCGGCCGCGAACAGTGCACCGAAGTCCACTGCATAGCCCATCTGGCCGGCGAAGGCCGCGATGCCCTGCGAGAGCACATAGTTCTCACGCTTGGTGTTGATGGCCACCGGGATCAGGTACTGGTTCCACAAGCCCAGGAAGTTGAAGATGGCTACGGAGGCCATGCCGGGCTTGGCCATGGGAAGCATGACCTGGAAGAAGGTGCGCCATTCGCCCGCGCCGTCAATCTGTGCGGCTTCGGCAATCTCGTTGGGGAGCGCCTTGAAGAAGGAGAACAGGAAGAACACGGTGAAGGGCAGCGCGAACGCCACGTACACGATGATCAGGCCGGGCAGGGTGTTCAACAGGCCCAGGTTCTGCAGGATGAAGAACAACGGAACAATGGCCAGGAAGACCGGGAACGTCAGGCCGGCGAGCATCAGGTAGTAGACGGCGCGGTATCCGGGGAAGACGTAGCGGGCCAAAACGTAGGCACACATGGCACCGAGCACCATCACGATGACAAGCGCGAAACCCACCACAATGACGGTGTTGAAGAAGTACATGCCAATGCCGGCTGTATTCCATGCGGTCACGTAGTTCTGGAATTGCCAATCGGCGGGGAGGGAGAACGGCGAGGCGAAGATTTCCTTGGTCGTCTTGAATGACGACATGAGGGTCCAGCCCAGCGGAATGAGCACCAAAAGCGCCCACAGGGCGAGCATGGTGTGGGAGACACCGGCCACCACCTTGTCACTCTTGCTGTCCTGCCCTTTGCGCTCAACGTGGTCACTTAGTCCCGTGGTTTTTGAAAGTTGCATTGACATTATTCAGACACATCCTTGCTGCCGCCGGTGATCTTGTTGACCAGGAATACAATCGCCGAGAAAAGCAGGGTGATGACTGCCAGCACCACACCCATGGCACAGGCCAGGCCAAACTGGTTCTTCGAGAAGGCCGTGGTGAACAGTTTCTGCGACATGACAAGCGTGGAGTTTTCCGGTCCGCCGGTGGAGTTCAAAACTGACATGTACACAAAGGCGTCGAGAGCCAGGATTCCCATGTAGACGTAGGCGGTCTGGATGTTGTCGCGGATCAGCGGGATCGTGATGCTGATGGCCGTGCGGAAGCGGCCAGCACCGTCAATGCGGGCTGCTTCGAAGGTTTCCGCCGGGATGCCCTTGATGGCTGCGATAAACAGGATCATGTAGAAGCCAACAAAGCCCCACACGATGACGAACATGGAGGCGATCATGGCTGTGCGCGCGTCGCCGAGCCACGGGTAGTCCTTAAAACCGTCCAGCCCGATGCCTGTCAGAATGCCGTTAAGCAGGCCGTTCTTCGGGTTGAAAATCTGCTGCCAGATAATGCCGATGACTACCGCAGGGATGACGTAGGGGAAGAAGGAGATGACCCGGTAGAAACCGGAACCCTTCAGGCCCTTGATCTGCCCGCGGCTGCTGCCGCCAATGGTGACAAGGGTGGCGAGCACCAGTGACAAGATCACCGTGATGACAGGCAGGAAGACGGCCAGCGTGACGCTGTTGCGGACCGAGATCATGAAGATGTCATCGTTGAAGAGCTTGACATAGTTATTCAAGCCCACGAACGGCATGTTGTTGTCGAAGCCGCCCCAGCTGGTCAATGAGTAGTACACCGCCTGAACAAAAGGCGAGATTACAAAGACCAGATAGATCACCAGTGGCAGTCCCAGGAACACTGCCATAAAGCTGACCTTGTCGAATGTCAGTTTTTTCCGGCGCCGCCGGGCGGTGGCGACAACGCCCCCCCCCGACTGCACTTCTTGTGTTGCTTGTGTCACTTCACTTCAATCTTTGTCACCGAATCGTCGTTCCGGACATTGTCGGTGATCTTCTGCATGGCCTCGGTGAGGCCTGCGACGTCGAGCTTGTTGTCGAGGAAGGAGTTCCACGGCACCAGCAGGTCGGCGTTCATGCCGTACAGATCGATGAAGTTCCAGGTGAAGATGTTCTTCCCGGCCTTGTCCAACATGGCGGTCTGGGACACCAATGCGGTGGACCCGAAGCCGTCGGCAGGGACGGTGCCCTTGACAACAGTGGGGGCCAGCTTCTCCTTGGCGAAGTTGGTGGCAGCATCCTTGGAGAGCATGATGCGCAGCAATTCCTTGCCAGCTGCAACATTGACGCCCTTGGACGGAACCACGAAGGGCTCGCCGCCAGCGGAGCGCACGCCCTGCTGGTCGATCTTCGGGCTGTCGGAGACAACGGGAACCGGTGCGCCCGTCATTTCGAAGCCGGCCTTGGTCTGGTCCTTCATCTCGTTTTCAATCCAGGAACCCGAGGGGTACAAGAGTGCTTCCTGGTCGTTGGACCATGAAGCCTGTGCCGCAGTGAAGACCGTGCCGGAACCGCCGGGCATGATGTAGCCAGCCTTGACGATGGCCTCCAAGCCCTTCAGGACTTCCTGCATGGCAGGCAGCGACCAGCAGCCTTCCTTCAGGTTTTCCAGGGCGAGGCGAACCTCGTCGCCGCCCTCCTTGATGGCCGACTCAATGCACATGGTCAGGTAGTAGGTTGCAGCCTCCTTGCCCCAAACGAAGAGGTACTTGTCCTTCTCCTTGGCCTTGGCACCGAGCTCGAGAGCCTCGGCCCAGGTGGTGGGGACCGTCCAGCCGTTTTCCTTGAACAGGCTGGCGGAGTACCACCAGGCGTAGACCGTGAGCACGTAGTTGATGGCGGCGAGCTTGCCGTCAAAGGTGCCCGGTGACAGCACGCCGTCAAACAGGGTGTCGGCGATCTTGGTGCCTTCGAGGTTGTTGGCATCAATGATGTCCTGCAGGTCCTCGAGCTGACCCAGGATGGTGCTGAAGCCGATGGACTTGGCACCGGAGTTGTCAATCAGGTCCGGCGGGGTTCCGCCGGCGAAGCGGGGCTGCAGTTCCTGGGCGATGTCGGTGGATGGGTTGATGCTTACCTTGACGTCGGGGAAGTTCTTGGTGAAAATTGCGCCGGCGAACTCGACGTAGTCGATGCCGTAGCCACCCTTGAAGATGACGGCGTCAAGAGCACCCGTGGAGGCAACGCCAAACGGGTTCTTCGTGGGATCCACGTCGCCACCGGGGGCAGCGGACGAGGTTTCGGGGGTGTTGCTGCCACCTGCACAGGAAGCCAAGGCTCCACCCAGGGGCAAAAGTACGGCGGTGGCCAGTGCTCCACGAAGGAATCCGCGACGCTGCAGAGGCTTGTTCTGAATAGTCATTCTGTGTACTGCCTTCCATTGATGGTACGAACGCTAAAACGGTTTCACTCTGTACTGCTCTGTACTTGGAAAGTACGTTTACTGCATTTCACTGCAATTCGTCTCGGTTGGCTTCATGCGTTTCAGCCGACTTCAACTACGTGCTGTTGGAATCACGCCTCACGCCTGAGCCGGCCAACATACTGGCCCACCAGTGCGGTATTGTGTTCGTCCCCGCCCGGGATATTTGCCGAAATATAGATGGGCGGTTTCTTCCCCGCACGGACCAGGCACTGGACTGTTTCAATCGTGAGCAACTGCGCAATGTATGCAGCTGTGATGGATGAAACAGCACCAACACCTCCTCCGCCGGAAACTTCAAGGGTGGTATCGCCATACGGCGCCCTGTTATCGATAACAATATCGGCAATCTCACTGAGACGCATACCACTTGGGTGTTTTGTTTCGACAGCATTGGTGTGCTCAAGGCTTGTGACGGCGATTACCTTGTGACCACGTTCCTTGGCGGCCAGGGCAAGCCCAACAATGGAACCGTTCACACCAGAGTTGGAGGCAATGATGAAAATGTCGCTGGGATCAACCAGCGAAAGCTTGAACAGCTCCTCGGCAACACCTGTCTCGCGCTCCAGGACGGAACCCTCCAGGGAATCAAGGGCGGCAACGTCGCGGTCGCCATGCAGCACCAGGTCGCGCAGGGCAATCTTGCTGGTGGGAATCAACCCCCCGGCGCGTCCGGCAATTTCCATGGCAAAGGCCTCAGAGTGGCCGGTGCCGAAGGCCTGAATCACTCCGCCATTAGCCAGGGAATCCGCCAGGGCCCTGGCTGCCTCGTCCAGCCCACCGGCAACCGCCCAGGCGGTGATTGCGTCGAGCCTGGCGGAAACTTCCAGGCTGAAGACTGTCAGTGAATCAGACATGGGCGCCACCCTTTCCTGCGCTGCGGGCATTGCGGCTGGCAGCCACCTCCAGCCGGGCGGCCCTGGTGGGGCGCCGGTGGGGCGAAACGGCCATGGCCGAGGCTGCAAGCTTTGATGTGGTCTGGGAAAAATTCACCTGTGCCACCAATAGGTAAATAAGGTCGAGAACCAGCAGCTGCACATGCTTGGCCGAGAGGTCATCGGGCTGCAGGAACTGCTCATGGACCGAGGTGATGATTGATTCATCGGCGCTCTCGGCCAGGGGTGAGCCCGGATTGTTGCTCAACGCCACCGTCAGGGCCCCGGCCTCCCCAGCTTCACGGAGCATCTGCAAGGTTTCTTCGGTGCGGCCGGTGTTGGAAATGCCGATGGCCACCGTGTTGGAATCCTGGATGGCGGCACTCGTCAATCCTGCGTGTACCTCGGACCAGTGATGGGCGTTGATGCCGATCCTGTACAGCCGTGACTGCAATTCCTTCGCCATGACGGCGCTGCCACCGATGCCGTAGATGTCCACGTGGTGGCTCATGGCAATGCGGCGGGCAATTTTGTTCATCTGCGCCAGATCCATCACGGCCGCCGTCTCTGCCAATGAACGGGTGTGGGCATTGACAAGGGTACTGAGGACGTCGCGGGGGGAATCATCGGGGCCAAAGGCCCGGCCGATGTCCGCCTTCCACGATTCCCGTGCGTCGCTGCGACCAAGATCCGAGGCGATGCTGACACGGAAGGGCACGTATCCGGCATAGCCAAGCAGGCGGCAAAAACGTGTCACCGTGGCCGGTGAGGTTTTGGTCCGCTCCGCCAGCTCCATGATGGACAGCTCCAACGGCGCCTGCGGGTGCTCCAGAAGATAGGTGCCGATTTTCGCCATGGCAGCGGGCATATCAGGTAGTTTGGCCTGAATGCGGTTCACGACACCGGCAGCCGGAACAGCTGCGGGAGAGGACGTGAAGGCTGACATCTGAAAATCCGTTTCTTTTTGGCGGGTACATAATGAAAACTATTATCATCACAGATGTAAGTCAAGTCACACCTAGACACAGAATGATAACGATGCGAAATTTTCTTGCCATTGACGCTGGCGGCACCTCCACCAGGGCCGTCCTGATCAATTCCTCCGGACAGTGCCTCGGCTATGGCACCGCCGGCGGTGGGAACCCGGTTTCCCGGGGATTTGATGCCGCCTTGGCGGCGCTGCTTGACGCTTCCCGAAAGGCCACTGGGGGCACCGCGGGAGAGGTTGCCGAAGTGCTCGTTGCCATGGCGGGTGCATCACTGGAATTGCCGACCCATTTGTTTCGCGACGGGTTCGCTGAGCTCGGACTCACCGGCAAGGTCATGATTGAATCTGATCTTTTGGCCACGTTTTATTCTGGAACTTATCACGATGATGGTTTGGCCTTGATAGCCGGCACCGGCGCCGTGGGCGCCCGCGTGGTGTCCAGCCGCCTGGAGGCGGTGACCGATGGAACCGGCTGGCTGCTGGGTGATAATGGCGCGGGTTTTTGGCTCGGCAGGGAGATTGTCCGGGCTGTTGCCGCCGCGCTTGACGGCCGGGGGCAGGCCACGTCCCTGACACTACTGGTGCTGGCGGAGCTGGGCGTTACCCTTGATCCAGGGGAACGCACCCAGGGCCGGCTGCGCGCCCAGCAACAGTTAATTCTTAAGGTTTATGAGCTGCCGGCCATTGAACTCTCGCGTTTTGCGCCGCTGGTGTTTCAGGTAAAGGACGACGCCGTTGCCCAGGACATCATTGACCGTGCAGCCCAGGCGTTGACTCAGACCCTGTTGGCGGCCAGCAGGGCGGGAAACGGCCCCGGGGAAGCCGACGGACGGCAATGGCAACCGGGGGCCCAGCCGCTGGTTTTCGGGGGGAGTGTGCTGACAAAGGGCGGAGCAGTGGCCGCAGCCGTGGTCGGCCGCTTGTCAGCCGCCATGCCCGGTGCGGGCGGGCCAGCCGGCATCTCCCCTGTTCTTGTCGAGGACGGGGTTGTCGGTGCGTCGGTCATGGTGCTCAAGCGCAGTGGCATCCAGGTTGATGCACCGATCTTTGCCCGGATACAGCAAAGCCTGGCCGCTCTCCGGGGCGGAAAGTAGCCAGGCCGGGACGGTGGGTGGGCCACATTCACCCCCTGTGTTGGGCCCACAGCCTCGAGGGCCCCATGGAAAAGGTTGCCTGCGACCTTTTCCATGGGAGAAGCTGGGGACTAACGGGCGGAGGTATCGCCGTCGTCCGTGGCCTTGTCAGCCTTCGCGGCGTCGTCAGCGTCCTTCTTGAGGTTTGCCAACCGGTCCGCGGAGCGGCGGTTGATGCCTGAGCCCTCACTGAGGTAGGGGTCGTTGTCCTTGTGGCCCATGACAAGCAGTGACGCAATGAGAAGTGTCGCGACAAACGCGATGCCAAAGGCGATTCCGCCCAGGTCCCAGCGCAGTCCATTGTCAGTGCCACCGGCCGACACCACCAGGGTGACCAGGCCCGCAACGGCGGCGAGGGCGAAAGAGAAGCTGAGGGGGAATTTGATGGATTTGCCTGAGTTTGGGTTCTTCGGCTCTACGCTGCCCACAATCGGTCCTTTTACTTGTTGGGTATTTCACGCACCACGCGCTTCTACGCAAAGTAGAACATATGGTCTTCAGTTTACGCGGCTTTTGCCTTGGTACTGTCATGTCGCAGTGTGAGGGCTGACAACGTCCACAAGGCGCCGCTCATTAAGGCACCGCCACCGCAGACGCCCAGCAGCGCATGGGGGCCGGCAGCGGCAAAGAAGGGCAGGAGCAGGCCCGTGCCCAGACCCAACACGCCGGAGATGATCCAATCGCTGCGCAATGGCGGGCGGGCTGCTTCGCCGCCTGCGGGTTTGCGCAATGCGGCAAAGAGTTCCGCAGCCCCCATAACGGCCAGCGCCGCGCCGGCAAGCCAGGCGACCACGATTGAGCTCAACGAGATGGCCACGACCACGCCACTGACGGCAATCAGCCCGGCGGCACCCAGCAGGACCATGCGGCGGGTATTGCCGCCGGGCAAGGCCAGTGAGCGGACAACCAGGTAGTGGGATACTGCCAGGGCAAGCAAATAACCGGCGACACTCAGGCACAGGCCGAGCGTTCCTGGATTGGCCCAAAACACCGTGAGCAAACCAAAGGCAACCGTGATTAGGGCGCGCAGTAAGACTGGCTGCCACAGCGGGCGGGTGCCGCTGGAAGAGATGCTTGCATGGCTTGGCTGGGGTAGGGCTGTTTCAGTCACCCATCAAGTCTAGCCGGGGCGGAGCTAGGCACCGACCTGCATCCACCGCCCGGTGCGGGCCCGCAGCCCGAGGGTCAGCCCGCGCGCACCCATATAGCCAAGGCTGAATGCGGCCCAGACCCAGAACAACCCGGAGACGGAGTCGCCTAAATCGTGTTGGTGGACCCAGTACAGCAGCGGCAGGTAGATGACGAGGTTGCCCAGGCCAACCAAGGCAAGGTAGCGGGCGTCCCCCGCTCCGATGAGTACGCCGTCGAGCACGAAAACGTAGCCTGCAAGGGGCTGGCCAACCGCCATGACAATCAGCGCCGCTGTCAGGGCTGCGTGGACGCTGGCGTCGGTGGTGAAGATCCAACCCACGACCCCTGAAGCGGCCCACAACCCCAACCCGGTGACAACACCGAAGCCAAGGCCCCACTTGGTCATGGTATTGGTCAAGACGCGCACCTGGGCTGTGTTTCCAGCACCCAGTTCCTTGCCAATCAGCGCCTGGGCGGCGATGGCCAGCGCATCAAGGGCGAAGGCCAGGAAGCTGAATAGTGTCATCGCGAGCTGGTGGGCGGCCAGGTTGGTTGACCCTTGAGCCGTGACAACGACGACTGTCACCAGTATTGCGGCCCGCAGCGACAGCGTGCGGAGCATGAGCCAGCTGCCCACCCGCGAGACGGCCCGAACGCCGGCCCAGTCCGGGAGCAGACCGACCTGATAGGTCCGTGCGGCACGGACGACGATGACAAGGTAGACGGCTGCCATGCCCCATTGGGCAATCACCGTACCCAGGGCAGCGCCGGCCACCGACATGCCGAGTCCGTAGACGAAGGCGAAGTTCATGACAATGTTGACGGCAAAGCCAGCCGTGGCCACTATCAAGGGGGTCTTGGTGTCCTGCAAACCGCGCAACACACCCATCGCCGCCATGACGAGCAGCATTGCCGGGATTCCGGCCAGGCTGATCAGGAAGTACTGTTGCGCAAATTCCAGCACCTCACCCCGGGCGCCCATGGCGTCGAGGAGGCTTCTTCCGGCAAACATGCCCGCAACAGCAAGGACCACGCCCAGCACCGCGGCCAGCCAGAGTCCGTCCCTGCCCACAGCGAGCGCCTGGGAGTGCTTTCCCGCGCCCAAGAGGCGCGCAACCGCAGGGGTGGTGGAATATGCCAGGAATACCATGAGTCCGACCACAGTCTGCAATACCGTGGCGGCCAGGCCGACGCCAGCCAGTTGCGGGACACCCAAGTGCCCCACAATGGCCGAGTCGGCCAGCAGGAACAACGGCTCAGCAATGAGTGCGCCGAAGGCCGGGATGGCCAGGCCACGGATGGCTTTGGCTGTTGAGCGGCGGGCAGCCTTCGCAGCGTCGTTCGGCATCACTTTATTCGGCATGACTCAACAGTATCGGCAGCCCGGCAATGCCCCGGCCCCGCGCTAGTAGCCGCCACCGCTTTCGCTGGCCATGTTGGCAAAGCGCGAGTAGTGGCCCTGGAAACCCAACACGATGGTTTTGGTGGGACCGTTACGGTGCTTGGCCACAATCACGTCGGCTTCGCCGGCACGGGCCGACTCCTTGTCGTAAATGTCCTCACGGTGCAGCAAGATCACCATGTCGGCATCCTGCTCGATCGATCCTGATTCACGAAGGTCCGAAACCATGGGTTTCTTGTCCGTACGCTGCTCGGAACCACGGTTCAGCTGTGACAGCGCCACTACGGGCACCTGCAGTTCCTTGGCCAGCAGCTTCAACGCACGGGAGAATTCGGAAACTTCCTGCTGGCGCGATTCCACGCGCTTGCCGGATGACATCAGCTGCAGGTAGTCAAGGACCACTAGTTTCAGGTCATGCTGCTGCTTGAGGCGGCGGCACTTCGCACGGATTTCCATGAGCGACATGTTGGGCGAATCGTCAATGAACAGCGGGGCATCGTTCATCCTGCCCATGGTTGTGGCGATCTTGGACCACTGGTCGTCCTTGACCGTTCCCTTGCGCAAATCCTGCAGGCTGATGGTTGCCTCAGCGGAGAGGAGGCGCATGGCGATTTCGTTGCGACCCATTTCCAGGGAGAACACCACGGTGGCCATGTTGTGGTCAATCGCAGCCGATCGCGCCCAGTCAAGTGCGAATGTACTTTTGCCAACGGCCGGTCGGGCCGCAATGACAATCATCTGGCCGGGGTGCAGGCCGTTGGTCAGTTCATCAAATTCATAGAAACCGGTAGGCACGCCGGTCATGCCCTGGCCCTTGTGTCCCGACGCCTCAATTTCATCCACAGTGGCTTCCATGACGTCCTTCAGAAGCACATAGTCCTCTGTGGTGCGACGTTCGGCCACGGCAAAGATCTCGGCCTGTGCCGCATTGACGGTGTCCTCGACTTCGCCGTCCTGGGCGTAGCCCATCTGGACAATCTTTGTGCCTGCCGTGACCAGCCGGCGGAGAACGGCGCGCTCGGCAACGATTTCAGCATAGAAACCGGCGTTGGCGGCTGTTGGCACGGACTGGATGAGCTGGTGCAGGTATGCGGCCCCACCTGTTTTGGTGATCTCACCGCGTTTCGTCAGCTCATCGGCCACCGTAACGGCGTCGGCGGGTTCGCCGCGGCCGTAGAGGTCAAGAATTGCCTCATAGATGCTCTCGTGGGACGGGCGGTAGAAGTCATTGCCGCGCAGGACTTCCACAACATCGGCGATGGCATCCTTGGACAGCATCATGCCACCCAAAACGCTTTGCTCAGCCACAAGGTCTTGGGGTGGCGTCCGGGCGAAATCCGGTTCGCGGGTGGTTGCTTCTGAATCTCTTGCTGGAGCCGACATTTTGGTGCCTCTTTCTGCCCTGCTGGCCGGGCTTTTCACCGCGGGTTGGCGGTGTGTTCCTAGTGCTACTACTCTTTACCAGCTGGTACCGACAAAGTTGCCGCAGAGGAGAGCTCAACTGCAACGTTAGACGTTGCCGGACCTTCCACCAACCTCGTTGTCCACCGACCCTGTGGATAACCGGTGCATTAACTGCCCCAGCTTGTGCACAGGATGGGGACAACTCTGTGGATAAGATCTCATTGCAGCCATCAAAGCGGCCCTGACCTGCGCAAACACTATCCACCGCCTGTGGAAAACAGTATTTTTGGCCACACAAATCATCTGGCTGGTGGCTCTTGACACTGCAGGTGACTAACGATACAGCCGGGATATCCACAGATATATGTCTATATGTGGATATCCCCAACGTGAAACCCCCGGTCGAATGCCGGCAGGTCGCCACCACCGGAAAACCGACCATGTGCCTGCATGCGCACGTGGACATGTTGGCCCTCTATATAGTTAGCACCACCACAGCGCCTGCAGGCACGAGGAGAGCGACCACATGGCCAACAAGACTCAGCCCACAAATATAGATCCCATGGAATTCATTGCGAGCGTGGACACCACAACAGTTCCCCGCGAGGACGCGCTCACCCTGCTGGAGATGATGCACGACGTCACGGGCCAGCCGCCGTACATGTGGGGGCCCAGCATCATTGGCTTTGGCGAGTACCACTACAAGTACGCCTCGGGCAGGGAAGGCGACGCTCCCGCCGTCGCATTTTCACCAAGAAAGGCGAACCTTGTGGTGTACGGGCTGAGTGATCCGCCGGAAGCCACGCCACTGCTGGCGAAGCTGGGCAAGTTCAAGTCGAGCGTATCGTGCGTGTACATCAACCAGTTGGCGGATGTGGACCTGGCTGTGCTGCGCCGGCTGATTGCCATGACTTACCGGCATTCCACCACCACCAACATCCAGTCACGGCAGTCCCAGCGCGAATAACAAAAACAAAAACAGTGCCAAAAAAGCCCGGCCCCCAATGGGGACCGGGCTTCTTGAAGCGGCGCAGCGAGACTAGCTTGCTACAACATTCAAGGTGATGGTCGCTGAAACATCTTCGTGCAAACGAAGAGTTGCAGTGTGCTTGCCAACCGACTTGATGTGGGCGGGCAGTTCAACCTTGCGCTTGTCAATGGTTCCCAGACCTGCAGCGGCAACAGCCTCTGCAACGTCGGCAGCCTTGACGGTACCGAACAGACGGCCTGAGGCGCCTGCCTTGACCTTGAGCACAACAGCATTGGCCTGGAGGGCAGTTGCCTGCTCCTGTGCGGCTTCAATGGTTGCGTGTGCGTGAGCAGCACGTGCGGCCTGAATGGTTGCAACCTGCTTCTCACCGCCCTTGGACCAGGCGAGAGCGAAACCGCGGGGCAGAAGGAAGTTACGTGCGTAACCGTTCTTCACCTCAACGATGTCGCCAGCGGCACCGAGGCCGCTTACTTCGTGGGTCAAAATGAGCTTTGCCATGTTTATTTATCTCCCTTAACCGCGGCCAGCGCCGGAGTAGGGCAGCAATGCAACTTCGCGGGCATTCTTGATTGCCTGGGCGATCTTGCGCTGCTCCTGGACGGTGACACCCGTGACGCGACGCGCACGGATCTTTCCGCGATCAGAGATGAACTTGCGCAGCAATGCTACGTCCTTGTAGTCGATGACGGTGACGTCAGCGGCCTTCAAGGGGTTGGACTTTGGTTTGGGCTTACGGAGTTCAGCCTTAGCCATCGTGGAGCTCCTTAATATTCGTGGAGCCCGTGGATATTAATCCGCGGGATGGTGTGCGTACGGCGGTTGCCGCACAATTGTAATGCGAGGTGCGCGAGGGTCCCTGACGTGGCGGCGGAGCCGGCAAGCAAGGGCGTGCAGCGCGCGTTAGAAGGGAGGCTCGGAGCTATCCGGGCCCGTGCTCCAGCCGCCGGTTGACCCGCCGGGCGTAGCCCAGGGATCTGCCGCCGGTGCGGATTGTGGCTGCTGCTGGCCGCCGCTCCAAGGTGCGTTTCCGCCACCCTGAGTGCCGCCGCCGAAGCCGCCTTGTCCCCCGCCGGCGTTGCCGCCGCCGAAGTTTCCGCCCTGGCCGCCTTGGCCGCCATTGCCGGCACCAAAGTTGCCGCCACCCTGAGCGCCGGAGCGCTGGGTGCGGTTGACCTTGGCGTTGGCATAGCGCAGCGAGGGGCCGATCTCGTCGACCTCAAGCTCCATGACGGTGCGCTTTTCGCCTTCTTTGGTGTCGTAGGTCCGCGACTTCAGCCGGCCTTGAACAAGTACGCGCATGCCCTTTGTCAGGGACTCGGCAACGTTCTCGGCCGCTTCACGCCAGATCGAGGCACGGAGGAACAGCGTTTCGCCGTCCTTCCACTCGTTTGACTGGCGGTCAAAGGTCCGCGGAGTCGACGCAATGGTGAAGTTCGCTACTGCTGAACCGCTCGGGGTAAACCGAAGTTCCGGGTCACTGGTGAGATTACCAATGACCGTGATAGTGGTTTCGCCTGCCATCTGCTCCTGCTTCCTGCTTGGTGTTTTCCTACAATGAAAAAGCTATAAATTGTTGACCGAAATTACTCGGCAACAACCTTCTGCTCTTCCGGACGTGTGATCTTGGTGCGCAGGATGGTCTCGTTGAGGCCAAGCACGCGGTCAAGTTCCTGAGCGGTAGCCGGTGCAGCAGTGAAGTTCACCACGGCGTAGATACCTTCAGACTTCTTCTGGATGTCGTAAGCCAAGCGACGACGGCCCCAGATGTCAACCTTTTCGATGGTTCCACCATCGTTGGTGATGACATTCAGGAACTTCTGAAGCGACGGCTCAACGGTACGCTCATCAACATCGGGGTCGATGATTACCATCAGTTCGTAAGGACGCATATGTGAACCCACCTCCTCTGGTCTAGGCGGTTACGGCATTTCCGTAACAGGAGGTTCATTTGCATTGTCTGGCCGGCAGGGGCACTCGATGAGTGGGTCCTTCGCCAGCACAGACTTGTCTATCCTACCGTAATTACGACGCCGGACACTCACCCCTGTGGGTAACTCCCACCACACGCCGTGGGTGAGTCATGCGAAGCTTCGCCCGGTGATTTGGCACCCGATCGAGAAGGGACGGCGTTTGCGGTTAAAGCCGGTGGTCTACCACCGGCCGAAGCCGCCAACGCCGTCCTTTCCGGTGGGCTCGGCCACTGACCGCGCCGCTCCGGAATTCTGCACCGTCCCCATGCCTTAAAATGGAATGATCCCGTTCCCTTTGCCGAAAGGCCCTGCCATGCGCTCCACTGACAACGCCGTTGCGCAGTGGCACGCGCAGAAACAGCTCCGGCTCAGTCCGGCCTGGAAACTTTTGCAGGGCGCCCCATGGACGCTCGCCTTCCTGCGGGCAGAATTCACTGCCACCAAGCAGCGTGTGGGGCTCGAGGAGTTCCACGCCGACCTGGCGGACTTCATGAAGGAACTGCGCGGGGAAAACCTCAGCCTGAACGAGGCCTGGCAGGCGTCCCACTACGCGGACTCGTGGGTGCGCAGCCAGTTCCTGTCCCGGCCCATGGTGGACGGGAAATTCCAGTACGAGCCAACCGCCGCAACGGCCCGGGTGTTGGCGTTCATGGACACGCTGACCGGCAGCCGCACCAACCTGAACAGTTCGCGCCTGAGCACGCTGTTGAACAGTATCGAGACGCTGTCGCTGCAAAGTGATCCCAATCCGGAATCACGCATCGCCGCATTGGAGGCGGAGGTTGCCGAGCGTGAAAATGAAATTGCGGCCCTGAAAAATGGTGCCAACCCGGCCATTCTGTCGGACGATTCCGCCGTCGCTGCCACCCGCAGCGTGCTTGACCTGGCCGCCAGCCTGCCCGCGGATTTCAAGCGGATGCGCGACGGCGTTGAGGTCATGTTGCACTCGATTCGCACAGAGATCATGGATTCCTCCGTGACGAAGGGCGTTGCTGTGGGCCAGGTGCTTGCCGGCGACAAGGCTCTGCGCGGCACGGCCGAGGGCGAGACGTTCCAGGGCTTCACCGAGTTCCTCAACGACCCCGTCCAGCAGGCCCGGTTCAGGCAGTCGGTCAACGAGGTGCTGGAACGCGACTTCAGCGACCAGCTCAGTTCCGAGGAACGGGCCAACCTTGCCTCCCTGCTGCGGGAGATGCGCCGTCAGGCCGCCGATGTGCACACCATCTACGGCCGCCTGTCCGAGAGCCTGCACGCCTACGTCCAGTCCGCCGAATTCAAGGAATCGGTGCTGCTGCGCAAGGCCATCCATGCCGCCGAACAAGCCGTTGCCACGGCCCGGCTGGGATCCCGCACCGGTGTGGTTGAGCCGCTGCTATATGCCCCCAACTTTGAGACACTGGCCGGGCTGGGCATCTTCAACCCGGAAGACCACGTGCCTCCGCCCAGGCTGGCCGCTCCCCCGGCCCTCAGCGATGCGGACATCCACCGCACCCCAGCGACACCGGCGCCCGACATGCCAGCCCTGCATGCCGCCGTCGACCGCGTGCGGGAAACCCGCAATGGCACGGCCACACTCGCGGACGTCTACACGTCCCTGCCCAGCGAACTGCAGCACATCAACACCATTCGCGGGTTGATTCTTGCCGCGCGCGGCTCCGGCGAGCGCATCGATCCCGAACGCAGCGAAACACTGACATTCACGCAAATTGACGGCACCTCGCGCACCGCCACCGTCCCCTTGTTCACCTTCACGAAGGACTCCACAGCATGAGCACCGAGCGCACACTCTTCCCCGGCGACACCGGATCGTTCCCGCTGGACATGCGCCAAGCCCTGGTTAGGCTGCTGCGCGGGCCCTACATCGACGGCACGGCGGAGCCAGCCCTGTGGACCACGGTCCTGACACACACTGTGTCCCTGCAGCAGTACCTGAGCGAAATTTTCCTGCTGCTGAGCATCGACGCCGAACGCAAGATCGCCCTGCTCACTCCTGCTGAGATTGACGCCGTGCACACGCAGCCCGTCGTGGCCAGGAAGCCGCTGCGCCGTGAGGAGACCCTGTTGGCGCTGCGCCTGCGCGTGCTCCTGGACCGGCATGCCGGCTCGGGGACTGACGTGAGCATGTCCCGGGCCGGCGCACGCGAGATCCTGGCCGAGCACCGCCACCCCGGCATGGTCGACGACAAGCGCCTTGACGAGGCGACCGATGCCGCACTGGCCCGGCTGCTGAACCTGAAACTGATTCTGCCCACCGAGCTGGACCATGAGTACCGGGTCAGCAATGCACTTGCCCTGGCGCTCCCTTTCGACTCGATTGACCAAATTCCGGCCTACCTTGCCGCCTTGGACAAGGCCGCCGGTACCGAAGCTCTTGACCTTGATGCCAGCCATCTGGACGAAGCGGATAACCAGGACGAACCGGACCACCAAGACCAAACCGTGCAGGAGATCTTCTAAGTGAGCATTGCAACCACACTGCCCATCGGCGAAGAGCTCAACCCCGGCCAGTTCAGGCTGAGCCAGATCCAGATCATCAACTGGGGCACCTTCCACGGCCGTCACAGCATGTACGTTGACCGGGCTGGCACCCTGTTGACGGGCCATCCAGGCGTGGGCAAGTCGACCCTTTTTGACGGCATTCAACACATCTTTTACGCCGCGCCGCGCTTGAACGAGTCAGCCCACGAGGCCTCCAACCGCAAGGACCGGCGCACCACATTCAGCTACATGCGCGGTCGCAAGATCAAAACGGCTGACGGCGTGGTGTACCAACGTCCCAGCGCCACCTGGTCGGCCACCGCCCTGGTCTTTGAAGACGGCCTGGGCCGGCACGTCACCATCGCCGCCCTCTTTGACCTGCCCGCCAACGGCCTTGAGGGGCAGGTCGGCAAACATTACCTCATACATGATCGGGCGCTCGACACCGAGGCGCTGGAAAACCACGGCAGCCGCCGCTTCTCGCCGTCGTCCCTGCATGCCGCACTCCCCGGCGCCGAGGCATTCGACGTGCACAAGACGTTTGCCGAGCGGTTCAGGCGCAAACTCGGCATCCACAACGACAAGGCATTCAGTCTCTTGCGCACCCTGCAGAACGGCAAGGGTCTGGACAAGGGCGTCAACCGCTTCTTCCGCTACGAGGTGCTGGACAAGCCAGCAACGCTCGCGGCCGCTGCTGCCGCCGTGGAAGACTTCAGCCACCTCAGCGGCATCTATCGCCAGCTCGAGGATGCCCGCGGCCAGCGCGATGCGCTGGCACCCGTGCCGGAGCTGCACGAAAAACTGCAACAACTGGCAGAAAAACAATCCCGCACAGTTGAGCTAAAAAACATTCAGCTGCCCCTCCTCCGCCAGCAATTCCAAGGTGAGCTGCTGGCCGCCAGGGCCGTCGCCCTGACGGAGTCGCAGGCGCTCAAACACGCGGAGATTGCTGCCGCAACACAGGCGAAGGATGCCCTGGGCGAGTCCGTTGCCGCACTGTCCCAGCAGCACGCCAACCATGGCGGCCAGGCCATCGAAAGCCTGGAAAAGGACATCCGCGCCGGAAAGCGTGAGCTGGCTGAACGGCAGCGGCTCGAGACCGCGGCAAGGGACGATCTCGACAGCGCCGGGCTCGTGTATGACTGGAGCGCGCAGGGGCTGGCCGACGCCCGCGCGGCGGCCGCATCCGGCGTCGAACATCAACAGGAAGAGACCGAGACTGCCCGCACCCGCGAGTACCAGGCGGTAGCGGCCAGTGTGAACGTCAAGGCCCAGGAAAAGGCGCTGCGGGCCGAGATTGCCGCGTACGAACGCCGCGGCTCCAACATCGACTCCCGGAGTGCCGGAGCTCGCCGCGCCATTTGTGCCGCCACCGGACTGAACGCTGCGGACATGCCCTTCGCCGGGGAGTTGGTGGATATTGGCAGCGGGCATGGTGCGTGGCGGCCGGCAGCGGAGAAGGTGCTGCGCTCCCTGGCCACCACCTTGCTGATCCGCGGCTCGGACATTGCCGCAGTGACCTCCGCAATCAACACCCTCGACGGGCACGGCAAGCTGCGCTGGAGTAACCTCGGCGTTCCCGCCAAGCCTGCCAAAGAGGGCCGCAACCACCTGGTGACGAAACTTGATTTCCACGAGTCCGACGCCGGATCCTGGCTTCGGGGAAAAATCGCCTGCGACTTTGCATTCACCTGTGTGGACGACGATGTGGCCCTGCACGAGCACGTAAAGGCGGTTTCCCAGGCGGGAACGGTGAAGCTCAGCTCAGCACTGTTTGAGCGGGACACCCGCACCATCAACCCGGCCGACTACCTGCTGGGGTTCAACAACGTCGCCAAGATTGCCCAGCTCGAGGAGCAGGCGCAGCTGCTCGCCGACGAGCAGGCCGCCGCGGAAGCATCGGCTGCGCAAAGCAGTTTGGCCAAGGAACAGTCGGCACGCAGACTGGCGGCCCTGAAACGGATCGCCGCCGACGGGCGCAGCTTTGAACAACTCGATGCCACGGCTCCGGCCGCAGCACTTGAATTATTGCAGGCCACGCTGGAGCAGACCATTGCCGGCAGCACCACCCTGGCCCAGCTGCGGGAATCCCTCGCGGCTGCCCAGGCAGACCTTGAGGCTGCTGTGGGCCGCGTGGCCGTGCTGCACCATGACCTGGCCGGGATTGAGAAGGACCTGGCCGCCGTGCAGGATGTTTTGGCCGGCGGCGGCCCCGGCAAGCTGGCTGACGAGTGGGCGCAGGAGGCCTTTGAGCCATACCTGCGCGACGGTGAACCTGCCACACTCGACGAGCTTGAAGTGTTATTGAGCCATGTCGCCGTCGACCTGGGCGAGCGCCTGGCCACCATCAAGGAACGCCAATTCCGCACGGAAGGCTCCCTGAGCGAGATCTTCAAGGCCTTTGCCCGGCAATTTGGGCCCTCCATGAGCGCAAGCCACGGCACGGGCGCCGAAGCTGCCACCCACTATGCAGAGCTGTACGGCAGGATCATTTCCGATGGACTGCCCCAACGTCAGGAGGAGTTCAAGGAGTACTTCAACAACCGCTCCTATGAACGCTTCTCCGACCTGCTGCAGCTGCTGGAGGAGGAGCGCCGCTCCATTGAGGAACGCATCCTGCCGCTGAACCAGATCCTGGCCGACGTGCCTTTTGAAAAGGGCAGCCGGCTGCGCCTGGAAGTTAAAACAAGCGTTCCGGACGAGGCCCGGGCATTCCGCAAGGAACTCAAGGAGGCGCTGGGCAATGCGTACACCAAGGCCACCGAGGAAAAGATGGCATCCAGCTACCAGCAGCTGGAACGACTGGTCAACGCCCTGTCGGATCCTGCCCTGGCACATTGGGCGGACACCGTCCTGGACGTGCGCCAGCATGTGACCATCAGCTGCAACGAACACCGCCCCAACGGCGAAATCGAGATCGGGTTGGAGCCCGGGACACTGTCAGGTGGCGAGGGTCAGCGGTTTACCTCCTTCATCATGGGAGCGGCACTGGCCTACCAGCTCGGGATCGATGTTCAGGGGTACAGCACCTACGGGACAGTCATGATCGACGAGGCCTTCATCCAGGCAAACTCCGAATACGCCGGAGCCGGCATCAACGCGCTGCAGGAATTCGGTTTCCAACTGCTGCTCGCCGCCCCTGAGGACAAGGTGGACCTGTCCCGGCACCTCGGCTCTGTCACAGATATCATCAAACACCCGCAGGCCAACGTTTCAGGCTTCGTCTCAACAGGCCAGTCCCCGGCGACCGCCACGGACATTCTCCTGCGGTAGGCCGGGGTTCGTAGAGGCCGATCTACGTGGAATGGGGTCCGGTCAAAACCCCGGCTGCTGCCGCGATCGTTTGCAGTTTCTCGCGCTCGGGCATCTCCAGCCCTACAGCAACGGGGTAACGGGCACATTCCAATGGTGTGTACGAGAGCTCGCGGTAATTGCGCCTGTGTAAAGGGGCCGTGGGCCCACACCACAGGTAGAGACGTTCAGACCGCCCCACGGCTGGCGCTCCTTGAGCAGCAGTTGCCCAGTGACGGCGTCCAGCATGTCCCGGTTGTGGCGGAGTACCCCTACGAAGCTTGTGGTGCGTTCGAGCACTGCTGTGCCTCCGGCGGTGTAGTCCAGGGGTTGTTGTTGGTGATGTGCGACGGCGGTGCCTGGGTGCCCAGCTGGGTCGCCTGTGTGGGTGGCTGGTGGGTGTTAAAAGGGTGTGGCCACCGGGTGGGGTGGCCGTGGTGGTTTTGGGGTGATGTTTGGTGGTGGTGTTTGGTGGTGGTGTGTTTAATGCAGGGAGGCCCCGCACCTGGTGGTGTGGGGCCTCGACCTGTTTTTATGTGTTGTCCGGCGGTGTCCTACTCTCCCACATCCTCTCGAATGCAGTACCATCGGCGCTGTGGGTCTTAGCTTCCGGGTTCGGAATGGGACCGGGCGTTTCCCCCACGCTATGACCACCGTAACTCGTTCCCCAAGACCAAGTGATTGGTTGGGTGGCTTGTTGGGTGTTCTGTGATGAACAACAGTATTTTATTATACGGGATGTTCCTGTGGGTGTCCCGCCACTGTGGGGTGGGGGTTATCACAGGTGTTGATCCCTGGTTTGGTTTCCATTAACAAACGGGTGGGTTTGTTGTTTGGGAACCACATAGTGAACGCGAGCAGTCTTTTTAGTTATAAGAGTGTGTGTGGTGTAAGTTATCGGCCTATTAGTACCGGTCAGCTTCACGAGTCTTTAGTCCTCGCTTCCACGTCCGGCCTATCAACCCAGTGGTCTAGCTGGGGGCCTCTCACACATAACTGTGTATGGAAATCTCATCTTGAAGCGGGCTTCCCGCTTAGATGCTTTCAGCGGTTATCCCATCCGAACGTAGCTAATCAGCGATGCACTTGGCAGTACAACTGACACACCAGAGGTTCGTCCGTCCCGGTCCTCTCGTACTAAGGACAGCCCTTCTCAAATTTCCTGCGCGCGCAGCGGATAGGGACCGAACTGTCTCACGACGTTCTAAACCCAGCTCGCGTACCGCTTTAATGGGCGAACAGCCCAACCCTTGGGACCTACTCCAGCCCCAGGATGCGACGAGCCGACATCGAGGTGCCAAACCATGCCGTCGATATGGACTCTTGGGCAAGATCAGCCTGTTATCCCCGAGGTACCTTTTATCCGTTGAGCGACGGCCATTCCACAATGTGCCGCCGGATCACTAGTCCCGACTTTCGTCCCTGCTCGAGGTGTCCCTCTCACAGTCAAGCTCCCTTGTGCACTTACACTCGAAACCTGATTGCCAACCAGGCTGAGGGAACCTTTGGGCGCCTCCGTTACTTTTTAGGAGGCAACCGCCCCAGTTAAACTACCCATCAGGCACTGTCCCTGACCCGGATTACGGGCCGAAGTTAGATGTCCAAAGTGACCAGAGTGGTATTTCAACGATGACTCCACCACAACTAGCGTTGCGGTTTCACAGTCTCCCACCTATCCTACACAAGCCACTCCGAACACCAATACCAAACTATAGTAAAGGTCTCGGGGTCTTTCCGTCCTGCTGCGCGTAACGAGCATCTTTACTCGTACTGCAATTTCGCCGAGTTTATGGTTGAGACAGCGGGGAAGTCGTTACTCCATTCGTGCAGGTCGGAACTTACCCGACAAGGAATTTCGCTACCTTAGGATGGTTATAGTTACCACCGCCGTTTACTGGGGCTTAAATTCTCAGCTTCGCACACAAGTGTGCTAACCGGTCCTCTTAACCTTCCAGCACCGGGCAGGAGTCAGTCCGTATACATCGTCTTGCGACTTCGCACGGACCTGTGTTTTTAGTAAACAGTCGCTTCCCCCTGGTCTCTGCGGCCCACACCCGCTCACGGAACGCTAGGTTCCTTCACGGGGCAGGCCCCCCTTCTCCCGAAGTTACGGGGGCATTTTGCCGAGTTCCTTAACCATAATTCTCTCGATCGCCTTAGTATTCTCTACCTGATCACCTGTGTCGGTTTGGGGTACGGGCGGTTGGAACCTCACGTCGATGCTTTTCTAGGCAGCATAGGATCACCGAATTCCCCCGTACGGGGGTCCCATCAGATCTCAGAATCGTCATCAAAGACAACACAACGGATTTGCCTATCGTGTTTCCTACATCCTTAGACCGGGACTACCATCGCCCGGCTCGGCTACCTTCCTGCGTCACACCTGTTAATACGTTTACCTCCCCGGTTCAGGTCCCACGCTCCCCACACACCCTGGTCCCGAAGGACACGCAGTGGTGGTTTGGGTGGTTAGTATCACCGGTTCAATAGGGGCGGTTCTTCACCGGTACGGGAATATCAACCCGTTGTCCATCGACTACGCCTGTCGGCCTCGCCTTAGGTCCCGACTTACCCAGGGCAGATTAGCTTGACCCTGGAACCCTTGATCATTCGGCGGACGGGTTTCTCACCCGTCTTTCGCTACTCATGCCTGCATTCTCACTCGTGTGGGCTCCACTGCTAGTTCACACTGCAGCTTCAATGCCCACACGACGCTCCCCTACCACTCCAAACCCCTGAACCAAAGCAAGCTTTGGCTAGGGCAATGTTTGAAATCCACAACTTCGGCGGTGTACTTGAGCCCCGCTACATTGTCGGCGCGGAATCACTTGACCAGTGAGCTATTACGCACTCTTTTAAGGATGGCTGCTTCTAAGCCAACCTCCTGGTTGTCTAAGCAATCCCACATCCTTTCCCACTTAGCACACGCTTAGGGGCCTTAGTTGGTGGTCTGGGCTGTTTCCCTCTCGACTATGAAGCTTATCCCCCACAGTCTCACTGCTACGCTCTGACTTACCGGCATTCGGAGTTTGGCTGACGTCAGTAACCTTGTAGGGCCCATTAGCCATCCAGTAGCTCTACCTCCAGTAAGAAACACGCAACGCTGCACCTAAATGCATTTCGGGGAGAACCAGCTATCACGAAGTTTGATTGGCCTTTCACCCCTACCCACAGCTCATCCCCTCCATTTTCAACTGAAGTGGGTTCGGTCCTCCACGCGCTCTTACACGCGCTTCAACCTGGCCATGGGTAGATCACTTCGCTTCGGGTCTAGATCACGCCACTACACTCGCCCTATTCAGACTCGCTTTCGCTACGGCTTCCCCACACGGGTTAACCTCGCGACGTAACACTAACTCGCAGGCTCATTCTTCAAAAGGCACGCCATCACAAGAACAACTACACCCCAAAGGATGCACGCTTGCTCTGACGGATTGTAAGCACACGGTTTCAGGTACTATTTCACTCCCCTCCCGGGGTACTTTTCACCTTTCCCTCACGGTACTTGTCCGCTATCGGTCATTAGGTAGTATTTAGGCTTATCAGGTGGTCCTGACAGATTCACACGGGATTTCTCGGGCCCCGTGCTACTTGGGATACTCACCAGGGAGTGCACTGCATTTCAGTTACGGGACTCTCACCCTCTACGGTCGGCCATTCAAAACCGTTCACCTATACATGCACCATTCCCCTTCCTAGTCCGGCAGAACTAGATCGGTAAGTCCCACAACCCCGCACCATGCAACGCCCGCCGGCTATCACACATGACACGGTTTAGCCTGATCCGCGTTCGCTCGCCACTACTAACGGAATCACTATTGTTTTCTCTTCCTGTGGGTACTGAGATGTTTCACTTCCCCACGTTCCCTCCACACATCCTATATATTCAGATGCGGGTCACCACCTGGTCTTGCAACCGGTGGCGGGGTTCCCCCATTCGGACACCCTCGGATCAAAGTTTGGTTATCAACTCCCCGAGGCTTATCGCAGATTCCTACGTCCTTCTTCGGCTCCTAATGCCAAGGCATCCACCGTGCGCCCTTAAAAACTTGACCACACACATGCAGTCAAACACAACACACCACACCAAAGCGGGTGCATCATGATTTTTGATTATCGAGAAAACCATGGAAACCAGCACCACCCCAAAAGGTGGTGTCAGATCCAGGTTTTATTTCATATTCTCAAAGAAATTGCTTTCTTATAAAAGATGCTCGCGTTCACTATGTAGTTCTCAAACAACAACCCCTTCACACACGTTCCCCAACCACCAGACACACAAAAATGTGTGTCACCCAGTGACCGGTTCAGTTATGTGAGGGAAACCAGAAATCAACAACGATCGACGATCCCCACGAAGGAAATCGATGACCCGTTGTTGTTTCAGGACCCAACAGTGTGCCAAACACCACCCACCAGAACACACCAATCCTTGATGAACTTTTCCCCACAACCCCAAAAGGTTGTTGTACTCGATTCAGATTGGCCCGTGCCGGCAGGCACCTATTTTATTGATATTCCACCCTTGAGCAGCACGCCGGGAAACTTTCGTTCCCGCTACGTACTATTCTCCTACCACGCAACGCTCAACACCCATGCGGGGTTGTGTTGGTGATTGGTGCTCCTTAGAAAGGAGGTGATCCAGCCGCACCTTCCGGTACGGCTACCTTGTTACGACTTAGTCCCAATCGCCAGTCCCACCTTCGACAGCTCCCTCCCCACAAGGGGGTTAGGCCACCGGCTTCGGGTGTTACCAACTTTCGTGACTTGACGGGCGGTGTGTACAAGGCCCGGGAACGTATTCACCGCAGCGTTGCTGATCTGCGATTACTAGCGACTCCGACTTCATGGGGTCGAGTTGCAGACCCCAATCCGAACTGAGACCGGCTTTTTGGGATTAGCTCCACCTCACAGTATCGCAACCCATTGTACCGGCCATTGTAGCATGCGTGAAGCCCAAGACATAAGGGGCATGATGATTTGACGTCGTCCTCACCTTCCTCCGAGTTGACCCCGGCAGTCTCCTATGAGTCCCCACCATCACGTGCTGGCAACATAGAACGAGGGTTGCGCTCGTTGCGGGACTTAACCCAACATCTCACGACACGAGCTGACGACAACCATGCACCACCTGTAAACCGACCGCAAGCGGGGCACCTGTTTCCAGGTATTTCCGGTTCATGTCAAGCCTTGGTAAGGTTCTTCGCGTTGCATCGAATTAATCCGCATGCTCCGCCGCTTGTGCGGGCCCCCGTCAATTCCTTTGAGTTTTAGCCTTGCGGCCGTACTCCCCAGGCGGGGCACTTAATGCGTTAGCTACGGCGCGGAAAACGTGGAATGTCCCCCACACCTAGTGCCCAACGTTTACGGCATGGACTACCAGGGTATCTAATCCTGTTCGCTCCCCATGCTTTCGCTCCTCAGCGTCAGTTAATGCCCAGAGACCTGCCTTCGCCATCGGTGTTCCTCCTGATATCTGCGCATTTCACCGCTACACCAGGAATTCCAGTCTCCCCTACATCACTCTAGTCTGCCCGTACCCACCGCAGATCCGGGGTTGAGCCCCGGACTTTCACGGCAGACGCGACAAACCGCCTACGAGCTCTTTACGCCCAATAATTCCGGATAACGCTTGCGCCCTACGTATTACCGCGGCTGCTGGCACGTAGTTAGCCGGCGCTTCTTCTGCAAGTACCCTCAACCAGACAACGTCTGGCCTTGTTCCCTACTGAAAGAGGTTTACAACCCGAAGGCCGTCATCCCTCACGCGGCGTCGCTGCATCAGGCTTTCGCCCATTGTGCAATATTCCCCACTGCTGCCTCCCGTAGGAGTCTGGGCCGTGTCTCAGTCCCAGTGTGGCCGGTCACCCTCTCAGGCCGGCTACCCGTCGTCGCCTTGGTGAGCCATTACCTCACCAACAAGCTGATAGGCCGCGAGTCCATCCAAAACCAATAAATCTTTCAACCAATCCCCATGCGAGGAAAAGTCAATATCCAGTATTAGACCCCGTTTCCAAGGCTTATCCCAGAGTTAAGGGCAGGTTACTCACGTGTTACTCACCCGTTCGCCACTAATCCCCCCGCAAGCGGGGTTCATCGTTCGACTTGCATGTGTTAAGCACGCCGCCAGCGTTCATCCTGAGCCAGGATCAAACTCTCCGTTAATAACTAAACAGACACACACGCAACCACCGGAAAATGGTGAGCAACGCATGCACTAAATTCGAAACCAGCTAAACGATCATGCATCACCACAGGGGCGGCAACACACAACCAAATAACCAATTCAATATAAATAAATTGGTATCAATAAAACTTGGCACACTATTGAGTTCTCAAACAACAACCACACCCAGCCAACACACCCGAACCATCAAACAATCCGTGGCGATCAGTGCCGAGGCAACTTTTTCAATCTTACCCCCAAACATTCAGCAATGCAAACCCGGTCAAACCCGATCCACATCCCTCAACACACGGCAGAACAACCGGCAAAAATACCGGCTCAAATACCAGGGAGTCCGCCGCTCCCGCATCAAGCGGGGCAACTCGAAAAACAATACACACCTTTACCCGCCAACACCAACTCCACACCCTGTGACACCCACCACCACACCCCGGCGCCCCGAAACCCCGCGGAAACGCCCGGGATAACGACCCGGAACACCACCCCGCCCACGGCCCGGGCACCCCTGCCCAGCCACCCAGCAGGCCACCCACCACCCGATACTGTGCCCAGCACCACACCCCGAACCCCCTCAACAGCCAGCGTCCACCCCACCAACCGACAACGCCATCACGCCATCACGCCATCACGCCGTCTAACTTCCCTACCATCACGGCGCCGTCGAACTTCCCTGCCATCAAGCTCCCTGGCTGCCTGGCTGCTGCGAGGATCTGGAGGTGGGCCGCTTCCACGGCATCCCCGTCAATGACCTGGACCGGCACCACCACATCAAAAAAAGTGCGACAAGCACCAGTTGGTGCCCGGCGCAGCCGGCCCCGGCAATCCGCACCAGCACACCACCGCGGCTTCGCGGCATCGCACCACCGCACCACCGCACCACCGCACGGTTGAGTGAACACCACCTGGCCCCGGTCTCCAACATCCCTGGCCGGGCACTGCGACCCTGCCACACCGACGGTGCGGTGACTCCAGGGCGCCGGCAGGGAAGAACCCACCGGCGGGACGACGGTGCCGACCAACGGCACCACACACCCAACCCTGGCCTCCACCCAGCCGGCCCGGAAGCAGCAGATCCCCGCCCCAGGTCATCACTGACGTGATCCAGGAAGTTACCTCCATCAATGCCACTAACACCAACAAGAAACACATGGCATCTGATGCCCCGTCAGGAACCACCCCGCACGGTGATCCGGACTGGGCTACTCAACACTGGGTTGTTAAACAAGGACGGCCACCGGGTGGGGTGGCCATGGTTTCGGGGCCCGGTCATTTCCGTACCCGGACGTTTCTGTACCCGGACGTTTCCGTACCCGGTCGTTTCCGTACCCGGTGGTTTCGGTGGATCGGTGGCTTCGAGGTGGCGGGCAGCCTCCGGAACGTGAGGGAGGATCCGTCGATATGGCCCGGAACGTGAGGGAGCGTTCTGGTGGGTTAAACAGCTGTGGCCACCGGGTGGGGTGGCCGTGAGGGTAGGGGGTGGTGGTGGGTTGGGTTGTTGTTATTGCAGGGAGGCCCCGCACCTGGTGGTGTGGGGCCTCGACCTGTTTTTATGTGTTGTCCGGCGGTGTCCTACTCTCCCACATCCTCTCGAATGCAGTACCATCGGCGCTGTGGGTCTTAGCTTCCGGGTTCGGAATGGGACCGGGCGTTTCCCCCACGCTATGACCACCGTAACTCGTTCCCCAAGACCAAGTGATTGGTTGGGTGGCTTGTTGGGTGTTCTGTGATGAACAACAGTATTTTATTATACGGGATGTTTTTGGTGGGTGTCCCGCCACTGTGGGGTGGGGGTTATCACAGGTGTTGATCCGTGGTTTGGTTTCCATTAACAAACGGGTGGGTTTGTTGTTTGGGAACCACATAGTGAACGCGAGCAGTCTTTTTAGTTATAAGAGTGTGTGTGGTGTAAGTTATCGGCCTATTAGTACCGGTCAGCTTCACGAGTCTTTAGTCCTCGCTTCCACGTCCGGCCTATCAACCCAGTGGTCTAGCTGGGGGCCTCTCACACATAACTGTGTATGGAAATCTCATCTTGAAGCGGGCTTCCCGCTTAGATGCTTTCAGCGGTTATCCCATCCGAACGTAGCTAATCAGCGATGCACTTGGCAGTACAACTGACACACCAGAGGTTCGTCCGTCCCGGTCCTCTCGTACTAAGGACAGCCCTTCTCAAATTTCCTGCGCGCGCAGCGGATAGGGACCGAACTGTCTCACGACGTTCTAAACCCAGCTCGCGTACCGCTTTAATGGGCGAACAGCCCAACCCTTGGGACCTACTCCAGCCCCAGGATGCGACGAGCCGACATCGAGGTGCCAAACCATGCCGTCGATATGGACTCTTGGGCAAGATCAGCCTGTTATCCCCGAGGTACCTTTTATCCGTTGAGCGACGGCCATTCCACAATGTGCCGCCGGATCACTAGTCCCGACTTTCGTCCCTGCTCGAGGTGTCCCTCTCACAGTCAAGCTCCCTTGTGCACTTACACTCGAAACCTGATTGCCAACCAGGCTGAGGGAACCTTTGGGCGCCTCCGTTACTTTTTAGGAGGCAACCGCCCCAGTTAAACTACCCATCAGGCACTGTCCCTGACCCGGATTACGGGCCGAAGTTAGATGTCCAAAGTGACCAGAGTGGTATTTCAACGATGACTCCACCACAACTAGCGTTGCGGTTTCACAGTCTCCCACCTATCCTACACAAGCCACTCCGAACACCAATACCAAACTATAGTAAAGGTCTCGGGGTCTTTCCGTCCTGCTGCGCGTAACGAGCATCTTTACTCGTACTGCAATTTCGCCGAGTTTATGGTTGAGACAGCGGGGAAGTCGTTACTCCATTCGTGCAGGTCGGAACTTACCCGACAAGGAATTTCGCTACCTTAGGATGGTTATAGTTACCACCGCCGTTTACTGGGGCTTAAATTCTCAGCTTCGCACACAAGTGTGCTAACCGGTCCTCTTAACCTTCCAGCACCGGGCAGGAGTCAGTCCGTATACATCGTCTTGCGACTTCGCACGGACCTGTGTTTTTAGTAAACAGTCGCTTCCCCCTGGTCTCTGCGGCCCACACCCGCTCACGGAACGCTAGGTTCCTTCACGGGGCAGGCCCCCCTTCTCCCGAAGTTACGGGGGCATTTTGCCGAGTTCCTTAACCATAATTCTCTCGATCGCCTTAGTATTCTCTACCTGATCACCTGTGTCGGTTTGGGGTACGGGCGGTTGGAACCTCACGTCGATGCTTTTCTAGGCAGCATAGGATCACCGAATTCCCCCGTACGGGGGTCCCATCAGATCTCAGAATCGTCATCAAAGACAACACAACGGATTTGCCTATCGTGTTTCCTACATCCTTAGACCGGGACTACCATCGCCCGGCTCGGCTACCTTCCTGCGTCACACCTGTTAATACGTTTACCTCCCCGGTTCAGGTCCCACGCTCCCCACACACCCTGGTCCCGAAGGACACGCAGTGGTGGTTTGGGTGGTTAGTATCACCGGTTCAATAGGGGCGGTTCTTCACCGGTACGGGAATATCAACCCGTTGTCCATCGACTACGCCTGTCGGCCTCGCCTTAGGTCCCGACTTACCCAGGGCAGATTAGCTTGACCCTGGAACCCTTGATCATTCGGCGGACGGGTTTCTCACCCGTCTTTCGCTACTCATGCCTGCATTCTCACTCGTGTGGGCTCCACTGCTAGTTCACACTGCAGCTTCAATGCCCACACGACGCTCCCCTACCACTCCAAACCCCTGAACCAAAGCAAGCTTTGGCTAGGGCAATGTTTGAAATCCACAACTTCGGCGGTGTACTTGAGCCCCGCTACATTGTCGGCGCGGAATCACTTGACCAGTGAGCTATTACGCACTCTTTTAAGGATGGCTGCTTCTAAGCCAACCTCCTGGTTGTCTAAGCAATCCCACATCCTTTCCCACTTAGCACACGCTTAGGGGCCTTAGTTGGTGGTCTGGGCTGTTTCCCTCTCGACTATGAAGCTTATCCCCCACAGTCTCACTGCTACGCTCTGACTTACCGGCATTCGGAGTTTGGCTGACGTCAGTAACCTTGTAGGGCCCATTAGCCATCCAGTAGCTCTACCTCCAGTAAGAAACACGCAACGCTGCACCTAAATGCATTTCGGGGAGAACCAGCTATCACGAAGTTTGATTGGCCTTTCACCCCTACCCACAGCTCATCCCCTCCATTTTCAACTGAAGTGGGTTCGGTCCTCCACGCGCTCTTACACGCGCTTCAACCTGGCCATGGGTAGATCACTTCGCTTCGGGTCTAGATCACGCCACTACACTCGCCCTATTCAGACTCGCTTTCGCTACGGCTTCCCCACACGGGTTAACCTCGCGACGTAACACTAACTCGCAGGCTCATTCTTCAAAAGGCACGCCATCACAAGAACAACTACACCCCAAAGGATGCACGCTTGCTCTGACGGATTGTAAGCACACGGTTTCAGGTACTATTTCACTCCCCTCCCGGGGTACTTTTCACCTTTCCCTCACGGTACTTGTCCGCTATCGGTCATTAGGTAGTATTTAGGCTTATCAGGTGGTCCTGACAGATTCACACGGGATTTCTCGGGCCCCGTGCTACTTGGGATACTCACCAGGGAGTGCACTGCATTTCAGTTACGGGACTCTCACCCTCTACGGTCGGCCATTCAAAACCGTTCACCTATACATGCACCATTCCCCTTCCTAGTCCGGCAGAACTAGATCGGTAAGTCCCACAACCCCGCACCATGCAACGCCCGCCGGCTATCACACATGACACGGTTTAGCCTGATCCGCGTTCGCTCGCCACTACTAACGGAATCACTATTGTTTTCTCTTCCTGTGGGTACTGAGATGTTTCACTTCCCCACGTTCCCTCCACACATCCTATATATTCAGATGCGGGTCACCACCTGGTCTTGCAACCGGTGGCGGGGTTCCCCCATTCGGACACCCTCGGATCAAAGTTTGGTTATCAACTCCCCGAGGCTTATCGCAGATTCCTACGTCCTTCTTCGGCTCCTAATGCCAAGGCATCCACCGTGCGCCCTTAAAAACTTGACCACACACATGCAGTCAAACACAACACACCACACCAAAGCGGGTGCATCATGATTTTTGATTATCGAGAAAACCATGGAAACCAGCACCACCCCAAAAGGTGGTGTCAGATCCAGGTTTTATTTCATATTCTCAAAGAAATTGCTTTCTTATAAAAGATGCTCGCGTTCACTATGTAGTTCTCAAACAACAACCCCTTCACACACGTTCCCCAACCACCAGACACACAAAAATGTGTGTCACCCAGTGACCGGTTCAGTTATGTGAGGGAAACCAGAAATCAACAACGATCGACGATCCCCACGAAGGAAATCGATGACCCGTTGTTGTTTCAGGACCCAACAGTGTGCCAAACACCACCCACCAGAACACACCAATCCTTGATGAACTTTTCCCCACAACCCCAAAAGGTTGTTGTACTCGATTCAGATTGGCCCGTGCCGGCAGGCACCTATTTTATTGATATTCCACCCTTGAGCAGCACGCCGGGAAACTTTCGTTCCCGCTACGTACTATTCTCCTACCACGCAACGCTCAACACCCATGCGGGGTTGTGTTGGTGATTGGTGCTCCTTAGAAAGGAGGTGATCCAGCCGCACCTTCCGGTACGGCTACCTTGTTACGACTTAGTCCCAATCGCCAGTCCCACCTTCGACAGCTCCCTCCCCACAAGGGGGTTAGGCCACCGGCTTCGGGTGTTACCAACTTTCGTGACTTGACGGGCGGTGTGTACAAGGCCCGGGAACGTATTCACCGCAGCGTTGCTGATCTGCGATTACTAGCGACTCCGACTTCATGGGGTCGAGTTGCAGACCCCAATCCGAACTGAGACCGGCTTTTTGGGATTAGCTCCACCTCACAGTATCGCAACCCATTGTACCGGCCATTGTAGCATGCGTGAAGCCCAAGACATAAGGGGCATGATGATTTGACGTCGTCCTCACCTTCCTCCGAGTTGACCCCGGCAGTCTCCTATGAGTCCCCACCATCACGTGCTGGCAACATAGAACGAGGGTTGCGCTCGTTGCGGGACTTAACCCAACATCTCACGACACGAGCTGACGACAACCATGCACCACCTGTAAACCGACCGCAAGCGGGGCACCTGTTTCCAGGTATTTCCGGTTCATGTCAAGCCTTGGTAAGGTTCTTCGCGTTGCATCGAATTAATCCGCATGCTCCGCCGCTTGTGCGGGCCCCCGTCAATTCCTTTGAGTTTTAGCCTTGCGGCCGTACTCCCCAGGCGGGGCACTTAATGCGTTAGCTACGGCGCGGAAAACGTGGAATGTCCCCCACACCTAGTGCCCAACGTTTACGGCATGGACTACCAGGGTATCTAATCCTGTTCGCTCCCCATGCTTTCGCTCCTCAGCGTCAGTTAATGCCCAGAGACCTGCCTTCGCCATCGGTGTTCCTCCTGATATCTGCGCATTTCACCGCTACACCAGGAATTCCAGTCTCCCCTACATCACTCTAGTCTGCCCGTACCCACCGCAGATCCGGGGTTGAGCCCCGGACTTTCACGGCAGACGCGACAAACCGCCTACGAGCTCTTTACGCCCAATAATTCCGGATAACGCTTGCGCCCTACGTATTACCGCGGCTGCTGGCACGTAGTTAGCCGGCGCTTCTTCTGCAAGTACCCTCAACCAGACAACGTCTGGCCTTGTTCCCTACTGAAAGAGGTTTACAACCCGAAGGCCGTCATCCCTCACGCGGCGTCGCTGCATCAGGCTTTCGCCCATTGTGCAATATTCCCCACTGCTGCCTCCCGTAGGAGTCTGGGCCGTGTCTCAGTCCCAGTGTGGCCGGTCACCCTCTCAGGCCGGCTACCCGTCGTCGCCTTGGTGAGCCATTACCTCACCAACAAGCTGATAGGCCGCGAGTCCATCCAAAACCAATAAATCTTTCAACCAATCCCCATGCGAGGAAAAGTCAATATCCAGTATTAGACCCCGTTTCCAAGGCTTATCCCAGAGTTAAGGGCAGGTTACTCACGTGTTACTCACCCGTTCGCCACTAATCCCCCCGCAAGCGGGGTTCATCGTTCGACTTGCATGTGTTAAGCACGCCGCCAGCGTTCATCCTGAGCCAGGATCAAACTCTCCGTTAATAACTAAACAGACACACACGAAACCACCGGAAAATGGTGAGCAACGCATGCACTAAATTCGAAACCAGCTAAACGATCATGCATCACCACAGGGGCGGCAACACACAACCAAATAACCAATTCAATATAAATAAATTGGTATCAATAAAAACTTGGCACACTATTGAGTTCTCAAACAACAACCACACCCAGCCAACACACCCGAACCATCAAACAATCCGTGGCGATCAGTGCCGAGGCAACTTTTCAATCTTACCCCCAAACATTCAGCAATGCAAACCCGGTCAAACCCGATCCACATCCCTCAACACACGGCAGAACAACCGGCAAAAATACCGGCTCAAATACCAGGGAGTCCGCCGCTCCCGCATCAAGCGGGGCAACTCGAAAAACAATACACACCTTTTTTAGGGCGTGCAAATCCTAGGCCCGTGCGCTCGATCACACCCACAGTGGGGGCGTTCGTGAGTGCTGCCCTATTGCTTGGATGAGTTCTTTATTAGGTACTTCGGCACCAACACGGCACACAAGGCGGTAATGGCCCACACGATGAGGGCGGCCCAGATCCAAGTCAGAAATCCGTGGATCCTAATGCCTCCAAACGGGAGGCTGGCAATCAGAAGGGCAAGCCAGGTTGAAACCAGTGTCGCTGCACCTGCCAATGCCGGCGCGTACTTGGTGGCGAGTTTGCTGATCAGCCCCACCAGCAGTGATTGCGCAATAGTAAAGACGACTACTGCGGTGATGAAGCCTCCGAAGCCCAACGTGAAGCGATGCAAGAGCAACGCGGCCAAGATAATAGCCACCGCCGAGCTTCCGAGCTGAATACCAATTCCCACCATAAGTTGCTTCATGGCACGATCCTATGCCTCATGGTCGCCTGCTTGTTCTATATGTCGGCACCCGATTCCTTACCTCTTGATGGGAAGTGCATGACCTCGGGGTCAACGCCGCTCCATACATAGGGTCCGGGTATCCGTCGCCAGGCAGCGGCGCGTGCATTCCAGGGCGGCTGCGTAGCCCGAGGCCGCATGTACCTATATATAGGTACATGACGCAGGTGAGGCGGTGCTTGCCAGAAGTGCCCAGCTGCCTAGAGAGAGAGAGAGAGAGAGAACGCGGGTCCCACGGCAGCAGCCCTACATCAGTCCCGCCAGCGCGAACCATGCCTGCCAAGAATCATTAGAGAGAAGTAGCGGTGCAAGGAAGGCCCGAATGGTCACGGGGTTCTCGCAAAGCCTCAAAAGGTGACGGAGGGTTTTTGGGCAACAAAAAATCCCCGGTAAGAACTCTTGGTTCTTACCGGGGATTCTTCAAAACGTGCGCGAGGGGGGATTTGAACCCCCACGCCCTCTCGGACACTGGCACCTGAAGCCAGCGCGTCTGCCGTTCCGCCACTCGCGCGTTTCGAACTATTTCACCGTCTTGCCGAAGTATTTTCGGCTTTCAGTGGAACAGCGAGATCAAGCATATAGGACGTTTGCCCGATTCACCTAAACGAGCCGTTCCGCACACCAGAAAGGGTACCTGGCGCAGCCTTTGGGACCCCCCTTTATCCCCTACATCACACGGAACTTGGGGCACTTCATGAACCAGGCAATTCCCCCTACTACGGTAGGAACTTTGCCACATTCGAGCCACCTTATGGGTATATTCAAAGACTGCGGCAGTAGTATCAAGCTTGAACAGAGTTGCCCGCAGCGCGGTCGGCTCAGGTGTTGCGCCCATCCGTGGTGCGATTGGAACATTGAATTCGTCCACCTATGGGCGGTAACAACAAGCAGCATCAAGACCTTGAGGAGAGGAGAGCGCATGGGATTGTTTGACAACGTCGAAAAGGGCATTGAAAAGGCAGTGCGTGGTGCCTTCTCACTTGGCTCCAAGACCCTGCAGCCAGTGGAGATGGCCAACGCCCTCCGCCGGGAGCTTGACGACAAGGCCATGACCCTTGACGCGGGCCGCACCTTGGCCCCGAACGTTTTCAACATTGAGCTGGGCGACACCGACTTTGAACGGGCCCGCGCCTGGGGAGTCACCCTCGCTGAAGAGCTGTGCGATGTTGTCATCAACCACGCACGCAGCCAGGGCTACGTGCTGCAGGGCCCCGTACGTGTGGCCTTCAACCACCAGGCCGAACTGCGAGCAGGCCAGTTTGAGGTCCTTTCTTCCACAGAGAAGGAAGGTGCGGCGCCGTCACAATCTGCGCCTGCTCAAGCCCCACAGAACGCACCGGCCCGGCCCACCCAAAGCCCCGTCGCCCAGGTACAGCCGGCGCCAGTGTACAAACGCCAACCAACGCCGTCGCCCGTTCAACCCGAGGCCCCTCAGGGACAGCAGGTCCTTGACATTGACGGCCAGCGCTACTCTCTGAACGCCGCCTCTATCGTCCTTGGCCGTTCATCGGAAGCCGACATCCTGATAGATGACACAGGCGTTTCCCGCAAACATTTGGAAATCCGCACATCGGCCGGCGTGAGCACAGCCGTGGATCTTGGTTCCACCAACGGCAGCTACGTGGACGGCCACCGTGTCCAAGGGTCAGCGCCCCTGCAGGACGGATCAAACATCACCATGGGCCGGACCCAAATCACCTTCCGAGTCCTCCCCGTACGCGGAGGGCCGCGATGAACGATCTCAGCCTTGTTGTAACAATCCTGCGCTTCGGCTTCCTGATTCTGATGTGGATCATGGTGTTCGCCGTCGTGGCAGCCATGCGCCGCGACCTGGTCATCGGCCGCAAGGCCAAAGTTGGCGCGCCCACAGCCCGGCAGGCCCGCAAGCACCCTGAGCTCGTCGACGAGGCTCCTCCGGCAAAGATGCAGGCGCGTGAATTGGTAGTAACCGAGGGACCCTTGGCAGGGACCACGCTGGAGCTGTCCGGCGTGCCAATCTTGTTGGGCCGCGCCCAGGAAGCCACCCTGGTGCTTGAAGATGACTATGCTTCCGGCCGTCACGCGCGCCTGTTCCCGCAGGGAACTCGCTGGTTTATTGAAGATTTGGGCTCCACCAACGGAACCTTCCTCGGCGGTGCGGCGTTGACGCGTGCACTTCCCGTGGAATTGGGTGTCCCGGTGCGGATCGGCAAAACGGTCATCGAATTGAGGCCGTGAACATGGCCGAAAACCCGCTGATTCTGCGCTACGCCGCCAGATCACATGTGGGCATGGTCAGGGCGAAGAATGATGACTCCGCCTACGCCGGCCACTATCTGGCCGTTGTCGCCGACGGCATGGGCGGTCATGCTGGAGGGGATGTCGCCAGTGCCTCCACCGTCCTGGACCTGATCCACCTGGATCACAATCGCCATGGCCAAGATGCCGGAGCGAATCTCGCTGACGAGATTCAAAGCGCCAATTCGCTGCTCTCCGAGCTGGTTCACGTCAATCCAAAACTTGCCGGCATGGGCACCACCGTGACCGCACTGCTGCTCTCCGAAAAGCGCCTGGCGTTCGCGCACATCGGCGATTCGCGTGCGTACCGGCTCAAGGATGGCGTCTTTGAGCAGCTGAGTATCGACCACACCTTCGTCCAGCGCATGATCGACGAGGGTCGTATGACCGAGGCCGAAGCCGAGGTCCACCCGCACAAGAACGTTCTCATGCGCGTCCTGGGCGACGTTGATGCCTCCCCCGAACTGGATTTGCAGTACTTTGACGCGGCCGCCGGTGAGCGTTGGCTGCTCTGCTCCGACGGGCTCAACTTTGTCCGCCACGAGATGATCGAAGAGGTCATTCGCAACACCAAGTCACTGGCCACGGCCGCCGACACACTGATCGACCTGACGCTTGCCGCCGGCTCCCCCGACAACGTCACTGTGGTCGTCTTTGACATCGCTGAGAGCGCTGGTGACGACGCGCCCACAGCCTCCCTCAATGCCGTCCAGCCTGCTGATGCCCATACGACGGCGGCCTCCCTGAGCGTTGAAGGCACGTACGACGCCGGAGAGGCGCCGTTGGCGTCCTCGGCAGCCTCCCCTGTTGTTGCCGCAAGCGACGATGCGGACGCGGAGGCTGGCGTTAATGGCGCTGTGGTTGCCGATGAAGAATCAGGCATCGATGCGGAGTCCGACGCTGGCGCCTTGGATCTCAATATCCGCGAAAAGGCGATTCGCCAGCTGCTTGCATCACGCGACCACGAATTGGTGGGCGCTGCGCTGACGGCAAATGCGGAAGGAAAGATTCCGCACCTGGCCCGCCGTCCTGCCACGCAGCGCGCTGCCACCGTTCTCACCCACAAGACCTCTGCAGCACCCACCGTCGTGGAAGACACGGAGGTGTCCCTGCCGCGACTGCGCTACCGCCCTGTTGTATTGGCGATCATCGGAGTGCTGACTGCGCTGGCCGTTGTGGCCGGCAGCTGGGCCGCCTATGCATGGACCCAGACGCAGTTCTTCGTCGGTGTTTCGCAGGGCAATGTGGCCATCTACCAAGGTGTCTCACAGTCATTGGGACCCATTTCACTGTCGCATCTATACCGGGAAACGACGGTGGAAGTTAAGTCCCTGCCCAACTATTCCCAGCAGCTGGTGGCCCAGACCATGCCGGCAGCAACACTGGGCGATGCCGAGCAGATCATCAAGGATCTCCAATTGGGCACGGGAACCAGTCTTCCCCCCTGCGACTTGGTCGCCCCGCCAAGCACCGCCCAGCCCACAGGAAAACCGTCAGCCTCCGGGGCTGCACCCGGCACCGCCACAGCCCCGGCCGCCACTGCCCCAGCAACAGCGCCTCCCACCACTGCCGCAGCACCGTCTCCGTCCGCGAAAAGCACTGCGGGCACCAAAGCCGGCAGTTCAGCCAGTGCCACGGCAACACCTGCGGCCAACCCGACATGCATCCCTGGAGGTGGAAAGTGAGTCAGCTGCTCACCGTGGCAAAGCCACGACGCAACACCGAGCTGCTCCTGTTGCTGCTTGCCCTGGGCATGTCGGCACTGGCCAATGCCTTGGTCAACCTCAACTTGGGCCGCAACATTGACAACGATTTCTACACGCAACTGGCCGTTTTGGCAGGTCTGTCCATCGCTTTCCATGTGACACTGCGCATCAAGGCGAAATATGCCGATCCGGTCATATTGCCGGTTGTTGTTGCTCTCAATGGCTTGGGCCTGGCGGTCATCCACCGCCTTGACATCACCTCCGGCCTAAAGGATGCAACTCGGCAGTGGATGTGGACCTCGCTTGCCGTGGTCGCGGCCATCACCGTGATCTGGCTTTTGCGCGACCACCGCATCCTGCGCCGCTACACCTATATTTCACTGCTCGCCTCGGTGGTTCTGTTGATCCTGCCACTGGTGCCCGGCATCTCTGCCGGCAGCGTCTACGGAGCCACCGTATGGATTTCCATTGGGCCATTTTCGTTCCAACCCGGGGAAATCGCGAAAATCACGCTGGCAATATTCTTTGCCGGGTATTTATCGTCCAACCGCGATTTGATCCTGCTGGCCGGCAAGAAGCTGGGGCCGTTGCAGTTGCCTCGCGCACGCGACCTTGCCCCCATGATCGTGGCGTGGCTGGCCAGCGTCGGCGTGCTGGTTTTCCAGCGCGACCTGGGCTCCTCGATTCTTTTCTTTGGCTTGTTCATGGTCATGATCTACGTTGCCACCAGCCGCGTGAGCTGGATCTTGATTGGCTTGGTTCTCATCGCTGTGGGCGGGTTCGCGGCGTACCAAATTTTCCCGCACGTGGCCCGGCGCATTGATGTTTGGGTCAACGCCTTTGACCCGGAGTACATTGGCGCAGCGTACGGCAGCTTCCAAGTGGTTGAAGGCCTGTTCGGCCTGGCCAACGGCGGGCTCATGGGAACCGGGTTCGGCCAGGGATCACCGGATGAATTGCCTGTTGCCAACAGCGACATGATCATTGCCGTCATTGGTGAAGAGCTGGGCATGGTGGGCCTCTTTGCTGTCCTGTCCCTCTACGCGCTGCTGATCGCGCGCGGCTTCCGCGCCGCATTGGGCACACGCGACGCCTTCGGCAAGCTCCTGGCCGTGGGCCTCTCCTTTGCGGTCGCACTGCAGTGCTTCGTCATCATTGGCGGCGTGACTCGCTTGATTCCGTTGACGGGCCTCACCACTCCGTTCCTTTCCGCCGGCGGCTCGTCACTGCTGGCCAACTGGATCATCGTTGCGTTGATCCTCAAAATTTCTGATGCAGCAAGGCGCCCCATCGACATTTCCGGCCCCGTGGCCCCAACTGACCCGATCCTCCCGCCCAACCAAGTCGGCACAGACCCGAACAAGGCCGCCCCGAACAAGCCACACCAGAACCCCAAGGAGGCGTCCACACCATGAATCAAGCAATCCGAAACTCCTGGATAGTGGCCATCGCCTTGTTTGCGCTGCTATTTGGCTCCATTTCCTATGTGCAGTTCTTTGCCGCGGATTCCCTCAATGACAATCCCAGCAACCAACGCCAGCTTTTTGCCAGATTCTGCAGCAGCCGCGGACCGATCCTCGTCGATGGCCAAGCCATTGCCGAGTCCGTGCCCACAAACTCGGATTGCAAGTTCCAGCGAACGTATAACGATCCGGAACTGTACGCGGGACTGACAGGTTTCTTCAGCAAGTTCTCGGGCCAGTACGGACTCGAATCCGCCATGAGCGATGAGCTCACCGGCAACTCGGACGATGCCTTGTTTGACCGCATCGCGCAGGTCTTCACGGGCGCGCAACCCCAGGGACGCTCGGTTGAACTGACCATTGATTCAGAGATCCAAAAACTTGCTTATGAACTGATCCCAGACAACATTGGCGGGTCGATCGTCGTGATGAACCCCAAGACGGGGGCGGTCATTGCCATGGCGTCCAAGCCAACGTATGACACGAATTTGATGGCAACACACAACAAGACCGACTTCGACGCCTCGATGGCCGAACTCGTCAATATTCCCGGCATCAACCTGTTCGGCTCCTCCGCGTACCGGCAGCTGTACTCCCCAGGGTCGGTTTTCAAGATCATTGACACCGCAGCGGCCCTGGAATCCGGGAAATATAATAAAGACAGCATACTTCCCAATCCTGCCGACATGACGTTCCCTGGAATGACGTATACCTTGCCGAACTACGCCTACGGGCAGTGCTACACGCAGGACAAGGCATCCTTTGCCTTCGCACTGGAAAACTCCTGCAACACCCCGTTTGCCAGCATCGCCTTGGATCTGGGACAAAAGGCCATCACCGCCCAGGCGGAGAAGTTTGGCTTCAACGACAAGTCCTTGAAGTTCCCTTCCCCGGTAGAGCCCAGCCGCTTCCCCGGCAGTGCAGGTGATCTGGATGATGCAGCCCTGGCCCAGAGCGCGATCGGCCAGCGCGATGTCCTGACAACACCGTTGGAGGTGGCCATGATGACCGCGGCAATTGCCAATGGCGGCAAACAGGTGGCCCCCAACCTCATAAAGACCATCCGCACCCCCGACCTAAAAACCGTTTCTTCCTTGGAACCAGAGGTCCTGAGGCAGTCGACAACTCCGGAAATCGCGGCACAAATCACCGAATGGATGGTCAGCGTCGTCGACAACGGCATTGGCTCCGCAGCGGCCGTTCCGGGCGTTGAGGTTGCAGGAAAAACAGGAACATCAGAGCTCGGAGACGGATTGAACAACGCATGGTTTACCGGATTCGCACCAGCGAACGATCCGGAAGTGGTGGTCAGTATCGTCATGCCAAATGTTGACGTGGCCACCGGAGCAGAATTAACAAGTCCCAATGCAAGCAAACTCTTCAAGGCGGTGTTGAACAAGTGAGGCCTATATCTGGTATCACCTTAGGCGGCAGGTTCCAACTCACATCACGCATTGCCATCGGTGGCATGGGCGAGGTCTGGAAGGCCCAGGACCTGGTCCTTGGTCGCATCGTTGCCATCAAGATCCTCAAGGACGAGTACACCGGCGATCCCGGTTTCCGGGCACGGTTCCGTGCAGAGGCCAAACACACGGCACTGCTGAACCATGACGGCATTGCCAATGTCTTTGACTACGGCGAAGAAGACGGCTCGGCCTACCTGGTCATGGAACTGGTCCCGGGTGAGCCGCTGTCGACATTGATTGAGCGTGAGCACGTACTGTCCGCCGACTGGACCTTGTCAATGATCGCCCAAACCGCCAGGGCCTTGTCAGTGGCACACGCCCAGGGTCTCGTCCACCGTGACGTGAAGCCTGGCAACCTGCTCATCACCCCTGAGGGCAAGGTCAAGATCACCGACTTTGGCATTGCGCGCCTGGCCGACCAGGTGCCCCTCACACAGACCGGACAGGTCATGGGCACGGCCCAGTACCTTGCGCCCGAGCAGGCCACAGGACAGTTGGCTACCGGATCAAGTGATATATATGCCCTTGGTGTTATAGGTTATGAGTGCATCACCGGCCACCGCCCCTTCTCCGGTGAATCACAAATCGCCATCGCCTTGGCGCAGGTCAACGATGCGCCGCCGCCGTTGCCGGATACTTTACCTCGACCCGTGCGGGCACTGTTGATGTCGATGCTGGCCAAGGACCCTGCCAACCGGCCCGCCAATGCCTTGAAGCTGGCTGAGGCTGCGGAGGCCATCCGTTCCGGTGACATCAAGGCCGCCCACGCGGCCGTTCCGGGCATGCTCCTCTTTGAGGCAAGCACGGGGCCCATCACGGCTCCCGTGGATATCAATGCCACGGCACCGACCTCGGTCGTCAGTAGCATTTCCGAACCCAACACCACGGCGCTTCCCCTGATTGAGGAAACCCCGGAAACTGATGCCCACACCCCAACCCGCGCAGAAATCCTCGGCGCGGAACGGGCATGGCAGGCCGAACAGGAAGAACCGGATGCCCTGCCGGAACCGGAAGAAGCAGTTGCGACCACGCCCGTGAAGAAGGGACGCAGTCCCTGGACCTGGCCGCTCGTGGCCCTGCTCGCGCTGCTGGTCTTTGCCATTGGCGCCCTGCTGCTGCAGGGAATGGGCTTGTTCGGCGGCACCCCCGGCCCGACACAGACCCAAACCCAGTCACAGTCTGCCCCGCCCCCCACCACCTCTGAGGCGCCAACGCCGACGATGGTGGAAACCACTCCGGAGCCCACTCCGTCGGCGCCGGAAACAGTCGATGTCATCAACAACCAGCTGGCGGGCCAGCCCTTCGCGGACGTCGCTGCGTTCCTCGACGGCAAGGGTCTCGTGGTGGAACGGGCCGACGAATCCAGCGACACCGTTGCAGCCGACATCGTCATTGCGGTTTCTCCCGTGGGCTCCGTCGAGGTAGGTTCGGTCATCACCGTCAGGGTGTCAACCGGCAAGGCCCTGGAGACCGTCCCGTCATCTGCCGGCAAGACCGGTATTGAATACGACCAGGCTCTGGTCGCCTTAAAGTTCATCCCGAACCGGGTGCCGGAATCTTCCGGGTCGGTGGCCAAGGGCGACGTGATTCGCGTCGAGCCCCCAGCAGGAACCCAGCTGGAGGTCAACTCCACTGTTGTCTACGTGGAATCCACAGGGCCGGAACCCACACCCAGTGCTGAGCCGGAGCCAAGCACGGACCCCGCCCCAAGCGACGAGTCGGCCCCGAGCAACCCGCCGGCCAATGCGCCGGCGAAGGACCAGGCCAAGGACCCGGCAAAGCCGTAAACCCCTCAAGAAGCACCCAAGCATCAGCTCTTCCACGATCGAAAGGACAACAGATACTCATGAGTGTCCCGCGCGTCCTTAATGACCGTTATGAGATTGGCGAACTGTTGGGCCGCGGGGGCATGGCCGACGTCTACAAGGCGCAGGACAAGCGTCTCGGACGGGCAGTTGCCATCAAGCTCCTGCGGGCAGATGTGGCCCGCGATTCGCAGCTCCAGGCCCGCTTCCGCCGCGAAGCCCAGGCGGTGGCGGGTCTCAACCACCCGTTTATTGTCTCCGTCTACGACACGGGTGAGCACATCACCCATGATCATGTCCGCGACAGTGCCCACGTCCCTTACATTGTCATGGAGTACGTCCACGGCAAGACGCTGCGGGATTTGATCCGCAGCAAGGACATTAATATTGAGCAGGCGGTCAACTACACTCTCGGCGTCCTTGCCGCCCTTGACTACAGTCACCGTGCCGGCATTGTGCACCGTGACATCAAACCCGCCAATGTGATGGTCACGGAGGATGACCACGGGGTCCTGGGCCAGGTCAAGGTCATGGACTTTGGCATTGCCCGGACCATTGCCGATTCAGCGGCCACCATGACCCAGACGCAAACTGTGATGGGCACGGCACAATACCTCTCACCCGAACAGGCCCGCGGCGAGAATGTCGATGCCCGCAGCGATCTGTACTCTGCAGCCTGCCTGCTCTACGAAATGCTGGCCGGCCGGCCGCCGTTCACAGGCGATTCCCCCTTCACGGTGGCCTACCAACATGTGCGCGAGCACCCTGCCCTGCCCAGTGCGTTCAATGACGAGATTTCCCCGGCCCTTGATGCAGTGTTAATGCGGGCGTTGGAGAAGGACCGTGACAAGCGTTTCCAGGATGCTGCCTCGTTCCGCCGTGCCCTGCGCGCCGCCAGCGCCGGTGTCATGCCGACGCCTGAGCCGCGGGTCACCCACGAAGCCGTTCCCGCCCCCGCCGTTCTGCCGTTGGTGGCCACGGCGCCCCCTGCCGCTGACGCCACCCACTTAACTGACGACGGCGGACCCGCCACGCGTGCCATGGCGAAAGTTTTGACTGGTGGCCCGTTGACTACGGACGACGGCGTCATCGAGGAAGTGCCCGACGTTGCGCCCGCAACCAAACGCCGGCGCAGGGCCTGGATGGTCACCCTGTTCGTCCTGCTCGCCGTCGTCCTTGGCGGCGGGGCGTTCCTGGGCTACAACTATTTGGAGTCCAGGCCTCCGGCGGTTCAGCCGGTGTCAGTGCCAGACCTCTCCGGTGTCAGTGGAGTTGAGGCAATGAACCAGCTTCGTGACGCGAAGTTGGAACCGCACAGCAATCTGGAGTTCTCCGGAACAGTTCCCAGCGGGGAAGTTATTCGCACCGACCCCCCGGGCGGCACAAGCATCAATCCCGGATCAACAGTGCAGGTTTACGTCTCCAAGGGGTCTTCCACGGTGACCATCCCGGAAGGTCTTGCCGGACGCACGGATGCGGATGTCCGGGCGGCACTGAGCGCCCTAAACCTGAAGATCATGCCCAATGACATGGTCAATGACGGGACAATTCCCGCCAACCTTGTTGTCACCACCGATCCCGCACCCGGGGAGACGGTTCCTGCAGGTTCCAGCATCACGATGAAGGTTTCCAACGGCGAGGTGCTCATGCCTTCGCTGTTTGACCTGACCGAGGACCCCGAGCAAGTCAGGGCAGTTGTCTCGGCAGCCCTGACGGCTGTCTCGCCGTTACTTGAGGTGACGTTCACGGAGGCAGAGAATACTGTTGTGCCGCCCGGATTCGTCACCAACCAGTCCATCAGTGCCGGCACAGAGGTGATCCAGCGAACCACCGTTGAGGTGACCCTGGCCAAGGCCCCGCCGCCCGAGGAGCCGCCAACGGCAGAGCCGACGCCCACGCCAACACCGAAGGCAAAGGCAAAGCCCAAGAAAACACCGACGGCGTCGCCGACGGAAGCCACCAAGGCCCCGTAAGAGACCGCGAAGTAAAAAACGTTGGAGCTGGCAGGTGACAGCTCCAACGTTTTTTTGTGTTGAGTTCTCTAGCTGTTGATCAAGGGGCTGAGCGTTGCGGCCGTGGCGGCAGCGCCAGCCAGGCCGAATGACTCAAGCCAGTTGCCCAACATGGTGTAGCCGCCTTCGGTGAGCACGGATTCCGGATGGAACTGCACCCCGCACAAGGGTGCGCTCTTGTGCGCCAAACCCATGATGACGCCGTCGGACGTCTTGGCGGTCACCTCCAGCACCGCGGGGATACTGGAGGGCACAGCAGACAGCGAGTGGTACCGGGTCGCCGTGACGGGGCTGGGGAGGCCGGTAAACACGCTTGTGCCGTGGTGGAAGACCTCGCTGGTTTTGCCGTGCATGAGCTGCTCAGCATGAGTGACGACGCCGCCATAGGCTTCAGCAAGCGCCTGGTGGCCCAGACAGACCCCCAGCATCGGCTTGGCGTTCGCCCCGCACCACTTGATGAGCTCGATGCACACCCCGGCCTCGGCAGGGGTGCCGGGGCCGGGGGAGACGAGGACGCCGTCGCGGGCAGCGGCTAATTCAATGGCTTCGGCGAGGGTGACGTCATCGTTGCGGACAACGGTGGTTTCGGCACCGAGCTGCTGCAAATAGCCAACCAGTGTGTAAACAAAACTGTCGTAGTTGTCGATCACAAGAATCCGTGTGGCCATGTCAGACCCCACCACCAATCGTCGAGTCATTGAGGGGATTGAACTGGGAAAGCCAGGGGAACACAAATTGCATGAGCAGCAGCATTGCCGCCGCCACGAAAAGAATTGTGGTGAGAATGCGGAACCACAGAGGTCCGGGAAGGTTTCTAAAGATCCAGCTGTACATGGTTAGCCGCTTCCTTTCTGGTTCGCTGCAACTTGGTTCGCAATTGCGGCGGGCGGGCCTGCGCTGGCCGGCTGCCATGATTCCAGGACCGAGTATGCAATGATGCGTTCCTCAGCGCCAAACCGCGGGTTGCAGCTGGTCATGGTCAGGAAACGTTCCGTCGGCACGGCTTCCGGCTGGGTGGGTACAGGCAGCAGCACGTCGGCACGGTTGGGCATCACGATCTGGTTGTTGCGGAAAACGTACGTGTAGTAGCCGTCATGGGTTTGGAGGTAGATCTTGTCCCCGGGGACCAGGGTGTGGATTGCGTCCAAGACGGCGCCGTGGGTCTGGCGGTGGCCTGCCACGGCAAAGTTTCCAATCCCACCTGGCATGGTGGAACTGTCGTACCGGCCCAGGCCCAGGGTGTCCAGTTGCGCCGGCGCCACACCTTCGACGAGCGGGCGGCTGTATGTTTCGCCGAACCGCGGAATGTAGGCAACACCAAAGACCGTACTGGGCGCCAAGGGCTCGGACATGACCACTGGCGGGCCAAAGTCGGTGGGAGCATCAGCTGCGGGAGGAGTCACGGGGCCCTGAAAGCCCTGGGCGAACTCGGACACGGCCTGCTGCTGGACCGAGTTGGCCTCGATGTTGGTCCACCACAACTCCCACACCACAAAGAGCAACAGCAGGACGCCTGCAGTTATCAGCAGTTCGCCGATGACCTGAATCAGGGTTCGAAAAAATCCTTGCTTGGGTCGCTGTTGCCGCTGGCGGCGCTCGGCTTGTTTCCGCCGCTTGCGCCGCGCCTCGTTGCCGGATAGCAATTCGTCCACGCCCACACCAGAATCGACATGGTCTAGCGATGGAACCACGCCGTTCTCCTTCATTGATGTTGAGCGGTAATGTCATGCAATCCAAGGCCGCATTAAATACAGCTAGAATTGCCTCAACAATACCGGCAGTTCAGCACCTGAGAACAATTTGCCCAGCAACATCGGCGCTCATGAACTGCCCTTTCAACTATCAAGCGGCGCGTCCATCCGGCCGCATTGCCAAGGAGCACCTGTGCCTGAGTCAAAATCGCGTCGCCGCCCCACCAAGGGACCGGCTCAAACACCTTCCAGCAAGGCACAGCAGCCCAACGCCGTCTGGTTCCTGCCGGTCATGGTCACCTTGATGTTGCTGGGGCTCGTATGGATCATCACTTATTACATCTCTGACGGCGCGTTCCCAATCCCCAACGTTGGCAACTGGAACATTGGCATTGGTTTTGGCATTGCACTGGCCGGGTTCATGATGACAACCCGCTGGCGCAGCTAGGCACCATCTTTGTCTTCATCCCTCTGTTTTACATCCTGGTCATCGCTCTGCACATAGCGACCCTTGGGATCATCTGCGGCACGGCCCGGTACGTCACCGGCCGTGCCGTAGTCGGCTTCAACGAACCTTCCGGCGCCGGCGTTTTCCGAGGCTTCCTCCACCCCTGCCAGACCGTAGTCACCCTCGATGTAGTGCCCCTCCGGGTCTCCGGGATTGTGGCCCACCTCTGAGCCGGCCCTGCCGTACTCACCTTGGACGTAGCGTCCTCGACTGCCGTCTTCATGCCCCGAGTCTGCCGGGATCGCTTCTTCATGACTGGACATCGTGCTGCCTGCCTTCCGCAGCACCAACACCGAAGCCCTGATGGCTGGCACAGGTGCCGCTCCTTCTCTCCAGTCTAGGCTTCTGCCGTGCGCTTGGACAGGGCGCCGGGCCGACGCCAGCGGCAACGGGACCTGGCGCCGAAGATGACAAAAGCCCCTGCCGGGGGAGGGCAGGAGCCTTTGCGCCTTACGGCCCGGAAGTCCAACTGGGGGATTGAACTTCCGGCGTCTCTAGGGCCTAGTGGCCTTCGAGGTTCTTATCCTCACGACGGCGGATGGTCACCATGATGACGATGCCTCCCGCGAGAAGTAGTCCGCCCAGGCCAAGGAACCAAAGTCCTGTGGCGCCGGTGACGGCCAGCGGCGGCTTCACCGTGGTGGCCGTCGGCGACGGGGACGGTGTTGCCACCGGCGGTGTTGTCGGGGTGACGGTCGGCGACGGCGTCGGGTTCGGCGGCACAACTGGCGGCACCACTGGCGGCACAACCGGCGGCACCACTGTGTGCGTGGTGCTGCAGACCTCCGCTGTTGCACCAGTTTCAGCCGTGGCCATCATGGCCTGTTCCGTCGGGGCTTGCGCAACACATGAGCTGGGCGGCACATCGCCGGATCCGAGGACCGCGTTGGTGATGGTTTTATCGCCGCTGCCTTCATTGATCTGAACTGTGTAGCTCAGCGTCTGGGTTGCACCCGGCGCCAAGGTGCCAACAGTCCAGGTCAGCATCGCCTCGGCAATGGCGGCCTCGCCCTGCGTCGCCTGCGTGCCGCCCACAAGCGAACTTGCGTCCAGAACACTGCCCAGGTCGTCGGTCAGGACGACATCGCGGACAGGAACGTCCGAGGTGTTGGCAGCGGTCAGCGTGTAAGTGATCTTCTGACCAATCTCCACCGTTGTGCCACTTGCCGGGTCACTGCCCTTGCTAACGCTGAAGGAACCGGCAACACGGCCGATGGTGTTCGTGACATCCACGGCAATGGCTGTTGCCTGGTCTGAGACCGTAAACGTGCTGTTGCTGATGTCAACGCCGGTCCACGTAAACGAACTGTCCACCAGGCCATCCCCGGCTCCCAGTCCCGATTCTGAAACCGTGCACTTGGTGCCCACGGGCAGGCTGACTGTCTTGGAGTTGCTGCCTTCAGTCCCCGTCAGCGTGAGGAACTGTGCAGCAGCCCCATCCCCACAGCTCAGGTGGATGTCGAAGGTTTGCTCTCCGTCATAGCCCTGGATGTCGCCGGCCAGCTTCTTTGTGACAACCACTTCGCCGAACTTCTGCGAGATGGTGTTGGTCGCAGCAACCGCCACGGTCTGGGTTTTCCCATCCTCAGGTGCGGGGATGGTGAAGGTGACGTTGCGGTCGCCAACAACAGCCTCGGTGGCCGATCCGATGACAGCGAATCCAACGCCGTCCCAGGTGAAGGACGGTCCCGTGGTTTCGGGCTCGGCCTGCTCGGTGACGGTGCAGCTGGCGCCCGCGGGGATGGCCTCGCTGGGGTTCCAGCTGCCGGATCCGGGGGTCAGCGTGAATTGACCGTTGGCGCCTGCCCAGCCGGTGCCAGTGCACGCCCAACTGAAGTCGAACGTGGTTCCCGGCTGCACGCCGTCGGCCACTCCTGTGCCAGCCAATTCCTTGGTGACGGCGAAGGAGCCGGTCAGTCGTGTGATGGTGTTGGTGACGGTGACTTCTCCGTGCGGGTTCATGGTCGTGAGTACGACATCCTGGCCGGGCGCGTATGACGGGGCCCAAACGTAGGAGGTGTCATCTGACGGGTGGTCGCCCAGGTCGTCCTCTGCAATGTGGCAGGAGGAGCCCAACAGGATTTCCGAGCCAACTTCCGACGCCGGGTCCCCGGCCTTGACTGACCAGTCACCCTGCGTGACCACTGCGGCCTCGCCGGCTCCGTAAGTGCAGACCCAGGTGCCGGTGAAGTTGCCGCCGGTGTACACACCATCGGGATCCTCCAGAACCTTTGCCACCTTAAGCGTGCCGTTGCGGCGCTCAGTGGTGTTGGTGATGGTGACAGGAACAACCTGATTTTCCGTCTCGATGGTGACGGTGACAGGGGCAGGCGTGGTCGCCCAGCCGTAAGAGTCGTCGACGAGTCCGCCTGTGGGCGGCACCTCGGTGACGGTGCACTCGCTGCCAACAGGGATCTGGCCGGTTTCCACAGCCGTTCCGCTGGCTTCAAGGGTGAGTTCACCCGAGTAGGCCTCACCACAGCTGACGTTGGCCGTGAAAGTCTTGCCCTGCACCACGCCACCGACGCCGGCAAGGTCCTTGAGAACCGAGACGGTGCCAAAGATGGGCTGCGTGTGGTTGGTAATGACCGCTTCCACCTCGGCGTCGCGGTCAACGGTGATTTTGCCGTCCACAACGTTCTCGCTCCAGGTACCGGGAATCCACTTGTGGGCGGCTTCCAGGTTTCCTGTGGGGAGGTCCTCGCTCAGTGCACACTCGCGTTGGGCGGGGACACCGTCAACGGTTGCCGATCCATCCTTGGCCAGGGCCAAGGTTCCGGTGTAGCCGATCCCACAGTCGTAGTTGACAGTGAACATCTTGTCATCGGCGGTGCCCGTGAACCCTGCGCCGTCGACCTTCTTGGTGACAGTGAAGGAGCCACTGTCACGGGTGAAGGTGTTGGTCATGACCAAGTTGGCGGGGCTGCCAACTGTGACCGTGTCATTTGTCGGCACCGATGAAACCCAACGGTACGAAGGATCATTCGGAACCGGGGCACTCAGTTCATCCTCGGTGATGACACAGTTGCTGTTGAGCAACACATCATCACTGACTGTGATGGCAGCAGATTTGGCCTTGGCGGTCCAGACGCCGTTGGAGACGATGGCGTTTTCGCCTTCCCCATAGGTACAGACCCAGTTGCCTGTGTAGTCACGGTCGATCGCCACGGCTCCGGCATTGTCGGGGCCCTCAAGGACCTTGGTGACCGTGACTGCGCCCTTGACCCTGGTGATGGGGTTTTCCACGTGGATGTCAGCCGAAGTGGTGTCGTTGTTCAAGGTGATTGTTGCGGGTGTGATGACGGCCGGACCCCATGCGAAGGAGTTGTCCTTCAGCTGGTCCTGATGCGGCACCGATTCGGTGATGGCGCATTCCCAGCCGAACGGAATGCGGTTGCTGGCGAGAGTTTCGGTTCCACCATTGGCAACGGTTGTGCTGCCGGCGATCGTAGCAATATCATCCTCGCCGGGAACCGTACAGCTGTAGTTGACGGTGAAGTAGTTGTCATCGCCGCCGATGTAGCCTGCCGTTTCACCCGTGACCTGCTTGGCCACCGTCAGCGACCCCATGTTGCGTACCAGGGTGTTGTTGACGTTGATGGTTGCAGAGTCCCCGGAAACCACTGTTGCGGAGGTGATCTCCGCCGCCTTCCACATGTAGGACGGGTCGTTGGACGGGGCGCCCAATTCGTCTTCCGTCGCCGTGCAGCTCGTGGTCAGTGGCAGGCCGGTAGCCAGCTCGATGGCCGGGGCACCCGCCGTCGTGCTCCAGTTCCCTGACGCATTCTCGGCACCGTCATAGGAACAGGTGAACGTTCCCGTGTACTCCTTCTCAGGCGAGACCACTCCTGTGGGGCCGCTGAACGTCTTCTGGAGCTTGACGGCGCCCACGTTGCGGACGATGTCGTTGGTGACGGTGACCTTGACCGGGTTGTTGTCGGTTGCCAGGACCACTGTTGCCGGCGCACCGGTTACGGCTCCCCAGCTGTAGGAGGCGTCCTTCAGCTGGTCCGCCGTGGGTGCAGCCTCGCTGATGGCACAGCTCCAGCCGAAGGGAACGTCGTCCAGCAGGGTGGTTTCAACGTTGGGACTGACCGATACCTGGCCGCCCATGATTCCTTCGACACCCTCGACCGAACAGCTGAAGTTCATGGTGAACTGCTGATCGGGCAGAAGCCCTTCAGTTGCGCCGGAGATCTGCTTCGTGAGCAGGATGCTGCCGGTGTTGCGCTTGACCTCGTTGGTGACGGTCAGCGACGCCGGTGTGGTGCCGACGATGGATGCCTCGGAGAAGACCGGTTCTGCCCACACGTAGGAGGGATCAACGTTGGGTGCTGTCAATTCTTTTTCACCGGTGATACTGCAGGCAGAACCCACCAAAATGGATTTACTACCCGACGTCGTCTGACCTGCTTTTACGGACCAGTCGCCCATTACCGGGGCGTCTGTTCCGTAGACGCACTGCCATCCGCCCGTGTAGACACGGTCTTTATCGACAACTTTGGTCACGCCGGTGAGCACCTTACTGACGACCAGTTCACCGTAAACGCGCTTGGTGGGGTTGTGAACGCTCACGACAATGGGCGTTTCGGTCTGGTCGATGGTGACGCTGGCGGGGCTGAACGTTGCCGTATCCCAGGCAAAGGACCCGTCAACCAAACCGCCCGTGCGGGTGTCTTCAGAAACAGCACATTCGCTGCCCAGCGGGATGCCAGTGATGGTGGCACTGGTGCCGCCTGCGAGCTCCGTTGAGAAGGAGCCGCTGGTGGGGCCACAGTTCAAGTTGATCTTGAATTTGTAGCCGGCACTCGCGTCGTAGCCTTCGTCAACGGTCTTTGTCACCGCAACGGAGCCAAATTTCTGGCTCAGTGTGTTGGTGGCCAGGACCTTGACTGAGTTCGGGTTATCAATTGTTATTTCGGGAAGCGTGAAGGTGAAGCCACGTCCATTCTGCGCTCCTTCGGCACCGGTTGCCGTGAACGTCACGGAATCCCAGGTGTAGGAGGGGTTCACCGCTGGGAAGTCTCCCTCAGTGACGGTGCAGGCTGCACCGGCCGGAATGACAGTGCCGGTCCCGGGGCCGTCCCAGAGCTGACCATTCGTCAGGTTGAAGGCGCCGTTGGCACCAACCCAGTTGTCCTTTTCACAGCTCCAGGTGAAGGGGAATTCCGATCCTTCGGGGAATCCCACTTTGGGGCCGGTGACACCCTTGGTCACGCTGAACAGCCCCGTGGAGCGGTTGATGGTGTTGGTGACGTCCACAATGCCTGTGGGGTTCGCAGCCGAAAGGACTACGACGCCGCCATTGGGTGAGAGTGCCGGTGTTCCCCAGCTATAAGAGGTGTCAGTTGACGGCGCGGTTGCCAGCTCCGACTCGATGACAGTACAGCGTGAACCCAACAGGATTTCGCTTCCGGCAACCGTTGCGGCGCCGCCTGCCGATGCTGTCCATGTGCCGTTACCTGAAGGCGTTTCGCCGTAGCTGCAGCTCCACGTTCCGGTGAAGTCCGCACCATTATTGGGTGCGCCGGCATATACGCCGTCGGGATCAACTAGGGTCTTGCTGACCTGCAAATCGCCATAGACACGCTTGGTCGTGTTGGTCACCGTCACTGCGACGATCTGGTTTTCTTCGGTGATCGTCACCGTCTGGGCTGCAGGTTTGCCATCCCAGGCGAAGGATTCGTCAACAAACACACCGCTGCCGGAGGGCAGTTCCGGCTCGTCGATGGTGCAGGTGGTGCCAACAGGCAGTTCAGGCGTGGTGCCCGCTGTGCCTGCAATGTTTTTGAATGTTCCGGTGTAGACATCACCACACGTGACTGTCAGGTCAAAGACCACGGAACTGTTGACTCCGCCACCTGCAACAGCCTTCACAACACTTAGTCCACCAAAGATGGCAACCGTCGTGTTGGTCACCGTGGCGGTGACGGTCTCATTCTTTTTGACAGTTACCGAAGCACTGTTGGGGTTCCAGTTTGCTGCGCCCCACTTGTGGGCGGCATCCAGCAGTTCATCGCTGGGTGCAGTTTCGCTCAGCTCACACAGGGCATTTGCGGGCAGACCATCGATCGTGACGCCGTCGTCACCCGCCGTCAGCTTGCGGGTGCCCGTGTAGACGCCACCACAGTCGTAGGCGACCTCAAACTGTGCACCCTCACCGACATAGCCGTTGCCGTCAACGACCTTCTTCAGGTTTAGTGAGCCAAAGGAGCGGGTGTACTTATTCTCCAGGGTTACGGCCACGGTGGTGCTGTTGCCGATGGTGACGGTGTTGCTGGGACTGAACGCCTCGCTCGTTGGTGCTACCCACTCGTAAGAGCCGTCGGCGAAGTCGCCGTTCTCTGTCGTGAGGTTCGGTTCGCTCAGAACACAGGAGGAACCGGCAGGAATGGCAGGGGATTCCTTTACGCCTGCAGTGGTGACTGTCAGCTCGCCTTCGACGTTGCTGCCCTTTTCCAGGGTGCACACGTAGGCGACGGTGAATTCACGGTCGCTAGGTCCCGTGTAGCCACTGTCCCCTTCGGGGCCGGTGATGGTCTTCGTGATTGAGAACGTTCCGGTGTTCTGCACAACGTGGTTGGTGATGGCGACGGATGCTGTCTTGCCGTTCTCGACCGTGACATTGTCCGAATCATAGGTGGCTGCACCCCACTGGTAGGAAGCATTCAGTAAACCACCGTCGGGGGCATTCTCCTCGACTATACAGTTGCTGCCTGCCGGGATTTCGTTGGCCGGGCTGGCGAATTCGCCATTGGCCTTGAGCTCGAACGGCTTCTCGACGCCTGCGCAGGTGTATGTGCCGGAGAACAGCATGTCTGTGTTTGCGAAAGCACCTGCGGGCCCTTCGACCTTCTTGGTGATCTTCAGCTGGCCGTAGTTGCGCTTGAAGTTGTTCGTCAGTTCAACGCTGGTATTTGAGCCGTTGGCGCCAATGGTGATGGGGCTTGCCGGCATGAAAGTATTGCCGGTCCACTCGTAGGAGCCATCGGCAAAGTCGCCGTCCACGGCAGTCAGCGTTTCCGTCAGGACACAGCTGGCACCAGTGGGGATGGGATCGGAGGTGGCTGAACCGTCCTTCTTGACGTTCAATGTGCCGTTTGCCACCTGGACAGCGGGTGATCCCATGGCGCAAACGTAACCGACCGGGAATTCGCGGTCATTATGAATGAACCCGCTGTTGGGTCCGACTACCCTCTTGGTGACCGTGAAGGTGCCCTTGTTCTGCGTGATCTTGTTAGTGATGGTGACCTTGGAGTCCGCACCGCTGGCGATCTTGACAGTATTGCTCGGGGAAAAGGCGGGAACACCCCATACGAACGAATCGTTCACCAGATTTCCACTGGGAGCCGTTTCGGTCACGGTGCATTCACGCCCGACCGGAATGCGATCAACGGTCATGGCTTCACCGGCCTTGATGTCAAAGGTGCCCGTGTAACTGGGGCCGCAGTTGTACGTGCCCGAGTAGAGCTTCTCCGGATTCGTCAGGCCGCTATTCGGATCCTCCAGAACCTTGGCAATGGTCAGGCTGCCCGAGGTGAAGGTGTTGGTGAAGGTACAGGTGACATTCGGGTTCGCCGTGTTGAGCGGCGCCCCCACCTTGTCCAAGGTAATGGCGCGGCCGTTCGTGGTGACGTTGGGAACGGCCACGGCTGTGCCGGACGCATCCAGCTGGGTGCAGACCATTGAGCTCAGGTCCCAGCGGGAATCACTGACGGGCCCTTCCGTGATGGTCACCTTGTCGGTGCTGATCAAGTCCTTCTTGAAAACTTCAACCGGCGTGCCTGCAACGGTGGGGGTCACACTCTGGCTGCCATTTTTCCAGGCGGAACCTTCCAGAGTTCCCGTTGACGAAAATTTGAATTCCTGGCTGGGTGGATTGATGCCAGCGGTGACCTTGTTAACAGTCAGCTCACGGATCTGCTCAACCGTTGCATAAATGCAGGCGTTCGTGTTCTTCTTCTCGTCGGTCCAGAAATCGTTGACAGCACTTCCGGCCGGTGTTGACGGGCAGGAAGTCGTGGCTGACCCAATGAAACCACCAATAATCAGTTTGTAGCGAAGTCCACCTTTAGTCAGGACCTGGTCGGATATTTGGGAGGTGAACTTGATCTGGTCTTGGCAATTATCAGTGGGGAACCAGTGACCATCTGGACACCCTCTGGATTCGTTTGACGTTTCCCACAAGGTCCAAGGAAACACCAATTCTGGTGACGAATCGAAGCCGGAGAGCTTGATCTTCAAATTGCCGCTAAAAAAGCTCGCCGTCGAAGAGACGGGGTTGTTGTAGTGCGTGATGCGGGCCAGATTGAAGGGAATTCCATCTGCAACAGATATATTTGCCGCCGGCGCAACCCCCACCGCACTCTGTCCGCCGGAAGTTGAAACATTTACGATTGAACCATCGGGACAACCGGCGTTACCGGAACCGTGACCGGTGCGGGCCTCCGATCCCGAACCGACAAATGTCGTAGACCTATAACGGTATCCAGATTGCGCCCATGAGGGCTCATCACGTGGCGTTAATTGGGCTGGATCGTAGGTGATGCAGTTATTCCAAGAATTGCCGTCGCTATTGCCGTTGCCTTTACTGATCCCCTTGTGGTCGCTCACTGCAGCCGTGATGCCGACCGTCGTGATTGGGGCGGCGGAGGCGGCCGGGGCCGTGACCAGGACTGAGCCGATGCCGAGGGTTGCCACCATGGACAGACTCAAGAGAGAGGCAAGAAACTTGCCCCTCGACTTCTTGGCGGGCGCGGCAAAACGCCGGCCACCCGAGCCGCTCGAGTGCACGCTTCGTTGCAGACGAAAAAGACCATTCATGTTGATTTCCCCCAGTAAGAGACCTGGCGCATAGGACGCGCCTCACCATGGTAAGGAGACAGGTCTGGGGGAAACACGAGTGGTGACCACTCTAATTTTTGCCGGTCACCACTCTATTTTTGGGCTTTCAGCACTCAGGATGAACACTCAGGAATAGTAGGCGTCCGTGTCATCTGGCACAGCGGCGCCATTCATCAGTGCCGCCAGCTGGTCCCGGGATTGCAGGTCCAATTTAATGAAAGTCCGGTACAGATGCCCCTCAATGGTTCGCAGGGAAACATTGAGCCTGCTGGCAATGGAGTTGTTGGATTCGCCTTGGGCCACCAGCAACGCGATCTGGTGTTCGCGCCGGGTCATCTTGGGCTGGTCGATTGTTTGAAAGACTGGTGACACCAGCCCTGGCATCTGTTCACGCATGGCCACAACTTTGCTGGCAGTCTTGCGGCTTCTATGAACTTTTCCGCGGTCATGGAACTTCCGGAGGGCATGCGTAGCCAACTCCACACCGATAAGTTCATAGCCGAAGTCCATGGCTGTGGCGCTGGCACTGTCCAGGACGGTGGGATCCTGGGAATGCATCGCCTTGGCCCAACTGACAAAAAATTCCTTACTGGTGGATTCCAGCATTTCCGACACCTCGGCCAAGCGGGAGACGGCAGTTGATTCTCCCACTCGCAATAGCAAGGACAGGACTGTTATCTCAATCCCCAAATAACCATGGGCGACGCATTCGCGTTGCAGGCTGCGCAGTCTTGCCAGTCCCAGTTCACCTTGGCCTGTCATGCATTGTGCAGCTGCGGCGTATGCTGCACCTTCAAGTTCATAGAATTTTCCGCTGCGCTGGTTCAGTGCAGCCAACTGCACCAGGGACTCCTGAGATGCGGCAATATCACCACTCATCACCTGGCCATAGGCGCGGATGCCCAAAGCGGTTGGCAACACAGACCAGGGATCATAGTCGGTCAGTGCACTCACCGCCGGTTCTAAAGCGTTAAGAACCTCTTCCATATGGCCTCGCCGGCAGGCCATCATCGCTGCAGCCAAATCCCGCAATCCGCCCGAATGCAGCATGAGATCAGGATTCTCGAACGTGTCCGGATGCAGCGCGGCACGTACGTAATCCCATGCGCCGTCGTAAATAAACGCGGCAACCGAACGGGTGTATGCCAAAATGGAAATGTCCGGACGCGGGAATCCTGCAGGGTCCTCCAACTCACCGATGACTTCCATGGCCAGGGCGACTGCACTGTCCAGCCGTCCCGTGGCGCTGAGAATTTCGCTGTAGAGCGACTTGAGCAGGACGCGGTCCCCAATGTTGTCCGTGAGCGGGTGCTCACGGAGTGCCTCGATGCGCTGCTTGGCCTGGGCGATTTCGCCGGTGGAAACTTCCATGGTTGCGCGAATGATCAAGACAGCAATGTCAGCTTCGGTGGATGAGTCATTGAGGGCAGGTGTACCAAAGCGGGCCTCAAAATCAGCGAATGCCTCCTTGAGTCGGTTTTGGTATTCCACATCTGAAAAATGGCTCAGATGCACAGCATGCAAAGCCCTGGCGGCATCTTCCGGATTTTCCGCCAGTGCAAACGCCTGCACAGCAAGCGCACGAGCCTCATCGGGCAGGTTTTGGGTCATCGTGGCAATGGCCCGCTCGGCCAACAACGCGGCTGATTCCCTTGAGAACACCTTCCTGTTGCTGAATTCCAAGGCGTCATTCGAGCGCATCAGCTGATTCGCGCAGGTGGTGGCCTCAAGCAGCCGCTCTTCCGACACGGCCATGCCACATTCCATGGACCACCGGGTGAAGTTGATGATCGCTTCAGGACTGGTCCGCCCATCATCGGGAAGCAACCTCGCAACATCGGCGAGGTACTTGCGGCTGCGCCCTACAGGAATAGTGGACCTGATCGCGGGCGCCGTAACAGCCCGGGCAAGCCGCATGGTCAATTGGGGGCCCGGCATAATTTCGACAAGTTCGCGCTGTTGAATGTCGTCAACTGCCTCGGCGCTTGTCAGGTCCAGCAGCACATCTAGTGGCAGCTTGCCGGCCAAGGCCAATATTTCAATGATGCGCTTCGAGTCGGGCTGCAAATGGTCAAGGTCCATCTGCAGGAATTCCCACGACTCCGTGCCGAGTTTGTCACCCGGATGGTCAAGGACCCACACGTTGTTGGCCCTGCGCAGCGAGCCTTCTTCCTGGGCGCCTGTCACCAGGCCTTGGAGCACCAGGGGGTTGCCGGCTGAGCGCCTGGTGAGGTAATCCGCCGTCGGACCTGCAACTTTGCCCCCCAAGAAATCTTCGAGAAATACTTGGACATCCTCGGAATGCAGGGGCGCCAGCTCAAACCGGGTCAGATGGCCGTCCCTCCACAATTCACGCAGGTGGGTGTTGTGGCCGCCTGGCTGGTCGACGAGGATCAGCCGGGCCTCGGTGGACATGACAACCTGCAAGATGATGGCGGCACTGTTGCTGTCCAAAAATTCTGCGTTGTCCACCATCAGAACGACGTGCTTGGCCGTTTCCAAGCCCAGGCTCACCTGGCCCAGCAGGCCGTTGAGAACCTCATAATAGTCATTGCTGCGGACAAGTTTGGCCCCCACACGGGCATTGACGGCGCCAAAAGGTATGGAAGCCAGTGCCTTGCTGGCGGAAAGCCTGACGATCGCGGCGTCGGGACCCAACGCTGAACGGATCTGGCCCAACATCCACGTTTTCCCCACACCGCGGGAACCAACGATGAGCACTCCCCGAGAAGAAGTCCCCGTCAGCTTTCGAACAATGTCCCCAACATTCGCCCGCCTGGCCACGCTTCCCCATTTCGTACAAACACAGTCAGATGCCTGGCATTGGCCGTCAGTACCGCATCAAACACCCCAGATACCACCCACTAGCCATTTGGCTAGTATTTATCTTCAGTCTAAGGACGAAAGGCTAATTGTGTCGATCAAAATGCGATGTTACGGGCATGATCTTGGTTTCTTTTGATCGCCGAACCCGTGCGCGGCCAAGAATCGCCGTGATGACCTCGGTTTTGGCGTCGGCGTAGTAGTTCATGTCAGCCCATTGTTGTTGGGCCAACGCTTTCTTAGTCTGTTCGTACAGTTTGCGTTCACCTTCGTACTGCCGGAGCCAGTCGCGGAGTTCCAGGTACGGCGGCACAGCTGCATTGCCGCTGGAGAATACATGGATGTGCACGTCCCGTTCTGCGGTCCTGAACATGCGGTGCCCCGGTTCCCGGACCCGTAGAACAAAGCCGGCATCCTCCAGTTGAGGCAGGTAGGCGGTCTCGTCGGCAACATCCCGGATCGTGAGCAAAATGTCGATGATCGGTTTGGCTGCCAGGCCCGGGACCGAGGTGGAGCCAATGTGCTCAACCATGAGCGTGTGTTCTCCGATTGCACCACGGATTTGCTGAGCCAGTTTTGTGAATCGTTCGGCCCAGTGGGGATCATAATCGACGATGACAATGGGGCGTTCTTCACGGCCGCCGATGAGCACGGCGTCCAGGTGGGCATCAGAAGTCATTCGCCCATTATCCACTTGTCAGCGCTGCCCGCCGGCCACAAATCACAACATCGAACAGCCAAAGGTCACCATGGGCAACCCACCCAGTGGATGTTCTGCCGCGACACCAATCTGAGTCATCCCGGCCGACCTGTAGAGGTTGATCGCTCCTGTGTTTTCCTCACGAACTTTCAGCTCAAATCTGCTGAAGCCAGCATTTGCAGCGCACGTCAAAGCATCGACTAAAAGTGTCCGTCCCCCGCCGCGACGAGAAGCCTGCGGCGCCACTGCCAACATCTCCAGACACGCAACCCCGCCCCCTCCATCGACGGTGAGTGCAAAACCTTCCACATCATCGCCAAGTGCAGCGAATCGGACGATCCTGCAGGTGAATTTCTCTTGGGCACGTAGGCCGACAGCGACTGCATCAATGTGCCCGTCCCTTGTTGCCACAGCGTCGAGCCATAAATCGATGCAGCGTCTCTGGTCACTTTCGATGACACCGTCCCTAATTTCCATTCCTCAAAAGTACCCGAGTACAACTAAGTCCTTGACGCCCTTTCTGATGTGGCCTAGGCACCGAAAAGGGAAAGGCGCGCAGCGAGACTAGTGATTTATGAGTGCGCTGCATTGGTCTTTGCCCAGTCCTGGCGGTCAAGACGGAGGCGGTCAGACACCATCGCCCTCCCTGCCAGGACGGATCTGGAGACACCGCCGTGACCATAGGCGAGTTTCTGTGAGACTCCCTGTGAGCCCTTGTTGTCTTGAAAGGCCTCGGTAACAGCATTTATCGCCCCCAACACCTCAAATGCGAGGCTCGGCATGGCTGCCCGGGATTCTGTACCAATGCCTTGCCAGTGGTGCACAACGCCCAGCCACGATTCAGTTCTCACCTCACGCAAGACTGAAAAACTTCGAGCTCTCAGCGCAACAGTGCCGACAGACCGGCCACCGTGAAATACACCCAGTTCCAAGGCCCAATCCTGAAGGTCCCACGAACCGCGACGGCTCCAATACTGCTGCATCACATAAAGAGCCCGGTCACGCGGTGGAAGATCAGTCCGCGGCGTTAAGAACGGATTCGCTCCGGGACCATGCACGCCTGCGGCAGCGACGGCGGCAAACTCCGACAGCTCATCACCGCGCGGCACACGGAGCTCCGGTCGCGCAGTCACAACACGCAACTAAGCGAGAGGACAGTAATCTTCAAACATCTGCCCAGTGGGCTCAGGGCTTGCCTCAGAATTTCTGGGTTCGTCCATTTGCTGGAACGCTCCGCCCGGGGCGCCGCAAGGCGCAGCCCAGCGATGCAGTTACGGCTGGCGGACGAACAGACGCACGAAGTGCCAGCAGCGTGAAAATAGGTCACTGTCCCCAGTGTTATCCACAGTGTGGATAACTTTTTCCCACAACCCACAGACTTATCCACCGACGTTGACAACTCATTCGAACTATCCACAAGCCATCTTCGAAACCGGGGTTATCCATAGTTGTTCACAAAGTTATCCACAGAAGTGGATAACTTTGGGCTGATTACGCCGTCCTTGCCGTTGAGCCCCGTCAGAAAGTAATCCACAGCTGTGGAATTACATGTGTGTAACTTATACCCATTGTGCAAAACCCTGTGGGTAACTACGTGTACGACGAACTTTAAACTACTCGAACTACAGCTCTGTAAGTTATGCCCATGTGTGGACAGTGCTGTGGATAACTGTGGATACGTGAAAGTATGGAGTCATGGAACTTGCCGATTCTCTTGATGTCCACAGGGTTTTCCCACAGCAGCCCAGTGAAGAACAGATCGATGAGTATCGCCGCCTCAGTGCAGAACAGGGCAGCTCAGTGGCCATTATCAGCACCCGGCTGCGCAACCGTGACTATGCAGCCACGGTAAGTGCCTACCTGTCAGTGTCCTATGACCCTCCGACATTGTTGGTCAGCCTCTACGCCGAATCCAGGATTGCGCTGGCAGTGGCGGAGTCGGGCACGTGGGCGCTGTCGCTGCTCACGGCGGAGCAGAAATCCCCGGCAAATTGGTTGGCCAGTCCGGGGACCCCCATCGAAGGCCTATTGAACCAGATTGATTTCAGGCGCGGGCCACTCACCGACAATGCTGTCATTGCCGGCGCACTGGCCTACTTTGAAGTTGAAACGACCGACATCCACACGGCAGCAACGCATTTGCTGGTCGTGGGTCAGGTGGTTTCCATGGGTGAGGACGCGCCGTGGACCAAAGACGTCTCACCGTTGATCCACTACGGCGGGGAGTACCGCAGACTCAAGCCCTGAAGGGCCGACCGGACGGTCCGGACGGTCACCGATGTCCTGCGGGATGCGAGACAACGGTGAGCCGGCCGCCGTCGAGCTTTAACCGAAGATGATGATCGGGAAGGTGGAGACCTTCCAGAGGGTCAAACCCACCAACAGCAGCGCCACGGCGCCAATGCCGCCCCACTGGATCAGGGCGCGGTTCTTAGTAGGGGCGTAGGCGACGGCCGCCGCGCACAGGACGCCGGCAATCAAGCCACCCAGGTGTGCCTGCCAGGCGATGTTCGGGATGATGAAGCCAATGGCTGCGTTGATCAGCAGGAGCACAACGATTTGGCGAAGGTCGCCGCCACGCTTCTTCTGCACCACAAAGAGTGCACCAAAGAGGCCGAACACGGCGCCTGAGGCCCCTACAACCACTGTGTCGATGGGGGACAACAGCAGGACCCCTACGGAACCTGCCAGTGCGCTGACGAGATAGATGGCAAGGAATCGTGCCCTGCCAAAAGCCGGTTCCAGGGCGTTGCCTAAAATCCACAGCGCGTACATATTAAAGGCGATGTGCATGAAGTTCGTTGAGTGCAGGAAGGCCGAGGTCACCATGCGCCACGGTTCCGATTCGGTCAGGAACGGGGCATAGGCGAAATTTTGAAAGATGAAGCCTTTGGGGATGGCCAGGTCCAGTGCAAAAGCCACAACACAAATCGCCATCATGGTCATGGTGATGACGGGTCGCCCGGCACGGGCCACACCGCCGAAGATTGTCCGCCGGGATGGGACGGCCTTGGTCGATTCACGGACACAGTCAACACACTGGACACCCACAGCGGCGCTGCGCTGGCAGTCAGGGCAGGTTGGCCGTCCGCACCGCTGGCAGCTCACGTAGGAAACTCGGTCAGGGTGGCGCGGGCAGACAGGGGCACCTGTGGAAGGGTCCTGGACCGGGAATGGCGTGCTCATTGTGGAGTCCTCAGCGAAGAGATAAAAGGATGGCTTCAACCACCGGCCCACAGGGAACCGGCGGCTGAAGCCAGGAAAACGAACTAGTGCCTAAAGCTCGATTGCTTAGAGCTGCTCAACGGTGACGGAGTTGATGACAACGTCTTCGCGGGGCTTGTCGCCTGCACCGGTTGCAACGCCTTCAATGGCGTCGACAACCGCGCGTGAGGCCTCATCGGTGACATCGCCGAAGATGGAGTGCTTGCCCTGCAGCCAGCTGGTGTTCACGGTGGTGATGAAGAACTGTGAACCGTTGGTGCCGCGGCCGCCCTGGATGCCGGCATTTGCCATGGCAAATTTGTAGGGCTCGTTGAAGTTCAGGTCAGGGCTGATTTCATCGTCAAATTGGAAGCCGGGGCCGCCAATGCCACGGCCCAAGGGGTCGCCAGCCTGGATCATGAAGTCCTTGATGATGCGGTGGAAGATGGTGCCGTTGTACAACGGGGCGTTGGTCTTTTCACCTGTGGCCGGGTGGGTCCACTCGATGGTGCCGGTTGCCAGGCCCACGAAGTTGGCCACTGTCTTGGGAGCGTGGTTTCCGAAGAGGTTCACCACGATGTCGCCAAGGCTGGTGCTGATAGTTGCTTTTGCGGTTGGGATAGCAGTCATGGCGATATTCTGCCATGACTACGTGGGAGTTTTCTGACAACACAGGCCATTCCGCGTCCGGCGAACTGCCACGGGATAGCAACAGTGCACTTGTAGACGTAGGCTAAAACATGAAACTGCTGACATCTGGAGGAATTGTGAAGAAGGTTGACCGCATTGCCCGAGGTTTGGAAGATTCACTCAACACCGGCGTTGACAGCGCGGTGGATTGGGTCGCTCCCCGCATGGAACACGCAAAGGACTGGACTGTTCCCCGTGTGGAAGCCGCACTTGGCTGGGCCGTCCCCCGCATTGAGAAGGGCCTCGAACAGGCCTCGCCCATGGTTCAGGATGGCATTCGCAAAGCTGCCCAGTACACAGCCGACGGCGTCGCTGCCGTAACCCCAAAACTCCAGGAAGGCCTTGAAAAGTTGGCACCAAAGATTTCCGATGTCGTTGATGAAGCCACACCCCACATCCAGGAGGTGATGACCAAGACCGGCCCGGCAATCACCACGGCCAAGGACAAGGTGGTTGACGATTTCATTCCACTGGTTTCGGAAAAGTTGGGCAATGCCGCCCATGCCGTTGAGGTTGCGTTGGAGAAGTCCAAGGTTTCCCAGCAGGTGGAGTTGGCCGCTGCCAAACTGACCGGCAACAAGAAGGCCATCGCCAAGGCTGAGAAGGCCGCCAAGGAGGCCGCCAAGAAGCTGGCCGATGAACTCCAAAAGGCTGCCAAGAAGGAAAAGAAGTCCGGCAAGGGTTGGCTTGTGGTCGGCATCATCGCCGCGGCCAGCGCAGCCGGTGTCGCCGCCTGGAAGGCGTCCAAGCCCGTTGAAGACCCTTGGAAGACTCCTGCCCCCGTTGTTCCGGCCACGCCGTCCCACGTTCCCGTTCCCGTTCCCGCGGACGACGGCGCACTCAAGCAGGCGGCCGAGCTCGCCGACACTGTGGAAGAGAAAGTGAAGGACGCCGCAAGTGCGGCTGCTGAAAAGGTTGTCGACGTGGCAGAACAAGCCAAGGAAACCGCAGTGGCTGCTGCTGAAACCGCGGGCGATGTGGTGGATGAGGCCAAGGATAAAGCCGAGGACGTCGCGGAGGCAGTCAAGGACGCAGCCGCCAAGCCGAAGCCAAAGGCTCCTAAACAGTAACTAAACAGTCGGGACAGGGCCGGGATCCGAGAGGATCCCGGCCCTGCTGCGTTTAGTCAGGCCTTATTTCTTCCGACGTGAGATTTTCAACCCGCTTCGTCCCTGACGCAAAATCACGATGGCCAGACCGGCGAGGATCAAGCCGAGCCCAAAGTAGGTGCCGGCCGGCAGTTCCTGGTTAAGGAAAATCCCGGCAAGGAGCGCTGCTCCTGGAATCTCCACCAGGATCATCATGGAGACAACAAGTGGTGAGATGGTTGCCAGTAGATAGTTGAAGATCGTATGGCCAAACAGCTGCGCCGCCACCGTCACCGCCAGAATGCCCCACCAGGCTTCAACCGGGATGTTGACTAGGGGTTGCCCAAAGATGAAACACATGGCCAGCAATATAACCGAACACAAGCTGTAGCAGAGACTCGAGTACACGCTCGTTGAGAGCGTTTTACGGGCTTTGGCACCGGCCAGCGTGTAAACGGCCGCCAGAGCCCCTCCAGCCACCGCGAGCAGGTCACCCAGCAGCGCTTCACGGGAGACTCCCATGTCAAAGCCGGTAATGACCACAACGCCGACGAGCGCCGTGCCAAGACCCAGCAGGACCGGTCTTGCCGGCTTGTTCCCCCTGATCCACTGATACAGCGCAATCCAGGCCGCCTGCAGGCAGACCAGGGCCGTTGCCGCCGCAACACTGGTCAATTTGACCGACGTGACAAAGCAGGCGAAGTGGAGGGCCAGGGCTGTGGCCGCAATGACGATGTGTTTCAGTTCCGACCGTCTCAGCGAGGTGAACTGACGGTGGTTCTTCAGAAGTGCCGGCGTTCCCAGCGCAATGGCTCCAAACACGTTGCGCCATAAGGCAATTGTCAGAGGTGGGGCCAGGGTCGCTGCCATGATGGGGCCGGATGCTGAAACGCCCAGAATGCCCACAACGGCCAGAAGAAATATCACCGTTCAAGCCTAGGCCACGCCCGGATTGCTGCTTACCTGCAGGTGGAGGCACCCGTGTGCGGTTGAGCCTCTGAAGGCAGTGGGGGTTTGAAAGGCAGTGGGGGTTTGAAGTCAGTGCCAGTTTGAAACGCAGTGTGGGTTAAACAAAACAACCCCGGTCCGAAGACCGAGGTTGTTTCCCATGGTGGAGGCACGGGGACTCGAACCCCGAACCCCCTGCTTGCAAAGCAGGTGCGCTACCAATTGCGCCATGCCCCCATGAGGCTGATTCAGTATATATGAACCAAGTCCAAATAATTCAACCTACTGAATCAGTTGCCTTGCTCCATGTTGTCTTCACAACTTTGGATTCCTGCCACTTCTTGTTCAAAAATACTGCAGCACCCAAAGCTGTGACGACTATCAACAACTTCTTCACTACACACCATCCTTGACCAAGAACCTTTAGGTTCCGTGGGCGTACCTGGACTTGAACCAGGGACCTCTTCGTTATCAGCGAAGCGCTCTAACCGCCTGAGCTATACGCCCTCACCGACCCTCAACGGGCCGAGATAAAACTTTACCGCACAGCTTCCCAAAACCCAAAATCGGCGGGTCCAAAAGAGTTTCAGACCCGCCAATTCAAGGATTTTTGCAGGATTTACTGCTAATCGTCAGTCAGGGTGACACCAATTCCGCCCACCAGGGTGGAGGAAATGTTGTACAGCCAGGCCGACAGGACCGAAAGTGTTGTCAACAACACAACATTGACGACGGCGACGATGGTCGAGAAGGAGGCAACCTGGCCCAAGGAAGCAAAGCTCAGCAGGTCAAAAGGCGTACCGGCTTCCTGGCCCTGGATCTCGTTGATGAACTCATTGACCTTGTCGAACAAGCCCATGGTGTCCAGTACCGACCACAATACGATCGTTGCCACCACGGTGATGATGCCGAGTGCCACCGACAGCAGGAAGGCCATCTTCAGCACCGACCATGGGTCGATCTTGCTGACGAGCAGCCGTGCACGCCGGGCCTTGGCCTTCGGGGCAGGCTTGACCAACGTCGGAGGGGCTTTGGGCTTGGATGCCAGGGCCGTTGCTGCCGGACGCTGTGCGCCGGGGGCCGCTGGACGCGTTACGCCTGGGGTCCCTACGGGCTTGGCTGCGCCGGCTGGACGCTGAGGCGGCCGGGCAGGGGCACCTACTTTTGGTGCTGAACCAGGCCGCGGAATCGGCTTATTGGTGCTCAATCGGTACCTCCAGTTATTCCGTCATTACCTTTTAAAGGTACTTCATCATTCTGCTGGCCGCTTTCTAGCTCACCCGCAGCTGATGCTGGCGCTTCCACGTCTTCATCGAATTCCTCGTCTTCTTCGAGGCCACGTTCGGTGTTGCGTGCTATGCCAATGATGCGGTCGTTCTTGTCCGGCTTGGCGAAGATGACACCCATGGTGTCGCGCCCCTTGGCCGGCACCTCGGAGACGTTGGACCTGACGACCTTGCCGCCTCCCATGACCACCAGGACCTCATCTTCCTCCTGCACGATCAAGGCTCCGATAAGATCTCCGCGGTCTTCAACCAACTTGGCCACCTTGATGCCCAAACCGCCTCGACCCTGCAGCCGGTATTCCCCAACCGCAGTTCGTTTTGCATACCCACCCTCTGTGACAATAAACACATAGGATTCATCGCTGACCACCGATGCTGACAGTAACTCATCAAAGTCACGGAACTTCATGCCCGTCACACCGGAAGTTGCCCGTCCCATGGGGCGCAGTGCCTCATTGGTGGCTGTGAAACGGATCGATTGGCCCTTGCGGGAGACCAGCAGCAGGTCATCCGCGTCAGAGACCAGCTGGGCTGAAACCAGCTCGTCGCCGTCGCGCAGGTTGATGGCAATGACACCTGCCGAACGGTTCGTGTCGTAGTCCTCGAGCGAGGTCTTCTTGACCAGACCATTCTTGGTGGCCAATACCAAGTACGGGGACTGCTGATAGTCCTTGAGCTCCATGACCTGGGCGATCTTCTCGTCAGGCTGGAACGCGAGCAGGTTGGCCACGTGCTGGCCCTTTGCGTCGCGGCCGGCTTCGACCAGTTCGTATGCCTTGGCCCGGTAAACACGTCCCAGGTTGGTGAAGAACAGCAGCCAGTGGTGGGTTGTGGTCACAAAGAAATGCTCGACGACGTCGTCACCACGCAATTGCGCACCCTTGACACCTTTGCCGCCGCGGTGCTGGGTGCGGTAGTTGTCGCTGCGTGTCCGCTTGACGTAGCCGCCGCGGGTGATGGTGACAACCATTTCTTCTTCGGGAATGAGGTCTTCCATGCTCATGTTGGGGTCGTAGCCCATCATGATTTCCGTCCGGCGGTCATCGCCGAAGCGGGCAGTAATCTCCGCCAGCTCATCGCTGACAATGCCACGCTGAATTTCAGGATCAGAGAGGATCCTATTGAACTCGGTGATCATGGATTCCAGCACGTTGAAACGATCAGTAATCTTCTGGTGTTCCAACGCAGCTAGACGACGCAACTGCATGTCCAAAATGGCCTTGGCCTGGATCTCGTCGATCTCGAGCAGCTGAATCAAGCCGTCGCGGGCTTCTTCGGTGGTGCTCGAGCGCCTGATCAAGGCAATCACTTCGTCGAGAGCATTCAGGGCCTTCAGGAGCGCACGTTGAATATGTGCTTCTTCCTCCGCCTTGCGCAGGCGGAAGCGGGTCCGCCGAACAATGACGTCCATCTGGTGGGTGACCCAGTGACGGATGAATGCGTCAAGCGGCAAGGTGCGGGGAACGCCGTCAACAATGGCAAGCATGTTGGCGCTGAAATTTTCCTGCAACTGAGTGTGCTTGTACAGGTTGTTCAGGACAACCTTGGCAACGGCGTCGCGTTTGAGGACAATAACCAAACGCTGGCCCGTACGGCCAGAGGTCTCATCGCGCATGTCGGCGATGCCGGAAATCTTGCCGTCCTTGACCAGATCGGCGATCTTTATGGCCAAGTTGTCAGGGTTGGCTTGGAATGGCAGTTCGGTAACTACCAAGCAGGTGCGTCCCTGAATTTCTTCCACATTGACCACCGCACGCATGGTGATGGATCCACGACCTGTGCGGTAGGCGTCTTCAATGCCCTTGCGGCCCAGAATCTGTGCGCCTGTGGGGAAGTCGGGTCCCTTGACGCGCTCAATCAACGCTTCAAGAAGTTCTTCTCGTCCCACATTGGGGTTGGCCAGGTACCACTGCACGCCCTCGGAGACTTCACGGAGGTTGTGCGGGGGAATATTTGTGGCCATTCCCACGGCAATGCCCGAGGATCCGTTGACCAAGAGGTTCGGGTAGCGGGCCGGCAGAATCGTAGGCTCTTGGTTCTTGCCGTCGTAGTTGTCCTGGAAATCAACGGTCTCTTCGTCAATGTCCCGGACCATTTCCATGGCAAGCGGCGCCATTTTGGTTTCCGTGTAACGGGGAGCAGCGGCGCCGTCGTTGCCGGGGGAGCCAAAGTTGCCCTGCCCCAGTGCCAAGGGATAACGCATGGTCCAGTCCTGGATCAGGCGCACCAGCGCGTCATAAATGGAACTGTCACCGTGGGGGTGGTACTGGCCCATGACTTCGCCAACTACACGGGCGCACTTATTGAAAGAGCGCTCAGGACGGTAGCCGCCGTCAAACATGGCGTACAGGACTCGGCGGTGCACGGGCTTGAGTCCGTCGCGCACATCCGGCAGTGCACGGCCGACGATGACTGCCATGGCGTAGTCCAGGTAGGAGCGTTTCATCTCTTCTTGGAGATCAATCTGCTCTACCTTGTCATGCATCAGGCTCCCTTCAAGAACCTCTGCACTGGTGTCATCCACTGTGGGTCCTTCTGGGTTCTGCGGTGTTTCGTCACTCATAATCTTTATATTCCATTCCCAATATATGTCTTGTTCGCACTATTTCCAGAGAGGCATGTTTCGTGCCGGTCTAGATGTCGAGGAACCTGACATCCTTGGCGTTTTGCTGGATGAAGTTGCGTCGTGATTCAACGTCTTCACCCATGAGGATGGAGAAAATCTGGTCGGCTTCAGCTGCGTCGTCCATGGTGACTTGCAGCAGGGTGCGGTGAGCCGGGTCCATGGTGGTGTCCCACAGCTCGGTGTAGTCCATTTCACCCAGACCCTTGTAGCGCTGGATGCCGTTGTCCTTGGGGATGCGCCGTCCGGCAGCTGCACCGGCTTTGAGCGCAGCATCGCGTTCCTTGTCACTGAACACGTAGTCGTGCGGCGCGTTCGACCACTTGATCCGGTACAGCGGAGGCTGAGCCAGGTAGACATAGCCGTTTTCAATCAACGGACGCATGTAGCGGAACAGCAGCGTCAACAACAAGGTGGTGATGTGCTGGCCGTCAACGTCGGCATCTGCCATCAAGACGATCTTGTGGTAGCGAGCCTTGTTCACATCGAAGTCTTCCCCGATGCCTGCTCCGAACGCCGTGATCATGGCTTGGACTTCGGCATTTCCCAAGGCGCGGTCCAGGCGTGCGCGCTCAACGTTGAGGATCTTTCCGCGCAACGGCAGGATCGCCTGGGTATTGGGGTTGCGTCCGCGGACGGCTGAGCCGCCTGCAGAGTCACCCTCCACGATGTAAATTTCCGACAGCGCCGGGTCCTTGGACTGACAATCCTTGAGCTTTCCGGGCATGCCGCCCGATTCCAGCAATCCCTTACGGCGCGTGCTTTCACGCGCCTTGCGGGCTGCAAGCCGGGCCATGGACGCCTGGATCGACTTGCGGATGACGTCACGGGCAGGGCCGGGGTTACGTTCAAGCCAGTCGCCCAGTCCGTCGGTGACAACGCGCTGAACAAAGCCCTTGACCTCAGAGTTGCCCAGCTTCGTCTTGGTCTGGCCTTCGAACTGCGGTTCCGAGAGCTTTACCGAGATGACGGCCGTGAGGCCTTCACGGATGTCGTCCCCTGTGAGGTTGTCATCCTTTTCCTTGATGATGCTCTTTTCACGCGCATAACGGTTGATCAATGAGGTCATGGCCGCACGGAAGCCTTCCTCATGCGTGCCGCCCTCATGGGTGTTGATGGTGTTGGCATAGGTGTGGACGCTCTCTGAGAAGGACGTAGTCCACTGCATGGCAATTTCCACCGCCATGCTGCGTGAGGAATCCTCGGTTTCAAAGGCAATGACGTCCTCATGGACGGTCTCGTACTTCTTGGAAGTGTTCAGGTGCTTGACGTAATCGAGCAGTCCGTCCATGTACTGGTAAACAACTACGCGCTTTCCGGTAGTAACGTCCTTGCCCTCCGGAATGGCGTCCAGATCCGGATCCTCACCGAGGTCCTCCAATGTTTCGCGCTCATCGGAGAGCGTGATTTTCAGACCCTTGTTCAGGAAGGCCATCTGCTGGAAACGGGCCCGCAGGGTCTCAAAATCAAAATCGACCGTATCAAAAATCGTTGCATCAGGGTAGAACGTCTGGGTGGTACCGGTCTCCGTCGTGGTCTCGCCCTTGACCAGGGTGCCCTGAGGTTTACCACCGTCAGCAAACAACATGCGCCAAACAAATCCCTGGCGGCGGATTTCTGTTTCAACCTTGCGGGAGAGTGCGTTCACCACTGAAATACCGACGCCGTGCAGGCCACCCGACACCGCGTAGCCGCTGCCGCCAAATTTCCCTCCGGCGTGCAGGATTGTCATGACGACTTCAACCGTGGGTTTGTGTTCGGTGGGGTGCATATCCACGGGGATGCCGCGGCCGTTGTCCACAACGCGAACACCGCCTTCAGCGGTCAGCGTGATCTCAATATGATCGCAGTATCCGGCCAGTGCCTCATCAACCGAGTTGTCCACCACTTCATAGACAAGGTGGTGCAGGCCGCGCGGTCCCGTGGAACCGATATACATGCCGGGGCGCTTGCGGACAGCCTCCAGTCCTTCCAGCACAGTGATGTCACTTGCATCGTAGTGACCATCGTTTGCTGGTGCAGCAGGTGTTTTGGTGCTCGGTGCCACGCCTGTCTGCGTGTTTTCCGGTTCTGGATTCACGGCACTATCCGAATTATTCGTCGTCACAGGCGCGTTCGACCCCTTTGGTTATTCAGCTCGATTGCCAACAATTGAACGGGCACGGGACATTCATTCACCGTGCATCGTTTCCTTTTCGAAGGCAGATAAATACCGCTCTCAACAGAACCAAAAACCTGACACAGCGCCGCGGAGAGACGGTTATACGCCAATTCTACCTTGTAACAGGCTCAGATGGTGCCCCAACGTGCCCTAAAACGCGAGAAAAGCGGCTCAGGACGCAATTGTTGTCGCTTCTTTAAGGAGATGTACGGCCCAAGGGGTTTGAATGGCCCTGCAGCGCGTTGGCCAGTTTCGGCTCCGGCGTGAACTCAGCCGTAGGTGTCGCGCGGACCGCGTCCCTTGACGTTGCGAAAACCCTTGCGCCAGCTGGGAGCAGTGGGCCCCAGGACCATGATCTTTGTGACCACACCTCGGCCGAGGGCTTCATCGAATTTGGCCAGCAAAGATGACGAGAGCAGACGCAATTGGGTGGCCCAGCTCGTTGAATCACATCTGATGTGAAGGGTCGTCACCTCAAAACTTTCGGGCTGGCAGTGGGCAGCAATATCGGGCCCCACCAAGTCATCCCATTGGGCCATCACCGAGCCAACCGCCAAGGGCGAGCTCCAACCCCTGTCGGACACGAGTCGGCTGACAACATTTCCCAGGCCCTGGGGATCACGTCCGCCACCGTACTTTGCGTCGAGAAACGGTTTCCGCTTGTTCTTGGGTGTTGCTTTTTCACCCAACCGGTTGCGCGAAATCCGCAATTCCCCACGGCTTTTGGCGATGGTGCGCATGCGGTTCAGAGCCTCTTGGGCGGCGTCCACTTCGGTGGTGTGATCACTAGCTGCAGCTTGTTGACTGCGTTTTTTCCCCATGGGATCGTGAGGATTTGAGCCGGGTAGTGACTTATTCATCTGGAACTTCAGCCAGAACGACTCCGCCGGGAACCACCTGCACGGTTGCCCCGGCCAATTCGGCAGGAATGTCCTCACCCACGGCTGCTGTCACCAACACCTGTTCGGCCGCAGTGACCATCCCGGCAAGCTTCGTGCGGCGTTGAGCATCCAATTCGGCAAACACATCATCAAGGATGAGGATCGGCTGGTTCCCGGCAACATGCTTGTCCTCATCAAGGACATGGAAGGATGCCAGCCGCAAGGCCAAAGCAATGGACCACGACTCACCATGCGAGGCATAGCCGCGGGCCGGTGCCTGGCCCAATAACAAATCCAGTTCATCCCTGTGGGGACCGACCAGGGACATGCCGCGTTCAAGTTCGCGCGTCCTCGAAGCCAGCAGCTCTGCCCGGTACTTCGCGGTGAGTACCTCCACCGTGCACAGCGAAAGGTCTTCCCCTTCTTCAATTTTTGCTGGCACCCCAACCTCCGGGGAGCCGTCCATGTCGGGGGATGCGCCGTCGTGCTTCTGCGGATCATTTAAACTGCTGCGGTAAATTGCGTGCAAAAGTTTTGAACCGTCTGTCAACTGGGCATAGGCCTCGGCCATGTGCGGGCGCAGCCGGTTGAGCAGTTCCAGGCGTGCTTCCAGCAGGGTCGCGGCCACAATGGCAAGGTGTTCGTCCCACACATCAAGGGTGGACAAATGGGATTCGGAGACGCCGGAGCGGGAGAAATGTTGAGACCGTGCGGATTTCAACAAGGCATTGCGCTGTTTGAGGACGCGGTCATAATCGCTGCGCGTGCCGGCATGCTTGGGTAGCAGGACCACCAACAAGTCATCCAAAAAACGACGACGGTTCCCAGGGTCACCCTTGACGAGCGCCAAGTCTTCGGGCGCAAACAGCACCGTACGGCAAATGCCCAAAATGTCTCGTGCCCGGACCGGATTCGCACGATTGATGCGGGCACGGTTGGCACGGGTGGCGTTGATTTCCACTTCGACCATGACCTTTTGTCCGCCCCGGACGAGCTGCGCCCGGACAAGTGCCCGCTCGGTGCCAAATCGCAGGAGAGGGCCGTCGTTGCTGACCCGGTGGGAGGAAAGCGTGGAGAGGTAGCCGATGGCTTCCACCAGATTGGTTTTACCCAACCCGTTTGAACCAACAAGCACCGTGACGCCGGGGGTGAGCGTCAGGTCAACTTGGGCATAGCTGCGAAAATCGGTCAGCGAAAGGTGTTCAAGATACATGGAGTCGAACTTTTTCCACTGCTAGGAACCCGCGGGTTTTGTGGCGTGTCCACCAAATTGGTGGCGCAGTGCCGAAACCATTTTCATGGCTGGGGAATTGTCCTCACGGGATGAGAACCTGGCAAAAAGGGCTGCCGTGATGGCCGGCGCAGGGACTGCATTGGCGATGGCCTCTTCCACAGTCCAGCGACCTTCACCTGAATCTTCAACGTAATCGTCAATTGATTCCAAACCTGGATCCTCATCCAGTGCCTTGACCATCAGATCAAGCAGCCAGGAACGAACAACCGTTCCCTTTTGCCAGGCGCGGAAAGTTCCTGGCAAATCCTCGATGATTTCCTTCTTGGCAAGAAGTTCATAGCCTTCGGCGTAGGCCTGCATCAAACCGTATTCGATGCCGTTGTGCACCATTTTCGCGTAGTGGCCCGCACCAATACCGCCAACGTGAACAAAACTGTCGGCCCGTTCACCCTCAGGACGGAGGGCGTCTAGGACAGGAAGAGCACGCTCGATGTCTTCCTTGGCGCCGCCGGCCATAAGCCCATAACCATTTTCCAGGCCCCAAACACCACCTGAAACACCAACATCCATAAAGCCGATGTTCTTCGCAGCCAACATCTCGCCGTGTTTTTGATCTTCAGTGAAACGCGAGTTTCCGCCATCTACCAGAAGGTCCCCAGGTTCCAGCAGCTGCGAAAGTTCGTCTATGACGGAAGTGGTGATGTCACCTGAGGGAACCATGACCCAGATCAGTCTGGGCGCAGGAACAGCCGCAACCAATTCAGTCAGTGAGGGCACGTCGGTGACGTCGGGGTTTCGGTCAAAGCCTGTGACGTCAATGCTCGCCGCACGCAAACGCGCCCTCATGTTGAATCCCATTTTTCCAAGTCCAACGAGTCCGATATGCAAGGTGATAGCTCTCTTTCCTGGGTTGGAGACTGGAGGGAATCAAATAATGGCTGTCAATTACTGATTGGGCAGCCTTACCGGCATGACCAGGTAACGGTATTCGTCGCGGCGTTCGCTGTCGATCTCGTCCTGGGCACTGAGCATTGCAGGCTTTGGTGCGGAGGTGAAGGAGAACCTGACGTACTTGCTGTCAAAGGCGCTAAGCCCTTCGCTCAAGTAATGCGGATTGAAGGCGACGGTTATTTCATCGCCAACCAGGGCGGCTTCCAGGTTTTCAGAGGCCTGCGCGTCTTCGCCGGTTCCGGCATCCAAGGTCAGCTGTCCATCGGTGAAGATCAGCCGGACCGGAGTGTTGCGTTCGGCCACGAGTGATACACGGCGAACCGCTTCTGCAAGCGCACTGGTTTCAACCGTGGCATGGATGGGTGTGGTATCCGGGAACAGCGAGCGGATCTTGGGGTAGTCGCCATCGACCAACAATGAGGTGGTGCGGCGTCCACCGCTTTCAAAACCAATGAGTTCGCTGTTGTCGGACAAGGCAATGTTGATGTTTCCTGAACTGCCCAGTGTCTTGGCGACTTCGCTCAGTGTTTTGGCCTTGACCAGGGCACCTGCTGAGATGTTCGGTGTTGAGGGATTCCAACGAATTTCGCGAAGCGCCAGCCGGTAGCGGTCGGTCGCCAGCAAAGTAATGAGGTCGCCTTCAATCTCCATTTTTACGCCCGTGAGAACGGGCAGAGTGTCGTCCTTGCTCGAGGCAATGATGACCTGGGAAACAGCCTGTGCAAAGGCTTCGCCGTCGACGGTTCCACTGATGTCAGGCAGTGCGGGGAGTTCCGGATAGTCGCTGACAGGCATCGTTGACAAATGAAAACGGCTGCTGCGGCAGGTCAATGTGACCTTGCTGCCGTCGGTTTCAACATCAACAGGTGCGGCAGGGAGACTGCGGCAAATGTCCGCAAGCAACCGGCCCGAGACCAAAATGGTGCCCTCTTCGGAAATATCGGCAGGAATTTGCAGGCGCGCTGAAATTTCGTAGTCGAAACTGGCCAGGCTCAACGTTCCGGCTTCTGCCTTCAACAACAACCCTGAAAGCACTGGAACAGGTGGGCGTGGTGACAGGGAACGTGCGGCCCAGCTGACTGCTTCGGTCAGAACATCCCGTTCGACTCGGAACTTCACGGAAGGGTGCCGCCTTTCATGGTGCGAAAAAGTATCGTGCTGATTTTGCCCAACTTCCATGGAGGCCGTGGGCAGAGATGACATTACATGCTTGCAGCCAGCTTAGCCCCTTGGGCAGGGGATTTGGGTATCGCTTTGGAGTTGGTCAGGCTCGGTGAACAAGGGAAGGTAAATGTTCTTTGAAACGAATGAATCTGTAGTTCGTAGTGTTAATAAGTCCTGTGGATACTGTGGATAAGTGCCTCTCGGCCTGCACCACGGCTAAATTTGTCTGTGCACAGTGTGTGAGGATCCACCGCTTGAGGCTGTGAGGATGGGTGGAGAACTTTTCCGGCCGTTTTAATGATCCACAGGTTGGCGTGTAGTTATCCGCAGACTAGTGATGTTGTGCACCGGTCATCCACAGGGTTATCCACACCTGTTAATTTCTTTTTAAATTCGCCGCTGCGCGGCTCAAGCCTCGCGCTGCTGTTGCTTGATCTTGTTGGTTAGTTCCGTCACCTGGTTGTAGATGGCGCGACGCTCGGCCATGAGCTCACGAATTTTACGATCAGCATGGATGACAGTTGTATGGTCGCGTCCGCCAAATTCCTGTCCGATCTTCGGCAGGGACATGTCAGTGAGTTCACGGCACAAGTACATGGCGATCTGCCGAGCAGTGACCAAAGTCCGGGTGCGGGACTTGCTGCACAGTTCCTCAAGGGAGATGTTGAAGTAAGCAGCGGTCTGTCCCAGGATCGCTGTCGAGGTGATCTCTTGGGCGCCGTCGTCGGTGATGAGATCCTTCAACACCATTTCAGCCAAACCAACATCCACCGGCTGGCGGTTCAGACTGGCGAAGGCTGTGACACGAATCAGGGCGCCTTCAAGCTCTCGAATGTTCGTGGAAATCTTGGAGGCAATGTACTCAAGTGCGTCGTCAGGGGCTGAAAGACCTTCACCAATGGCTTTTTTACGCAGAATCGCAATGCGCGTTTCAAGCTCGGGCGGCTGCACATCGGTGAGCAGGCCCCATTCAAACCGTGACCGCATGCGCTCTTCAAACCCCTGGAGGCGCTTGGGCGGCAGGTCGGAGGTGATCACTACCTGCTTGTTGTTGTTGTGCAAGGCATTGAAGGTGTGGAAGAACTCTTCCTGGGTGGCTTCCTTGTTTGCAAGAAACTGGATGTCATCAATGAGCAGGATGTCAACGTTGCGGTACAGCTGCTTAAAGCTGGCACCTTCATCGTCCCTAATGGAGTTGATGAAGTCGTTGGTGAACTCCTCAGAACTCACGTAACGCACCCGGATACCGGTATAGAGTCGGCGTGCATAGTGTCCGATGGCATGAAGCAGGTGGGTCTTGCCCAAACCGGAATCACCATAAATGAACAACGGGTTGTAGGCCTTGGCCGGTGCTTCAGCCACTGCGACAGCTGCAGCGTGCGCGAAACGGTTGGACGAACCAATCACAAATGAATCAAAAACATACTTGGGATTGAGCCGGCCGAACTCCTGAGAAGTGCTGGGCAACATCGGCGAAGGTTTGGTGGCCGGTCCCACATGTTCGGGGGCGCTGTTCTTCTCACTTGGAAGGACTACCGCGGCCGGTGCCGCCTCTTCTTCCTTGACCGGAGGCACAAGATCGGCGTTGACGCTGAAGGCGCAGCCGATTTCTTCCGGAAATACTTGGGCAAGGGCGTCACTGAGGGCCGTGTGGAGCTGTGTCTGCAAAACTTCGCGCGTGAGCTCGTTGGGAACAGCCACCAACAAGGTATTGCCGATCAAGCCCTGGGGCTGGGTTAGAACAACGAATCCGCGCTGTCTGGGGGAAACCCGCTCATCTTGTTCCAGAATCCTGATGACGCGTCGCCAGGAACTGCCAACGTCATTGATGTCCTCAGTGCTCATTGATCGTTCCATCCTTACTCCCGCAGAATCTGCGGAAATGTTCATTGGGTGCACGCCTACCAGACGTGATTTCGGTTACAGCAGGCAAAGCGCCACTTTCTTCGCCCTGTCAACCGTTGAATCAAAGTAATCCACAGAGTTATGCACATCCGTGGATAACTAGCTACGCGCCTAGCCTAGAGGATGAAAAGCCTAGAAGATAGCGAGAGAAAGTGCTTGTGGATAAATGTCACAAGGATGGGTGTTTTTGGTGTCCATCCACAGATCTTGTCCACGGACTTGTGCACAGCTGTGCACAACGCCTGGATGGGGCTGAACCGGCCCTGTGAGGACAAAATGGATGAAGACCAGGCCCCCCAGCTGCTGTTCCGGCAGTATGGCGTTTGACTGGACGGGGCTGGATGACCTAACGTTGTGAAGTCCCATGTGTCTGTTTTGCGCTCTTGCGCACGCCCCCTGTAATTAGGGAGCGAAACGAGCAGGCATCCATATACTTAGCGTCGACCCCTTTCTTACCTGTTAGCTACGGGCAAGGCGCATCTTTGATTGTCTTGGAGTAACTACCGTGAGCAAGCGGACTTTTCAGCCGAACAACCGCCGTCGTGCCAAGAAGCACGGCTTCCGCCTTCGTATGCGCACCCGCGCTGGCCGCGCCATTTTGGCAGCCCGCCGCACCAAGGGTCGCGTAGAGCTGTCGGCCTAAACAATAACTGCTTGACGTCTAGTCGAGCCTTAGTGAAGTAGCAGTTGATCGCAGGTGCTAGCCACCAAGAATAGAATGCGGACTTCCGCCAACTTCTCACATACTGTACGTTCCGGCGTCCGCAATGGACGCCGGAACTTAGTGTTATATATGGTGTTCACTTCTGCCGACTCACCCAGCCAAATCGGGTTCATCGTGTCGAAGACCGTCGGGAACGCTGTGACTCGCAACCTCGTTAAGAGGAGACTGAGGGAAATAGTTGTCGAGACTGTTCGGCAGCATCCTTACGGAGTCAATGTAGTGGTGCGGGCACTGCCCGTTTCTGCTGCTGCCTCTTTCAGTGAGCTGGTCGCGGATTATCGCAAAGCCTGCTCTTCCGCTTTTTCCCGATTGCAGGGGAAGTCGGGAGCTTCTTTGCCGGCGGCACCAGCACCTGCAGTGAATAAGGTGAACGGGCCAAAAGGAGGAGAAGTTTTGTGAGCACATCACAAACTCAGCGTCGGGCACCCCAGTGGGTGGCCGACGTCGTACTCTTCCTATGGCACCTTCCCCGCAACATTCTTATTATTATTCTGAAACTGTACCGGCGCGTCGTCTCACCCATTTATGGGCAGGTGTGCCGGTTTTTTCCGTCATGTTCGGCGTACGCCCTGGAAGCCGTGACCGTTCACGGTGCCATCAAAGGCAGCTGGTTCGCTGCCCGACGAGTAGTCCGTTGCCACCCTTGGAGCGCAGGCGGCTTGGATCCGGTGCCTTCGCCGGCCACTATTGATTGGGATGACCCTGACACGGTGCCCCTCATTGTCCAGCTGAACCACCCGGATGTATTTCTGGCTAAACAACAGGAAACGCAAAGTCGCAACGCGGCTTGAGGAGATAGATAAAGAAATATGGGCTTCTTCAATACAATTCTGTTCCCCTTCAAATGGGTCGTCTCGTGGATCATGGTGCAGTTCCATGATGGCCTGACCTTCCTGGGGATGGACGGTGCTTCAGGTGTCACATGGACACTGTCCATCATTGGCCTGGTACTGGTGATTCGTGCGGCATTGATTCCTGTCTTCGTCAAGCAGATCAAGGCCCAGCGCGGGATGCAGGCACTGCAGCCGGACATGAAGAAGCTGCAGGCCAAGTACAAGGGCAAGACTGACCAGCTGTCCCGCCAGGCCATGGGGCAGGAACAGATGGCCCTGTACAAGGAACATGGCACCAACCCGTTCTCTGCATGCCTGCCCATGCTGATTCAGATGCCGTTCTTCTTCTCCCTGTTCCAGGTGCTTTCCGGTGTGGCCAAGGCCAACGCCTCAAACCAGGGTATTGGTGCACTGACCCATGCGGAGGTGGTGCAGTTCGACGAGGCCACCATCTTCGGGGCCCGCCTCTCCGACGCCCTGCTGCCTTCCTTCCAGGGCGGCAATCTGACCTTCGCCATTGCGGCGCTCTCGATCGTCATGATTCTTGCCATGATCGCCTCGCAGTTCATCACGCAGAAGCAGATCATGTCCAAGAACATGTCTGAAGAAGCGATGCAGGGCCCCTTCATGAAGCAGCAGAAGATGATGCTTTATGTACTGCCGCTTGTGTTCGGTATCGGTGGCGTGAACTTCCCCATCGGTGTTCTCATCTACTGGACCACCACCAACCTGTGGACCATGGGTCAGCAGTTCTTCGTAATTCGCCGCATGCCGACTCCCGGCTCGCCTGCGTACAAGGAATACCAGAAGCGTCGCGAGGCCAAGGGCCTGCCGCTGTTGGGTGCTTCCAAGAAGAAGGTTGAAGAAGAAGCGATCGAGGAAATTCCTGAGCCGAAGGGCCAGCGGAACCAGCCACAACGCAAGAACAGGAAGAAGAAATAATGCCTGAAGAAATGCAGCTTGTCCCTGAGGAAACACAGCTTGTCGCTGAGGAAGCAACGGCCACAGAGAACACCGGAGTTAGCCGCCTCGAGGAAGAAGGCGACATTGCCGCCGACTATCTTGAAGAGCTTTTGGACATTGCCGATATCGATGGCGATATCGACATCGAGGTCCGCAATGGCCGCACATACATCTCCATCGTTGCCGATGAGGAATCAGAACCCCTGACGAGCCTCGTAGGCCAGGATGGTGAAGTGTTGGATGCACTTCAGGAACTGACCCGCTTGAGTGTTTTGTCGGCCACCGAGTCTCGCTCACGCCTGGTCTTGGATATCTCCGGATACCGTGAGCGCCGGAATGTTGAACTGGCACAGATCGCCAATGATGCGGCGGCGGAGATCAAGGCCGGGGCGGAGTCCGTTGCCCTGGACCCGATGGGCGCCTACGAACGAAAGATCGTTCATGATGCCATTGCTGAGCTTGGTCTTGAATCGGAGTCCGAAGGCGAAGGCGCCAAGCGTCACATTGTAGTGAGCGCTGCGCACTAAAGCGCAGTGTATTCAAGGATTCAAAATGGTCCCGGCCACTACCTCAGGGAAGTGGCCGGGATCAGACTTAAGAGGACATAAACGTGGTGGAACTTACTGCACAAGAAGCCGTTGCTGCTGAGCGTATTTTTGGCGATCGCCTTGATCTTGCCAAGCGCTATGTGGAGCACCTGGCGACATCGGGGATTGAGCGCGGACTAATTGGTCCACGGGAAGTGCCCCGCCTGTGGAGCCGGCACGTTCTGAACTGTGCCGTAGTGGCGGAATTGATTGACGACGGAGTCAAGGTTGCCGATGTGGGCAGCGGCGCCGGTCTTCCAGGCCTGTGTCTGGCGATTGCCCGTCCGGACCTGTACCTGACCCTGATTGAGCCACTGGAACGCCGCGTCATTTGGCTAGAAGAGGTCGTCATGGACTTGGGCCTTTCCAATGTTGAAATCATTCGGTCCCGTGCGGAGGCGGCCATTGGCAAAGTGGAGTGCTCCGTCGTGACCGCCAGGGCAGTCTCGGCACTGAATACGCTTGCGCCGCTGACCATCCCGTTGCTGGGTGGCGAAGGAGAGCTGCTGGCCATCAAGGGCAAGAGTGCGGAAGAAGAAATTACCAAGGCTGCCAAGGTCCTCAAGAAGCTTGGCGGTGTCCACACTGAGGTGGTTGTGGCCGGCCAGGACATCCTGGAAGAACCCACAACTGTAGTGCGGGTGAAGGTGAAGCGGCGCTGATCCCCAGTGCTGTGGGTTGGAACCGATAGGCTAGAGGTTGGCAACCATCGCCACAGGAAAGTGAGAGTGTCAGCGTGACCAGTAGCGAAGCAGCTTCGCAACGGATCCCTCCGTTCATGACGTTAGGATCTGCACGCTCTAACGCTTTCGATCAACCTAAATCGGTTGATAACGTCGGCGGCGGCGCCAATGTTTCACGTGAAACGGGGGAAGCCAAGTCGAGTCCTCTGGATGACGACTTTGATGACAGTAGCCCCATCGCGAGCCAGCTGGTTAATGAAACCAAGCGCCGCGAGCGGCTTCTGGGCCGGAAACTGCCTCGCCCGAACCATACGCGTATCATGACGGTTGCGAATCAAAAGGGCGGGGTCGGCAAGACGACGACTACGGTTAACGTAGCAGCTGCACTGGCGTCGGCAGGACTTCACGTTCTTGTGATCGATATAGATCCACAGGGAAATGCATCTACGGCCTTGGGTGTTCCGCACCACGCTGAGATTGACAGTATCTATGATGTTTTGATCAATGACTTCCCCATGGCCGAAGTGGTCCAGCAGTGCCCGGATATTGACAACCTTTACTGCGCCCCCGCAACCATTCACCTCGCCGGTGCTGAAATTGAACTGGTGTCACTGGTTGCCAGAGAGCAACGACTACGCCGGGCCATTGCAGAATATGTGAAGTTTCGCGAACAAAATGGTCAACAACGCCTTGATTTCATCTTTATTGACTGCCCACCGAGTCTGGGGTTGTTGACAGTCAATGCGTTCTGCGCTGCCAACGAGGTTTTGATACCCATTCAGTGTGAATACTACGCACTGGAGGGTTTGAGTCAGTTGCTGAAAAACATCGAGATGATTCAAAAGCACTTGAATTCTGATCTTGTCGTTTCCACTATCTTGTTGACTATGTACGACGGGCGTACGAATTTGGCCGCACATGTTGCGGCCGATGTCCGAGAGCACTTTCCCGAACAGGTTTTGCAAGCCCTGATTCCCCGCTCGGTGAGGATTTCTGAGGCTCCCAGTTACCAGCAAACAGTCATGACTTACGACCCATCGTCCACCGGGGCGCTTTCGTATCTTGAAGCAGCAGCAGAACTGGCCGAACGGTCAGTAGGCTAGATATGCAATCCTTGCTTCACAATGCCATTTACAATGAAGTTCAGCCGGCCCCAGTCTCGTTGGGGCTAATTCAACGGAGGATGTCTCAATGACTGACAAGCGCAGGGGTCTTGGCCGCGGTTTGGGAGCGTTAATCCCCAATTCTTCGGGCGACGAGACAGGGTCCTCTCAGCCAACACGGCCTGTGGACCTCTTCTTTCCCGAACCTAAGGGACGAAAGTCACCGGCTGCGGCCTCCAAGACGACCAAGAAGCTGGCGGAACCGGCTGAGTTGGTTGACGTTCCCGGCGCCACGTTCATGGAACTTCCTGTGGGAAAGATCCATCCGAACAGGAAACAGCCACGTACGGTCTTTGATGAAGACGACATGGCCGAACTCGTCCATTCAGTCCGTGAAATCGGTGTGCTGCAGCCTATTGTGGTGCGGAAATCGACGGAGAAGGGAGACCAGCCCTATGAATTGGTTATGGGTGAGCGGCGCTGGCGGGCAAGCCAGGCTGCGGGGCTGGAAACCATTCCGGTTATTGTTCGTGAAACCACGGACGATAATCTGCTTCGTGACGCCCTGCTTGAAAACCTTCATCGCAGCCAGCTAAACCCCTTGGAAGAGGCTGCCGCCTACCAGCAGTTGCTGGAAGATTTCGGCACAACACACGAACAGCTGGCTGACAAGATTGGACGCTCGCGTCCGCAGGTTTCCAATACGCTGCGGCTGCTGAAGCTTCCTCCGGTTGTCCAACGTCGTGTTGCCGCGGGTGTTTTGTCTGCGGGACATGCCCGGGCATTGTTGGCGTTGCCCGCTGCTGAGGCAATGGAGCAATTGGCGCAGAAGATTGTTGCCGAAGGGATGTCTGTTCGTGCGACGGAAGAAGCGGTTCAGCTCTATCAGGCTCCGCTGAGCGGTCAGAAGGCTGCAACCAAGAAGCCCAGTCCCCGTCATGAACGCTTAGACTTCTTGGCAAGCTCGCTTTCGGACAGGTTGGACACCAACGTGAAGATTTCATTGGGCGCACGCAAGGGTAAAGTCAGCATTGAATTCGCATCGGTTGAAGACCTCAATCGCATCATGGACGTATTGAGTCCCGGCGGTAAATAGGAACCGAAGGCTGGGTGTGGCGGTGTTTCACGTGAAACACCGCCAGATTCTTTTAATGACGCTTCTCCAGGAACGATCCTAAGCTCCAGTGTTTAGTTCAAGATTTCCTTCGCGAAGGGGATAATTCACTCAGGGGAGCCCGTTCTTCAGCGTGATCGGCGAGTACCTGATAATGAGGATGATCGTCGGACCCCTAGTTGAAAATGCCCTTCAACACGAAGGGGAGCGTTTCACGTGAAACAGTCCCCTGGCCTGCAGGCAACGTTTCACGTGAAACGGGACGTGGATGGGGTATGCAGTCTTGAGGGTGTGCTCCATGGGCGCACCGCTCGCTTGGTTTAGCCGTTATGGTACAAACGGAGGGGATTTCGATAGTTTCTTTGGCTTTTCCAAACCGCCTGCATGTCACTAATGCCTAAATGGATCCCGCTCGGGACAAGCTGCGACAGATGCCCCCAGTTCAGTTGAGGTGCCCCCGCACCAGCCCGCGGCCGAGTTCACTGCGGGCATGACCAGGGGGCGTGCCCCTTGGAAGGTCAGGGGTGCGCTTGCGCGGGACTATTAGTTGGGATCGCCAGTTCAAAAAGGATAGAGAGGGGCGGCCTAAAGCGCCCATTCAATGTATTGAATATCCGCCTGCCTCATTCCTGGTGCTATCAACTCAACCCGGACAGCGAACCCCAAGGGGGAAAATTGACTTGTTCGGACAGCTGCCGAATCAAGCCTGTCGATTCGGCAGTCAGGGGAGTCGTGGCACTGGACTTATTGGTCACCAACCGGCGGTACCCGAGATACTGCGTCTAACTGTAAATTGCGACTTGAAACTGACCCGGGCGGCAATTATGTGCTGGCCGTGTCCGGCAGCGCTTTTGACCGCGGGCGGCAACGAGCCTGGAATGTTTCGTTCCGCGCTGCGGCGGCTCCCACGGCGTCCCATACTGTTCCCACAGGCACCGGACTGCCTTGGCGCACTACGGCCCCATAGGATCAGTGCCAACAGCGGGCCGGCCACGAACGGAACCGCCAGATCGCGGTTACCCTGATACGCCGCCGGGATCAGCCGGCAATGGAGCTCGCCTGACAGGTAAGGCAGTGAGTTGCGGGGTGGCCTTCCAGCGGTCTCTGTACGTGTCTCGCCGGTCTGGAGGCTGCCGCGGCCCGACCCTCCGGCTGCCGTGAATGATCAATCCAAGGCGCCACCAATGATCAGTTCCAAGTTGCAGTGGACATCCAGCATCAGGTTGAATTCAGTAGCTTCTGGGACGCAATCATCCCAACTGCTACGTGCTCCGCAGGAGACCTTGGGTGACCGAAGCAGTCGGAGGAGTCGCCAGCACCCGCCTGGGCTCCCTGACGCCGGCTGGAGGGCACTGCTGAGGGGTGCCAGGGGAGAGCTACGCGTGCCGTGCGGGAACTGGTGCACGGACTAACTCCCACAGGCACGAGAAACCAGATGTATCCTCTGAGCCATCCATGCAAGGCATTGTCGTGCGAAGGCCAAGTTGGATCAGCAACCTTGACTTCCGCGTGGCAGACTTCTTATATGAAACTGGCACTGGCACCGATGAAAGATTCCGAACTGCAGGAGTGGATATCCTCTAGCCTCGATGACTACATTGCAGATCGCATAGAGAGCGGCGAGCAGCCGGAACTGGCCAGGGCAACGGCTGTTGACTCCTTCGCCTCGCTCTTTCCGGACGGGCGTGTGCAGGACGGCCACGTGGTTCGCAAAGCCGTCACTGAAGTTGGATCGGCAGTTGGTTACGTGTGGATTGGCCCAGAGAACGATGGTCCCGTCTCGGCTTGGTGGGTTTGGGACATCGCAGTTACAGAAGGGTTCCGTAGTCGCGGTTACGGACGCCAAATAATGGAATTGGCAGAAACAGAAGTGCGAGACAGGGGTGGTCAAACCCTGGGACTTCACGTGTTTGGATTTAACGTGATTGCCCGGGAACTGTATGAGTCCCTTGGCTATCAGACGACATCAATCAGGATGAGCAAGTCATTGGAGTCTGTTCAGGCGTAGGAAGCATGTTCGGCCTGCGCCGTATTGGCTGCCGCGGTGCAGGGCATGTTGCCTTTCTTGGGAAAACTGTACAAAAAATCGGGGCGGCGCCTTGGGAATCATCGGGTGTGGCATCCATGTTGACTATGGGGCGACTTCAGGCATGATCACATCGCCACGGCTCGGGCGACACTGCATGTAGCGCTTCCATCGGCGGGATACCGGAGCGCAACTGGGTTGCTGCGGTGACACCAACTGTGTGTTGGCCGCCTTGTTTGTCGTCGTCCGAGTACCCGATCCGGGCGAAGTTGGCAACGGCAAGGACCAAGTTGCGCCACTGGATTGGGTCGGATGTATATTGGCTACTCAGAGCCACCAGTCCTGCAGGTCGGCCCCTGAACCTCGTTGGCCGGCGACGGTGTTGCGGATAATTTCTGGCTCCCGAAATGATGTGCCGCTCCCGTAGCTGGTGGCTATGTGGTTGCGAGTGCTGGTGCGTCGTAGAGTGTGTCGTCGCGGCGCATGGCGAAGAGGACGTCGCAGCGTCGCCGCGCGAGGGCGATCGAGGCCAGATTGTGCCGCTTGCCTTCGGCGCGTTTCTTGTCGTAGTAGGCGCGTGAGAGCGGTTCCTTCAACGTCGCGAATGCGGACAGGAAGAACGCGCGTTTCAGGGTTTTGTTGCCCTTTTTTGAGGAGTGGTCGCCGCGGATTGAAGTCCCGGATCGCCACGTCACCGGCACTAGGCCGATGTAGGAGGCCAGACGCCCTGAGGACTGGAATTCCTTGCCGGCAACTTTGGTGATGACGCGTGCGGCGGTCCTGACCCCGATGGCCGGCATGGAGGTCAGGACCTCGTGAAGAGCGTGGGCCTCCACGACGGCCTCGATCGTGGTGAGGAGCTCGTTCCGGGCACTACGCAGCTGCTTGAGCATGGACGCGAGCTGGGCCACAACCATGCCTGCGGCACGGGTGCCGAAGACGACCACACCCTGCTCACCCAAGGCGGTGAAAATCTCTGCAGCCCAGCGTTTTCCGGCCCGCGGGGCATGCTTGGTCAGCAAGGTGGCGACCCTAGTCTGGCCGGCCTTGCGGAGCTTCTCCGGGGACGGGTATTTGAGACGGGTATTTGATCAGCAGCTCGGCCATGGCAGCGTGGTCCAGATGGGGCCCGATGACGCGTTCCAGGGCGGGATGGATCTGGGTGAGCAGGCCCCGGATCCGGTTCGAAGCGGCCGTGGCCTGCTTGGCCAGGTCGTCATCGTAGCCGCACAGCATTGACAGCTCCGCGGCCTGCTCATCCGCGATCACGATGCAGCGAAGGGTGTGCGGCAGGGACCGGGCCGCTTCAGCAGTAATGGCAGCGTCTCGGGTAGTTTTGGATTTCTCGGGGTGCAGATAGGCGATGCGGCACATCGCCAGACCTGGAATGTAGCCGACCAGGATGCCTTCGGCCTGGGCCACGGCGACGGGCAGTGCACCAATGGTGGAGGGCTGGTCCACGACGAGCAGTACGGCGCCTTTACCGGCGACGGACTTGATGATGGCACGGAGTTTCGCCTCGTCTTGGGGCAGTGCCCGGTCGAGGAGTTTCTTGCTGGCCCGGTTGATGGCGATGGCGTGGTGATTGCTTTTGCCAACGTCAACACCGATCAAGGCGTCTATGGATTCATGGTTCTTGATCAACGCAAACCTCCAGAAATTGTGTTGTGCATTCCGGTGTTGGCATGTCCTACGGCGGCAAGGCTCGTGCATCTTTGGTTGCGGCTGACCTGCACGATGTTGCCTTGTACTGGTCCGGTCCCTATTAGCGATCCCCTGACGCCTATCGAATCCCGGTGACAACACCCCCGGATCATCAACGACTGGGGGACTGAACCATGCCGGTACTGATAGGCCAACAACCCCTATTTCTAACTCGCCCTTGGGGCGCTTAGAAAAGCAGCTGGGCAGGCACTGCATTCTGTACAGGCTTGCGGACGGCCCGAGGTCTGTCACTGGGACTTCGTCAAAGCCGTAGAATGTCGTTCGCCAGATATTCCTGTGGTTGGCCGGCGAGTCGAGTGGGCGTCGGATATTCAGCAGACATTGCGTGAACAATTCTCACATGACACACACTCCATTACTCGAACGTTGTGGATGATTCACTTTGTATGCCGTGGGCCGGGGTGCCTCGTAGCAACGTGCCTTCGAGATGAATACTGCGTGCCTCGTCTATTCTGCTCGCGAAACTCCCGGGCTGTATGGGCTTCCTGGCAGTAGGATTTGGTTGGGCCGGGCGGATGTGAAGTGGCTGGACCTTGTTGATTCGGTGTGTCACCCGGGCAGGGCGAAGGTGTACTAGGCGTTGGTCCTGCCCGGGTGACACACCGAATCGAGAAGGCGCATTCTCGAACGGTCCCGCTTCGATAGGGTCTTCCGTGTTCGCCAGCCTGACCTTCATGATCGTGGCTGAGGCACCGTGCTCGCGCAGCTAAGCCGCCATTGATCCGGGCTGCGGTAGCACCTTCAAACGACGCGCGTCCTCAGTGCAGGAGCGGCCACGCCATTCGGCTGCTGCACCTGACAACTGATGTCTCACTGCCTCCCGAAACTTCCCGGTTTCAGAGAACCGTGGCCGGCCGGGCAGACAGGTCTGTCAGGAAAGAGTTCCAGAAAGGACCTGAGATCCGACAGCGGGCAGATCGTGGCTTTCCGTAAGCAACAGCGCGGCTCGTTTCGCGTGAGAACGAAACTGGTGCGGCGTTAGAAACTGACACCGGTCTAGTTCCTCATTTAAGATCAGCGACCAAATGCCAAATCAAGGGTCCATCGTCAGCTTGACGCCGCCAACGAAGAACGTCAAGAGGCCGACGAGAACCCCCAGCGTCAGGCAACCTGACTACCCAGCGTCCTCCAATGCGACGTACAACGCCACTCCGCCGCGGAGCACAGCCAAGTCCTGACGGGCAGTGATGTGCGCCCTTAGTGTGCCAGAGAAGGTGGAGCGCCTGGTGTTGAATTACGTTGACGGTGGTGCGGCCCGTTCGTTCCACGATGCTGCCGTGCAGCTCAGTACCTGCCTGAATCAACTATCGCTGCCATTTCTGAGTTTGGTCTCCATAATGAATCCGGGACGAAACCTCACGGTCAAAGATGAGTGATGAGATTCTCGGAACCCGGCAGTCGTCCATCAGCTGGGCGATGTTCACCTCCCGCGCTTCAAGAGAACGATAGCCTTTTTTTGGAGGGCAACGTGGTCTCCCGGGTCGGTTCAGATGCTCCGCCTTGGTGAGCGCTCACGAGGTTGTGGACCACATGGCATGGTCGGTGGGAGCCACCGCCATTGCCGCTGAGGACCAGCATCTCCCTTACGGGGATCCAGAATGTTACCGAGTGAGCCATAGCCACTACTGTCCGACGCTCTTCTGTTGGTGTTCCTCCACGGCGCAAAGCTGGGTATGGGCATAGGCGAGAACACGAGCAGGCGCGATGCCATCGATTTGGCAGAGGATATGGGCGAAACGGCAAAGTTGATGCGTGGCGCCAAGACGGATGGTTCCCATGTTTTTGCCTACGGTCCAGCAGTCAGTCCCGTGTTTCTGATTTGGTGCGGCTGGTGGCGCTTGGCCAGAACCGGGTCAATGCGAGACGTACGAGGACAGGAAGCAGTCTGTACCGGCGCTCTGTGGTTCGTGTTCACGGAGGTCGCAAACAAGCGCAGCTGGCAAGTCCTTGAACAGCGGAAAGAGTAGGCCAAACACCGTGGACATCTCCAAAGCGTTCTGTGCCCACGCAAGGAACGAGGCTGTGCCCTTGCGGAGGCAACCCACGATAAAACAGTCATGACCACAAACGCTTCCTGCTGGCGGTGTGGCCATTGCTTGTCGTCGTGAGCCACTGTGGATCCTGTTTCACGTGAAACAAGATCCACTGCTTCGTGGGGTAACCACTCGGCTCTTTGTTTACACACGAACTCATGACTTCCTCTATACGCGGCCTCAACACATCGCTGACAATCAAACTCATCACTTCGTTGACGCCGTGTGCATCGGTTTGGACCCTCCGGTCAAGCGGCGGGATCGGTCGGCTAATGATCCTTTTCGTACTCGATTCTCTTCTGCACCCATGCCGGGTTTGGGCCACGGATCCTGGTGCCATAGACCTGCCACAACGGCACCAGCCGCTTGCTCGAGGCGACACGCACCGGCAGTGGGAAGTAGATGCTTTCCTTACCGCCGTGGCTGCTGAACAGGGTGAATCCGGTGGCCGTGGCCACCAGCCGGTAGGTGCCTACCAGATAGGTGGGAACCTTGAAGATCCGGCCGCGGTAACAGATCTGCGGGTTGCTCCGCCGAATCTCCACCACGTCCTCGGGCTGATCCCGCCTCTGGGCGGGCAAGACGTCGTGGGTCTGATCCAGGGCTGGGACTTCCCCGTCGCTCGTTCCATCCAGTGATTCAGCGGCGTCGTGGGCCAGTTTCCTGTCCTTGTACGCGGTCGCGATGGCGTGCCCTCGGCGATGTCGATCGGGGTTCCGTACGAGCCGCGATGTTCCCCGGCCTCCCACGCCTGACCGGGGTGAGGTAGGTACTTGCCAGCTTTCAACGGCTGGCGGCGGCGCCGATAGTTGCAATGCCCCCTGTACTGGAGCAGCAGCTAGGAGAGCTGTTCTGGGCGCTTCGGAGCATGGGCGTCAAGGAACCTGACCAGGGTCTGATGGCTGCGCTCGTTCTTCTCCTGAGTCTGTGCGTTTGCCTGACACGCCCGGTGATCCCTTGGCAGCCGTGTTTGGCCAGAAACATCTCAGTCGCGCCAATGACCCCGCGGCGGGCCTGGTTAAAAGTCACCCCGTTGTCACCTAAGAGCTCCTATGGGGCCCGTATACGGCGAAGGCGTCCTCACCGTTTTCCAGCCGGGCAAAACACTGCGTACCCACATCAAAGCACGTCCCGTCATCAAGCATCTGATAGACCAAGTCCTTCGTACCGTCCGGGTCAAACAGGCGATATTCCATCCCGTCAAGCTGCCACTTCTCCATCCGGAACGACCTGTCGAAACGCATCCAGGCACTACGCGGACGCTATCGCCGAATGGTTTTCGTCATCCCTGCCCCGGCAAGGATTCGGCCGATCGTTGCCACCGCGAGGATGGTCCCGGCGAACTCGTCAGTATCCACACCCTCGAACCAGATCGACTGCAGGCCGTTGTCCCAGCCAGACTGCGCCAAGCGTTTACTGAGCCGCAGGACCACCGCCTTGGTCTGGTCCCCATGAACCCCTCGCAGGAGTCTTTGGCGCTCTTGAGCGCGGGTAGAGGGCCCTGTTGCCTCAGCGATGTAGCGTTTCTTCACCTTGTAATAGGAGGGCCTGCTGATGCCCAATCGCTTGCATAACTCTGAGATACTCACAGCAGCATCTGGCGGGTCCGGAGTGAACTCAATGATCTGACGGCGGATCGACGCCGATAAGGAATTTGACCCCCCCATTATCGAGAGATCTCGCGGCCAGCTCGGACCCGGCCATCATCCTTGCTACCAGTAAACGATGTCTTGAAAGATCCCGTCAGCCATGCCCTGAGAGAGCACATCCACAGTCTCGTGGCAACTGTTACCAAATACGGTATGTCATGGGATATTGGTAGTTATGATGCTTCAGCCAACCCTAAGGTCGGGTCTTGCAAAGCTCGTTCCACTGCCATCTGACTGAGGATGGACTCATCCTCGTTTGTAGGTCGGAACCAGATAGGTTCCTCCGGGCAGTCATCTGGAGTTCCATCTGACATGCAGTGCAGGTCCTCTGGATGGCAAGGGGAGCCGATTTCAGATGCATCAGGGGAGTCTGCGATGAGGGCTTCACTGATGAGCCTTTGCAGCCACTGCGGAAATTGCATGAGTGGTCTGTCGTTGATCGCAGCGGGATAGTTCCTGCCAGTTGGCGACGTCCATGAAACACGTCCCGAGCTTTCCATACGTGGCACCCATCCCCGAAGACTTGCACGTTGGCGTTCTGGATTTTGATTGGCGCGGTACTGGCCGTTGCGTGTTTTATCGTCCTTGAAGTGTTTGATCAGGTGGTGATGAAGACAGAGGCACTCAAGGTTGTCAAAGGTAGTATTGCCACCGCTCTCAAAGCTCTTGATGTGGTCAATCTGGGTACTGCTTGCCTTGGCCATGCAGCCGGGGAACTGGCAGTACTCATCCCTGATGGTCAGCATGGTGCGCATTGCCTTGGTGATTCTGTAGGAGTCGGGAGCGGAATTCAACGGCTCATTTGATACGGGATCGACCAAGATCCGGTACATGCTCGACGACTCAGACATCAGTTGCCTAGCCACCTCCATGCTTATCGGTCCAGCACCCTGCATCCAAGCCGGCTCATCTGTTGCTCCAATCATGGACAATGCGGGGACCAGCAAGATGGGCAGAACCTTGGGAAGCGGCGGCCACACCGCCTCGTTGGAGGACGGACAAGCCCTAGGAACCTCATTGCTGTCGATGGGATGTTTGCCTGGCTGCTCTGTTGGCAACGGAACAAGAATCGGAGGCTTCGCGTTGGGTATCCAATCGGGTAGGTTCCGGACGTCGGGCTCCCTGAAACTGGGATCACGGTAGTCAGGGTCGTGGAAGACAGGGATGGCCCAAGGTGGGTAGAACCATTCACGACGGTCAATATCAACGGGGAGGCTACCTGGAGCTGTTTTGGGATCCACCGCAATAGAATATGACTCCGCGTCAAATGCCGGTGTCGAGGAGGCGCTGGATTCAGGCTGTATGGCAGGTTCGTTGGTTCCAGCAGCCCCAGCAATTTCAGCACCGGAGGGGACTCCACCAGAAGGCGTTCGGTCACCGTCCACTGCCTCTGATGCGCGCGACTCTTGGCAGGCCGACTCTTGACGGTCGCCAGCGGAGGCCACAGGAGATGCGGCTGGGTTGGTGGGAGTTGGAGCGGCTTCAGACGGCACGGGAGACGCCGCGGGGGCAGGCTCGGGAGTGGCTGCGGGTGCATAGATCTGATTGTCCGCAAGACTTTGATTGAGGAGCATTGCGGCTGCGACGTCGACTCTTAATTGTGTGAGTGTCCGTTCCTCGTGGGGCCCCTGAGCCGCCTGGGCGGTGGTCGTGCACTGATCCCAAATACCTTCAACGGTGGGTGCCGGTGCGAAGAAGCTGAGCCATGACATTCCGTCCCGCGCGTGGCTCTTGGACATGTGACGGTCCGCATAGGCACGGCGGGTGCGCGGGACGATGCTCTCCGGGTAGCGGCGTTCACGCAGTCTGCGGGCCTTCTCCCGAAAGCTGGGGAGAGTGGACCTCGATGCCTTGCCGAGAAGCAGAAGCTCGAACGCTGAAATGCTCTCTGCTGCTATGCCCGAGGTGCGCAGCAGCGTGGTTTCCTCAGCGATGATGACGGCATGTTCCCAGCCCAACTCGCCGCACTCAAGATGTTCCATGGTGGTTGGCAGTTCGCGTACAAGGGTGGTGGCTTGGGCCATTAACCTGCTCGAGGACCCTTCAGGGATTTGCAGTATGGCTGCAAGCTCGGCTTCCATGCCGGATAGTGAATTGTTCTGCTGCCAGAGATCCAGGGACAGGATGCTGCCCTCCAGGGCAACAGCGGACCGCAGCCTTTCAATCAATCTCGCAGCGAAAGCGGCACAGCGGTTTTGGTGCCACCTAAGTCCTTCAATGGCATCCACGCAGCTGTCCATGAGGACGCGGGCTGCATCAAGTTGACAGCCGGGGCCTTCCTGGCGTTGACCCTCCCCGCCGACTCCAGCGGCACATGTGGCGTTGCCTAGTTCCGGCAAGGGCGGGAGGGAGGATATTTCTGCAATGTCAGAGGCAAGCGGTTCAATGGAAGGAAGGTGCAGAGCAGCGATTAGGTCCGCCACAGAGGCTGTGGTGGATGAAGCATCCCGATCGTTCGGGAAATCCTGTGAATCGCCCATATCTCATTATAGAGCGTTTTAACGGGTGTCACAAGAGGTTTTGTAAACTTCCAGAACATAGTTTCTAAGACTCCCAAGTGTATCCACTGGCGCACGGGTTCGGTAGATAGCAGGGGGTTTTACACTGGCGTCGACGGTTTCACGTGGAACCAACCGGAAGCGGGCCTGGCGGACACCCGATGTGGTCCATTTTAGGGAATGTCGGCACACGTTTTTGGCGCTTAGAATCAATCTGGGGGAAGCGAAATTCCAGGCTTAAATGGGTGTGGACCGGACATTGTCCGGTCCACACCCAACTGATGTTCAATGCGCAGGGCCGCCTGCTCTCAAGGAGCGCCTCGCGAAAGAATCTATTTCAGGAAATCAGCAAATTCTTTTTCAATGTACTGCTTGGGCCGGGCGCCAATGACGGTGCCCTTAACTTCCCCGCCCTCGAACAGGTAGATGGCAGGGATGGAGGTGATTCCGTATTTGGCCGAAATCGCCGGGTTGGCGTCGACGTCCACCTTGACGACATCGACCTTGTCCGAGTGCTCCACGGAGATCTCGTCCAGGATGGGACCAACCTTGCGGCAGGGCCCACACCATTCTGCCCAGAAATCCACGATGACAGGCTTTTCTGACTTCAGGACCAACTCATCGAATGTTGCATCTGATGCGCTCTTGGCGTTGCTCATGGCAATCTCTACTTTCTCTTAGGATTCCTGCTCGGCCAGGAAGTGCTCCACGTCCAACGCGGCAACACATCCTGATCCGGCTGCTGTAATGGCCTGGCGGTAGGTGGGGTCAACGACGTCGCCGGCAGCGAATACGCCGGGCAGGCTTGTCTTGGAGGACCGGCCCTCAACTGCAATGGTTCCGGCAGCTGTCAGTTCCAGCACGCCCTTGACCAAGTCAACACGGGGATCGTTGCCTATGGCAACGAATACGCCGGTGACGGCAAGTTCAGACGCTTCACCCGTCAGAAGGTTGTTCAAGCGAATGCCAGTGACCTTGGCTTCACCATCAACGGCAACAACTTCTGAGTTCCAAATGAACTTGATCTTCGGGTGGTTCAAGGCCCGATCGGCCATGATCTTGGAGGCGCGCAGGGTGTCACGGCGGTGTACAACCGTGACAGTATCGGCAAACTTGGTCAGGAAGATGGCTTCCTCCATGGCTGAGTCGCCACCGCCAATCACCGCAATGTCCTGGCCCTTGAAGAAGAAGCCGTCGCAGGTGGCACAGGAGCTGACTCCGTGGCCAACAAGGCGCTTCTCGCCCTCCACACCCAAAGCGCGGTAAGCGGATCCGGTGGAGACAATAACGGTGCGAGCCTTGAATTCCTGGCCGTCGGCCAGGGTGACAGTCTTTACCGCACCCTCAAGCTCGACTGAAGTGACGTCGTCGTACATCACCTCGGTACCAAACTTTTCAGCCTGCTGGCCAAGGTTTTCCATGAGGTCAGGACCCATAATGCCATCGGGGAAGCCTGGGAAGTTTTCCACGTCGGTGGTATTCATCAGCTCGCCACCGGCCGTCACAGATCCAGCGATCATGAGAGGCTTCAGATCCGCCCTGGCGGTGTAAATGGCCGCCGTGTAACCAGCGGGGCCGGAACCAACGATGATGACATCACGAACGTCGCTTGCGGGGGTAACTTCAGTGCTCACGGGTGGGTGTTCCTCTTCCTTCATTGATTGAACCGCAACGGCAGCCCAACGGGACCTTCGCTATCCACAACCGGCGCGGGAACGCGGTTATTCCGCGCCGGTGCTGCGAGGGCTACTTAATGCTGATTTCAGAAATCTTCAAGCCAAAGGGGTACGTCACAAACGGTGCCAGGTTCGGCAGCTGCGTGAAGTTGATGATGACGTATTGTGCCTTGACTCCGGGGGCGGCAGTCAGTGTGAACTCGGGGGCGCTGAATGAGCCGCTGCCGATCTTCGTGGCGCCCTCAAGTGACGGCTTGCTGTTGGTCAAGATGTTGAACTGGCCGCCGGAACCGGTCAGCTGGTTGATCGTGACCGAGCTGATGGTGGACTCTTCGGCCAGCGCAGCAACAAGGTTGATGCTGTCCGTCATGCCGGCAAATTCGGCGTTCGAGAACTCTACGGTGGGCCAGTAGGTGCCCGTGTTGCCGTCGATGGCGTCCTTCAGGCGGGGGAAGTACGTTTCACCGTAGTTCGGCACGCCCGGGGCGTATTCGGTGATGTCCGTCAGATCCGTGACCACCGGAGCCACCGGTTTTGGCTCGACGGGGGCCTCGGTGGTGGGTGCATTGGTTGATTCACCGGTCGGCGCGGAGGTGGTGTTGCCCGCCTGGTTGGAACCGTCAAACAGGCCGCCAATGTGCTGGACGGCAAAAATGAGGGCGACAATAAGCAGCACACTGACGATGGCGCCGGTCAGCCAACGGCCGCTGATGCGTGGCGCATTGCCGTCGTCTTCGTACACTTCCTCATCGGCGTAATCGTCACTGGCTTCACGCAACTCTGCCGGGAATATTCCTGGCCGGTGGGTTTCGGCTTCGGCGGCAGGCTCGTCATGGTCATCATTGATGAAGCCGTAGTCGGCGTCATCCCAGAGCGTGACCTTGGCAGGTGTCTTTTGCGCTGCAGGTGGCACGACGGCGGCACCGGACTGAGTGGATCGTGTCACCGCTGCCGTGGGTGGAGGAGTCGGAGCCGGCTCCTGGCGCACCTTGGGGAGGGGGTTGGCGGGTGTCAAGGGCGAGTCGTCGTCATAGACGTAGGCGCCGCCGCCGGGTGCAGCATCACGTGCCGCACCGAAGATTTCAGTGCCGAGCGTATCGGTGAAGAACGGCTCCTGGTAGACATCATCCGTTGGCTCGGTGGGCACAACAAGATCAAGCAGGTCCGCAGGGGTGGTCCGCGCCGCGATCAAGTAGGTTGAATTGTCCTGGACGCCCAGGTCCAGGATTGAAACATTGGATACCCGTGCACCGGTGGCAACTTCACGGGCACTTTGCGTCAGATGTGCTGAATTATCAACAGCAGAGACCAGTATGCTGACGGGCCGGTTAAGTACCTGGTCCAGGCCATCCAAAATGACGTCGTTCTCGGCGGAAGCCAAGATACGGCCAGTCACCTTGTAGCGACCGCCAAGGATGGAGCCCACATCAATAGGTTGTGGCACCAATTCCTCCTCTTACATACAGGGTGGCCTGTGCTGGGTATTCGCACAAAGCCATATTTTGACTGATTCTATAGGAAAACACTGCAAGCACCACGGTTGCAGCCGTGGCTCGCCGCAATGACATTAAACTCAACTACCGGGATGGCAGGCGGTTGCGAACTTTGGCCAGCAAGGGATTCAACAGGGCATCCACTTCGGCGACACGCAATTGTTTGAGAATAACAATATAAATTATCGCCATGGCGGTGCCCACCACCGCCAAGACTATTGCGGAGGCGGCAATGGATGACCACATGAATCCCTCAGGTGTGGAACTGCCAAAGAAGCGAAGTATGACTTCGCCTGCAATGCCGGCGACCAGGGCAGCAATCAGGTAGCGCATGTGCGCCCGCAGGATCAGGCCACCACCGTAATCACCGAGCTTTGCGCGGAGGAAGAAATGGCTGATGATCGGGGCGGAAACATTGCTGATGGTGTAGCTGAGCGCCAACCCATAAATGATCCATTCATGCGGCAGCTGGCTGGCAGCCAGTGCCGTGCATAAACCAATCCCCACCATGATGCACTGAATAATGAACGGCGTCTTGGCATTCTCCTGGGCATAAAACACCCGGTTAAGGATAAAATTGATGCTGTAAAACGGGGCTCCGATGGCAAGAATGGCCAGGGTGATGGCCACCTGCCGGCCGACGTCGGGCTGGTTGCCGGAGAAGAGCATGCCAAAGGGGCCGGAAAGCACCACCAACGCGATGCCGGCAAACACCGTGGCGATGCCGGTGGTGCGCAGTGCCGTGGACAGCGAGCTGCGCACCCCCGAGAGGTCCTTGCTGGCAGCCGCATGGGCCATGGCCGTAAACATCACCGTGGCGATGGACAGGGCAATGATCGAATGCGGCATGATGTACAGCTCGGTGGCGCGGCTCAATACGAACATGCCAGGAACGTCGGATTGTGGGGCGGCTTCACTGTCCCCGCCCGTCGGGATGGTGGCGACCCGCAGGATGACGAGGAAGAACAAATTGCCGATGATCATGGTGCCCATGGTCCAACTGGCAATCTTGGCGGTTGAGCCAAGCCCCGTGCCCTTCAACCCAAACTTGGGGCGAAGGTTCAGGCCCAGCCTGTGCACTGGAATGATCAGCACAGCGGCCTGGACGACGATGCCCAGGGTGGCCGTGCCGGCCAGCATCCAGGTTTCCCCCAGGGTCCAGTTCTCCACGGTGTGAGGGGTGGCTGCGGCGCTGCCGGCAACGGCAATGAAAACCAGGAGTCCAGCAATGGCCACCACATTGTTGATGACCGGCGCCCACGCGTAGGCCTTGAAGGCGTTGTGCGCGTTGAGCACCTGGCCCAGCAGGGAATACAGGCCGTAAAAGAAGATTTGCGGCAAAAGGAACAGACCAAAAGTGATGGCGAGTTCCATGTTTCTGCCCGTGAATGACATGGTCAGCCCCATGATGGGAACCACCAGGAGCATGACCACCACAGTGAGGCCCAGCAGGCCAAGAATGCCAATGGTCAGCAGCCGGGAAATGAATTCGGTGCCCCGGTCCGGATCCTTGCTGGCCTTGGCGATCTGCGGAATCAGCACCGCATTGAAGACGCCGCCGGCAAGCATCACAAAGATCAGGTTTGGCAGGTAGTTGGAACCCTCAAAGATGTCGGCGACCGGGGTGCCGACGATGGCGATGGCCAGCACCATGCCCTTGATGAAACCCAGAATGCGCGATGCCAGTGTCCCGATGGCCATGGAGGCGCCGGAACGTGCTGCGCTTGTCCCTCCGGTACTTTCCCTGCCGGTGCTTGTTCCGTCAGCGCTTGTTCCTGCAGCGGACGACGGCGCACGGCCGGCGGTTCCGTCGGTGGCATCGGTCACCAGCGACTGCGACTGGGTGTACGGGTCCGCCTGCATGGCCGAATGCGGGGAAGCCTGCACGGCTGCCAGCATTGAGGTGTCCATGCTGAGCAGGTGGGCTGCCACCCGTGGCGCTGCGGTGGGTTTTGGCGGGATCTGAACCCGTTCTTCGTTAGACATCTCTCCCATCATCTCACCCAAGCCTTGAGGAGCGCTGATAACAGTGGCGAATGGGGTGCGCCGGTGACAGCGGAACGGCTGCTTAGAAAAGGTGGTGGCTAGAAATGGCAGTGCCTAATGGCAGCGCCTAGAAATGCACGGGCAGCAATTCCCGGGCAAGGTCGGTGATGCGGCGTTCGTTGGGGAAGGAGAGCTTCTTCGCCAGCTCATCCAAGGGAACCCACGCCACGTCGACGGCCTCGTGGTCGGGGTCGTTCTCAATGGTGAGAAAGCCGCCTGTTGCCCGCAACAGGAAATGGTGGACTGTCTTGTGCACCCGGTGGCCGCTGACGGTAAACCAGTAATCAATGCTGCCCAAGGGGGCCAGCACGTCCCCGGCGATCCCGGTTTCTTCCTCAATCTCCCGGACAGCAGCCTCGGCATGCGTCTCGGCACCTTCGGGATGACCCTTGGGCAGGCACCACTCAAGCCGACCACCGCGGTTGATGCGCGCAATGATCGCAACCCGAGGTCCGCCGTCGTGCATCTCAATAACCACACCGCCGGCAGAGACTTCCTCCATGGTGGGCAGCTGGCTGGGGACCGGCTGTGCGGCGGGCATGCCCTGGGCGCCCATTGCCGGCGGCAACGGGTTCCTCTTGGGCGCGCGCGGCACTGGGTGAACCATGGAGTCCACTCTAGCTATCTTTGGGCACGGATGATGACAGGGTGGCACGCGGTTTGCCATGTCCGTAAAAGCAGGCGGAGCGCGCGAACGGGTGCGTGCCGGGAAAAGTCTGGCATTCTTAAGGAACCATGGATTTAGCGCTTGATACTTCAAAATTTGACCCGGTCGTCCTCGAGCTTGGACGGCTTTTTGCCGACGCCGGATACGAGCTTTCCCTTGTTGGCGGACCTGTGCGGGACCTCTTTTTGGGACGAACATCCCCTGACTTGGACTTCACCACCAACGCCACACCCGAGCAGATCCTCGGTGTGGCCAAAAAGTGGGCGGACTCGCATTGGGAAATGGGCCGGGACTTCGGCACCATCGGCTTCCGGAAACGCAACCGGAACAAGGAGGTGCTGCTCATAGAGATCACCACCTACCGTGCCGAGGCGTACGATCCCGACTCCCGCAAACCCATTGTGGCGTTCGGAACCTCTCTCGTGGACGATCTGCAGCGCAGGGACTTCAGCGTCAACGCGATGGCGCTGCGCCTGCCCGAGATGGAACTCATCGACCCGTTTGGCGGCGCTGCCGACCTTGCCGCCGGCATCCTGCGGACTCCGGGAGCCGCTGAGGACTCCTTCTCCGACGATCCACTGCGCATGATGCGGGCCGCCCGCTTCGCCTCCCAGCTGGGCTTTTCCCTGCACTCCGACGTGCTGGCGGCCATGACCGGCATGGCGCAACGGATCAGCATCATCTCTGCGGAGCGTGTCCGGGAGGAACTGGTGAAGCTGATTTGTGGTGCACACCCCCGGGCCGGTGTGGACATCCTGGTCGACACCGGGCTGGCCGAATTGGTGCTGCCGGAGGTACCCGCACTCAAGCTGGAAACCGATGAACACCACCGGCACAAGGACGTGTACCAGCACTCGCTGCAGGTGCTGGAACAGGCCGCATCCCTGGAAACAGGACCGGATGGCGCCGTGCCCGGCCCTGACTTTATCCTGCGTTTCGCTGCCCTGATGCACGACGTCGGCAAGCCCAAGACCCGCCGTTTTGAACCCGGCGGAGGGGTCAGTTTCCGCCACCATGATTTGGCCGGGGCGAAGCTCACAGCCAAGCGCATGAAGGCCCTGCGCTTTGACAATGACTCCATCAAGGCCGTGTCCCGGCTGGTTGAGCTGCACATGCGTTTCTACGGATATGGGGAAGCTGGCTGGAGCGATTCTGCTGTGCGCCGCTATGTGACGGATGCCGGTCCGCTGTTGGAGCGCCTGCACAGGCTGACACGTTCGGACGTGACAACACGCAACCAGCGCAAGGCAGAGCGGCTCTCCTTCGCCTACGACGACCTGGAACAGCGCATCGCCGTCCTGGCCGAACAGGAAGAACTAGACTCCATCCGTCCCGATCTGGACGGCGGCGCAATCATGGCCTTGCTGGACATCAAGCCAGGCCGGGTTGTGGGCCGCGCCTACAACCACCTGCTGGAACTTCGCATGGAACACGGACCCTTGGGGCCTGAAAGAGCCGAAGCAGAACTGCGCAGCTGGTGGACGCAGCAGCCAGAATCACAACCGGCAGAAGCTGCCAGGGACTGAGACCGAATACATTCCTTTTTCGTAATATTCTCTGATTGGAATATGCACCATGAGCAATGAATCTGCAGAAACCATCCCGGCCAGCGCCGCGGCCATCCCCGGCGGCCCCAAGCTGTGGCTGCTGCGCCACGGCGAGACCGAATGGTCCCGCAGCGGACAGTACACGGGACTGACCGACATGCCGTTGACAGAAGTGGGCGAAGGGCAGGCGCGCTCCGCGCAGGCCGCACTGTCCGGCGTCGAGCTCGACCTAGTGCTCACCTCACCGCTGCAACGGGCCCACAAGACGGCCACGCTGGCGGGCTTTCCCGACGCCGTGGTGGAGCCGAACGCCGTCGAATGGGACTACGGCGATTACGAAGGCATCGACAGTGCCGTGGTGCGGGCACAGAACCCCGGCTACCTGATTTGGGATGATGGCGTGCCCAATGGCGAGTCGCTGGAATCGGTGGCTGCCCGGGCGGACCGCATCGTGGAGCGGGTGCGTGCGGTGAAACGGGACGACGGTGCACCGGCGAACGTACTGTTGGTGGCGCACGGGCACTTCTTGCGCATCCTGACAGCCCGCTGGCTGGGTCTGCCGGGCGGGGAGGGTCGCCACTTTGTGTTGGGCACAGCGAAGGTCTGCACCCTCGGCTGGGACAAGAAGACTCCCGCCGTTGAGCAGTGGGGCCTGTAGCCCTGAGGGTGGGGCTGTCGCCCGGCGGAGTGGGGCTGTAGCTTGGCGCTGAAGCTTTCCCGATAACACTTTCCCGGTGATGCTTTCCCGGTGGCTGGGCCGCCACCCGGTAGGCTCGTGATCATGCAGGAATCACCGCCCTTGGGGTCATCGACCCCGCATCCCCTTGTTGTTCCTTCACGTAGCGACGCCTTGCTGTCCACCATGACGGAACCGGTGGGCGGGCCGTTGGGGAAACGGACCGCCCCGGGAGTCATCCAGCCGGGGTTCTTCACGGTTGAACGGGTGCTGGTGCTCATGACAGCTGTGGCCGCACTGATCGCGGTCCTGGGCAAGTCGCACTGCCGCACCTCCGGGTGGACCACGCCGGACCAGTACTCCACCGTGTGTTACTCGGCGTTCCCCAACTCCTTTGTCAACGACATGCTCGGCACACACTTTCCGTTCTTCAGCCAGGGATCTCCGTTTGGGGATTCCGTGCTGGCTGGCTGGGTTGCCGGCCTGACCGCCTGGTTGACGTCATGGCTGCCGGCTGCAAGCGGCGACGGCGCCCCGCGGCAGCTGGCTTTCTTCGACGTTAATGCCGCACTGATTGCGGTGCTGTGGATCATCACGGTGGTGATTGTGGCCCGTACGGCTGGCCGCCGGAGTTGGGACGCCGCGATCGTGGCCACCAGCCCCGTGCTCATCCTTATGGCCTACGTGAGCTGGGATTTCTGGGCGGTTGCCCTGGCGGCTGTTGCCGTCTATCTGTTTGCGCGCAGCAGGGTGGTCGCCGCCGGGGCGGTTCTGGGTGTTGCGGCGATGGCGGCCCCCTACCCCTTGGTGATTCTGCTTGCCCTGCTCTTTTTGGGGATCCGTGCCGGTCGGGTGACAAAGATGCTGGAAATGCTGGCCGCAGCGCTGGTGGCCTGGTTGCTGGTGCTGACGCCCGTCATGCTTGTCAATCCTCCCGCATACCCGAACTACCTCAGGGCGTTGCTGGCGGCTAAGCCCAGCGAGTCGTCCATTTATGGCGGCTACAACCTCGTCGCAGAACGCATGGGCTGGGTGTCCATGGATGTTGGCGTGGCTAATGCGCTGGCCACGGTTTTGCTGGCGGTGCTAGTTTTTGGCCTGTTGACACTGGCCCTCTATGCACCGATTCGGCCCCGGGTGGGACAGCTGCTGTTCGTGGCGGCGGCTGGGTTCATGGTGCTGAACAAGGGGGCCGAACCCTGGCATGCCATGTGGCTGCTGCCGCTGGTGGTGCTGGCCCTGCCACAGTGGCGGCCGGTGCTGTTGTGGCAGGCTGCCGTGGTGGCACATTTCATCGCCTTGATGCTGTTCCGCAGCAAGATTCTGGGCGACATTGGCAGCCAGCACGCCATCGACATGCCGTATTTCCTGATGGCCGCCATGTTTTCCGCCCTGGCGACCTGCGCCCTGGTGGGCATTGTCATCCGGGACATGTACGCCCCGGAACACGATGTGGTGGCCCGCGGACGCATGGCGGATCCGCAAGCCGGGGTGCTGGGATCTGCGGCTGTAAAGCCAGCTGCCAGCGTGGACACAACTTCGGTGGGCACCCTGTCCTCTGGCACCCCCACTGCGGGCGACCGGCATGGTTGATGTAGCAGTTGTTGGCTCGGGGCCGAACGGCCTGGCGGCCGCCGTAACCATGGCCAGGGCAGGACTCTCCGTCCAGCTTTTCGAGGCTGCGGATGCGGTGGGCGGCGGTACCCGCACCGCGGAGCTGACACTGCCCGGGTACCGGCACGATGTATGTGCGGCCGTGCATCCAATGGCCCTGGCGTCACCGTTCTTCCAAGCATTTGAGCTGGCCCGGCGGATTGAGTTGTTGGTGCCCGACATTTCCTATGGACACCCGCTCGACGGCGGACGTGCCGGAATTGCCTACCGCAACCTCGAGCGGACAGCTGAGGGACTGGGGGCCGACGGGCAGGCCTGGCGGCACTTGATGCAGCCGCTGTTGAACCGACTAGCCGGCGTTGTTGACTTCACCCAGGACAATTTGCTCCGGTTCCCCCGCGACCCGCTAGCCGTGCTGCAATACGGCTTGCGGACCCTGGCCCAGGGCACGCCCGCGTGGAACCTGGGTTTCCGGGAAGACGTTGCCCCGGCCATGCTCACAGGAGTGGGGGCGCATGCGATCGGGCGGTTGCCATCGCTGGCCACATCCGGAGCAGGGTTGTTGTTGGGGGTGTTGGCACATGCCGGGGGATGGCCCGTGCCCAAGGGCGGCACACAGGCGATTGCCGATGCCATGGCCGCCGACCTGGTGGCCCACGGGGGGAGGATTTCACGCTCCGAACGGATCGACAGTGTGGCCGAACTGCGGGCGGCAACCGGTGCGAAGGCCGTCATCTGCGACACCACGCCCAGGGCATTGGCGCTCATGGCACGCCCTGAGCTGCCGCTACGTTATATACGCCAGTTGGAATCGTTCAAGTACGGTGCCGGCGTATTCAAGGTGGATTTTGCGCTGTCCGGCCCTGTGCCGTGGACGGCTTCTGAGTTGGGTCAGGCGCCCACACTGCACCTCGGGGGGTCGAGGGAGGCGATTGCCTTTGCCGAGGGCGAGGTGCTGGCGGGCCGGTATCCGGCAGACCCCTATGTTCTCGCCGTACAGCCGTCGGTCATCGACGCCAGCCGGGCACCTGCGGGCCGCCACACCTTTTGGGCCTACACACACGTGCCCTCCGGGTCCACGCGGGACTGCAGCGAACAAGTTATTGCCGCCGTGGAGAAGCACGCCCCGGGATTCAGGGACCTGATTCTGGCCAGTAGTGCGCAGACAGCGCAGGAAACGGGAGACTACAACGCCAACTATATTGGCGGGGACATCGGCTCCGGCGCCGTTACGATGGCGCAGCTGCTCAGGCGTCCGGTCATCTCCCGGGACCCGTGGCGCACTCCGGCGCCCGGACTGTATTTGGGCTCAGCCTCGACGCCGCCGGGTCCGGCAGTGCACGGCATGGGCGGCTGGTTTGCTGCCAGATCGGCGCTAAAAAACACCTTCGGCCTGCCCACGCCACCCCTCGGCCTGGATGATTGAGCCACCAGCGCTCCCCGCCTCAACCACCGGCATTCAACAACCCGCATGCTGCTGCGCGGAGCGCAGTAAACATCTGACCCGCAGAAAACGGCGAGAATTCAACGAAATCGTTGACGTATCGCCATTGTCTGCGGGTCAGCTGAAAAGCAGGGAAGGGTGCGGGGGCTAGTTGCGGCGGTCCAGGGTGCCCAGGGCCGCTCCGGCAGCGTCGGTGACAGTCAGGACGTCGCCGTCCAGATGGCCGCCGGCAGCCTTTGACAGCCAGGTGTCAACGCCCTTGCAGGCCATCAACGTGCCGCCAAGGTTCTGGAAGGTCAGTTCACCCTCGGTGAGGAACCACTGGCCGGAGAGGCGGTTGCAGCCATCGCTGCCGTTGATGAAGCCGGCCTTTTCAAAGGACGGGTCCTGGTCGGCGGCCAGGGCAAGCTCAAGATACGGCTTCTTGTCGGTGTTGTAACCATCGCCCCAGGTGCCGACGGGGCCGGTTGCGGCACCGCAGGAAGAGATGGTCAAAGCAAGGAGAAGGCTGCCGGCAAGGGCTGCGAGGCGTTTCATTGGGGTGGGGCTCCGATCGCGCTGAACTAGACGTGCGTTTCCCTTATGTTATTGCATGGCTGCGCAATCCCGGCCTTCCGGCAGGGAGAACGCGCAGCCACGGGAGACGGCTAGCGTGCGCCCACGCCGGCCTCGGCCGGAACAGGTGCCGTCAGGACGCCGTCGCGCATGGTGGCGACAGCATCGGTGAGCGGCACGAATTCGGTGTCGTGGGTGACCATGACGGTGGCGACGTTGAACTCGTCGCTGACCTTGCGCAACAGACGCACGATCGAATCGCTGCGTGAGTGGTCAAGCGCTGCCGTGGGCTCATCCACCAACAGCACTTTTGGCTGCGCCATGAGTGCGCGGGCAATGTTCACGCGCTGGCGCTGGCCACCGGAAAGCTGGTGCGGACGCTTGTTGGCGCAATCGGTCAGGCCCACCAGGTCCAGCAGTTCGGCCGCCCGGACCCCTGCAGCCTTCAGCGACTTGCCGCGCAGATGATCGGTGATGATGAGCTGCTCGGCAGCTGTTAGGGATGCCAGCAGGTTGGGCTGCTGAAAGATGATCCCCACCTTGTCCCGGCGCAGTTCGGCCAGCTCTTTTTCGCTGAGCCCGGTGGCGTCGACGCCGTCGATCAACACCAGTCCGCTGGTGGGCTTGATGAGCGTTGCAGCAACCGCCAGCAGGCTCGACTTGCCGGAACCCGAAGGCCCCACCAGCGAGATGAACTGGCCGGGGTGAACGGTGAGATTCACGGTGTCCAGCGCCGTCATGGTGCCTTCGCCATCCGGGTATTCAAGGGTGACGTTGACGAGATTCAATGCAGTCATGGCTGATTCCTTAATAATTGTGGGAGGGGTTTCGACGGGCTCGACCGGTGGGAGCGGCTGGGTAGGCCCACAACTCTGACTGAGGGGCCCGGGCGGAGACGCGTCAGCGGATCCGGGTGGGAAGAGCTGGGGATCAGTTGCCGCCGAGGGCGATCATCGCGTCCACGCGGGTGACCTTGCGGACCGCCAGGGCGGCGCCGGCCAGGCCCAAGGCCACGATGCCCGCCATGGGCAGCAGGGTGGTTGCGGGGGTCAGCAGGAATGGCGCGGCTTGGGCAGCGAAGAAACCGCCAACAATGCCCACCAGCCCGCCAATTCCCGCACCGGCCAACAGCACCAGGGCTGCCTGGGTCAGTGCGTCGCGCAGCAGGTAGCTGCCTGAGGCGCCCATAGCCTTCAATACGGCAATGTCGCGGGTGCGCTGGACGGTCCAGACGGTCAGGAACGCCACGATCACGAGTGCAGAGATGCCATACAGGAAGGCCTGCATCATCATGAGTGAACCGTTTTCGCTCTTGTAGCCACCGAGTCCGGCGAAGGATCCGCTGCGGGTGGTGCTGATGGTGCCGGCTGCGGCATTGGCGGCGTCGGCGTCCACTGTGGCACCCTTTTCGTACGTCACGGCGAGCAGTGTGGCCAGTTGGTCCGGGTCGCTCAGGTGGGCAATCTTTGTCCATGTAGGCAACGTGGTCCAAACGACCGAGCTGTGTGAGTACCACTGGTCGGGGACAATCCCGCCAACTTTAAGTTCGGTTCCTGCAATGGTCACGGCATCGCCGGTGGCGAGTGAGAGTTCCTTGGCAACGCCTTCACCGATGACCACTGTTGTGTCACTGATGGCCGACGGCGCGATCCCGGCGTCTGCGGCCGACCCGCCCTCAGCCGGGTTGCCAACGCCAAAGACTGCGACGTTGGTGATGCCCTGGCTGTCGCCGGCACCCTGGAAGCGGCTCTGGCTCACGCCCATCGGGACGGCCGAGGCAACCCCGGGCACGCCAGCCCAGGATTCGGCCTGTTCTGCCGTCACCTGGCTTTCGGTGAAGGAAACCTTGGGTTCGTTATTCGCCGGGGCGCCGAACACTATTTGGCTGACGGGAGCATCTGCGGCTTCGCCCAACGCCGCGACGGCGGAGGTGGACTGGTTACCGAGGCCGGCGGTGAGGCCGGAGAGCAGCACGAGCAGCAGGCTGATCAGTGCCACGACTGCGCCCATGAGGGCAAACCGTCCTTTGGCAAAGCGGATGTCTCGGATGGCGAGGAACATATTGACGCTTCTTTCATGTGCCGGACCACGAAGATTTGTCCGGGAGGTTTTGCAAGTACTTCCACTCTCCTGCGAAAAGGCATTGAATCCATCGCGGAGTTGGTTGATCCTGCGGCGGCGACGGGTTGATCTGCCTCTCAACCTTTTGGTTGATACGCGAGGGGTGCCGGTGGGAATAGGCTGGTGACATGTATGCCGTGGATGCCCCGCCAGTAACGAGTGCCGCGATCCTGCGTTTTTTGCGTGTCACCTTGCATGTTGGCTTCGCCGTGCTGCTCGCCGTGGGCATCGTCCGCCTCCTGATGGAACCCATTGGGCGGCCGGGCCGCTACCTCTTCTTGGTGTTGTCGCTGGTGCTGGCGGCGACGTATGTGGTGGGCACCGTGGCGGAAAAGCGTTTTTCAACGGGCTCCCTGCAGCGGAATCCCCGGCGCTGGGCCGTCCTGTGGCTCGCCCTGATCACCGTGATGTGGGCCGTGCTGATGTTTGGCTCGGTGGAGTTTTCCTGGCTCGTGTTCCCGCTCTTCTTCCTGCACCTGCACCTTTTGCCGCGCTGGGCTGGCATCACCATGGTTTTGCTCATGACGGCCGGCGTGGTGTTTGCGCAATGGTTGTCCAGCGGGTCAGACTTTCCGCCCCTGCCGGTTGTGGTGGGTCCGGTTTTTGGGATGGCGTTTTCGGTGGCCACTTCCAAGGCGTACCGGCTGCTGTACCAGGAGGGTGAAATCCAGCGCCAGGCCGCCGACGAGCTTCGCCGCACCCGTGCTGCACTTGCCGCCACACAGCACGAATCCGGTGTGCTGGCGGAACGTGCCCGGCTGGCGCGGGAAATCCACGACACCTTGGCGCAGGGGTTCTCCTCGATTATTTTGGTCTCCCGGGCGGCCCGACGCAGTTTGGCATCGGGAGATCTGGAATCCACCGGCGAGAGTCTTGCCATGGTGGAGGCCACCGCCGCCGAAAATCTGGCCGAGGCCCGCAATTTTGTGCGCGGCCTGACCTCCCCGGCGCTTGCCGAAACATCCCTCGTAGAGTCCCTGTCCCGGCTGTGCACCCAGACGCAGAGGGAGGCTGCCACCCGGGGCGGCTCGCTCAGGTGCAGTTTCCGGCTCGACGGTGAGCCCATAGACCTGCCGCAGCCGTACAAGGTGACCTTGCTGCGCGCCGCCCAGGCGAGTCTCGCCAATGTCTGGCTGCACGCAAAAGCCTCGTCCGCCGTCGTAAGTTTGGCATTTCTGGGCACCGAGGTGACCCTTGACGTATACGACGACGGACGCGGCTTTGAGCCCGAAAAGCTTGCTGACACGGTGGCCGGGCGGGCGGATGGGAGCGGTTTTGGGTTGCGTTCACTGCGTGAGAGGGTGGAGGCGCAAGGCGGGACGCTGGCCATTGAGTCGGCGCCGGGTGAGGGGACGGTGGTGGCCATCCGGCTGCCATTGGATGAAAGTTTGAGAGCTTTGCAGGGGGATCGCAATGGGTGAAATCCGTATTCTATTGGTCGATGACCATCCGGTGGTGCGCGCGGGTTTGCGGGCCATGCTCACCGAATTTGAGGGATTTGTTGTGGTTGCGGAGGCACCGGAGGGGGCTGCTGCCGTCAGGGAAGTGCAGCGGCTGCAGACCTTGGGTGAGCCGGTTGATGTGGTGCTCATGGACCTGCAGATGGGCGACGGGATGGACGGGGTCGCCGCCACGAAGGCACTGAAGGATTTGCCGGACGCGCCGCCGGTGCTGATCCTGACCACGTACGACACCGACGCGGACATCCTGGCTGCGGTTGAGGCCGGTGCCAGCGGCTATATGCTCAAGGATGCGCCGCCGGAACAGATCCGCAGCGCCGTGCAATCGGCCGCAGCCGGCCAGACGGCGTTGGCGCCCGAGGTGGCGGCGCGGCTCCTGGGACGGATTCGCAACCCTGCTCCGGTGCTGTCGGCACGCGAAGTGGAATTGGTGGAATTGCTGGCGACGGGGATGAGTAACAAGGCGATTGCCAAGCAGTTGTTCATTTCCGAGGCGACCGTGAAGACCCACCTGGTGCACATTTACGACAAGCTGGGCGTGGACAACAGGACTGCGGCAATTTCCGTGGCGGTATCACGACGAATTATCCGCGGCGCCGGATAGCGATGCGAATGTCACGCCGACTCCTTGGAGGGTGAATCTTTTTTGGGCTCAGCCGTCGCCAGAATCAGTGATTGCGCGTAGGCTCATCCTTACCGCGTGCGATGAGGCAGGAGGGCCATCGGGTGGGGGTTTCACGAGGTAATTCACGGCCGTATCAGGTGAGCATGGCAGTCATTTGCACATTCTTGGCGTCCAGTGGATTTGTTGCGGCCGGCTATGCCGACACCTCCTCAGCCGATGCGGCTGCCGCCTTAAGCCCGCAAAACTTCAGCCGCATTTCCAGCAGCTACGACGCGGCAGCTGCCATCAGTTTTGCCCCTGTCGCCGTCGGAGGTGTCGGCGAGAAAATATCCTTTGACAAGATGTTCCTCCAGGCGAGGAAACCCGCCGCACAACAAATCTTGGACCTGACCGACCCCAACGGCAACACCCCACATCTGGCCCGCGGCTTCACAGCCATGCGGGGGAACATTCCGGAAGTCTCCGTGGACGAGATTTCTCAGGTCCGCGCGGAAATATTGACGGCCGCCTATCAGGGCTTGGGCCACCCGTATGTGTGGGGCGGCACCAGTTTTTACAATGGCTGGGACTGTTCTGGATTTGTGCAGTGGGCTTATGCCCAGGCCGGCGTCGCGCTGCCACGCACCGAGCAGTGGGCGCCCATGATCGAAACCAACAGTCCCCAGCCCGGCGATATCGTGGTGCAAAACCCGGACGGCCCCAACCACTGGTCGCACATCGGCATTTACATTGGCAACGGCAAGATGATCAGTGCGCTGAACCCATCCGTGGGCACCATCATGCATGCCCCCTCAGACACCAGCAGCTCATCCACCTACTTCACCATTCCGGCCTTCGCCTCCGCTGATGAACAAGCCAAGGCTGACGCTGCCGCGAAGAAGGCGGACAAGGGGAAATCGAGCGCAAGTGCCACAGCGACGCCAACGAAGTCCGTGGCGGCGACGCCAACACCCACGAAGTCCGTGACCCCCACGGCTCCGGCAACGCCTGCACCCACCAAGCCGACGGAGCCTGGCACAACAAAACCTGCAACCCCAAAGCCGCCGGTCACTACGCCTCCAACGACCCTGCCGCCCACAACGGTGCCTACAACGCCGCCCACTCCGAAACCGACCGTGGCGACCCAGCCCGCAACCACCGCTCCGGCAACGACAGCACCTGACCCTACTACGCCTGCAACCACCACTGAAGCAGCCAAAACCAGTGCGCCAAGCGAAACGCCAACCCCCTCCAGCGCCCCGCCCGCCTCGAGTAGCCCGATTCTGAGGCCCTCGGATGTCGGTACCGCGGCGGAGTCACAGGCAGCTGACCCAACAGCTGCCCAAACCGCGGCTGCCCGATCCACAGGAACCGAACCCCCAACAGCGCCGTCTCCCTAACCTCACAGCTGGAACGTGGCCGGGCGCACCGCGGCACAGGGTGGGACGGTGCCCGACATGACGAACGATGCCGGTTACAGCCGTGGCGTTGACTTTTCGAAAAAAGAACAATGCCATCCGGGCCATGTCCTTTTCTCCCTACTTCACCATTGATCCGCATATGAGTACGGCTAACGAGTACTGAGGATGGATTTTAGGTCCGGCCCGGCTGGCGGCGGTTCTGCAGGAATTGCAGCACGGCCAGGACGCGTCGGTGGTCGGTGGGTGTTTGTTGCAGGCTCAATTTGGAAAAGATGGAGCTGATGTGTTTTTCCACGGCGCCGCCGCTGACCACGAGCGCCCTGGCAATGCCTGCATTCGTGAGCCCCTGGGCCATCAGCTCAAGGACCTCCGACTCGCGTGGGCTGAGTGCGTTCAAGGGATCGGCGGCGCTCCGGTTGCCGAGCAAAGCGCTGACGACCTCCGGGTCAATCACGGTGTTTCCCGTGGTGACGCGGCGGACGGCGTCGGTGAAATCCTCAAAGCGGGCAACCCGGTCCTTCAGTAGGTAGCCCAGCCCAGCGCCTGTTGCGGCGCCCGCCAGCAGTTCGCTCGCATAGCTCAACTCCACATATTGCGAGAGCACCATGATGGCTACCGACGGATGCTTCCTTCGGACGTCGAGGGCAGCCCTCAGGCCTTCGTCTCGGTGAGAGGGCGGCATCCGCACATCCGTGATGAGCAGGTCCGGGACATGCTCATCCACCGCTTTGAAAAGTTCGACGCCGTCACCCACCGCCGCGCACACCTCGGCACCGATCTCCTCGAGCAGGCGGACAAGGCCCTCACGGAGCAGCACGGAATCTTCAGCTAAAACAACACGCATGGTTCAACAGTAGTGCCCGGGGGCGGCGGGGTTCGGTGATGCCCGGCCACGCGGGACTCATTTAGGCAGCGTTCAATCACGCAGCGTCCAATCACGCAGTTTTCAGCCACGCAGTGGGATGCTGGCGCGCAGGGAAGTGGGTCCGCCGTCGGGGCTGATGATTTCCAGCGAGCCGTCCACGCCGGCGAGCCTGTCGACGAGGCCGGCCAGACCGTGGCCCTTGCCCACATGGGCGCCGCCACCGCCGTCGTCCATCACCTCGATGAGCAGCTCGGTGGGATGCGCAGCCACATTGATGGCGGCCTGGTTGGCTCCCGAATGCTTCGAGACGTTGGCCAGGGCTTCGGAGACAACAAAGTAGGCGGCATTCTCGGCACTCTCGGCAAGCCGGGCTCCGTGTTGGAGGTTGCCGGCGACAGTTGCGGGGACTGCCGACTTCCCGGCCAGCGACTCTACGGCCGCCCGCAGCCCCCTGTCGGTGAGCAGCGGCGGGGCGATGCCGCGGGACAGCTGGCGCAGCTCGGTTAGGGCCTCTCGACTTTGCTCCAGCGCGCCGTCCATGAGCTCGCGGGCGGCTTCCGGGTTACTGTCCATTTGCCGCTGAGCCGCGGCGACGTCCATCTGCAGCCGGATGAGGCGCTGCTGCGGGCCGTCGTGCAGATCGCGCTCGATCTTACGCAGCGTGCTGGCTTCCTCCGAAACCACCTGGGCACGGCTCGCAGCCAACTCCTCGCTGCGGGCACGCAGGGCGGCGGTTTCGTTGGTGAGGAGGGCTCGGGTGGTGGCGGCGTCGGCGGTGGCGAGGAGATGGGTGACGAACGGGAGGGCAAGGAGGAAGACGACTGCGATGACCACTTCCAGAAGAGTTTCGGCATCGCCGGCGCTCATGTTGAGCCGGCTGTCAATGCCCAAAATGGATGCTAGTTCAGTGCCGTCCTCGGGCAGATAGATGCGCCAAAACCATTTGGTTAGGCCGCCGACAATGGCAGCCAGCCAGGAAATGCTGAAACAAAAAGTAAAAGTGCGCAGCGGAAAAGCGACCAGGAAACCGTGGGTGAAATCCTTCCACAACTGCGGGTCGGCAAGATTTTTGAACATCCCGCCGACAGTGTTTTTGTGCGGCTCCCTGTAGTGCACTGGCGGGATTTCCCCTGCCCAGCGGCGTAGCGCAGCACGGTTGACGCTGGCAAACCAACGCGCCGTGGCCAGACAGGCCACCAGCACGGGCAGCCCCACCCAAATGACGAGAGTGGACACCCCCAGCGAGAACAAGGTGACAAGCGCCGTGAACGAGGCAAGGGAAACGAAGAAGCCGGGCAGGATGTACGCCAGGTCGGCGCCGATCTGGTGCCACGTCGCGGGGCGCAGGATAAACCACGACTTTTGCCGGGCGGGTGCTAGGGAGTTGGTCATGGTTCAATTCTTGCCGGGGCGGACTCTTGAAACCATCATGCCAGCCGGTGAATGGAAGGTGGGGTTATCCCCACCCTGCCCGGCCCACTGCCTGCCCAGCCCCCCCGCGGAGGTGGGGTTGCCGCACAGCCAAGTGCCGCCGTCGGACTTCCCACTTTCCAAGCCGCCCCACTGCTCGTGCCCCACAGCGGAGCCCTCACGGCGTGGGCCCACCCATTGCTTCCAGGTGCTGCCGGCACTGCAGGTCAGTCCTCGAGTTTCAGGGCCTTTCGCCATGATAGAGCGCCGCCAGTCGCCATGATGGCCCGGCGATAGATGCGTTCCCCCAACAGCACCATGGCCCAGGCCGCGGCAACTGCAATGGCCAACGATGCCAGGGGCTCCCACAGGCGAACGTCACTGCTCAGCAACCGGATGGGCATGGCCACCGAGGAAATGACTGGAATATATGAAGCGACGAGGAGAAAGCTGCCCTTGGCGTAGATCCCGATGAACAACACTGCAACAAGCACGCCGATGACGGGGCCAGTGGACTGCTGCAGGTCCTCGACCCGCGATGCCATCGCGCCGAGTGCAGCCCAGATGGCGGCCAGAAACAGGAAGCCCGCCAGGAAGAAGGCCAGGAACCATCCAGATGTTGCAATGAGCACGGTCAGGAAAGGGATCTCTGTGGGCACCAGGGTCAGCGCCAACAAGCCGACACCAACGAAAATGCACAGTTGGCCCATGGCAAGAATCAGGTTGCCCAGTATCTTTCCGGTCAGAAGCTGGCGGATGGGGATGGCGGTCGCCAGAATTTCCACGACACGGTTTTGTTTTTCCTCGACCACTGAGTTGGCGATCGGCATACCGAAGATCATCGCTGACATGTAGAAGAGGAAGGAAAAAATGAACGCCATGGCCTGAGCCATTGAATTGCGCTCCTGGCTGCCCTCGAGGAGCACCGAAGTGATGGTGGATCCCGCTGTCAGTGTTTCCACATCCACGCCGAGCTGCCCGGCATTGCGGGCCAGTGCCTCGCTGCCGGCCGCGTCGGCAAGGAGCTTCTCTACGGACCCCGGCACATCCTTGAGCCCGGTGAGGCTGTATCCACCGGGGCTGGGGACGAGAACCAGGTCAACGTCGCCCTCCCGTAGAGCCGCCAGGGCCTGTCCGCCGTTGCTGAAGGTGGCCGGTACCAGCTCTATGCTTTGGGACTGCTCCAGTGCCAGGTCATTTGCGGACGAGACCAGCGTCGCAGAGCTGCTTCCGCCAGCGAACCCGATGGTTGCGGTGGTGGTCTTGCCAGCCAAAAACCCGGAGATCACCACGGAGCCAACGATCAATGCCAACGTGACGAGCGTGGAGATGATAAAGGATTTGTCCCGGACTTTCACAGTGACTTCACGCATTGTCACGATCAGCCAAGGGGCTGTTGCCGTCGTGGTGGTTTCCGTGGCCGGGGGTGTGCCTTGCAAGGTGGTGCTCATTGGATGACCTCACGGTAGATGGTGGCCAGGGAGGGGCGCTGCGGGGCAAACTCAGTCACGTCGCCGCGCTCCAGGGCCCTGCGAAGGAGGCTTTGGGCACTGGCCTGGTCGGGGAACTCAACCAGGGCACGCGGACCCGCAACGTCAATGACACGCACATTTGGTTGCTCGCGCAGCCATCCTGCGTCCGGCGGTGTCACCACCACATGCCTGGAGCCGGCCCGGTTGCGGAGGTCCTCGGCGGAGCCGGAGGCGACAATCGTGCCATTGGCGAGCACCACCAGGTTGTCGCAGAGCTGGTCGATCAAATCCAGCTGATGGCTGGAGAACAGGATGGGCACACCGGCGGAGGCGCGCTCTGCGAGCAGGGATGTCATGGAATCCACCGCTAGCGGGTCGAGCCCGGAAAACGGTTCATCGAGAATCAATGCGATGGGGTGGTGCATGAGTGAAGCGGCCACCTGCACCCGTTGCTGATTGCCCAGCGAGAGCGACTCAAGCTTGTCCTTGGTCCGGTCCGCAATGCCGAACCGTTCAAGCAGTTCCAAGGCTTCCCTGCGGGAGTCGCTGCGGCTCATGCCGTGTAGTTGGCCCAAGTATTGCAGTTGGTCCAGGACGGGCTGTTTGGGATAGAGCCCGCGTTCTTCAGGCATGTACCCAAAGCGTGCCCGGTCCTGGCCGGTGATGGCAGTTCCGTTGAATACGACCGAACCGGAATGTGATTTGAGGACACCCATGATGATGCGCATCGTGGTGGTTTTTCCGGCGCCGTTGGCCCCGACAAAACCAGTCATGCCCTCGGCCGGAACCGAGAACGATACGTCGTCCAGGACGGTTCGGTCGCCAAATCGGCGGGTGAGGTTGTGTACTTCTAGCACCGGTCACGAATCCTTGGATTGCGGTTTGCCCCTTGCAGGGTTTGTCTTGTCTTCCAATATATTCGGCGGCGTGGGCAGCCGGATCGGCCGGAAGAATGAAGTTTCGCGGGATGACGGGCCGGGCGGTGTCAGCCCTCCTCCAAAGGGATGAGGCGGGCCCGGTAGGCGAAGACGACGGCCTGGACCCTGTCGCGCAGCCCCGCCTTGGAGAGGAGGTTGGACAGGTGTGTCTTGACCGTGGCCTCCGAGACGGAGAGTCTTGCGGCGATCTCCGCATTGGACAACCCGCCAGCCAGCTTTATAAGGACTTCAAGCTCACGGCCGGTGAGCGCATCAAGTGCCCGCTGTTCGCGTTCTCCGATCTGCAGGCGGGCCGCCGCAGCAACAGCGGCGGAGGGTGCGGCGGGTGACGGCGCAGTTCCCCGGCGGATGATGCGCAGGGTCACTTCCGGGGAGAGTAATGCCTGCCCGCCGGCGATTGCCTGGACTGCCTGCAGGAGAACCTCGGGTTCGGTGTTCTTCAACAGGAATCCGCTGGCGCCCGCATCGAGAGCGGCAAAGAGGTAGTCGTCGCGGTCGAAGGTAGTCAGGACGATGACCTTGGCCGTGCCTTCAGAAGTGATCTGGGCGGTGGCACTCACGCCGTCGAGCACTGGCATCTGGATGTCCATCAGCACAACGTCGGGATGCAACGCCCTTGCGGCGGCGACGGCCTCGGCACCGTTGGCGGCTGTCGCCACAACGTCCAACGAATCGTCGGTGCCCAGAATAAGTTCCAGTGAAGAACGGATCAGCGCCTGGTCATCGCAGATAAGAACTCGGATCCTGTTCATGGGCGTGCCTCCATAGCGCCGCTCGCGAGTGTGTTGGTCTCGCTTGTGGCAGGCAGCGTCACAGGGCTGAGACCTGGCATGGCCGGTGGGACCTGCAGGCGGGCACGGGTGCGCCAGCCTGCAGGTGAACGGGGGCCAATGTCCACTAAGCCTTGGTGCAGCTCGGCCCGCTCTAGGATCCCCCTGAGCCCGAATCCACTGCCGTGTGTTCCTTGGCGCGCAGTCCCGTTGTCCGTCACCTCCACTTCCACCCAGTCTCCATGTTCGCTGCGGCCGCTGCGGAGTGAGAGGACGGCGCTGCGGGCAGTGGAGTGTTGGCGGACGTTGGCCAAAGATTCCGCTGCAATTCGATAAAGCGCCAGACTCAGGCCTGCACCAAGAGAGTCGAGGAAACCTGGCTGGTGCTCCACCATAATCAATTCGATGGACACCCCTGTCTGCTTCGATTGCTCCAGCAGGGCTGGAATTTCGTGCAGGGATGGCTCAGGGGCTCGCCTTGAGTTTCCTTCGTCCGAGCCGGAGCCATGCCGGTCTTCGTGGCGCAGCACGCGCAAGAGTGATCGGGTTTCACCCACAGCCTGCCGGGCAGACCCTTCAATGCTTTGGAGCAGCTCCGCCGTCCGTCCGGGATCCCTCGGCTGGACCAGGCGTGCTGCTGCGGCCTGCACCCCGACCGCGGAAATATGGTGGGCCACCACATCGTGGAGTTCGCGGGCAATGCGCAGCCGCTCATCAATAACGGCCCGCCGGGCCAGCTCGTCTGACTGCTCCTGCAGCTGACGTGACTGGTCGACCACCAGCTCGTGCTGCCATGCGCTGCGCCACGACATGAGGCCCAGGAAAGTGGCGCCACCGAAGAAGAAGAGGTTCACCATAAAGCTGTAGCCGGCAAAGGCAAACACTGGATCAATGGCACCTGACGTTTCCATCGGCGCGGGCAGGTCCAGCTCTGTCCCATAGACGAAGGAGGCGTTGGTGATGGTAATGACCAGCCAGAGGAACATGGCAACGATGACGCCGCATAGCGACATTGCCAGGGCTCGTCTGTCCTTGGCCCACGTGACGGCAGAATACAGGCCCACAAAGTATGCGATCTGCGGGGCCAGCTGGACCGCGACCTGCGGAACCCAAATGCCGAATCCCATGAAGCAGGCGGACAGCACCAGCATGGACGTGATGGGGAACCGCCGCCGAAAGGCCAACGGTGCCGTCATGGCTGCAATGGCCAGATAGCTCATCAGGCGGTCTGGCGCACCTTCGGATGGGGCAAAGCTCAGAATCATTTCCATGCCAAGAATGGCGGCGGCCATGACAGCCAGGGTCACCCAGATGTCGCGGACAAGCAAGGCGGCCGGGGGCTGCGCCCGCTCCCACTCCGGCGGAGGGAAGGTGCCTGGCAGAAATCTTTCACGCAGGGCCTGTAGTTTCATTGAGCATTCCTTACCGTGCTGGATTGGGACACATCCAATGGAAACCTATCCCATCACCGGCGTGCGCATCAGACGCTGGGTCAACTGGATCCCGCCAAGATGGGAGAATTGCTGTGTGGGACATATTGACATTGCAAACATTGACTACTTTCTCTCCGACGGCCGACAGCTGCTGAACGGGGTGAACTTTCGTGTCTCCGACGGCACCAAGACGGCCCTGATTGGCCCCAACGGCACCGGCAAGACCACGCTGCTGCGCATCATCTGCCAGGACATCAAGGCGGATGAGGGCGCCGTGTCGCGCTCGGGCAGCATGGGTGTGATGCGCCAGTTTGTGGGCCAGGTGCGGGATGAAAGCACCGTGCGCGACCTGCTGCTTTCGGTGGCGGCCGCCAACATTGCCGCCGCCGGCAAGGCCGTGGATGCTGCCGAGCTGGCCATGGTGGAGCTCGACGACGAACCCAGCCAGATGGCGTACGCACAAGCCATCGCCGACTGGGGCGACATTGGCGGCTACGAGATGGAAACCGTTTGGGATGAAGTGACCATGGCCGCCATGGGCATGGACTTTTACACGGCCCAGCACCGCAAAGCGGCATCCCTGAGCGGCGGCGAGCAGAAGCGTCTGGTCTTGGAAGCGCTGTTCTCCGGCCCCGATGAGCTGTTGCTACTCGATGAGCCCGACAACTATCTCGACGTGCCCGGCAAGCGCTGGCTCGAGGCGAAGATGGCCGAATCAGATAAGTCGGTGCTGTTCGTCAGTCACGACCGTGAACTGCTGGCCAACGCCGCCGACAGGATTGTCACGCTGGAACCCGGCATCAACGGGGCTTCCAGCTGGACGCACGGTGGAGGATTTGAGTCGTATGTGAAGGCCCGCGAGGACCGCAACGCCCGGTTTGAAGAATTACGGAAGCGCTGGGACGAGGAGCACGTCAAGCTCAAAGAACTCGTCATCATGTACAAGACCAAAGCCGCGTTCCGTTCCGACATGGCGAACCGCTACCAGGCTGCCCAATCGCGTCTGGCCCAGTTTCTGGAGAAGGGCCCGCCGGAGGCTCTGCCCATCGAGCAAAACGTGAAGATGCGACTCAAGGGTGGCCGGACGGCCAAGCGCGCCGTCATTGCCACCAAACTGGAACTGACGGGACTGATGAAGCCGTTCAGCACCGAGGTGTGGTTTGGTGACCGTGTGGGTGTCTTGGGTTCCAACGGTTCGGGCAAGTCCCACTTCCTGCGCCTTCTCGCCGCCGGCGGAAGCGACCCGGACAAGGAACACGAGCCGGTCTCAGACGTCACGATTGCGCCCGTGCCGCATGAGGGATCGGTGAAACTTGGTGCACGGATCCGTCCGGGCTTCTTTGCACAAACGCACGCCAGGCCGGACCTTTTGACCCGGACGCTGCTGGACATCCTGCACCGTGGTGACGAGCACCGCTCGGGACTGGGCCGCGAAGCTGCCGCCGGGGCCCTGGACCGCTACGGCCTGGCATCCAGCTCCGAACAAAAATATGATTCCTTGTCCGGTGGACAGCAGGCCCGCTTCCAGATTCTGCTGCTTGAGCTTTCCGGCGCCACACTGTTGCTGCTCGACGAGCCCACGGATAACCTTGACCTGCACTCGGCCGAGGCGCTGGAAAAGGCCATCGACTCCTTTGAAGGAACAGTCCTGGCCGTCACACACGACCGCTGGTTCGCTCGCTCCTTCGACCGGTTCCTGGTGTTTGGCTCCGACGGCAAGGTCTACGAATCCGACGAGCCAGTCTGGGACGAAAAGCGCGTCGAGCGCGCCCGGTAGTGACCAACCGGCTGCCGCGGATGCAACCGTGCAAGCTCGGCCGGTGCCCTCGGATGGATGGACCCAGGCACCGACCAGCCGCGGTCAGACGTGGCGCACTGGGCGTGATCTCACCTCTCGGCGAAGTGGACTGGGCGTGATCTCACATCTCGAAGGTTTTCTTGGCCAGGCCGAAGCTGAGGGTCAAGCGATGTCTCGGTGTGGTGGCTGTCGCCAATGAGTAGTGTGCCGTCGGGGCGCCGGGTCAGCATGAGGTTTGCGTCGATGGCAAGCAGTTCGGGGCTGCTGTTTTCCAGCTCGGTCCGCAGCGCCGCGGCCGCCGACGTTTCAGCAAAGGCTGGGTAGCGCAGCATCGACGTGCCCGTGAGCACCGCACGGCTGATGGCCGCCGGCTCCACGGGCCGGACCAGTGCCATCGCCAGTGCGCAGCGGTTGACCTCGAACGGTTCGGCTACGTCGGGGTGCACATAGTCAAGGTCGTGGCCCACGCAAACAATGACCCGTGAGGCCGTCAGTGAACCGCGGGAGGTGTGCACGGTGACGGGACCGCCGGAGGGGGATTCGGCGTCGTGCGTGTTTGTGTGAAGGGCGGCATCGGTGCCCAAGTACGAGGTCCGCCACAAGTACGAGGCGCCGGGCTGTTTGGCCAGCGCACTGTGACGCAGCCACCCCTCTCGGGCGGCGGTTGCCAGCTCAAGCAATTCGCCAGACTGGGCGCTGACGCAGCAGTGCCCGAAGTTGCGGATGGAAGCGCCAACGGCCCAGGTGTCCCGGTCGATGATGCGCACGCTCAGGCCTCGGGAATCAGCTTCGGCGGCATGGGGCAGACCGGTGATGCCGGCCCCCGCGACAAGGACATCGGTGGGTTGGAGCCGTGTGCTTGATTCATTCATGGCTTCGACTGTGCCTCGCCGGGAATGGGCCGGGCAAACTGCGGCGGCATGCGTCGTGACAAGTTCTTGCGCGATTCATTTAGCGGCCCCATTGTTTACTTTTTGTGCAATCGGAAGCCCGAAATGTAGCGGATTATGGCGGCTTATCAGCGATGGACTCAATGGCCGTGCACGGACCTGTCCCGTATCCGCAGCACGTCCAGGGACTGAACACCATGATTGAACTAGCCGTCTTTGATCTGGCCGGAACCACAATTGATGACCACGGCATTGTCTACATTGCGCTCAGGGATGCCGTGGAGGAAACCGGTGCGCCGGTTGCTGCAGCAGACCTGCAGGAGTGGATGGGCGCGGACAAGGTCAGCGCCATTACCGCCCTCACGGAGCTTGGCGGCCAGCAGCCCGACGCTGACCGTGTTGCCGCGGCATTGGTGCGGTTCCGCGAAATTCTCGCCGAGCGGTAGGCGGCCACGCCTCCCGTTGCCCTGCCCGGAGTGGCCGCTGCCCATGCCACCCTGCGCAGCCGCGGCATCAAGGTTGCCCTGACCACAGGCTTTGACGACGACGTGGCGTACCCCCTGCTGGAATCGCTTAGTTGGGGAGTGGGTTCCGGCACGGAGAGCACCGTTGATTCTGTGGTTGCGACGTCGGACGTCTCGGAAGGCCGCCCGGCCTCCTGCCTGATCCATCGCACCATGGAAAAGACGGGCGTGCACGACGTCCGCAAGATCCTGGCCGCCGGTGACACGGGGGTTGACGTGCAGGCCGGACGCAACGCCGGCCGTGTGCAGTGGGTGTTCTGACGGGCAAGCTCAGCCGTGAAGATTTTGGCGCCCATTCCCACGACTACATCCTCACCGGCGTGGTGGAGGTTCCCGAGTCGGCGGAAACCCAGCTCCCCGCTTAGACGGCAGTGCCGACACGGCAGTTGGGGGCGGCACTAGAGTTGATATTGCGCCGGTTAAAACGGTGCCCGCCCAGCTCCTCCTGTGTAAAGAGTAATACCGCCATGAACCAGAGAACGGTCCGCGCCGCCGCGATCGCTACCTTTGCCGTATTTGCCATCAACGGCTTTGTGTTCGCCAGTTGGGCTGCCCGGATCCCGGCAGTAACCCGCATTCTGGAGCTGACCGCCGGGGAAATGGGGCTGCTGCTGTTGACCATCGCGGCCGGCTCCGTCATTGCGCTGCCGCTGGCCGGAACTGTCGTGGCCCGGATCGGCACGGCAAACACCATCCGCACCGGTGGTTTCACCGCCTCATTTGGCGGGCTGATCATTGCTTTTGCCCTGTCCCAGCACAACGTTTCGCTGACTGCCGTTGGACTGTTCTTCTTTGGCATCGGAATTGGCCTGTGGGATGTGGCCCAAAATATTGAAGGCGCCGACGTTGAACGGCATCTGGGCCGCACCATCATGCCCCAATTTCACGCAGGATTCAGCGGCGGGGCATTGATTGGTGCACTTGTCGGCGCCGGCCTCTCAGTGCTCAATGTGAGCATGTCCCTGCACCTGTTGGTGATTGTGGTGGGTGTCAGTGTGGCGATGGTGTTTGTGCCCCGGCTGTTCCTGCCCGAGACGCCCATCAGTGGCAGCCGCGCAGCTGCCACTGCCAAGACTGAAAAGGGACGCAGTGCCTGGTCCGAAAAGCGCACCTTGCTGGTGGGCCTGGTGGTGCTGGGCGCGGCCCTGACCGAGGGTGCCGCCAACGACTGGATCGCCAAGGCCAGTGTTGACGGGCTCGGATCCACCGAGGCCGGCGGCGCCATCATGTTTGCCGTTTTTGTTGCGTCCATGACGTTGTTTAGGTTCTTTGGCGGACGCTTCATCGACCAGTTTGGCAGGGTGCCTGTGCTGTACGGCAGCCTGGGGTCGGCGCTGGTGGGGCTCGTGGTCTTTGTTATTGCCCCCAACATGATCCTGGCCGGTGTAGGTGCCGTGCTGTGGGGTGCCGGCGCCGCGATGGGCTTCCCCATGGGCATGAGCGCCGCCGCGGACGATCCAGCCAGGGCCGCCGCGCGCGTATCGGTCGTCTCCACGATCGGCTACGTGGCTTTCCTGGCCGGCCCGCCCCTGCTGGGTTTCCTGGGCGACCATGTCACGATCCGTTGGGCGTTGCTGGCCATTGCGGTGGCCATCATCGCCTCAATTCTGACGGCGCCGGCAGCCAAGCCATTGCCCGCGTCCGAGTTTGAAGCGGCCGGGCACTAGCCGGATAAAACATTCCGTCCAAGGCATTTATCTCTGACGGCAGCCCATAGCAGCAGTGTCAGGCCCGCTCCAAGCAGCGCCCCGGCAACCGTGTCGGAGAGCCAGTGCGCACCAAGGTACGTGCGGCTGTACATCATGGCCACACTGAGAATAGCGCCGCTGAGCCACATCCACAGCCTGCCAAGCACGACGGCGGTTGTCACCATGGCGGCCACAGTGGCACTTACATGCCCCGAAGGATATGAGCCGGAGTCCACCTGGACCAGCCGTTCCTCCGGCCGCGGCCTGGAGACCAGAAACTTGATCAGGTGCGTCAGGCCCAGCGCGCCGAGGTTGGCGCCGGCGGTAAAAAGAGCCAGCCGCCAATGGCGGCGCAGCAACACCAGAAACAAGGCAACACTGAAAATGACCATGCCAGCGTTCCCGGCAAAGTTCAGCACAAGGTTCGCATCGGTGAGCCACGGTGTCCTCGAGGACAGCATCACGTGGTGCCAGTCGTCGTCGAACTTTTGAAAAGGGGGGTTGTTCCCCGTCGCCCACACCATGAGCGCCCCCACCAGCAAGAGGGCAAGCGCCGGCAACGACGTCCAGAACAGCCGGCGCCGGGTCCAATCCAGCGGGTGCAGGACGGCAGCCGGGGAAGTCAATGAACGCATTGGGCCAGTCTAGGGTGCTGCGGCGGGGGCCATGTCATCCCTTGTGATTACCCTGAATGAACCCTGAATCATCCCTGAGATAGATGAAAATCTGGAAAGTGTTGCGTACGGTTATCTTAGATTCGCATGCTTGGCCGCAATGGCCCGGCGCTCATCCAAAGGGGATGTCCACATGATTGAGGCAGTAAACCTGGCCAAGCACTACGGTGCCAAGACAGCGGTAGGCGGTGTCACGTTCACCGTCCAACCGGGAATAGTGACGGGCTTCCTGGGGCCCAACGGCGCAGGAAAGTCCACCACGATGCGCATGATTGTGGGTCTGGACAAGCCCTCACGCGGCACGGTGACGGTGAACGGCAAGCCGTACGCAAAGCACCACGACCCGTTGCACCAGGTGGGTGCACTGCTGGATGCGAAGGCGGTGCACACCTCCCGCAGCGCCTACAACCACCTGCTGGCCATGGCCGCCACGCACAACATCCCCACCAAGCGGGTCAACGAGGTCATTGACATGACCGGGCTGGCCGCCGTCGCCAAGAAGAAGGCTGGCGGGTTCTCCCTTGGCATGGGTCAGCGCCTGGGCATCGCCTCGGCGCTGCTGGGCGACCCGCAGACGCTGATCCTCGATGAGCCGGTCAACGGCCTCGACCCCGAAGGCGTGCTGTGGGTTCGCAACCTGGCCAAGTACCTTGCTTCAGAGGGCAAGACCGTGTTCCTGTCCTCGCACCTCATGAGTGAAATGGCGCAAACCGCCGATCACCTGATCGTGATTGGCCGCGGTGCGATCATCGCCGACGCGCCCATCGCCCAAATCCTGGCCGGTGCGCAGCAGGCCAAGGTTCGCGTCCGCACCTCTGAGGTCACCCGCCTAGGCCAGCTGCTGGCCGGCAACGGCGTCACGGTTGAATGCAACGAGAACGAGACCCTGGAGGTCTCAGGCCTTGACGCCCGCCAGATTGCCGGTGTGGCACTGGAAAACCAGGTCCTGGTGTACGAGTTGACACCGCTGACATCTTCCCTGGAAGAGGCCTACTTCGACCTCACCAAGGATGCTGTGGAATACCACTCCCAAGATCTTACTGACCACGCCCCTGCTGCTGTGAAGGGACTCTAACGATGAGTACGACGACGACTGCCTCACCCCGGCGTGCTGCCGGCGGATCCCTCACCTTTGGCGGGGTGCTGCGTAGCGAATGGATCAAGTTCCGTTCGCTGCTGTCGACCCGCCTTCTGCTGATCTTCACCTTCGTCGCCATTGTGGGCGTCGGGGCCATTGCTGCCTGGGCGCAAGCCATGTCGCTTGAACTATTCATGAAGAACGGCACGGGAATGGGGGTGCCCGGCGCCCCGTCAGAACCCATGACTCTTGCACAAGCGCAAGAATTCGGGAACTTTAACATCTACGCTATCCCGAGTTCAGGTCTGCAAATTGGCATACTTATCCTCGGTGCCTTGGCGGTAATGCTGGTCGCCTCGGAGTTTGGCACCGGAATGATCCGCTCCACCATGACGGCTGTTCCCAAAAGGCTGCCGGCGTTTTTCGCCAAGGCAGTAGTTCTCGTAGTGGTGTCCTACATCCTGACGCTCGTGGCTGCCGTGGCAACGGCCTTGCTGGCCATCCCGATTTTCAAAGCCTATGGTATTGACTTTTCACTTGGTATGGAAGGTGTCCTGTACTCCATTCTCATGGGTGGCCTTTACGTTGCCGGAGTTTCCTTGATTGGCCTGTCCTTGGGCACGCTGCTGCGCAGCTCAGCTGGCGGCATCATCGTGTTGGTTGCGGTTATGTTCCTGCTGGAAATCGGGGCCCAACTGCTAAGTCTGTTTCCCGGTGAGCTCTGGAAGTATTTGGGACAGTACGTGCCCAGTGTTGCCGGTGGACGAATGCTCGAGATCACCGAGAAGACCGCGTTCATAAGCCCCTTGGCTGGTGGGCTGATCTTCCTTGGCTGGATCCTGCTATTCATGATTCCGGCCGTCGTCTCCCTCAAGACCCGTGACATCTAAGAACGGCTGACACCCCGGGGTTCTGAGCCAACTCTTATGCGCACACAAGACCAGGTGGGGGAAGTGGAACGAACGGCCGCTTCCCCCACCGAATTACCATCCGTTGAACGGCGGGCCGCAGAATTTGCGGCCCGCCGTCGCGGCGTTGTCCGAACATATTTTTACAACCACCCCCGCATCATGGATGTGGTGGTGGTTTTGGCGTATTCGCTGGCCGGTACAGGCGTCTTCCTCGGCGAACGTCCGGGCATGAACATGGGCGTCCACTATGTCATTGTGGTCGCCTCGGCCATTGTCCTGGTCTTCCGCCGCGACAAGCCGCTGGCCGTGCTGGCCATCCTCTCGGTCTTTGAGCTGATCAACGTGTTCATGGTGGCCAACACCGGCAACGTCGGCATCAGCATCTGGTTTGCCCTCTATGCCGTCGCAGTGGCGCACCGGCCGCTGCTGAGTTTCCCCCTCGCGGTGGCGGCGGCCGTGCCACTGAGCGTTTACACCTTGTTCTTCTACCAATTTCCCAGTGAACTCTTGATCGTCGATGGGCCCTCCGCCACCGAAACAAGCGTCATTTCAGCTATCATGATGCTGCTCGCGAACATTATTGCGGCAGGCATTGGTGCCTCGGTGCGCAGCGGCCGCAGCCATGAAGCGGAGCTGCGCCAGTGGGCCGTGCGCAACGCCCAACTCGCCTCGGTGGCCGAACGCAACCGCATTGCCCGCGAAATGCACGACGTGGTGGCCCACTCGCTGACGGTCATGGTGGCACTTTCGGATGGTGCCGCCGTCGTGGTTAAACGGGATCCCGCCAAGGCGGGCGAGGTCCTGGGACAGCTGTCCCAAACCGGCCGGACCGCACTGGCTGACATGCGCCGGGTGCTCGGGGTTTTGCGTGCCGACGGTGGCACGCAGCGCTCCCCGCAGCCGGTCCACACTGACATGGGCGCCCTGATTGAAGGGTTCCGGCAGGCCGGGCTGCCCATCGTGTTCAGCAGGTCGGGCCCGCCAGCCGCTGAGGACCCGGCGCTCGCGTTGACGATATATCGGATTGTGCAGGAATCGCTGACCAATGTGTTGCGCTACGGGGCAGCCGTCTCGCGGGTGCAGGTCAGCCTGGACAACAAAGTTGCCGAGGGGGAGCTGGTGGTGCGGATCAGCGATGACGGGCACGGCACCCTGGACAGCTCCGTTGGTACGGGCAGGGGGATTGCGGGCATGCGTGAACGTGCCGGGATCTTTGCCGGAACGCTCGACGCCGGACCCGGTCCGCAGGGCGGTTGGCGGGTCGAGGCTATCCTGTACCCGGCGGAAGGGCCCGAATAGTGCAGACTTTACAGATGGAGGAATCAGTGACAGGCCACGAGGACATCAAGGTTTTGCTGGTGGATGACCAGCCGCTGCTGCGCATGGGATTCCGGTTGATTCTTGAAGGTGAAGATGACCTTTCAGTGGTGGGGGAGGCCTCCAACGGCATTGAGGCCCTTTCGGCCGTCGAATCGCTGCAACCTGACGTTGTGCTCATGGATGTGCGGATGCCGCTCATGGACGGCATCGAAGCAACGGGCAAGATTACCGCTTCACCATCCGACGCCCGGGTCATCATTCTGACCACCTTCGACCTGGACGAATATGCTTTCGCCGGGTTGCAGGCCGGCGCCAGCGCCTTCCTGCTCAAGGATGTTGTGCCCGCGGACTTGGTCCAGGCAGTCCGGCTCGTGGCCAGCGGGGACGCAGTGGTGGCGCCCCGCGTCACCCAACGCCTGCTGGAAAGCTTTGTCCGCAACCGCCACCCCGCCATGCACCCTGATCCACTCCTCGAGGAACTGACGCCCCGCGAGCTCGAGGTCGCCATGCACATTGCGCAGGGACTCTCCAACGCGGAGATCGCCCACACTCTATTTCTCTCCGAAGCCACGGTGAAAACCCACGTGCGCCGGATCCTGACGAAGCTACACCTGCGGGACCGGGTCCAAGTGGTGGTCTATGCCTACGAAACCGGCTTGGTCACCCCCAGCAACCCGGACTACTGACGGGCGGGCCGGCATCCGGCCCATTCGGAGGGTTGAATGTGCACTGGCATAAGGAAATCAACAGCCGCGGGAGGGAGGGGCAAACAACTCACCCCTCCCTCAATTTTCTTATCTTGACTCAGGTTTCTTTTGGCTCCCCAGTTTCACGGCGCCGACGATAAAAACCAGCAGGCCCACTGTGACAATAATTGTTGATATCAGCCATGCCTGACTAACCAATGAGACGCAACCAATGGCAATGATAATTATGCCTATGTTCAGGCTCGAAATTCTCTTTTGTGATTTGCCTTTCGGCTGAGAAATTCCAAGAAATTCAAAAGCGCCCATGTCTTAGACCCCTATTCCATACCGAGCAAGTACGTTTTTGACGATGTTTCCGGCTGCTCCCGCGATGAAACCAAGGGCAGCGCCGAGCTGGCCTGCCACCACTGAGGATCGGCAAATACGGGAAAAGCCGTCGTTTCGTCAAACTTTATGGTTTGCACCAAGGCATTGCCTTGGAGGCTGAAAGATGTCTCGACGGTGGCGTCATTGGCGTCTACAGCCCACGGTGATAGATATCCGCCCACCACCTCACCATTTCGATCAAGAACCGAGACCGCTCCATCGGATTCAAGACTTACTGTGGCTTCATGGGATACCTCCTGTGAGTTCCTTGACATTCTTGTCCCTATGAAGACTGCCACGTACGGCAGCTTGTAAAGTGTCATAATCCAGTTTTATGTGAAAAGTTGTCTGAATGGACAGTGGCAATGTCCGAAATGGCAAGAGCTGTCATAGGTAGGTGTCCCACAAGAAATACCGGACCGTCGTCTTGGAAATTATCAGGATGACCCGCCACGACGTGCGCGGAATTTCGCTGTAGGGCGGACAGGACCGCATTTTTAATTCGTCACCCAAGTCTCGTTGTGTCCGCCACAGCACCTCAAGCTTCCGCGTCCAGAACCCGTGTCCTCGCCCTTCATGATTGAATCGAAGCATGACTTCTGTTGAGCACATCCTGGACCTTCGCGACTTCATTGAGGCGTCGCCGTCGAGCTTTCACGCAGCCCGAGAGGCGGGACGGCGGTTGGGGGAAGCCGGTTTCACCCAGCTGCATGAGACCGACGCATGGCCTGTGCACGGGAAGTTCTTCATGATCCGCGACGGCGCGATCATGGCCTGGATCGTGCCGGAAGGTGCCACTGCCACCACAGGCTTCAACATTTTAGGCGCGCACACCGATTCGCCGTCGTTCAAGCTCAAACCAAAACCCACAACGGGACGGTTCGGTTGGCTGCAGGCCGGCGTGGAGGTCTACGGCGGGCCGCTGATCAACTCCTGGCTTGACCGGGAACTGCAATTTGCCGGCCGTCTCGTGGACCGCGACGGCACGGAGACGCTCGTGGCAACGGGGCCGCTGCTGCGTTTCCCGCAGCTGGCCATCCACCTGGACCGGGCCGCGAATGACGGGCTCAAGCTGGACAAGCAGGTCCACATGAACCCGGTGTGGGGCCAGGGCGACGCCGGCCAGGAAGACCTGCTCGGCCTGCTGGCCGACCGGGCGGGCGTGGCTGCGGCGACGATTGGCGGCTACGACATTGTTGTGGCCGATACCCAGCCCGGCCAGGTGTTTGGCGCCAACAACGAATTCTTCGCAGCCGGGCGCATGGACAACCTGACGTCCGTGCACGCGGGGCTCGTCGCCCTGATCGCTGTGGCGGATGCTCCCGCAGCCGGTGTGATTCCCGTCCTGGCCGCCTTTGACCACGAGGAAATCGGTTCCGGCTCGCGCTCCGGGGCATGTGGCCCCATTTTGGAAGATGTCCTGACCCGGGTGTCGGATGGTTTGGGCGCAACGGTGAGCGAGCGCCGTCGGGCATTCGCCAGTTCTTTCTGCGTTTCTGCCGATGCAGGGCACGCCGTCCACCCCAACTACGGTGAGCGGCACGACCCCGCCAACCTGCCCGTGCTCAACGGCGGCCCGCTGCTGAAGATCAACGCGAACCAGCGCTACGCCACCGACGGTGTGGGTGCCGCTGTGTGGGCGGGGCTATGCGAGAAGGCAGGCGCCCCGTACCAGGAGTTCGTGTCCAACAACAACGTGCCGTGCGGCTCCACGATCGGACCGCTCACGGCAACACTCCTGGGCATCCGCACCCTCGATGTGGGTACGCCCCTGCTGTCGATGCACTCGGCGCGTGAGCTGTGCGGCGTGGACGATCCGCATCACCTGGCAAAGATCACGGAGACGTTCTTCTCAGCTGCGGTTTAAGCGCCGCGGCCCTAAGCGGCGAGGCTGACCACCAGGTTGATGGTGGTGGCCAGGATGCCGGTGCCAAACACAAACGCCAGCAGGCTGTGCCGGAGCACGGCTGAGCGCATGGGCCGTGTGGTGATGCTGGTGTCCGAGACCTGGTAGGTCATGCCCACGCTGAACGCCATGTAGGCGATGTCCGTGTACTGCGGCGGTTCTTCCTGGTTGAAGCCGATGCCGCCGGGCCTCCCGCTGTAATAAATCTGGGCGTAGCGCAGTGTGAACAGCGTGTGCACCATGAGCCAGGACATGGCCGTAGCGCTCATGGCCAGGAGTGCCAGCAGGAACCGTCCCGTGCCCTTAACTTCCGTGCTGCCCACCATCACCAGCACGACGGCGGCCAGGGAACCGATGGCCGCCAGTAAAATCAGCAGGTCTGGGGTGCGCAGGCCGGGGTCCTCTTCCTGCGCGTGGGTGGCTGTTTGTGCTGCATCCATGGGGGCAATCGCAAGCCACACGGTGCTGTTGTAAATGAGGGCGGCCACGGCCCATCCCACTGCCGGAGCGTAAATCCAGGCCCCCAAAATTCCGGTGAGAATCGTGGCGGAAGCCCCGCACACCAGCATGCCGGCGATGCGCAGTCGTCGGTGCCGGGTTCGGGCGGAGCTCACCTGGTTCATGCAGTGACCATGCCATGGCGCCCGCCTAAACGTCCCAAGTTGCAACCATGCCGTCCCTGCCGGGCGAACTGCCGCAAAAAGATGCAGGCTACATTCGGGAATGGCCGATCGGCTCACTAGACCCTGAGGGGCCCATGGACAGGGCTACATCAACTCGAAATAGAAATGGGGGATTCGAGTGACGTCATCACCAAACGAATCACATCCTGGGGTGGACCCTTCCGCGCCACCTGAGCCGGAACTGCATCCAGAGGCAAGGCCGTCTGCGGAACCTGAAGCGAGTGTGGCGCCTGAAGCATCTGCGGAACCTGAAGAGGCAGTTGCACCTGAAGCGGTAGCGCCCGATACGGCAGAGGCGCCCGCAGCACCGGCAGCACCTGCAGTTGGAGCCGTGCCCGAGACTGCAGCGGCACCTGAGATTCCCGCAGCGCCTATGGCACCACCAATGATTCCTGCGGCACCCGCAGCAGCCCCGACACCAAGCGGGATTCCGGCGCCTGGAGTGCCCGCAGCGCCCCAGGCTCCTCCGGCACTCCAGCCCGCCACAGGCAAAGGCTTCCAGCCTCCGGCTGGGATGAATCCTGCCTCTTGGTGGACCGGTGCGGTGGCCGGGGCAGGCGCGTATGCCGCCGTGCTGCTCCTTTCCCTTGTAGTTGCAACGCTCTCCGTAGTTGGGGCGGCCCTCAACGGCTCGGAGGACTCGGTGTCCCTGCCCGAGAATCCCTTCATCTCCGATGGGGATCTGCCCTCACCTTGGAGCATTTGGTTCCAGCTGGCCGCACAGCTCCCGGCATTGGCCGCGATGGGCAGCCTAGGTGGCAAAATTGCCGCAGACCTGGGCATGTTCGGCCAGTTCGACGCATCCGTGGGCATCTCCTTCCTGCCGCTGCTAATTACGGCCGCAGCCATCGCCGCTGTGGTGATCGCGGGACGCCTGGCTGAGAAGCGGACACCGTCCGCCGGCAGGGCCGACCGCCTGATGCAGTCCATCGTTTCCGGCATCGTCTTTTCACTGCTGCTCAACGTCGTAGCAACAGTGGCATCCGTGCGCATTCCCGCGGGAGACGGCATTGTTGTCAGCCTCAACGCCGCCAACTTTGCCTCCGTCGCCGTGGCTTTCCTCATTGGTGCTGCGGCCAGCTATTGCGGGCGACGCAAGTGCAGCGCCCCACAACCCGGTAAGCGTGGTTTTACTCTTTCCCTGACGCGCGACGCCGGAATGACAGTTTTCGTCCATGCCGCACTTTTCCTTGTGGTCGCCATCCCGGTGGCCATTGTGGTGCTGAGCGTGAAGGGCGGCTTCGGTGCTGCGTTCTCCGCTCCGCTGTGGGCGCCCACGCTTGGATTGATTCTTCTCGGTTTGGGCCACTTCGCTGCCTTTGGCACGGTTACGGCCGCCGGCATGGGCAGCGCCGGCATGGGTGAAAGCAACTTTGGCTACGGTGTGGGCGGCTCGCTCTCCGAGCTGGGTCTGCCTGTCTGGGCAGGATGGCTGCTTGTCCTGCTGGTATTGGTGACGCTGAACGCCGCTGCCACCTATTGGTACTTGCGTCGCGGCGCCCAGAAGCCCGCGGGCATCCTGGGGTGGCTGGCGCTGCCCGCCACCTTCCTGGTGTTTGGCACGCTTCTGCTGTGGCTCACGGGTATCGGCGCCAGCTTCAGCATGGCCCAGGCGGCTGGCGGGGCCAGCGCCGAATTTGCCTGGTGGACACCCTTCCTGCTGATGCTGTGGGGTGTGGCCGCCGAGGCAGCCTCCCGCTACGTGGCCCCGGCCATTGCACCGCTGCTGCCGACAGCACTGGTGGAGCGCATTCAGAAGTCACCGTCCCTGCCATACCCGGTTGCGGCTGCGGTGGCAGCAACCGGATCCGCCAGCGCCGCACCGGCGGCAATCCCCGCAGTTGCGGGCCAGGTGGGCGACGGCTCCCAAGGTAATGTTCCGGGTACCGCTGCAGCTCCGGCCCCCGGTGCTGTCCCGGGCGCACCCGTAACGGTGGAGTACAAGCCCCTGTCGAAGCAGGCAAAGCGGAACGTGATTATTGGCGCGGGTGCCGCCGGCCTGATTGCCGTGTTGGCAATCGGCGGCGCCATTGCGGTCAATGTCGTCAAGGCCGCCAACGGCCCGGACGCCATGGTCGAGGCGTATCTCGAAGCTCTGGTGAAGGGTGATGCTGCGCGTGCCATGGAGATTTCCGACCCCAGCGTCCCCAACACGGAGCGGGTCCTGCTGACGAATGACGTCTACGCCAAGGCAACGAACCGGGTGGATGGTTTTACGATCGGCAAGACCTCCATAGTTGACGAGCGTGCCGTCGTGGCGGCGCAGTTGCGGCAGAACGGCGAAAAGGTTGAGGCGAGCTTTGTGCTGACCAAGAACAACCCCACCTGGCTCAACGACAACTGGAGCATGAAGGAAAACGGCCCCGGCGAGCTGCGGTTTTCCAGCGACAATAGCCTCAAAGCGCTCATGGTCAACGGCGTGGAAGTTTCACTTGACGGCGTGGGTGAAACAGGCGGCTCCTACTACACGCTGCCCGCCTTCCCGGGCACGTACCAGCTGGACCTCCCCGCAACGTCCAAGTACCTGGAATCCACACCGGCCACGGCCGTCGTGTCCATCGGACGGGGCAGCTCCGGCGGCACCGCCCGACTGGCAGTGGAAACCAACGACGCCTTTGATCAGGCAGTCGTGGAAAAGGTCAACGGCCACCTGGCCGCTTGCGCCGCACAAACAACGCTGGAGCCGGAGGGTTGCCCGTTCTCCGGGTACTCGTATTCCGACACCAGGGACGTGGCCTGGAAGGTCACCAAGGAGCCCGTGGTGGAGACCTACGAACGCATGGACGGCACCTGGAGCCTGAGCACCTCTTCCTCCGGTACTGCCGAGGCGGCCTTCGAACAAAACACGTCCTACAAAAAGGACGAAGAGAAGTGGGAGCCCACCACCAATGACTCCCGGATCTACGTTCGCGGCACCATCACCCTGGACAAGGACGAGCTGGCAGTGGAGTTTCAGGACTAACCGAATCCACGCAGCGCAGGCCTATAGGCGGGCCACAGCGCAAGGTGGAATGGACGGCGCCGGTGAGGGACCGGCGTCGTCCATTCCCCTTTCAACAGTGGGAGGGCTTTTCGTTAAAAGCGGGAGAGCTCCGGGGCCAGGGCCGTCCCGGTATTGCACAGGCCGATGAACGCGCCCAGCTCCGCCATGCCTTCCGGCCGCCCGGGCATGAAATTGCTCAGCTCGGGGGAGCGGATGATGACGGCCCGCCACTGGCCGCGGGAAACAGCCACGTTGACGCGGTTGCGATTGAGCAGGAACTCCATGCCGCGGGGCGCCGCTGCGGGGTCGGCGCAGGCCATGGTCACCAGGACCACCGGTGCTTCCTGACCCTGAAACTTGTCCACGGTGCCGACCTTGACGCCGGACAGGCCCGCGTTGTCCAGCGTTTCTCGGACCAGATGGACCTGGGCGTTGTAGGCGGCGACCACCAGGATGTCGTCCTGGTCCAGCGGCCTCGCCGGTTTGCCTTCGCCCGGCGTCCACATCAGGCCGAGATGTTCCTTGGCCTGGGCCACTACTTCGGCGGCTTCCTCGGGGGAGGACTGCAAGTTGACCTTCCCGCTCGCAGGGTCCTGGCTGATGTACACGGTTTCCACGCCGGGCGCCCTGCCCTCGAGGTGGCGCTGGGTGGCCGCCAGGGCGGATGAAAGTTTGCCGTCGTAGCTCAGCCTCGACACCGCGGTGCACAAGTCCGGGTGCATGCGCCAGGAATCGGCCAAAAAGTATCCCAGCTCTTCGGGCAGTGTGGCATGCCCCTCCGACAGCCAGCCCAGTGCCGATTCATCCACGGGTGCCGGATGCGAGCCCTGCGTTACCTGCGGCAGCTGCTGCGGATCGCCCAGCAGCAGCAGGTTCCTTGCCGCCCGGGAGACGGCGAGTGTGTTGGCCAGCGAATACTGCCCTGCCTCATCAATGACGAGCAGGTCCAGCGACCCCTCCGGGACGTTGGCGCCGGTCATGGTCCACGCCGTGCCGCCAATCAAGGCGCCGCCGTCACTGTTCAGGAGCTTGGCGAACTGCTTGTCGTCGGTGATCTTCCATGGCACCTCGTGGGGTGCCGCGAGCTTCTTGCCCACGCGTTCGGGGTCGACCTCGGCCTTCCCGATCGCGGCACGCAGCATGTTCTCCACTACAGCGTGCGACTGGCCCACCACGCCAATTTTCCAACCCTTCTTCAACAAGCGGGCGATGACATGCGATCCCACGTGCGTCTTGCCGGTGCCCGGCGGGCCCTGAACCGCGAGATAGGAATGGTCAAGCTCGTGGACGGCCGTGGTGATGGCGCCAATGTAGTCATGGTCGCGCACGCTGTGCCCGTCCCCATGCATGACGGCGGAGGGCAGGCTTGCGCCGTCCAGCAGCCTGGGCGCTGCCTTGCGCAGGATGTCCAGGCCGGGATGCCTGGGGAGAGTGGGCAGGGTTCCTCCCACTGTGCTGGCGAGTTCGGACAACGCCGCCCGGATGCTCACGGTGGGGACAGGCTTGTTGGGTGCCAACGCGATGGGCAGCTGGTTGTAGGGCTGGACCTTGGTGGTGGACTTCTCGGCCACCAGCAAGGCGGTGAGTTCCGGTGTCGCGGCGTCTGAGGCATCCTCGAGAACGGTGATGTTGAAGAGCCCGCCGCGCCGCAGTGCGTCATTGGGGTCCTCCGAGTCTTCCTCCATGCCCTCGGGCAGTGGGGCGTCGTACATGCCAAACCAGGTGGTGCCCGGGCGGAAGTCCGAGCCCTCGGTGGCGGTCCCCGTGACTTTGAGCGTGCGTTCCTCGGTCCGGGCGCGGGGCTTGTCTGCAGGTTTCGCCCAGTCCTCCACCACGTCGACCTGCTCGATGCGGAGCATGTTGCGTTCCTCGGTCCAGGCCTCCGGGCCCTTCTCCAACCGGTCAAAGTGGCCCCACCAAAACTGCTTGTCCTCGCGCCGGTGGTAGCTGGCGGCGGCGGCCACCAGCTCGATCGCGTTCTCGTCTGGGCTTAACTCATAACCTTTTTGCCCGCGCAGGTCGGCGATGTATTCAGCCAGGCGGAGCTCCTCGGGGCTCGGCTCGTAAGTGGCCTTTTTCTCGTCGGTGATGTTCAGCTTGCCGCTGCCTTCGGTCCAGGTTGCCACCTTCGTGGCAGCACCTATCTTAAGCAGCCAGTCCCGCAGGCGCAGGGTGGAGACGCAGTCGTACTCGTTGTAGTCGCTGATCGATGACAGCGTCTGCTCAGCCTTGTCGGCCTGGGCAGCGTCACCCTCAAGTCCGGCGTCGCGCTGTGAACAGTAGTCCGCATAGGCCACCACCGAGGCGCCGGCATCCTTCACATCGCCCGAGCGGACATTTTCTCCCATGTAAAACGGCTCGAGCTTTTTGATGGAGTAGGAACTTTCGGAAATCCGCACCGACTGGCGGACGGTGTCCAGCAGGTCCACGAGCAGGCCGCTGCGCAGCCAGTCGTCAACAATGTCTTCGCCAACGCCGTGCAGGACTGAAAGGTTGCGCAGGGCCGACTTTTCGTAGGGCGCATAGTGATAAACATGCATGTCCGGCCATATTTTGCGACGGACCTGCACATAGTCGAGAAAGCCCAGGAAAGCCGCACGCTCTTCGTCGCGGGAATGTGCCCAGAACGGCTTGAACACCAGTTCCTCGTCTGGCACGGATGAAGGCTCCACCCCGGCTGGCAGCGCCTCGATGGAACCGAACAGGTACTCGATGCCCCACTTTTCCGTGACGGGGTCTTGCCAGAGGGGGTCACCCTCAAAGTCGAAAAAGATGTCGCCAGGGCTGGGAGCCGGCAGCTTGCTGACAACCGGGAGCACCTTGAAGCTGATTTTATGCGCGTCGGCACCCTTGCCCGCAATGGCTGTCCCGTCGACGGTGTCCAGCCCGAGCTGCATGCGGGCCTGGTCGCGCAGGCGCACCAGGGGTCCCGCGGCAGCAGAAGCCGGTATGGCCGCCAAGTCCTGAACGGTGTTGATGCCCTGGGCCATGAGCTTGCGGCGCTGGGACCCCGTCATGCCGTTGACCAGGAGCAGGTCCTGGTGCTCGGTGACCTGCTGGGAGCAGTAATCACAGCGGCCGCAGTAGCTGATGCCGTCCTGCAGCCACGCAACAGCAAGTGGCTGTGCACGGTGGACGGCGGTCAGGGCCAGGAACCGCTCCCGGTGCTCACGGAATACCGGCAGTAAATCCGCCATGGGGTGCTCGCTGTGCTTCCTATCGCCCAATACCAGCGTCGCCGCGGGGGCCACCGGGATCCCGTACTTCTGCAGCTGGTCCCCATAAGCGGCAAGTTGCAGAAGGGCGCTGACGCGGGCATGGCGTGCCAGTTTGGTGTCGTGGACGGCGTAGGAGCCGTCGGGCTGCTTCATCAGGAAGTCGGCGAAGCCCACCATTGAACCGTCAAAGAACGTGGCTTGGAAAACCACGTCGGCACCGGTCCGCAGAGACTCGAGTGTTTCCTCGCGCTTGGCTTCAAGATCGGCCCATTTTGGCGCTGCAGTCTTGCCGTCCGGACCCGTGCTGCGCTGGACAACCTTGACGCCCTTGCCCGCGGCCGGATCCCACGCGCCAAATTTGCGTTGGTATTCGCCAAGAATCTTCTCCTCGAAGGCGTCGCCCAACTCAGCCGCACGCTCCAGCATCTCGTCCTTGGAAAAGCCGGGCTTGTCCGTCCGTCCCAGCTTTTCGTCCAGGATCCGCAGCGTCCGGTACTGGCACTCGCTGGCCGTCACCAGATCCGATGCCGAAAAAATCAGTGGCCTGGTGCCGTCAGGAGAGTCAAGCAAAAACATGCGGGCGCCTTCCGTACGGTTTCGACACATGCAGCGTCGATACCTTGAATCTAGCAAGGGGGGCCGACATTGTTGCCACCACGCCCGCTGTCGACGCCATGCAAGCTCCCCACGCCGCGCGCTGATGAGGCAAGATGGAAGCACCACGCACGCTTGGAGGCGCCATGCCCACGTTCCGCTATGAGACACACCTTCCCCACCCGCGCACGGAGGTTTTCCGGTGGTTTTCCCGGCCCGGCGCCTTGGTGAGGCTCACGCCGTCGTTCTTTGGAACGATCCTGGCCGAGCCCAGCGACGGCATCAATCCAGGCTCGACGGCGGCCATGGGTGTTGGTGTGCCCGGCAAGGCGGGGATGTGGCTGGGCTCGGCGGCGGGGACCGTGCACGGCATGCTGCCGGGGTTGCCGAAATGGGCGCGGCCGGAAGTTCGCTGGAACGCGCTGCACACCGACTTGGTGCCGGGCGAAAGCTTCACCGATGTCATGGACAAGGGGCCGTTGGCGTCGAGCACCCACACGCATACCTTTGCGGACGGCGAGCCCGGCACCACCGTCATGCTTGATGAGATGCATTATGAGCTGCCGTCGCTGGTCCGCGGGAGGTGGACGCACCGGGCGATGGAGGACGAACTGGGACGCATGTTTGCCTTCCGGGAACAGCAGCTGCTCGGCGACCTGGCATTCCATGCCGCGCATCCCGGGGACCCGCAGACCATTGCGGTGACGGGGGCCTCGGGCATGGTGGGCCGCCAGCTGTGCGCGCTGCTGGGCGGAGGCGGACACACCGTGCTGAGGCTGGTCCGCCGTGCACCGCGTGCCAACGACGAGATTTTCTGGGACCCCGACGCCGGTGTCGTCGATGCGGCCGCACTGGCGCGGGCCGACGTGGTTGTTCATTTGGCCGGACACCCGATCGGCGGGCGGTTTACGCAGGTCACCAAGGATGCGATTCACCAGAGCAGGGTCCGCGGCACCGGGCTGCTGGCCCGAACCTTGGCTGATTTATCGTCCGACGGCGTCCGGCGCACCTTGGTCTCCGGCTCCGCCGTGGGCTATTACGGTGCGGACCCGCACGCTGCCTCGGCGGGCAGTCCGACGCCGTTGGTGGAATCGGACCCGTCCGGAAATGACTTTCTTGCCGGTGTTTGCCGGGACTGGGAGGCTGCCTGCGCACCGGCTGTTGCGGCGGGGTTGCGGGTGGTCAATGTGCGCACGGGCATTGTGCTCTCTGCCGGCGGCGGAGTTTTGCAGCGCCTGCTGCCGCTCTATCTGGCCGGTGTGGGAGGCCCGCTCGGGGAGAAGCAGTGGCAAAGCTGGGTGGGCATCGACGACATCGCCGGGATATTCGCCCACGCCGCGTTGTCGCCGTCCCTTTCGGGCGCCGTGAACGCCGTGGCCCCGCACCCTGTGACGGCCGGGGAATTTGCCCGTATTTTGGGGCGTGTGCTGCACCGGCCGGCGGCGCTGAAGGTACCGGACGTTGGTCCGAAACTGCTGCTGGGGGAGCAGGGCGCAGCCGAACTGGCCCTCGCCAGCCAGTACGTATCCGCCGGAAAGATCCAGGATTCAGGATACGCGTTCCGCCATGCGGACCTTGAGTCGGCGCTGCGCCACATTTTGGGACAGCAGTAGGACCGAATCTCCGTAAGGTGCCACGACCCCGTTTCGACCTGAAAGGCGGTCGCTAGATCCGTTCACAGCTAAGCTGACGCACAAAACCCGCAGAATCCAGACGGTCGGCGTAACCACTGCGGACACTGTCGAGGCTAGGTGTGCTACTTGGTGCAGCCCGAGGATGCCGGGGCGAGTGCGCGAGAGTAGGTTGGCACGGAATCGCCATGGGCAGCCCTGAGCTAGGCTCAATCCATGGATTGGTTGGGGAACGCTCTGCTCATAGTTGGATTCGCCGGTGTCATCATAGGCCTGCTGGTCATGTTCCAACGACATCTTTCCAAGCCCGGCGGCCGCAAGGGGACCGGTGCGGCTGCTGGGATGGGTTTGCTGGAGAGCCTATTTGCCCCGTCGAGCTATGAAGCTCGCATTGAGCTGGAACGACAAGGTCAAAAGCAGGCCCCGGCCCCTGCGCCGGGGGACCCCATGCACGGTCTCCACGTGACAGTGAATGACGACGGCATTCCTTATCGAGTGGTCATTAGCGCCAGTAAGCCCTGACGCTAAAGACCTGACGCTAAAGAATGGTGTCGACACGGACCGTCTCGCAGAACGGTCCCACAAGGGGCCTCCCGTCATCGGCTGTCCGGCCTGTTTCCATCCAGTGCCGACGTGGTTCGAGGGCGCCCTGCGGTGTCCACCCGTCGGTAATTTCGTTGCGGACCCGGGAGGGGCAGGCATCGGGGTGGGGTGGGCGGGCAATGCCGCGCCACCGCAGTGAGGCGACGTGGGTGAATGCGTCAATTAATTTGAGATTGCTTCACTTTAGATAAGTGACGACAACTAGGGTCTGACGCCCCGGGCGTCTGAAATGGCTCGTGGCCAGACCACGGCAGCGGCGATCGACAGCACAAACAATCCGACCGTGGACAACAACCAGAGGAACATCTCGCCAATGTCGCCGGCGGCGCCGTCCGCAGAACCGAAGGAGAGCAGCACCCCGCTCATCAGGGCTGAAACTGTGCCAAAGATGCTCAGCCCAATAAGCAGGAAAAGGTGCAAACTCCGCGCGCGGGGCCGCGGTCCACGATTTAGCCAGCCGTAGCTCAGGGGAACGGCCAGGGCCAGGATGAGAGCGACAAAGTGGCCCGCCAGATAGAGGGAGTCCTCGCGCGGCACCATGAGGCCAACTACCGCCGCCAAAACGGCCAAGGAAACAGGCACCATTCTGGTGGGAGCCAGGCTCCTTCGCACATTTGCTTGTTCACTCATGTGGTTCCCCAAGTCGCTGCGGTGGTGGTGGCGTAATGAGTATGCCTGGCCGAGAGGCACCCAGCTTAACCCACGGCGTCGGTGACCTGCTCAGCGGGGGAGGTGTCCGGCGTCGTGCGCAGGGCGCGGAGTCCCAGGACCACCATGACAATGAGGACAGCCAGGGCCACCATGTTCACCCAGAAGAAGCCGCCAAGGGTCAGGACCGGTCCGGCCAGTGCGGCCATGCCGGCGGCGCCGAAGTTCATCATCATGTCATTGGCGCCCTGCAGCGGCACCCGAAGTTCGGTTGGCGCGGACTGATTCAGCAGGGATGAGCCGCCGATCAGGCACGCCGACCAGCCAAGCCCCAGCAGGGTCAGGGCGATCGACATGAGGAGCGGGTCGCTGCTGTCCGAGACCACCGCGCCGACGATGATTGCGGCCAGGAAAATGCCGTAGCCCATCAGAACCACAGCGAGGGCGCCGAACTTGTCAACGAACCAGCCAAACAGCGGACTGGCGGCGTACATGCCCAAAATGTGCAGGCTGATGACGATGCCGATGATTTCCAGTGTGTGTCCGTGCGCGTCCATGGCCACGGGGGTCATGACCATGACGCCCACCATGATGGCGTGCCCTCCCGTGACCGTGGCCAAGGCCGCCAGGGCGCGGGGGTTGTGGCTCGCCAATCGGAGGGCGCGCCAGGCACCGTGTTTCTTGGCGGGCTTTTGCTTCCGGACAGATTTTTGCAGGGCAGCGAACGACGCCGGGCCCCCACCTGCCGCTCTCCCGGTACCAGCCGCAGCGCCACCTGTCGCGACCACCACCGGCGCAACTCCACCAGCAGCACCCTCCATCGCGCCGCCAGCCGGTGGCGCCAGGAAGAACACGGCGATGACAAGGGCCGCCGTCACGAACGCCACGAGGGAGAACACATAGGGGCCGGAAAGTGGCACCAGGCCCAGCGAGATGCCGAACAAGCGGCCGGGTTCGGAGAGGTTGGGTCCGGCCACCGAGCCGATGGTGGTGGCCCAAATGACGATCGCCATGGCCCGTCCGGCCTTCTCCGGCGGGGCGCCGTCAACGGCTGCGTACCGGGCCTGCAAGCCCGCCGCCGTGGCGGAACCAAAGAACAGCATGCCGGCCGCCATGAGCCAGAACTGGCCAACCGCTGCTGAGAGTAGCACCATGGCGGCGCCCACGGCACCGAGGGCGAAACCGGTGCTCAACGCCCAGCGACGCCCGGCCCGCACCGCAAGGTTCGCCAACGGTACGGCAACCAGCCCCGCACCCAAGGCCGACGCTGTTTGCACAAAGCCTGAGGCCGCCGTCGTACCTGCCAATTGGGCAGCCAAAATGCCGCCCACGGCAACGCCGGAAGCCACACCGACCCCTGACAGCAGCTGGCCAACGACCAACACGGTCTGGTTGCGACGCTGGAGGGCGGGAGAGTCCATGGTTCGATCCTTGGTGCCGGGTGGGCGCGGTGCATGTGCCCTAAGGTAAAAGCAGACCGAACCAGTGTGACAGAGGAGACCCGAACCATGACAACCGCAGCCGCAGCGACAGCCACCGGACCCGCATTTGATGAGATTTCGGAGGCGCAATTGCGGGCGGTGGGAAGCCTAAAATGGTCGGAATTCCCGGAAAAGCTGCCTGCCTGGGTCGCGGAAATGGACTTTGGCCTGGCCGCTCCCATCGCCGCCGCCGTGGTGCACTCCGTCGCATCGGGACAGGTGGGCTACCTGCCCAACACGCTGATTCCGGCCATGAGCCAGGCCTGCAGCGACTTCATGGCAGCCCGCCACGGCTGGAATGTCCCCGCCGAATGGATCCGCCCGCTGCCCGACGTCCTCACCGCGCTGGAATGCACCGTCCGCTATTTCACCCCTGACACCGGCCGGATCGTCGTCATGACCCCGGCCTACATGCCATTCATCTGGCTGCCGGCCAGTTACGGGCGCGAGCTCGTCCAGGTGCCCATGATCCGGGCCGTCTCCTGGGAGGTGGATTTCGCCGCGATCGAGGATGCGCTGGCCGAGGGTGACTTGTTGGTGCTGTGCAATCCGCACAACCCGATCGGCAAGGTGTACACGCGCCCTGAGCTGGAGAGGCTCAGCGAGATTGTGCAGCGCCGCGGTGCCCGGGTGTTCTCCGATGAGATCCATGCGCCCCTGGTGTACGACGGCGGCCGGCACGTCCCGTACGCATCGGTCAGTGCCGCTGCTGCCGGGCACACAGTGACGGCCACGTCGGCGTCGAAGTCGTGGAACCTGGCGGGACTGAAGACGGCGCAGATCATCTTCTCCAACGCAGAGGACTTTGCGCTCTGGTCTGAGACGGGCGGCTTCAAGGAACACGGGACCACTCCGCTGGGTGTCGTGGCCAACACGGCCGCCTACGCCGACTGCGTGCCGTGGCTGCAGGACGTCCTCGCGTACCTGGACGGGAACCGTGTGCTGCTGGCCGAGCTCGTGGCCGAGCACCTGCCGGACGCTTCCTTTGCCACGCCCGAGGGGACGTACCTGGCGTTCATCGACTGCACCGGACTGGACCTGGGCGGATTTGCGGGCACCCCCACCGAGTTCTTCGCCGAACAAGCCGGTGTTGTCCTGACCGAGGGCGGGCTGTGCGGCGATGCGGGTGCCGGCTGGGTGCGGCTGAATTTTGCAACGCCGGCGCCGATCCTGCGCAAGATCGTGGAGCGGATGGGCGCGGCGCTGCCGAAATAATTCAACCGCCAATTCTGCACCGAATTTTCAGCTCAGCCCAGTGCAGCAGCGGCCGCCTGGGTGACAGCGGCAGTCAGCGAGTCCAGGGCGGGCGACTGAATCTTCCAGCGCTGCCAGTACAACGGAATGCTTGAAATGTGCCCGGGGACGAGTTCCACCAGTTCACCGGATGCCAGGTCCGGGACGCAATGCGCCACCGGCATGAGGCCCCAGCCGAATCCCAGCTTCACTGCCTCGCCAAATTGCAGGGTGTCCGGGATGTAGTGCTGGGCGCCGGTCAGCCGGGCCCCTGTCACGGTGCTGAAAAAGTTGCTTTGAAGCGTGTCGCCGCGATCAAACTGGATGGCGGGTGCGGCCTTGAAAAGTTCCTTGTTGAAGCCCTGCGGGAACCATCTGCCCATGAAGCGGGGTGAGGCGACAGCCCTGTATGCCATGGCGCCCAGCGGCGTCGCCGAGCAGCCCTGGACCGGCTCCGCTGTGGCGGTGACTGCGGCCATGACAGCCCCGGAGCGCAGCAGGTTCACCGAGTGCTGCTCGTCCTCGCGGAGCAGTTCAAACGTCATGGGACTGCCGGCCGGCACCAAGGCCAGGGCGTCCATGAACCATGTCGCCAAGGAATCGGCGTTCACCACAACCGTCACGGCGTATTGGCCGGCACCGGTGGATCCCAGCTCCGCGGCAGCATCGGCCTCCAACTGGCGCAGCTGCCGTGCCAGCTTGTGCACTACGGCTCCGGCTGGGGTGACGGCGACGGGTGTGGTGCGCTGGAGCAAAACCTGCCCGGCTGCCTGTTCCATGGCCTTGATGCGTTGCGAAACGGCCGACGCCGTAACGTGCAAACTCGTGGCAGCCGCATCAAAGGTGCCATGGTCCAAGACCGCCAGCAAGGTGCGCAACTGTTCCGTCTGAAAGCTGACCATTAGGTTTCCTTAGCTTGCATGAAAATAATTAGCTGTACTGATGCGTCTGAGCCTAGTAGTTTCATTGCTTGTGACACCACTGGATATTTTTGGAACCATGGCGACCGGTCTCGGCGCCGGTCTGGCACTTATCATCGCCATCGGCGCCCAAAATGCCTTTGTGCTGCGGCAAGGCATCCGCGGCGAGCATGTGGGGCTGGTCGTATTGGTCTGCATGCTCAGCGACATCGTGCTCATCGGTGCGGGCATCTTTGGTATCGGAGCCCTGATCGCAGCGGTGCCGGCCGTGGTTGTGGTGATCAGGCTGGCGGGTGCGGCCTTCCTGGTTGCCTACGCCGCGCTTGCCGCGAAACGTGCCTTCCGACCGGGCACCCTGACGGCCGGGGCGCAGCAGGGTGGACTGGGCCGCAAGGCCGTGCTGGCCACGGCCCTGACGCTGACCTGGCTGAATCCGCACGTATACCTGGATACCGTGCTGCTCCTGGGCACCTTGGCCAATCAGCACGGCGAGCAGCGCTGGTGGTTCGGTGCGGGGGCCGCCGCGGGCAGCGTGATCTGGTTCAGCGCCCTGGGCTACGGAGCAAAGCTGTTGCGGCCCATTTTCGCCAAGCCGGGGGCCTGGCGGGTGCTCGACGGGCTGATTGCCGCCGTCATGCTTTTCCTTGGTGTGAAGATGGCGCTTGGAATGTAAGGCTAGAGGAAGTCCATTTCAACCTGCAGGAACGATTCGGCAGAGCGGACGGCCGCGTGGAAGGCTTCTTCCTCGGTGGGGGACGTCTTGGGTGTGCGCAGATACCATTCGTGCGTATTTGTATGGACCCGCAATATCCCACCGTCGGCGGGTGCGTAAAAAAGCGCAAAACGCTGCACCGGCCATTCCGCGGAAGTCTCAATACCCACTAGCAAAGCCGCGTCCAGCGCCGGGTTGAACCATTGGGCGATGGGCCTGCGCCTGTCCTCAAAGAACAGCCCGGCCGCGTAGCGGGCCGCTACAACCGGACCCATCTCGGCGCACAACCTTTCACGCCACAACGGCAGGATCTCCGTGTCGTGGCGTTGCCAGACGGCTGGCACCAGGGGCTGGTCGCTGCGAAAGTCCACTCTTAAAGTCTAGCTATTACTGGGCCAGTTGCTAGGGGCCCATGATGGTTCGGAGCAACTGCCGGGTGGATGTGGTTTCAGGACTCCTGACATCACGATTTAATTGATAAGAGCCGGGGTCTTGGTTTTGATGGCGTATTTGAGGATCAGGTTGCTGCCGGGGTAGCGGGTTTCGGCGGCGGTCAGGTGGTTGCAGAGTTCGGCGGCGGCCGCAGTTTTCGCTGTGGTCGGTAGCGGGTCCAAGGTGATGGTCAGGTATCCGGGCTCGGTGGTGTTGATGTCGCCACTCTGATGGAACATCTGGCGCATGAGGGCGTGGGCTTCCTGGTTCGCGCGACGGTAGCCGGTGTTGGTGCGGATCTCCCGGGCGATCGTCATCGCGGTGTTGTAGGCGGCCATCCGGATGCCGGTGTGGATCATCTTCACCTCGGTATCCAGGACTTGCTGGCCGGGGTTCAGGTCGCCGAGGCGGATCTTCGCCGGGATTCCCTGATGAATCTTTTCAGCAGCAGCCAAGGCATTTTCTGCTTCCCATACTGGTGCCATGACGTGGTTGTGCATGGCGCTGGTCACCGTGACTTCATCCGTGCCCTGGGCCGGGGTTTTCAGGGCCAGCAGGTTCAGATCGGCCACGGCTGCTGCTTCTGCGTGGTGGCGCCGGGCGGCAACAACTTTTTGGTAGGCGCGGGCCTTCGCTGGTTCCGGCACCATCCGGTCCTCGTTGTCATCGCTTGAACGGTAGGAGTCATGGGAGTCGAGCTCGAAGTGCATGCGGGCGTAGCGGAACTGGTTTTCCTGCCGCCACCTGTTCCCCATCCGATACACGACCTCCCCGGCAGGAAGGTCTTTGTCTGTGGTCAGGATATGGATTTGCCGGGTGCCGCCACCGGTGGTGGCCACGATGCGGCTGATCTGGCGGATGTTGAACACTTCCCCAGTTTTCTTGGTGGTGTTCAGGGGCAGGTCAACGAGCGTGTCAGCGACCGACCAGGACCGTGTCTGGCCGTGTTCATCGGTATGGGTGACCTCTTTGAAGAGGTCTTCCTTGATGTCTTCGGTGGTGCCTTTGTGCCAGGTCAGCACATCAAAACCAGCCGCATCCATGTGTTTGAACAGTGCCGGTGACCAGCCGCCACGGTCAAAACCAACCAGCACCCGGCGGTCGTCCCCGACAGTTGTGCGCAGTTCCGGCAGCAGGTCGCGTAGTTCGGCGGCCAGGGACGCACCCGGTGCGGCCATGACAACGAACACGGGGGCGCCGTTCGCGTCGGTGACCCAGGTTTCCTCGGTCGCCGGGACCGGGAACTTCAACCTCGTGGAGTAGAGCCGCCCGATCTTTTTCGTGCCCTGATAGGCGCGCACATGCCCGTCAACGTAGAGGATCGCTGCCAGGTCCTCACCACCAGGACCGGTGCCGGCCAGATGGTGTTTGGCCAAGGCGGCGATCATTTCCTGGGCCTTGCCGCTCTCGGCGAGTTGGCCGATCCGACGGCGGATGGTTTTCACTTCAGGTGCCCGATCCAAACCCAACACCCGCCCCAGCTCTTCCGGGTCAAAACGGGTGGAGCCCTCTGCACGGGCTTCCCCAGCCAATGCCCGCAGCACACTATCGATCAGGACGGTTTCGAGGCCGTAGAACCCATTCGGCAACGCCCCGTAAACCTCCTTCGCGCAGGCGAGCAGGCCGGTGGTTTCCAGGGCGGGGAACGCCAGAAACAGCCCGGCGTGACGGATATGTGCGGCCGGGGCAAACACCGGAGCAGCGCACTCGAGCATGCTGGCAGCGGCTCGCTCGGCCGTGCGGGGTGCCGAGGCCGGCAAGATCGGTAGTTCCCGCTGTTGCGCAACAGCGGGTGCTGGTTCTAGGGGCTCAGGGTTACCCGCGGCGGCTATGTCCGCAGCGTCAGTAGTGGCTTGTTCCGCAGCGATTTTCAGGGCCCGGCGGACGCTGAACTCAGAGACGCCTACCGCGTTGCCGACGGCCTGCTGGGACAGGCCCGTGCTGCGCAGTTCCACGATCCGGGTGATGACAGCGCCGGTGAGTAGGGAAGCTTTCTTTGGCCCCTTCTTTTCCGGCACTAAAGCGATGATGCCGCCATCAGCCAGCAACTGCTTCCATAACCACACCGTTGACGGGGTGACATCAAAGACGGCGGCGATCTCACCGACTCCGGCGGCCTTCATCGCCGCTAGTTTCACCGCTGCCCAGCGGCGGCCGGCTTCGTCCCCCGCGTCCCAGGAAAACGAAGTTTGGCCGTGAAGAAAAACCGTGCCACCACCATCGGCGTCCCTCACCAGTTCCCCGGCCAGACCCAGCGGCACAGCATCCAGAACCATCGCCACAGGAAGAGGAGGTTGAGCAGTCATAACACTCATCATTTCACCCTTCCAAGAGACACTGTTTCTTGGATCTATTATATCGAAGAGTGGGCAAAATTAACAGGCTTTCACCAAGGGAAATCCCGAAAAATCAACGAACTCGCAAACCCGTCACCCGAGCGTGTCCGGAGTCCTGGGTTTACCGGTGCTTACCCGGCAAATCCGGCGGCAGTAGAAATATTTGCATTAATATGCCGATTGACTGGCCAAAGACCCAATGAATGCTGTACGTTATTAAACAGTCCCGATGAATTCCCTCGGGATGTCCGCGTGCAAGATGAAAGGAGGCCATGATGTTTACAGTTATCAAGACCGAAGTCCATGAGTTCGGCAAGGCCTCCCCTCGGCACGCATTTACGGCGTCGTAACACCAGACGTTTCGGTCACTCAGGCGTAGACGTCTGAGGCCACTGCCTGAACAGGCCACCCGGATCGGCTCATAGGCGTGATTCTACGCCTTCCTTTGCTGACACTCATGCACAAAATCAATCGCGCATTTTTGTGCTCTGATAATGCCTATTTCGCTTGGAGATAATGGCTTTATTTGTTGCGCCACAATACCGGCAGCTCGTTTATCAAATGAATGGAAGGAGGTGTAGAAATGAAACAGCAATCGTCATATCCCGGCCGTTTGTCTGCTGTGAAGAGAGTCTTCTTCGCCCCTGTTGACCAGCAGAAGTTTGACCGCATGCGAGCTCGCACGCAGCAAGACATCATGCGGGTCGACTTGTTCAACATCCGCTAAGACCCACCCCTGTGAAAGGAGGTGGCGACGATGACCATTACTCATCATTTTGACCCAAGCCACCCGCATCACCCGCATGGTGCCGCCAACAACGGATACCCTGCAAACTGCGAACAGCCCGCGCTGACCAGCGCGGGCTGTTTCGTTTAAGTTGTTTTGTCTGAGCTGTTTCGGTTAAGCAGCGCCGGATCTAGTTGGCGTCAACCGTCAATGGGGAGGTGGCGTTGACCCTGCGCTCGATTCGCGGACGAGGAGTTCGGGGGTGAAGATGCTCTTCCGGCCGGGACGGCTGCGGTCCAGGGCGCGTTCATCAAGCAGGCGCACGGTTTCCTGGGCGAGCTCGTCCATGGGGTGGCGCACCGAGGTGAGCCTCGGGGAGCTGATTTCGCTGAGTGAAATATTGTCGAAGCTGCCCACCCTGACATCCGCTGGCACACGGACTCCTGAATCGCGCAGCGCGGAGAGCAGGCCGATCGCCACAACGTCCGCGCCACAAATAATGCCGTCCGGGAGCGGCCCGCCGGACAGCAGCTGGCGGCCCGCCGCGCGACCCCACTCCATGCTGAAGTCACCGAGCAGTTCCCAATGCGCGGGTGCGCCCGGCTGCAGCTCCGCTGTCAGGGCCCGAAACTCTGCCTGCCGCTCACCGGCCGTGCTGGTGGTTGGGTGCGCTCCCACATACGCGAAGGTGGTGCACCCCATGTACCTCAGGTGGTTCATCAAAAGCAGGATGCCCGCGGTATTGTCGCTGCCCACGTAGTCGGTTCCAGGGGCATCCGCGTAGCGGTCCAGCTGCACCACCGGAACCCGCAACGCCGCACATGTCAATGCTGCGGCAGATTCGCTGGTCGACACCGGGATGACGACCAGGCCGTCGACCATGCGGTTGATCAGCAGGTCAATGCGGGAGGCCTCCCGCGCAGGATCCTGATGGGAGTCACACAGAATCAAGGACCGGCCGGATTCCGAAAGAACACCTTCCAAGGCCTCCACGGCACTGGGAAAGTAGGGGTTGTTGATGGCTGGGACCACCACTCCAATGGTGTCCGTGCGCTGGGTTCGCAAAGCCCGTGCCATGGCGTTGGCGGAATAACCAAGGCGGATGCTGGCCTCGGACACGCGCCGGACCAGGTCCGGGGCCACCCGCGAATTGCCGGCCAGTGCCCTCGACGCGGTGGCGGGGGAGACCCCGGCTGCTGCCGCCACGTCCTGCATGGTGATCCGCCGGTCCATGAAATCGTCCTCTCGACAGCTTGCGGAGAATGCCGAAAAGCCTGCCCCCAGTGATTCACATTGTAGTTCTGCAAAAGATGTTCTGAACCCTCCCTTGGGGTGGAGTACTGGATTGGCAAGGGTTTGCCCGGATTTGACTTGCTTTTGTTACGTGGGGTGTAATTTGCTGGGACTGTGAAATGGATTTCTCACCATGGGATTTAGGATCACGTGCGGCGTGCGAAGACGTCGCAACTTGCAGCTGCCTGCACGGACAGCCTCGATCAGGCCGTCTGCAGGCCTTCCCTACCCGTCCATTGGCTGTAATTTCACGGTCAACGAGTAGCTCAAAACCCGTGACCCCCTGCAACTTCCGGTCATTCCAGGTAGGACGTAAATCATGACAACTGCACTGATCCTCGACTGCGACACAGGCATCGACGACGCCCTTGCCATCTTTTACGGGGCACACCACGGTGCTGACTTTCGTTTGTGCACTGTCACCCATGGCAACGTCCCGGTGGAGCGCGGCAGCCGAAATACTTTGACCCTGCTTGATGCGGTCGGCCTGAACAGCGTGCCCGTCCACCAAGGAGCAGCACGGCCCTTTGCCCAGGAACTGCACACCGCAGAGTATGTCCACGGCGAGGACGGTTTGGGAAATTCCAATCTGCCGGAGTCAACACGCCAGATTTCAGGTTCCCTGGCCGCCGCGGAAATTGTTGCCCAGGCGCGCCTGCACCCGGGCGAACTGGTGCTCGTTGCCATCGGCCCGCTCACAAATATCGGCCTGGCACTGCTGCTTGAGCCGCAGCTGCCACAACTGGTCAAGCGCGTGGTGGTCATGGGCGGCGCCGTCGGAGTGCACGGCAACATCACTCCGGCCGCCGAAGCCAATATTTGGCACGATCCCGAAGCGGCGCAGCTGGTTGTCGACGCCGAGTGGGACGTCCTGTTCGTTGGGCTGGAAATCACCTTGTCCACGGTCCTGTCACCCGCGGCCCTGGCCCGCATAGAAAACAGCACGGACCCGCGTTCCCAGTTCGCATGGAAGATCATGGCGCACTACCTGGATTTCCACGAGAAAACAATGGGCGTGCGCACCTGCATCCTGCACGACCCGCTGGCGATGGCCCTGGCACTGGAACCCGAACTCGGACGCTACCGGCTCGTCAACGCTTATGTGGAGCTTGCGGCCGGAGCCTCCCGGGGCGCGCTGGTGGGAGACCTGCGAACATCCCGCCCGGCACCACAGGATCCTCGTGCCAAGGGCGTCATCCGGATCGTGGAAGACATCGACGCAGACGCCTTCTATGAAAAGTTCCTTCAGGCGCTCGGCGCCTAACAGACCAAGGCGGCAGGCCGGCGTCGTTCATTGACTGCCGAGGCCAGACCGCAGTAAACAGCAAAAAGACCGCGGCCCACCAGCTGCGGTTCCACTGGACACAGCACCAATTCACACAGCAGCAACTCACATTGCGGCCGGGCGCTACTGCGCGGGCCGGGGATAAGGAAACTCATGAGCCAGAGCACGCCCATGCAGCGCCTGGAGGGCGCAGCCCTTTGGGACGGGGAAACCTTCCGCGGCACCACAACGATCAGCTGGGAAAACGGCAATATCGTGGAAGTTGTCGAGGCGGGCACCGCTGACGCGGCTGCCAGCGAGTACAGCATCATCCCCGGACTTGTCGACACCCACGTCCACCTCGGCGGCTACGCAGGCGAGGGCAAGGTCGACTGGGTGTCCTGGCCGCTGGTCACCCCATCCGAGGAACGCACCCTCCATATTGCCGCCAACGCCCAAAAGGCGGCACGCGCCGGTGTCACCACACTGCGCGACCTGGCCGGCGACCGCCACCAGCTCGCCGTCAGCCGCGCCTTCGAAGCCGGTATCCTTGAGGGCCCCCGGGTCCTGGTGCACGGCCAGGTTGGCATGACAGCAGGCCACGGCGACCTCTTCACCCCTCCCCACTTCCCGCACCGTGAACCGGTGGCCGACAGCCCCGATGAATGCCGCAAACTGGTCCGCCAGTGGGCGCGTGCCGGCGCGCACGGCGTGAAGATCTACACCAGCGGCGGAGTGCTGTCCATGGGCGACAAGGTTGGCTGGCGCAACCAGACCAACGAGGAAATCAGCACCACAGTTGATGAAGCCCATGCACTGAGCATGCCGGTGGCAGCCCACACGCACTCCACCGAAGGCGTGGACATTGCCCTGGCCCACGGCGCCGACTCGCTGGAGCACGGCACCGGAATCACCAGCAAGCACTGGCCCGTGCTGGTGGAGCGCAACATCCCCGTCGCGCCCACACTGCTGATCAACGACGCCATCGCCGACGGCCGCATCACCATTTCCGCCGAAGCACAGGAAAAGGCGCAGGCCGTTGTCAAGGAACGCGACCTCAACTTTGACGGCGCCGGCGCCGCCGGGGTGCGGTTTGTCCTGGGCACCGATGCCAATGGCTTCATGGTGGCCTTCGGCGACCAGATGGAGGAAGTCCGCCTGATGGCCAAGATGTTTGAATGGACCCCCGAGCGTGCTCTTGTCTCCGCGACCTCGGACGCGGCCGACGCCGTGGGCCTCGGGGACACCGTGGGCAAGCTCCAGGCAGGTTTCGGCGCCGACTTCATCCTGATCAAGGGCCGCCCCTGGGAAAACATCGAGGACCTGCGCACCGAAAACATTGTTGCCGTGGTCTCCCGCGGCCGTGTAGTTGCCGGCGAACTGCCCGAGTAATCCACCACCACCACATTTCCACAAAGCTATCCAGAATCCTGACCCTTCAGACTAGGACCATTCGTGAAGATTGCATCGAAGAACGTATTGCGCACCGGGGCGCTTGCCCTGACAGTGCTGCTGGCCGGCGGCGCGCTTGCCTCCTGCTCCACAGGCGGCTCCGACGCCTCCGCCGAGAATGTCATTTTCGCCCTCAAGGAGGATCCGGGTTGCCTGGATCCCCAGCAGGTCACCCTGACGACGGCTTTGAACGTCAGCCGCCAGCTGACCGATTCCCTGCTGGATCAGGACCCCGCAAGCGGTGAACTCAAGCCGTGGCTGGCCAAAACGTGGGCGTCCAATGACGACCTCACACAGTTCACCTTCACCCTGCGCGACGATGTCACCTTCAGCGATGAAACCAAGCTGACCGCCGACGTTGTCAAAGCCAACCTTGACGCGCTCTTTGACATGGGCGCCCAGGCCTCGCTGGCATCCCAGCTGCTGGCCGGCTACACGGGAACCGACGTTGTGGACCCCACGACCATCAAGGTGAGCTTCTCCGCCCCCAACGCACAGTTCCTGCAGGGCGCCTCCACCACCACGCTGGGCATGGTCTCCGAGGCAACAACCAAGGCCAGTGCCGAAGAGCGCTGCCAGGGCATCCTTGGATCGGGCCCGTTCGTACTCGACTCTTACACCCAGAACGACTCCGTGGAGATCAGCCAGCGTGCCGGCTACAACTGGGGCTCCGAACTGCGCCAGCACACAGGTGAATCCCTCGTGAAGACCGTCAGCTTCCCCATCATCTCCGAGAACAGCGTCCGCACCGGCGGCCTGGCCTCCGGCGAGTTCGACGTCATCCAAGATGTCCCGTACGCCGACGAAGCCCGCTTCACAAGCGCAGACTACAACCTCTACGCCGCCGCAAACCCAGGCATCCCGAACTCGCTGATCGCCAACACCAGCAAGGGACTTCTGGGTGACGCCACTGTCCGCAAGGCCCTGCAGATGGGTCTGGACCGTGAAGAAATCAACACCCTGACCGGCTCTGCCAGCGGCAAGGCCCCGAGCAGCGCCCTGACCTCCACCACCACGGGCTACGTCAGCCAGGCAGACGCCATGACGTTCGATGCAGCCGGTGCCAAGGCCCTGCTGGAAGGCGACGGCTGGACCCTCGGCGCGGATGGCATTTACGCCAAGGACGGCAAGGCGCTGACGATTTCTGTCACCGCCTTCTACGCCCAGGATGTCCTGGAGGCTGTCCAGATGCAGCTGAAGAAGATCGGCGTCGACCTGAAGCTGAACATGGTCACAGCCGGTGACTTCTTTGGTGCCGTGGCCAGCCACGACTACGAATTCCTCGGCGCGGCACTGACCCGCACCGACCCTGACGTGCTGCGCGTTGCCCTCTCCAAGGACTCAGGCTCGGCCTGGGGAATCATCGACAACCCGGAACTGGAAAAGTTGCTGCAGGAGCAGGCCAAGACGGCCGACGCCGACGCCCGCCAGGCCCTGGTTGCCAAGGTCCAGGCCCTCGTCATCAAGGAAGGCTACGTCATCCCCACCCTGGAAACCGTGCAGCTGCATGCCTCAACCAGCAATGTTTCAGGCATCGTCTTTGACTCGGCCTCCAGGATCAACCTGTACGACATGACCGTGGCCAAGTAACCCAAACCGCACCCCGCATAAGGAATTAACCATGGATTCAGCAGGAGCGTCGTTCGCGCAACGGGCCCGCACGATCTTGAATTTTGCCGCGCCCAAACTGCTCCAGTTTGTCTTCGTCATCTGGGCAACATACACAGTGACGTTCCTGCTGATCCATTTTCTGCCGGGCGACCCCGTCCTGGCGGCGCTGTCCCTGAAGGGCGGCGATGCAACCACCACGGACCCGGCCGCACTGGAACGCCTGCGCGTGCAATACGGCCTGGACGGATCCCTGTGGACCCAGTACTTCAGGCACCTGGGCGGTGTGCTCACAGGTGACTTTGGCACGTCCATCTCCACCGGCCAGCCCGTCGCGACCATGATCGGGCGGGTCATCCCGCACAGTGCCGCCATCGCCGGCCTGGCGCTGGTGATCGGCATCTTCCTGGCAGTGCTCGTCACCTACCTGGCCTACCTGACGCGGTCCAACTGGCTGCGCCAGACCCTGATGCAGATCCCACCCCTGGGTGTCGCCATCCCCGCGTTCCTGACCGGCCTGATCCTGATCAGCGTGCTGTCCTTTGGGCTCGGCTGGTTCCCGTCCTCCGGAACACGGCACCCGCTCAGCGTGGTCCTGCCCTCGGTCACCCTGGCCCTGCCCGTCGGAGCCATCTTCTTCCAGGTGTTCTCCGCTGCCGTCTTTGAGGCGGCCAACGGTGCCTATGTTTTCACCGCCGTCGCCAAGGGCCTGTCCCCGCGCCGCATCTTCACCCGTCACGTGCTGCGAAACTCCCTGCTGGCCTCAATCACCATCCTGGGCCTGCAGATCGGTTACCTGGCCGGCGGAACGGCCGTGGTGGAAACCGTCTTTTCCCGTGACGGTATCGGCCGCATGACGGTCGACGCCGTCCTGTCCCGCGACATCAACGTCATCCAGGGCGTCGTCATTGTGGTTGCGATCGTGTATTCGCTTGTCAACCTGATCGTGGACCTTTGCTACGGCCTCATCGACCCGCGCATCCGACCCTCCCTGACCACGAAGAAAACCCTGGGAACCAAGGCAACGCCGGACGCACCCAAGCCCACCGGGCCGACCGATCCTGCAAGGAGCGAGGCATGAGATTGTTCAAGAAACCCGGGCTGCTGATCTCCGCCGCCTTCCTGCTACTCGTCCTGCTGGCCGTGGCCGTCCCCGCCCTTTTCGCCACCCACAGCCCGTTGGAGGGCGTCGCCGCCCAAAAGCTGCAGCCACCCGGTGCCGAACACTGGTTTGGCACCGACCACCTCGGCCGGGACGTGTACTCGCGCGTGGTGTACGGGGCACGCCTGTCCGTCGCCGCAGCCGGCCTTGCCGTGGTGATCGGCGTTGCCGTGGGCGCCATCGTCGGTTTGATTGCCGGTGCGGTTGGCGGGAAGACCGACTTTCTCATCATGCGCGTCGTCGACGTCTTCATCGCCGTCCCCGGCATCCTGCTGGCCCTGATCGTCGTCGCCTCCCTGGGCTTCGGCCCATGGTCCGTGGCCGTCGGGGTGGCCCTGGGTGCGGCCGGATCGTTCGCCCGCGTCATGCGTTCCCAGGTGTTGCGCGTGCGCAACGAGGAATACGTGGAGGCGGCCGGGGCGCTCGGTGTCCGCCGCGGCACCGTCCTGGCCACCCACGTGCTGCCCAACGCCTCACGGCCCGTCATCTCCATGGCGGCCCTGGAAATGGGCACCGCGATCCTGTCAGTATCAGCCCTGAGCTTCCTGGGCTTTGGCCCGCAGCCGCCCACCCCCGAATGGGGATCACTGGTGGCGTCGGGCCGTGAATTTGTAGCGACAGCCCCCTGGCTCAGCATCATGCCCGGTGTGGTGATTGTCGCCGTCGTACTTGCCGTGAACCGTGTGGCCCAGCAAATAGGAGCAGCCAAGTGACGCCCCAACCCGTCAACACGCCCCCCGCAGTCCCGGCGGACGAGCGCATCCTGTCGGTCAACGGACTGCACGTGGACTACGTCAGCGCCGGAGAGCGCTTCCCGGCCGTGCGCGGCGTCAGTTTCTCCATACCGCGCGGGAAAATCGTGGCGATCGTGGGTGAATCCGGCTCCGGCAAAAGCACCATCTCACAGTCGCTCATCCGCAGCCTGTCCACGGGGGGCCGCATCACGGCCGGCACCATCATGTTCGACGGCGCCGACCTCGCCTCCGCGGGCGAGAAGACGCTGCGGAACATCCGCGGCGCACGCATTGGCTTTGTGCCCCAGGACCCCAGCAACTCGCTCAACCCGCTGATGAAAATCGGGGAGCAGATTGCCGAAGCCCTGCGCCTGCACGGCAAGTCCAGCAAGTCGGCCGCTGCCGCCAGGGCTGTGGAGATCCTGGATGAAGTAGGGATCCCCGACGCCCCCGCCCGTGCCGGCCAATACCCGCACCAACTCTCCGGCGGCATGCGCCAGCGGGTGCTGATCGGCATGGCCTGGGCATGCAACCCGGACCTCGTCATCGCCGACGAGCCCACCAGCGCCCTCGACGTCACCGTCCAGCGGCAGGTGCTCGACCGCATGGAACGGCTCGCCGCCGAACGCGGCACCGCCGTCCTGCTCGTCACCCACGACCTGGCCGTGGCCGCGGACCGTGCCGATGAAATCCTGGTCATGCAGCACGGCCGGATCGTGGAAGCGGGCAGCGCCCAGGACGTCCTCGCCAACCCCGCACACGAATACACGCAGCGGCTCGTCGCCGCAGCCCCCGGACTCAACAGCGCCCGGCTGCAGGCACAGCCCCTGCCCAGCGGCAGCGCGGGACCGCTTGGCAGCTCCCTCTTTGCGGGAAGGGACGCAGCCGTCGCACCGGGCGTGCCGGTCCTGGAAGTACGCAACCTGGTCAAGACCTTCGCGCTGCGCACCCCCGGGGCGCCCGCCAGCATCCTGACGGCCGTCAACAACGTCTCCTTTGCCGTGGAACGCGGGCAGACGCTCTCGATCGTTGGCGAGTCCGGCTCCGGCAAGACCACCACGGCCCGCATTGCCGCCCGCATCGCCGGCGCCAACTCCGGAACCGTCCTGTTCGACGGCGAGGACGTCACGGAACTGCGCGGGGAGAAACTGCGCCAGCTGCGCCGCCGCATCCAGGTGGTATACCAAAATCCCTTCGGTTCCCTTGACCCGCGCATGAGCCTGGAGAAGATCATTACCGAACCACTGCGTGCGTTCAAGCTGGGGGACCGCAAACGGCAGGCCGAGGCGGCCCGAGAGCTGCTGGAATGCGTCCAGCTCTCTCCCGACCTCATCAACCGGCGCCCCGGGCAGCTTTCAGGCGGGCAGCGCCAACGCGTTGCCATCGCCCGTGCCCTGGCCCTGGGCCCGGAAATGATTGTGCTGGACGAGCCCGTCTCCGCGCTGGATGTCTCCGTGCAGGAACAAATCCTGCAACTGCTCGTGGACCTGCAGTCCCAGTTCAACCTGAGCTACCTGTTCATCTCGCACGACCTGGGGGTGATCCGCCAGGTCTCGGATCAAATCCTGGTGATGCGCTTTGGTGATGTGATCGAGGCCGGCCCGGCCGAGCAGATCCTCAACGCCCCGGCCCAGGCCTACACGCGCGAACTGCTCGAATCCATCCCGGGGCAACTCCAGGGCGCGCCGTGAGCGGGGCAGAGTTCCGCAACGTCGACGCCCTGGGCGCCACCTACGGTGCCTACAGCCACCTGGCCGAGGTGAACGGCGTCGTATATTCCTCCGGGATCGGGCCCTTTGACGCCGCCACCGGCAGCATTCCCGAAGGGATTACGGCACAGGCTGAAGCCGTGGTGGACAACCTGGAACGCGGCCTGGCCGATGTGGGCCTGACCCTGCGGGACGTGGTCAAGGTGACTGTCATCATTGAGGACTTCGCCGTTAACTTTCCCGCGGTCAACGCCGTCTACGCCCGCAGGTTTCCGCAGCCCTACCCGGTGCGGACCGTGCTGGGCGCCGCGCTGCCCGGGCCGCTTGTGGCCATGGACATCACCGCCGTACGCCCGCAACCGGGCCGCGGCGGCAACAAGGAAACCGATTCCACGCAAGAGGAGAAATGATGGGCTTCCGCCACGTTCCCGCAGCCGAGCTGCACCTGCACATTGAGGGCACCCTGGAGCCAGAGTTGATTATGGAACTTGCCGCCCGCAACGGTCTCACCCTGCCGTTTCCCACGTTGGCGCAATTGCGGGCCCAGTATGAGTTCACCGACCTGCAATCGTTCCTGAACCTGTACTACGCCAACATGGCTGTGCTGCGCACGGAAGCCGACTTTGCAGACATGACACGCGCCTACCTGGCCCGCGCCTCCGCCGGCGGCGTGCGTCATGCGGAAATCATGTTTGACCCGCAGGCGCATGTGGTCCGGGGTGTGCCACTGGCTGCAGTGGTCAACGGCATCGCCAGTGCCCTGGCCGCCTCAGAGCAGGAATTTGGCATGACCACGGGCCTGATCGCGGCGTTCCTGCGGGACGAAACGGAAGAGGACGCGCTGGAGATCCTCGAGCAACTGCTGGCCATGGATGCGCCCATTATTGGCATCGGCCTTGACTCCGCCGAAGTTGGCAACCCGCCAACGAAGTTTGTGCGCCTCTACGACCGGGCGCGTGCGGCAGGACTGCACCTGATCGCTCACGCCGGCGAAGAGGGCCCGCCCAGCTACGTCACCGACGCACTGGACCTGCTGGGTGTTGAACGGATTGACCACGGCATCAGGTCCATGGAGGACCCCGCCCTGGTGCGACGCTTGGCCGCCGAACAGGTTCCCCTGACGGTGTGCCCGCTCTCCAACGTTCGCCTGCGAGCCGTGGACACCCTGGCGGAGCACCCGCTCCCACAAATGCTGGCGGCCGGACTAAACGTCTGCCTCAACTCCGATGACCCTGCCTACTTTGGCGGGCACGTTGACGTGAACTTCGCCGCCCTTGAGACTGAGTTTGGCTTCGATGCCGACACAGTTGCCACCCTCGCCGGCAATTCCATCCGGTCATCCTTTGCCGACGGCGACCGCAAGGCCGCCCTGCTGACCGAGCTCCAGGAGTGGCGTACGCAGCAGGGCTGAGGCGGCCTATTCGCAGCCGACTCCGTCGCCATCGCCGTCGAACTTGGACAGGAATCCTGGCTCTCCGGCATGGATCGGTGCCGCGCCTGCAGCACGGACAGCCGAGCAGTTTTGGTAGTACGGCTCAGGACCCGGCACCTCCACGAATGGTGCCGGCGCGGGAACCTCCACCGGAGGGGCCGGCTCAGGAGCGGGCTGCGGCGCGGCCTCAACCGGAGCCACGGGGGCGATCGGGGCAGGCGGGGGCAGGATGACCGGCTCGGCCGGCGGTGCTGCCGGGGGAGGTGTCTGGTTGGTGGGTGCAGCAATGTCTGCGCAGTCGCCAAGGACCCTGGCCATGGCATCATGTTCGGCCTGTGTCACCCACAGGGAATAGCTGGCCTTGACCGAAATCTGCCGGGCCACATACTCACAGCGGTAGGACTTGTTCGGCGGCAGCCAGGTGGCGGCATCGCCGGCACCCTTTTGCTGGTTGCTGGGGCCGTCAACAGCCAACAGGTTCAGGGGATCATTGCCAAAGGCTGTGCGCAGTTCAGGGGAGAGCTGCTGCGCACCCTTCTGCCACGCATCGCTGAGCGCCACCACGTGGTCGATTTGCACGGCACTGCTGGTCCCCGTACCCCGCACGAAATCAATGGTGGTGGCCGTGTACGGATCGGCCAGCACCCCGGTCAGCACCACGCAGTCGCGCGTCCCCGGCTTGAACGTCTTCTCGCCCAGGTCCCGGCCGAGGATGTCGTTGCGGGTGTCGCAGCCGTTCCTGTCGACGTCCGCCCACGCCTGTCCGAACTCCGCGCGGCTGTACCCGGTCTTGGGTGCGCGGCCCTTGATGGGCAGTGTTGCCAGCACGTTCAGCGCCGTCGCCGCATACTCGGGCTGCACCACTCCGGCCAAGGTCGCATCGCCCGCATCCGGCACTGTGTCCCCGTCAAGGGGTGCGGCGTCGTCGGGCTCCGACGCTGGCTCCTTTGTTTGGCTTGGGCTCGTGCTGAGCGACTCGGGCGCTGCGGCGCTGGCGGAGCTCGTCGCAGCCGTGTTTGCCGAGGCCAAGCCCGACGCCGGATCCGCCTTGGCCTGGGACACGCCGCCGCACGCCGTGGTCATGAAAAGGACGGAGGCGAGGGCCGACGCCATGATGAAGTCGGTGGCACCCCAAGTACGGGTCGTGCGTAGAGCGGACAAAGCGTAGTTCTCCCTAGGTTCCAAGAGTTGGTTTCTTCCAGCCTACCGGGCGGGTCTGACACCAACGTTGGCACCCGTTACCTGCCCTTCGTCGAGATGTCAGATGACGCCCGCTCCGCAATGTCCAAGCATTGATCGGCAGGGCGTCATCGCACATCTCGGCAAATGGCGGAGGGCGTGATCGCACATCTCGACCGGGAAGGCAGGGCGTCATCGCACATCTCGGCGGGGTGGGGAGGGGGTGGGGAGGGGGTGGCGGGGTGGCGGGGTGGGGATTGTCAGGCGGTTACCTCGGTGAGGATTTCGCGCAGGATTTCCTCGCCCGCCAGGACACCCCTGACCGAGGTGAGCCGCAGGTTCGAAGCCAGCCAGCCGGCGTCGTGCAATTCACCGTGGAGGGGACGGAAGGCGAGGTCTGCAGCCGCCAGCATGTCCTGGTCCAGGAGGGAATCGCCGGCGGCAATGACGGTGCCGGAGCCGGTGCGCCGGGCAACCTCGGCGAGGGCGTCTGACTTGTTGATGGGCAGCGGCACGCAGTACAGCTTGCGCCCCTGTACCGACACGCCCCAGCCGGCCCCGGCACACAGCTCCACGAGGTCCGCGAGGAAGGAGTCCGGCATGACGGCGCGGTCGATGATGGCGTAGGCGAAGAGGTCCTCGGCCCGGCGCAGGCGCAGGATCCACGGCGCAAAATCAGGGTTGGACAGGTGTGCCTCGATGGTTTCCAGCGGTGCGCAGGCCGCCGCCATCCGGGCGGTCAGCTGCGCATTCCAGTGCGCATCCGGCACGCCATGGTGCAGCAGCACGCCGCCGTTGGACGTCACAGCGTAGTCAGGCACCGGACCGGGCAGCTGCACCCGCTCATATTGGGCTTGGGTACGGGTGGTGACGGGCACGAACACGGCCGCCGACTTCAGTTCGAGCAGCAGCTCCTGGGCCGTGCGCGTCATGAAGGAGAGCGGGGCGCCGTCGTACACCTCGGCCACCACCATGGCCGGGGCGTCCTTGTCGGCGCCCGTGAGCCAGAGGGCGTTTTTGGAGTAAATCAGTGTGCGATCAAGGTCGCAGGCGACGAGGTGGGTGGCGCTCATGCGTGAGGCACCGCCCTGCCGTCGGCGCCGACGGCGCTCTTGTCGAAGGCGGGGTGGATCAGCCCGACACAGCTGTATGGCAGGCCCGGCACTTCCTCCACAGGGGTGCCCCGCTGTTCGGCCAGCAGCAGGACGTGTGCGACGTCGGGCCGCGCCTCAGGGTTGACCAGCACCTTCCACGGCACCCGCCGCAGCAGCACCCGGGTGGTCTCGCCCACGCCCGGCTTGACGAGGTTGACGTTGTTGATGCCGTACTCGACGCTGATCCGCTCCACAGCTTCCCAGCCAACCCAGCTGGGGACGGGCGCTTCGTCTTGGTGCGCGGCGGTGAGCCGGTCCACCTCCGGGCGGAGCTGGAGGAAGTGGCGTGAAATTGCGTCCAGGAAGTCGTTGGAAACGTCGCTGGGGGCCAGCTCGGAGTAGAACTTGGCGCCGTGGAAGTCTTGCGGGTCAATGTGGTCAATGTTGTACACGGTGCGTGAAACCAGCCCCGACACCGTGGAATTCAAGCAGGCTGAGGGGATCAAATAGTCCTCACGGGTGCCAAACATCGATACGCAGTGCCCCGGATCGGCCAGCACCGCAAGGTCGTCGGGGAAACGGGTCCCGGTCTTGGCAGCAAAATCATCCAATGCCGCCGTGAGCTCCCGGGAGATGGCTCCCTTGCCCGTCCAGCCGTCAACGAAGAGAATTCGGGCCGGGTCAAAATTGGCGGCCAGGTAGCGCAGTGCCGTTTTATCCAGGCCAACGCCGCGCACAATGCTCATGGTGAAGTGCGGCAGCTCGATCCCGTGAATTATCTGGGCCCAGCGGCGCATCAAAATCCCGATGGGGGTGCCCGCCCTGGCCAGCGAGACCAAGACGGGATGCCCGTCCCGGGCCGCCAACGCCAGCTCGGTCACGACACCAACGGCCGTGGCAATCCGCTCCCCGGCCCGCTCCACGGCATCCGCATACAGTGCCTGGTATTCGGGGCTGGGTGTGTATTCCACTGGCAGCGACTCGGCGTAGTTCGCCGCCCCGGACTGGATGGCATGCTCACGTTCCGCGGTGGGCGCCTCCAGCACAAGATGGCTCAAATCCTTCAACAGCCAGCTGACTTCCTCCGCCGCATAGGAGCCAAAATCCGGCCCGGTCAGGGGAGTGGGGAGTGGAAAACGGCTCATGGCGCATCCTCTGGTTGGCGGGTGGGTTGTGGGGTGTCAACAGGCAGCAGCACGACGACGACGTCCCCGGCTGCCGCTGTCAGGGCATCTGCCAGTGATGGCAGCGCGGTGCCGGTGGCGTCCAACGGGAACGGATACTTGGAGTCAGCGTTTTTGGAGCCGGCATGGCCCCGGGTCACCGCACTGCGGTTGGTTCCGGGTTCCGGGAACACCACAATGGTGCCCGGCTGTTGGCCTCTGCCGTTGAGGTTGTAGGCAAAACGGACACCAGGGCCATCATTGGTCAGGTCATGGCTGGCGAACGTGAGCGCCCCGGCGATGGCGTAGTCGGCCCTGTCGACGGGGACGATGGGGGAACGCGTGGTGGTGGAAAAGCGCACATCCCGGCCCGGCAGCAGTCGCGTCAGAGCGTGGGCAACGGCCAGGGGCAGGAACATGTTTTCCTCGCAGCCCAGAATCACCAGCGGACCCTGGCAGCCCAGGTTGGCGAGGTGTGTGGCGAGCTGGCCGGCAATCACGGAAATATCGCCCTCCGGAGGAGGCTCCGCATTGCCAAAACGGTCGCTGCGCACGGGAGCAATGTCCGCGCCGGAGAGCTCAAGCATCGACAGGCGCCCGCTGCCTGGCACTGTGCCGTTGGTGCGAGGTTGTGGGGCGGCCTGGTCGGCAGCCGCCAATTCCGGCGTTGCCGCCGGCAGCTCCCGGATGAGTTCCGCAGCCCGGTCCAGGATGTCCGCGCCCAGCTCAATCCAGCCCGTACCGAGTGCCGTCACCACAATTTTGGCGCCCAGCTCGGCGGCCAGGGCGTCAAAGCGGGCGCGGTCGGCGGCGCTGCGCAGGTCGATCAAGGCAGCCACCACATAGAGATCGTGGGGCGACAGGGCATGCAGCTCGCGGATCGTGTTGATGACGGTGGAACCGGTGCTGAACTCGTCGTCCACCAAGACCACGGGCCCGCCGCCGTCCAGCCAGTGCGGGTCCGTGGGCACCATGGCGTGCGAGGTGGCGTGTGAATGCCCCTCTTCAAAGCCCGCCACCGAGTCAATGCCGGGGGTGGCGTGCCGGGTTGAGTGGATGTAGTAGGCGCCCAGGGCGTTGGCCACGAGCCGGCCCAGTCCCGTTGCTGTTTCGGCGTAGCCGATCACGACGGCGTCCGGCACCCGGGTCTCCAAACCCGCCACCTCTTCGCCGAGATGTGAGATGGCGCCCTGCCGCTGGCCGGGCAGACCCTGCAGTGCCGTGCCGAGCGCGGCAGCTGCCTGGGCGAGTGCAGCGGCAGGCGGGCCGGACTGCGGATGGCCGGAGTCGGCGTCGTCCGTCAGGAGCTCATGGGCCACAAAGGCTCCCAGCAAGCCACCGGCGGCCATGACCAGGGCGGGCTCGGTGGGCACGTGCTTGGCCAGCACGGTGGAGACCAGCAGGTGCGCGCGCTTGGGGTTGCGGCGCAGGGCCAGGCCCACCAGGTCCTCAACGGCGATTGCGCTGGTGGGGTCGCTGTGGATGGTGACGGCGAGCCGATCCGCCACGAAACCGCCGCGCCAGGGGGTGCTCACGCCATGCTCACTTCAAGGAAGTCAACGAATGTGACGCCCGCGGCGGCGACACCAAAGGCGTCGGCCCGCAGCAGGGTGCGGCGAGCCCAGGCCTGGTGGGGCTTCATCTCGTTCATCTTGTTCCCGTAGGGGGAGGCCGCGGCGCCGCCGCTCACATTGCCGGCGATGGCCAGGGCGTCGAGGTATTCCTCGTGGCTGACGACGCTCATGGCGTGGACCAAATTGACATGGGTGGGGTGGATGACGGTTTTGCCGAGCAGCCCGTTGGCCAGGTCAAGCTCAATTTCACGGATCAGGGTGTCAAGGTTGGCGGTCATGATGCGCTGGCGCAGTTCCTGCTCCTGCGGGCCTACAAAGGGGGTGACGCGCAGTTGCGGGCGCAGCACCCGTTCCGTATTTGAGTAGTGTTCCCAGACCGGGCCGGAGATGACGAAGCCGCCGTCGGGTCGGCCGAGGACGTTGACGATGTCGCCGATGACGTTGGCCACGACGTGGACGTCGTAGATGCTCAGGTCGCGGGAGCGGCGCAGGCCAAAGGCGCTGGACATGTCGGTGGCGCCGATCCGGACGGAGAGAATGTCCTCACGGTTGGCGTCGAGCAGGGTGTAGATGTTGGTCAGGGCGCCGGCACGGGTCTCCAAGTGGATGATGGCGGCGGATTCCAGGATGGGCATGATGCGCAGCCGATGTGTTGTGCCGGTGCGCCCGTCGAGGCTTTTCCCGTCCAGGCCTTTTCCGTCCAGGCCCAGCTCGGCCTGGATCAGGTGCAGTGCGTCAAGGAAGGCTGCGGCCACACCGGACTCGTTGTCGAACTTGGGGATGACAAAACCCGTCAGCACTCTCGTGGCGGCGCCGGCCCGGCGGGCCACAGACAGCATTTGTTCAGGTGTCCTGACCCTGACAAAAAGCAGCGGCAGGGCGTGCGTGTGTTGTGAGAGCTCGGCCAGCGTGGAGACCACGTTTTCCTCGGCGGCGGGCACGTCGGCGTCGGCAATGGAATCCTCAAGGCACAGCACCATCGACACGCAGCCAAGGTCGCGCTGCCTGATGACGTCCTTGACCAGATTGGGCCGGCTTGCCGGGGTGTACAGCGTCCCGCCCAAGGCCACAGCCAACAGTTCGGGGGCGCTTTGCAACGACAATTTCACGGGCAGGCGGTGGAAGAGCGCCTCGGACGCGGCGGTGGTCAGGGAACGAAAATGTCGCATGGGCCCTTTCAAGCTGTGGGAGGACGGCGCCTGCGGGGACAGTGAATCAGCGCCCGTAAGATGATGCCGGCGCGCTGTGCGTCATGGAAAAATCAAATTCCTGCCAGATTTGGATATCGGGCCAGCTCTGGGGAATAGGTTCGGCACGCAACTCCAACACGTTGCCGACGCGGTGCACCAGCAACACCATTTGGGCGCCGTCGGCCGCGGGCGGCAGGGCCACCGAATGACCCGAAATGAGCCGCACACCCATGGCGGAGCTGCTGCGGTTGATAAAAATGGCGCGGCGGAATTGCCGCACATGGCGCAGGGTCAGCAGTGCGTCCCTGCCGTGATATCCCACCAGCGGCCGGTTGCCGGTGGTCATGACCGAGGTGCCAGCCTTGTGCCCGTCAACGGTTTGCCCGCCGGTCACACGCCGCACGCTTTCCCACGCCACGGCCGTACTTCCGGTAACCACCAGGGTGCCCACGGCCGACTGCAAGGGAGAGAGTCGCAGCAGCCGATCCGTCAGGTTCAGCTCAAACACGTCCGAAATTCCGGGAGCCGGAAACAGCAGCTGGACCTCATGGTCTTCCCGCTTTGCCTTCTCACGCTGCTGCGCCAATTTCTTGGCCCGCCCGCTCAGGTGCGACGCCGGGGCCGCGCCTCCCAGCACCAGGCCGGCTGAGGGTTGTCCGCTGGCTTGGGCGGCGGACGGGGAGCCCGGTTGGCTGGGCGGGGCCGTGGCCCGGGTTTGGGCGGGCGCCAGGTTGAGGGGCTGGCTGTGGCTTGGCGGGGCTGCGGGCCGGGACAACGACAATGACGGTGCGGCGGCCGCGGGGGCTGCTGACTGAACTGCAACCGTTGCAGCGGACTGAGCGGCCGGGGCAGGTCCCGGCTTGCTGCGGCGGCGCAGGTAGGTGATGTCGGGGCGCGGGGTTGAAGAAGCACTCATGAGTTGGCCCTACAGCGCAATCCCGAAGTCCTTGGCGACTCCGGCCAAGCCGGTGCTGTAGCCCTGGCCCAAGGCCCGGAACTTCCAGTCGCTGCGGTGCCGGTACAGTTCACCAAAGATCATGGCCGTAACCGATTCCAGCTTCTCCATGGTCAGGTTGAAACGGACCAGTTCACGGTTGTCGGCCGTGGCGACCCGGATGTGGCTGCTGCGCACCGAGGCAAAAGTGCCCTGACCACGGAATTCCGGGTCAACATAGGCCAGAAAGATAATCTTGGTGATCTCCGCAGGAACCAGATCCAGCTGGACGTCGATCTGTTCCTGGTCGCCGTCGCCGATGAATGTCATGGCCGCGTCGGCGCTCACCAGTTGGTTGAAAAAGACCAGGTGCTCGTTGGAAACAGCCTCCCCGCTGGCATCACACATCAACGCAAAGGGGACCAGCTCGGCCTGCGGGCCGTTGCTGGGGATGGTGTCCCAGCCCATGCCAACCACCACGTGGTCAAGGCCCGGATTCTCGGCGGTCAGGGCCGCATTGGCCCCCGGCACTAGTGTTGCCAACGTTGGCCCTCCAAACGCAATGGGTCCCTTTCGGTCTCTGGTTGATGTAATTGCAGGGCAGCGTCCTGAGCGGAAAACTTGTCCGCCAGGAAACGTCCGTGCGTGGAGAGTTCCTCCACGGCGCCGATGCGGATCTGGTTCAACAGGTCCCCAAGGGTTAGTTCAAGTGTGGCCAGCTGTTCGGCGAACAGGAACGTGGCCGCTGATTCCTCGTCGTGATGTGCCGGCGGGAGCGCCAGGTAAGACTGCAACGGTGCCGGAACGTAGCTGCAGATCATGGCGTTGAGCAGCACCCGCTGTTCGGTGGAACAGCCGCGGATGCTGATGTCCAGCACGGCATCGCGCATGAGGTCGCCCAGCTGGCGCAATTGAGACGTCAGCAGGGGCGGCAGCGCACTGCCGGAGCGGCGCACGGCAGCACGCAGGCTGTCCACCGAAGTGCCCATAGCGGCAATTTCCTCTGCCACGGGGTCCGCCGCAGGAGCCTGCGGCACCTGCGGCGCCGGGCTCCCGCCAAACCTGCCCCCCACAAAACGGCCAATCATTGCACTTACCCTAGTTTCGTCGTCGAGCTTGTCATTTTACTCGCGTTCCGGCTACTCACGATCGGACTGGCGTGAACGCTCCAGGTACGGCTTGGCCTTGGCCAGCCCGTCCTCAAGCGCCAGGACAGTACCTTCCATGTTCTTTGCTGCGCTGGAGCGGAAGCTGTCGATGGCGTCCATGGTCTGGAAGACGTTGTCGAAGGCCTTCTGCAGTGTTTCAACACTGACACCGGAGCTGGCTGCCTGTTCGTGGATGCGCACCGTCTGGTCCTTGAGCATCTCGGAGGTCTTCAGGATCATGTTGTTCGTGGTGGTGTTGATGGCGTCGATCTGGTCCAGCACCATCTTCTGGTTGGCCAGTGCCTGGGCCACAATGACGGCCGTGCGCAGCGCCGAAATGGTGGTGGTGCGGGCCCTGTCAACACCCTTGATGAGCTCAAGGTTGTTCTTGCGGATCAGGTCCATGGCCAGGTAGCCCTGCACCGAGACCGCCAGTTGGGTCAGGATGTCCTGGTGGCGCTGGCGGATGGGGAAGAGCACGTCCGCTTCCAGCTTCTGTGCCTGCTCGATCGCGCCTGAGGCACGCGTTGCGTCGATCTTCTCAACACAGGCGGTGTCCAGGGCCTTGGCGAAAACGGCGTACTCGCTCAGGCTCTGCATGGTTTCCCAGAGCTTGACCTTTTCCCCGGCCAAGGACGCGTTGTCCTTGAGCAGCTCATCCTGGCCGGCCATGAGCGACTTGATGATGGCGTCGAGCTGGACCTGCGCGGACTCGTACTTCTGGAAGTACTTGGCCAGCTTGTTCCCGCCCGGGATGAAGCCCAGGATTTTCCGGCCGGTGCTCAGGTCGGCGTTGTTCGGGGTGAGGTCCTCAACTGTGGTGCGCAGGTCATTGAGCGTGCCGGCCACGTGGGCCTGGGCGCCGTTCCCGCTCTTCTTGGCACCGGCGATTGAGGTGGTGGAGCGTTCCAGCATCCGGCTGGAGGCGTCGGAGGAGGAGGTCATTTCCTGGCCGCCCAGCTTGGAAATGCCATCCACCTTGGTGGTGAACTCGGGGCTGCGGGCATCGACCGTGGCAATCTCGGCAATGAATTCCTTGGCCTGGCGGCTGATCTCTGCCTGGCGTTCCGCCGGAACCGGAACCATGCCGGGGGCTTCGTCAGCCACGACAATTTCAGGGGCATCCGGGGCCTTGAGGACAAGGGCTGTTTCAGCTTCAGAGGGAGGGGTCAAGGGTGTTGTCATGATGAGATCCAATTTTCCTGTCGGTGGTGGATTGTGGGGAGGAGCGGGGACTAGCCCAGCTGCACACCAAAGTCGGCAATCACGCCGGCCAGCCCGGTTGCGTAGCCCTGGCCAACAGCCTTGAACTTCCATTCTGCCCCGCTGCGGTAGATTTCCGCGAACAACATGGATGTTTCGGGAGCGGCGTCTTCGCTCAGGTCGAAACGCACGATTTCTGTATCGTTGCCCTGGTTCAGCACGCGGCAGTACGCCCCGCGGACCTGGCCGAAGTTCTGCCGGCGATCGTCTGCCTGATCGATGGAGACCACGATGACTACGCGCTCAACATCTGCGGCAATCTGGGTCAGGTCAATCAGGATCTGCTCGTCGTCACCGGCACCTTCCCCTGAACGGTTGTCACCCAAGTGGGTGACCGAGCCGTCCTTGGCTGCGGGCTGGTTGTAGAAAATGAAGTCTTCGCTGGAACGGACCTTGCCGTTGGCAGCCACCAGGAGCGCCGAAGCGTCGAGGTCAAAGGGCTCACCGGTGGTGGTGCGCGGGTCCCAGCCCAAACCGACAAGCGCCTTCTGCAGACCCGGGTCAGTCTTCGTCAACGAGAGGTTGTTGCCTTTTGCAAGTGTCAGTCCAGCCATGATTTCATGTCCTTACAGTGTGGAGTTTGGGTGGGATGCGGGTGTGCGGCGAGGGCCGCACACCCGCAGATGCTGCCAATCCGGTGGTGCCAGTGCGGTGGTGCTAGTCCAAAACAATGCCGTAATCGGTGGCGATGCCGTGCAAGCCACTCGCGTAGCCCTGGCCGACAGCGCGGAACTTCCACTCTGCACCATGGCGGTAAATCTCGGCAAAGACCATGGTTGTCTCCGATGCGGCGTCCTCGGAGAGGTCGTAGCGGACCACTTCCGAATCGTTGTCCTGGTTTACGACGCGGCAATAAGCGTCACGGACCTGGCCAAAGTTCTGCCGGCGGGCCTCAGCCTGGTCGATGGAAACCACGATAACAACGCGCTCGATGTCGGGGGAGACCGTGGCGAGGTTGATCAGGACCTGCTCGTCATCACCGTCGCCTTCACCTGTCCGGTTGTCACCCTGATGAACAACGGAGCCATCCTTGGAGGAGAGCTGGTTGTAAAAAATGAAGTCATCGTTGTTGCGGACCTTGCCATTGGCGGTGACCAGAATCGCCGAGGCGTCCAGGTCGAACGCGTCGCCGCTGGTGGTGCGTGGGTCCCAGCCCAGGCCGATCATGGCCATTTGCAGGCCCGGATCGGCCTTGGTCAGGGAAAGGTTGCTGCCCTTGGACAGTGTCAAAGATGCCATGAAAACTAAACTCCTCTAAGTACGAAGCGAGCTATCTGATAAACAGAAATGCTTGATGGAACTGCTTAGTCGAAACTCTATAGGGCGCTGGCTGCCGGCTGGATCAGGTCCATGGCGGTGCGCCCGTTGGCGCGGTCGCCGATGGCTGTGAACTTCCAGCCTGCACCTTCGCGGGAGACCTTGGCCATGATCATGGCCGTATGGGTGCCGGCATCCGTCAGCTGGAAGCGGGCAACCTCGGGGGAGCCGGGGGTCGAATCGTCCACCAGGCGGCAGAACGCGTTCTCGATCATGTCAAAAGTCTGGCGGCTGTAGCTGCTGATGACAAACACGATCTGCTCAACTGCTGCGGACACGCTGGGCAGGTTCACCATGATGGTTTCATCGTCGCCGTCGCCCTCACCCGTCAGGTTGTCGCCCGTGTGCCGGGTCGAGCCGTCCTTGCTGCTGAGCTGGTTGAAGAAGACGGTGTCAATCGCCTTGCCCTGCTTGTCGAACAAGATGGCCGAAGCATCCAGGTCAATGTCGGCTGCCTTCTTCAGGCCGCCAAAGAGGCCGCGCTTGACGGGGGCTGCAGAGTCCCAGCCCAAGCCCATCCGCACCTGGGTGAGTGCGGCGCCGTCGTTCTTCTTCAGTGAAAGGGCCTGGCCCTTTTGCAAACTAAGTCCCATAACGTTTTGCTCCTAATATCTGGGTGTGGAAAATTGTGCCGCGCCTAGCCAACGAGTTGGTCTTGTGTGGCAGGGGTACCTGCCGCGGCGCGTTTGTTGCGGACAATGGAGGACAGGAATGCGGCGCCGATGAAGACCACGCCGATGAGTCCGGTGATGACCTCGTTGATCTCGATGCTGATGGTCAGCAGCAGGATGATGGCGAGGGCGCCGATGGCCCAATGCGCGCCGTGGTCAAGGTATTCATAGTCATCGAGCGTACCTTCACGGACGAGAAAGACGGTGAGTGAACGGACGAAGATGGCACCGATCAAACCGAGACCGAGGGCGATGATGATGGGGTCGGAGGTGATGGCGAAGGCGCCGATCACGCCGTCGAACGAGAACGAGGCGTCGATGACTTCCAGGTAGAGGAACAGCATGAAGGCGGCCTTGCCCACTGCCTTGCCAACGCCCTTGTTGTTCTTCTTTGCCAGGGCCGCGGCTTCGGGGCTTTCGTGCTCATCCTCGTCGCCGTCAACGTTGAACAGATCGCCCAGGCCGTTCACAAGCAGGTAGGTGACCATGCCCAGAATGCCGGCGATGAGCACGTCAATTTCCTTGCCGGGGCGGACCATGGCGGCCGAGGCGACAAGGATCATCAGGGCGATGACAATGGAGGCGCCGTGCAGGCGGCCAATGAACGCGAGCGGCTTTTCCAGCCATTTTAGCCAGTGCAGTTCCCGCTCTTCGAACATGAAGTCAAGGAACAGCATGAGCAGGAAGACTCCGCCAAATGCGGCGATTTGAGGGTGCGCGTCGTGCAGCAGGTAAGCGTAGGAGCCGGGGGTGTGGATGTCGCCCTTTTCCAGGGCCAGCTGGACGGCTTCGATCGGGTTGAGGTTCGCGGTGACGCCCACAATCAGCAGCGGGAAGGCGATGCGCATGCCCAGGACAGCGATCAGGATGCCCACGGTGAGGAACATCGTCTGCCAGAATGCGCTCATCTTTTCCAGGATGCGGGCGTTGACCACGGCATTGTCGAAGCTGAGGCTCACCTCGAGGACACCAAGGATGGCGCAGAGGATAAGCGCTTCAACGCCGCCATAGAAAAATGCGACAGTGAGCGCGACGGCGGTGATCCCGAAGGACCAGCCAAAAGTTCTCATAAACACGCGCTGACAAGCTCCTCTAAAGGTCCTGGGCTACGCTGCCAGGCACCCGTCATTTATGCAGCCGCGGCGTACCGCAGCTCGGGGCCTCCCTTGATCCCCAAATTCCAACTATCTCCATTCACGATACATAGTTCTAATGGTTGAGTGGCAAAAAAGGTTCCCTTGTTCTCTCAAAGCGTTGCGCCAGGACCTGACTTCTTTGCGTAGCGAGGCGCGCCAACAGCCAGCCGAAATCAGGGCAGTTCCTTCTTGGCGGAACGTCCGCGCCACAGTCCAATGCATATGGCGGCCGCAACGATGACCGCCAATAGGCCGAACTGGCCCCATGGAACAGCCCAGCCGTCCGTCGTGATGGTAGCGGCGGTCCCGGGCACCCCGTCGATTCCTTCGGGGGACATTTCCACAGTGGTGGTCAACCAACCCAGAGGCCAGACTCCCTCCAGTGAGGTTGCCACCGCTGCACTGCCGCCAGGGATTAGTTCGGCGGATGCGATCGTCGTGGTGCGCTTGCCCCAACCAAACGGTCCCGCCATGGTGACAGTGTAGGGTCCCCGTGCGCGGACATTGCCGGAGTTGGTGATTTCAAACGCAACGCTGCCCGGGACCGGGGCGAAGGGATTCCAGGCCAGGCCCGTGGATGCTGCAAGCTGGCTCAATGCCATGCTTACCCGGCCGTCGCCAGCCACCCGGACATTCATCCGGGTGGCGAGCCGGCGGTCCACTTGCACTGTCCCGCCATTGGCGATGTCCACGTAGGAGGAGAGCAGCCCACCCACGTAGTCCCCGGGTTCGGCATCCGCCGGGACGGCCACGGTGAACGGCACATCCGCCTGGGCGCCTGGCGCCAGCTCGATGGTGGGTGTTTCAACCGTGACCCATGCTCCGATGCCGGTTGACGCCTCAGTGGCCGGCAGGAGATCCAGCGCCCCGGTGGTGGAGGTGGTTCCGTCAGCGGCATATACCGCCAGTTTGAACGCCTTGGCTCCTAAATTTGTGACGACAAAAGAGTCGTGCTGTGTGCCACCCGCATCCATTTCGTAGCTGAAGTTGGTGCGAGCGGTGTCGCCGCCTGGCTTGACGCTCCATGAGAGATCATCGCCACTTGTTGCCTGTGCAGGGGCTGGCGCGAGCAATAGGGCCATGACGGAGATGAGGACAGCAGCCAGCAAGGCGAGCCAGGCTCGGGGGCACTCGTGTGCGGTGCGGGTTGGGAATCTCATTATTTCCTCAGGCGGGTGTGTGGCGGTTGGTAACGAGAAAATGGGGTGTTGGGTCCTGCGGAGCAAGGTCCGCAGGAGCCAACACCCCGTTGGGGCTTCTCGTTACTCGCTAATGGCGGTAATTGTCAGCGTTGAGGTGTAGCTGCCGGCCGCGGTGCTGGCCGGTGCTAGGAAAGACAGGGCGGCATCCAGCGTTGCGCCGCCAGCTGCTGTGGTTGAGGCCAGGGTGCGAGACTCCGCCAGGCCCGGATTGCCGGCTGACACGGCACCGCCGGCGGTGATGGCACCAACCGGGTTGGAGGCTGTGGGGGTCCAGCCCAGAGCCGAGCCGCTGAAGGACTTGGCGCCGTCGGAGAAGTTTGAGGCCTTGCCGTTGATGGACCATCCCGTCGAACCATCTCGGGTGTCCTTGACGGTGATGGACGGCAGTGTGCCTGTTGCTCCGAAGGTTCCGCCCGCGTTCTGCGTGGCGGTGCCCAAGGCTGCGGAGGTGCCGGCGACGGTCCAGGAGAATTCGCCGGGCTCAGGAGCGACCGGGGCTTCCGGTACGGTCACCTCGAGGTCGATCTTGTTGTTGTCGCCAGGCGCCTCAGGCTCAGCACCGGTAACAGTCCATCCGACGGTGACGGGGGCAGCGACCTTTCGGGCATCGGCTGAGCCGCCGGAGGAGTACCAGTATGCCTGAGTGCCCGTGGCCCCCTGGAACGAAACGAAATCAGCCGGGAATGCGCCAGACGTAGGGGTGCCGGTCGCCTGTTCCACGCCTGCCGGGGCAATGACGCCCAAGTATTGGGGGCTCACCGTGAAACCATCGGCATCCACCTCGACGCCGGTGAGGTTGGCCAGGGTGATTTCGGTGGCCGGAATCGGGATCCACACGTTTGCGTCAGCCTGGTCTGCGCCGTAGCCGCTGGCCGTTGCCTTCAACGTGGCAGTTCCGTCGGCCTTGACCGTGAGGACCGGGTTGCTGGCGCTCCAGTAGGTCAGTCCGCCGTAGAAAACTGAGGTGAGGGAGCCGGTCCAGGAAATTGTTGCTATTCCCGTGGCGGGGTCAACTGTTCCGGAGCCGTTGGCAAACACGGCCTTGTTGTTGCTGAGCGCCGCGGTGCCCATGGGGGAAACGGGAGTTCCCGCCCCGGTCTGGCACTTGTTGGCCCAGGTGGTGGCGATCGTGGTGGCTGAGGGCCCGTCCTTGACTATGGAGACGTTGCCGTCGGTGGACTTGTAGAAGCCGTCTGCTTCGGTCCATGCGCGACTTGAGCCGGTGTCCCCGGCGGTGCCGGCGGAGAGGAAGTTACAACTGCCGTTGAAGGCTCCCGCGCCGGATTCGGCGTTGAGCCCCCAGCTGAGTTCCACGCCGGATACGTCCTGGCTGGCTGCTTGTGCAGGGACCGCAGCGAAGGCGCTGAAGACAAGGGCGAGGCCGGCAACTGCGGCAGCAACGGTAATGGGCTTGCGTACGGTGGGCGTGGCCCAACGGTGTGCGGACATGATTTCTCCGATTTCTGAGTGGTCAAAGAGTGGCGGCAAAGTAAATCAAAGTTAGCTTAGCCTAACCTAACCAATAATGTGCAAATTACGTTAAGTAAAGTTTTCGTAATTAGTTTGGCGGTGGAGCTGCATTGCGTAATGGCCACTGCAGCCAGCCACGTTTGAAGCCGATCCAGGCGAATGCCGAGAGTGCCAAAAGAGCCGCCAGGGACCACAGCAGGGCATCTCGATGATTCTTTGCCATATCAAGGATTGGCGGAATCAACGACCCGCCCAGCCAGTTCATGGCTTGGGCCACCGGAATTGTGGCCGTGTGCACGACGCCGGACACCGGGTTTGAGTCTGTGACGGTCCCGGGTGCGACAGGCGGCCCAGGAGCCGCCGATGCGCCAGGGATGACTCCTTCTGTGGCACCAGGATGCGCGGGCGGGGCGGGGACGCTTGCTGGTGCCCGCGCCTCCACTGGCAAGTCTGCCGAGTAGCTGATGTACAGGGTTGAGGCGACCTTGGCGGCGTCACGCAGGCCCCCGGAAGAGTACCAATATGATCCCTGCCCGGTGGCTGCCTGGAAGTCCAGGAAGTCTTGGGGGAAAGCCCCCCAATAAGGGTTTTCGATGGTCCTGTCTTGAGCTGGTTCCACCCCTTCGGCGGGAACCTTTCGGTAGGCCGGTTCGGTGATTATGCCCTTCGCGCCCAATGCCACTTTGGGCAGTGTGGCAATGGTGACCTGGCGTGGCGGAATGGCAGTCCACGAAGTGCTGTCGCTGCGGTCGGCGGCATGCCCGCTGACGGTGGCCCGGAGGGTGCCTTTGCCCCCGACGACGGAAAGCATGGGATCCGTGACCGACCAGTAGGTCATTCCCCCATACATGGCCACGGTGAATGAGCCCTGCCAGTTGACCGTGGCACTTTGCTGGCTGGCGTTGATGGTTCCCGTACCAGCCTCCATGACGGCCTGGGCGTCCGTTCCAGTTTCTGTGGCTGTTGTGCCGACGGTCCTGCCGTCAGCACCCAAGCACTTTCCGTCCCACGAATCTGTGACCCATTCGCCTGCCGTGTTGGGCTTTTCAATGCGGGTATTTCCCTGCTCGGCTGCGTAGATTCCATCAGCTTGGGTCCACACACGGGAGGAGCCGGTGTCGCCAGCGGTTCCTGCGGAGAGGAAGTTGCACTCGCCAAAATAGGCTCCAGAGCTGACTTCCTGGTTGAGACCCCAACGCAGTTGGGCGTTGCTCACGGAGATTTCCGTTGCGCCGGGGATGACCACGTCAAGGCTGATGTCCTGGCGTTCTGCAGGCCGCGTGGACGCTTGAGCGGGTGCGGCCAGCGCTGCCGGGGCCAGCAGCAGTGAGGCAAGCAGGGGCAGCGTCAACCAAATGGGTTGCTTCACGCCAAGTCACCCACTTGCTCTGCTGCGGGCAACCGCGGGGAGGCTGCCGGAGCGGAGCTGCGCTCCTGTCTGGCGGAGTTCCGGCGACGGGTCAGTGCCGTGAAGAGAGAGGTGAGCACTACCAAAAGGAGCACACAGGCGGCGGCGATGACGGCTGTCAGCGCCCACCAGATTCCGGCCGGCTCGTCCTGGGTGGGTGATGCAAGCCCCGCCGGATTGGCCATGACGGCGAACTCTGCCGCCACGTTCGTCTTGGAGGCTGCCCCGATCAGTGTCAGCTTGTGAGTTCCGGCGACCATGTCCATGGGAATTTCAACTGCCCCGGCAACCTCTCCGAAGCTTCCTGCGACAATGGGGCCGGCGGCGCTCACGCCGCCTGAAAGTGCGGCGGCCACCTGTTCCCCGGCGGCGAATCCCTGCCCTGTAAAGCTGAGCACATTCCCGGCGACTACTGTTTTTGCTGTGACGCCCAGCGACGGTGCTCCGTTGGTGACAACCTTCGGTGCCGCAGTCGACGGCGCCGCGGGCGCCTCTGGTTCGCCGGCACCTGCGGCGGGTGTGGTGGCAGCCTCATCGACTGGCTTGTTGGTGTTTGTCTCGGTAGAGGTCACCGCCGCGGCACCAAAGCTCAGGGGTGTGAAAGTCTCGTTGTTGGCGTTGACGACTCCGTGGGCGCCGAAGGTGAAGATGCCGCACTGGACCTCACGGCAGTCGACGGTGCTGCCGCCGCTGGCCGTTTCGTGGCTAAATGTGGGCCCCGGTATGACCATGGAGAGGCTGAACGAGCCCTCGGCAGAAAGTGTCCCGCCGTTGGCGGAGTCCGATGTGCTGGAGCCCGGAAAAGCCACGAATCGTTGATAACCGCCGTTGTCCTTTGCCTGCGAGTCGGCAACATAGAAGAAGTCAGTGCCGGACTTTCCACCTTGGCTGGGTGCCCAGAAACCGGTGTCGGGTGCGTAGCCAAAGACCACGTAGACGCCGCCAAAAGCCTTGGGAATGGATTGCAAGCCGGATCCTGCCACCGTGATTGTGGTGGCACCGTCCGCTGCCGCCTGGCCGCTGCCCAGGGGGGAATCGACAGTGATGCTGCCTGCTGCACTTGCCGGGCTGGAGGGCAGACCCGGCAGCAGTGGGATTGAAGCCAGGGTTACGGCGAGCAAAGCTATCCGGAAACCCCGCCTGGCTGGAAGGTGCTGTGGCGCGGTCATACTGGGTCCTCCTGGAGAGCCATAAGGTTTTGACGATGGGGACGCAGCGGCACCACTGCCAAGCCGCCCGATCCCGGCAGCTCCATGACGGTCACCGGGTGCCTGTATACGTCACTGAGAATCTGGGATTGCAAGACGTCCCGCGGGGATCCGCTTGCGTGGACCCGCCCGGCGTCGAGCAGCACAATCCGATCGGCGTAAGCCGCCGCCAGTGACAGGTCATGAAGGACGACGACGACGGCGGCGCCCGCCGCTGCACGATCTCTGGCCCGGGCAAGCACCAGTTCCTGGTAACGGATGTCCATGGCTGCCGTGGGTTCATCGAGCAGGATGACCGGTGTTTCCTGGGCCAGCACCCGGGCAAAGGCCACCCGTGACTTTTCCCCGCCAGAGAGTGTGGGGTAATTGCGGTCCGAGAGTGCAGTGGTTTCTGCGCTTGCCGTGGCTGCGCCGATGACGGCTTCGTCGTGGTCCTCGAACCGGGTGCCAACCCACGGGGCACGGCCCATGCGTACGACGTCGTCTGCGCTGAAGGAAAACGACACCTTGGAATCTTGCAGCTGCACCGACCTCAGCCGCGCAAGATCCTTCACTTGCCATTGCCCAAGTTCCACACCATGGATCTCAATGCTGCCTGAGTCGAGGCGCACGTCCCCGCACAGTGCGGCCAGCAGGGTTGACTTGCCGGCACCATTGGGGCCGACGAGGGCAAGTACTTCGCCGGAAAACAGTACAAGATCTATGCCGTCAAGAATGTCTTTTCCTGACAGCTGCAACCGGGCATTGCGTGCCTGCACGACGGGCTCGGCGTTCATGACCAGCCTCCGTCCTGCTTGCGGGTGCGCCGGATGAGCCAGAAGAAGAACGGTCCGCCAACCAGCGCGGTCAACATGCCGATGGGCAGGTCTGCATTCGGGACCAAAGTTCGAGCGACGGTGTCGGCAACCAGCAGCAGCAATGCTCCGCCTAGGGCGCTAGCCGGTAGCAGCACTTTGTGTCCGGGGCCCAGAGCGAGGCGCAACATGTGGGGGACCACCAAGCCAACAAAACCGATGATGCCTGCGAAAGCCACGGCGGCGCCGGTCAAAATGGCGACGATGACGATTACCTGGACACGCAGCCGCTCGACGTCGACGCCCAAGTGTCGTGCCGGGCGTTCACCCAAGGCCAGCAAATCCAGTTTGCGCGTCAGAAAAAAGGCCAGACCAATACCGATGGCCGTGACAGGTCCTGCGATCAAGACGTTGTCCCAACGGGTGCCGTTGAGCGAGCCGAGCTGCCAGAAAATGATCTCTTCGCGGGAGGAGCTATCGCCCAGAAATGTCATGAGAGCGATCACGGCACCCCCGACCGCGTTGATGGCCACACCCGTCAAGACCAGGGTCACGACCTCCGTGCGTCCCCCGGAGCGTGCCGTGGCGTAGACCACTGCGGTGGCGGCGAGCCCGCCCAGGAATGCTGCGAAGGCCACGGTCCAGGTGCCGAAGAAGTTCAGCCCAAAAACTATCACCACGCAGGCCAACGCGGCAGCGCCGGAGGAGACTCCCACAACCCCCGGTTCTGCCAGCGGGTTGCCAAAAACTCCTTGCATCAGAACGCCTGAACAGGCCAAAGCCGCACCAACGACAACCGCCATCACTACCCGGGGGAAGCGGACAGACCACAATGCCGACCCGGCGTACGGGTGTGTAGGCAGGGTTCCCCAGTCGAGACCGATCCCGTGGAGGAGGCTGGCCAAAATTTCGGAGGGGCTCAACTGCATTTGGCCAATGCCGGCCGAAAACAGGGCCATGACAAGAACGGCCAAACCCAAGGCTGTGATCACCAAACCCGACGTCGTCCGGCGTCGAACCAAGCCTTTGCGGGTTGCGCCCGCCCCGACGGAATCCGGCATGCCTGGGTCGGCTGCGTCTAGCGGCGCCACCGTGGGGGACTGTGTTGTCGGGAGGACGAGAGGGAGGGGGAGTAGCCGCGCAGCGGTCATGGTGCTGCCGTGGTGGGTGCGTAAATTGCCACGGACAGGGCTTCTAGTACCTCAGCAGAATTGGGGCCGAAGCTGAGTACAGCGGAATCGGCCATGTCGACGATGCGGTGTTTTGAGCCGGCCGGCGTGAGGGCCAGGGCGGGCACCGAATCAAGTATTCCGTCCACACCGCCTGCCGATTCCAAGCCGCTGGTCATCATGATGACCAAATCCGGTGAGGCCTCAACCAGGGCCTCATCAGTCATGGGGCGCATGCCCTTCCAGCCGATTTCGGTGGCAATGTCGACACCGCCCAGCGAGGTGATGAGTGAATCTGCGCCGGAACCTTCGCCGAACAGGTAGTACACGCCGGACTGCCCGCGAGCATAGAGAAAGAGCATCCTTAAGCGATCCCCGCCGGACGGCGAAATTTCCTTGATCCGAGAACTGATGGAGGCCACCTCTGTCTCCGTGCGGTCGGCGAGCTTGCTACCTTCTTCAGGGACGCCCAGTGCGGAGGCAATTGTGGTGATCATTCCGCCCGCATTTTCCAAACTGCGATGTGAGTCAACCACAAAAACCGGGATCCCGGCGTCGCGCATTTGCAAGACAACATCCCACGGGCCGAGCGAGGAGTCGGTGATGATCACCGATGGCGCCAGTTGCAGGATTGCTTCGGCGTTGAGCTGGTGGCCGTCGTGGGTCACGAGGGGAAGGTCCTTAATTTCATCAAAATCGGACGAGATGTCCCGGGCAACCACGTTCGCGCCCAAGCCGAGATCGAACACGATGCGCGATGAGGTGCCGTAAAGGTCGATGGGCAGGATGCGCGAGACGTCGGAAATAGTGACGCTTGTGCCCTGGGCGTCGGTGACCTGGACGGGCAACGTTGATTCGGGATTGCGTGCCACTGGATTGAGTGCCGCCTCGGTGAGAATAGCGGTGGAAGGCCCTTCGTGGCTCTTGGGATTGTCAATGACGGATGCTTCGCTCAATGCCACGCCGGGTTTGCTGCCTTGAAGCTGTGATGTGGGAGAACACCCAGTCAGACACAGGACGCCCGCCACCAGCAATCCAATGGAAGATTTGGCCAGGCGGCGGGGCAGTGGGGTGGGCACTCTGAAGTCCTTTGGCAGATCAAAAATTTTGGGTGCAGACGGTGCCGAAGACATGGCCTCAAATGATGAAATTTCGTACTTTGGTAAACCTAACCTAACTGCAAATAATAAGATTACACAAATGTGACCAATTTCAGGCCACAGTTGCCTCTGCGGGCCGGTGCGGAGCTGGGGTCCGGCTGGGGGCGGCGTTGCGGAACCCTGGCCACTGCGCGTCCCGCCATATCATGAAGGCATGAAGAGCCCCATCATTCAGCTGCCCAAAGCCGAGCTGCACCTGCACATCGAAGGCACACTGGAACCGGAACTGATCCTAGAGCTGGCCGCCCGCAACAACATCACGCTGCCATTTCCCACCCTGGAGACGCTGCGCGAACAGTACGAGTTCAGCGATCTGCAATCCTTTCTGAACCTGTATTACGCGAACATGGCGGTACTCATCACCGAAGCTGATTTTGCCGACATGACGCGTGCATATCTTCGCCGAGCCCAGGCATCTGGGGTGCGCCATGCCGAGATCATGTTTGACCCGCAGGCGCATGTGGCCCGCGGTGTTGCATTGACGACGGTGGTCAACGGTATTGCCTCGGCGCTGGCTTCCAGCGTGGCTGACTTTGGCATTTCCGCGGGGCTGATTGCCGCGTTCCTGCGTGACGAGTCGGAGGAATCAGCGCTGGAAATTCTGGAGGCTCTGCTGACCATGGATGCACCCATCATCGGGATCGGCCTGGACTCGGCGGAGGTGGGCAATCCGCCGTCGAAATTCATCCGCCTGTTCAAGCGGGCAGGCGAGGCAGGGTTGCGGCTCACGGCCCACGCCGGAGAAGAGGGTCCGCCCAGTTACGTGGAGGACGCGCTGAACCTGTTGGGTGTGGAGCGCATCGACCACGGGATCAGGGCCGTCGAGGACCGGATTCTGGTCAAGCGGCTCGTGGCGGAGCAGATTCCGCTGACCGTTTGCCCATTGTCCAATGTGCGGCTGCGGGCCGTGGACACCCTCGCCGCCCACCCGCTGCCACAGATGCTCTCGGCCGGGCTGAACGTGTGCGTCAACTCGGACGACCCGGCCTACTTTGGCGGCTACGTGGGTGCCAACTTTGACGCCATGGTGGCCGAGTTCCAGTGGGATGCGGCGACACTGGAGACGCTGGCCGGCAACTCGATCCGCTCCTCCTTCGCCTCTTCGGCCCGAAAGGACGAACTGCTGGGCGAACTCGCGGCCTGGAGCGCCGCCCAGGGCTAGGCGTGGACTGAGCCGTGAGAAATTGCGGGTGTGATGCTTCCGAAACAGAATTACTTCGCGGATTGGTGCCGAGATTGGAGCCAAACCGCTCCATCTTCGGCCGCCGCTCCCGAAGATGGGCCCAACTCGCGAAACTGACGGATTTTCGACGTCACGAGTTGGCTCCTGCGTCACGGAAAATGGTGCAGAGATGCCCCGTTCTCGCCGCGCGTCCGGCGGGAACCTTGCAGTCCCGGAAGCCAACGACCAGATCGTGCTTGATCCGTCGCCGCGGCGCGGTGGTTGTCAGAGGTAGGGCATTACACACAAGTACGACGCCGGGCCCGCACCTTTTCGGTGCGGGCCCGGACGTTTCTTGACGTGGGATCGTGGGCCGAACTCAGACGGCGAGGATGGTTGCCAACGACTCGCCAGCCCTGATGCGGGCCATGATCAATGGTTCGGCGGCGTCTGATTCAAGGGCCTGTTGCAGCACCTGCCCGGCTTTCTCGGGGGAGAGGGTCAGCACACCGTTGTCGTCACCGAGCACCAAGTCTCCGGGATTGACGGTCACGCCGCCGCACTGCACCGGGACGTTGACTGCTGATCCGGTGCTGTAAACACGCTTGGTGGTCAGGCATGACGTGCCGCGGGCAAATACCGGCAGCCCGGTTTCCCTCAGTTCCAGGACATCTGTTGCAACGCCATCCACCACGATGGCCGCAGCACCCTGTGCGACTGCGGCAGCTGCGGTGACGGCACCGACCGGTGCGTGCCGGTGGTCCCCTGACATGTCCACCACCAGCACGTCGCCGGGCTTCATGGCCAGAAGCGCATGGTTCATGGCGATGGCGTCGTTGTCGGCAATCCGGACAGTGACTGCGGGGCCGGCAATCTTGACGCCGACCAGCAGTGACTGGATCGCCGGATCGACAAAGCCGTCTTCCAGAAAGTGGCCAATCGTCGGGTAACTGACAGCGGCCAGATTTGGCAGGAGAGTTGCAGTCACGATGTGGCCCCGTTCATGGACGTTGTGATGGCAGTCTGGGACGCCAGCACGGCCACGCACTCGATTTCCAGGGCAACTCCCCAGAGGCTGACGCAGACGGAGGTCCGGGCTGGCTTCGCTGGACCGAAGTATTCGGCGTACACCCGGTTGTATTCTTTCAACTGGTCCTGGCTTGTGAGATAGGTGTTCACCTTGACTACATGTTCCAAGTCCGACCCGGCCGCTTCCAGGACAGCCCGCAGGTTTTCGATGGTCTGGCGGACCTGCCCCTCGAAGGTGCCAGGCTGGTCGTCCAGGCTGGTGATGGCCGGGATCTGGCCGGAGGTGAAGATGAATCCGTTGGCCACCACTGCGTGCGAGAAAGGTCCGACAGCCGGAGCCTGCCCTGGGATCTCGGAGATCCGATGGATGCCGGTCATGCTGCGGCTGCTTCGACCGGTGAAACGTCGACGGCGTCGATGTTTCCGTGCCGGGTCTCGGTCAAGACGAAGAGGGCGCAGAGCGAGACGAGTGCGGCACCCATGATGTACCAGGCGATCGAGGAACTCTGGTGCGTAATACCGAGCAGCCATGTAGTGATGAACGGTGTGGCTGCACTGCCCAGCAGGCCCGAGAGCATGTAGGCCACGGACAGTCCGGAATAGCGGACCTTGGAACCAAACAGTTCGGCCAGGAAGGTGGCGATGGGACCGTAGTTGGCGGCAAAAGCCGTCATCATGACCAGGTAGGCGACGAAAAGCAGCGCCACGGACTTGGTGTCCATCAGCCAGAACATGGGGAAGGCAAAGAGTGCTTCGGCTGCAACGCCGGCGTAAATTATCGGCTTGCGGCCGTACTTGTCGGATAGGTTTCCAAAGAATGGGATGAGCACGAAGCACAAAGCGCAAGATGCCAGCACGACCCAGAGCATGAGACTCTCCGAATGGCCCAGCTCTTTTTTGCCGTAGGCGACGCCCGATGCAACGAGCAGGGTGAACGTGCTGCCAGTTGAGAGAGTTGCAACGCCGCCGAGGACGACCTGCTTCCAATATTTGGCCATGAGGCTGGCAAACGGCATCTTGGCCTTGGCTCCGGCCGACTTCACTGCTTGGAAGGACGGGGTTTCCTCGATGTGGAGGCGGATGTATATGCCCACGGCGACCAACAATGCTGATGCCAGGAAGGGAATGCGCCAGCCCCAGGCGTGCAGTGAATCGCTGCTCATGGTGGAGGCGGCAATCAAGAACACGACGTTTGCGATCAAGGTGCCGGCGGGGACACCCACCTGGACCAGGGAGCCGTAGAAACCGCGGCGGTGTGCGGGTGCATGTTCCACGGTCATGAGAACGGCGCCACCCCATTCGCCGCCCAAGGCCAGGCCCTGGATGACACGAAGGAGCAACAGGAGCAACGGTGCCATGACGCCGATGGTGTTGTAGTCAGGCAACAGGCCGATGGCAAATGTCGCCGCACCCATAGTGAGAAGGGAGACCAGAAGCATGGATTTGCGTCCCACCCTGTCACCGAAGTGGCCAAAGATGATCGCACCAATCATACGTGCCACATAGGCTGACGCAAAGGTTCCGAAAGCGAGCATGGTGCCCACCAGTGGATCAAAGCTGGGGAAGAAGATCTTGTTGAAGACCAGTGCTGAGGCCGTGGCAAAGACGAAGAGGTCGTACCATTCGACGGTGGTTCCGATAACGCTGGCGAAAGCAATCTTTCGCATCTTTACGAGGTCGAGCCGCGCCGATGCGGCTGTGGGCGTTTCAAGAGATTGGGTCATCGTGTACTCCAGATGAGGGTCGTGCAGGTGAAGAAAGCGGGATGCATTCAACTATGGTGTGTCACACGGCACAGTTCAATGGCTTATTTGCCAGTAAAGAACACCAAAAAATGTGTGTTCACACACGTTCTGTATTTTGTCGGACAGGATGGACTCAGGCCCAGGCCACCACCAGCCGTGCCGCCTGATCGGGTACTGTCAGGCTGATCCCGGTCAGCTCCTCAAAACGATTGAGCCGGTTGAGGATCGTGTTGCGATGGCAGAAGAGCTCCTGCGCCGTGGTGGTGATGCTGCCTGTTGTAAGGAAGTGGCGGACCGTTTCCTCGAGCCGCTCACGCTCTCCGCCCCGGCAGTTGGCAAGGCTTGCATCGAGGTCGGCCCACAGGTCCAGCCCGGCGCCCTGAAGTTGCTGTTTTGCCAGCCTCGCCCAGGCTGCTCCCGCGGTCAGGGGTCCGTGGTCGTCTGGCTGCAGTAGAAGGGCCAGGCGTTCGGCCGTGCGGGCCGCCGGAGGGAGTCCGCGCAGTCCCATGAAGCCAGGCACGAAACCGCAGGGTATTCCGTTGATGGCTGCGGGAATGTAATCCTGCCCGCCGTCGGGTGCGCTTTGGCCGGTGGCGCGGGGCAAGGCCCAAAATACGTATGTACTGCCCCCAAACTCGTGCGTGAAAAGTCGCTGGTGCGGCTGGTTCCAGCCACCCTGGGCGGCCGCTGTTCGAAGTTTGGAAGCGGCATCCCCGCTTGCCGCCACAATGGAAAATCTGGCCTCGGCGTCTGTGGCCAGTGCGGCGCCTGCTTGGCTGACGGTGGCGGCGGACAGTTCGGATTTGCTGAACAGCCGGGAGATGAACTCTCGCCGGATGTTGGATTCTTCCTGTGCCATCCGGACGCGCTCCATCGCGTAGCTGGCATGGGTTTGGGTGGCAAATTCATCAACAACACGCCAAACGCGGTCTACGCGGGTGGTCAGCAATGCTGCGTCCCCGGGATCCGATATTTCCAGCAGATCGGCCCATAGGATGCTGAAGTCAAGCCGCACCGCAGACGTCAACGCCTCGGAGGAGACGCCGGCCCGTGCGCGCTTGGCGCCCAGTTCAGAGGAGAACTGCCGCAGCGTGTCTGAGGCGTCCCCTTTGCCGGGGTGGTGGCAAAGTTCGTCGCGCAGTCCGTCGACAAGCCGACTGAAGGTCTCCCTAGCTGTGTCCTGCATTTCCGTCAGGTTGACCCGGCCTTCCGCATATTCGGGGATCTCGGCAACGCGTGCCATGAATGAACTGACCAGAACGTTGAGGCGCCCCCGCAGGCGTTCGACCAGACTGTCCCAGCGGGCATCTTCGCCCGTGAAATCTAAATTGTGCATTCTCACATTCTAGAGCCATATTTCCGTGACGGACTGCTAGTTATTTTGGGTAAAACTACTGGCAGAATTGAAACAGACCCAAGAGTGAGTCCAGTCACATCCCTACTGGTGTGGCTGGGCTGTGCCGATATCCATCGCCCGGACAGGTTCCTGGGCTCCCGGGCAGGCCCCAAAGAAAAGGTATGACGCATTGAGCACTACAACTGCAGGCCATCTGATCGTCGCCCAACTGGAGCGGGCGGGCATCAAGCGGGTATATGGTGTCCCGGGTGAAAGCTATCTGGACGTCTTGGACGGGCTCCATGACTCCACAATTGAAACAGTGGTGACCCGTCATGAAGGGGGTGCCGGGTTCATGGCCCTTGCCGAGGGACGGCTGACCGAACTCCCCGGGGTCGCCATGGTGACACGCGGCCCGGGTGCCGCCAACGCGTTCATCGCCATTCACACCGCACACCAGGACGCCACGCCGCTGGTCCTGTTTGTGGGCCTGATCCCCGTGGCCGATCGCGGAAGGGAGTCCTTTCAGGAATTCGACATCAACGCCTGGTTCGGCAGCACGGCAAAAAAGGTCGTCACCCTTGACGACGCCGCCTCGGCAGCACGTGTCGTTGACGACGCGATGTTCACCTCGATGAGCGGACGGCCGGGTCCCGTAGTGATCGGGCTTCCGGAGGATGTGCTGGTCCACCAAGTTGCCACGGGCACCGTTGAGCCGCGAAGAATCGCCCAGTCGGGTCCCGCCGGCCCGGACCTTGACCTCCTCGAATCCGCATTGGCGAAGGCTGTCCGTCCGCTCATCGTCGTCGGCGGTGAGGGTTGGACGCAGGACGCGGGGGCAGCGCTGTCTGATTGGGCCGCCCATCACGGGATCCCGGTCCTTGCCGACTTCCGGGCCTATGATGCCGTTCCCCACAGCTCCGATTCCTATGCCGGCTTCCTGGGCTACGGCCGCAGCGACGCCAATGCCCGGCGACTGGACAACGCGGACCTGATTCTCTTCCTCGGCTGTGTTCGGGGGGATGTGCTGTCAGACGGGTACACCCGCGGCCTCGAAGCCCATACCGTTGTGGTCCTTCCCGACGCCGACCTATTGGGGCACTTCGGCCGGATGGATCAGCACGTCACAGTTGGGGCCGCTGCATTCGCACTGGCTCTGGCCACCGTGGAATCCGCTGTGCAGCCGACGGCAGGCTGGTTCACCGATGCCCGCGCCGATCAGATTAAGTTCACTACGGCGCAGCCTGACGGTGGAACGGGTGTGGACCTCGGCGTCGTCATGGGACTTCTGAAACAAGAGATGGACGACGACGCAGTCCTCACCTTTGGTGCCGGAAACCACGCGCTCTGGCCGGCCAGGTACCTGGAACACAACAGTGCAAACTCGCTTGCAGCCCCGCGCAACGGAGCAATGGGCATGGGTATTCCAGCCGCGGTGGCGGCATCCCTTGCCTATCCGGGGCGCCAGGTCATCTCCGTCGCCGGGGATGGCTGCTTCATGATGAACGGCCAGGAAATGGCGACGGCCATGGCCCACGGTGCCAGGTTCATCGCACTGGTGGTGGACAACGGCATCTTCGCTACCATCCGCGAACACCAGGAAAACCACTACCCGGGTCGCCCCTCAGGAACACACATGACCAACCCGGACTTCGCCGCATTGGCCCGCTCCTTCGGCGGGTATGGCGAACGGGTGGAAACAGCCGCCGACTTCACCGCAGCTTTCCGCCGCGCAGCAGCCTCGGGCCTGCCCGCCGTACTGCACCTGCCGCAGGACCCCGCAACCCGTTCCCCCAAGAGCAACTGACTGGAGCCCCACATGATTACGCTCAGCAACATCATTGACGGCCAGGCCATGGACGCCGCCGAAACCTTGCCGTTCTTCGATCCCGCGACCGGCGCACAGATCGGCACGGCGCCCGACAGCGGCGCGGCCACCGTTGATCTTGCCTTCCAGGCTGCGGACAGGGCGTTCGCCAGCTACAGGCGCACGACGCCGGGAGAACGGCAGGCCCTCCTGCTCCGCTTCGCAGACCTCATAGAGCAGAACGTTGACCTGCTGGTCGATGCCGAGGTGGCCTGCACCGGCAAACCTCGCGCGGCCACCCGAGAACTTGAAATCCTGCGTGGGGCTGACCAGCTGCGCTTCTTCGCCGGGGCCTGCCGGGTGGTCTCCGGCACCGCCTCCACTGAATACGTTCAGGGATTCACCTCCACCATCCGACGCGAGCCGCTGGGTGTGGTCGCCCAGATCACGCCATGGAATTATCCCTTCATGATGGCCATCTGGAAAATCGCTCCGGCACTGGCCGCGGGCAACACCCTGGTGCTCAAGCCCGCCGACACCACACCGTGGTCGACAGTGATCCTGGGCGAGCTGGCCCAGGAAGTGTTCCCGCCCGGCGTCGTCAACATTATTTGCGGTGGCCGCGGTGCAGGTGCCGCAATGGTGGACCACGAGATCCCCGAAATGGTGTCCATCACCGGCTCCACCCATGCCGGTGAACAGGTCATGTCAGCAGCCTCCAAGACGCTTAAGGACGTGCATCTGGAACTTGGTGGCAAGGCCCCCGCCATCATCTTCGCCGACGTCGACCTTGCCAGAACGGCCGGAGAAATTGCGCTGGCAGCCTTTTTCAACGCGGGCCAGGATTGCACCGCCGTCACCCGCGTCCTTGTGGCGGAGAGCATCCATGCCGAGTTCGCCGCCGCACTTGCGGCGGCTGCCGATGCCCTTAAAGTGGGCGGAGACGCCGCCGACCTTGGCCCACTCAACAGTGCCGCGCAGTTGGAACGGGTCGAGGGGTTCATCGCGCGCCTGCCGAAAAATGCCCGGTTGCTCGCCGGAGGCAAGCGCACCGGCACGGGCTACCACTTCGCGCCCACGGTGATTGACGGCGTCGTCCAACAGGACGAGGTGGTGTGCGAGGAAATCTTCGGTCCAGTCGTGACTGTGCAGTCGTTCGCTACGGAGAGCGAAGCCGTGGTCCTGGCCAACAGCACCAAATATGCACTTGCCTCCAGTGTCTGGTCCGAAAACCACGGCGTTGTCACGCGTGTCTCGAATGAGCTCGACTTCGGCTCCGTGTGGATCAACTGCCACCAGGTCATCCCCGCGGAGGCCCCTCACGGCGGCTTCAAACATTCGGGTACCGGCAAGGACCTCTCAGTCTTCGGTCTCGAGGACTACACCCGCATCAAGTCCGTCACCACATCACATCGCTGACAGCAGCCGAACCTCATTTCCTGCCAGACTCCCAGAGGGGAAAATCATGACCTCAACCGCCATCTTTTCTGACTTAGACACGGCCTTCATAGAAGACTTCCGCATCATGAGCACCTTCGGCGCCACCGGGAACGGCGGAGTTGACCGTCAGGCGGCCACCATCCCGGACGGTGAGCAGCGGCGCTGGTTCAGCGGCCTGCTGCAGGAACGCGGCTTCACTGTGAAGTTTGACCGAGCTGGCAACCAGTGGGGGCTTTTCGAAGCAGTGCCCGGGGCGCCATTTGTTGTGGTTGGTTCGCACATGGACTCCCAGCCCACTGCGGGCCGGTACGACGGCGCCTACGGCGTGCTGGCCGCGGCACATGCTGCGTTCCGGCTTGCAGCGGCGTGGGCGGAAACGGGTGCACCGCAGCCTAGGTACAACATCGCCGTCGTCAATTGGTTCAATGAGGAAGGTTCCCGCTTCAAGCCCTCCATGATGGGATCCTCCGTTTACACCGGCAAGCTGGCGCTGGAGACGGCGCTGGCGACGACGGACGCTGCCGGCGTGTCTGTGCAGGAGGCGTTGGATGCGATTGGCTGCCGGGGCGACTTTGGCGGTCCGGAAGCCGCTTACTGCGCCGAGATCCACATCGAACAGGGCCGCAGCATGGAGCGTGAAGGTGTCACGATCGGCCTGGTGTCCTCAAACTGGGCCGCCAACAAATACGAATTCGTTGTCCATGGCGAGCAGGCGCACACCGGGTCCACGGTGATTGAGGACCGCAGGGATGCACTGTTAGGCGCGTCCATGCTGGTGGTGGCCGCTCGGGAGCTGGCGAACCAATTCCCCGGCGTCCTGCACACCTCCGTGGGGCAGCTGAACGTGTACCCGAATTCGCCGGTTGTGGTGCCGTCGCGGGTCAACCTCCTGCTGGACCTGCGCAGCGCGGACGAGGCGGTCCTTGCCGAGGCAGACAATCGCCTGCACCGCCGCATCACCGAGATTGAGGCGCTCGCCAATGTTTCGGTGGAGCAGCACCAGTCCCATTCCTGGCCCGTGACCCCATACCAGCGCGAGGGCGTCGAGCTTGCCGCAAACGTCGCTGCCGACCTGGGCCTGTCCAACAAGGCCGTCATGACGCTCGCCGGCCATGACTCCACCAACATGAAGGATCTGGTGCCCACCGTGATGCTCTTTGTGCCGAGCGTCGACGGAATCTCCCACAACGAACACGAGTACACCACGGACGAGGACATCGTGGCCGGCCTTGCCATGCTCACCGAAGTGGCCAACCGGCTGTGCCAGGGCGTGCTGGAAGGCTGACGGAGTCGCTTTCCGGGGTTACCCAGTTCGTCCGGACACAAGCACGACGCCAGGCCCGCACCTCTTCAGTGCGGGCCTGGCTTTTGTCCATCCCAGGCTTGCGGCGGCTCCGAGTAGGGCAACGACGTGCCGGCCTGACAGCGGCCGTGCGGCAGTCCGCCGTCGTGCTTGAGCACCGAGAGTGGGTCAAGCCCGTACTTGGGGGTGCTATGTACCGCCGATAATGGGCCAAAACATCGCCATTTTGGTGGCTGCTCCGCGAAGATGGGTCCAACCCGCGAAATGGGCACAACTTTGGCGGCATGTCACGGGGTGGGCCCATTTTCGGCGAGATGGTGGCAAATCTGCGGCGGGTTGGAGCCATTCTCGGCGCAATGGACCATGGAAGATGTGGGTTGCCCCTGCAGCCGGCGGCCGGCCGGTCAGCCGTGGGCCAGCATCCGCCCCGCAGCCTCCGTGACGGGGGAGATCTGCTCAACTAAAAGAACCGCACCCAGCGCGCACATGATGATGCCGCTGGACAGGGTCACTCCGCGGGCGGCGCCGGGCCGTGAACGCAACAGACGGCGGGCCCCTGCCGCCACGAGCGTGTAGATCACGATGGTCGAGAGTACAAAAGACATCCCGAGAATCACCGATTGCAGGGGCACGGAGAAGGCAGCCTCCGGGCGGATGAACTGGGGCGTCAGGGCGACAAAGAGCAGCATCCCCTTGGGGTTAATGGCGCTCGTGCCGAAACCCTGCAGGTAGGCGCCCCAGGATGAACCGGCCAGACCCGAGGCGGTGCCGGGTGCCGTCGCGGAAGGTGCGGGCAGTTCACCGTTGGGGCCGATCGTGACACTCCCCGGGACGTTGAACCCGGCACCGCGCCAGGACCTGGTGGTCTTGATGCCCAGCCACAGCAGGTAGACGGCGCCGGCAATCGTCAGCCACAGCAGGAGTGCCGGGGCCGCGGCCATGAGTGCGGCAATTCCGGCGGCCAGCAAGATGGTGTGCAGGACATAGCCACTGCACAGCCCCGCAACGGAGGGCACAAAACTGCGGCGTCCCAGCCCGGAGGCGATGGCAACGGCCCAGTCGGGTCCGGGCGTGCACGTCAACGTAACAGCAACTATGAGGAAGCCAATGAGTGCCTGCGGTTCCATGGAGTCTCCTGCCGTAGTGGTTTGTTACGGCAAGTTTAGGGAAAAATGAAGCGAAAGTGCTTACCTTTTTTGCCCCTAACAGCCACTGTGTCGATAAGATATTACTGTGATTGATGCCATTGACAGAGAAATATTGCGCACGCTCCAAAATGACGGCCGCATGAGCGCCACGGCGCTGGCTGCGGAGGTGGGCCTGACGGTGGCGCCGTGCCACCGGCGCCTGAAGGACCTGGAGGCGTCGGGCGCCATCAGCGGGTACCGTGCGGTCATCGACCCGGCCGCCGTTGACCTGGGCTTTCAGGCTCTGGTGTTCGTGACGTTGGACCGGGTGGATAGGACCACCGTTGATGAGTTTGAGGCGAAGGTGGCGGAGAATGTGCACATCACCTCGGCGCAGCGCTTGTTTGGGGACCCCGACTACATCTTGAAGGTGCTTGCGCGGGACCTCGCCGATTACCAGCAGTACTTCGACAACGAGCTGACGAGCCTGCCCGGCGTGCTGCGCCTGCGCTCCACCTTGGTTATGAAGAACCTCAAGCCCAAGGCGGGCCTGCCGCTTTAGCCGACTATCCGGCGTCGGACTTGCCCCGAAACCTCCGCGCAACCTCGGATCTTTGGCACTTAGGGTGTGGTCAGTCCACATCCCGGAAGTTTTGCCCTACAGTGGGAATCATGAAAATTGCGCTCTTTGCCACCTGCATCGTCGATGCCATGTACCCGCGCACCGCACAGGCCACGGTCAAGCTGCTCGAACGGCTCGGACACGAAGTTGTGTTCCCTCCCGGGCAGGCCTGCTGCGGCCAGATGCACGTGAACTCGGGCTACTTCAAGGAAGCCCGCACAGTTGTGGCCAACCATGTGGAGGCCTTCGACACCGACGACTACGACGTCGCCGTGGCACCTTCCGGATCCTGCGTCGCCAGTGTGAAGCACCAGCATGAGTTGGTGGCCCGCCGCTGCGGTGACGCTGCGCTGGAAGCCCGGGCCGCCGTCGTGGGCGCCAAAACGTACGAACTCTCGCAGCTGCTGACGGACGTCCTCGGCATCACGAACGCGGCCGAGCAGCTCGGCTCATACTTCCCGCACAAGGTCACCTACCACCCCAGCTGCCACGGCATGCGGCTGCTGCGCCTGGAAGACCGCCAGCTGAACCTGCTGGCCAGTGTGGGCGGCATCGAAATGGTGGAGCTGCCTGAGGCGGACCAGTGCTGTGGCTTTGGTGGCACCTTCTCCATGAAGAACGCAGATGTCTCCAGCGCCATGAACGCCGACAAGGCGGCTAACATTTGCGGCACCGGCGCCGAGCTGTGCTCCGGCGGCGACGCCAGCTGCCTCCTGCATATTGGCGGCGGGCTGTCCCGCCAAGGCAGCGACGTGGGCACACTCCACTTTGCCGAGATCCTGGCCAGCACGCTGGAAAACCCCATCACCGTCACCGGCGAGATCAAACTGGCAGGGAGCAAGCGATGAGCAGCAACACTTTTCTGGGTATGCCCTCGCTGCCCGTCTTTGGCCACGGCAACCTCAACGCCACCGAGCCGTTCCCGGCGGCGGCGCACCGCGAACTCGGCAACGAGCAGCTGCGCGCCAACCTGGGCCACGCCACCCACACCATCCGGGACAAGCGCCTGAAGGTTGTGGCCGAACTTCCCGACTGGGAGGACATGCGCGACGCCGGCGCCGCCATCAAGGACGCCACCATGGCGAACCTGCCGGCCATGCTGGAACAGTTCGAGGCGAACTTCACCGCTCGCGGCGGCATCATTCATTGGGCGCGCGACGCCCAGGAGGCGAACGAGATTGTCACGGCCCTCATCCGGGAAACCGGTGAGACCGAGGTGGTCAAGGTCAAGTCCATGGCCACCCAGGAAATCGGGCTCAACGAGTACCTGGAAGAGCAGGGCATTGCCGCCTACGAGACCGACTTGGCCGAGCTGATCGTGCAGCTGGACCACGACAAACCCAGCCACATCCTGGTCCCGGCCATCCACAAGAACCGCAGCCAGGTCCGCGAGATCTTCCTGCGGGAAATGCCCGTGGTGGACCCGAACCTGACGGACGAACCCGCCCGCCTGGCCGAGGCCGCCCGCACCCACTTGCGCAAGAAGTTCCTCTCCGCCAAGGTCGCCGTGTCAGGCGCCAACTTCGGCCTGGCCGACACCGGCACGCTCACCGTGGTGGAATCCGAAGGCAACGGCCGCATGTGCCTGACCTTGCCGGAAACCCTCATCACCGTCATGGGCATCGAAAAGCTGCTGCCATCCTGGAGCGATTTGGAAGTGTTCATGCAGCTACTGCCGCGCTCCTCAACGGGGGAGCGGATGAACCCGTACACCTCGCTGTGGACCGGCGTCACCCCGGGCGACGGACCCCAGAACGTCCACCTGGTCATGCTGGACAACGGCCGCACCGCCGCACTTGCGGATAAAATGGGCCGCACGGCGCTGAACTGCATTCGCTGCTCCGCGTGCATGAACGTGTGCCCCGTCTACGAACGAACCGGTGGCCACGCCTACGGCTCCACCTATCCGGGCCCCATCGGTGCCATCCTTTCCCCACTGATGACAGGGATCAAGAGCGAGGAAAACAGCTCCCTGCCCTACGCCTCCTCGTTGTGCGGTGCGTGCTTTGACGCCTGCCCGGTGAAGATCAACATCCCGGAAATTCTGGTCCACCTGCGCGGCGAGGACGTTGATTCCAAACGCGCCAAGGTCAAGGTCCCCTCACAGATGGACCTCATGATGAAGGGCGCCGAGTGGGCGTTCGCCAGCGGTTCGCATCTGAACCTGCTGGAAAAGGGCCTGCCCCTGGGCAAGCTCGCGGCCGGGCGCGACAAGGTCATCAAGAAGCTCCCGGGCATCGCCGGCGGCTGGACCCAAAGCAGGGACATCCCCGCGCCGCCCACCCAGTCGTTCCGCCAATGGTGGGCGAAGGAACACAAGCCAGGAGTCGCCGTCGTGCCTGGCTCCACAAACAGCGAAAACGCTGGAAACAGCAGCGAAGGGGAGCAGGCATGAGCGCCCGCGAAGAGATCATGAACCGGATCAAGTCGGCCCTGCGGGATGCGCCGGAGACCCCCGTGGTGCCGCGTGAGTACCGCCGCAGCTCGGACATGACCGTAGAACAGCGGCTCGCGCAGCTCGTGGACCGGCTGGTGGATTACAAGGCGAACGTGTTCGTCACGCCCGAAGCCGAAGCGCCCGCCAAGCTGGCTGAACTGTTGGCGGGCTCGGCTGCGATTGTGGTGCCGCACGGCCTGCCGGAGTCCTGGCTTTCCGCCCTTCCTTCCGCCGGGAAGCACGACGGCGGGACGCTGGCTGTCCATGCTGACTCACCTGAGCACCGCCTCACCGTCGCGGAGCTGGACGCCGTTGATGCAGTGGTAACAGCTGCCGCGGTGGCCGTCTCGGAAACCGGCACCATCATGCTCGACGGCAGTGACGACCAGGGCCGGCGCATCATTTCGCTGGTTCCCGACCGGCACATCTGCTTCCTGAACACTGAGCAGATTGTGGAGCTGTTGCCGGAAGCCATTGCACGGCTGGAGGCAACCCGGCCGCAGACCTGGATCAGCGGGCCCAGCGCCACGAGCGACATCGAACTGGAACGCGTGGAGGGAGTTCACGGCCCGCGCACGCTGGACGTCATCATCCTGACGTAACCGGGGGAGCGAGACCCGGCGGCGCCGACTGGCACAGTTCCAACACCAATTCCGCCGAGATGTAAGATCACGCCCTATACGAGAGGGCGTCATCTCACATCTCGGTGTTGATGAGTGGCTGGCGGCGCCGGGGTTCCCAAGGGGCACCGCGGGTGGAAGCATGGCCGGTATGGAATCTTCGGAGCTTTTAACAGACGCATTTGGCCGGATTGACGGGATTGTTTCCGGCGTCCTGGACGATCTGATGCCGGCCAAGGCTAATTGGCGGCCGGGCGGTGTGGGCAATTCCATTACGTGGTTGGTGTGGCACCTCAGCCGGGGCCAAGATGAGCAGATTGCCGACGTTGCGGGGCATGAATCCATATGGGTCAGGGATGGCTATGCCGCCAAGTTCGGCTTTGCCCTAGAACCGGCAGACCACGGCTACGGGCACAGCTCGGAGCAGGTTGATGCCGTGAGGGTGGAGTCGCTGGACCTGCTGCGCGAATACCACGGGGCCGTACTTGCCCAGAGCCTTGAGTACGTTAGCGGGCTTGATTCGGAGGCGTTAAACCGTGTTGTTGACCGCCGTTGGGATCCCCCGGTCACCCTCGGCGTGCGACTGGTCAGCATCGTTGACGACTGCGTCCAACACGGCGGACAGGCGGCGTACGTCAAGGGCCTGCCGCGCTAATCTCAAGTGACCTGCCGAATCTCAGGTGCTGGCCGTTGTTGGCGGTTCAGCTGGTGAGCGGCTTCGCCGCGCCGGTGGTGCTTGCAGATTCTATTTGCGTATCAGTTGATGAGCGGGGCAGCGTCTGCCTTGCCCAGCCTTGATGTGCTGGCAGTGAAGAGCTTTGCCAAAATCATGCACGCTGCCCCTCGTGCCAGGGTGGCAGGCATGATGGTGGTGGACTCAAATTCCGGTGCAGGGTCATTTTCATGCTTGTACTGGGCCTTGAATTCCCTGAGGGCACCTGCCGCCAATTGCGGAAAGTCAGCCTCGGGGGCCACCGCCAGCACTATTTGTTCGGGAGCGAAGATCTTGCTGACATTAGCCATGGCCATGCCCAGGTGGTAGCCGGCCTCTTTGATGACTTCCGCATCACGGGCGGGGCCCGCCCCGTCGGCACCGAGGCCGCGGCGCTCAAGTTCACTGCGGATTCCCCACAGGCTGCTGCGTGTTTCGAGGCAGTCGCTCGCGCCACAGTGGCACAGCCGCTCGGGCTCGCGGGCACCGCCCACATGGGAGTGCGCGAAACCGCCGGCAGCACCATTGAGCCCCCGGTGGATACGGCCTTCCACCACCACGGAGGCACCCAGGCTGGTGCCGACGCTGAAAGTCAGCAGATTGCGGCCTTCGAGGCTCTTTTCAAACAACAGCAGGCCAAGGGTGAAGGCGTTCACATAGCTGTCGATCTCCACCGAGGCATCGAGCGCCTCGCCCAGCAGCGACCGGAAGGGGACGTCTTTCCAGTTCATGGAACCGCTGTGTTTGACGCTGCCGCCTGCCTGGTCGACAACACCGGATACCGCCACACCAACACCCAGAATGGTGGCTTGCGGGGCCATTGACTGGGCCTTACGCACCGCGGTTGCCGTGGCCGACGCCACGACTTCTGGCTCACAGGAGCTGAGGGACTGGCGGTCCTTGGCAACAATCCTGCCGCGCAGGTCAACAAGAACGGCCAGGACCTCGGTGCTGGAAACCCGCACGCCTGCGGCCACCACCACGTCCTGTCCCAGCTCCAGCATGCGCGCCGGTCTGCCGCCTGTTCCCGTGACAGTGTCGGTCTCCATTACGAGGGAGGCCTGGAGCAGCCGGCCTGTAACACCGGTGACGGTGGCTGCACTCAGCCCCGTCCGGGCGGCGATAGTGGCTCGGGTGACAGGGCCGCTGGACCTGACAACGTCGAGAATAAAGGCCTCATTGATCTCTCGAATGAGTGCTTTGCTGCCGGCACGGGGTTGCATCGGACGCCCTTTCTAGTGTTGGTTCAGGTCTCCATTTGGGGAGCGCAGATTATGGCAACAAGACCAGTGTACTTCTTTTTGTCATTGACAAAACTAACGAAGTGATATTAGTCTCCTCTACATGATCCACAACGATGAGGTTATTCAGGGGAACACGGCTGCGGCACGCCCAGCAGGCAAGAACAAGATTCTTCTCAGCGTCCCGACAGCGGAATCAGCAGCCTTCTTCCCACCGCAAAGCAGAATTGCACTAGAACAATTTGGCGACGTCGTGGAAGTACCCCCGTCCCGGCTTGTCGATCTGGACGCTTTTGAAGCAGTCGCGGCCGAGGCCAATATCTTCATTACGGCTTGGGGGTTTCCCCGTCTGACCGGTGCGTATTTGGAGTTGGCGCCATTGCTGGAGCTGGTGGTGCATGCGCCGTCATCGATTCGGGCTCTTGTCAGTGATGACTTTTGGTCAGCGGGCCTGCCCATTTCCCAGGCCGGTGCAGCGATGGCACCGGCGGTGGCTGAAATGTCGCTCACGCTGACCATGTCGCTCCTGCGCCGGACCCACCGTCTGGACCACGCCATGCGCAACGGAGTTGCATGGGAACAGGCCCGCAACATTTCCCGTGCCCGGGAGATTGGCGGGGCGCGGATCGGCGTTGTGGGGGCCTCGCGGACCGGGCGAAAGTACATTGCTGCCTGCCGCGCCTTGAACGCTGATGTGCGAATTTACGACCCTTACATCTCTTCTGACGATCCGCTCTCGAAAAACACATGCGGGCTTGACGAGCTGATCGAATGGGCCGAAGTCCTCGCATTGCACGCCCCCGAAACGCCGGAAACCAGGGGCTTGATTACGCGAGACCATATTTTTTCCATGACGGCCGGAACCCTTGTTGTCAACACTGCGCGGCCGTCTCTGGTTGACATGGAGGCGCTCTATGAAGCGGTCTCGGCGGGGCGTCTGGACGTGGCGCTGGACGTGTACGACGTCGAACCCCTCCCCGAGGCCGACCGCTGGCGTTCCCTTCCGGGAGCCCTGCTGACGCCGCATGTAGGCGGGGCGACCCTGGAATCGAGGCAGCGTGCCGGGCACATCGTCGTCGACGAGATTCGACGCCACCTCAGCGGTGAGCGGCTGCAACATTCCATTGACCAAACACAACTGAAACGGATGGGCTAGTCACTCCCATGCACAACATCCTCATCATCCACTGCCACGACTTGGGGCGATTTCTGGGATCCTATGGAATCTCGGGTGTGGACACACCCAACCTTGACCGGTTGGCCAGCGACGGCACTCTCTTTGAAGCAGCATTTGCCACGTCGCCCCATTGCAGCCCCGCCCGGGCTTCCTTGTTTACGGGAACATACCCACAGACCAACGGCGTCCTTGGCTTGGCTCATGCGCCGTTTCACTGGGACCTCCATGAACCCAGCAGCCACTTGGCACACCGCCTGGGCCGTCACGGGTACCGCAGCCACCTGATCGGTGTCCACCACGAATCCCGTGACTTTGACGACGACGAAGTGGCCAGACGGCTCGGCTTCACCAGCGTTCGCACAGGGGGCCACCGGGACGAGGTGGTGCAGCGCACCAATGCCGCCCTGAGTGCTGCGGCAACCTCCGGCAGCCCGTTCTACCTGCAGGTTGGCTTCGACGAGCCCCACCGCACTCCCTCAGACCAAGACGAAGCCGGAGTGATGGGCTTCCTGGCTGAAGGAGTAAAGGCAGAGAGCTCACGGGGCATCTCGATACCTCCCTATTTGAGAGATGACGCCGGGGCCCGTGAGGAGATCGCTGAACTGCAGGGTGCCGTCAATTTCATGGACCAAGGAGTGGGGGCAATCCTTGACCACTTGGCACTGCTGGGACTGGACCGGAACACGATCCTGGTCTTCACCACAGATCACGGGCTTGCACTGCCGCGGGCCAAATGCACACTCTACGATTCAGGTCTCGGTGTGGCACTCATGATGCGGGTGCCTGGGAGGGACAGGTGGACAAGCCGGCGAATTCCCGATTTGGTCAGCCACGTTGATGTTCTCCCCACCCTGTTGGAATTGGTGGGTCTGGGCGTCGATGACGACATTCAAGGCGAGAGCCTGGTGCCCATGGTTGAGGCGTCGGAGGCAGGCCGTAACCATGTGTTCGGACAATTTAGCTACCACACCTATTACGATCCAAAGCGGGCTGTCCGGTCAACCACCCACAAGCTAATTGTCAACTTCTCCAACGCTCCAAGCGTCATGGACCCCACCCAGTCTTGGATGCACCGCAGCGCCCCTGTCCAACTGCGAGGCCCGACCGTCCCCACAAGCGAAGCCTTTGAACTATACGAGCTGAACAACGACCCAGACGAAATGGAAAACCTTGCAGCATGCCCGGAACACTACCGCGTCCTGGGCGAGCTTGCCAGAGCACTAATGGGCTGGATGCAGGAGTCACAGGACCCCCTGTTGCAGCTCCAAATTGCTTCACCACGCCACCGTCTTGCGATGGCGGCACTGAAGGAAGCTGCCAGCACCGATGATCCTGTCGAAGCTTCACATCAGATCCACCCAACCTCGGCAGTACCTGTCCTGACTGAACCCTGAGAGAAAGACAAGAGAAAATGCTTAAGAAACCCCTGCAAATTGCTGCCGTTGCGGCGACCATTGCGCTCGCCGCAACCGGATGCGCCCCCGCCGGATCTGATTCGACCGGAGCGTCCGGCGAACTTAGCGGCAAGGTCACGCTGTGGATGTACCCGGTCATCAAGGACGAGACCGTTAGCAAGAAGTTCTGGAGTGACACCGAAGCCGATTTTGAGAAGAAGCATCCTGGTGTTGACCTCACCATCGAGCTGCAAACCTTTGACAAGCGTGACGCCCAAATCTCAGCGGCTTTGGCTGCCAACTCGGGCCCCGACATTGCCTTGGTGACACCGGACCAGGCCGCGACGTACTTGGCGGTAGGCGGGTTGCTGCCCGTTGATGAAGCAGTGAACAAGGAACGCGAGTCATTTGTCCCTGCCACACTCAAATCCGCCACTTTTGATGGCGAACTCTACGGCGTCCCCATCTTCCAAAATATTAATTCCACGGCGTACAACACCAAAATCTTTGCTGATGCGGGTCTGGATCTCCCTGAGACCTGGGCGGACGTGAAGGCTGCCGCGCCTGTCCTCGCGGAGAAAGGTATCGCGGTCATGGACTACGCCGGATCTCCGGAGCAAACCCTAAACCTGACCTTCTACCCCCTCCTCTGGCAGGCTGGGGGAACGGTTTTCACCGAAGATGGAAAAGACATCGCTTTTGACTCGGCTGAGGGTGTCGAAGCCCTGCAGTTCTTGGTGGATCTGATGGAGTCCGGTGGGCTTCCCATCGATGCGGCAGTTGCCGGGTCCAAGATAGACGGTGCGCCCATCGCGGGAGGCAAAGTAGCCATGCGAGCGACAACGTCTTTGGCGGAACTTGGCCTGCTTCGAGGGGCGCTGGGTGATGAGAACGTGGTCCTCGGTGCGCCGTTGAAGGGCAATGTCCAGGCGACGTACGGTAACCCGGGCCTGCTGGCATTGACGTCCATCAATAAGAAGGAAAACCGTGATGCCGCCTACGAGGTGCTGTCGTATCTGTCCTCAGCTGAAGCGCAAGCTGCGCTGAATGCTGCTGCAAGCAACTTCCCCACGCGCACCGATGTGAAATCAGAGGACGAGAACGCGGACACTGACGCCTTGAATGCCGCACTGGAATTCGCAAACTTTGGTGAGGCGTCACCGGTCGCCCGTCAGGTAATGGCCATCCTGGCCCCGTCCATCCAGGCTGCACTGGGTGGAAAGGTTACCGCTAAGGAGGCCTTGTCCAAGGCCGCCGACGAAGCACGGGCGTTGCTCAAGCGTTCCTAACCTTCAATGGAGCGGGGCGCACAGCCCCGTTCCATTCCATCGCCCGTCAACTGATTCTGATTGGTTCCATCATGTCCACCACCACCGCCCCGGGTCGGTTCGCCTCCCGCCATCGCAAAGAAGCGATGGTTGGCATCCTGTTTGTGTTGCCAACTCTCATAATTTTTGTGTTGTTCAAATTTCTTCCCATAGCCGGCGCTGGGGCGATGAGCTTGACGCGCTACAGGCTCAACGGTGACGTCGAATTTCTCGGCGTCGACAATTACACACGCCTTTTCCAAGACGCAAATTTCTGGCAGAGCCTGGGAGTCACACTTGGATACGTCGCCATCTTTGTCCCGCTCATCATGGCGGTATCACTGGGCGGAGCCCTCTTGCTCAACAAGCTTGTACGCTACAGCGGAACCTTTCGGGCACTGCTCTTTGTCCCGTACCTCAGTTCTTTTGTGCTGGCAGGCATCATTTGGACCTGGATCTTCGCGGTCGACGGACCCCTCAACGGTGCCCTCACTGCTGTTGGGGCGGGCCCTGTGCTGTTTCTGTCCGGTGAACAGTGGCTTGTGCTGGGCTCGCTCGCAGTCGTCTCCGTCTGGAAAGGTTTCGGCTACTCCATGCTGATTTTTCTTGCCGGGCTGAAAGCCCAGTCCGTCGAAGTGGAGGAGGCTGCAAACATTGATGGCGCCAACGTCGGGCAGAGGCTGTGGTTTGTGACCCTACCGCTGCTGAAACCAGTAATTTTCTTTGTACTGGTCATTGAAACCATTATTGGTTTCCAGGTCTTCGACACTATTTATGTTATGACCGGAGGCGGCCCGGCACATGCCAGCTACAGCCTGATCTACATGCTTTTCGATGTGGGCTTCAAATTCTTTGATTTTGGCTACGCCTCTGCAATCGGACTGGTCCTCTTTGCGATCGTCCTCATCCTCTCGCTAGTCCAGCGGTACTTCTTTGAAGGGAAGGCAGACCAGTGACGCAACTTGCCGAGTCTGAAGAGTCCCAGCGTGTGGGTGGGCTGCCCACCCAAGCCGGAAAACAACGCAACATCCGTCCCACCGTGAAGCTGAAAGCCAAACGACAACAGCGCACCCAGCGCTGGCTGGTGGCAGTACTGACTGTCATTTCGATTTCCACCATTGCCCCCCTGGTGGCCATCATAGTGTTGGCCCTTTCACCGGAGGGAGAGCCGACCCTGCCCTATGCGTTGCCCTCGTCATTGACGTTTGAGAACATTGTTCGCATCTTCAATGTGGGTACGTTTCCGCGGTGGCTTTGGAACTCGGTTGTTTACTCCGTGGTGTCAGTTGTGATTGTCCTCTTTACTGCATCGATGGCCGCCTATGCCCTGGCCCGCAAGCGCTTCCCGGGGAGAAACTTGGTCCTGTGGTCCATTGTGGCGACCTTGATGGTGCCGATGCAGGCAACGCTCATTCCGACGTTCATTCTGATCGCCGGCATGGACGGTGTGAACACCTTGTGGGGATTGATTCTGCCCACGCTGGCCAACGCCCAGGCAGTGTTCTTGATTCGCCAGTTCATTCGGGATCTGCCCGATGAGCTCTTCGACGCCGCAAAAATTGATGGGGCCGGGGAGTGGCGCACCTTCTTTGCAATCGTGATCCCGCTGATCAAGCCTGTCCTGGCAACCCTTGCGATCTTTGTCTTCCTCTGGCATTGGAACGATCTGCTCTGGCCGCTTGTTGTGGGGCAGTCTGATGCGGCCAGGACCTTGACGGTGGGTCTTGCCACCCTCAATACGGAAACGGTTTCTACCCCCAGCATCATGGCTGCGGCCTTCATCAGCTTCATTCCTTGTTTGGTGATCTTCATCTTCCTGCAGCGCCACATCGTCGCCAGCATCACCTCCTCAGGGGTGAAGGGATGACACAGCTACCCGCAGGAGGGCCAATCAGGTTTGGCTTGATTGGTATCGACTCCCCGCATGCGCCGTCCTTCACCAGACTTTTTGGTGACGGAGTCACCTCAACGGTCCGCGGCGGCATAATCACCAGTGCCTGGGCCGGCGCCGTCTCGGAGGATTTTCCCCTGAGCAGGGACAGAATTGCCGCTCGCACGGAGCAGATGAACGATCTGGGTGTGCCATTGCGGGACAGTCCGGAGGCTGTAGCACGAGAGTGCGATGCCCTGCTCGTAGTTGCCTCCGACGCCAGGACTCATGCGGGCTATTTTTCCCGGCTGGCTCACTTCGGCAAACCCATTTATGTTGACACCCGATTTGCCATGACGACGGCGGATGCGCGTGCCATGCTTGAACTGGCCCATGCCGAAAACTGCCTTGCCCTGGCCGGATCACCTAAACGTTTCGCCCAAGAGTTCCACGATTCCATGGTTCATTCCAAGGTTGAACGCATCGATCTTGACGGGGCCCTTCCCACCCAGCCGGGTCACCCGGGACTGTCCTGGTACGGGGTTCACCTCGTCGATCTGGCTGTAGCAGCCATGGGCCCCGGCTGTGCCGAAGTTGACGCGACCGGGGAGCGAGTGGTGCTCCGCTGGAAGGACGGCAGGGTTGCAACACTTGCTGGCCCGCCCGAATGGGGTCCGCTCACCACGGGGAAAATTGTGGGGGCCGACGCCGCAACGAGCTTTGAGATTGTTGCCGGTGAGGACATGTTGGTTGGGCTGCTCAACGCGGTGGTTCTGGCGTGCCGTACGGGAGCACCTACGGTTCCGGAAGATGAAATCATCTCCATCGTGGCGATTGTCGAGGCCGCCAACAAGAGTCTTGCCAGTGGAAAATCAATCACGGTGTCACCCTCCTGACACCAGCCTTGCTGCGAATCTGCGATGTAAGAGTTGACTGCCTAGTTGGCGGTTGTTGTGCCCATTTTTTGTTCCCGTGATCGTGACCTGTGTTGGAAGGCTGCCCTTGATGTCTACGAAAACTGCTCGCCGGCCGAATGTTGTTTTGATTTTGACTGATGATCATGCTGCGCATGCTGTGGGTGCGTATGGGTCGTTGGTGAATGAGACGCCGCGGATTGATGAGATCGCGGGGAATGGGTGGGTGTTGGCGAATTGTTTTGCCACGAATGCGTTGTGTTCTCCGAGTCGGGCCTCGATTTTGACGGGTACGTATAGCCATGTGAATGGGGTGAGGACGTTGTCGACGCCGTTGGATAACAGCCAGCCGACGTTTATTTCCTTGTTGAAGGAGGCTGGTTACCGTACGGCGGTGGTGGGGAAGTGGCATTTGGGTGAGGGGGACGGGCATGATCCGCAGGGTTTTGATTACTGGGATGTGTTGATTGATCAGGGGGAGTATTTTGATCCGACGTTTCTCTCGCCTGCAGGGCGCCGGACCGTGCCGGGGTATGCCACGGATGTCATCACGGATTTAGCGTTGGAGTGGGTGCAGGGGTTGGAGGGGGAGGAGCCGTGGGTGGTGTTGATCAACCACAAGGCCCCGCATCGTCCGTGGCAGCCGGATGCGAAGCACGCGAACATGTATAAGGATCCGATTCCGGTGCCGAGGACGTTCACGGATGATTTAGCCACACGTTCGGTGGCGACGCGGCGGGCCACGATGGGTGTGGCCGAGTTCTTGAACATGGCCGATTTGAAGGAACTACCGCCGGAAGGGCTCAGCTTTGAGGAGTTGGCGGTGTGGAAGTACCAGCGTTACATGGAGGATTATTTGGCGTGTGTGGCCTCGGTCGATGACAATGTGGGGCGGGTGACGGACTGGTTGCGGGCCAGTGGGCAGTTCGAGGACACCTTGTTGATGTATACCTCGGACCAGGGCTTTTTCCTGGGTGATCATGGCTGGTTCGACAAGCGCTTCATGTATGAGGAAGCGTTGCGGATGCCGTTCGTGCTCAGCTACCCGGCGGCCCTGGCGCCCGGGAAGACGTTCCACGGGATCACCACGAACGTTGATGTCGCGCAGCTGATCCTGGATGCTGCCGGGGTGGCTCATCATGAACGGATGCAGGGCCGGAGCATTTGGCCGGAATTGCGCCAGGCGCCGGTGGCCGGGCCCGTGGAGGGCATGTATTACCGCTATTTTGAGAACGATGATGCCCAGCACCGGGCCCCGGCCCATTACGGGTACCGGAGCGAGCGGTACAAGATCATCTACTTCTACAACGACGGGTTGGGGTTGCCGGGCACCGGCAGGGCCGTGTTCCATCCCGAGTGGGAACTCTATGACCTGGTGGAGGATCCCGAAGAGATACGCAACGTGTTCCACGACCCCGCCTATGCTTCGGTGCGGGCGCAGATGCAGGTGAAGTTGTGGCGGCGCCAGCACGAGGTCGGTGATGAACCGCACCACTCCCAGGCCCGCCCCGTCGGCGCCTAAGAATCGGGCACCCCCGGAACGGGCTGTGCGCCCGCCCCCTTTTCAATGCTTCATGTCATCAGTTTGGAGACTTTTTACCATGGCTCTTATCCGTCCCCAGTCCGGCCTTGGCGCGTATGCCGGCATGGCCGCCTATGCCGGAGACCTGCATAACCACTGCGCGATCAGCTACGGCCACGGCACCCTGGCCGACGCCTACCGTAACGCCCGGTTGCAGTTGGACTTCGCGACCGTGACCGGCCATGCTGCCTGGCATGACATGCCCAGCGAGCCGGCGCATGTCAGTGACTACCACAGTGCCGGGTTTGCCCGGCTGCGCGGGCACTGGCCCGAGGTGCAGCGGCTGACTGAGGAGGTCAACGTGGACGGGTCCTTCGTTTCGTTGCTGTCCTTTGAGTGGCATTCGATGACGTACGGGGACCACTGCGTGTACTACAAGTCGGGCACGGGGCCGCTGGAACCGGCCCAGGCGCAGTCCCTGGAGGAACTACGAGAGGTGCTGCGCGGTCTGGGCAAGGCGGGGCTGGAAGCGTTCGTGATCCCGCACCACATCGGCTACCGTGCGGATCGGCGCGGGATCAACTGGAACACCTATGATCCCGAGCTCTCCCCGGTGGTGGAGCTGGTCTCGATGCATGGCTGCGGGGAAAGCGCCGACGCGCCCCGGAACTACCTGCATACCATGGGCCCGCGCGATGCCGGCTCGATGGCCGACAGGGGCCTGGAACTGGGCAACACCTTCGGGTTCATCGGCTCCACCGACCACCACAGCGCCCACCCCGGCTCCCACGGCCACGGCCGCGCCATGGTCTGGGCCGAGGAACTCACCCGCGACGGGATCTGGGACGCGATCAAGAACCGCCGCACCTACGCCGCCACCGGGGACCGGATCATGCTCGCTACCAGCATCGACGGGCACCCCATGGGCGCCGAATATACGAACCCCGGGATGCGGGAAATCACTGTCGAGGTCCTGGGCGGAGACACCGTGGACTACGTGGAAATCATGCGTAATAACGAGGTCATCGCTAAAAGCGGCCCCACCGCCGTGGATGCCTTCGAGTTCGACGGCATGCTCGCCGTCAGCGTCGGCTGGGGCGAAGTCGGTGTCCTGAACCGGTGGGACGTCCAGATCGAGATCATCAACGGCCGCATCCAGGGCGTGGAACCGCGCTTCCACGGCTACGACATCGTTGAACCCAGCGCCGCGGAACCCGACAGCTTCAGCTTCTCCCACTGGGACCAACAAGACGCCCAACACCTCTCCTTCACCACCGAAACCCACGGCAACCCCAACGTGCTCACCGACGCCACCCAACAAATGGCCCTGCACGTCACCGGTAACAAAAACACCGTCCTGTCCGTGACGTTCAACGGCAAGCAAGTCCACCGCACCATCGGTGAACTCCTACGCGGGCCACAGTCCCAGTACCTCGGCGGCTTCCTCACCGGCGCGATGCTCCTGCACCGCGCCGTCCCCCACACCGCCCGCCACCTCACCATCGAGCACACCGACACCGGAACCCAGGCCCCCCGCGACCAGTACTACGCCCGCGTCCGCCAACACAACGACCACTACGCCTGGAGCTCACCAACCTTCATCAACAACTAACCCACCCCAAACGGAAGGAATACGTGCAACTGGTGCGGGTTAGCCGGCAGATACAGATACCCGGGCGTCCTGGGTCGGGCCTGTCGTTGACGGTGTGTCGGAAGCCCTGCTCGGGACAAAGGCGGCAAGGAGTCCGGCGAGGGCCGCGGCCCCGACGGCGATGGCGAAAGTGACCCGGAAAGCATCGAACGTGGGGACGGAGACCGGACCCACAGACATGGTCATCGACGCCAAGACTACGCTCAGGACCGCGGCCGAGCTGGAGGTGCCGATGGCGCGCATCAGGGAGTTCAGCCCATTTGCGGCGCCAGTTTCGGTGATCGGCACGGCACCCATGATGAGTGCGGGCATGGCGGCAAAAGCCAGGCCAATGCCGGCGCTGATCACCATCGAGGACAGTATGACCTGCCACACTTGTGCGTTAAGGAACAAGACCAGAACATAGCCGGCACAGATGACAATGGCGCCGGTGATGAGCGTGGTTTTGGGTCCCCTGCGGGCCGAAAGCCTGGCTGAGACGGGAGACAGTGCCATCATAACCAGGCCGCCCGGGGCCAGAGCCAGCCCGGTCATGAGCATCGACTGGCCCAATCCGTAGCCCGTGGCAGACGGGGCCATGAGCAGCTGCGGGAACACCAGCGACATTCCGTACATGGCGAAACCGATCATGATCGAGGCCATGTTGGTGAACAAAACCTGTGGCCGTGCGGAAACCCGCAGGTCCACGAGGGGAGCCTTGATACGCAATTCGTAGGCGCCCCACGCCAGCAGGGTGATGACGGAGAAGCCGAAGAGGCCGATGGTGGACAAGCTTCCCCAGCCCCAGTCACTGCCCTTAGTGACCGGGATCAGCAATGCCGACAGGCCCACGGCCAGTCCGAGTGCGCCGATACTGTCAAACTTGGCGGGTGTGCGAACCGTGGATTCGGGCAGGACAAACCAGACCAGGGCCAGGCAGGCTGCGCCCAAGGCGGCTGCCGCCCAAAACAGCATGTGCCAATCGGAGCTTTGCGCGATGAAGGCGGCCAGCGGCAGGCCGACAGCGCCGCCGACACCCATGGTTGCGCTCATCGTGGCCACGGCGGCGCCCACCCTTTGGGGCGGCAGGAGGTCGCGCATGATACTGATGCCCAGCGGGATGGCACCCATGGCCAGCCCCTGAAGAGCGCGGCCGGTGACCATAATCGCCAAGGAATCCGTCAGGGCGCAGAGCACCGAGCCCACCACCATGGCAAAAAGACTGACGATCAGGATCCGGCGCTTGCCGAACATGTCACCGAGACGTCCGCCAATGGGAGTTACCACTGCGCCGGCGAGTAGGGTTGCCGTGATGGCCCAGGAGGCGTTGGCGGACGTGGTGTTGAGCATGGTGGGCAGGCCCGGAATGAGCGGAATGATCAGTGTTTGCATGAGCGAGACAACGATCCCGCAAAATGCCAGTGTGGCGATGACGATCTGAGGTGCTGGGTTACGGCGGGGATTGATAATGCTGGGCACTGGGCTCCTGTTTGGCTAACGACTACTTGCGTATGTATGATGCAATCTAATTGCATTATACATAAACGTCAGGAGCTCGAAAACGTGATACCCGAATCACCAGTCCTGGAGCTGATGGAATATGAGCTCATGCTCTTCTCCCGCTACTACCTCCGTCCGCAGCACAGCGCAGAGGGAATGCTGGATAGATCCGCATTCGTTCTGCTGAGCCGGCTGGAAAACGTTCCCCCCATGACACTGAAGGAACTTGCTGCCACGCTGCGGCTGGATGGCTCCACAGTGCACCGCCAGGTCGGGGCGCTGTTGCGCTCGGAACTGCTGGCCTATGCACCCCACGACGGCGGCGAGCTCGCCCGCCGTGTCACGCCCACGGCGGCTGGCAGGGCTGCGTTGAGAGAGTGCCGAAAAGTCTATGCCCAGGGGATTGGCCAGGTCATTTCCGACTGGTCTGAGGCAAAGAGCGAACAGTTTTTGAAACTGCTCAAGGACTTCAACCAAGGGGTTGAGGCGCTCGAGGGCAGCCCCTGGCCGCGCAGCTAGGACCGTTCCGGGGCGCATCGTGAGGTTCCCTTGATGGCTCAGATAGAAACTTCCGTTGGCTCGTCTTGTTCCATCACGGAGGCAGACGTAGTTTGGTTGGCGGGATTTTCGTGGGTTGGGAGAACTGTTCCAGCTCACCGGCCAGATCAGCAACGGCAGCGGCGGATGAGGTTCGGTCCACGACGCGCTCCCTTACATATTCTTCGTTCCAGTCCTAGACTGGCGGGGACCCCCGATTCCTTTCCGGAGTACTTACGACTGAGGCAGGATGTGCTGCCTCAGTGCGCGGATGTCGGGGTTGTTTTCTCGTTGCACTAGAAGGGGTCACTCGATGCCTTCTGAACTAACCAGGAAGGGATATATTCCATGTCAGGAAACAAAGCCGTTGCCTACAAGGGGCCAGGCGTAGTTGAAGTCATCGACATCGACTACCCGACGTTTGAACTCAAGGACGGGCCGGGTGTCAATCCGGCCAATGTGGGGCGCAAGGTGCCTCATGGCGTCATCCTGCGCACAGTGGCCACCAACATTTGCGGCTCCGACCAGCACATGGTGCGAGGACGCACCACGGCACCGTCGGACCTTGTCCTGGGCCACGAAATCACCGGCGAGGTGGTTGAAGTTGGTCCGGACGTTGAATTCATCAAGGTGGGGGACATTTGCTCGGTGCCCTTCAACATCTCCTGTGGGCGCTGCCGCAACTGCAAGGAGCGCAAGACGGGCATCTGCCTGAACGTGAACCCCGACCGGCCGGGCAGTGCCTACGGCTACGTCGACATGGGCGGCTGGGTTGGCGGCCAGGCCGAGTACGTGCTCGTTCCCTACGCGGATTGGAACCTGCTGAAGTTCCCCGACAGGGACCAGGCGCTGGAGAAGATCATGGATCTGACCATGCTCTCGGACATCTTCCCCACAGGTTTCCACGGTGCCGTCAGCGCCGGCGTCACGGTGGGCTCCACCGTGTACATTGCCGGTGCCGGGCCCGTGGGCCTCGCCGCGGCGACGAGCGCGCACCTGCTCGGTGCCGCCGTCGTGATTGTCGGTGACATGAACGCCGAACGTCTGGCAGCTGCCCGCGCGTTTGGTTGCGAAACGATCGATCTTTCCGAGGGTGAGCCGGGCGGGCAGATAGAGCAGCTGCTAGGTGTTCCCGAGGTCGACTGCGCGGTCGATGCGGTTGGTTTCGAGGCGAAGGGGCACGGCCATGGTGCCGGAGAGGCCCCGGCCACCGTCCTGAACTCGCTCATGGACATCACTGCGGCCGGTGGTTCCCTGGGCATCCCGGGCCTGTACGTCACGGGTGACCCGGGCGGCATTGACGCCGCCGCCCAAAAGGGTTCGCTGTCGCTGAGCCTGGGTACGGGCTGGGCGAAGTCGCTGGCCTTCACGACGGGGCAGTGCCCGGTCATGAAGTACAACCGGGGCCTGATGATGGCGATCCTGCACGACAAGGTCCAGATCGCCAAGAACGTCAACGCCCAGGCGATCGCCCTCACCGATGCGCCGCGCGGCTATGCCGAGTTCGACGCCGGTGCCGCCACGAAGTATGTGCTTAACCCGAACGGCTACCTGAACTAGCCGGGAAGCCCACTTCTGCCGACCCTTTTATGTCTGGTGTCAAGTAAATAGTTTCTCTAGTTGCCGGAAGAGGTCTCGTGCGATGTAGCGTTTGAGGACGCGTTTGATGTCGCGGTAGCTCAGTCCTTGGGCGGTGCGTCGTTCGAGGAATTCCTTGGTTTTTTCATCGCAGCGCATGCGGGTCTTGGCGATGATGTCCAGGGCCATGTTCAGTTGCCTGTCTCCGGTGCGGTTCAGGCGGTGCCGGATGGTGTTTCCCGAGGACGCTTGCAGCGGGGACACCCCGGCCAGGGAAGCGAACGCTGCCTCGTCGCGGACCCTGCCGTGGTGGGAGTAGGCGGCCAGGATGATCCCGGCCGTCACAGGTCCCAGTCCGGGCTGGTCTTGCAGGCCCGGGGCGAGCTCCTCACACAGCCGGCCCAGCTGGGTCTCGTTCGTTTTGAGCCGACCGGCTGCGGCGGTGATCGATAGGGCCAGATTGGTCGCTTCTTCCCGCCCGATCTGCTGCTCCACAGTGTCGCTGGGGCGGGCCCGCCACGAGCCGATCTCGGCGACCTTCTTGTCGCTGAGGGCTTCGCGGGTGTCAAGGCCGAGGTCGATTTGGCGCACCAGGGCGTTGAGGGCGTTGCGGTTGGCGGTGGACTGCCCCTCCAGGCGGCGCCTGCTGGCCAGCAGCACCCCCAACGCTGTCCGTGTGCCCTCGATGCGGGGGTACAGCAGCCGGTTGATTTCGGTGCCCAGGATGCCTGTCGCGGCCGCGATGGCATCGATGGCATCGGTTTTCCCGGCGCTTCCGCGGGTCTTTTTCCGTGGCGGTTTCGCCTCAACAACGGGCAGGTTCTCGTTGACCAGGGCGCGGGTCAGGGATGCCCCGTAGGAGCAGGTTCCTTCCACCGCTGCCAGGATCTCGCCGCTGGTATTGCGGTGGATCCAGCCGATCGCGCGCTTGATGCCGGCGGCGGTGACGGGGAATGCCTCGCATCCAAGGCACGTCCCGGTAGTCGTGGCGGTGATGGCGTAGGTGTGGGTTTTAGCGTGGGTGTCAACACCGATGACGTAGGCATATTTTTCTGCAACGATAGTCATAACGGTGATCCTCCATTCCAGTGTGTAGATGACCGTTTGGACGGCATCGGCCTGGAAATGGGTTCTTGTCAGGCAACTCTCTAACGAGGCACGTTCCCGAGGGTTCGGCCAACCTTTTATCAAGCCATGACAAGAGGCCGGGCCGATGCCGGACCATCACAGCGGACAAGTCGGCGAAAAGGCACCATCAAAAAGACTGGGCCAGAGATGTGAAGAGTCACACTGTAGTAGTCCTGCATCAATCCTGCCAGCGGGTACCAGACCTGCCAATAACTATTAGAGAGGTGTGAGTTCACGCCCTCTCCGAGAGGGCGTGAACTCACACCTCGGCAGAGGCGCTGCTATTTTTCCCAGGGGGCCTTGAAGGGGAAGTACTTTTCCAGGAAGTCGGTGACGAGTTCCCGGCGCTGCTCCGGCGGGGCGTCGCCGAAGCTGCCGTCGTTCAGGCAGAGAAAGTCTGCATTGCGCTGGGCTAGGATGTGCGGCAGGTCCGCCAATCCGGCCATGTTTGCGGTGTCCACGTAGCGGCCCCTGCCGTCCTTGTGCATGATGGCCCGCCCGGTCAGCAACGCGTAGTAGTGGTACAGGGAGTTCGTCACCGAAATGTTCTCCGCCGCACGGAAGGTGCTGGCAGCGGTGGCCTTGAACTCCGCCGCAAATTCCTGTTCAAGTTCCGCCAGGACCGAGCGGCGCAGCGGGGCGGCGCTGTGCTCCAGGTGGTGTGTTGTGAACGCCCCAAAACGATCCCATAGGAGCTTCCGGTTCACCCTGGCCGAGTTCTCAAAGCCGCTGCGCTCGACGTCGCTCTCACCCAAACCGATGCGGTTGGGGGACAACATGAATCGGGTAATGCCACCCGGCGTGAAGAACAGCTCGGGGGACAGCGGCCGGCCAAAGAACATGTCGTCATTGGAATAAAGGAAGTGCTCTGCAAGGCCGTCGATGTGGTGTAGCTGGGATTCCACGGCCATTGAATTGTGGGTTGGCAGCACCGACGGGTTGGGAAAGTGTTCACGGCTGCGAACCAGCGTGACCTTGGGATGGTCAGCCAGCCACTGCGGGGCGGGGGAGTCGGTCGCAATGAAGATGCGCCTGATCCACGGAGCAAAAAGATGCACTGAGCGCAGCGCGTACTTCAGTTCATCAACCTGGCGAAAGCGTGACTCGTGGCCGTCGCCCTCTCCCAGGACCGCATCGACTTCCAGTTCCCGGCGGGCTTCCTGGTAGGAGACCGCGCTGCCGTCGACCCAGGAAAACACCATGTCAATGTCGAAACGGATATCAAAGACGTGGTCGATGAACATGTTGTCAATGGTGGGCCAGCTCTTGCCGTAGCGCTGCACCGTGCTGCGTTGGGTGTCCCTGGGGTCAATGCTGCGCCGTGTGAGTGAGTTTTCCAGGGGCAGGTCAATGCGGGACGGCGAAAAAGTCCACCATTCGATTTGCACGCCCCAGGCTGCGCCGTAGTACAGTCCGCCAGCCGCGGCCACGCGGGGACGGAAGAGTCGCATGATCCTCGTTTTGGGGGAAACCGCAAGGGCTCCATCAGCCAGCAGCACCGTCGATTTGCGGGTGTCGACGCTGCGCGCATAGAAGGGCTCGTTGGCAAAGGAGCTGGTGAGCACCTGCTCCACCAGGTCGCGGAGGGAAGTGTCTATGGCCAGCACGGGGCGTTCATCGTTGCCGCGGACCAATAGGTACTCGATGGCGCATGCATCAAGTACCTGGCGCACGGCCAAAAGGTCAGTCACCATGGCCTGCGCCGGGGTCAGGCCGCCGGCGTTGACAAGCGCCAGCCGGCCGCGGTGCATGAGCACGTCGCTGCGGGTGAGCATGCGTGCTTCCGCTGGCGAAGCTGACGATGCAGTCGTAGCGCGGGCGTCGGGCTGGCTTGGCAAGGCGGGCTCCTGAACGGTGGAGGGGTGGCCCAACTGAGCCTACCGCGTCGGCACCTGCCCCAACCGGAATACGTTGGACGGGTCAAAATGCCGGGCAAGGCTGGAGAGCTGCCCCAGGACAGGCGCGGTGTAGTTGGCCGCAAATCCGGCGGCCCCGCTGCCGGCCGAGAAATTGGGCAACGTTCCGTCATATGCCCAGGCGGACATATTGTCCTGCAAAAGCTTCGAGTGGGCTCCGATCGCAGGAAGGTCCGGCGGCGCTCCCACACCCACGGTGTACAAGCCAAAGGTTGCCTGACGATGGCACAGGGCGCTGGGCACCTCCGGCTCCTGCGCCAGCGCGCCGCCAAATTGGCGGATCTCCACCATGAGCTGCGGGGAAGTGCTGTCGGGACCGGCCGTTTCCAGCAAGGCGTCGGCGGCCGCAACAGTGAAGTCGGTCAGGAGTGCATGCCCCTCGGCGGCTGGCAGGGCATCCTCGGGATCGGAGTGCACCAGCCCAATCATGGAGGAGGGCATGGGGCCGACCAGATCCATGAGCACCGCTCCGGCTGAGCGCATCGGCGCAAGCCAGCTGGCGCCGTCGTCCGCGTTTCCGGTATAAACGTACCGCACGGAGATGGCGAACTTCCCGGCGAGCGGTTCCGGCACGCCGGGCATGGGCGGCAGGTGCATCACGGCGACGGAGGTGGTGGCTTCCGGAGGCAGTGTGGGGCACCATTGGGCCCAGATGCGCAGGACGGTGGCGATGTCGGGGGCGCCAAAGAAGAGCGCGCCGGCGTAAATCTGGGGCAGCGGCAGCAGTTCAAATTCCATCCCGGTGATGATGCCCAGCGAACCCTTGCCGCCGCGCAGGCCCCAGAACAGTTCGGGCTCGGTGCCGGCGGTGACATGGTGCAGCACGCCGTCGCCGGTCACGACGTTGAAGGAGCGCGCCATATCCGAGGCCGCTCCAAAAGTCCTGGCCATCGGGCCGATCCCGCCGCCGCTCGTGTAGCCGGCAACGCTGACGCCCGGCGCGGAGCCGCACAAGCCCATCAACCCGGGGCCTTGGCCCTCAGCGAGGACGGTTTTCCACGTCACGCCGGCGCCGGTGGAGGCTGTGCGCGCGTCCTCGTCGATGCTGCAGTCCTCCAGCGAGCGGGTATGGATGAGCAGGGCGCCGTCCATGTCGCTGGCAATTCCGTGGCCGGTGGCCTGGACGGTCACCGGGAGTCCGTTGGCGGCCGCGAAGCGGACTGCCTCCACCACATCCTGGGCGTTGGCGGCCTCCACCACCGCAGCGGGACTGGTGGACACGGCGATGTTCCACGGTGTCGCCAACTCGGAAAACGCGGGTTCGCCGGGTTCATACAGGGGACCGGACAAGTTGCGGCGCAGTGTTTCAAATCCTGCGTCTGCGCCGTTGATGTGGGTAGGGGTGGGTGTTGCCATGATGTCCTCCGCTGCTTGGCTGGTGCGCGATGCAAGGACCCCCCAGACGGCCTACCTCCAAGGGTGCCACCGCGTGGTTGCCCTGGCTAGGTCTGTACCCCTTAATGTTCGACGGCGGAGCCCAGGTTTAGCTCTCCGGCGTTCGCTTGGTGTGGTGGAAAATGAGGGCAACGGCGATTCCGGCGAGCCAGAAGTCCTTGGCCATGGCCGTTCCGGCGGGTGTTGGGCGGATGCTGCCAGGATGGGTCATGCCGGGGGTCTTGAGGTAGGTGGCGATCAGCCCGCCGGAAAATGCGGCCAGTGCCAGGCCGGCCAGTCGGGTGGGGACGAATGGTGCCAGCACAAATGCGCCCAGCCCGATTTCGGAATAGCTCAGGTACTTCCCAAACTGGTCAGGAGTCAGGTGGGTGAGCTGTGGAATGGCGCGCTGTGCGGATTCCTGCAACCCGGCCGCATGATCGGCTGGGAGATTGAGCTTGCCAATGCCGGTGTTGAGGATGAATGCCCCGGAAACTAACCGAAGTGCTGCGTTACTGATGCTAAATCCCATGGTGGGCTCCTGAAGTGGGTGGCGGGACAGAGTAGGTGCGGTGCTGGTGCCAGCCTAGGGTGGGGAAGCAGCGGGTGGCTAGTGCCGGTGCCCAGTATTTGGAGGAAAGCTATCTCCTAGTGGCCGCCCCTCCTGTCCAAAGGTCTCGTATCCTCGCATCTTTGGTAACAATTATTTATTTTCCCTAGCGGGGGCCGCCGCGTCCGGGAATCATGTCTGGGGTCAGGTACGGCTCCCAGCCCGGGAGCTACCCGAGGAGGAATCATGCAAGGAAGAGCATTGCTGGTGGCGGGGGTCATGGTTGCAGCCATGACGGTCCCGGTGACGGCGGCGTCCGCAGTGGATGATGTCAACACGGACAAGCTGCGTGAGGCTGTAACGGTCGGCGGCATCATGACGCATGAGCGCGTGCTGCAGCGGATTGCGAACAACAATGGAGGGACGCGGGCCTCGGGAACACCGGGCTATGCGGCGTCCACAGACTACGTCAAGAAGACGTTGAAAAAGGCTGGATACAAGGTCTCCGAGCAGGAGTTCGAGTTCCCCTACTACCAAGAGGTGACCCCGGCGACGCTGAGCCAGCTGACTCCGGTTGCCATCCCCATCGAAACGGAATCCTTGCAGTATTCCGGCAGTGGGGAAGTCTCCGGCACTTTGGTGCCAACAACAAACGTGGTGATTCCTGCGACCCCGGAACCCAGCTCAGCGTCGGGGTGCGCCGTTGCTGACTTTGTCCCGGCGTCCGCCACTGAGCCGCAGGTGGCGCTCATCCAGCGCGGCACCTGCACGTTCGCCGACAAGGTCGCCAACGCCGTCGCAGCCGGGTATGACGCGGCAGTGATGTTCAATGAGGGCAACCCCGGACGGACGGAGCTGCTGACCAGCGTCACGCTCGGCGCCCCCGCCGCAATTCCAGTGGTCGGCATCAGCTATGCCGACGGCGTCTCGCTGTACAACGCCACCGCGGCCGGGCCTGTCACTGTTGCCGTGGCCACGGACATCATCAACGAAACGCGCACGACGACGAACATCATCGCGGATTCCAAGAAGGGCAATCCCGAGAAGACCGTTGTGGTGGGCGCCCACCTGGACTCGGTCCTCGCCGGTGCCGGCATCAATGACAACGGCAGCGGAACGAGCGTGTTGCTGGAGACTGCCGTCCAGATGGCGAAGGGGAAGGCCAAGGTCAAGCCGCGCCAAATGGTCCGTTTTGCGTTCTGGGGCGCTGAAGAGTCGGGGCTGCTGGGCTCAGAGCACTACGTGGGCAGCCTGAGCAATGATCAGCTGTCCACCATCTACGCGAACCTGAATTTCGACATGCTGGGATCAACCAACTACGTGCGGTTCGTGTACGACGGCGACGGCTCGGCCGATCCTGACGGTGCGGGTGGCCCTCCCGGGTCCGCCCAGATCGAATCGGTCTTCACGGACTACTTCGCCGGGAAGGGCATGGCGAGCTCCCCGACAGCGTTCGACGGTCGCTCGGATTACGGCCCCTTCATCGCGTCCGGCATCCCGGCGGGCGGATTGTTCAGTGGTGCAGAGGGCATCAAGACCGCCGACGAGGCCGCAGTTTATGGCGGAACCGCCGGAGAGCCCTATGACCCTTGTTACCACGCGGTCTGCGACACCGTAAACAACCTGAGCACGGCCGCCCTGAATGAGCTTGGTGATGCCACCGCCCATGCGGTCATGACCCTGGCCATGACGAAGTCCGGATTCTTCGAGGACGGCAGCAGGATGGCGCAGCGCAAGGAAATCTCGGTCGAAGACTTCGACTACAGCGGTAGCCACCTCGTGCGCTGATTGTTGCGGGGCGGTCCAGCGTTGCTGACGCGGGCCGCCCCGGGGGTCCACGGAAAATAGGACGGCGTTTGCGTAAAAAGCGGGTGGCAGACCGCCCGCCGATTGCGCAAACGCCGTCCTATTTGGCATCAGCGGGAGGGGGGATCAGTCCTGCGGGCCCAAGGTTGCCGCAAGTCCGGCGATCATGGCGTTCAGGCCCAGCGAAAACGCGGTGTCCGCGTCATTGCGCGGCCCGGGACCCGAATCGCCGGCAGCAGCGGCCTCGGCAGGACCCACGCCCGTCGCCAGTCCGCGCCGGGCGACGGCAGCAGTGAAGTTCGGTGCGGACGGAGCCAACTCGCCGGCGTCGAAAATGCCGTCGGGGGCATTGACGTCGTAGGCCGAACCGTAGATGAAAGACTCCAGCGCCACCACGGCGTCGATGACGGCTTCCGGGGCCCAGCCGGCGGCCAGGAAACCGTTGGTGACGGCCTCATACATGGTGATGGTGGCCGGCGCATTCGTCACCGGAAGCAGCGCAATGACGGGGATCAATGGCAGGTGCCCGGCAAAAACGTCCCGGTAGGAGTGCGCCCAGCCGGCCACGGCCTCGGCCCACGGCTGCGCATCAAACGCCGAGACATCCACGCGACCCATTAGGTGGTCCTCCACTAACAGCAGCACATCCTGCTTGGAGCGCACATGGTTGTACAAGGCAGAAGGTGCCACATGCAGGGACCTGGCCAACGCTGCCATGGTCAGTCCCTTGTAGCCGTCGCGGCCCACCAATTTCAGCGCCGCCTGGGTGATCCGGGCGGAACTCAGCAGTGCCTGCGGAGGCCGGCCTGCCCGGCGTCGTGCTTGTTTTGCTTCCCCAGCAACCATGGACAAGGCCCAGATCCCCTTTTCCGGCCCGGCAAGGGCGCAACAAATTTCTGCGAACCACTTTACGTTCGTGGTGATGTCAGTTACAGTCTAATCTAAATGAACGGCATTCATTTAGTGAATCGCACCACAGGAGATTCGCAAGAGAGGGAAACATGACATCCGCAGCAACCCCCAGCATCGACCGCGACGTCGTCATCATCGGCGCCGGACCGTCGGGCCTGACAGCGGCCCGCGAGCTGAAAAAAACCGGCCTGAGCGTGGCCGTCGTCGAGGCCCGAGACCGCGTTGGCGGACGCACCTGGTCCAACACAATCGACGGCGCCTGGCTGGAAATCGGCGGCCAGTGGGTCTCCCCGGACCAGAGCGCCCTCATCGGATTGCTCGAGGAACTCGGCCTGGACACCTACTCCCGCTACCGGGACGGTGACAGCGTCTACATCGCCCCCGACGGCGCCCGCACCCGCTACACCGGCGAAATGTTCCCCGTCGACGCCGACACCGAGACCGAAATGAACAAGCTCATCGACACCCTCGATGCGCTCGCCGCCGCCATGGACCCCGCCAGGCCGTGGGAGCACCCGGCGGCCCGCGAACTGGACATCATCTCCTTCCATCACTGGCTGCGCGAACAGTCCGGCAACGAGGAAGCCTGCAACAACATCGGCCTGTTCATCGCGGGCGGCATGCTGACCAAACCCGCCCACGCCTTCTCCGCGCTGCAGGCCGTGCTCATGGCCTCCTCCGCCGGCTCCTTCACCAACCTCGTCGACGACAACTTCATCCTCGACAAGCGCGTGGTCGGCGGCATGCAGGGCGTCTCCCTCGCCATCGCCGCAGAGCTGGGCGAGGACGTTTTCCTGAATTCCCCGGCCCGCACCGTCCGTTGGGAGAAGCACGACGGCGGATACCTCGCCACCGTGATTGCCGACGGCGTCACCGTGACCGCCAAGCGAGTGGTCATGGCGGTTCCGCCAAACCTTTACAACCGGGTCTCCTTCGACCCGCCGCTGCCGCGCCGTCAGCATCAGATGCACCAGCACCAGTCGCTGGGCTTTGTCATCAAGGTCCACGCCGTCTACGAGACCCCGTTCTGGCGTGCGGACGGGCTCTCCGGCACCGGCTTCAGCGCCTCCTCACTGGTGCAGGAGGTGTACGACAACACGAACCACGAGGACCCCCGCGGAACCTTGGTGGGCTTTGTCTCCGACGAAAAGGCCGACTACGCCTTCACGCTCACCGCTGAACAACGCAAGAAGGAAATCACGGCCTCGCTCGCCGAATTTCTCGGCGATGCCGCCGCCGAGCCGGTTGTCTATTACGAGTCCGACTGGGGCTCGGAGGAGTGGACGCGCGGGGCGTACGCCGCCAGCTACGACCTGGGCGGCCTGCACCGCTACTCGGCCGACCAGCTTACCCCCGTGGGGCCCATTCACTGGTCCTGCTCCGACCTGGCCGCCGAGGGCTACCAGCACGTTGACGGGGCGGTCCGCATGGGACAGTTCACGGCCGGGAAGCTGATCGCTGAACTGAAGTAACACAGGTATCCGCCAAAAGTTGCCAGCAACTTTCGGCGGATACCGCTTTTGCTGTTCATGACAATTTTCGTCCTGAGGAGGACCCTTATGCGGTATGTAGTTGGATATTCAGCAAACGCCCGTGGCGGCGACGCAGTCAATTTGGCCGTGGCACTGGCCCGCAGGCAAGGTGCCGCCTTGGACCTTGTCATGGTGATGCCCCAGGACTCGCCCTACAACGGGGTCTACCCGCCAGTGGCCGGATTCGGCGACATCCTGGCCAAGCAAGTGTCGGCATGGCTTGATGACGGCCTGGCACTCATCCCCGACGATGTCCAGGCCCAGGCGCACATCCGCCGCGGAGAATCCGAGGCCGAAGCGCTCATCGCCGCGGCCCAGGAGCTCGGCGCCGTCCTGCTCGTCATTGGGGCCAGCAGCACCGGCCTGTTCAAGCGCTTCTCCATCGGCTCGGTGGCCGGTGCGCTGCTGCACGCCTCCACGATTCCCGTGGTCCTGGCTCCGTCGGGGTACAGCCGCACCAAGCCCATCACCCGGCTCACCTGCGCGTTGGGCACCCGGCCCGGAGCCGAGGACGTGCTGCGGACCGGCATCGCCATGGCCAGGCGCCGAGAGCTGCCGCTGCGGCTCGTCTCGCTCGTTGCGCTGGGTCCGGGCGAATCGGAGGCAACGGTCCAGGACGCGGAAACCCACCTGCGTGCCGTTGCGGAAGCCGCCCAAGGCGTGGAAGTCGACGATCTCGACAAACTCCACATCGACGTCGTTGTTGGCCATGGCCGCACCATTGAAGACGCCGTGGACGCTCTCGACTGGAAAAAGGGCGAGATCCTGCTCATCGGATCCAGCCGCCTGGCCCAAAACAAGTCCATCTTCCTCGGCGCCACTGCCAACCGGATCCTGCGCGCCCTGCCGGTGCCCATGATCGTGGTGCCGCGCAATTACGTGCCGCTGTCCGAGGAACTTTTCCACACCACCGCGCTCCCCACCGTCATGGCAGCGACGCCTGACACGACCGGCCCCATCGAGGCGACGACATGACTTCCAAAGACACTGTAAAAAACGCCGCCGGCGACCACGGCCTGAGCGAAAAGGGGCTCAAGGCCGGCTCGGTGGGGCTGATTGGCGCCGTCGTGATCGGCATTTCCTGCATCGCGCCGGCCTACACGCTGACCGCCGCCCTGGGTCCCACGGTCTCCGAGGTGGGTGTGCACCTGCCCGCGATTTTCCTGGTCGGCTTCATCCCGATGCTGCTCGTGGCACTGGGTTATCGTGAGCTGAACAATGCCATGCCCGACGCCGGAACCTCCTTCACGTGGGCAACACGCGCCTTTGGTCCGTGGCTGGGGTGGATGGGAGGTTGGGGGCTGATCGCCGCAACCATCATTGTGCTCTCCAACCTGGCCGCGGTGGCGGTGGATTTCTTTTATCTGATGCTGGCGCAGATCTTCAGCAACCCGGGACTGGCCGATTTGACCCGCAACCTGCCGCTGAACCTGGCCACCACCATGGTGTTCATTGCCGGGGCGTGCTGGATTTCCTACCGAGGCATGGAGACCACCAAGTCATTCCAGTACATCCTCGTGGCGTTCCAGCTGCTGGTCCTGGGCTGGTTTGCCATTGCGGCCTTCGCCCACGTGGCCAACGGCACGGCGTTTGACGCCACCGCCATCTCGGCCGACTGGTTCAACCCCTTCGCCGTTGAATCGTTCTCCCAATTCGCGGCAGGTGTTTCCCTGTCCATCTTCATCTTCTGGGGCTGGGACGTCACGCTGACCATGAACGAGGAGACCAAGAACCCGAAGAAGACCCCGGGGCGGGCGGCCACCGTCACGATCATTGTCATTGTGCTCATCTACATGACCGTTTCCCTCGCGACCTTGTCCTTCGCCGGCATCGGGACCACGGGGTTGGGTGCCGGAAACCCGGAAAACCAGGCCAGCATCTTCGCCGTCCTGGCCGGACCCGTCATGGGACCGTTCGCGATCCTGATGTCACTCGCCATCCTGAGCTCCTCGGCCGCGTCGCTGCAGTCCACGTTTGTTTCACCGGCCAGGACGCTGCTGTCCATGGGCCACTACCGAGCCCTGCCGAAGAGCTTTGGCAAGATCAGCCCCACGCACAAGTCACCGGGCTACGCCACGGTTGCGGCCGCCATCGCCGCAGCCGGTTTCTACATCATCACCAGGACCCTGTCCGAGAACGCCCTGTGGGACACCATCACCGCCCTGGGCATGATGATCTGCTTCTACTACGGCATCACGGCGCTGGCCTGCGTCTGGTACTTCCGTGCCGAGGCGTTCCACGGTGCCAAAAACTTCTTCTTCAAGTTCTTGGCTCCGCTGGTCGGCGGTGTCATCCTGCTGGTCATGTTCTGCAAGACCGCCTACGACTCCATGGACCCCAGCTACGGTTCAGGCTCCAACATTGGCGGGCTGGGCCTGGTGTTCATCCTCGGCGCCGGCGTGATCGCGCTCGGTGCCGTGTTGATGTTCTTCATGTACCGCAAGCATCCGGAGTTCTTCAAGGGCGAGGTCCTGAGCCGCGCAAGCCAGCCCTACAACCCCTAACTCAGCAATCATGACCGATCCCGCCCTGGCCCAAGAGGACGTGACACCGATCCCGCTTTCTGATCCCGAGACCCGGGACCAGAAAGCGGGATCGGTGTCACTTTTGCAAGGGCCGCGAGGCGGCTCGCCAAAAAGGGACGGCGTTTGCGCAAAAAGCAGGCGGTAGACCACCCTCCGTTTGCGCAAACGCCGTCCCTTTTGGAATCAGCCGGAGCTGTTAGCTCTTGTCGCGGCGTGCCGTCTCGCGCTCCTTGGCCAGCTTTGCCTCAGCACGGGCCTTGGCGTGCACGGCGCGTTCCTCAACCAGCCACGCGGGGGGAGCCTGCAGCAGCGAGGTGATCTCCGCCGTCGTGAGTGGCTCGGTGATGTTGGAGCGGTTCAGGCCGCCAATGGAGATGTTCAGCTTCTGCGCAATGACAGGGCGCGGGTGCGGGCCGTTGCGGCGCAGCTCGGCCAACCACTCCGGGGGAGTGTCCTGCAAAACCTTGAATTCCTCCCGGCTGATCGCGTTCTCTTGGAACTCCGCGGGCGCCGCGGGCAGGTGGATGCCCAGCTTCTTGGCCGCTGTGGCGGATTTCATGGCTTGGGGGGAAGGATCGATGCTCATATATCAAGGGTACCGGTGCGCGGAAGGTAGTTTAGTGGGAAAGCTGTGAGTTAGGGTAAATAGGTGTCTGAATCCCGCGAACTTACAGTGACCTTCATCCCGGGCGTTACCCCTGGAAAGTGGATCCACCGCTGGCAGGAGCGCATGCCCGACGTGCCGCTCGTGTCCAACCCGGTGCCCGAGGAACAACAGTTGGACGCCCTGCAGGCCGGTGAGTCCGACATGGCTTTCGTGCGCCTGCCCGTGGACAAGACCGGGCTGAACGTCATCACCTTGTACAGCGAACTATCGGTGGTGGTGGCACCCAAGGACCATCCCATCGCCGCCTTTGACGAGCTGGATGTGGCCGATCTGGCGGATGAATACCTGCTCGCCGACCCCGATGATTTCCCCGACTGGCGCGACATCTCCACCGAAATTGCCGCCGGAACCCGCAAGCCCCTGCCGCCCATGGCCACCATCGACGAGGCCCTTGACCTCGTCGAGGCCGGGCTCGGCATCCTGATCCTGCCCATGTCCGTGGCCCGCCTGCTCAGCCGCAAAACACTGCGCTCCCGCCTGCTACACGGCGTGCCGGACAGCAGCATCGGCCTCGCCTGGCTGTTCTCCGACCCGCCCTCGGACGACGAGGAAATCTTCCAGGAATTCGTTGGCGTGGTCCGGGGCCGCAGCGCCCAAAGCTCCCGCCAGCCCTCCGTCCAGGCTAAACAGGACGCGGCGCCGAAGAAGGGTGCCAAGACCGGAAAAAGTACGACGGCGGCACGCCCCAACGCGGCCAAGGGCAAGTCGGGCGGGGCGAACCTCCGCGGCGGCGGTCGCCCGGGTGGCAAGGCCCGCGCGCAAAAGCGCGGCCGGCGGTAACCCAGCTCTTCCCCAAACGGATCCGCTGGCGCGTCTGCGAGCCGGGCTTTGGTCCTCGGAGTTGGGGTCCACCCGCATCTGAGGCCCGCCACTCTCAAGAGTGGCTAGTGGCTTGCGCCTTCACGGATTCTTTTGAAGAAGCTGGGAAACCGGATTTCCTGGCCGGCACGAACTAGAGACTCAAGTTCTTCCGCGAACCACATGGCCTCGGACAACTTGGATCTGAATTCTTGTGCCAGCTCCATAATGGCGAGGTTGGCATTGACTACGAGTGCCGCCTCCGGCCTATCTTTCTCCGAGAGAGCTTGAAACTGTTTCTGGATATTTCCGTGATTCTTGAGCCAATTGTTCGTGTCTGCTTCAAAGACCACAGGATCGACATTTCTACGCTCACGAAGCCACGGATCGTCTGTTTCGGCACGGAGCATCCACAGCTGGAAGAGCACTACTCGCGAAGCCAGCGGTGCGATGTTGTGGATATCGGATTCAAGTCTCTTGGACCGGCACAGCTCCTGATAAGCGCTAGTCAGTGCATTCAAGTGGTCGTGCACTTGTTGCACTGAAATTTCCCAGGCACTACCAGGGGCCGCCCAAGATGTGACTCCGCCGTGCAACGCTGGCAGCCGAGCCTGGTGCCGGCTGGACGGACTCCGCTCGATACCGGAGCAATCGTTCCAGAGGCAACGTCCTGCGGTCAGGGCCGTCGTGACATCACGGATGGCGGTTGTGGCCAAGAAATGGGCCGATTCATCAATTGCTCTGTGCAGCGCAGTAGCCGACTTCTGAGCCTGATCGCTTAGGGCGTCGAGAGTATCGTGGGCATCCTCGAAACGACGAATTCTCCAATTCAGCCTTCCCCGCAATTTGGCCGAGGAGAGTAGAGCAACCAATATTGCAATGCCTGGAATCCAGGCCACGAGGACGGTTCCGGTGTTGGCCTTGGCAAATTCCTGAATGAAGTTACCGATCGGCTGCCAGAATGCGCTGTCTGGTCGCCTTACTGCCCAGAACGCGATCCCGGCAGTAAACAGGAGGAACTTCCAGGACTTGGCAGTGAGGAGTACTCCGGCCACAAACCTAAATGGAATGTAGAGCATGAAGGCTATGGTCTGCATCGTTCGTGCAAGACCGGTGGAAAAGTGCCCCAGAGTTGGGAACTGTCGAAATGAGTCGGACTGATCGGGCATGACTCGGTAAAAGCGGATACCCAGCGCAGCCCGGACTCTTGAAATTGCTTGGTAAACCACATATGTGAAACGAGTGGATCGTCTCATGGATTTCAGACCGCCTGCGTTACTTAGCATGGCAAACAGCGAGAATCTGACCCACCACGCAACTTGGCGGAGGGCCATTGATAGTGCCACTGCAGTGACGAGCCAGATTATTAGGGTTGCCCCGAAAGCGACAGCGAACTCTCCTGAGATGTCCGTGGGGCTTTTACTGAGAACCATAGTGGCTGGCCACGCCAAAGCATCCAAAACCAAGACACAAATATCGACGACAGCATCAAGGATATTGTTTAGAACCATATTAAACTTCCCCTGATAGGATCCACAGCCAGCAGCAACGACATCCCACGCGAGTACTAATATGGTAGCGACGGGACACCGTTCCCCACCTTAGAGGACGTTTGAGGCAATCTACTACGCATCACCTCAAGCATTGACAGTCCAAGGGTGCCGTGCCATATTGACGGCACTGGCCACGGACGCTTCCGGGCCGGAGTTTGGCGGCCCGAGGAGTGATGAGACGTGAAAGCGGCATTGTGGGAAATTGAAACCTTTGACTATCACACGGCCGGCGAACCTTTCCGGATCGTGCCGGCTCTCCCCTTCCTGATCGAGGGGGCCACGGCGCTGGAACGGCGTGAAAATGCCATGACCGGCGACGCCAACAAGATCCGCAAACTACTCGTCAATGAACCGCGCGGCCACGCCGACATGTACGGTGGCTTTGTAGTGCCCCCCAACGACCCCGGCGCACACTTTGGCGCCCTGTTCTGGCATCGCGAAGGATTCTCCACCGTCTGCGGACACGGCACCATGGCGTTGGGGACGTGGGCCGTGCGCAGCGGCCTGGTGCGTGCCCCGGACGACGGCGAAACTGACGTTGTGATTGACATTCCTTCGGGCCGTGTCACCGCCCGGGTCACGATGGTGGACAGCAAGGTCCGTGAGGTCGCCTTCCACAATGTTCCCTCCTACGTAGTGGCCAAGGACATTGACGTCAAGACTGCGGATTTTGGCCGGCTGCGGGTGGACTTGGCGTGGAGCGGGGCACTGTACGCCTCGCTTCCTGCTGCTGCCGCGGGACTTGAGGTCACGCCGTCGAACTTGGCAAAACTGGTGGCCGCCGGGCACCAGGTGGCAGCGGCACTGGCCGACCATCCTGCCACACACCACCCGGCGGACACGCGGCTGGAGGGAATTTTCGGCACCATTTTCCACGAACCCATGAACAGCTCCGGACCCGGGCTGGCGCAACGCAATGTCAGTGTTTTTGCCGACGGCCAGGTTGACAGGTCCCCGAGCGGATCCGGCACGGCTGCACGGGTGGCGCTGCTGACCGAGGCTGGCGAGTTGGAGGAGGGGGAGGTGCTGGAGCACTATTCAATGATCGACTCCCGCTTTGCCGCCCGGGTTGTGGCACGGACCGAGGCTGGGTTGGTTGTTGAGGTTAGCGGGCGAGCATTCCCGGTAGGTGAAGGGAAGTTCACACTCGATGCCGATGACGAGCTCGGCTTGGGGTTTGTGCTGCGGTGAGCTGTTCATGGCAATGGTGGAGGGAGTCGTGCAAAGGCGGGGAAAGCTGGCACGATTGGGACATGAATGAATACAGTTGTCTGGCTGACCTGCCGCCGTTGGAAATGCTGTACTTGAGATGAAGAAGCCGGCAGACAGCCCATGGAAAAATTTCACGTTCTCCGGCTTCTTTAAGATCGGCAGCTCTCCACTGCCGATCTGGATATCATTTCTGATTGCCCTTTTCGTCACAATTTCTGCGTTTGATGACGTCAGGTTGTTGATTTCGACGGGGCAAGTGGACAAGTTTGACTGGTCCGCGATCGCGACAACCGTGACTTACTGGCTGGTCTGGATTGCCCTTGCATTTCAGCCGAAGGTGGTGGGCATCGCCTTTATCGCCATGTTGATCACTATGTTGCCGCATGAAATGCTCGGCGGGCCTCTCTTGATGGCTTTTGGTGCTATTGCGGTTGCTGCCTATCGTGTCTCTACCCGTAGCCAGGCTCTGATGGTTTGTGGATTCCTTGTGTGGCAGGTTGCCTGGGTGCTTGGTGTTTCAGACCTGAGCTCATCGGCGCTTTGGGGATATCTTCTTGTTACCCTGTTGCTTACTACGCCTGGGCTGGCAATGAAGTTGATGCGAGAAAAGGCAATTCGGGTCGAACAGGCCCAACATGCTGCAGAAGAACTGGCTGCGAGGGCTGCCCTTGAGCAGCGCACGGCGCTGGCCAGGGAACTGCATGACGTTGTTACGCATGGGCTGACCATGATTGCCGTGCAGGCCAACCTCGGCAAGCTTTCCAAGGACGAGGACGAGCAACACAGGGCGCTGGCAGACATAGGCGGCATGGCACGCAGCTCGCTGGATGACCTGCGCCGCCTCCTGCAGACTATGCGCACGGACGACGCGCGAGTGCCAGATGGCGAAGTGCCGGAAATCAAGGTCCTTCCCAGTTCGGCCACCATCGACCTGGCACAAAGCGTCGCCGATTCCCAGAAGCGCCTCAACAGCCTAGGCTTCCCCACCCGGGTCATCACGTCCGGGGACCTCGAACGGACCCCCAACGGCCTGCGTTCCACTGTGCTGCGAATCCTGCAGGAAGGTGCCACCAATGCTGTCAAGCATGCAGGCACCGGCAGCGAATGCCACATTTCCATGGACGTGCAGGATGAGCATATTGAAGTGGTAATTGGAAACAAGATGACACCAGGCAAGCCCCGACTGCCGGTCTCAGGCACCGGACTCGTCGGGCTGCGCGAGCGCGTTTCAAGGCTCGACGGAACCATCGACGCCGGGCCGTCTGACGGCTGGTGGAGCGTGCGCACTGTCCTACCGTTCACGGGCCGCCACACCATCCACTAGCGACTGCCGCCACATGCCGGTGGCTGAAAATCATGTATTCCGACTGTCCTTTTGGACAGTCTTGGCCACTTGACCAAGACTTTGACTGGCCGTTTGGCTTGATTTGGCCAGTCTGGATTGAAGGCGGAAGCGCGCCTCCGTATCGTCGTTAAGACGATGCGGTGTTGGGGACCACCAAATCAGTGTGAACAGGGCGCACGCCTTGCCCAACCAAAAGGAGACGGCCATGAAAGTAAGTAACTTGCTGGGAAATGACTCCACTGCAAAGCAGGGTCGGACCAAGCCTGCCGGCATCTGGCCCACGGGATCCTTCCCGACCAACGAAAAGTAAAACTTGCCTGCACCGGAAGGCTGGCGCCTGCGCCACGGGACATCCGGAGCAGGCATCGTGAGCCACATTACGTAGACTGTCAGAATGAGTGTGAACGTGGCAGCAACCCGGTCAATTGATGTGGTCATCGTGGACGATGAAAAATTCGTCCGCGGTGCCCTGCGAACCTATCTATCACAGGCGCCAGACGTTGCTGTCGTCGCCGAGGGTGCCAATGGCGCAGAGGCTGTGAGCCTCGCCCATGAACATCAGCCGGACGTCATGCTCATCGACATCCAAATGCCCGTCATGGACGGCATTGCCGCCATTCGCCGCATTGTTGCCGAACTCCCAGATATCAGGATCCTTGTTGTCACGGGCCATATTTCGGATGTGTACCTCAAGGCGGCCTTGATCGCCGGGGCCAGCGGCTATGTGGTCAAGGACGCCGAACCTGAACGGATCGTTGCCGCCGTCCGGCAGGTCAACGCCGGGGACTGCCCCATCGACCCGGCTGTCACCCATCTCCTCGTCGCCGATGTCAGGAACAGCCTGCCCGGCAAATCCCAGCGCCCTGACATGGAGCTCTCGGACCGAGAAGAGGAGGTCTTAAGACTGCTGTGCGAGGGACTGAGTAACACCGAAATTGCCTCTGCCTTGTTCCTGTCAGAATCAACAGTTAAATATCATTTGGTCCGTTTGGGCAGGAAGTTTCAGGCGCGGGACAGGCTGCAACTTGTTATAACGGCACTCCGTACGGGAGTCATTGTGTAAGTACTGCTGTAGTCCTGGTAGAAAAGACTGTCCAAAAGGACAGGGGCAAGGGGGGCCTTCGAGCTATCGGTGCGGCACTTGCCGACATATGCTTGTGAACCAGCCATGACTTGGTGATCCACATCATGCTTTTTGAAAGGCTCCGCCATGAAATCCCGTTTAACATCTGCCAGTGTTGCCACAGTTCTCGCCGCAGCCTTGCTGCTTGCCCCGGGATTATCCCCGGCCCAGGCCAGCACTTCTGACTTGGGTGCCTCCGGCACCAACATCTCCGACAGCTCGTTGAAGCCCGGCCTGTCACTGGGCAATGGAGCCATCGGCGGTGCCGGAAACACTGCCACCACCTACGGCATGTGGTTCGTGCCATGCAACATCTTCGGCTTCCGTATGTGCTAAATCGACCCGACCTTCAACAAGCCCCATGCCGGCAGACATATCGCGGCAGGGGCTTGTTGCATTTCCAGGAAGTGGTCTCCACCTACCGGGACTGTATGGAACTGGACAAGTCCTCCCACCTGGCCGCGGCTGACCATATCGCTGACAACGATTTCAATGTGAACATTCCGCGCTCCGTATACACGTTTGAGCTGGATGTAGAGATCGGCATCGTGTCGGTCCGGCTGGAGCAGTTCATGGCGTAGTCGCACCAGGCCGGACGTGAGCTAAAAGCCCTGCGTCTTGCGATAGCGCTGCATCTGCTGGTGACGGCGGACTAGGCTGTCGCGTCGCGGGGTCTGCTCGGCGGAAGGCTCCTCTGCTGTGAGGTCGATGTGGCTTTCACCAAACTGCCACAGCAAGAGGTCGTCCAGCAGGCGGTCCGGCCCGGGAGAGTACCTGTGGTCGAGGGCCTTGCGGACGTTGGAGATGATCTCCGGCTGCAACAGCGCAGCCAGATCCACAGTTTTACCCAGCCCGTGAGCGGCGACCAGCTCGGCAGCCCAGCCCCAGTCGTCGTCGGCTTTCCTGTCAACGTGCGGCAGCAGGGTCTGCCACACGGCCTTGATCCGGTTGGGGGTCAGGGAGATATTGCCTTCACCCTCCGTGTCCCAATAGCTCGTGACCGTCTCATACCGGTCATGCAGCTCGGAAAAGGCCGATTCCACCGTCTCCAACATGGCCGCAGTGGCTGTGAACTGCCGGTCAAAGTAGGGGCTCCAGGCCCTGGGATCCTGCGACTTGAAGCGGATGTCGTGTTCGATCTCGCTCCAGGCGTGCGCGAAGATGGTGCGGATCTGGCACTCGAAAAAGTAGCTGCCGTTCGGCTTGGTGTCCGGATCCAGCAACGATTGATACGCGCGCACCACATCGTTTTGGATGGTGCGCAGGATCAGGTGCCGGCTGGAATAGCCGTACGTGCCCGATTCAATGGACCCAATGTCCTTCTCGGTGTCGCCGCGGCAGTCAAAAATGCTGCGCTGGCGCTTGATCAGGTTGGCGGCCTGGGCGTTCTCGCCGGGCAGTGTGGTGATGACCCGCACGCCCACCATGTCGGTGAGATTGCGCAGCGGCTCCGGAAAGAGCAGCGCGGGGGCGGCATCTGGTTCCGGCACCATCCGGGACGCCTTCTCCCGAAACGACTCAATACTCTTGGTCCGGCTCGTCACAAACAACGGCTTGTCCTCAGCCTCGGACAACACCCCGCGAACCAGTGACTCCATCTCCGCCGTGACCTTTTCCAGCGCGGGCAGCGTCCGTTCGTACTCCGCGACGGAGGCAATGACGGCAGGCCGCAGTGATTCATCGAGCTGTTCCCAATTACTACCCATGGTTCGAGCCTAAACGCAGCGACCCAACCATGCGAGCAGCACCGCCGTCGGAGGACCAAAAGATGACACCGGCCGTAACTTTTCGAATTGCAGCCTAAGTCGATGCTCATGAGAGCCGGGGTGGCACGGCAGCATCGTAGGCTAGAGCCATGTTGACTGTTATTGGCGAGGCCCTCATTGACGAAGTAGTGCAGGCTGGCAAGGAGCCGGTTCCGCACGTGGGCGGCAGCCCCATGAATGTGGCCGTTGGCCTGGCCCGTTTGGGGCATCCCGTGCAATTTCTGGGCAGGTTTGGGCGGGACGCGTATGGAGACATGGTGGCCGGCCACCTGCGCTCCAACGATGTGATGGTGCCGTTGTCCCCGGATGCCCAGCCGACCTCCGTGGCCCGTGCCGTCCTGGATGCCAGCGGCGCGGCAGAGTATGAGTTCGCCCTGGACTGGTCGCTGCCGGAATTGGCCGGAGCCGAAGGAGCCCCGCATTTTATGTTGTCCGGCACCACCTTGCTGCACACGGGTTCCATCGCCACCATGCTGGCCCCGGGCGCGGCACACGTGCGCTCCGCCGTCATGGACGCACATCCGCACGCCACCATCGCCTATGACCCGAACTGCCGCCCCACCATCATCACCGATGTGGACTACGCACGGGAGCAAGCCGAAAAGTTTGTGGTCCTGGCCGACGTCATCAAGGCCTCCGACGAGGACCTCGCATGGTTGTACCCGGGTGTTGACCCCAAGGTTTCGGCGCGCAAGTGGCTTGCCATGGGCGGTGCGGAAGGTCCCGCCGTCGTGGTTCTGACCCAGGGCGGCGACGGGCCATGGGCCGTGTGTGCCGCCGGAGAAGCTGCGTGCGACGTGCCGCCGGTGCAGGTGGTGGACACGGTGGGTGCCGGTGATTCCTTCATGGCGGCGCTGCTCTCCACCCTTGTGGACAGGGAGCTGGACGGGGCCCAGCGCCGTGCCGAGTTGCGCGCCATGAGCCGTGAAACTCTGGCGGAGATCATCTCCTACGCGGCCCGCGCCGCCGCCATCACCGTCTCGCGCGCCGGAGCCAACCCGCCCAACCGCACCGAACTGCAGCTGCGCTGACTTGCAGCGCCACCCCGCAATATCAACCAGAGAGAGGCAGCCATGTTTGACTACGATCCCTACTCCTTCCTGACGCCCGTTCCGAACTTTGACGCGCGCAGCGAATCGTTCACGGACGGGGCCACTTTTGCGCCCGCGCAGGTTCACGTCGACGCCCATCCCGGCGGGCTGGATCTCTCACCCCAGCTGTCGTGGAGCGGGTTCCCGGAGGCCACGCGCAGCTTTGCCGTCACCATGTTTGACCCCGATGCGCCCACGGCCAGCGGTTATTGGCACTGGGCCGTTGCTGATGTGCCGCTGGACGTGACGGCGCTGGCAGAGGGTGCGGGGACGGCTGGCTCGCCATTGCTGCCCGCTGCTGCTTTGACCTTGAAGAACGACGGCGGGTTCCCCGGTTATCTGGGATCGGCACCTCCGCAGGGGCACGGTCCGCACCGCTACATGGTGGTGGTCCACGCCGTGGATGTTGACTCGCTGGGGCTGGGTGCCGATGCAACGCCGGCCACCTTGGGCTTCAACCTGCACTTCCACACCCTGGCCCGGGCGCGGCTGACAGGACTTTTCGAGGTGTAGCGACGTAGCACAGGGGCAAGAAGCCCGGCTTTGCGGGAAATTGGATAGCCTTGGGTATGCGTTTAATTGCCAGTGACATTGACGGAACCATTTTGGGCCACGACGGAAAGATCAGCACCCGCACGGTGGAGGCCTTCGCGGCTGCCGCCGAAGCGGGCATTGACATCGTCTTTGTGACCGGCCGTCCGCCGCGCTGGCTGGATCCCATCCGCGAACAGATCGGGCACACCGGCACCGTCATTTGCTCCAACGGCGCCGTTACTTATGACTTGGCCGCCGACAAGGTCGTTGATTCCCACGTGCTCAGCTGGGACGTCGTGGACCAGGTCCGCAGCATCGTCGCCGGGCTGGCCCCGAAGCCTTACTTTGCGCTGGAGTCCCTCACGGGGCTGCATGTTGAAGACGGCTTCTACGGCAACCGCACCTCGGCCTTTGGGGCTGGAATTGTCCCCGCAGCGCTGACCCCCGACATGGCAGACGGGGGCATCGTAAAAATGTTGGCAGTCCTCCACGCGGGTAATGCCGACGAATTCCTGGACCTTGTCAGCCCCAGCCTGAACACCCTCCTCGCCGTCACGCACTCGGCGCCGGATCTGGCATTGTTGGAGATGGGCCCGCTCGGGGTCAACAAGGCCGTAACACTCGCCCAATACGCCGCCGCCCGCGGCTTTGACGCTGCCGACGTTGTGGCCTTCGGTGACATGCCCAATGACATTGAAATGCTTGGCTGGGCCGGTGCCGGATACGCCATGGCCAGCGGGCATCCGCAGGCCATCGCAGCGGCCGCGCTGCAGGCTCCCCGCTTCGAGGACGACGGCGTTGCCCGCGTCATCGAATCCCGCCTAGCTGCGCTTCGGCTGGCGTAGGAAACGTCGCCCGGAGGCCAACGACCATGGCACAGAACAAATCCCCGAAGCCGTACCTGGATTCCGCGCACCCCGTGGCCATTGCCCACAGGGGGTACTCCCGCGACGGCCTGGAGAATTCCCTCACCGCGTTCAAGTCGGCTCTTGAACTGGGATACAGCTACCTGGAAACCGACATCAACACCACCGCCGACGGTGTGCCGATGGTGTTCCACGACGCAACGCTGGACCGCACCACTGATGCGAACGGCACTATTGCAGCCTTGCCCTACTCTGTGGTTGGCCAGGCCCGGATTGCTGGCAAGGAGCCGATCGCCACACTTGATGAATTTCTTGCGGCGCTGCCAACCGCACGCTTCAATATTGACGTCAAGGACGCCGGATCCGTGGGGCCGCTGATCGAGGCCATCGAGAAATTCGGCCTGCACGAACGTGTCTGCGTGGCCTCGTTCTCTGACAAACGCCGCCGCCAGGTGCTGGCGCGGCTGAGTCGGCCTGTGGCCAGCTCACCCGGAAAGTCGCTGTTGGTGGCGTACTTTCTGCTCTCCCCGTGGCTTCCCAGGCGGCTGCTGCGCCACTTGATGCGGGATGTTGATGTGCTGCAAGTCCCCACACACTTCAAGGGCCTGGAGCTCGTCACACCGGCCACTGTGCGCAGGGCGCACAAGCTGGGTTTGAAAGTGCATGTCTGGACGATCAACGAGCCGGTGCAGATGCACGCACTCTTTGACCTGGGCGTGGACGGGGTCATGACGGATAGGGCGGACCTGCTCGCCGAGGTCATGCACCAGCGGGGCTACTGGGCGTCATGATTCAATCCTGCCACCAAGCGGTGGCAGGATGGAGGCATGCGAATTCTGATAGCCCCCGACAAGTTCAAGGGGACCCTGACCGGCCAGGAAGCCGCCGCAGCCATGGCTGAAGGCGCCCTGCGTGTCTACCCCGACGCCGTGGTGACAACATTGCCCATTGCCGACGGCGGTGAAGGAACGGTGGAGGCTGCTGTTGCCGCCGGGTTTGACGAGCGCTTTGCCAGTGTCATTGGTCCGATCCTGAAACCAGCGGGTGCCGTGTGGGGTTTCCGCGAAGACAGCAAGGTCGCTGTCATCGAAACCGCGCAGGCCAGCGGCTACCTGCTGAGCGAACCCACCGTGGAAAATTCGCTACGCGCCCACTCCTACGGCTGCGGCCAGCTGATTGCCGCGGCACTGGATGCCGGTGCCGCCGAGATCATCATCGGCCTGGGCGGCTCCGCCATGACCGACGCCGGGACTGGCGCCTTGCGCGCGCTGGGGCTTAAGCTCGTGGATGCGCACGGGAACCTGGTGCCGCTCGGCGGCGGCTCGCTCATCGATGTCGCAGCTGTTGACGCCACGGGCCTGGACCCGCGGCTGGCTGGGGTGAAGGTGCGGATGGCCGTGGATGTGGACAATCCGCTCTACGGACTCAACGGCGCCGCCCACGTGTTTGCGCCGCAAAAGGGAGCCGACGCGGACGCCGTCGAACTTCTCGACGCCGGACTGCGCAACCTGGCCTCAGTGGTCCGGGAGGCCACCGGCATTGACATTGACCTGCCGGGGACCGGTGCCGCCGGAGGATTCCCTTCGACTTTTGTGGCCTACGCCAACGCCGTTGTGGAGCGTGGCTTTGACCTGGTGGCAGACCTGATCGATTTGGAAACCCACCTGGCCGATGCCGACCTCGTGATCACGGGGGAGGGATCCCTTGATGCGCAGTCGCTGTCCGGGAAGGGGCCGCTCGGCGTGGCTGACGCTGCGCACGCAAGGGGGCTTCCCGTCGTCGTGGTTGCCGGGCGCATCACCGTGACGCCGGAACAGTTGGCTCAACACGGCGTGGTGGCAGCGGTGAGCGCCACCGACGTGGCCGGCTCCCCGGAGGCCGCGCTGGCGGATGCTGCCCGCTACACCACACGCGCCACATCCGAGGCGCTCAACGGCATCTAGCCGGCGCCGAACTTGCAGTTGTTGCCCTCCCGGACGAAAAGGAGCGCAACAATTGCGAGTTCGGCGCCAGGTAGTCCGATGGCAGGCGATAGCTAGCCGCCGGCAGTCCAGGGCCGGTGCCAGGTCGGGCTCAATTACATCTCGGTTCGGTAAAACTGTTGACATCAAAACACGTAACATGTCATATTTTACTGACTAGCGAAGTGTGATGTACCCGACAGCAGGCAGGCATGCGGGGAGTATCCGCGTGGTTGCTTCACGTTGTCCGTCAAAGGAGATGTAGACAATGAAGCTTCGAATTCCCAAAACCGTCACCATGGCCGCCGTGGCCGCAACCATTCTCGCCACAACGGCGTGCGGAGGCATTCTTGGCGGCGGAGACGAGAAGACCGCCGACTCCGGCCCCATCAAAATTGCCGCCGTCATTCCGCTGTCCGGCTCCAGCGCACCCACCGGCGTGTTCATGAAGAACGGCATGCAGATGGCCATCGACGAGATCAACGCCAAGGGTGGCGTGCTCGGCCGGCAGCTGCAATTCGATCCGGAAGACGAAGCCTGTGATCCCACCCAGGCCGCGGCCGCAGCCAACAAGGCAGTCTCCAACGGTGCCGTGGTGTCCGTGGGCGGATACTGTTCCGGCGCCACCCTGCCAACCCTGCCCATCTTCGAAAAAGCCAACATCCCCATGATCATCCCGGCAGCCAACTCCCAGGACCTGGTCAACCAGAAACTGCCCAACGTGTTCCTGATCAACGGCACCGGCGTCCAGCAGGCTGCTGCTGCGGTGAAGTTCATGGTCAAAGACGGCGTGAAGACGGTCGCCCTGGTCGATGACAACACCAGCTACTCCAAGGACATCGCCACCCAGACCAAGAAGGACCTGGAGACCGACGGCAACGTCAAGGTTGCCCTGTCCACCTCCGTCACCGCAGGTGAAAGCGACTACTCCTCCGTGGTTCACGACATCATGGGCGCCAACCCCGACATGCTGTACTGGACCGGCTACTACCAAGAGGGCGGGCTGATCATTAACCAGCTCAAGGCGGCCGGCTACACGGGCAAGATCATGGTGGCTGACGGCAGCGTTGACGCCTCACTGATCAAGATCGCCGGCGCCGCCAATGCAGAAGGCGTCTTCGCCACCATGACCCAGACCCCCGACACCATCAAGGGAGCCGAAACCTGGATCGCCGACTACACCAAGAAGTTCGGCAGCGCCCCCGGACCGTACTCAACACAGTCCTACGACGCAGTCCGCGTGGCGGCTGAGGCCATCACCAAGGCCGGCAGCACCGACGGCGACAAGGTCATTGCCGCCCTGCAGGCCATCGACGGATTCCAGTTGTTCTCCGGACCCTTGAAGTTCACCCCGGAACATACGCTCACCAACGGAGGCTTCCAGATCCTGGTGGTCAAGGACGGCAAGTTCGCCCTCCAGGACGACCTGAGCTGACCATTCACAACCGGCGGGCCATGTCTGTGCTTCGCGCAGCAGTGTCCGCCGGTTGGCCTTCCCTTTCGTGTTCGGCTCTTATGTCAAGGCAGGACAAGCATGACTCAGCTAATCTGGAACGGCCTCTTTGTAGGCTCTTTTTACGCGCTTATCGCCCTGGGCTATTCAATGGTCTACGGCATCATCAAACTTCTAAACTTCGCCCACGGTGACATTTACATGCTGGGCGCCTTCATCGGCTTTGCCACGCTGAGCTCCTTTGGCATCATCCCGGCCTCCATGTCCATCACCGCGCTGCTGCTGGTGCTGCTGCTGACCATGATCATCACCGGCGGCATCGGCGTGGGCATTGAACGCCTCGCCTACCGGCCGCTGCGGAATTCGCCGCGCCTGGCGGTGCTGATCACCGCGGTGGGTGCCTCCTTCACGCTGGAATACGGTGTCAGTGCCATCGCCGGCCCCAACCCGCGAGTGTTCCCCGTCCGCCTCCAGGGCCAGACCTTCGACGTCCTGGGCGCCCGCATCTCCGCACCCCAAATCGTCCTCATGTTCGTGGCCGTGATCCTCATGCTCAGCCTGAACTCCTACATCCAGCGGACGTCCATGGGACGCGCCATGCGGGCCATCGCCTTGGACCCCAAGGGCTCGCTGCTCATGGGCATCAACGTCAACAAGGTCATCACCTGGACGTTCTTCATCGGCTCGGCGCTCGCCGGTGCCGCGGGTGTCATGGCAGGCGCCTACTACGGCAAGATCGACTTCCTCATGGGGTTCATCATCGGGCTGAAGGCGTTCACCGCCGCCGTCATTGGCGGCATCGGCAACATCAAGGGCGCCATGTTGGGCGGGCTGCTGCTTGGGTTGCTTGAGGCCTTCGGCTCCCAGTGGCTGGGTGGGCAGTGGCGCGACGTGTTCACCTTCGCCGTGCTGATCGCCTTCCTGACCCTGAAACCCACCGGCCTGTTGGGCGAACGTGTGACGGAGCGTGTCTAAATGAGTGAGAACGTCGACACTTCCACCGCCCCGCGCCGGATCGGCAAACCCGCCAGCCGCGTCTCACGCCTCTTTGAAAGCAAGCAGCTCGGCTGGGCGGCCTTCGCGATCGCCGTCATCTTCCCGTTCCTGATTGCCAACAACTACGCCATGAACATCGCCACCACGGCCGTGATCTTCGTCTTGCTGGCCTCGGGCCTGAACATTGTGGTGGGCTACTGCGGCCTGCTGGACCTGGGCTACATCGCCTTCATGGCGGTGGGGGCGTACACGGCCGGCATCGTGTCCAAGGCCTTTGAAATGCCCATCCTGTTCACCATCCCGGCCGTCGTGCTCATGTGCATCCTGGCCGGGCTCATCATCGGCGGCCCCACGCTCCGGCTGCGCAGCGACTACCTGGCCATCGTGACGCTCGGCTTCGGTGAGATCATCCGCCTGACGGCCAACAACCTGGAGATCACCGGAGGGCCCTCCGGCATCTACGGCATCCCCGGGGTGGAATTGTTCGGCGTGGACCTCTCCAACCCGGTGCCGTTCTACTACTTCTGTGTGGTGGTGGTGGGACTGCTGGTCCTGGGCTCGGCCCGGCTGGGCAGGTCGCGGCTGGGCCGGGCCTGGCGCTTTGTCCGCGAGGACGAGGACGCCGCCGAGGCCATGGGCATCCACACCTACAAGGTCAAACTGGCCGCCTACATTTTCGGCGCCATCTGGGGAGGCATCGGCGGCATGCTGTTCGCCTCGCACCTCTCCGCCATCTCCCCGCAATCCTTCGTGTTCCTGCAGTCCGCACTGGTCCTGATGGCCGTAGTGCTCGGCGGCATGGGCAACACCCGCGGCGTGGTGGTCGGTGCCGTGGTCATCTCGCTGCTGCCCGAATTCCTGCGCGACATGGGCAACCTGCGCTACGTGATCTTCGGTGTTGTGCTGGTGGCCGTCATGGTCCTGCGCCCCCAGGGCTTCTGGCCTGCCAGGGCCTATGAGCCCGAGAAGGATGGGCCGGGGAAAGACGACGGCGGCACCGGACCAGGTGCCCACGGCGGCAAACGTTCGCGCAGGAAGAAAATGGCCCCTGCCAGTTCTGCGAGCAATGCCGGTCCCGCGACAGGAGAAGACGGATGAGCCCGCTGCTTGAGGTGAAGGACCTGCAAATCGCCTTTGGCGGCGTCAAGGCCGTCAACGGGCTCAGTTTTACGGCCGACGCCGGCGAGATCGTCTCCGTCATCGGCCCCAACGGCGCCGGCAAAACCAGCGCCTTCAACTGCATCACCGGCTTCTACAAGCCCGTCAGTGGCACCGTCACCGTGGACGGGCAGGACGTCACCGGCAAGCGCCCGGCCGTGATCGCCGCAACGGGGGTGACCCGCACCTTCCAGAACCTGCGCCTGTTCCCCGACCTGACGGTCCTGGACAACGTCAGGGGAGGCATGCACCTGTACGGCGGGCAGAACTTCCTGGACTCCTTGTTCCACACGCCCCGCTACCGTAAAAGTGAGGCGTTTTACACGTCCGAGGCCCACCGCTGGCTGGACTTTGTGGGCTACAAGGGAGGCCGCGGCATCCCCGTGCGAAACCTTGCCTACGGCCAGCAGCGACAGGTGGAAATGGCCCGCGCCATGGCCCGCAAGGCCAAGCTGGTACTCCTGGATGAGCCCGGCGCCGGCCTGAACCACTCGGAGAAACGAGACCTGCTGGCCTTGTGCCGCAAGATCCGGGACGAGGGCGCCGCCGTCGTGCTTATTGAACATGACATGGGGGTGGTCATGGAGGTGAGCGAGCGGGTGGTGGTCATGAACTTTGGCAAGGAAATTGCCGACGGCACCCCTGCGGAAGTGAAGAAGAATCCGGCCGTGATCGAGGCGTATCTGGGCAAGGAAGACGAACCGGAAGAAGGTGGGTCCTGATGTCCATGCTGGAATTTGAGAACGTGGAAGTGTTTTACGGCAAGATCCAGGCACTGCGCGGGATGAACATCCGGGTCGAGGAGGGCGAGATCGTCTCGCTGCTGGGCAACAACGGGGCGGGGAAGACCACCACACTGTCCACGGCGTCGGCCATCGTGAAATCCCACGCGGGCAAGATCAGCTTTGCCGGCACCGACATCACGAAAGCGAAACCGTGGGAGGTGGTGGGTGCCGGGCTTATTCATGTTCCCGAGGGGCGGCGGATCTTCTCCACCCTGAGTGTCACGGAGAACCTGCAACTGGGCGGCTACCTCGTTAAGGACAGGGGTGCGGTCAGCAAGCGGATGAAGGAAGTTTTTGAGATGCTGCCGCTGCTGGCCGAACGCCGCAACCAACAAGGCGGCACGCTGTCAGGGGGGGAGCAGCAAATGCTGGCCATCGGGCGGGCGCTCATCGCCGGGCCGAAAATGCTGATGCTGGATGAACCATCCATGGGACTGGCGCCGCTGATCGTGGCCCAGGTCATGGCGGTCATCAAGGACGTCAACGCCAACGGCACCACGGTTTTGCTGGTGGAACAAAACGCGCGTGCGGCCCTGAAGATCACCAGCCGCGGCTATGTCATTGAAAGCGGGGTCACCACCATGACAGGAACAGGGCCGGAACTGCTGGCCGATTCACGGATTGTTGAGGCATACCTTGGCGCCTGAGCGGGTACAGAGCAAGCAGCGGGAACAGCATTTGGTAGAGGCCGCGACGTGGCGGGTCGCCACGGTGGATTACCACACGGCGGGGGAGCCGTTCCGGATTGTCCCGGAACTACCCTTCGACATCAGCGGCGCCACGGTCCTTGACCGGCGTGAAAGCGCCCAGACGGGCCCTGCCAATATTCTGCGGCAGCTGCTGGTCAACGAGCCGCGCGGCCATGCTGACATGTACGGCGGCTTCATTGTGCCGCCCAATGATTCCGGCGCCCACCTGGGTGTTTTGTTCTGGCACAAGGACGGCTTTTCCACCGCCTGCGGCCACGGCACCATCGCCCTGGGTGCGTGGGCCGTGGAAAGTGGTCTGGTCACTGCCGCGGACGACGGCGACACGGACGTGGTCATCGACGTTCCCTCAGGGCGGGTCACGGCCCGGGTGACGATGGTGGCCGGCCACGTGGACGCCGTCACCTTCCTCAACGTCCCCTCCGCCGTCATGGCCCGGTCCATCACGGTGGACACGGTGGACTTTGGCAAGCTGGAGGTGGATGTGCTGTGGGGCGGGGCGCTGTACGCCTCCCTGCCGGCACGCGCCGCGGGACTGGAGGTCACGCCGTCGTGCCTCAACCAACTGATCGAGGCCGGGCGGCAAATCAAGGCCACACTGTCCGGGAATCCGGCCGCCAGGCACCCCAGCGAGCCGCGGCTGGACGGCATTTACGGCACCATCTTCCATGAGCCGGCGGGCGGCGGCGGGAACCTGGCCCAGCGCAATGTGACCATTTTTGCCGACGGGCAGGTTGACCGCTCACCCTGTGGCTCCGGCACGGCGGCACGGGTGGCCTCACTGGATGACTCCGGCGAACTGGCCGACGGCGCGGTGCTGGACCACTATTCCATTGTCGATTCACACTTTTCGGCACACGTGGCGGCCCGGGAGCCGTCCGGGGTGGTGGTCGGCGTCCGCGGCACCGCCCACCTGGTGGCGCACTGCCTGTTCACCCTTGACCCGAGGGATGCGCTGGGGCTGGGCTTCGTGCTGCGTTGAGGCACACCAAGGCTGGCGCTGCAGGCTGTTGCGGCGGGTTCATTGAGAGGATGGGGTCATGAACGAAACTAAATACATCATCCCCGGCATGGCCGTCACGGACTTCTTCACCACCGTCCCGCTGGACTGGTTCGACCCTGCGGCCACGGAGACCATCACCGTGTTTGCCCGCGAACTCATGGACCCCGTCCGCCGCCACGAGGACCTGCCCGTGATGGTGTTCCTGCAGGGCGGCCCCGGAGGAAAGGGCCCCCGCCCCCTCAGCCCCGCCGGCTGGATTGGGCAGGCACTGAAAACACACCGCGTGCTCCTGCTGGACCAGCGCGGCACGGGCCGCAGCACCCGCATCGACGCCGCCACCATGGCGCGTTTCGGCGAGGGTGCGGCGGGGGCTGCCGCCGGTGCCGACTATCTGTCCCACTTCCGCGCGGATTCGATAGTGTCCGACGCCGAACACATCCGCAAGACCCGCTTCGGCGGCCGCCGCTGGTCAACCATGGGGCAAAGCTATGGCGGCTTCCTGACGCTGACATACCTGTCCCGGGCGCCCGAGGCATTGGAGGCCTGCTATGTCACCGGCGGGCTGGCCAGCATCTGGCCGGACGCCTCCGAGGTGTACCGGCGCACGTTCCCGCGCACGGCCGGGAAAAACCATGAATTTTATGCCCGCTACCCGCACCAGCTGAAACAGGCCGCCGCAGTGGCGGACCACCTGGCCAACCATGACGTCCGCCTGCCCGACGGCGACCGGCTCACCGTGCGCCGATTCCAGACCCTCGGCATCGACTACGGCATGAAGCCCGGCTTCGAGCGCATGCACTGGCTGCTGGAGGAGGCCTTCACGGAAGCGGGCACCCTCAGCGATGGTTTCCTGGCCCAGGTCCTGGCCCGCACCTCCTTCGCCGACAACCCGCTGTTCGCCGCCCTGCAGGAGAGCATCTACTCCCACGGCGGCAACGGCCCCACCAACTGGGCGGCCCAGCGGGAACGGGACAACCACCCCGAATTTGCGGAGACGGCACGGCCCCTGATGTTCACGGGCGAGATGATGTTCCCGTGGATGTTTGAGGAGATCCGCCTGCTGCGCCCCTTTGCCGGGGCCGTCAACGAGCTGGCGCGGCGCGAGACCTTCAGCGAACTGTATGACCTGGACCGCCTCGCCGCGAACGAGGTCCCTGTTGCCGCCGCCGTCTACTTTGACGACATGTACGTGGACGCCGGGCTGCAACTGGCCACGGCGTCCGCCGTGGGCAACGTCCACGCCTGGGTCACGAACGAGTTTGAACATGACGGCATTGGTGACGACAAGGTCTTTGCCTACCTGCGCTCAACCATCGACCGGCTGGGCGGTGGAATCACCACCTGAGTGACGTGCCGGTTGCGGGAGCCGCAACCGGCACGGCCCCTCCTTCGCCGAGGTGTGAGATCACGCCCTGTCCCGCAGGGCGTGATCTCACACCTCGGCGAACTTGGTCCGGATGGAGATCACTCGCGGCTGTTGGGTTGGAAAAATGATCCCGCTCCCGCCTATTGAGCCTGGTATCCCGGGCTCCGAAAGCGGGACCAGCATCATTTCCGTTGGGGCGCCCGCCGGAAGATCCAGCCACCGCTGCGAGAGGGGCGGAGGAAGGCGCGCAGGGAAGAGCCGGAAGAAGTCGGGCCGGAGGGCGCTGAAACAGGTGCAAAATTAGTCCCCGCGAACCCTAGTGGAATGTGACATTGTACTGTTAGGCTGGGCCTGTAATCCATTGTTGGCGGCGCTGCCAGCACCCTCCCGCGGGCGGCGCAACCAAGGACAAATGGCGGCTGACCACCTGCAAGGAGAATTTCATGACATCACGTACCCAGCCCTGGCAGGGCATCCACGTTGCCACGGCGCTTCCCTTCAATGATGACCTCAGCGTCGACTATGTCGCGTTTGGTGAGCATGTGGCCTGGCTTGCGGCCAATGGTTGCGACGGCGTCTGCCCCAACGGTTCCCTCGGCGAGTACCAGACGCTGACCGATGGGGAGCGGGCCAGGGTGGTGGAGACGGCCGTTGCCGCATCCCCGGAGGGCTTCACCGTCATGCCGGGCGTCGCCGCCTATGGTGCCGCGGAATCCCGGCGCTGGGCCGAGCAGGCACGCGACGCCGGTGCCGCGTCCGTGCTGGCGCTGCCGCCGAACACGTTCCGGGCCGACGATGACACCGTCATGGCCCACTACCGGGAAGTGGCCAAGGCGGGCCTGCCGATCGTGGCGTACAACAACCCCCTCGACACCAAGGTTGACCTCACGCCGCCGCTGCTGGCACGCCTGCACGGCGAGGGCCTGATTGTGGCCGTGAAGGAGTTCACCGGCGATGTGCGCCGGGCCTACGAGATCGCCGAGCTGGCGCCGGAGCTGGACCTGCTGGTGGGCTCCGACGACGTGCTGCTGGAAATGGGCATCGCAGGAGCGGTCGGCTGGATCGCCGGCTACCCCAACGCCATCCCGCAAAGCACGGTGGAACTGTACAACCTCGTCACCAGCGGCAACATGGAGGACATCGCCACGGCGCTACCCATCTATCGCGACTTGCATGCCTTGCTGCGGTGGGACTCCAAGGTGGAATTTGTGCAGTCCATCAAGCTGTCCATGGACATGGTGGGCCGCAAGGGCGGTGCTTGCCGCCAGCCCCGCCTGCCGCTCTCCCCTGGCCTGACGGCACGCATCACCGCCGACACCGAGGCCGTCCTGGCCAAGGGCTACAAGTAGCCACCCGCCCCAGCCGCAACCCAGCACGGAGGAAGCCGTTAATGCGCTCCAAGAGGGTGTTTCACGCCGTTGACTCCCACACCGAGGGGATGCCCACCCGGGTCATCACCGGAGGTGTGGGCACCATTCCCGGCGCCACCATGGCAGAACGCCGCCAGTGGTTCATCGAGAACATGGACGACATCCGGACCCTGCTCATGTTTGAACCCCGCGGGCATGCCTCCATGAGCGGAGCCATCCTGCAGCCGCCCACCCGGGCGGACGCCGACTTCGGGGTGCTGTTCATCGAGGTCTCGGGGCTGCTGCCCATGTGCGGTCACGGTACCATCGGCGTGGCCACCGTACTGGTGGAGACCGGCATGGTCCCGGTCCAGGAACCCGTCACCACCATCCGGCTGGACACCCCGGCCGGACTGGTCGTGGCGGAGGTGCACGTGGTAAACGGGGCGGCGAAGGCGGTCACCATCACCAACGTCCCCTCCTTCTCACTGGCCCTGGACCAGTCGGTGGACGTGCCCGGGTACGGAGGCGTCCGGTACGACATGGCGTTCGGCGGAAACTTTTATGCCGTCGTCGAACTTGACGAACTTAAGCTGCCCTTTGAGCGCGCGGCCAAGGACCGGCTGCTGGCCGCGGGGCTGGCCATCATGGCCGCCATCAACGAGCACAACCCGCCCGTGCACCCGGAACGTGCGGACATCCACGGCTGCCACCACGTCTACCTCCAGGCGCCCGACTCCACCGCGGCCCATTCCCGCCACGCCATGGCCATCTATCCGGGCTGGTTTGACCGCTCACCCTGCGGCACGGGAACCAGCGCCCGCATGGCCCAGCTGCACGCCCGCGGCGAACTGGCCCTGGACACCGACTTCATCAACGAGTCCTTCATCGGCACCCGGTTCACTGGCCGGCTCATCGCCGAAACCACCGTGGGCGGACTCCCCGCCGTCATCCCCACCATCACCGGCCGCGCCTGGGTGACGGGGATGGGCCAATACCTCCTGGACCCGGACGACCCCTTCCCGGCAGGATTCCTACTGTGAACGGGGCTGTGAGCGGGCCGGCGCTGTTCCTCACCCCCGAGGAAACTGCCATGCTCGACGGCGGCCACGGCCCGGGAACTGCCATGGCCATGCGCATCGTAGTGGCCGTGGCGGGCGTGCTGGGCGCCGACAGGCTCATGCCCATCACGAACGCACACATCGACAGCTGCCTCTACCACGGCCAGGCCGGGCTGGACTTTGCCCAAAAACTTGCCGACCTTGGTGCGAAGGTCGCCGTCCCCACAACACTGAACACCAGCTCGCTTGACCTGCTGCACCCCGGCCTGGTCCGCCTGCCGCCAAGTGAGGCGGTGCCGGCACGTGCACTTATGGACGCCTACCGGACCCTCGGTGCCCGCGCCACGTGGACGTGCGCGCCCTATCAGTCCACCGAACGGCCCGCCTTTGGTGAGAACATCGCCTGGGCCGAATCCAACGCCATCGTCTTCGCCAACTCCGTCCTCGGCGCCCGCACCGAACGTTACGGCGACTTCCTGGACATCTGCGCCGCCGTCACCGGGAGGGTGCCCCATGCGGGGCTGCACCTGAGTGAACACCGGCTGCCCGCCGTCGAGCTTGACTGTTCGCAACTGTCCACGGCGATGCTGGGGCACGAGGCCGTGTGGGCCGCCCTGGGCGGGGTGGTGGGGCGACTGGTGGGGGAGAGGATCCCGCTGCTGACAGGGATCGACCCCGGCGCGGTGGATGAGGACAAGCTCAAGGCCTTCGGGGCCACGGCTGCCTCCTCCGGCGGCGTGGCCCTGTTCCACATTGCCGGCGTGACCCCCGAGGCGCTCGCCGCCGGATGGGGCGGTGACGGAGCCTCCGGCGGGACCGGCATAGGCGGCGCCGGCGGCACTGGGACAGGCGGCGACGCGGACCCTGGGGCCCCAGATTGGGAAGCCATCACACCCGCCATGGTCCGGTGCATGCGCGATGAACTGACGACGGCGGACCCCGCCGCCCCGCTGGATGCAATCGCCCTGGGAACGCCGCACTTTTCAACCACCGAATTCAACCAGCTGGCCGGGCTGCTCCAGGGGAAGCCGTTCTTCAGCCCGGGCTGCACCGTCTGGATCAACACCTCCCGCGAGGTCCTCGCGCAAGCCCGCGAGTCCGGCCACGCCCAAGCTGCGGAGGAACGCGGCGCCCGGATCGTGGTGGATACCTGCACCTACATCACACCCATCTTGGGACCGGAGGAACGCGCCGTCATGACCCCGTCAGGGAAGTGGGCCTGGTATGCGCCCATGAACATTGGTGTGGACATCATCTTCGCCACCCTGGCCGAATGCGTCGACTCCGCCCTCGCCGGAAAGGTGGTCCGCCATGACGAGCAATGGGCCTGAAACATCCTTCACCGGAACCACCCTGTGTGCCGGCGCCGGGTCTGGCACGCTGCTGGCATTGGCGGAACCCCTCTCCTTCTGGGGTGGCACCGACAGGAATACCGGAATGATCATCGATACCCATCATCCGCAGCGCGGCACCTTGCTGGGTGGGACCGTCCTGTTGATGGCTGCTTCCCGCGGCTCCAGTTCATCGTCGTCCGTCCTGGCCGAGCAGCTCCGCGCAGGTGTGGGGCCGGCCGCCATCCTGCTCACGGCCCGGGACGCCATCGTCTGCCTTGGCGTGCTGGCGGCAGCGGAACTGTACGGGCGCCAAACCCCCGTGGTGCTGCTGACCCAGGCCGACGCCGATACACTGGGCGCCAGCGCAGGCCCGGCCCACGTGTCGGTGACGGCCGCACCCGGCGGGAGTGCCGCCGTCGTACGTACCTTGAACCCCCAAGACTTCCTCGAACCCCAAACGTTAGGACAACCATGACACTGCCCTACATTGACGCTGCACGCCTGCAGGAATTGCTCAAGCCCGAGATTGCCGTGGCCGCCCTCGAGGAGGCGCTGCGCGGCGGCTTGGATCCGGAACTGGATTCGCCCAGGATATTTGCGCCGCTGGATGCCGGGGAATTCTTGCTCATGCCTGCGCAATCGGCCAAGTATGCCGGGATCAAGGTGGCCACCGTGGCGCCAGGAAACCCCGCCCAAGGGCACCCGAAAATCCAGGGCACCTACCTGCTGCTGGACAAGGGCACCCTGGCGCCGCTGGCCACCATGGACGGGGCCGAGCTGACGCTTATCCGCACGCCCGCCGTCACCGTCATGGCCATCAAGGCGCTACTGGCGCTGCGCGGGGCGGACTCGGCCGGGGTCGTGGTGGTGCTCGGTACCTCTTTGCAGGCCGACCGGCACATTGAGGCCCTCGCCGCCGTGTGCGGGATCGAAACACTGATGATCGTGGGACGGCGGCCCGAGGGTGCCCAGGCGCTCGCGGACAAGTATGCCGGGCAGGGCATGGAGGTCCGTGCCGGGACCATGGATGACATTGCCGGGGCCGACACCATCATCTGTGCCACATCCTCACAGGTGCCGGTCTTTGACGGGAACCTGCCCAGCAATACCGCCGTGGTGGCCGCGATTGGTTCGCACGGCTTGGACGCCCGGGAGATCGATCCCGTCCTGGCCCGCCGCGCCGACGTGGTGGTTGAGGGCAGGGCCTCGGCGCTGCGCGAGGCGGGGGATCTGATTCCCGCCCGTTCCTCCGCGGAATGGGAGCAGCGGGGCCTGGCCACACTGTCCGACCTGGTGTCCGGACGTTTTTCTCCCGCAGCCGGCAGGCCGCTGTTGTATACCGGTGTTGGCATGGCGTGGGAGGACATCGTGGTGGCAGGGCGTGCCTTTGAAGCATTGAGTGAATCCGGGACGGCCGTACACTAAAATGTCATATTACAGTGGGTGATTTTCCCGTCTGGGGTCCTTGAGGGAATGGAGCGTCATGAGCACGCAAGCTGCATCGCACCTGACCATGGTCAAAAAGAACGTCAGCCTGCGCGAGACGGTGACCTTGGCACTGCGCGCTGCTGTCATTTCCGGAGAGATGAAACCGGGGGAGGTGTATTCCGCTCCGGCCTTGGGCAAGCGCTTCGGTGTTTCGCCCACCCCCGTGCGCGAGGCCATGCTTGACCTGGCCAAGGAAGGGCTTGTGACCTCGCTGCCGAACAAGGGTTTCCGCGTCACCGAAGTCTCCGACGAGGATCTTGACGAAATCACGGCGCTGCGCCTGCTCATCGAACCGCCCACCGTCCATCAGGTCACCCCTTTGATTGACGACGCCGGTCTGGCCCGCCTGCGTGGGATGGCCAACGCCATTGTGGACTTCGCGGTCTCCGGCGATCTGATCCAGTACACGGAAGCCGACAGGGCGTTTCATATTGCGATCCTTGAGTACAGCGGAAACAAACGCCTGATTGCCCTGATTTCAGAGCTGCGTGCCCACACCCGGCTGCTGGGGCTGGCGCCTCTGGCCGCTGCGGGCAAGCTGCGCGACGCGGCGCTGGAACACGTGGAGCTGGTGGACCTGATCGCCGCCGGCAAGGCTGCGGAGGCGCAGGAACTGATGACCATGCACATAGGCCATGTCCGCACCGACTGGGCCAAGCAGTAACCGCATCCCATTCCCTATCCATCGAGTACGCAGTTGTTGGACGTGGAAAGCGCGTTCCAACGATATTTGGTCCAACAACTGCGTACTCGACGAGGGGGGCTTTGGTGGGTGGAATTATTTTCCCCAAGACACGCTCCACGACCTTGTAGTGTGTGACATACTACTGCTATGAGTCTTCCCCGATTCGTTGACGTTGTTGTCATTGGTGGAGGTGCCGTGGGCGCCGCCTGCGCGTATTTTGCTGCGCGCGCCGGACTGTCCGTGGCCGTTGTGGAGCGGGGCGCCATTGCGTCGGGAACTTCCAGCGCCTGCGAAGGCAACATTCTCGTCTCCGACAAGGAAGCCGGCCCCGAACTCACCCTCGCCCAATACTCACAGGAGTTGTGGCGCGGCGAGCTCGGCGAATTTGGCCACTTGTGGGAGTTTGAGTCCAAAGGGGGGCTGGTGGTGTCCGCCCGGCCCGGCGCCCAGGAAAACCTTGTCCGCCTGGCGCAGCGGCAGCGGGCCGCCGGTATCGCCGTAGAGCTCGTCCCCGGGCCGGAACTGCTGGACATTGAACCGCAGCTGAACCCGAACATGTCCGGCGGGGCATACTATCCCCAGGACGCCCAGGTGCAGCCCATGCTGGCGGCGGCCCACCTGTTGCGTCTGGCCCGCGAACGCGGCGCCACCGTTCATGCGGACACCGCGGTCACAGGGTTTCTGCGGCTGGGCGACGCGGTCACGGGCGTGGTGACCAGCAGGGGAAGCATCAGCTCATCCGCCGTCGTCAATGCTGCGGGAACGTGGGGAGGTGCGGTCGCGGCCCTGGCGGATGTCAACGTGCCTGTGTTGCCAAGGAAAGGCTATGTGCTGGTGACGGAGCCACTGCCCGTCCTGGTTCATCACAAGGTGTACGCCGCCGAGTATGTTGACAATGTGGCCAGTTCCGACGCCGGCCTGCAAACCTCCCCTGTGGTGGAGGGGACCGGCGGAGGTACCATCTTGATTGGTTCCAGCCGCGAACGCGTGGGCTTTGACAAGAACTTTGATCCTCTGGTCATCGCGGCCATGGCGGGCAAGGCGATCGCCTTGTTCCCGTTCCTGTCCCGGGCCAAGGCCCTGCGCAGCTATTTCGGTTTCCGGCCCTACTGCCCGGACCATCTGCCCGTCATCGGGTCCGATCCCCGGGCTACGGGACTGTGGCATGCCTGCGGACATGAAGGGGCAGGGATCGGGTTGAGCGTCGGCACGGGGGCGTTGATCGCGGCGGGGCTGGCTGGCGTTGCTCCCGCCATGGACCTTGCGCCCTTTGCGCCCGAACGATTTGATGTCCCAGCCGCACAGGAGAAGGCCGATGCCTGAGATCGAACTGACCTTCGACGGAGCACCCTTGCCGGCCCGCCCCGGCCAAACCGTGGGGGCCGCCTTGACTGCGGCCGGCGTGGCAAGCTGGCGCACCACGGCCAAAAAAGGCCGCCCGCGCGGCTTGTTCTGCGGCATCGGCGTCTGCTTCGACTGCCTGATCACGGCCGACGGCGTCCCCAACCAACGCGCCTGCATCACGCCCGTGCGCGACGGCATGGTGCTGGAAACAGGGTCGGGGGAGTCGGCATGACCTTTGAAGCGGGCTTTGAGGTGGCGGTCGTGGGCGCCGGGCCCGCGGGACTCGCCGCCTTCGATGTGGCGGTCGTGGGCGCCGGGCCCGCGGGACTCGCCGCCGCAGTCCATGCGGCCGACTCCGGGCTGGGCGTGGTCCTGGTGGATGCCGGGCAGCAGCCGGGCGGACAGTTCTGGCGCCACCGCGACGAGGCCGGGCACGGGTCAGGTGTCGGTGGCGAGACCGAGGCTAGCGAAGGTTCCGGCCACCACGACTGGAAACGCTTCGGGGATCTGCGCTCCCGCCTCTACAGCCACGAGGCGGCGGGGCGGCTGCGCTACCTGCGTGGATCTCAGCTGTGGCTGGTGGAGGAGGCCCGATCCGATGGATCTCGGGTGCTGCGGCTGAGTCCCACAGTTGATGATTCGCCAGTGCACGGCGGCGCGGAAGCTGCCGCCGTCCCGGATTCCGTGCGGGCACACCACCTGATTCTGTGCCCCGGCGGATATGACCGCCAACTGCCGGTGCCTGGCTGGGACCTTCCCGGCGTCATGGCCGCCGGCGGCGTCCAAGCCCTGCTGAAGGGCAACATGACAGCGCCGGGGGGAACCGGCGTCGTGGCTGGAACCGGACCCTTCCTGCTCCCGGTCGCAACGGCCCTGGCAGCGGCGGGCGTCAAGGTTGCGGCGATTTGCGAGGCCAACTCTCCCAACGGCTGGCTGCGGAATGTGGCCGGCGTGGTCCAGGCACCGGAGAAGGCCCTGGAAGGCATGGAATATGCGGCGGCCCTGGCGCGGCACCGCATCCCGTACCGCACCCGCACCGCCGTGACGGAAATCCACGGCACGGACAAGGTGGAGGCAGTGACCCTGTCCCGGCTGGCTGCGAATGGGTCCGTGGTGGCGGGAACTGGACGGCGCGTGAAGTGCGATTTTGTGGCATTGGGCTGGGGGTTTACACCCTCGCTGGAACTGGTGCTGGCCGTGGGCGCCGGCACCGTCGTGGACGTTGACGGTTCGCTCGTGGCGGTGGTGGACGACCAGCTGAACAGCACCGTGCCGGGCGTGAGTGTTGCGGGGGAGGCCACCGGCATTGGTGGCGCTGCCATGGCCGTTGTTGAAGGGGAGCTCGCGGCGTTGGGCGTCAGCGCCGCCCAGGCAGCCCGAATTGCGGGCGGCACCGCAGCAGGCGGTGTCAGCCTCCACGGTGTCAGTGCTGCGGGGAGCATCGGAGCCCCCGGTTCGACGGAATTTGGTCAGCGGATCTCCCGCTTGCAAAAGCAGCGTGCCCGGTTGCGTGCCTTTGCCGTGGCCATGCACCGGGCCAACCCGGTGCCCGCGCGCTGGACCGGCTGGCTGAGCCCCGAAACCGTGGTGTGCCGTTGCGAGGAAGTCAGCTACGGGCAGCTGTGCAGTGCCCACGAGGAGCTGGGGGCACTGGATGCGCGGAGCCTGAAGTCCTTTGCCCGGCCCGGCATGGGCTGGTGCCAGGGGCGTGTGTGCGGTTTTGCCACGGCAGGGATTGCCGCAGATTTTACCGGCCGGGCTGTCAGCGCCGACGACCTGCGGGCCATGTCCAAAAGGACGCTGGCCGCGCCAGTGTCACTGGGCCGCCTCGCCGCCCTTGCCGAGGCGACCGGCGAACCCGCGCAACCGGCCACCCAGGCAGACGAAGAACGGACAAGTTCACGAACAAAAAGGATGCGAACCATGAGTGAAACAACCACCACCCCGGCCGAGCTGGAAGCCATTCTGGCCGCGGCAGCCACCGCGGCACAGCAGTGGGGACAACGTCCCGCGGGAGACCGCGCCGCCGCCCTGGTTGCCGTGGCCGACGCCCTCGATGGCGCCTCGCAGGAACTCGTTCCACTCGCCGAAGCGGAAACCAACCTCACGGAGGCCAGGCTGTCCGGGGAGCTGAAACGCACCACCTTCCAACTGCGCCTCTTTGCCGAACTTCTCAACGACGGCGGCTACCAAGACGCCCGCATCGACCATGCCGACGAGGCCTGGCCCATGGGTGCCCGCCCCGACATCCGCCGTGTCCTGGAACCGCTGGGACCGGTGGTGGTGTTTGCCGCCAGCAACTTCCCCTTCGCCTTCAGCGTGGCCGGCGGGGACACCTGTTCTGCCTTGGCCGCAGGCTGTTCGGTGGTGCTGAAGGTGCATTCCGGCCATCCTCGTCTCTCGGCCGCGGTGGGCCGCGTGGCCGCCGAGGCGCTGGAAGGTGCCGGCGCGCCGTCGGGCATCCTGCAACTGGTGTACGGCACGCAGGCCGGCCGCGACGCGCTCCTGGACCCGCGGATCAAAGCCGGAGCATTCACCGGTTCCATCACGGGCGGGCGGGCATTGTTTGACCTGGCCAATTCACGCCCCGAACCCATCCCGTTCTACGGCGAGCTGGGCAGTGTCAACCCCGTCTTCGTCACCGAGGCCGCCGCCGCCGCGCGCGGGTCGGAGATTGTGTCAGGGTTTGTACAGTCGTACACCATGGGCGCTGGACAATTTTGCACCAAGCCCGGAATTCTGCTGGTTCCTGCGGGCTCGACCATGGTCGCGGAGTTGGCTGGCGCCGCCCGCCCGGAACCGGCCAAACTGCTCAACGAAAGGATCCAGTCTGGTTACACGGCCGCGCTGGAAGGCATGTTGGGGCACGGCTCCGTTGCCCCCTTGGGCAGGACCCGGGACACCCTGGCGTCGCCGCCGGCCCCGGCACTGAATGTCACTACGGCGGCGGCCCTGCTGAAGGATCCCGAGGGGCTGATCACCGAGTGCTTTGGCCCGTCGGCGCTGGTGGCCACCTACGAAGCGGAGTCGGAGTTACTGGCTGTGGCTGGCGTGCTGGACGGCCAGCTCACAGCCACCATTCAGGGTGAGGACAGTGACGCGATCGCCCCTGAACTGGTGCGCGTGCTGGCCGGAAAGGCCGGGCGCGTGCTGTGGAACCAGTGGCCGACAGGCGTTTCCGTGACGTATGCGCAACAGCACGGGGGGCCGTACCCGGCCACCACCGCGCCAACGTCCACGTCGGTGGGAACGGCCGGGATCACGCGCTTCCTGCGTCCCGTGGCCTACCAGGGACTGCCGGCCCACCTGCTCCCGCCCGCCTTGCGCGACTCCAACCCCCTGGGCGTCCCGCAGCGGATCAACGGTGCAACCGCCTGATCCGGCCAAAAACAGAGAGCCGCCCCCGCGGCCTTAACGCACAAAGTGCCACGGCGGGAGGCTACCTTCACTGCCAGGTGGCCTCCCCGTTCGCTGCCTCCCACTGCTCGCAAGCTCGCAGCGGGTCCCTCGGCAGCTCTCTTACCGCTTAGGACTTGCTGAGAGCAACCTCGGCGGGGGACTCGTCGGGATCGAGGGGGTTCGTGGCCGTGCCGCGCCACTTCGCCAGGGCGCTCATGCCGTGGTAAATGATCAGAGCGGCGGCGGTGCCCAGGGCGATGCCCTCGAACGTGAGGCTGCCGGCGGTCCAGGTGAAGTTGGCGATGCCGATGATCAGTGCGACGGCCGCCGTGGTCAGGTTGATGTTGTTGGAGAAGCTGACCTTGTTCTGCACCCAGATGCGCACACCGAGCACGCCGATCATGCCGTAGAGCAGGGTGGCGGCGCCGCCGAGGACGCCGACGGGGACGGTGGCGATCAGCTCACCGAACTTGGGGGAGAAACTCAGGACCAGGGCCGCGATGCCGGCCACGTAGTAGGCGGCTGTGGAGTACACCTTGGTGGCGGCCATGACGCCAATGTTTTCCGCGTAGGTGGTGGTGCCGGAGCCGCCGCCGAAGCCGGCCAGGGTGGTGGCGACGCCGTCGGCCATGATGGCCCGCCCGGCGTACGGGTCAAGATCCTCGCCGGTCATGAGTGCCACCGACTTCACGTGGCCAATGTTCTCGGCGACCAGTACCAGGACCACGGGGATGAACAGGCCCAGCACGGCAAAGTGAAATGTGGGGGTCTGGAAGTGCGGCAGGCCGATCCAGGCGGCTTGGTCGATTTTAGAGAAGTCCACCTCGCCGCGCAGCATGGCCACGAAGTAGCCAACCACCACGCCGACCAGGATGGCCAGGCGGCCCAGGATGCCGCGGAACAGCACGCTGACCAGGATGATGACCAGCAGCGTGACCAGCGCCGTGATGGGCGCCTTCTCAAAGTTGGACTTGGCCGACGGGGCCAGGTTCAGCCCGATCAGCGCCACGATGGTTCCGGTCACCGGGGCCGGCATGAGCCGGTTGATCCACGAGGCGCCGAACTTCTGCACGATCAGGCCCAAAACGGCCAGTGTCACGCCGGCAACGACCACGCCGCCGAGCGCCCCGGCCACGCCGAACTGCTGCTGCGAGGCCATGATCGGGGCGATGAACGCAAAGCTGGAACCCAGGTAGCTGGGCACGCGGCCGCGCGTCATGACCAGGAACAGCAGGGTGCCGATGCCGGAGAAGAACAGCGTTGTGGCCGGCGGCATGCCGGTGATCAGGGGGACCAGGAACGTTGCGCCGAACATGGCGACCACATGCTGCAGGCCGATGCCGATGGTCCGGGGCCAGCTCAGCCGCTCGTCGGGGGAGACAACCTCTCCCGGCGCGATGGTCTTGCCATCGCCGTGAACGCTCCATTTAGTGCCCAGCAAACTCATCCGCTTCTCCGATTTCCGCCTTCACACGTGCGAGAGGCCCGCCGATAAGAATATAGGAGTGCGTGCGGTCACGGGTGCGGGACGTGGCCTTCGCTGGTCAGCAGCACGACGCCGAGCAGGTCGTTGAGTGCGTGGGCCAGCTCGGGATGGGCTAATTCATACCGCGACCGGCGGCCCTCCGGGATGGCAACGGCCAGTCCGCATTCTCGCAGGCAGGAGAGGTGGTTGGAGATACTTTGCCGGGAAACGCCCAAATTGACGGCAAGATCCGCGGGATACTGCGGTTCCCTGGCCAGGCCCATGAGAATCTCCGCCCTGGTGGGGTCCGAAAGTGCATAGCCGAAGCGGGCCAGAACTGCTGCGTTGCTAATGGGCTTCATTCTCAATATCATACAGCATTTGATGAATTCAGCGTTCGATGTACTATTGAATTATGTCTGGTCACAATCACTCCCATTCGCACGCAGGCGCCCCTGGCGAGAGCCACCACGTCCGGATCGCCGTTGCGCTGGGCATCACCCTGGCTGTCTTTGTCTTCCAGGTCATCGGCTCCATCATGACCGGCTCCCTGGCGCTGCTCTTTGACTCGGCCCACGTCCTCACCGATGCCGGCGGACTGGCCATGGCCCTGCTGGCCGCCCGGCTGATGGTCCGCCCCGCCAGCAGCAAGCGCACCTGGGGATTTGCCCGCGCCGAGGTCCTCGCCGCCACAGCGCAGGCCGCAGTGCTTCTCGCCGTCGGGCTTGTCGTGCTGGTGGAAGGCGTCCAGCGGCTGTTCAACCCCACCGAAATCGCCTCCAACGAGATGATTGTTTTTGGCGCGATCGGCCTGCTCGGCAACATTGTGTCCATGTTTGTCCTCATGGGCGGGCGCAACAAGAACTTCAACATGCGCGCTGCATTTCTGGAGGTGGTGAACGACGCGCTGGGTTCGGTGGCCGTGATCGTTGCCGCGATCATCATTTCCACCACGGGCTGGATGCAGGCCGACGCCATCGTGGCCATGCTCATCGGCGCCTTGATCCTGCCGCGCACCGTGAAGCTGCTGCTGGAAACCATCCACGTCCTGCTGGAGTCCACGCCGTCGGGCCTTGACCTGGACGAGGTCCGCGAACACATCCTCGGCATTGGCCACGTACGCAGCGTCCACGACCTGCACGCCAGCCAGATCGCCACCGGGCTGCCCATTCTGTCGGCCCACGTGGTGGTGGACGACGAGTGCTTCCACGACGGCCACGCACCGCAAATGCTTGACGCGCTTCAGAGTTGCGTCGCCGGGCACTTCTCGGTCAGCATCGAGCACTCAACGTTCCAGCTGGAACCGGCCAGTCACGCCGACCACGAACTTGGCGCCCACCACTAACGTTTGATTCCGCGCTTGCGCCGGCCGGGCTGCGCTTGCGCCGCAGTTCCCTCGCGAGCAGAAAGATTCTTCGCCCGTTCCCCGATGCTCCCAGTGCTCGCAAGCTCACGGCAGGTCCCGTGCATCCGGGCCCGTGCGTTGACAATCCGTGCCGGCTCCAGGTGCTCCGGATCCGGCGCTGCCGCCGGTCCGGAAGTCCCTCGAGTGTGGCTATGCGGCGGGGACTTCTGCAGAAGCGCAGACTTCAGCTCGACTTTTTCATGCGCAGCCCGGCCCCTCTCCGCTTGCGCATATTGCTCTATGCGCAAGCGGAGCACCCTGAGTGTGCGCCTGGGCAAACTCGACTTTGCCTCTGCGCAAGCGCACGTGGTTGCGCCTGCGCAGACACAAAGCCGGTTGATGCTTGCGCAACGTGAACGGCTACCGGGGCGCATGAGAAAAGCCAGTTGGCCCTTTGCGCCAAGTTCGTCCCTCCGCCAGCGCATAACTCAATGCACGTCCTTGCGGGAGCGAATGTTAGGAGATGACGCCGTCCACGAGGGCCTTGGCCTCGGCCTGGACCTGCGCCAGGTGTTCGGCACCCTTGAAGGATTCGGCGTAGATCTTGTACACGTCCTCGGTGCCGGAGGGGCGGGCCGCGAACCAGGCGTTCTCGGTGGTGACCTTCAGGCCGCCGATTGCCGCACCGTTGCCGGGAGCCTCGGTCAGCTTCGCCGTGATGGTTTCGCCAGCCAGGGTCGTGGCTGAGACGTCGGCGGCGGAGAGCTTGCCGAGCGCGGCCTTTTGTTCGCGGGTTGCGGCGGCGTCGATGCGCGCGTACGACGGCGCCCCGAAGCGGTCTGTCAGCTCGCCGTAGTGAACCGAGGGGGACTTGCCCGTGACGGCTGTGATTTCGGAGGCGAGCAGGGCCAGCAGGATGCCGTCCTTATCCGTGGTCCAGACGGAGCCGTCCTTCTTCACGAAGGAGGCGCCGGCGGATTCCTCGCCGCCAAACACGCCCTCGCCGGAGAGCAAGCCGGGCACGAACCACTTGAACCCCACCGGCACCTCAACGAGCTGGCGGCCAAGGTCGGCTGCCACGCGGTCGATGATGGAGGACGAGACGAGCGTCTTGCCCACGCCAGCGGTGGCGGGCCACTGCGTGCGGTGCGTGTAGAGGTACTGGATGGCAACGGCCAGGTAGTGGTTGGGGTTCATCAGCCCGCCGTCGGGGGTGACGATGCCGTGGCGGTCGGCGTCGGCGTCGTTCCCGGTGGCAATGTCATAGGGTGCCCCGGAAGAGAGCTTGTTGATCAGCGATGCCATGGCCGACGGGGACGAGCAGTCCATGCGGATCTTCTCATCCCAGTCGAGGGTCATGAAGGCCCACTGTGGGTCGACGGTGGGGTTGACCACTGTCAGGTCCAGGTTGTGGCGCTCGCCAATCTCGCCCCAGTAGTCCACGGAGGCCCCGCCCATGGGGTCGGCACCGATGCGGACACCCGCGGCACGGATGGCGTCAAGGTCCAGGACTGAGGGGAGGTCGTCTACGTAGCTGGAAAGGAAGTCGAACTTGCCCGTGGTGGAGGCGGCCATGGCCTCCTGCAACGGCACGCGGCGGACGCCACGCAGGCCGTCCTCGAGGAGGTCGTTGGCGCGGTTGGCGATCCAGCCGGTCGCATCGGAATCGGCAGGTCCGCCGTGCGGCGGGTTGTACTTGAAACCGCCGTCGCCGGGCGGGTTGTGGGACGGGGTGATGACAATGCCGTCCGCAAGCCCGTTGGCGCGGCCCTTGTTGTAGCTGAGGATGGCGTGCGAAACGGCTGGTGTGGGCGTGTAGGCGTGGCGGGCGTCGATCAGCACTTCCACGCCGTTGCCGGCGAGCACTTCAAGGGCGGTGTTCTGGGCGGGTTCGCTCAAGGCGTGCGTGTCCTTGCCCATGAACAATGGTCCGGTGATGCCCTGCCCGGCACGGTATTCGACAATGGCCTGCGTGATGGCGGCGATGTGCCCTTCGTTGAAGGAAGACTTCAAGGAGGAGCCACGGTGCCCGGAAGTGCCAAACGCCACCCGCTGGGCCGGATCGCTGAGGTCCGGGGTCAGGTCGAAGTAAGCGTCCATCAGGGCAGTGATGTCAACGAGGTCTTGGGGAAGGGCAACAGTGCCCGCGCGGCTAGCCATAATTACAGCATGACAGAGCGGGGCCGTCTTTGGCATCCACTGCCCATCCTGTGAACCATCCGGGTGTTGCGGAACCATCCGGGTGTTGCGGCCGGCGGGCCACCGGGATGCTTGCACTAGCATGGGAGGCAACTCTTCTGGATGCCGCTTTTCCTGCACGGGCATCAACTCCCAAGGAGCACACGATGACGAACTACCCGCAGCAACCCGGGCCGGTGCAGTACTACGGGGCGCCCACGCATTTTCAGGGAGGCACGGGCTACGCCGAAAAATCCGCTGGCCCGCAGGGATTGAGCCTGGCCAGCATGATCCTTGGACTCAGTTCCCTGCTTTTCCTTGGTTGGCTGATGCTGCCGCAAATTGCCGGCATCGTTCTGGGCCACATGGGTCTGCGCAAGGAAGCCCCGCAGGGTCAGAGTTTCGCCGTCACCGGCCTGGTCACCAACTATCTGGCGCTCGTGATTTGGGGCGCGTTGTGGGCCTTTGGACTGTTCTTCTTTGCCGCCATCATGGGCATCCTTGAAGGTGAGTTCACCACCTATGCCTAGCCGCCGGCAGCCCACAGCCCGGCCCTGAGCCCGCACTGAAATTAGCCCGCGGTCGTCCCCAACGCAAACGGCACCCCACCTTCGCGAAAAAGCGAAAGGTGGGGTGCCGCCGTCGTACTTTGCGGTTTAGAGAATGCCTGCCATCAATTTCTTGACCGGCTTCTTGACCAGGAACAGCAGCACGCCGAAACCAATGGAGACCAGGCCCACCACGAGGAAGTAGGGGGTCTCATTGGCGGGGTCGTACCACTGGGCGAGGACGCCGGACATGGCCGTGCCGAGCGAGACGGACAGGAAGAACAGCGCCACCATCTGCGTCTGGAACGCGGCCGGGGCAAGCTTGGTGGCCAGGGAGAGGCCCACGGGGGAGAGCATGAGCTCGGCGACCGTGAACAGCAGCAGGATGAAGACGATCGCCAGCATCGGCACCATGGCCATGCCCGCGAACGGGATGAAGGACAGGTACGCCAGGCCCATGACGACCAGCGCCGCAGAGAATTTCACGGGCGTGCCGGGCTGGCGGGGGCCCCATTTGGTCCACACTGCGGCAAAAACGCCGGCCAGGATGATGATGAAGACGGGGTTGATTGAGGTAACCCAGCTGGCGGGCACCTCCCAGCCGAGGATGCTGCGGTCAAGGCGCTTGTCGGAGTAGAGGGCGATCACGGTGAACTGCTGCTGAAACAGCGACCAGAACACGGCGCTCGCCAGGAACAGCGGCATGAACGAGTACACGCGGCTGCGCTCCAGGCCGGTCAGGGTCTTGTTGGCCAGGATGACGGCAAAGTAGGCGATAGTGGCCAGAATGACGACGGCCACGATGACCCACTTGAGGTTTTCGGCGGTGATGAGCTTCAGGGCCACTGCCACAACGATGAGTGCGACGCCGGCAATCGCCAGGGCGGCGAACTTGCCATACTGCGCCCTGGGAAGCGGGTTGGGAACACCGTGGGCAGATGCGGGCAGGTTCTTGCGCGTCAGGCCGTACTGGAGCAGGCCGAAGCCCATGCCAACTGCGGCGGCAGCGAAACCGATGTGGAAGCCGTACGTGACCTGCAGCCAGCCGGTGGCCAGCGGGCCGATGAGGCCGCCAATGTTGATGCCCATGTAGAAGATGGAGAAACCGGCGTCGCGGCGGTCGTCGTCCTTGGAATACAGGGTTCCCACGAGTGAGGTGGCGTTGGCTTTCAAACCACCGGAGCCGACACCGATGAGGATCAGGCCGATGGTCAGGCCTGTGGCGCCGGGAATGAAGGCAAGGGAGAGATGGCCGGCCATGATCAGGATGGCACTGTAGAACAGCACCTTTTCCGAACCCATCAGGCGGTCAGCGACCCAGGCGCCCAGGATGGTGGAGAGGTACACGCCGCCGCCGTACGCGCCGACAATGCCCAGCGCAGTGGTCTCGTCGATGCCGAGGCCGCCCTGCGTGACGGAGTAGTACATGTAGTAGGCAAGGATGCCCTGCATGCCGTAGAAGGAGAACCGTTCCCACAGCTCGACGCTGAAGAGGTTCAGCAGCATCTTTGGCTGCCCAAAGAAGGATGTGTCGCGGGGTGTCTGGGGAGCCTTGGCCGTTTCGGCGGGGCTGTCTGGTGAACTCACACCACTAATTTTGACACCTGGGTCACAATCAGTCACATTTGCATTTCTGTGGACGGGCTGCATTGGCCAGCCTCGGGTCCCCCGAAGATAGCGCCTATCTCCTCCCAGTACCCGCTTCGCTCGCACCGGCTCTCTCGGGGATAGGCTTGGTCCCGTAATAATTTTTCATGTGCGAGGAGATTACAGATGTCAGACATCATGAGCGTGACCGTCAGCGAACTGGGTGCCGACGCGGTGATTTTGGATGTCCGCGAAGACTACGAATGGGAAGCCGGCCATGTTGACGGGGCCCTGCACATTCCGCTAGAGCAGCTGCCGGAGCGCCTGGAGGAGCTGGATCCAGACGTTGACGTGAACGTCATCTGCCGCACCGGTGGACGCTCTTTCCGTGCCACCACCTGGTTGATCCAAAATGGTTACAGCGCGTTCAACGTTGTTGGCGGCATGGGCGCCTGGTTTGAGGCCGACAAGCCCATGGTCGCCCCCAACGGCGAAACCCCGCGCGTTCTCTAACCCTCCAGCTTTCAGCGGTCCCGTATTTCCACCAACGACAGGTTCTTCATGACTTCCGCGCCGATTTCTTCCACGCTGCCCCTGACTTTCCTTGGGCCGGAGGGGACCTTTACCGAATCTGCCCTGCTGCAGGTTCCTGGCGCGGGCGCCATGGCCCGCATCCCGTCAACCAACGCCGCAGCGGCATTGGCGAAGGTGCGCTCGGGTGAGGCATTTGCCGCGATGCTGCCGATCGAGAACTCCATTGAGGGCGGCGTTCCTGCAACCCTGGACGCGATTTCCAACGGGGTGGAGCTGCGGATCCTGCATGAAGTGGTTGTTCCGGTCAGCTTTGTGCTGCTGGCACGGGCCGGAGTTTCCCTGGAGGACATTACGGCCGTGGGCACCCATCCGCATGCGTGGGCACAGACCCGCGACTGGTTTGGCGAACACCTGCCGTCGGCGTCGCATGTTCCGGCAAATTCGACGGCGGCTGCCGCCCACGCGCTGGTGGCCGGCACCGACGCTTTCCAGGCCGCCGTGTGCGCGCCGCTGGTGGCCCAACAGACCGGCCTGAACGTTCTGGCCGCCGGCATTGAAGACAATATTGGTGCTGTCACCCGGTTTGTGCTGGTGGGCCAGCCCGGGACCCTGCCCGAGCCGACGGGAGCGGACAAGACAACCCTGGCGATTCCGCTGCCCGAGGACCACCCCGGTGCTTTGATGGCCATCCTGGAACAATTTGCCAGCCGAGGCGTGAACCTGAGCCGCATTGAGTCCCGCCCGACCGGGGAATTCCTGGGACACTACACGTTCAGCGTTGATGTGGACGGGCACATCCGCGACGCACGCGTGGCCGATGCGCTGCGCGGACTGCACCGGGTCAGCCCCAACATCCGCTTCCTCGGGTCCTACCCGCGGGCGGACAAGCAGCCGCCGCTGATCCATTCCTACAACGCGGATGCAGCCTTTGACGAGGCTGCAACCTGGGTCGACACCCTGCTCTAGCGGGCGTTTGCTCGTCCGGTCTGGGTGCCGCCTCTGATCAGTCCCCAATTCGAGTACGCAGTTATTAGACGAAAAACGCCGAAAACGGGCCGTTTTGGTCTAATAAGTGCAAACTCGAATTCTTTGAGAGTGGTTGGCCTGCGGCACGCTCAGAGGCAACGGCTGCGGCGCGTCTCTTTCGCCCGCGCACCGGCGAGCCTATGCTTGGCGTATCTCCACGAAAGCACTTTCTGGGGACAAGGAAACGTTGGTCCCAGCAGGGAAGAGGCGAGTCGGTCATGGATCCGCATGCAGGCAAAAACGAAGGCACCATAGTCAATCCCGGCCGGAATGAAGGCAAGGACACTTCGGTGGGCGACGAGGGCGACGACGCCAATGACTTGCGCTTTGACGAAGAGGAACGCCTCATCCGGGAACAGGCGCAACGCCCCGAAACCGACTGAGCGCAAGCTGGCCCGGCAGATACGGATTAAGTCGAAGCCGGCCAGACCGGAAGCGTAATTAGCCCGCCGGGTTGTTCGGCGCCGCCACGCGCACCAGCACGGCCTTGTGTTCCACACTGACTTTCACCTGTGTGGCCGGGCCCGACGGGTCTCCGTCAATCTGTGTCTCCACGGGCAGCACCGTGCGAATGGTCACGTTTTTTGAGCGGTAAAAATTAATCACTGGCAGGTGGTTCTTGTGCTGGAACACCACTTTCCCGGCCATCGCCAGCCAGCCCAGGGCGCTGCGGGGGCTGATCACCACAACGTCGAGGACGCCGTCGTCAATCAACGCATTGGGGACAAAATCAATACCGCCGGGGACCAACCCGCAATTGGCAAACAGCACCGAACGGACCTTGCGCTGCTGTGCCGGCTCGTCGTCCAGGGCGATGCTGACCTTCTTTCGCGGCCCGGCCATGTGCCGCAGCCCCGCCTCGCTGTACGCCAGCCAGCCCACATGCTCCTTCAGCTTGGAATTGGTGTCTCCCATGATCTCGGCGTCCATGCCCAGCCCGGCAATCACCATGAAGGAATGCTTGGCCACCGCGCCCGTGACGCCGTCCTCAATCTCCATCAGACCAGCATCAATGTGCCGTTGGTGCCCGAACAAGGCGATCTGGACGCTGCCGGCAATGTCGGTGACATCCAGGTTCAGGTTGCGCGCCAGCAGGTTCCCGGTGCCCAGCGGAATGATCGCCATGGGCACTTCGGTGTGCCGCAGGGTCTGGGCCACAGCGCGCACCGTGCCATCCCCACCGCCCACAATAACGACGTCGGCCCTTGCCTCAAGCGCGGCCATCGCCATGGCGAGACCCGGGTCCTCGGCGGTTGTCTCCAGAAAAATGGGCCTGGGCCAGTCAGCCTTTGAAACGGAGCGGGCGATGAGCGTCTTTGCGTCCTCGGCCCCGTTTTTGGTGGGGTTGTAGATGAAAACAACCTGCTGCCTGGCCAGGTGGATCTTGTGCGGGGAATCGCCCACGGCGCTGCGGGTGTGCTTTTGTGCAAGCTTGCGGACACCCAGCCAGCTGACGGCCGCCGCAAGTAGAACGGCGGCCACAATAACGACGACGAGAATTTCAGTTGGCATGATTCCCTAACCTTAGCCGGTCAACTTGTTTTGATTGGATAGGCTTAGGGCGTGATCGATGTACGAGACCTCTGCGAAAATCCCGAAACCTACCGTGCCAGCCAGCGTGCCCGTGGTGCCGAGCCGTCCATTGTTGACGCCATCGTTGCCGCCGACGCTGCCCGGAAGTCCGCGATCACCTCTTTTGAGGCATTGCGGGCCGAGCAAAACGCCTTCGGCAAGAAGGTTGCCAAGGCCAAGGGCGAGGAAAAGGCTGCCTTGCTGGCCGAGGTGAAAGAGCTGGCCGTGGCTGTCAAGGCAGCCTCAGCCACTGCCGATGTGGCCGCTGCCGAGCAGGACGCCCTGGTCCGCAGCCTCCCCAACCTGGTCTCCGACGGTGTCCCCGAGGGCGGCGAAGACGATTTTGTTCTGGTAAAAACCGTGGGCACGCCGCGCGAATTCCCCGACTTTACCCCCCGAGACCACCTGGAAATCGGCGAGCTCATTGGCGCGATCGACATGGAACGCGGCGCCAAGGTGTCTGGCTCGCGTTTCTACTTCCTCAAGGGTGTTGGCGCCCGCCTGGAAATGGCGCTGCTGCAGATGGCCATGGACCAGGCCATCGAGGCCGGCTTCACACCCATGATCACCCCCACGCTGGTGCTGCCCGAGACCATGGCCGGGACCGGTTTTGATGTGGAGCACGACGCCGAGATCTACCGTCTCGCTGACGACGACCTTTACCTTGTGGGCACCTCCGAGGTGGCCCTGGCCGGCTACCACGGCAACGAGATCATCAACGTTGACGAACCTGTCCGCTACGCCGGCTGGTCCTCCTGCTACCGCCGCGAGGCCGGTTCGCATGGCAAGGACACCCGCGGCATCATCCGTGTGCACCAGTTCAACAAGGTGGAAATGTTTGTTTACACCACCGTGGAAAAAGCTGCCGAGGAGCACCAGCGCCTGCTGGCCTGGGAAGAGGAAATGCTGGCCAAGGTGGAGCTGCCCTACCGTGTCATCGACACCGCGGCCGGCGACCTTGGCATGTCGGCATCCCGCAAGTTCGACTGCGAGGCCTGGGTCCCCACCCAGGACGCCTACCGCGAACTGACCTCCACCTCAAACTGCACCACCTTCCAGGCCCGCCGCCTGAACATCCGCGAACGCCAGGTTGCCGAAGACGGAGGCAAGGGCAGCACGCGCGCAGTTGCCACCCTCAACGGCACGCTGGCCACCACACGCTGGATTGTAGCCATCCTGGAACACCACCAGAACGCCGACGGCTCGGTCAACGTCCCCGTCGCCCTGCGCAAATACCTGGGCGGCATGGAAGTCTTCCCGGTCCTGTAACTTTGGATCCACAAGCAGCCTGGATGGGCCGCTGGTGAACGCCGGGCAAATATCCACACTGTGCAAACAGCTGTGGATATTTACCCGGTGTTCACAGTTTTAACAGCAAAAATATGTGGCTTTCTTGGGCCGATCTGTTTCACTGGAGATATGACTATGACAGTAAATAATGAAATTTCCGGCATCGATGACCGGATGAATGAAACAACAAAGTACCTCGTGGCCCTTGACGTGGACGGCACCCTGGTGGACCACGACGGCATCATGACCGACGGCGTCCGCGCCGCCGCCCAGGCCGTGGTTGACGCCGGCCACCACGTCATCATCGCCACCGGGCGCTCCCTCGGTGCGCTGCTTCCCATCGTGGAGGCCATCGGGCTGCGCCGCGGCTACGGCGTGTGCTCCAACGGCGGTGTGACCATCCGGCTGGACCCTGAATTGGCCGACGGCTACGAAGTCATCGAGAGGGTGACCTTTGACCCGGCCCCGGCCCTCACGGTATTGCGCGAGAAGGTTCCCGGCGCCCGGTTCGCCCTTGAGGACGCCGATGGCAACTTCCTCTCAACTTCCCGCTTCCAGGATGGCAGTTTTGGCATTGAGGCGCGCGGCGTCGATTTCCACCACCTGCTGGAGGCGAAGGCCGTGCGGGTGGTGGTCAACAGCGCCGAAGCCAGCACACAGGAATTCGCGGACGCGATCGCCGCCGCCGGCCTGCACGGGGTCACCTATGCCATCGGCTGGAGCGCCTGGCTCGACATTGCGGCCGACGGGGTCACGAAGGCCTCCGCGCTGGAGGTGCTGCGCGCGTCACTGAACATCGACAGCGCCCTGACAGTGGCCGTGGGCGACGGCTCCAATGACATTGAAATGTTGCGTTGGGCGGCCCGGGGTGTTGCCATGGGGCAGGCCGAGGATGATGTCAAGGCTGCGGCCAGTGAGGTGACGGCTTCCGTGTACGACGACGGTGCTGCCGCCATCCTGCGCAGCCTGGTGTAGTCCCCAAACGCTCCCACTCCTCGCCAGCTCAGAGCGGGTCCCTCGCGCTTGTGGGCCCACCCAAACGCTCCCACTCCTCGCCAGCTCAGAGCGGGTCCCTCGCGCTTGTGGGCCCACCCAAACGCTCCCACTCCTCGCCAGCTCAGAGCGGGTCCCTCGCGCTTGTGGGCCCACCCAAACGCTCCCACTCCTCGCTTGAGGTGCCTCGGCAGCGGTTTGCCATCTTGCCGGGATTATACGGCGTCCTGTCGCTGAAAAAAGCCGTCATGTAGGGTGGAAGAAGAATACGGACGATCAGTGAACCACCGACGTGGAGGTACGCGCTCATGACCACCAATTCTCAGGGAACAGTTGATCCCCTTGACTTCAATGCAGTATTCAAACGGGATGAAGTAAGCGGGCTGAAAGCCACTTTCTACATACCCACTGACGTGGCCGGCACGCAGGCCGACCAGTCCGCGAACATTCTCAAGAGCCACATCAAACTAGCTTCCGAGCAATTCGTGGAATCTGGGATGAGCAAGTCGGACACCGAAGCCATGTTCGCCCCGATTGCCGACCTAGTCGCTGATTCATCGTATTGGAGACTGCAGAGCCGGGGGCTCGCCGTGTTCGTTGCGCCCGGCTTCCACCTGGCGGTGAGGATCCCGCTCGAAGTGAGCGAGTCTGTCATGGTCGCCGACCACTTCCAGGTTCTGCCCTTGGTCCCAATCTTGGAGAATGACGGCAAGTGCTACATCTTGGCACTGGCGAAAAACTCGCTCCGACTCTTCGAAGCGACTCGTAACAACATAGAGCAGCTTCCACTCGGAACGATCCCCGAGTCTTTCGACGCCGTGATCGGTGAGCTTCCCGAACAATCACTACAGTCTCGTGCAATCGGCGGAGGAGAAGCGGCCTTCTACGGTCAGGGCGGATCTGGTGAGACGGAGACCATGCTCACCGAGAAGTTCATTCACGCCGTTGGCAAGGCAGTCGGCGATGAACTCGGAACCGCGCGGTCGCAACCACTCGTTCTCGCCTCCGTTGCGGAGTATCTGCCGATCTTCCGCGACGCCACCTCCTATCCTGCAGTCCATGACCAAGTAATCGCGGGCAATCCTGAACGTAAACTGCCGGATGAGTTGCGTTCGGCAGCCTGGAAGTTGCTGCATGAGAGTGAAGCCGCTCGCGATTCTGCAGAGCGTGAGCGCGCCCTATCAGCGGTTCACAAAGGCAAGGGCGCGTTGGATGCTGCTGAAATCGCGCGGGCAGCGGACGAAGGCCGAGTCGATTCCCTGTACCTGCCACGTGATGAGAAACGGCTGACTTCATCAACCGTGCGTGAGTTGGTAAACCGAGCCGTCTTGTCGACCGTGCGAACATCCGGCACCTTGCGAACGCTGGGCAAATGGGACCGTGACGACGAGATAATCGCCACTCTGAGGTACTGAGGTCCTGAGAAGGAGCCGGGAAACCCACGGGATCCGTGCCGCCGTCGTGGGTCGTTGGCCGAGCGTGCCTCACATCTTTGTGGACAACGTCCCTGCATCAAGTCATCGAGGTTTCATGACGACTGTGCCCGGTGTCACCTTCCGTGGGGAAAGCAAAGGCGGCGCCACCCGATAGGGGAGCGCCGCCGTCGTGCTTCAGGGCTTAGTGCTTGGTGGCTTCGTAACGCTTGATGGAAGCTTCCAGTTCGGCTTCGGCAGCGGCGCGGTCGGCCCAGCCCTCAGCCTTGACCCATTTGCCGGGCTCAAGATCCTTGTAACGCATGAAGAAGTGCTCGATCTCCTTGATCAGGAATTCGTCCACGTCGGAGAGTTCCTGGATGTGGTCGAAGCGCTTGTCGTCAACAACACACAGCACCTTGGCGTCGCCGCCGCCGTCATCGGTCATGTTGAACACGGCGATGGGGCGGGCATCCACAACGACGCCGGGGTGCAGGTCGAAGTCCTGCAGCATGACGAGCGCATCCAGTGGGTCACCGTCTTCGCCCAGGGTGTCATCGAAGAAGCCGTAGTGCGTGGGGTACGCCATGGACGTGAACAGCACGCGGTCCAGGCGGACACGGCCGGTCTCATGGTCAACTTCGTACTTGACGCGTGATCCGCGGGGGATCTCGATGGTGACGTCGTGCTTCATCGTTATGCTCCTCAAATGATGGGGTGTGCGCGGCCTGACGCGGCTCCACGCAAGATTTCCGTCTAGTATGAGGATATAGGCGCTTTCGTTGCGCTGAAAACCCGCCCGGACTTACTGGGTACATTATTGCCCTTTTTCGGTTGAAATCGTTCGCCGGACCATCACTTGCGAAGGAACCCCGATCCCCATGGGACGCACCTCAAAAGTTGTGACGAGCGGCTTGCTTATTTGCGCCCTCGCCGCCGTCAGCGTACCCGTTGGCATGGAATTGTTTCCCGCATTCTTGCCCAAGGATCCCGCCGCCGTGGCTGTTGTGCCCACCGCGCAGCTGGCGCCCACCACCTTGCATCACGTGACTTCCGTCGCCCCCCTGAGTCCCGACGCGCCCCTGCCTGATGCCGCGAGGCTCTCGGCCGAGCTGAAACAGGCGTTGAAGTCCGACGGCGCAGGTACTTTTAGCGTGTATGTCGCCGACGCCCTGACCGGCCGGGAGCTGTTTTCCCAGGATGGAAAGACGGCGAGGATTCCTGCGTCTAACCTGAAACTGCTCACCGCCGGGGCTGCCCTGAAAACTCTCGGCCCTGACACGCGTTTCACCACCAACGCGGTGGCCGGCGAAAAAATCAACGAGATCGTGCTGGTCGCCGGCGGCGACTCCATGCTCGCTGCCGGGGCAGGTAGCGAGGAATCCGTCATGGGCCGTGCCGGGTTGGAAACGCTCGCCAAGGAAACAGCGGCAGCCCTGGCCACCAAGGGGACGAAGGCCCCCGTCACCATCAGTATTGACGACACCTTGTTCACGGGACCCGCACTGAACCCTGCTTGGGCGTCTGAAGATGTTGAGGTTGGCGAGATCGCTCCGATCTACCCCATGGCGTTGAACGCCGGGCGGGTTACCGCCGGCGAGCTGAGCGGGCCGCGCCCGCAGGATTCAGCGGTTGCCGTGGCCGAGTCCTTCGCCCGGGAGCTGGAAAAGGCCGGTGTTGCCACGATGGGCACCATCACCCGCAGCAAGGCACCCGCCGCGCCTGGCACCAACACCACCTCACCCAGCGCCACCGCCTCACCCGCGCCCAGCGAAAGCGACACCGGCCAGCCTGCGGTGCTTGCGCCCGGCGTCGTGCTTGCCTCGGTTGAATCCGCCACGGTCGCCGAACAAACCCGGTTCATGCTGGAAGAGTCCGACAATTATGTGGCGGAAGTCCTGGGCCGCATGGTCGCCGACAAGATGGGGAAGCCTGCCACGAACGACGGCGCAGTGGCCGCCGTCCGCCAGGCCGTCACCGCACTGGGGCTGCCGATGGACACGATCGTGACGGTGGATAATTGCGGGCTGGCGCTTGAAGATCTCATCAGCCCGGCGCAATTGGTGCAGTTCCTGTCGCTGCTGCTGGACAAACCAGGTGCGGACGCCGCACTGGCCCTGCCCGGACTGCCCATTGCAGGGCTGAGCGGCAGCCTCGCCAACCGCTTTGTCCGGCCGCCATCCCTTGACGGGGCCGGGTTGGTGCGGGCCAAGACGGGATCCTTGATTCTTGTCACCGCTTTGTCCGGTTACGTGGTGAATTCCGACGGGCGGCTGCTGGTGTTCTCCATCCTTGGCAACGGGCTCAGCGACGGGGCGGCCGCGGCGCGTCCGGTGGTTGACGCCGCTGCCGCAGTCCTGGCGAAGAGCTGACGGCACACTCATTGCGCTGGCCGCCAGCGGGTGTTCAGCGATCTGTGATCTGATGTAATCATGAGCCCGCAGACAAGCCCCACAGCCACCACACCAGCTCCCCACTCCATGGTCAATTGGGATCTTGCCGCCAAAACAGCGGCCAGGCTGGCACCCGCCGGACCCGCGCTCAGCGGCTCGGAAATCTCCGCCGCCGTGGACAATCTGCGCCTCATGGCCGAAAAATCCGTGCCACACGTCCACGAAATCAGCCAGCTGGAAGCGGCCAGGGACCTGCGGGATTCCGAAGTTCTCGTGGTGGACAGGGCGTCCTGGGCCAAGGCCAACACCCAGAGTTTTGCCGTCATGATGGACCCCGTGCTGCGTGCCCTGGCCGACAAGGCGGCCGAATCCGTCAAGGGCTCGCCGCTCGGGGGCCCCGGCGCGGCCGTCAGCGCCACCGTGACGGGCGCCCAACTGGGCGGTGTGCTCGCCTTCCTCTCCAACAAGGTCCTGGGCCAGTACGACCCCTTCGCTGCACTGGCACCGTCCGCCTCGAGCAGGGCGCAGGCCTCCGGCGGGCGGCTGCTTCTTGTTGCGCCGAACATCCTCACGGTGGAGCGCGAGCTCAAGGTTGACCCGGCCGATTTCCGCCTGTGGGTGTGCCTGCACGAGCAAACCCACCGTGTGCAATTCGCCGCCGCACCATGGCTGCGCCACCACATGCTCGGGGAAATTGAAAAACTAGGTGAACTGCTCGTGGGCGATTCGGAGAACTTCGGTGAACGCCTGCTGCAGTCCGCCAAGGAACTGGGCAGCAAGCGCGGCAAGTCCGACGGCAACAATTCCGCCGGCAACGCGTCCGACGGCGGCGACCCCAGCCGCGGCAGCGTCCTGGACCTGCTGCAGAATCCGGAACAAAAAGAGTCGCTGTCCCACCTGACCGCCGTCATGAGCCTGCTTGAGGGCCACGCCAACGTCGTCATGGACGGGGTGGACCAAAGCATCGTCCCCACGGTGCGCACCATCCGCCAGCGCTTCAACAGCCGCGGCAAGGACCGCGGCATCATAGAAAAGTTCATCCGCAACCTGCTAGGCCTCGACGCAAAAATGCGCCAATACAGCGACGGCGCCAAATTTGTCCGGGAAACCGTGGCAATCGCCGGCATGGAGGGCTTCAACAACGTCTGGACGCAGGCCGAAAACCTGCCCACCGAAGCAGAAATCCACAACGCCCGCCTCTGGGTTGAACGGATGGGCCTGTAAATGACGCCGCAGGAACACCAGCAGCCGCGCGGCCGCCTCGACCCCACCGTAGGTAAGGCGCGGGCCATGGTGGGCGCGCTCCTGGGCCTGAAAACCACCGGCAAAAACCGTGTGGTGGAAAACCCGCCCCTGATCCTGGTCGGTTGCAGCGGCGGCCCCGACTCCCTGGCCCTGGCCGCCGTGTGCGCGTTTTTTGCCAGGCGCGGCGAGGTGCGGGTGGGCGCCGTCGTGGTTGACCACCAGATGCAGGACGGCAGCGCGGAGGTCGCCCAAGCCACCGCCACACAGCTCCGCGGCCTGGGACTGGAACCGGTTTTGGTGCGCACCGTTGACCTGAAGCACGACGGCGTTGGCCCGGAAGCAGCGGCCCGCGCCGCCCGCTTTGGGGCACTTGAGGAGACGGCACGCGAGGTGGGGGCAGCCCATGTGCTGCTGGGCCACACCCTGGACGACCAGGCCGAATCGGTGCTGCTGGGCCTCGCACGAGGCTCGGGAACACGCTCCCTGGCCGGCATGCGCGAACGCCGCGGCAGCTACCTGCGCCCCTTCCTGGGCCTGCGGCGGGAAGAAACCCTGGCCATCTGTGACGCCCTGGACCTGGAACCGTGGCACGATCCCAGCAACCAGGACCCTGCCTATTTGCGGGTGCGGGTGCGCAACAACGTCCTCCCCTTCCTGATCGACGAGCTGGGGCCCGGCATTGCCGAGTCCCTGGCGCGTTCGGCCAGCATTTTGGGCCATGACGCCGACTTCCTCGATGAACTTGCCGCCACGGAATACGAAAAATTGGTGGAACGCGGCGCCAGCAACGGCGAAAATGCGGGCGAAAAAGGTGACCTTGGCCAAATTTGGCTCGCCGAAGATGCCCTGAGGGGACTGGCTCCGGCCCTGAGGATGAGGGTGTTGGCGCTGGCCGCCGTCGAACTTGGGGGAGTGCAGCCAAGCCTGGAACGCCTCGGTGCCGCGGAAAAACTGCTGGAGCGGGAAGGCTCTGCCGGACCGGTGCAATTGGCGGGCAAGGTCAGCGCGTACCGGCAACCCCGAAACCAGGCAGGTCCCCACCAGGGTGCCAGCTATGGGAAGCTTGTCCTTAGACGCAACACATAAGCGCCAAACAGTACTAAAACCTTCACAATCAGGAGCCATGGGTGGATTCACAAGACGTCGCAGCCGATCTGAAGCATGTTCTTTACACCAAGGAGCAAATCCAAACACGCGTCGCCGAACTGGCCGCGCAGATTGATGTTGATTACCAGGACCGCGATGTCCTGCTGGTCGGTGTCCTCAAGGGCGCAGTCATGATCATGGCCGATCTGTCCCGCGCACTGCACAGCCACGTCACCATGGACTGGATGGCCGTCTCCTCCTACGGCTCCGGGACCCAGTCCTCCGGCGTGGTGCGGATCCTGAAGGACCTCGAGACGGACCTCATGGGCAAGCACGTGCTCATCGTAGAGGACATCATCGACTCCGGCCTGACCCTGTCCTGGCTGCGCGCCAACCTGATGTCGCGCGGACCGGCATCCGTGGAAATCTGCACCTTGCTGCGCAAGCCCGCGGCCGCGAAGGTTGCGATTGACGTCAAGTACGTCGGCTACGAGATCCCCAACGAATTCGTTGTTGGTTACGGCCTGGACTTCGACGAGAAGTACCGCAACCTCGACTTCATCGGCACGCTGGCGCCGCACGTTTACGAATAAAGCGCGCGCACCGCAACCGTACTGCGCTTCGGACGGCGTTTGCGTAAAAAGACACCCGTCTACGGCCGGCTTTTTACGCAAACGCCGTCTTTTTTGTTCGACGCGGCGTCGGGAGCTGCCAAAAGTGGGTGCCACAGTCGTTATTTGGGTGCCACAGTCGTTAATGCGGGCCGGGCAGGTCCGGACACGCGTCGAGAATGGGTCCAGCCCGCACTGAGACTGGGCTGATTCGCCGAAGGTGCGTCCAACCCGCGAGAAGGGTGCAACTTCCCACTTCTCGCGGGCTGGACCTACGTTCGGCGCGGCGCAGCGCGGCTCAACGCGGTCTGGCCATCAGTTCACGGGGCGGTCAATAATGGCAGAAACGGACGAATCGTTATGCCCTCAGGGAACTAACGGCACTTGCTGTACGTGTACAAGAGCGAACGGTGTAAAGCTATTACCGGGGGACGTATCGCGTGCGTCCTGGACGAGCATGAATTGGTTGAGCGGGAGGGACGAGGCCTAGCCTCGAACACATGAAAGTTAAGAAACTCTTCAAGGGTCCATTTGTCTGGATCATTGTGGTGGTGGTGCTCATTAGTGCTGCACTCTTCACCCTGACAGGCACCGGCCAGAGCCGCATCGGCACCTCCGAAGCCTTGAACCTGCTCAACACTGACAAGGCTGTCTCGGTCAAGGTCTTTGGTTCCGAGGGCCGTGTGGACATGGTCCTCAAGGACAACTTCGTCAACGAGGCCGGCAAGGACCAGGGCAAGAACGTCCAGTTCTACTACGGCAGCTACCGCGCAACCACCATGGTTGACGCCATTGACAACGCCAAGTTGAAGTCCTTCGACGACCAGCCCGCAACGAACAACTTCTGGTCCAGCATGCTCTCCCTGCTGATCCCCTTCGTCTTGATCGGCCTGATCTTCTGGTTCCTGTTCTCCCGCATGCAGGGCGGCGGCAACAAGGTCATGCAGTTCGGCAAGTCCAAGGCCAAGCTGCTCACCAAGGACCACCCCCAGGTCACGTTCGGCGACGTCGCCGGCGCGGATGAGGCCGTCGAGGAGCTGCACGAGATCAAGGACTTCCTGCAGAACCCGGACAAGTTCACCGCAGTAGGTGCCAAGATCCCCAAGGGCGTACTGCTGTACGGTCCTCCCGGAACCGGCAAGACCCTGCTGGCCCGTGCCGTTGCCGGCGAGGCAGGCGTACCCTTTTACTCCATCTCCGGCTCTGACTTTGTGGAAATGTTTGTCGGCGTGGGTGCCTCCCGTGTCCGCGACCTCTTCGAGCAGGCCAAGGCCAACTCCCCGGCCATCATTTTCGTTGACGAGATCGACGCCGTTGGCCGTCACCGTGGTGCCGGCATCGGCGGCGGAAACGATGAACGCGAGCAGACCCTCAACCAGCTGCTCGTGGAAATGGATGGTTTTGACGTCAAGACCAATGTCATCCTGATCGCCGCCACCAACCGCCCCGACGTCCTGGACCCCGCACTGCTGCGTCCGGGCCGCTTTGACCGCCAGATCCCCGTTGAAGCCCCCGACCGCCTGGGCCGCGAACAGATCCTGCGGGTGCACTCCAAGGGCAAGCCCATGGCGCCCGGCGTTGACCTGAACGCCGTCGCCAAGAAGACGCCCGGTTACACGGGTGCCGACCTGGCCAACGTCCTGAACGAGGCAGCCCTGCTGACCGCCCGTTCCAACGCCCAGCTCATTGACGACCGTGCACTGGATGAATCCATTGACCGCGTCATGGCTGGTCCGCAGAAGCGCACCCGCGTCATGAAGGAACTGGAACGCAAGATCACCGCCTACCACGAGGGCGGCCACGCCCTGGTTGCCGCGGCCATGCACAACACGGCCCCGGTCACCAAGATCACCATCCTGCCCCGAGGCCGCGCCCTGGGCTACACCATGGTGGTCCCCGAGGATGACAAGTACTCGATCACCCGCAACGAACTCCTCGACCAGATGGCCTACGCCATGGGCGGCCGTGTCGCGGAGGAAATCGTGTTCCACGACCCCTCCACCGGCGCCTCGAACGATATTGAGAAGGCCACGGCAACCGCCCGTGCCATGGTCACCCAGTACGGCATGAGCGAACGCATTGGTGCCGTGAAGCTCGGCGCAGCCGCCGGCGAGCCATTCCTGGGCGCCAGTGCCGGCCACGATCGGGACTACTCCGAATCAGTGGCTGCCGTGGTGGATGAGGAAGTCCGCAAGCTCATCGACCAGGCCCACGACGACGCCTACGAGGCGCTGATCATGAACCGCGACGTCCTGGACCGCCTGGCCCTGGAACTGCTGGAACGTGAGACCCTGAACCAGGCCGAGATTGCCGAGATCTTCACCGATCTGCGCAAGCCGTCCCAGCGCAAGGTGTGGCTGTCCAAGGATTCCCGCCCCGTCTCCGAGCTGCCCCCCGTCATCACGGCGAAGGAACGCCGTGAGGCGCAGGCCGCCGGTGCGCCGAATCCGGCGACCGTGTCGCCCCAGGACCAGCTCGCCAGCGCCCACCTCGACGGGGAAGTTGATGCCCCGAACAACGTGCCCGGCCTTGACTTGGGCAAGGGTGACGCCCCGGATCTGCCCGGCCAGTAGCGCCCTCGCGATAGGATCACTTCCGTGACTGATTACGACGACGAACCTGACTTCGCGCAGGGCGGCACCAATGGTGCCGCCCACGCAGCTGACGAATACCCGGTGGACCTGCCCCGCATTGAGGCGGCTGTGCGGGAGATCCTGCTGGCCATCGGGGAAGACCCCGAGCGCAGCGGCCTGCTGGATACCCCCAAGCGCGTGGCCAAGGCGTATGCGGAGGTCTTTTCCGGCATCCACCAGGACCCGTCCGAGATCCTGGGCACCACCTTCGACATTGCCCACCAGGAAATGGTGCTGGTGAAGGACATTCCGTTCTACTCCACCTGCGAACACCACCTGGTCCCATTCCATGGCAGCGCCCACGTGGGCTACATCCCGGGTGTGGACGGCAGGGTTACCGGCCTGAGCAAGCTGGCCCGCTTGGTGGATCTTTTCGCCAAGCGCCCGCAGGTGCAGGAACGGTTGACCAGCCAGATCGCCGACGCGATCGTGGAGCACCTCAAACCTGCCGGGGCCATCGTCGTCGTCGAATGTGAACACATGTGCATGTCCATGCGTGGCGTGCGTAAACCAGGAGCCAAAACCGTCACCAGTGCGGTGCGCGGTTCGCTTCACGAGCCCGCAACCCGGGCCGAAGCCATGAGCTTGATTCTCGGAAGGTAACTTTACACACAATGGATTCCCTCGCAGCCGCACCCGGTACGGGCCCGGCCACCTCGCCCCTGCCCGTGCTTCGCGCCCGCAAATCAGTGACCACTTTTGCCTCCTTGCCCAAGGACCGCACGGTGGTGATGGGAATTTTGAACTGCACCCCGGACTCCTTCAGCGACGGCGGTGAGTACGACTCCACAGAGACGGCCATCGCCCATGGCCTGCGCATGTTCTACGGCGGCGCCGACATTATCGACGTGGGCGGGGAGTCCACCCGTCCGGGTGCAGCGGAGGTTGACGAGGCGCAGGAGCAAGAACGCATCCTGCCCGTCATTGCCACGCTGGCCAAGGCCGGTGCACTCGTCAGTGTCGACACCCGCCACGCCTCAACGGCTGCACTCGCGCTGGATGCCGGCGCCGGGCTCATCAATGACGTCTCCGGCGCCAACGTCCATCCGGACATGATCGCCTTGATCGCTGAGCGCCAAGTGCCGTACGTGCTGATGCACAGCCGTGGGGATTCGCGGCACATGGACTCGCTCACCCAGTACACCGACGTGGTGGATGATGTGGTGCGCGAACTGTCAGAGATTCGTGAGAAGTTCTATGCGGCAGGGGTCAAGGCGGACAACCTGATCCTTGACCCGGGCATCGGCTTCTCCAAGAACGCCGAACAAAACTGGGAACTGCTGGCCAATCTGCACCGCGTGGCGGAGATGGGCAACAAGATCCTGGTGGGCACCTCCCGCAAGCGCTTCCTCGGCTCGCTGCTGACAAGCGCCGGGAAGGCTGCTGCGCCCAAGGAGCGTGACGACGCAACCTCGGCCACCACCGCCCTTGCCGGTGCGCAGGGCGTTTGGGGTGTCCGCGTGCACGACGTCGGGGCCAGCCTTGACGCTGCCAAGGTCGCCGCCCGCCTCCTGCAGGGCAAGGCGAACCGTGATGCCCGCCTACAGGCGGCAAATGAATCCGCACTCGCGGCGGCCACGGCAGCGCAGGATGCACAGTGACGCACCCCGACACCATCAAGCTCACCGGCGTTTCCGCCATTGGTTACCACGGGGTTTTTGCCCACGAGAAGTGTGACGGGCAGCCCTTCATCACCGATGTGGTGCTGCACCTGGACATCGGCGCAGCGGCAGCCACTGACGATCTGGGCAAGACGGCAGACTACGGTGCCGTGGCCGAAGTAGTCGTCTCCATGATCGCCGGCGAACCCTTTGACCTGATTGAGACACTCAGCGTGCGGATGGCCGAGAAACTCATTGCACAGTTCCCTGTGCTCGACGCCGTCGAGGTTACGATCCACAAACCCAAGGCTCCCATCCAGGTTCCCTTTCGCGATGTCAGCATCACGGTTTTCAGGACGCGCCAGCAGTTGCTGGGGCAGGCAAGTTGAGTGCCCCGCGCCCGCAGGTGCGGGCCATCCTGGCACTGGGCAGCAACCTGGGGGAACGTGAAGGCACGTTGCAAAGCGCCGTGGCGGATCTCGTTGACCGCCCCGAGGTGCGCCTGCACAACGTCTCACCCGTGGTCGCCACCAAGGCCATCGGCGGCCCGCTCGGGCAGCCGGACTTCCTGAACATGGTCATCGCCATTGACACCACCTTGGAACCACTGGAACTGCTGGCGCACTGCCAAGCCGTTGAGCTGTCGCACCACCGGACGCGCGAGGTGCGTTGGGGTGCCCGCACGCTGGACATTGACATCATCAGCTATGGTTCGGTCACCAGCGAAGATCCGGTACTGACCCTGCCGCACCCGCGTGCAGCGCTCCGGGCGTTTGTGTTGTATCCCTGGTCGCTGATGGACCCGCAGGCAACCCTGGCGGGGGCATCGGTGGCGGAATTGGCCGGCGCAGCCGATGACATGGCAGGCATTGCCCACGTGCAGGATGTTCCGCTGGAACAGGATTCCTAGGCAGCGGACAAGTTCTGTTCATGGCAGGAAGTCCAAACTGGAAAAAACCCAGTACGGTTAAATATGTAGTTCCCAGCAACGCGATGAGGCAACAATGAGAAGCACGATGCGGACCATCAGGCCTGCATGGTTGGTGGCGGTGGCCATTATTCTGGCGGCTGCCGGTTGGCTGGCCACGGAGCTGACCTCCCGGGCCAGCCTGGCCCTGCCAGTTTTGCCGCTGAGCTCCCTGATCACCATGGCGTTGATCGCCATTGTGTGCCTGATCCTCGGGTTCAAGGTGCGCCGCTGGCGGGACGGAAACCGGGACAAGGTCCTTGACCCGCTGATGGCCGCCCGCACCGTGGTGCTGGCCCAGGCCTGCGCCTACGCCGGGGCCGTGTTGTTTGGCTGGCATGGCGGCATCCTGGTTGACCAGCTGCCCACGATTTCCATGCGCGCCGAGCTGGGCGTGATCTGGCAGATTATTGCCCTCCTTTCCGGAGGCCTTGTCATGGTGGCCGTGGGCGTCATTGTGGAGCGGTTCTGCAAACTGCCCCCAGAGGACACCGACCCAACCGTGAAACCGCGGCCCAAACGTGAGGGCCACGGGGAGGAAGAATTTGCCTAAGGCACTGCAGGAACAACGTCGCAGCACCATCGACCCGGAGGATGTGAATTTCCTGCGGGTTTCCGAGAAACTGATCACGGCCCGGTACATTTCGGCCGGAATCGGGGCCCTCATCTACCTTGGAGCCACCGCGCTGCCGCTGGTCCTCCACCTGACCGGCGTATGGGCCGGCTACCCGGCCTGGCTGGCCTGGGCGGCCCCGGCCGTCGTGCTGGTTATTATCGTGTGGCAGGTCATCCTCATTCCCCGTCAGGTGCGCGCCATCGGCTATGCCGAACGCAATGAAGACCTGCTGATTCGCGGCGGCATCATGTTCCACCGCGTCATGGTGGTTCCGTACGGCCGCATGCAATACGTCGACGTCACCATGGGTCCGCTGGAGCGCATGCTCGGGCTGAGCACCATCCACCTGCACACAGCCTCTCCCGGCACCAACGCACTCATCAACGGCCTGCCAGCTGCTGAAGCCGCCCGCCTGCGCGAACAGCTGTCCGCCCGCGGTGAGGCAAAATTGGCCGGGCTGTGAGCGAAGACCTGCTGGGCGAGGACGCAGCCTTCACCACCGATACCGAGGAAACCTGGCACAGGGTCCACCCGGTGTCGCCCCTGGTCCGCGGCTGGGTTGCCGTGGCCGCCATCATCTTCATCTTTGGCCGGAACTCCCTCGACTCCCTGTTCTCCAGCACCGAAAACGGGATCACGCTCAACGGCCCCGACGCCAAGCAGCTGCTGATTCTGCTCGTGGTGGTGGGGGCCGCCGTCGTCATTTTCGGTGTGGCCTTCTTCCTGCAGTGGCGCTTTACCCGCTATCAGGTCACCAACGATCACGTGCACATCAATTCCGGAATCATTTTTCGCCAGCAGCGCCGGGCCCGGATCGACCGGGTCCAAGCCATCGACGTGGTGCAGCCTCTGCTGGCGCGCGCCTTCGGGCTGGCTGAACTGAAATTTGAAGTGGCCGACGGCGGGAAGTCGGCTTTGAAGCTGTCCTTCCTTAAGCTGGCGGAGGCCAAGCGGCTGCGGGCGGCTATTCTGGCCCGTGCCGCCGGGGTGAGTGTTGATCCGGACGCGCCAGACCACGTGCAGGAAGCCCCCGAAACGCAGGTCCTGGCGCTGACACCGGCAAGGATTATTGGCGCTGCCTTCCTGAGCGGCACCAGTGTGTTTACCCTGCTGGTGATTGTGGGGGCCATCGTGGCGGTGGTGGTGACCGGGCGTCCAGGCGTCCTCGTAGCCGGCATACCGTTCGCCATTGCCATTTTTGCCACCTACTGGAAGACCATCACCACCGACTTCAACTTCCGGGTGGCGGTTTCTCCTGACGGGGTGCGTCTGCACTATGGCATGTTGGAAACCCGGGCGCAAACCATTCCGCCGGGCAGGGTCCAGGCGGTCGGCATCAGCCAGGGCCCCATCTGGCGCCCCTTTGGCTGGTACAAGGTTCGCGTGAATGTTGCCGGGTACGGATCCGACGGGTCCGACGGCGGTGCACGCACGGTCATTTTGCCGGCCGGCACCCTTGATGAGGTCATGGCGGTGCTGGGCCTGGTGTTCCCTGACCCCGGCGTGGAGAACCCCTTTGAGGTGTTTGCGGCAGGGCTGAAGGGGCCCGGCAACACGCACGGCTTTGTCCATTCCCCGCGGTCAGCCCGCTGGATCGACCCGCTCGCCTGGCGGCACAATGCCTTCCGCGCCACCGACACCGCACTGCTGTGCCGCCACGGCGTGATCTTCCGCCGACTGGAAGTGGTCCCGCATGAACGCACGCAGTCGCTCGGGTTGCGGCAGGGTCCGCTCATGGCCGCCCTGGGACTGGTTGACTTTGAGCTGCATTCAACACAGGGCCCCATCCGCCCGCTGGTGCACCACATGTCGGTGGCCAACGCGATGGCGCTCTTTGATGAGCAGGCCGCCCGTGCCGCCACGGCCCGGCGCATCCACCGCAATGAAAAGTGGCTGGCGAAGCCCGACGACACCGAGGCGCCCGAGCCGCATCCGCGGGTTGATCCCCAATCGCTCCCCGTTCTTGCAAGCTCGGCCGGGGCCCCTCGGGCTCTTAGCCCCACGCCGGAAACCCCCGAGCCTGCCGGGACCCCCGCAAACGAACACCCCGTGAAGGAGAACGAACATGGCGATTAAGCCGGGCCGCCTGGGCATTGGCATCATCGGTGCCGGGAAGGTGGGTGCCGTCCTGGGGGCGGCGCTGCGCGGTGCCGGGCACACCGTCGTCGGAGTATCAGCAGTCTCGGAAGCCTCCAAGGAACGGGCCGAGCTGCTGCTGCCAGGCGTCCCCGTCCTTGAGGTGGGCGACATTGTGGAGCGCTCGGAGCTGGTGCTGCTGGCTGTTCCCGACGACGCCCTGCCCGGGCTCGTGTCCGGCCTGGGCGCCATGAACGCGTGGCAGGTGGGGCAGCTGGTGGCGCACACCTCCGGCCGCTTTGGCACGGGCGTTTTGGCGCCCGTCAAGGCTGCCGGCGGCATTCCGCTGGCCCTGCACCCGGCCATGACATTTACCGGCATGAGCCTTGATTTGGCGCGGCTGGCCGACGCCAGTTTCGGTGTCACGGCTGAACCCGCCATGCTGCCCATCGCCCAGGCGCTCGTGATGGAGATGGGTGCCGAGCCCGTGGTGATTGCCGAGGCAGACCGCGTCCTCTACCACGCAGCGCTGGCGCATTCAGCAAACCACATGGTCACGCTCGTGGCGCAGGCAGCGCAGATCCTGGGCGATATCGGCGTCGAAGCGCCCAACCAGCTGCTGGGGCCGCTGCTGCGCGCCGCCCTGGAGAATGCGCTCACCTCGGGGGAGTCGGCGCTCACCGGCCCAGTGGCCCGCGGCGACATGGGCACGGTCGCGGCGCATGCGGCGGCCCTGCGCGAGCACGCCCTGGACACCGGCGCCAGCGACATTGTCGACGCCTACCTGGCCATGTCGGGGGTAACCGCATCCCGGGCTGCCCGGCGCCGGCTGCTGTCCGCCGAGGCGTATCTTGGAGTTCAGGCGGCCTTGCTGCCCGACGGCGAACCCGGCACCGGGCTTCCCGGCGCCTAGTTTTGTCCCGCCCAGGTGACGGCGGGTGTGGTTGGAGGGAAAGCCGTAGTTGCAGGAAAGCAGTGAAGAGAGAAGACCATGAGCATTGAACTTGTCAGTACCATCGCTGAACTGAAAGCCAAAACGTCGCTGCTGCTGCAGGCCCGGGCAGCGCAGACCGTCGTGGGTGCTCCTACAGCCGCCGCCCAGCCAAGCACCCTGGGTCTGGCGGGAACACCTGCCCAGCCGGGCACTCTGGGGCTGGTTCCCACCATGGGCGCACTGCACCATGGGCACGGGACTTTGGCGCGGGCGGCAGTCGCGGAGAACTCAGTGGTGGTGGCCAGCGTGTTCATCAACCCGCTGCAATTTGGCGACGCCAACGATCTCGCCCGGTACCCCCGCACCACGGAAGCGGATCTGGCGTTGCTGGAGGAGGCCGGTGTTGACTTCATGTTTGCCCCGACAGCGGCGGAAATGTACCCGCACGGGGAACCCATGGTGCGGGTCACGGCCGGGACATTGGGTGCGCTGTATGAGGGTGGTACACGTCCCGGACACTTTGACGGGGCCTTGACAGTGGTGGCCAAGCTCCTGCATGTTGGTCTGCCGAACGGCGGACTGGCCGCCCCGGATGCCGCCGGACGCCCGGGCTACCGGGCTTATTTTGGACAGAAGGATGCGCAACAGCTGGCGCTTGTGCGCACCATGGTGGCCGACCTGAACTTCCCCGTGGATATTGTTGCCGTCCCCACCGTCCGCGACGACGACGGGCTAGCCTCCTCCAGCCGCAACCGCTTCCTCTCCGAACAGGAGCGCGCCTCGGCACTCGTCCTCTCGCGCGCACTGCGCCTGCTGAAAGGGCGTGCCGACGCCCATGAGCCCCTCGACATCGCCTCCGCTGAAGAGCTTGTGCGCAGCGCCCCGGGCGTGGAGCTGGACTATCTCGAGGTGGTTGACCCGCAGACCCTGGCAGTGCGGGCGGAGAACTGCCAGGACACCCCGTTCACGGGTGAGGCGCTTGTCCTGATTGCCGCAAAGGTAGGCCCGGTCCGCCTGATCGACAACATCCCCCTCGGCCCCTAACCAACAACTCAACCACGACTCCCGCCTTAAATACCTAGCCCGCAGAAAACGGCGAGGAATGGATGAAATCATCCATTCCTCGCCGTTTTCTGCGGGTCACTTTGTGGGAGGGCGGGGTAGCGCGAGGCTATACTCGGGCTGCGACCTCCGCCGCCGTGGGGTACGCCGTTTGGGTGCCCTTCCGGGTGGCCGCAAGCGCTGCGGCCACGGATGCGAAGCGGGCGGCCTCAGCCAGAGCGTCCCCGGCGGCAAGGCGTGCAGCCACGGCGCCCGTGAAGGCGTCGCCGGCCCCCGTGGTGTCCACGGCGTCAACCGTGGTGGGGGCAATGCGGACCACGGGTGCGGCCGTGTTGGAGGAATCCAGCACCACCGAACCCTCGGAGCCCAGGGTCAGCAGCACCTTGTGCAGTCCGTGCCGGGCAAACTCCTCGAGTGCGTCCTGCCAGGCGACGGCGGGGGAGTCGGCGGCAGGCATGTCGTAGCCGCCAAGGAATTGTGAACCCTCGTGGGCGTTGACCAGCAAAACATCGGTGAGCGCCGCCAGCTCCTGCGCAATGGGAGCGTAAGGGGAGAGGTTCAGCAGAACTGTTGCTCCGGCGTCGTGCCCTGCCTGCGCAGCCGCCTGGACCGTGGCGAGGGAAACCTCCAGGCACAGGCTGACCACGGCAGCGCCAGCGAACAGCGCGGGATCAATGTGGTCGGGGGCGAGCGTGCCGTTGGCGCCGGCGGAGATGATGATGGAGTTCTCGCCGCTGGCATCAACCGAAATGACGGCCACGCCTGTCGGTTCGGGGACGCGTGCAACATGGCTGACGTCGACGCCAGCTCCTGCCGTGGAAGCCACAAGCATGTCGCCATTGGGGTCGGCACCCACAGCCCCGATCAGGGTGACATTGCCGCCCAGGCGGGCCGCGGCAACAGCCTGGTTGGCGCTCTTGCCGCCCGGGTTCACAGCAAAATCGTTGCCGTGAACTGTCTCGCCGGGGGACGGCAGCCGCTCACAATAAATGGTCAGGTCGGCATTGAGTGAGCCGGCAACGACAATCTTGGCCGTGGTCATGGTGCAACCTCCGCGTCAACAGGTTTGGGAACTAGCAGGGAGGCGGCGAAGGCGGCGCCGGTGATGGCCAGGGCCACGATCACGACGGTCAGGTAGGAGCCGTTGCCGCCGAGCGGGGTGGTGGCCACCAGGATGGCCGGCAGGACGAGGAAGCTGAGGCCGGCGCCAAGGTTGAAGGCGCCCGCGTTCATGCCGGGCAGGAATCCCGGGTTTCCTTCGGGGGACAGCACCACACCAAGACCATTAAGCATGATGTTCACTGTACCGGCGTACATGATGCCCAGCAGCACGGTGCCTGCGATCATCCAGCCCAGGCTGTTCAGTCCGAGGAAGCCGATAATCGCCAACGCCGCAATGCTGCCCAGCAGACCGATCCGCAACATCATGGTGTAGCCAATGACCGGTGCCAGCCTGCCCGTGAAGGGGCCGAACAGCCAGCCGAGCAGCGCGTACGGCGTCAGGATCATCAGGCTCATCTGTGTTGCGCCGATGCCAAAGCCGGGGTCGGCTGCCTGCACAAACGCCGGCACAATGCCGTTGATGACGGCAAAGATGCCTGTCATTGTCAAGGTGGTGGTCAGCAGCGGTGCCCAGGTGGAGCGCTGGCGCAGGTGCACGATTTCCACCATGGGATGCGAGGACACCTTTTCCACCCGCCAGAAGGCCACGAAGGAGACGACGGCGACCAGGGCCAGTGCCAGCGAGGTCACCAGCGGGACGGTGGTGATGCCGCCCACCAGCTTCGTCGCCTCATTCAGGGCCGTCAGCAGCGCGCCAACGGCAATGACGATGAAGAACACGCCGAGCCAGTCCATCTTGGTTCCCTCGCCGGGCTTGCTTTCGCCGGCCAGGAACACAATCAGCACCACGGCGATTGCGGCAATGACAACCATGAGCCAGAAGATGCTGCGGAAGCCGAAGTGTTCGGCGAAGTAGCCGCCCACGAAGGAGTCGATGCCTGCGATGCCGCCGTTGACAGCGGTGATCAGGCCCATGAGGGCTCCGTAGCGCTTGGGGTCCTTCACGGCTGAGCGGAGCATGATTAGGCACAGCGGAACGGTGGGGCCGCTGACGCCCTGGATGATGCGGCCAACGAACAGCCAGGTGATGTCAGGGGCCATGGCTGAAATGACGGAGCCGATGCCCATCAGGACCATCATGCCCAGCAGCACCTTTTTGCGCCCGATGATGTCGCTCAAACGGGGCAGGAACAGGGAGAAAACTGCTGCTGCCGTGAAGAACCACGTCTGTGACAGGCCGATCGCGGCCTGGTCGGTGTTCAGTTCCTCGCCCATCGTGACCAGGGCAGGGCTGAGCATTGAGGCGTTGAGCTGGAATGCCACACAGGCGGTCAGCAGTGCCACCATGAGTGTGGCGACGGTGCCGTTCTTGCTGGTTTTTAGTGCGGGCAGGCTCACTGCTCAACCTCGCCAATGTTCACGAGTGCATCGGTGACCATGTTCCAGAACTTCTTGTGATCAAGTTCAACGGCCACACTGGTCTTGCAGTCGGCGGGGGCCGGGGCGCGGAAGTCGGCGACGGTCATGCCCAGGGTCAGCGAGCCTGAAAGCTCAATGTCAACGGGCACCTTCTGGGTGGTCATGACGGTGGGGTCAATGACATAGGCGACGGCGCACGGGTCATGGACGGGCGGGTAATCAAAGCCCTGGGCGTCCTTGTACGTCTGGGTGAAGAATTCCATCAGCTCCATGACGAACTTGGCCGGCTTGGTGCCCACTGCCTCAATCGCGGCAACCACCTCAGGGGTGGCCAGCGCCTGGTGCGTGAGGTCCAGGCCAACCATGACCACTTCCCAGCCGGCGTTGAACACGATGTGTGCCGCTTCCGGGTCAATCTTGATGTTGAATTCGGCCACGGGGCTCCAATTGCCCACGTGGTAGCCGCCGCCCATGAGGACAACTTCCTTCACCCGCTCCACAATGCGCGGTTCCTTGCGCGCGGCCATGGCAATGTTTGTCAGTCCGGCGGTGGGAACCAGGGTGATGGTGCCCGGCTCGTGCGCCATGACGAGTTCAATGATGAGGTCGACGGCGTGGCGCGGGTCGAGCGTGATCGTTGACTCGGGCTGCTGCGGGCCATCCATGCCGGACTCGCCGTGGATGTCGGGTGCGGTTTCGATGTTGCGCACCAGGGGCCTGTCGCAGCCGGCGGCAAAGGGGACTCCGGTGATCCCGGCGATGGTGCCGACGGACAAGGCGTTGCGGGTGACCTTTTCAAGGGTCTGGTTTCCCACCACTGTGGTCACCGCAAGCAGTTCAATGTTCGGGTTGCCATGGGCCAAAAGCATGGCCACTGCATCGTCATGGCCGGGGTCGCAGTCAAGAATGATCTTGCGCGGCTCGTTTGCGGCCTTCAGGGCCGGGGTGGCGGCGTTTGCGGGGGCAGTTTGCTGTTCCATGGTCACTTCTTCTCCACGTCGTTGGGGCGGCTCCGGAATTTTCCGGTGGTGCACGGTAGCTAAGTCTGGCACTACATGAAGTTAACGTCAAGCGCTTAACGTGAGCTGCGTTAAGCGCTTGATGCACTGCGGTTGCGCTGATCTTCCCTGGCGCCGGTACGATCGATCCATGCAGTCGCCACCAACAACCTTCGCCCGCGACCATGGCCCCCGCCGTGTCACGGCCGCCATGGTTGCCGCCAAGGCGGGTGTCTCGGCGGCAACAGTTTCGCTGGTGACCAATGGCAAGACCGCCGGGCGGGTGTCCACGGAGAACATCGCCAAGGTCGAGCAGGCGGTGGCGGAGCTGGGCTACGTCGTCGACGGGCTGGGCAGCTCTCTGGCCAAGGGGCACAGCAACATTGTGATCCTCGTGGCACCGGATGTCTCCAACCCGTTTTACGCCAAGGTTATCGCCGGTGTGAGGGAAGCAATTGGTGAGGACTTTGCCCTGCTGTTGTCGGTGACCGACGCCGGGCTGACGCCGGAACCCGCCGACGTGCGCCGCCTACTGTCCCTGAGGCCGGCCGGGCTGCTCATCGACGCCCCCAGTGCCCACTTCCTTGCCGAACTGCGGGCAACGGAACCCACGGTGTTGCTGGACGCGGCCGGGATTGCCAGCGATTCCCCGTCGGTGAACTTTGACATTGCGGGCGGCGCGCGCCTGCTGGCCGAACATTTGGCCGACCAGGGGCACCGAACTGTTGCCTATCTCGACAGCATTACCGGTACCGAAACATTCCGGGTGCGCCGTGTTGCGTTTGTTGCCGAAGCCCGCCGCCGGGGTCTTCAGGTGGCGGACATGGACGGCACCACCATTGACGTTGGCACTGCGGCCATGGCGTTTGCCAAGTCCTGGCCGAACCTAGCTGCACAAGGTGTCAGCGCCGTTGTTTGCGCCACCGACACCCAGGCCTACGGCGTCCTGCAGGAGGCCCGGGTGGCAGGTGTCGCCGTCCCGGGCGCCCTTGCGGTTACGGGCTTTGACGACCTGCCGTATTCAGAGACGTCGAACCCCGGTCTGACCACTGTTCACCTGCCGGCCCTGGAGATGGGCCGCTTGGCCGGCCGGCAGCTGCTGGCTCTCATGGGTGGCGGGCAGCTTGGCGATGCCCAGTTGATGCTTGAGGCGACGCTTGTGGTCCGCGGCTCCACCGTCAGCCAGTCCTAATCCCCAGGCAAATCGAGTACGCAGTTGTTGCACCGGAAAGCGCTTACTTTCGTGGAATCGGTCCAATAACTGCGTCATCGAATTCTTGGGGAGGGGTTTTGTCGGTCGGAAAAGGCGGCACGGAGGATTCACCCAGATTCACCTACTAAGCTGTTATCTCGTGAGCGCAGAAAATACCCTTACCCCTGAACCCAATGACTTCTCCGAGCAAATGCTCGTCCGTTTGGACAAGCGAGCCAAAATGCTTGAACGAGGCGAGCAGGCCTACCCGGTGGGGGTGGCCCGAACCCATACCTTGGAAGAAATCCGCGCCAAGCACCCCGCGCTCGAAGCCGACACGGCCACCGGTGACATCGTCGGCATCAGTGCCCGCGTCGTGTACGTGCGCAACAAGGGCAAGCTGTGCTTCGCTACACTGCAATCAGGTGAAGGCACCCGCCTGCAGGTCATGCTTTCCTTTGCCAATGTTGGCGAAGAGGCGCTCGCCGACTGGAAGTCGCTCGTTGACCTTGGGGACCACGTATTCATCAAGGGCGAGGTCATCAGCTCCCGGACCGGCGAGCTCTCCGTCATGGCCACCGAATGGGCCATGGCTTCCAAGGCGCTGCGCCCGCTGCCGGTCCTGCACGCCGATCTCTCCGAGGAAATGCGCGTCCGCCGGCGTTATGTCGACCTGATTGTCCGGGACAAGGCCCGTGAGCAGGTGCGGATGCGCTCTGCCATCGTCAAGGCCATCCGGGACACGCTGCACGGCGAAGATTTCATTGAGCTGGAAACACCCATTCTGCAGCTCATTCACGGCGGCGCCTCCGCCCGCCCGTTCCACACCCACCTGAATGCCTTTGACCAGCCCATGACGCTGCGCATCGCCCTTGAGCTTTATCTCAAGCGCGCAGTGGTTGGCGGCATCGACAAGGTATTTGAGCTGGGCCGCATTTTCCGCAATGAAGGCGTTGATTCAACGCATAGCCCGGAATTCACCATGCTGGAACTCTATGAAGCTTATGGCGACCAATTCACCATGGCGCAAATCATGCAGCGAATGATTCTTGCCGCGGCCGATGCCGTGGGCTCACGAACCATTACCACCGAGCGCGGGGATATTAACCTCGACGGCGAATGGCCCTGGCTTCCCGTGTACCAGGGACTCTCCGACGGCGTGGGCGTGGAAATCACGCCGGAAACCACTGCGGAGGAATTGCGGGCCATTGCCGAAAAGCATGACGTCAGCATTGACCTGGACTGGGATGCTGAGAAGCTGGTGGTTGAATTGTTTGGCGAAATCGTCGAGCCAACTATTATTCAGCCCACATTTATCTGCGATTACCCGCCGTCGGCCCAACCACTGGCCCGCCCGCACCGGGACAAGCCCAATTTGATTGAGGCATGGGACCTGATCATTGATGGCACGGAAACCGGAACTGCCTTCTCTGAACTTATTGACCCCGTCATCCAGCGCGAACGCCTGACGCGGCAGTCCCTTGCGGCTGCCGCAGGCGATCCCGAGGCCATGCAGCTGGACGAGGACTTCCTGCGCGCCCTTGAATACGGGGCCCCGCCCATGGGTGGCCTTGGTTTGGGCATTGACCGGCTGGTCATGCTCTTTACCCGTGTTGGCATCCGTGAAGCCATCCTCTTCCCCTTGATGAAACCAGAGTAGGAGCGGCAAAGTAAATGGAATATGTTGCGGTTATCCTGCCTTCTTTAGGCGTAGGTGCACTTTTTTACTTCGCCATGAAGGCAATTTTCAATGCGGATAAGTCGGAGCGTGACGCGTTGGCGCAGGCCGAGCATGAGGCTGATGCCAGCGGAGAAGCGAACACATAAACCGGAATCAGCGACGGGCCTTTGACGTGAATGAATTTTCCCTACATAATTTGTTCTGAAGTATTCATCAAATCTATGTGAGGCGATTACCAACCATGGCACAGAAAATTCACATCACACTCGTGGACGACATTGACCATAGTCCGGCTGATGAAAATGTCACTTTCGGTTTGGACGGCATCAATTACGAGATCGACCTGACCGCAGGGAATGCCCAGGCTTTGCGCGATGCACTGAGCAAATACATTGCTGCCGGCCGTCGTGTCGGCGGACGCGCAGTGCGCGGCCGTGGCCCCGCTGCAGCACCCAAGGGAAACAGCGATGTAGCGGCGATCCGTGCGTGGGCACGCGACAACGGCTACACAGTGCATGAGCGCGGCCGCATCCAGGCCGAGATCCGGGACGCGTACTACGCAGCCCAGGGCGGCCAGGCGTAGGCTTTCTGCCCAAGGCGAGCCAATGCGACGGCGAGAGAACCTCACGAGGTGATCTCGCCGTCGTACGTTAACAACCACAGCAAACGGTGCCGGCGCCAATTTGCTATTTCCCCTGTGGCGAACATGCCCCCATAGCGACCGGGTACTGCGTAGCATCAAAGTACGCAGTAAAAGGAGTGTGGCGAAATGTTTGAGCGATTTACTGATCGAGCCCGACGTGTTGTTGTGCTGGCCCAAGAAGAGGCCCGCATGCTCAACCACAATTACATTGGCACTGAGCACATTCTGCTCGGCCTCATCCACGAGGGTGAAGGTGTTGCCGCCAAGGCCCTGGAGTCCTTGAACATTTCCCTTGACGGTGTCCGGGAACAGGTCCAGGAAATTATTGGACAGGGACAGCAGGCCCCCAGCGGTCACATCCCGTTCACCCCGCGCGCCAAGAAGGTTCTTGAACTTTCACTGCGTGAGGCCCTGCAACTGGGCCACAACTACATCGGCACGGAGCACATTCTGCTCGGGTTGATCCGTGAAGGTGAAGGCGTTGCCGCGCAGGTGCTGGTGAAGCTTGGTGCTGATCTGGGCCGTGTGCGCCAGCAGGTCATCCAACTGCTCTCCGGCTACCAGGGCAAGGAGCCTGTCGCAAGCGGCGGCAACCAGCCCGAAGGCCAGCCTGCCGGCTCGGTTGTTCTTGACCAGTTTGGCCGGAACCTGACCCAGGCTGCGCGCGAAAACAAGCTTGACCCAGTCATTGGGCGCGAGCACGAGATGGAACGCGTCATGCAGATCCTCTCCCGCCGCACGAAGAACAACCCTGTCCTCATTGGTGAGCCCGGCGTGGGCAAGACGGCGGTTGTTGAAGGTTTGGCGCAGGCCATCGTGCGTGGCGACGTGCCCGAGACCATCAAGGACAAGCAGCTGTACACCCTTGACCTGGGTTCCCTCGTGGCCGGCTCGCGCTACCGAGGTGATTTCGAGGAGCGCCTGAAGAAGGTTCTCAAGGAAATCCGCACCCGCGGGGACATCATCTTGTTCATCGATGAAATCCACACCCTTGTGGGTGCCGGCGCCGCCGAGGGAGCCATCGACGCGGCCTCGATCCTGAAGCCAATGCTGGCCCGCGGCGAGCTGCAGACCATCGGTGCCACCACGCTGGACGAGTACCGCAAGCACATTGAGAAGGATGCTGCGCTCGAGCGCCGTTTCCAGCCCATCCAGGTGCAGGAACCAACAGTTCCGCTGACCATTGAGATCCTCAAGGGACTGCGCGACCGCTACGAGGCACACCACCGCGTGTCCATCACAGACGGTGCCCTGACTGCTGCGGCAACGCTGGCGGATCGGTACATCTCGGACCGCTTCCTGCCGGACAAGGCCATTGACTTGATTGATGAGGCAGGTGCGCGCCTGCGCATCCGCCGCATGACGGCCCCGCCGGAGCTCAAGGCCATGGACGTTGAAATTGCTGCCGTCAAGAAGCGCAAGGAAGACGCCATTGATGCCCAGGACTTTGAGGGTGCCGCTGCGTTGCGCGACGACGAGCAGAAGCTCATCACCGCTCGTGCCGACAAGGAACGGCTGTGGAAGTCCGGTGGCCTGGATGAGATCTCCGAGGTCGACGAGGAACTGATCGCCGAAGTCCTTGCCAATTCCACCGGCATCCCCGTCTTCAAGCTGACCGAGGCCGAGTCCACGCGTCTGCTGAAGATGGAAGACGAAATCCACAAGCGCGTGATTGGTCAGAACGAGGCCATCAAGTCCATCTCGCAGGCCATCCGCCGCACCCGTTCGGGGTTGAAGGATCCCAAGCGCCCCGGTGGCTCGTTCATCTTCGCCGGACCCACAGGTGTTGGCAAGACCGAGCTGGCCAAGGCTCTTGCCGAGTTCTTGTTCGGCGATGAAGATGCACTCATCACCTTGGACATGTCCGAGTACTCGGAGAAGCACACCGTGTCCCGTCTGTTCGGTGCCCCTCCGGGCTATGTTGGCTACGAAGAGGGTGGGCAGCTGACCGAGAAGGTCCGCCGCCGTCCGTTCTCCGTGGTGCTCTTCGATGAGGTTGAGAAGGCGCACGCGGACCTGTTCAACTCCTTGTTGCAGATCCTGGAAGATGGCCGCCTGACCGACAGCCAGGGCCGTGTTGTTGACTTCAAGAACACCATCATCATCATGACGACCAACCTGGGAACGCGCGACATTTCCAAGTCGATCGCCACCGGGTTCCAGTCGGGTTCGGACACTCAGACCGGGTACAACCGGATGCGGGCACGGGTCACGGAAGAACTCAAGCAGCACTTCCGCCCCGAGTTCCTGAACCGTGTTGATGACGTTGTGGTGTTCCCGCAGCTGACACAGGACGAAATCATCGAGATCGTCGACCTGATGATTGCACGCCTGGAGGGCCGCCTGGCTGACAAGGGCATGGGCATCGAGCTCACGCCCGCAGCCAAGATCCTGCTCGCCACCAAGGGCTACGATCCCGCCATGGGTGCCCGGCCGCTGCGCCGCACCATCCAGCGCGAGATCGAGGACCACCTCTCCGAGAAGATCCTGTTCGGCGAGCTGAAGGATGGCGACATCATCAGCGTGGACGTTGAAGGCGAAGGCGACGACGCAAAGTTCACCTTTGTGGGCACCGCCAAGCCGCATGTGCCGGAAGCCATTACAGCCTCTGCATAAAGAGTCACCAAGAACGGCACCTTCCTACGCGGGAGGTGCCGTTTTTGCGTGCCGGGTGATGCCGGTTTGCCTGCTGTGCGGTCACTGGCTCTGGCGGGATGCCGGCTTCAGGCATAGCGTGGGAAACGTGGGCAACTTCCTGCGGCGCAACAGTGCACCGGTTCCGGATCGGAGGATGGCTCATGCCCAGCGGCTGCGAAGCGGCACGGAAATCGAAAGAACCATGTTTTTCAGCGATGCCGTGTTTGCGATCGCCATGACGCTGCTGGTGCTCGATTTGAAGCTGCCGGCCATGGACTCAGGAACGACGGCGGCCGAGCTCCGGGACGTGCTGTTGGACCAAGTGGGGCCATTTGCTGCGTTCATCCTGAGCTTTGTCCTGGTGGGCAGGCTGTGGATGAACCACCACCGAAAGTTTAAGGCCATCAAGAACTACGACCCCGCCCTGCAGAGCATCAACCTGCTGGCACTGTTCTTTGTGGTCTTCCTGCCCGTGCCAACCTCACTGCTGTTTCAGGCCAACGCACAGAGCCCGTGGCCGCCGGTTATCTACGCGCTCACCATCTCCGGCAGTTTTGTGAGCTTGAGTTGGCTGTGGGCCCACGCGCACAAAGCAAAACTCATGCACGACTGGGTCGATGCGGCCCTGCACCGCATGATCCTGCACGGCACCGATCCCGTCTGGGCGGTGTTCCTGCTCTCCATCCCCGTAGCCTTCCTCAGCCCCGTCTGGGCCATGTACTCGTGGATCCTGATCTGGCCCGTTTCCATGGTGCACGGGAAATGGCAGTTGGCAAGATTCCTCCGGGACGAGCAGACCGGGCAGGCGGACACTTCCAAAAATGCCGCCCATGAGCCATAGACTGAAGTGGTGACTGTAGATACTGCCCGCTCCACCATTGTCCTCCGGCCCGCCCGCACCTCGGATGTGCATGCCATCAAGGACCTGGTGGCGCCACTGGCCGAGCAGCGCATCCTGATTTCCAAAGAGTCGGTCACCTACTTTGAATCCATCCAGGAATTTCTCATCGCCGAGGTGGACGGGCAGATAGTTGGCTGCGGGGCCCTGCACGTCATGTGGGAAGACCTGGCGGAGATCCGGACCCTCGCAACCGCCGACGCGTGGCGTGGCAAGGGTGTTGGCCGGGCGCTTGTGGCAAAGCTACTGGAGAACGCCGCCACCCTGGGCGTCAACCGGGTGTTCTGCCTGACCTTTGAAGAAGACTTCTTCGTCCGCAACGGCTTCACCATCATGGCCGACCAAAGCGTCGTGGACCCCGCCGTCTACTCCGAGCTGCTGCGTTCGGCAGACGAAGGCATTGCGGAGTTCCTTGACCTGGCCCGGGTAAAGCCCAACACCTTGGGTAACACGCGAATGATCCGCCAGCTCTAGGCCCTGTTCCGTCTCTGGACTGGGCCCGGGAAATTCCCGCAGCGGCAGCACCCGGACTTTCTCGGTGGTTGGCGGCGGACATCCCTACCGACGGGCATGTGTGCCGGGTAGTGTTCACAGTGGGGCCGCAACGAGGCCGCCCACAAATAATCGCTGCGTGATTTCGAAGGGTTTCGTCATGAAAAAGCTCATCAATGATCCCAAGACTGTTGTCAATGAGTCTATGGAAGGGTTTGGCCAGGCCCACGCCCGCCACGTTATGGTTCACCCCGACCCCCTGTTTGTCACCCGCCGGGAAGCCCCGCGCGAAGGCAAGGTTGGCCTGGTCTCAGGCGGCGGCAGCGGCCATGAGCCCCTGCACGCAGGCTATGTGGGCTTCGGCATGCTCGACGCCGCCGTGCCCGGGGCCATGTTCACGTCCCCCACACCCGACGCCATCATTCCGGCGACGATCGCCGCCAACTCAGGGGCCGGCGTCGTGCATATCGTGAAGAATTACACCGGCGACGTGCTGAACTTTGAGACTGCCGCCGAGATGGCCGAGGCGGAAGGCGTGAACGTGCGCACCGTCCTGGTGAACGACGACGTCGCGGTGGAAGATTCGCTGTACACGGCCGGGCGCCGCGGCGTGGCCGGCACCGTCCTGGTTGAGAAGATCGCCGGGGCCGCCGCCGAACGGGGGGACAACCTCGACGCCGTCGCCGCCATCGGCCAGCGGGTCAACGACAATGTGCGCAGCATGGGCGTGGCCCTGTCCGCCTGCACCGTCCCGCACGCCGGGGTTCCCAGCTTTGAACTTGCCGAGACCGAAATCGAGATCGGCATCGGCATCCACGGCGAGCCCGGGCGGCACCGGATCCCCATGGAAAACGCCGACGGCATCACCGAGCGGCTCCTGGAACCCATCCTCACCGACCTCAAACCGAGCGCGGGCGAGAAGGTGCTGCTCTTCGTCAACGGCATGGGCGGCACCCCCGCCAGCGAGCTGTACATCGTGTACCGGCACGCGGCCAAGGTGCTCGAAGCGGCCGGCCTCGTCGTGGAACGCTCGCTGGTGGGCAACTACATCACCGCCCTTGAGATGCAGGGCTGCTCCATCTCGGTGCTGCGTCTCGACGACGAAATGACCGAACTGTGGGATGCTCCCGTGGACACGCCGACACTGCGATGGGGAATGTAAATGAGCCAAACACTTGATGCCGCCTGGGCCGTGCGCTGGCTGCGGTTCTCCGCGAAAGTCGTTGCCGAGAACCGTGTGGCACTGAGCGAACTGGACCGGGCCATTGGCGACGGCGACCACGGCGAGAACCTGGACCGCGGCTTCAGCGCCATTATTGAAAAGCTCGACGGCGAACCGCCCGCCACCCCCGGTGCCGCGTTCAAGCTTGCCGCCATGACCTTGATGTCGAAGGTGGGCGGGGCCGCCGGGCCCCTGTACGGCACGGCCTTCCTGCGCGCTGCAACGGCCGTGGGCGATGCCGCCGAACTGGATTCCGGCACACTTGCTGCCGCCCTGGCCGCCGCCCGCGATGGTGTGGTCGCCCGCGGCAAGGCAGCAGTGGGGGAGAAGACCATGATCGATGCCTGGACCCCGGCCGTCGACGCCGCAACGGAGGCTGCCGGGGCAGGTGCCGAACCGGACGCCGTGCTTTTGGCAGCCGCTGCTGCTGCCGAGTCGGGCGCCGTGTCCACCGATCCGCTCATTGCCCGCAAGGGCCGGGCCAGCTACTTGGGGGAGCGGGCCATCGGCCACCGGGATCCCGGCGCCGCATCCTCCGCGCTCATCCTGCGCGCCGCCGCACAGGCAGCAGGTGAGGGCGCATGAGCGTCGGATTGGTGATCGTCTCCCACAGCGCCCAGCTGGCGGCGGGCGTCGTTGAGCTGGCGGCCCAAATGGCGCCAAATGTTGTGCTGGTTCCCGCCGGTGGCATGGACGACGGCGGCATCGGGACCTCGCTGGAAAAGGTCATGGCTGCGCTGGGGCTGGCCGATACCGGGGACGGTGCGGTGGTGCTGACCGACCTTGGCTCGGCCGTCATGACGGCCGAGTCGGCGCTGGAATTCCTGGGCAGCCCCGAACTGGTCAGCCTGGCCGATGCCCCCTTGGTTGAGGGTGCGGTGGCTGCGGCGGTGGCCGCCCAATCTGGTGCATCCGTTGATGTTGTGTGCAAGGCCGCCGAGACTGCGCTGACACCCGGTGGTGTGCCTGCCGCGGCGGAGGCTGTGCCAACGGCGGCGGGTGGGGCATCCGCCGTCGAACAGCAGGACAAAGAATCCCAGGGTGAAGGCGCGGTGACTGCCGTGCTCACCCTGATCAACCCCATGGGCCTGCACGCGCGGCCGGCGGCGGCGCTGGCCGGTGAGCTGGGCGCCATGGACGTTGAGATTGAGATCAACGGGGCGGACGGGCAGTCGGTCATGATGCTCATGACGCTCGGTGCGGCACAGGGCACCGACCTGAACGTGAGCGCCACGGGGCCGGATGCGCAACGCGCCGTGGACCTGGTGCGCCGCGAGGTGGAGGCCGGCTTCGGCGAGCTCTGAGGGTTCCGTCGGCGGCGGGAGCTGGCCCGTCAGGCAGGCAGGTGGTAGCCGGCGGCCGAGTGCTGGGCCAGGCCGTCCGTCACCAGGCCGGCGAGGGCACGTTCCAGCTGCGGAGCGTGCGTGTTCAATGCGTGCAGTTTATCCAGTTCCTTGGTGACCTCGGTGTGGCGCCTCGCGGCGTCCGCGTTCCACAGCAGGTCCGCGTGGACGGGTGAACTGGCGGCTCGCAGCACGGCCATGACGGCTCCGCGCACCTGCCTGTCGGTGCCGGCCCACGGCTGGCCCTTCGGGATGTAGGTGGGTTCGGGCTGGCCGGCGGCAATCCAGGCACACTGCTCAAACACGGGGCACTCATTGCATTTGGGGCGCCGGGCCGTGCAGATCAACGCCCCGAGTTCCATCACACCGGCGCTCCACAGCACAGATTCGTCGCGGTTTTCCGGCAAGAGAGCTGCGGCCAGCGCCATCTCAGCCGCCGTCAGCGCGGGTGCGGGGAGGGCCTGGCCAATGACGAGCCGGGCGTGCACGCGCCGGATGTTGGTGTCGACAACGGTTGTGCGGCGGCCAAAGGCAAAGGCGGCGACGGCGGCAGCCGTGTACGTGCCCACACCAGGGAGTTCCAATAGCTCGTCGTAGTTGTCGGGGACGTCCCCGCCATGCTTTTTTACTATCTCCGCGGCAGCCGCGTGCAGGCGCAGGGCGCGGCGCGGGTAACCGAGCCTGCCCCAAGCCCGGAGGACATCAGCTGCCGGTGCGGCAGCAAAGTCTGCCGGTGTTGGCCAGCGGTCCAGCCATTCCTCCCACACTGGCTGGACCCGCACCACCGGGGTTTGCTGCAGCATGATCTCGCTGACGAGGATGCCCCATGCCGAGCAGTCGCCGCGCCACGGCAGGTCCCTGGCTTCGCGCTGAAACCACTCGGTGATGCGTGCGTGCAGGACGCTGTGGGGCACGTTGGGCAAGGCAGGATGGGGCATCGGTTTCCTTGGACTGTGGGACGGGTGATTGGGTGCGGGCTGCGGCGTGGCGTGCGGGTCAGCCGGTCGGTTGGCCCTTGGACGTCAGGGGCACCCTGGGTTGGGTCTTGAGCAATTCGCCCGGATGGACACCCAGCCCATCGGCGAGTTTGACGATGGCGTCCAGCGTGGGGTTGCGCCGTCCGCTTTCCAGGCCGCTGATGTAACTGCGGTCCATCCCTACGCGGCGCGCAAAGACCTCCTGCGTCTTCCAGACGCTGTTCCTGCGAAGTTTACGGAGGTTGGTCCCAAAAGCTGTGTAGTCAGGAGAAACGGTCACGCTTTTGGCTCCTTCGTTTTGTGGATTATAGGCACCAATTAGCTGCCTTGTGATAGTCTACCCACACCCGATCCACACTCCTTAACCGGCAGCATTCTGTCCGGTTTTTCTTGTTTCAAGCGGCTGTCGCGAAGTGTCAAGATGGACGTGGCTGGATCGCGGGGGCCGCTCTTGGTTGCCTCCACTATTCGATTCGTTCTGGCCATGACCAACGCCAGCCTTGAAGCAATTCAGGCACGATCGAAGAGGAATCTCTCAATTGAACCAGCGGCATCTCCGTTCCATGCTCACCGTCGCAGTCACCGGCCTGCTCGCCGTCACCCTGGCTGGATGCCAGGGAAACTCCGCGGAACCCGAGGCGAGCCAGCCAGCCCCGACCGCGTCGAGCCCGGCCCCCACCAGCGATAGCCCGGCCCCCACCCCAACCCTCGTCTTTGACCCGAAACTTGAGGTGAGCCAGGGAAGCGAGAGCTTCGAGATCACCGACAATGCGGGGTCGGTGGTGACGTTCAAGGTCGCCTACCCCGTGGCTGCGGTGACGGGGGTGGACCCAGAGATCGCTGAGAAGTTTGCTGCCGCGGTTGCCGGACACCAGGACGAGGTCGTTGAAAGCGCGAAAGCGTACTCCAGGATCACACTCGACGAGTGCCAGGTGACGTGCGAGCGTGAGGCGACGAACGCCGTCGAGCATGCCGGTGTTTACAAGGAATACGGCACGGTGGCCAGCACGAGTGCATACATGTTCGGCACAAGGGACCGCAACGCGGGGGTGCATTCGGCGACGATGAACCTCAAGACAGGGGAGTTGGCCGAGCTGTCGGACTTCATGGACCTCGGTGACGCGCAGGTACTGGGGCTGGCCACGGCCGCGCTGGCAACGACGGAGAACTGGACCTATTGCACCGATGCTGCGGCGGAGTACCTTGCCGGCGCCGGAGCCTTCAGCCCCACTGATGAAGGTGTGCTGCTGCTGTGGGTCGTCAACGGCACGAACACGGCGCAGTGCGGGGTGGAAAGCGTGACGGTGCCCTGGCCGGGAGCCGGCGACTCAGCCGAAGCGCCCATGCAAGAGCCTGCCGAAGAGTCAACCGAGGCCACGAAGGCCGCTGCGGAGGAACAGCCTGCGCCAGTACCGGCAGCCGTGGTACCGGCAGCACCGGCAGCTGCGGATATCGACGGTCGGTGGTGTCCCACACCCGAAAGTGCGGCGTCGGATGGTTGCGTAGCTGTTGCCCTGCCAAACGCCAGCTATGAAAACAGCGCCCTGGTCAGCCAGATCCGCCATATGGGGGAAGCGGACGGAGGCTTCTTGTTCGTGGGGGACGGCGCACCATTTGGCACGTATTACCCCGCCGGCGTCGCCATCGATCTGCCCTCCTATTACGCCGGGGGTGACCTGCCCGAGCAGGACCGCATCTGGAACGGCCAGACCGCAACTATGATGCTGCGCGCGTCATGACAAACAACCACCTTGTGGGGCACCGGCGGCGTGGCCACCCTGATCAGGCTCGGGCAGAAGGTCGACAGCGTGAATGAAGCCGATGCGCTCGCAGTTGCCGGCCCCTTCATCACCATTGCCGCCTTCGCAGGCTTCCTGGCCATCGCGCTGGTGCGCATGGCGGCGGCAGGAGGGGGCCTCGGATGAACCCACAGGGAAGAAAAGCCACAGTGCTGGGGATCATCGGATCCTCCCTGGCGGCTGCGCTCATCGCAGCCCTGCCGCTCAATTCGATCGTGGAGTTCGCCATGACCCTGTCCAGGATCGGCTGAACCAGGCCCATCGGGGTGCCTGACGGCGTGGTTTGCCAGGCCCGTGCCCCGCTTTCGATAGGCTTGGGGAGTGGGAACTACAGGGAAACCAGGAACGGCCAAGGCGCCGCGGACCAACCCTGCCCCAAAACCGCGAGCCTCAGCCCCAGTGTTCCGCCGGCGCCGGATCGTGGTGGCCGTGCTTGCACTGCTCATCATCGGCGGGCTTGTTGCCGGAGGGTTCTTCATTGCCGGCCTGTTTGGTGCAGACCCCGCAGTTAAGGGCAGCACCGAGCAGGGGAGCAGCGGCAACCAGGCCAAACCCAAGCCTGGGGCGAATTCGGGCACCAAGCCCTCGGCCGTGTGCGACGAAGCCGGCATCAAGGTGGCCGCCGCCGTCGACAAGCCCAATTACGGACCAGACGAACATCCCATCCTGACGCTGCGGGTGACGAACACCGGCCCGGCCCCGTGCGACATCAACGTTGGCACCAGCCAGATGGAGTACGTGATCACCAGCGGCGATGACATCATCTTCAACTCGCGAAACTGCCAGCTGGACCCCAACGACCTCGTGAAAAACCTGGCACCGGGGGCCTCGGAATCGGCCAACCTGGTGTGGCAGGTCAACCGCAACTCACCAGATTGCGCGCCCGTGGTCAGCAAGCCGGGCAGGGGTGGCGCCACCTATGTGCTGGTGGCAACCCTTGGCAAGTGGTCAAGCGACCGGGTCGCCTTCACCCTGCAATAAAGCACGACGACGTCCCGCCGGCAGGAGCGCAGCGACAGTTCCGCTGTGCCGGGCCTGCGCCACGGGAAACCCGCGAGCTGGCCGGCATCGTTGGTGCCTAGAGGAACCGGTCGAGCAGGCTGGCCTCGGCAATGCGGGACAGGCCCTCACGGACATTGCGGGCACGCAGCTCACCAATGCCGTCCACCATCATCAGCTCGTCGATGGTTGCCGCCATGAGATTCTGCAGGCCGCCAAAGTGGTCCACCAGGCGTCCCGCAACAGCGCGGGGGACAGTCTTTAGACCGGAAACCAAGCGGTAGCCGCGGGGCTGGATGATGGCATCAAGTGAGTCATTGCCGCTGATGATCCCCACCACGCCCGCAATCAGGTTCAGGTCGATCAGGTCGGCCTGGTCAATCTCCTGAAGGGCCGCCACTGCCGCTTCAACATCCGTGGTTTCGGGGTCAGTGTAGTCGCGGATCACGGTGTCGGCACCCGAGCCGCGGGTGGCTGAGAGTTCTTCCAACTGCAGGGACAGCAGCCGGCCGTCAACACCCAGTTCCAACACATACTGGGCGATTTCTTCCGAAATTCGCCGGACCATCTCGTGGCGTTGCAAGGTGACGGCCACATCGCGGACGGTCACCATGGCCTCAATTTCCAGCGCCGAGAGTGAGCTGGTCACCTGGTCGAGGCGGGCACGGTAGCGTTCGAGGGTGGCAAGGGCCTGGTTGCCGCGGGCCAGCACCTTTTCGGAACCCTCCAAGACGTAGCGGAGCCCGTCAACGTAGAGGGCAATGATCTGCATCGACTGGCTCACGGATACCACCGGCACGCCTGTCTGGATGGCCACCCGCTCCGCCGTGCGGTGCCGGGTGCCGGATTCCTGGGTTTCAATGCTGGGGTCCGGAACCAGCTGGACGGCTGCGCGCAGGATTTTTGTCACATCCTTGTCGCACACAATGGCACCGTCCATCTTTGCCAGTTCACGCAGGCTTGTGGGCGCAAAGTCGATGCCAATTTCAAAACCGCCGGAACAAAGACTCTCAATGGTCTTGTCAGAGCCAAGCACAATGAGTGCGCCGGTGCGGCCGCGAAGAATGCGTTCAAGCCCGTCACGCAGCGCCGTTCCAGGGGCGACACGGGCAATAGTGGCCTTGAGGGCCTCTTCGGGGCTGCGGAGCATTGGCAGTTCCTTCTTTTTAAGCACGGGAATCCGGGCAAGTCACACTGCCCATAATAGTGTGAAAGCGCAGCGGTGCGGGCTAACTGCCGTAGGGGCCCGTTGAACCGTGCCGGATGAGCTCGGTGGCCTCCGCAATGTGCTCGATCTCCTTCACCGTGAAATCCGGTGGGATGGGGCCGGGACCGGTGCTGCTCTTGGGAACCAGAGCGTGCGTGTAGCCAAGACGGCTGGCCTCCTGGATGCGCTGATTGATGCCCGGCACGGGACGAACCTCACCCGCCAACCCCACCTCTCCGAAGGCCACCATCTTGTGGTGCACCACCTTGTTGGTCTTGGCGGAGACGATTGACAGTGCCACGGCAAGGTCCATGGCGGGCTCGCTCAGCCGCGCCCCGCCCACCGTTGCCACATAGCTGTCATCGGCATCCAGGCGGAGCCCGGCCCGCTGCTGCAGCACGGCAAGCAGCATGCCGATGCGGGTGGAGTCCAGCCCGCTCACCGTGCGCCGCGGCTGCGAACCCACGGACGGTGTCAGCAGTGCCTGGACCTCGGCCAGCAGGGGCCGGCGCCCCTCCATGGTGACCGTAATGCAGGTCCCGGACACGGGCGTGGTGGTGCGCGTGGTGAACAGCCCGCTCGGATCGGCCAGGCCCTCAATGCCGTCATCCGTCAGGTCGAAGCAACCCACCTCATCGGTTTGGCCGTACCTGTTCTTGACTGCCCGCAACAGGCGCAGGCGCGAGTGGCGCTCGCCGTCGAACTGACAGACAACATCCACCAGGTGCTCCAGCAGCCGCGGCCCGGCAATGGAACCATCCTTGGTCACATGGCCCACCAGCAGCGTGGTCATGTTCAGCCGCTTGGCCGCAGCAATGAGCGAGGCAGCAACTTCACGCACCTGCGACACCCCGCCGGCGCTGCCGTCCACCATGGCGCTGCTAAACGTCTGCACCGAATCCACGATCAGCAGGGTGGGCTTGACGGCCTCGACCTGGCCAAGGGCGGTGCCAAGATCGGTTTCCGCACCCAAATACAAGGTGTCCGCGACGGCGCCAATGCGTTCGGCGCGCAGCTTCACCTGGGCCGCGGATTCCTCGCCCGTCAGGTACAGCACCTTTTGCGGTTCCCGGCCGTGCTCATTGCGGGCAAACTTGGCGGCAACGTCAAGGAGCAGCGTGGATTTTCCGACGCCGGGTTCCCCCGCCAGCAGTATCACGGCACCCGGCACCATGCCACCTCCCAGAACGCGGTCGAGCTCGGGCACGCCCGTGAGGTTATGCGCGGCCTTGGAGGCGTCCACCTCTGAAATGAGTTGCGCTGGGCGCACCACCGTTGTGGCCGCAGTGGTCCTGATGACGACGGTGCCAACCTCCTCCAGGGTTCCCCATGCCTGGCATTCACCGCAGCGACCCACCCATTTGACGGCGCTCCAGCCGCATTCGGTGCAGCGGAAGTTCTGCCCGGCGTTGTTCTTTGTGCTCTTTGTTGCCATGATGCAACCCTATCCCCGGGCACTGACACGATGGCACTGGGGCGGTGGTGCCGGGTGATGATGCCCAGCCGATGGGCGCAGACCACGGGAGGGGCACAGCCCGGCAGGGCAGCAAAGGCGGGGAATCCGCCGTCGTGCTTCCAAAAGTCAGGCAGTTGGGAATCAGGTGGTCAGAGGTCAGGTAGGAGCGAGCGGGCCTCGGTGGGGTCCATGTTGGCGGCCTCCAGCAGGTCGACCATGAGCGTGCGGAAGAGCAGTACCACGGTCTCGCCCTCCATCCGGGTGATGTCCAACTTTTGCGGATGCAGGCGGGTGGCGATATCGGCCAGGGCGTCTCGCGCGTGGGAAAGGGTGGCCCGCGAGGTGGTGTCGGAGAGAGCCGCGCCCAGCTCATCCACCGCCGTGGCGGTCTCGCTCATGACCTCGGCCAGGTGGACGGAACCGCTGTCCGAGAGGGCGGCGTTGTTGATGACACTGGCCAGCCGCCGTGCCAAAACACGGCTGGATCGCATGGCGTAATCCACCCGCACCATGAGCTTCGAAAGCCCCTCAACTTCCTGCAGGTGCCGGCGGTACAGCGGGGAAAGCTTGGCAATCTCCACCGACCCGCGCAGTCCCTGGCGCATGGCATCGATGCGCGGCTGCTGGCTGCGGGCACGGACCAGGGCATGCCAGGCGGTGGTGGAATCGTTGTAGGACAGGGCCGAAGCGCATTCGCGCAGCACCAGGGAGAGCTCGCCTAGGACCTCCTTGAGATCGTCCTTGGGCTCGCGCCGGGGGTCCCGCGGCAGCAGCAGCGTGGCGGCGAGGGCGAAACAACCACCCACGACGGCGTCCAGGCTGCGGGTGAACGGCCCGCCGGCCGGCATGGGCAGCAACACCACAAGGAGCGACTGCAGGGCCAGCTGCGTGGTGAAGATGGCGCCGCTGTCCAGAAACCTTGCCAGCAGGATGGACAGGAACAACACCAGGACCGCCTGCCAGATCCCCGCACCCAGCCAGTGCAGCAGGAGATCACCCAGGGCAATGCCGATGGTGCAGCCAAGGCCCACCTCAAGGACCCGGCGCAGGCGTGGATCCCGGGAAAAACCGAGCGCAATGATGGCGCTGGTGGCAGCAAACAACGGTCCCTGATGGCCCAGCACCAGTTCGGAGAAGTAGTAGGCGCCCACGGCACAAAACGCCATGAGTAACGCCGGGAGCACCGAGCTGGCGCTGCGGCGCAGCCCCAACCGGATCCGCCGCCGCAGAAACAGCACGGTCGCGGCCACCTGGGTTGGCTCTGCCGGGGCTTCGTTCATGGTGGACAGTCTATGCGTCCCTACCGGCAGGCCGGCGCGGCGGCGGTGCGCTGGCGGTGCGTTGGCGCCCGGTCGCGGCCGGCCGCACCAGCCCCGCTTCTTGAGACTGTCCGGCGGATGGGGGCGGGCCCGGCGATGGAAGCTGAGGGTGTCGGGTGGCTTCGTTCCACCCAGATGCCGCGCCGAGAAGGGGGCCAAACCCGCACCGTGGAGCGTTCTTTTCGCCGAAGATGGGTCCACCCCGTGACATGCCGCCAAAGTGGCGCCCATTTCGCGGGTTGAACCCATTCTCGCGGAAACGGCCTCTGGGCGCCGGCGGGTTTGCCCCCTTCTCGACGGTGGAAGCGGGGCTGATGTGACCGGCGTCGTACATTATGTGTTGGAAACACGGCCGATTTCCAAGAATCCCAACAGCGTTAACCTTGCGTTCACCTTGGAGGGGCCAGCGCTTTACCTCGGACTCCTACGCTCAAGGAGTAATGAATCGCAATGCAACCCATCGAAGAGGTAAAAACGTGAAGGCACTTCACATCGGCCGTGTGGCAGCAGTACTGACCGTCGGCGCATTGGCACTGACAGCGTGCGGCACTGACAGCGTTGTTCCCCCGGCAGACGGCGGATCAACCAGCACCTCGGCAGGCGCCTCCGTCACCGGCACCCTGACCGGCACCGGCGCCAGCTCCATCTCCGCAGCAATGGACGCGTGGAAGGCCGGCTTCGAGTCCGCCAACTCCGGCGCCAAGATCCAGTACTCACCCGAAGGCTCCGGCGCAGGACGCAAGGCCCTGATCGCAGGCGCTGTGCAGTTCGCCGGATCCGACGCGTACCTGAAGGACGAAGAGCTCGCCTCCGCCCAGGAAAAGTGCGGCCCCGACGGCGCCATCAACATCCCCTGGTACATTTCCCCGATCGCTGTCGCGTTCAACGTTGAAGGGGTCAAGGACCTCAAGCTCGACGCCGACACCATCGCCAAGATCTTCCGCGGCGACATCAAGAACTGGAACGACGCAGCCATCAAGGCCGCCAACCCGGACGCCACCCTGCCGGACCTGGCCATCACGCCCGTGCACCGCTCGGACAACTCGGGCACCACCGAGAACTTCACCGACTACCTGGCCGCAGCCGCCTCCAGCGTGTGGACGGATGCGAAGTCAGGCGACTGGCCCACCTCACTGCCCGGCGAGAACGCCAAGGGCACCTCCGGTGTTGTCAAGACGGTCACCGAGACCGCCGGCGCCATCACGTACGCCGATGACTCGGCCGTCACCGACGCACTGGGCAAGGTTGAGTTGAAGGTTGGAGATTCCTTCGTCCCCGTCACCGCAGAGGCCGCAGCCAAGGCAGTCGACGCCGCGACGATCGTTGAAGGCCGCAGCGCCAACGACCTCTCCCTGAAGCTTGACCGCACCACCACCGTGGCCGGCGCCTACCCGGCCGTGCTGGTTTCCTACGGCGTGCTCTGTGCCTCCTACCCCGACGCCGCCACAGCCGACCTGGTCAAGGCCTTCGGAACCTTCGTCCTCAGCGATGAAGGCCAGCAGCAGGCAGCCGACGCCGCCAAGAGCGCCCCGCTGTCAGCTGACCTTGCAGCGAAGGCCAAGACAGCGATCGACTCCATCAGCGTCGCCAAGTAAGCACGGCACACGCCAAACGAAAGTACTGGATTGTCCACCACGAAGCTCGCACCCGTATCGGGTAAAGGGCCAGCCGGAGCAGGCCGCATCGGAGATAAAGTCTTCTCCGGTGCGGCTCTGGGTGCCGGTGCGCTCATTGTCGCCGTGCTGTTTGCGGTTGCCCTGTTCCTTGTAGTCCAGGCACTGCCAACCTTTGGCGCCCCGGCAGCCGACATTACCGGGGGAGAGGGGTTCTTCTCCTACATCTTCCCCATCGTCATCGGCACCTTGATCGCCGCCACCATTGCCCTGTTGATCGCCACCCCCATCGGCGTGGCGGTGGCCTTGTTTATCTCGCACTACGCCCCGCGCCGTCTGGCCCGGGGCCTGGGTTATGTGGTGGACCTCCTGGCAGCCATCCCTTCAGTTGTTTACGGTGCCTGGGGTGCAAGCTTCCTCGCCTCCTCGCTGAAGGCGCCCTACGCGTGGCTGGCCGACAACCTTGGCTGGATCCCCATCTTCGCCGGACCCGCCTCCGGCACCGGTAAAACCATTTTGACGGCCGGCATTGTCCTCGCCGTCATGGTCCTGCCCATCATCGCCTCACTCACCCGGGAGATTTTCCTGCAGGCCCCCATGCTGCACCAAGAAGCGGCGCTGGCACTGGGCGCCACCCGGTGGGAAATGATCCGCATGGCAGTTCTGCCCTTCGCCCGCGGCGGCATCATCAGCGCCGTCATGCTGGGATTGGGCCGCGCGCTTGGTGAGACCATGGCCGTTGCCCTGGTGCTCTCCTCGGGGCCGCTGATCGCCTCCCTGATCCGTTCCGGCAACCAAACCATTGCCGCCGAGATCGCCCTGGACTTCCCGGAAGCATTCGGCCTGCGCATGCACGAACTCATCGCCGCCGGACTCGTCCTGTTCCTCATCACTCTCGCGGTGAACATGGTGGCCCGTTGGATCATCAACCGCCACAAAGAATTCTCGGGAGCCAACTAGCATGGCCACGCTCATGACTGAACGCAAGCGCTCGGCGCTGACCCGCGGCCGCCTCCCGCGCTACACCCCCTGGGTGATCGCCATCGGAGCCATCATTGTTGCGGCAGCCCTGATGTCGCTCATCGGCTTTAACGTCTTTGGCTGGGCCGTACTCTCCGCAGTGCTTTTCACCGTCGCCAACGTCGTCTCCGCCGCAGTGGTGGAGGGCCGCCGCAAGGCCACCGACAAGATGATGACCTCGCTGGTGCTCGGCGCATTCCTGGTGGCCCTGCTGCCCTTGATTTCGGTCATCTGGACCGTCCTCGTCAACGGTGTCCCCGGCCTGCTGACCCCCGGCTTCCTGAGCACCTCAATGAATGGTGTGACGGGCGCCGTCGACAATGCATCGGTGAAGGACGGCACCCCGGTCTTGGGTGGCGTCTACCACGCACTCATGGGCTCGGTGCTGATCACCCTATGGGCCACCATCATCTCCGTGCCGGTGGGCCTGCTCACCGCCATCTACCTGGTGGAATACAGCGCCGGCAACAAGTTTTCGAAGGTCATCACCTTCCTGGTCGACGTTATGACGGGCATCCCCTCGATCGTGGCCGGCCTGTTTGCGGCCGCCTTCTTCGCCATGATCCTGGGCCCCGGTACCAAGACAGGGTTCGTGGCCGCCGTCGCGCTGTCCGTGCTCATGATTCCGGTGGTGGTGCGCTCCAGCGAGGAAATGCTCAAGATCGTCCCGAACGAGCTGCGCGAGGCCGCCTACGCCTTGGGCGTACGGAAGTGGCGCACCATCCTGAAGGTGGTCATTCCGACGGCGATCTCGGGCATCGCCTCGGGTGTCACCCTGGCCATTGCCCGGGTCATCGGCGAGACCGCACCGCTGCTCGTCACGGCAGGCTTCGCCACCACCATCAACATGAACGTTTTCGCCGGCTGGATGTCGTCGCTGCCCACGTTTATCTACACACAGATCATGACGCCCACCTCGCCGTCCAACGCCGACCCATCCACGCAGCGTGCCTGGGCTGCGGCGCTGCTGCTGATCATCCTCGTCATGCTCCTGAACCTCGGCGCCCGCATGGTGGCCCGCCTCTTTGCGCCGAAAACCGGCCGCTAACTTACTTTTTGAACGGAATTCCAGTTATGTCCAAACGTATTGATGTCAGTGATTTGAATGTGTACTACGGCGATTTCCGTGCCGTGGAGGACGTCAACATCACCATTGAGGCCAAGTCCGTGACAGCCTTCATCGGCCCCTCCGGCTGTGGCAAGTCCACGTTCCTGCGCACCTTGAACCGCATGCACGAGGTCATCCCCGGCGCCCGCGTCGAGGGCAAGGTGCTCCTCGACGGTGACAACCTCTATGCCGACGGCGTGGACCCCGTGACGGTGCGCAGCCAGATCGGCATGGTGTTCCAGCGCCCCAACCCGTTCCCCACCATGAGCATCCGCGACAACGTGCTGGCCGGCGTCAAGCTGAACAACCGCCGCATGCCCAAGTCCGACGCCGAGGCGCTCGTGGAGAAGTCCCTGCGCGGCGCCAACCTATGGAACGAGGTCAAGGACCGCCTCGAGAAGCCCGGTTCCGGCCTGTCCGGCGGGCAGCAGCAGCGCCTGTGCATCGCCCGTGCCATCGCCGTCTCGCCCGACGTGATCCTCATGGACGAGCCCTGCTCCGCCCTCGACCCCATCTCCACCCTGGCCATTGAGGACCTCATCAACGAGCTCAAGGACGAGTACACCGTTGTCATCGTCACCCACAACATGCAGCAGGCCGCCCGTGTGTCCGACAAGACCGCCTTCTTCAACATCGCCGGCACCGGCAAGCCCGGCAAGCTCATTGAGTACGCAGAAACTGCCACCATCTTCAACAACCCCTCGCAGAAGTCCACCGAGGATTACGTCTCGGGCCGCTTCGGGTAACCGTTTCCCATGTACGACGGCGGCCCGCGCCTTCCGCGCCCATCGGCGCCTTGGGTGCCCGGTGCGGCCGGTAGCGTGTGCACGTGCGGCTGTCCAGTGTTAAGGGGCTGTGAAGAGCAAAAATCTCCAGGGTTTTGGCGCGGGGATACGCTGGAAGCATGACCAGTCTTCCAGCAGTCCGCGGGGCCCACCTTGTCGGCTCCATCAACCAGCCCACAGCCAAGGACACCCTGGCGATCGTTGCCGAGAACCTTGGCGGACACGTTGCCCGCATCCCCGACGGCGAAGTCGGCGAACGCTACCACTGGATCCTGTTCCAGGGCGCCAGGTTTGAGGCTGTTGACGGCCTGAGCCGCGTGCCGGGGGAGCCGTTCATGATTGCCGGCTTCGACCTGCGCAGAATTGTCCTGGACGGCACCGTGGCCGCCGCCGAGCTGAAGTTCGGCCCGCTGGGCTACGCCGAGGCAGCCCTGGCCAGCTACCAGGATTTCAAGGCGCTGCGGGATGCCGGCAGCATAGCCCAAGGCACCCGCTTCCAGGTCGCCATTCCGTCGCCGCTCGCCCCGCTGGGTTCGTTTGTGGCCGTTGCAGACCAGCCCGCCGTCTACCCGGCCTACGCTGACGCCATCAGGCGGGAGATTGCGGAAATTGCGGCGGGCATCCCTGCAGAGGACCTGGCCATCCAAATCGACCTGGCCGTTGAATTCAGCCACATTGAACAAGTTCCCGTGGCCGGCAACACGCCAGACTGCTGGTACGTGCTGGGTGCTGACCCCTCCTCGGAACGGATCATCGAGGCTGCGACATCCATGGCTGCCGCCGTTGCCGCCGCCGTTCCGGACGACGTGCAGTTCGGGATCCACCTGTGCTACGGCGACGTCGCCGAGAAACACTTCGTGGAGCCCTCGGACGCCACCTACCTGACCGCCGTGGCCAATGCGCTGTCCGAGAAGATCACCCGACCCATCGAGTTCCTGCACTTGCCGGTGCCCATCGAGCGCGACGACGCAGCCTACTTTGCGCCGCTGGCCAACCTGGAGCTGCACCCCGAAACGGCGCTGTTTTTGGGCCTGGTGCACCACGAAGACGGCGTCGACGGCGCGGCCCGCCGCATCGCAGCGGCCCGCCCCGCAGTGGCCGAGGCAGGCTTCTCGGAGTTCGGCATCGCCACCGAATGCGGTTTCGGCCGCGGCCCGGCAGAGCGAACGGCACCCCTGTTGCGCCTGCACGCCGACATCATCGAGGCAGCCAACGCCTAACACGCCAGAGCAACCCGGGCCACGCGCGGCTGTAGATCCTCGTATTTGATGTCACTGTTCTCAGTTGCGTGTCACCGTTGCTGTCCCGCCCGACTCATTCGTGTTGGACCACGAAAAGCGTGGAAGCTAGCGGAATGGTCCGACTGTAGTGAGACGAAATTGCTGCAGTTGTCTCACTACAGCCGGATCAAACTCCAAATCCAGCCGCAACGAGCAGCGAGTCAATTTGATTCATGTCCGGTGGTTGGGTGTCCCGGTAGAGGAACCTCCTGCGGGAAGAATTTTTGGTGGTGGCCGCGTGACGGTGAGAAGTGAGTGCAATTGTTTGGCTTGGAGATTCAGCTAGAAAGTGATCATCTTTGCGAATCAATCTTCAGGGGATGAAGAGCTTACTTCGCCGCGTTCAGCCTGTAGGGTCGCCATATGAACACGACCGTCGAGCCGCAGAGCGAACTAACTCCAGGTCCAGCCACAGTTGCGGCCCTAGTGGCGCAACTGGTGGATGGACCCTGGCCAAGCTCCGATGAGAAACGCAAGTCTCTCTTCAGACGACTTCACTTCAAAACGGGAGAGCGCTTGGATCATGACTCGGACGGGTCGTCCACGGCGTCATTTACCCTCCTCACTGACCTTCCAGGTGTTTCCTTTGCCTCATGGGACTCGTTTCGCGGCAGGTTCATGAGCGTTCACTTCCACCTATACTCATTCCCCGATGCGCAGGGCCCTGCGACCCGCCTCGGCCACGACGCTGTGTCGGGCAAGCTGACGGATCTCTACGGCCAGCCGACCCGGCCGTGGGAGGACGAAGAAGTGCCGCCTAGCATTTGGAAGGTCAACCGCCGCGAGATAGCCACGCATCTCTTCACCAAGCGCGACAGCACATTAATGCTGAGCATTTCCGACGAGGAACTTGAAGCGGCAGCAGAAGCAGAAGCAGTCCACCAGACCCACAAACCAGACAAGATCGACCCATCCCTATAAGTGGAACCCTCTGTGGGACAGTGACATGCCGGGAGGTCTCTTCCAAGTCGCGTGTGAGGTTTTCCCGACTATGGAACTATCCTGAGGATTTCTACTCGAATTCTCGCTCCAACGAGATCCTACGGATGCCCCTGCCGCCCAAAGACATGGAGATCGTCGATGAAACGGACTTCCTACGGACGCATTGACCTACTTGCGATTCCACTCCTGGTGTTGGCACTGGGGTGGTACTACCTGGTTGCCGAAAGACTCGCGGCCTTTCTCTACACAGGGTTTACTCGCGACAGGCTGTGGGAGTTCTGCGTTGAAGAACTGCCGGCGGGCCTTCCCCCGGTGCATGAAGGCCCCTTGCCCGGATCTGAGTCTCAGTTAGTGCCCATCAGCTACGTGTGCACCTATACCCAAACGACTCCGAGCGTCACAGTAGTGCACACGGATATTGCTGGGACCATGATCGCGGCCCTCCCGATTGCAGTCCTTATTGCGTGTGTCGGCATTAGGTGGGCCACGATACTTCGGGGGAAACGTATTGAACAGCTCCGGGCCGCCAGCGTATTGCCAGGCGCTTCCAATGACGGGACTCTTAACACCCAATCCCGTGACGGCAGCTAAAACGCAACAGCCTCTGGCCAGCTGAACTGCAGGATTCGCTTTCTCTTTGCAGGCCGACTCACAAGTCCAGGCTGGCCTGGTCAAAATGGGCAGTCACAATCGATTTCGCTGGACGGCGCACGGCCTGCTAATGCGAGGCCTGCTGGGATGCGATTGCGTGGTCGTAGTCGGAACCCTCTACGGGACCGTGAAAGGTTGCAATAAGAGCGCCATGGAATTGCCGGGACTATTCTTTGGCGGGCGCTAGGTGAATTTCCCGAAGGGTCCGGCAGCGTCGGACGGAATCTGCTCTCGTCTAATGGAGATGGACATGGCCAGAAGCACGATCCCAACCAACAGAACGAGAACAGCAATACCAAGTAGGCCTTGATCACTCCCGGTGGCTGGGCAGCCGGCAGAGCTGTCATCAATCTCGGGGCAGCTCCTCCAAGGCTGTAAAAACATCACCAACCCTCCTGCTACTCCTGCGAGAGCGAGCACGGTTCCCAACGCCGCGTACAGGGTCTTTCTGGAAGCACTCATGGTTCATCCAAACACGGCCACGCCACCGCCAACATCCCCCCGTAGGAGGAACCTTGACCGGGACGGGCCTCCCGCTACTCGTTAGACTGTCGTGCAGGAGGATGGAGGGGTGATGTTATTTCCTTACAGTGACCGGGCGGCCGCAAAATGGATCACGACCAGCGATGAGCACTGGTGGAACCTGGTGACGCTGGGCCCTCCGGGATTCCCGGCGTATGCGCGACTACGGTTCATCCCTGATCCGGCCTACGAGGGTCAGTCCGAAAACGATGCTGCACGCCAGGATGACGCCCTCTCAGACAATGATCAGCTCCGTATCGCGGTGGGGACGTTACTGCAGCACACCGGCTCGCCCACCGAGGGATACCTGCTGATATGGGACGGTTGGGGTGGTGACTCGTTCCCCGAGCCGTTATTGCGCACGCCCCAGGTGGTGGTCCCAAATCGTGAGTACTACTTGTACAGGGTCTCGCTGCAGGACTTCGTATCCGGGGCGATCGAAGACTCGTGGCAAACGGGAACGGGTCACCTTATGCCGCACCCTGCGTTCATTTGGCCTTCGGACCGGTCCTGGTGCATCACCTCAGATGTTGATCCCCATTGGGCTGGTATCGGGGCTGAGCAGGCGCTGATCGACCCGCTACTGACCGAACCACGTCTCGACGTCGTCCGGGTCGAGGCGAACCAAAAACTGCCCTTCTACCACTAGGGGGCGACGAACCAACGAGATAGAGGGAAAGTGCCCGCAGTAGGAACCTTCTACGGGACAGCTGACATGCGAAATTGATCCGTGTAATCAAAGATGTGCACTTTCTCGGATTTAGCCGACATTTCTGGAGGCCTCTGACTCGATCTTCCAAATGCTCGTTCCATCCGTTTCTGAGTCTCCTCCCGGGATATTCAACAAAACTCACCGATAGCACCGATCAGTACACCCTCATTCATCAGGTACACAGGAGTACACTGAGTACACAACTATTCACAGGAGAAGTCGTGACCAGTCAGCAAATAACTCAGAATCCTTTCCGTCCCACGGCAGGAGCCGAGCCACCACAGCTCATCGGTCGAACCGGACTGCTGGACGAGTTCTCCTACGGTCTGCAGATCCGATCCGGGGCCCCTGGCTTGCTCACTATTTTCACCGGAGCCCGCGGTATCGGCAAGACCGTCATGCTCGGCGAGGCTGAAGATATCGCGCGTGCCCAAGGATGGCTGGTGGTCTCGGAGACTGCAACGACAGGTTTCTTGGGGCGAATAGGAGAAGCCATGCGTTCAGCGGCTGAAGAGCTGGGAGAAGGGCCGAAGGGCCGTCGAATTACGGGCATCGGAGCCGCAGGCTTCTCGATCACTGCTCAGTTGCCTCCGGCGCAGCAATTGGGATGGAGGCAATTGGGAGAGCAACTGTTGCAATTGCTGGATGAGAAGCGCACCGGGTTGGCTATCACCCTAGACGAGATTCACGGCGCCAACCGTGATGAACTTGCACAACTGGCCGCCTTCGTTCAGCACTTTATCCGCCAAGGACTGCCAATTGCTCTATTGTTTGCAGGCCTGCCCGCCGCCGTCTCCGATCTGCTCAATGAGGGCGTCGCAACATTCCTCCGCAGAGCCGACCGAATTGACTTGCATGCCGCGGCAATCCGCGAGGTTGAAGAATCTTACCTAGAAACGTTTGCAAGCCTAGAACACCCAATTTCGTCGAAACTCATTCGGAAAGCAGCCGAATCAACCGGAGGCTACCCATTCCTCATACAACTGGTGGGATACCACTTATGGCAGATAGCGGAGTCCACAGAAGCCCCGCTGACAGCAGCAGGCGTTGATCTGGCTTTAGGTGCCGCACACCGGAAAAACACTCGCGTAGTCCTAGCTGCGGCATTGGCCACGGCATCGCCCAAGGATATCGAGTTCTTACAGGCAATGTCTGAAGATGATGGGCCATCGAACACGGCTGATATCGGCAGGCGCCTCGGAGACGCAAAAAATACCATCGGCAACTACCGAGCCCGGCTCATCGACGCTGGGCTCGTCCAACCCGCAGGCCGTGGAGTGATTGACTTCGCCATCCCCGGCTTGCGTGAGTATATCGCCGGAATTTGATGCTATAAGGCTGCAAGTAATCAATGACAACCGCCCTTTGCCCTCTAGGGAGAAGCACGAAAAGCCCTAAGTTTAGGCCTCAGTTCAGACCCACGATGGGTGCTTCTTCCGAAGATTGCAGGCTTTAGTGGTCGAAGAAGTATCACTGTGTCGTTAGCGTAACGCTCTGCGAGACATTTAGGGCAATAGAAACGATCGTAACGCCGCGATCCAGTCTTCGAAGGCGTCAAGGTGTGCGTCATGGGAGGCTCCAGCGAGGTCGATTCGTACGGCATTGCGCCCCCGTCTGACAAATTCAGATTTCTCATCGGGGGTGAACATTCCGTTCTCTCCGTACGCGACGAGCGTTGGTCCTTCTACGCTCTCCCATTCGTGCCACCTCGGCTCCGATACCGCGTTGATTGCCGCGACCATGACGTCAGCATCGAACCGTGGCCACAGGCCATCGCTGCATTGTTCAAGATCATCCACCCACGCTTGTTCTAGTGGACCATCGCCAATATGCGCGCGGGCAACCTCACGATTCGGGAAGGCAATGCCCACGAACGAAAGAAGTCACCCATGGCCTCGTTCTGGGTGTGCGTGCCACTACCGGGGCCGGTTTCCAGTAGCACCAGCCTAGTGACAAGATCTGACCGGGCTGCCGCGACGAGCATTGCCGTGTGCCCGCCCATGGACTGCCCGACAAGCGTCACAGGTCCACCCACGACAGCCTTAATCACGTAAACGACATCGTCAACGAAGGCTTTCCTAGATAGATCACTCGGGCTTCGAGTGCTTCGCCCATGGCCGCGGAGGTCAATGAGGATGGTCCGAAAATCAGGGAGCGCATCCGCAGTCGGGAAGAACTCCCTGGCGCTGCCCGCAAGCCCATGCAAAATGACCACGGGAGAGCCATCGCCACCCGAATCAAAATAGTTGATACGCACGCCCGTTCCCACATCGATAGTGGATCCTTCGAGGGTGCCCTGGTGAAATGCCATTGCACAAGGCTACGTGCGGACATCTGTGTTCATCAATAAATCCCATACGTGGAACATCCTGCGGGACGCTATCTCGGTAGCCTCCGCGCACGCCTCAGATGCATAGCCCTCCGCGCACGCCTCAGATGCATAGCTGAGAAGTCGAGGAACTTTGAATCTCGTCGCCCAAGTGAAACGCGAGAGGTCCCAGCCTCTTCGCTCAAACGGGCAGCCGGCCGTTTTGACGATGGGGAGCGGCTGCACACTCGGGCTGCCGAGTGCAATACTTTCCAATATGGCAACCGAACTGCGGCGCTGGCGCCGAATCACCGACTTCATAGGCATCACAGAATCTGAAGAGGCTACACGCAATCGGCCACGGCCATGGTCCGGCCGGTGGTGGCTTCGCCTGGTTCCTATAGCGCTCATTGTCATTGCGGTCGCAGTGGTTGGTCAGGTGTTGCACCTCTGAGAAGGCCTCTTTGCTTGAAGAAAGCGTGGTGGCTCGCCCCTGCAGATGGATTGCACCGAGGGCGGCACTACCCTCATGTCAACAGTTGCACGGGGCGTTTGCAATGAATGTGCCAATCTGGGGCACGTAGCGGCATTCCGAAGGGGAACCTCTACCGGGACGGTGAATATTGTTCGAAGCTCTGAAGCGACGTTGGCAGGAGTTACTTCATGAGCACGGTTTCTTAGATGCGAAGGCATCTGCCTCGATGAGCTTCTCCTGTGACCGTAGAGTGGGTTGCATGATGACTAGAGTTGCGCTGTCGGTCCGGGCTTTATCCATTGCGCTGCTAGTTGCCGGAGCGATTGTGGTTACGTTCACCAATCTCGGCATACTGGGATGGATCCTAATAGTTGCGGGAATCGTCGTTCTAGTTATCGCCATGACCCGACCAAGACAGTCCCGGCGGTAAACTGCGCTTGACCGGATTGCCAGATAGATATTGACCGTCGCAGATGGGGAACGGTTTACGGGGCAGCTCTTTGACCAAGGTAGCTGAAATCGGAGAACCGGACCGGCTTAGCTACCGGCCACTGGTCAACGAGGGTGATAAATTCAGGGTTCATCAGGGTCGAATTACTGAGAAACCGAGGCAAATCATCGAAAACAACGAGAACAACGATCTGACCATTAAAACGCTCACCGTTAATGTTCCAAAACTGCGAGACATATCAGAGACAGAGGGAATTTCTAGGCTCTTTTCGCTCCTACGTGCCCTTGACGTCGACTGCGAACTTAATGAGTCAGGAACCGGGATCAGTTATGGTCCTGGAGGCGAGGGAATCGAGGGGTCGGAAGCTGAGTTCGCCCAATCCTTGGTAAGTATCTTTGACGCGCGCTTGCTGATGACCCATAAATAACCAGCTCATGAGTTTCCTACCGTGGACCCGCTAACACAGTGTTCGTAACGGGAACCCTCTGCGAGGTGCACATTTCCATCCGAGGGTGCTCAACGGGCTACTTTCGGGACCAAGAGGCTCTGGCGCCTGAATTGCTTCGGGCATCCGCGGCATATTACGGTGATGCCATGATTTCTATCCGCGCAGCTATCGATACCGACTACTCTGCACTACTCGAGATCTGGCGGCGCTCTGTAGAGGCAACACACGAGTTCTTGACGCCAGCGGATGTCGATGCCATTGAGCAGGACGTAGCAACATATTTGCCGCAGATGTCCGACCTGCGCGTTGCCGAAGAAGGTGGGCAACTCATAGGGTTCATCGCGATCGAGAATGACACAGTGGAGATGCTGTTTGTTGATGCGCTTGCGCAGGGCCGTGGGATCGGAAGTGCCCTACTTGCTTCTGTCGTCACTGGCCGGGAGTCCATACGAGTCGATGTCAACGAACAGAATCCATCGGGACGAAACTTTTACGCCGCAAAAGGATTCACTGAGATAGGTCGGTCCGAAACCGACGGTGAAGGCCGCGCGTTCCCGCTTCTGCACCTGCACCTCGCACCTGCACAGGCATATCAACCACAAAGTTAACAGTCACTCACCTGAATGTCGTCCCGCAAGCCGGTCCATGGCCGGTCCAACCGCCATCAAGGATACCCGGAACGACAGTCCGCGTGCTTCCGCGGTCGCCGGATTCCCGTATACCCCGCCCGCAAAATTGCCCGGTGAAGGGACCCTATACGGGACAGGACTTCTGTTCATGTGAGGTCATTCTTCTGGCTCCGACAATCGCTGGGTCGGTGCTCACCAATGCCTGATGGATACAGAGAGTTTAGTTGTCGTACTAGGGACGGAGCGCTGTCATCTTCATCAACGGCAAACTGCCTGTAGGAAAGTGACACAAAACTGAGAATTTCGGTCTCACGGGCCGAGCGTCGTCGCAGGCAAAACAATCCGCTGGTGATGGCCACGCCGGGAGAACCGGTGTGCGGCCGGCCCGCCGCTCAGGCCGCGCCGCCGTTGGCGTAGATTACCTGGCCGTTGACCCAGCGGGCAGTTCCGGCCAGCGCCGAGACGACCCCGGCAATGTCCTCCGCCGTGCCGAGCCGGCCCATGGGGTTGAGCCCCGCAATGGTTTCGATGAGCTGCGCAGGCTTTCCCTCACGGAACAGCGGCGTGTCTGTGGGGCCCGGCGCCACCGTGTTGACGGTGACGTCGCGGCCGCGCAACTCGCGCGCCAGGACCAGGGTGAGCGCCTCGACAGCGCCCTTCGACATCGCGTACGCTGCGTAGCCCGGCGACTGGAGCCGGGTGATGCTGGTGGAGAACAGGACTATCGCCCCGCCCGCCCGAACCCGACGGGCTGCCTGCTGGGCGACGACGGCGGTGCCCCTGACGTTTGTGCGCTGCACCTGGTCAAAAACCGCCAGGTCCAGCTCGGTCAACGGCGCCAGCGGCATGATGCCCGCGGTGTGCACGACGACGTCGACCCCGCCGAACGCCTCTTCTGCAGCCCCGAAAAGTTTGTCCATGGCGGACTCGTCCGCAGCGTCCCCGCCGACGGCGATCGCCTGGCCGCCCGCCGCGCGGACCTCATCCACCACGTCTTCCGCCCGCCCGCGGTTTCCGCCGTAGTGGGCAGTGATGGCAAAGCCGTCGGCGGCGAGGCGTTGGGCCACGGCGCGGCCTATGCCACCGGAGGTGCCGGTCACGATCGCGCTGCGGGTCTGGTTGCTTTCCATGAAAACTCCTATATGAACAAGTTGTACACCATTTACGCTATGTCATAATGAACAACATGTCCATAAAAACTTTGTCCGGTGAGGCCCTGCCGGAACGGCGCGGGAGGGGCCGGCGACCCGCCGCGGAAGTACGGGGCAGGGTGGTTGCCGCAGCTGCCGAGCTGCTGTTCGAGCAGGGCCTGCCCGCCGTCACGTTCGACAAGGTGGCCGCACTCGCAGGCTCTAGCAAGACGACCCTCTACAAGTGGTGGCCCAGCGCCGGGGCGCTCGCCGCAGAAGCCTACTTCAACCGCGTGGAGCACACGCTTGAGTTCCCTGACACCGGCGACATCGAGGCGGACCTGCGCACCCAATTGCGCGCGTTCGTGCACCTCCTGGCCGAGGAGGGCGCCGGCACCGTCATTGCGGAATTGATCGGCGCCTCGCAAACCGACCCGGCACTGCGGGCGGCATTCTCGGCGGCCTACTCACGTCCGCGGCGGGACCTGGCGATTGCGGCGCTGCAGCGGGCGCGGGACCGCGGCCAGCTCCGCGGCGGCTTCTCCCTGGATGTCATCGTCGACCAACTCTGGGGCGCTTGCTACCACCGCCTCGTCATCCCCGACGAGCCCCTCACCGTCGAGTTCGCCGACGAGCTCGTCCGCAACGCACTCCACGGAGCGTTCCCGGCGCCGCGCTGACCCGATCCACGCACGACGACTGGCGGAACAGAGGCTACGCCAGGGGTGACAGTGCCAGGAAGAACAGCGCTCCCAAGGCAACACATACAACCGGGGTGACAACCCAGGCGCCGGCGATCCGAATCAGTACCCGCCCATTGGTTGAGGAGAAGCGCTGGTTGGCCCCGGCCCCCACCGTGGCCGCTGTGACGGTATGGGTGGTGGACAACGGCATGTGAAGGCCGAACGCACCAAAAAACAGCAAGGCGGCACCCACCAGCTGGGCCACAAAACCGCGCATGGGGTCAATCCGAACCAGCCGGTGTCCCAAAGTGTAGGAGATGCGCCAGCCGCCCCAAAGAGTGCCAGCCGTAAGCATCACAGCAGTAAATATGGGCACCCACAAGGGTATCTCCCCAGCCCCAATCGTGCCGGCTGCTATCAGCGCAAACAGGACAACCGCCGTCGTGCGCTGGCCATCTTGCAAACCATGCCCAAAGGCCACAGCAGCCCCCGCCACGGACTGCAACTGGCGGGTGCGCCGGTTCACGCTGTTGGGTGCGGTGTTCCGCGCGGCCCACGACGTGGGATAGACCGCGGCGAATCCCAACACAAAAGCCACGATCGGCGAAACCAGCAATGGCAGCAGCACCAGCGTCAACATGGTGGTGTTGATCCCCTCCAGCGGCGATTGGCCCATCATGGCCGAACCGAGTGAAGCACCCACCAAGGCGCTTATCAACGCATGCGTGGACGAGGACGGATAGCCGCGCCACCACAGGTAAATGCCCCACAGGCACGCCCCGATCAGCGACGCCAGCAGCAGAATCAGCCCGTTCTTGCCAGGCGGCACCGTGAACAGCTTCTCTGCGAACGCGGCGGTCAGCGCCACACTCGCCAGGGCGCCGAGACAGTTGAACAGGGCCGCGAGCAGGACCGCGATGGAGGGTGTCAGTGCACGGGTCCGGACCGAAAGTGCGACGGCGGAGGAGGCATCGCGGAAACCGTTCAGGAATGCGAAGACCGCCGCCGTGACGAGCACGGCACCGAGCAGGAAGGCGACCAAGCCTAGGATTCCTTAACGATGAGGCTGCCCACCTGTATGGCGACGGCACGCATTTGTCCGCTGGCGGCCGCGAATTGGTCGGCGAGGGTCTTGTACTTGGCGAAGGTTGTGGGGCTGTGGGCCTCCAGCAGTTCGGCGACAACTATCCTGTGGGTGTGATCGGCACGTTTGGCCAGGCGCAGCACCTCAAGCCAATAGTCCTCTAGGCTGTCGAGGTCGTTGAGGGACTTCATGGCCCCGGTGGTCAGCTCCGCCTGGCGGGACAGGATTTCCAGCTGGTCACTGACCCGGTTGGGGATGCGGTCAAGGGTGTACAGCTCGATGACTTCCCCGGCACCTGCAAGGATTTCGCTGGTTTCATTGAGGAGCTGGCCCAACGCGTAAAGGTCTTCGCGCGGCAGCGGGTTGATGAAGCTGGTGCGCATGCCTGTCAAGAGTGTGGCGAAATCCGCCGTTGAGGCGGCTTCGTGCTGGCGCAGTGATTCCGTCAGTGCCCCGAAGTTTCCTCGTCCGGCGCCGAGCATCTCTGCAAGGGTGTGTGTGCCGGCCAGAATCTGCTCTGCCATGTTGGCCAGGACCTGCAGCCCGGCGGTCTCCTGGGGGAAAAGTCGAAGCTTCACCATGCAGCCTTTTCGTTGGCGGATCCCATCGGGTTCCGGGACTCTCAGGGCATAAAAGTGGTGTCGAACCGGGAGCGCCTCTCGGCACTGGGCCGCTCTAGGCGGCTATAAAATGGAGCCCGGGGGTTCCACGGTTCGACACCGCTTTCAGTCTTCTACGTCCTGACCCCAGTGTCAACCGGGGCCCAGTTTCTCAGTCGAGTTCGCCCTTGCGCCACGACTTGGCGGCACCCTCTAGATCCTCGGCCGTGCGCACCAATTGGTGGGCCTTCTTTGTCAACGCTGCCGAGTGCTCGGCGTGAGCGGCAACACGTTCCTCAGCGAGTGTGGCCTGGCCCAACGCAATGACCCGGCAAAACGCGGCCGAGCGTTCAAGCGCAACGTCGAAGTCGCCGTCGAACGCGCCAGAGAGAATGGCGTTCGCCATGGCAGTGATTTCCTCGGCTCCGGGAGGCTCGGCCACACCGGCCACGGCGGTGGCCACCTGTGCCTTTTGCTGGCCCGCACGGAAGAACACGCTGATGCCCTCGGGGTCCTGCAAGGTGGCTGCACGCAATGCGTACAGACGCCACAGGGCGCCGGGGAGGGAGCGGGCCGGGCTGGCTGCCCACATCTCGGCGATGGCTTCAAGGCCCTGCTTGTCGGCAAGCTTCACCAGCCGCTTGGTCACCTCGGGGTCGTTGCTTTCACGGCCGCCGTGGACCAAGGCCCGGGCAGCAAGGTGTGCTGCTTCGGAAACGCGCGCCGGATCGATGCCACCAGCAAACGGCTCAAAGTCAGCCGGTGCAAACGGCACCGGCTTGTGCGGTCGGGGAGCGTTGTTGACTGGTCGATCATTCATGACACGACACTACCCCTGCTGCCCGGTGCGGTCGAGGGAGGCCGCGTCATTGCACTGAATCCTGGTGTTGGGGTCCGTGGTCAAATTGCATTCTGGTGCATGCCGTGCGGTAGTCTGATATGCGTCAACTTTTGCAGGGATGGTTTCATCGTTGTACGGGTTGTCGTTTAGGTCGGGCCTTTAGCTCAGTTGGTAGAGCATCGGACTTTTAATCCGTGGGTCGCGGGTTCGAGCCCCGCAGGGCCCACCGACCACAAGAATGCCGCCGTTTGACGCATTTGCCACAGTTTGATCTGTGGAAAATGTGTCAAACGGCGGCATTTTTTGTTCTTGGTGGGAGTTGGCCGGGCCGGCGCGTCAGTACCCCCGGGAGGAGTCCTCCAACGTGGAAGATGATTCCAGCGCCGCGATGAATTCATCCGAGGTGGTGGGAGTTGAGAACATTGGATAATCAAACTTCACCGCCGACTCGCCCTCCTCCACGCTCGTGGCAGCCACGGCATCGGTCAGGGTCACCACGTTGTAGCCGCGTTCATACGCGGTGCGCATGGTGGATTCCACACAACAGTTGGTCAGAAACCCCGCCAGTGCCACGGTCTTGATGCCCTTGGCGCGCAGGATGAAGTCAAGGTTGGTGCTGCCAAACGCGTCCAGGCCACGCTTGCCTTCAATGACAATGTCGGACTCCGCCGGGGCAAACCTGTCCATGATTTTGGCACCCCACGCGCCCTTCACGAACGCCGTGGCGTCTACCACGCCCTTGAGGATGCCGTAGGGGTGCTTGGAAATTTCGTTGTAGCCGGGCGCAAAGCTGATGGGGGAGTGGATGACGGTGGCCCCTGCCGCACGGGCGGCGGCGAGCACCTTCTCTGCGTTGTCCAAGGTGGCGTTGGCCTCCATGGAGTCCTTGACGGCGCCGTGCAGGACCCCGCCCTCGGAGGTGAAATCGTTTTGAAACTCAATGAAAACCACAGCTGTTGAATCAGTATCCACGGCGTTGCTCCTTGGGTTGGGGGAAGGAATCCCAGACAAGGCTGAATCTACCGCCGCCGGATGGACATTGGTAGGGCCGTCCAAGGTGGCAAGATAGTTCCATGACAACAAACGCCCCCGCACTTGCCCTGACCATCGCCGGATCCGAAGCGACTGGCGGTGCCGGTGCCCAGGCCGACCTCAAAACGTTCCAGGAGCTGGGCGTTTTCGGCATTGTGAACCTGACCTGCATCGTCTCCTTTGATCCCAAGGACAACTGGAACCACCGTTTCGTGCCTGTGGACCAGCAGGTCATTGCGGACCAGCTGGAGGCCACGACGGCGGCCTACGGCAAAAACTCCGGCGCACCCACCACGTTGGACACGGTCAAGATAGGCATGATGGGCAGCCCCGCCACCATCAACACCGTGGAAACCGCACTGCAGGCTGCCGCGTTCAAGAATGTGGTGCTTGACCCGGTGCTGATCTGCAAGGGCCAGGAGCCCGGCCACGCACTGGACACCGACCAGGCGTTGAAGGCTCAGCTCCTGCCGCTGGCCACGTTCGTCACACCCAATCATTTTGAGGCCGAATCGCTCTCCGGGATGACCATCAACAATGTTGAGGACCTGAAGGCGGCCGCCCGCAAGATCCACGAGATCAGCGGCGCAGCAGTCCTCGCCAAGGGCGGGGTGCGCCTGATTGGGGCAGACGCCGTCGACGTCTTCTTTGATGGGGTGACCCTTGAGGTCCTCTCTGCACCGAAGGTTGGCGAGGTGGCTGTCTCCGGTGCAGGCTGTTCACTGGCCGCAGCCGTGACCGCCGAGCTGGCCAAGGGGGCAACACCGTTGGAGGCCGCCCGCACGGCCAAGGCTTTTGTCACCGCAGGCATCAAGAACCGTGTTGCCTCGGGTGCGCCGTTCACTGCCCTCTGGCAGGGCGGCGCCCGCGCATAACGGCCCCCGGAACCCGCAGCCGGGACACTGTTGCCAGCGCCAGCCCAGTGTGCCAAGCTCACTTTATGAGTGTCAATGAAGCCTTGGAATCCGACCCCTTCGACGCAACCGTGCGCATGACCCGCAACGATGCCCGGCACCGCTACGAGCTCTATGCTGCGGAGGAACTGGCAGTGATCATCACGTTCAAGGACCTGCCGGGGCACATCGACCTTGTCCACACCATTGGCCAGCCCGGCTTTGAGGGGCGCGGGCTGGCCAAGGTGCTGGCCCGCTACGCGCTCGACGACGTGGTGGCCTCCGGCAAGCGCATCATCCCGCATTGCAGCTACGTGGCCCGGTTCCTGGAGAAGCATCCGGACCCGTACCTGCAGTACACGGACTTCCCCGAGGACGCGTAGATGGACCGCCCCGTTGCGCTGATCACTGGCGCCACTTCCGGGCTCGGTGCCGAGTTTGCCCAGCAGCTCGGCCGCGCCCAGCATGATTTGGTGCTGGTTGCCCGTGACGCCGCCCGGCTTGAGGTCAAGGCCGTCCGGCTGCGCAACGACTTTGGCATTGACGTTGCGATCCTGCCGGCGGACTTGATTACGGACGACGGCGTTGCTTCCGTCAGTGCCCGGCTGGCGGACCCTGCCGTCCCCGTCTCGGTCTTGGTCAACAATGCCGGGTTCTCGCTTGTGAAGGCCTTTGAGAAGAACACGGTGGAGGACGAGGCCGCGCACCTGCGGATCCTGGCCCAGACGCCCATGGAGCTCACACACGCCGTGCTGCCGGGGATGCTGGAGCGCGGCAGCGGGCGCATCATCAACGTCTCAAGTGTCTCGGCGTTCATCCCGCGTGGCACGTACGGCGCCGCCAAGGCGTGGGGTGTCAGCTTCAGCCGCTTCGCCAACCTGCGGTACGGCCCGCGCGGGGTCAACGTGACGGCTGTGTGCCCCGGCTTTGTGCACACCGAGTTCCACCAGCGCATGGGCGCGGACATGAAAGGCGTGAAGCCGTGGATGTGGCTGGACGCCGAGCAGGTGGTGCGCGAGGGCCTGGCCGACAACGCAGCAGGCAAGGCCGTATCCGTCCCGTCCAGGCGATATCGGGTGCTCATGGCAGCCACTAAGTTCATCCCTGACAGGCTGTCCGCGGCCGCAGGCAATCGCGGCCGCTAGTCCCCACACCCTCCCAAATCAGATCCGCTGGCGCGTCTCTGATCTGGGTCCCTCGGGCGTGTGGGCCCACCACTTGCCGGCCCGAAAATCGCTGGCGCGTCTCTGATCTGGGTCCCTCGGGCGTGTGGGCCCACCGAAACCCGCGTGGGGACCGCCTGCGCTAGGCGTCGATGGATTCCGGGCGGCCCACTGTGATGGGGATTCCGGTGCCCGGGGTTGGCGGCTCGTAGGAGTCGTCAAAGGGCAGATAGTCCATGTCCAGCAGCGGATTTTGGTCCTGGGTCGCCACCAGCTCCCGAGCCTCTTCCTCCGTCGATACGCTTGGCATGGAGCCGGGTAGCGGCTTCTGGGAAGATTCCCGCAGGAAATAGATGCCCACTGCGCCAATGGCGGAAGTCAGCATCAGATAGTAGGCAGGCATCATCTGATTGCCGGTGAGGGTGATCAGGCCCTTCATGATGAAGGGGGCGGTGCCGCCAAAGATCGCTACGGCAAAGTTGTAGGAGATGCCCATCCCGCCGTAGCGGCTGGACGTCGGGAACAATGCCGGCAGTGCCGAGGCCAGGTTTGACACGTAGAACGTGACGGGGAAAGCGATCAGCGCAAGCCCCAGCAATGTGGTCCAGACGGGACCTACGCCGATAAGCATGAAGGCCGGGGTGGCCAGCACCACTGTACTTATCGCGCCGACCCACAACACGGGGCGGCGGCCGATCCTGTCGGAGAGGCGTCCGGCCAGTGGTATGCACACGGCCATGGCGACCAGAATGGGGATGGTAAGTATGGTTCCGTGCACCGGGTCATAACCCATGGAATCGGTCAAATATGTTGGCATGTAGGACGTGAGTGCGTAGCCCGCGGTATTGGCTGCTGCCACAAGAATCATGGCGAGCAGGACTTGCCGCCAGTACACCTTGACCAGGTGGACAGGACCGTTTGAAGTGTCCTCGTCACCGGCGGCAGCAGACTTGGACTTCTCTTCGTTGGCGTCCAAGGTGGCTTGGAACTGGGGAGACTCCTCGATCTTCATGCGGAAGTACACAGCAACGAGACCCAAGGGTCCCGCGACCAGGAAGGGCAGGCGCCAGCCCCACTGTTCCATGGCCTCCTGGCCAAGGGTCAGCTGCAGCACAGAGACTAGCGCGGCACCGATGGCGAAGCCCATGTAGCTGCCCAGGTCGAGGATGCTGGCGAAGTAGCCGCGGCGTTTGTCCGGGGCGTATTCGCTGACGAAGGTGGTGGCGCCGGCATACTCGCCGCCGGTGGAGAAGCCCTGAACGAGCTTGACCACCACAAGAAGCACGGCAGCCCAAATGCCTATTTGTGCGTACCCGGGCAGAAGCCCAACGGCGAACGTCGACGCGGCCATGACGATCAGCGTCATGGCCAGCACCTTCTGCCGCCCAATTTTGTCACCCATCCAACCAAACACAACGCCACCGAGCGGGCGGGCCAGGAAGGTTGCGGCAAAGGTGCCCAGGAGGAACAGGGTCTGTACGTCAGGGTCCGAATCCGGCAGGAACACCGGGCCCATGGTGGCGATCAGGTATCCAAAGACACCGACGTCGTACCATTCCATGGTGTTTCCGACAACGGTGCCACTAAGTGCTTTTTTGAGCATTGGGGCATCAACAACATTTACGTCGTCGATGCCCAATCTGCGTTTTTTGAGTTTGGGCAAACGGGGCTTTTTGAGCCGGGGTTGCGAGCGTTCTGCGGTGTCCTTAACACCTGTTTCCGGTTGAGTCATGCTTCGGTCTATGGGCATTTGTTTATCCCCTTAAGGAATCCATTTGCTTGCGACTTTCTGCTGCATCGCTACGGGCAGACCTTAGATTCTAGCAGACGGGCCATTTTCCGCCCTGGGCGGGGTTCTTGTCAATGACGCAAAAACCCCGCAGGAGAAGGCCTGGAACTGCCTTCCCTGCGGGGTTTCGTGCACTTCTTTTTCGGTTGATTGCGACACCTTAAACGGCGCATCCGGTTCCCGTGCGGGAAGCGGAGTCAGGCGTCGTGGTTGGTCTCCAGGATGCGGACCAGTGCGTCCAAGGCCTCGCCTGCGGAGTCGTCCTCGGTGCGCAGGACAACGACTTCGCCGTGCTCCACACCAAGGCTCATGAGTGCGAGCATGCTGTCGGCGTCCACCGCTTCGTCGACGGCCTCGCCGGCACGCGCAATGGTCACTTCCGCGTCCAGTTCACCGGCGGCTTCGGCAAAGATCGAGGCCGGGCGGGCGTGCAGCCCTACGGTGCTGGCAATGGTGGCGGTACGTTCAATCATGGTGTGCTCCTAAAAGGTACGAAAAAAGGTAAATCAGAGGCCGAGTTCGGCCAGGGCTGGCAGCCCGGCACGGACCAGCTTGCGGGCCTCGGCGGCGGACGGTGCGGCAACGGCCCGGTCCGCCAAAGCCCTGGCCTGCTCCAGGGTGACAGTGCGCAGCACAGCGGCCACGGCCGGCAAGGCGCGCGGCGTCATGGACAGCGTGCTGACCCCCAAACCGGCAAGGACGACGGCGAGGGCCGGGTCCGCGGCCGACTCGCCGCACACGCCCACGGGCTTGGGTGATGACGTCTCAAGTGAGACTGAGTGCTTGGCCTGTGAGATGGCGCCCTCAACAGTTGCCTGGACAAGGGCCAGCACGGCTGGCTGCCAGGGGTCGTTGAGGCCGGCCAGGGTGCCCAGCTGTCTGTCCGCGGCCATGGCGTACTGGGTGAGGTCGTTCGTGCCGAGACTGGCAAACTCCACCTGGTCCAGGATGTGCCGTGCGGTCAGGGCCGCGGACGGCACCTCCACCATGACACCCGGGATGCGCAGGCCGGCGGCCGTGCACAGGGCGGCAAAGTCTGCTGCCTCGGCAGAGGTGGAAATCATCGGGGCCATGACCCACACCTCGGCGGAAGCCGCAGCGGCCGCAGCGGCAATGGCGGCCAGCTGCCGGGCCAGCACCCCCGGGGTGGTCAGGTCGGTGCGGTAGCCGCGCACACCGAGTGCGGGGTTGGGCTCGGTGGAATCCGTGAGGAACGGCAGCGGCTTGTCAGCCCCGGCATCAAGGGTGCGGACCACAACCTTCTTGCCCGGGAAGGCGTCAAAGACACCCTTGTAGGCGGCCACCTGGTCGTCGTGACCGGGCTCGGTGCTGTTGCCGAGGAAGCAAAATTCGGTGCGCAGCAGGCCCACGCCCTGGGCGTTGGCAGCGGCCGCCTCACCGGCATCCTTGGCCCCGCCCACATTCGCCAGCAGCGGGATCAGCGTGCCGTCGGCAAGCTGCCCCTCACCGTCAAAGACACTGAGTAAAGAAGACTTTTCCTCCCACACGGCAACGGCGGAACGTTCGGAGTCGCCAGGTTCGGTGCTGACAACCCCGGCGGAGCCGTCAACGAAGACGAGTGCGCCGTCGGCGATGCCGGAGACGCCAACCGCGGCAACCACGGCCGGCAGCCCCAGGCTGCGGGCAATGATGGCGGTGTGCGACTGCGGGCCTCCGCCCGCCGTGACCAGTGCAATGACCTTTGACGGGTCAAGCGTGGCCGTGTCGGCAGGGGCAAGGTCCTCGGCCACCAGGATGAACGGCTCGGCGAAGTCGGGGATTTCCGGGGCGGGCACCCCGCGCAGCACAGCCACGATCCGGGACCGGACGTCCAGGACGTCGTGGGAACGCTCGGCCATCATGCCGCCGAGGTTCGCCAGCATGTTCGCAACTGTGTCGCCGGCCTCCCAGATGGCCCGTTCGGCGGAGGTGCCGGTGTTGACCAGCTTGATGGCTGCCTTGATCAACATGGGGTCGGTGGCCATCAGGGCCGTGGCTTCCAGCACTTCCCGGCCGGCACCATCGGCGCGTGCGGCACGCTCCTGCAACTGCGCTTTCACTGTTGCCCCGGCGGACTTGAGGGATGCCGCGGCAGTCTCGGGCGCCGTCGAACTTTCCAACTTTTCACCAACGGGAGGTTCGGCCAACGCGGGCGGCATGTGCCGGACCGGGCCAATGACACGGCCCCGGAAGACGCCAACTCCAACAAAGTTTTGCACGGGTGCTCCTTCGAAAATCATTTCAGGACTTAGCTGGCCTGGCTTGCAAGCTGCGTTGCTGCAAGGGTATCAACGGGCTTGCGCACGGCCCAGCGCTTGAGTGCAACAACCGCGAAACCGGCCACGACGGTGCCCGCCAGGATGGAAACTACGAACATGACGACGTTGCCGATCGCGAAGAAGACGAAGATGCCGCCGTGGGGTGCCTGCGAGGTCACGTGGAAGGCCATGGTCATGGCACCTGTCACGGCGCCGCCCAGCATGGAGGCGGGGATGACGCGTAAGGGATCGGCGGCCGCGAACGGGATGGCGCCTTCGGTGATGAACGAGGCGCCGAGCAGCCAGGCGGCCTTGCCGTTTTCACGCTCGGCAAGAGAGAAACGCTTCGCATCGAGCACGGTGGCCAACGCCATCGCCAGCGGCGGGACCATACCCGCAGCCATGACAGTGGCCATGATTTCCCACGGCGCTTGGGCGGCAATGCTGCCCGCGCCGAGCCCGGCAACCGCAAATGCGTAGGCCACCTTGTTGACAGGCCCGCCCAGGTCAAAGCACATCATCAGGCCCAGGATGATGCCAAGCGCGACGGCGGATGCCCCGGTCATGCCTGTCAGCCAGCTGTTCAAACCGTCGGAGAGTGCGGCGATGGGCGCGCCCAGGAAGAGGAGCATGGCGCCGGAGGCGATGATGGAGCCCAACAGTGGGATGATCACGACGGGCATGAGGCCGCGCAGCCAGCGGGGCACCTTCCAGCTGCCGATCCAGTAGGCGGCGAGGCCGGCAAGGATGCCGCCCACCAGCCCGCCCAGGAAACCGGCACCCATGAACACGGCAATCGCGCCGGCCGTGAAGCCGGGGGCGATGCCGGGTCGGTCGGCGATGCCGAACGCGATGTAGCCCGCCAACGCAGGGACCAGGAAGCTCATGGACAGGTTGCCGATGGTGAACGCCACGGCGCCAAGGTAGGCACCGAGCGGGCCCAGGGCCTGGTCCGGGAAGTCCGTGGGCAGGTTGGCCAGGCTGTTGGTTGTCAGGATCTTGTCCGCGAAGTCCGGAATCAGGAAACCGCCCAGCAGGAAGCCCAGGGCGATCAGCAAACCGCCGCCGGCCACGAACGGGATCATGTAGCTGACGCCGGTCAGCAGGACCTTCTTGATCTTGGCGCCGAGGCTTTCACTGGAGGATTCGGCCTTCTGGTCGGCGGCTTCCTCTGCGCCGAAGTGCGGCACACGGTGCGCGTTGGGGTTGTTCGACGCGGCAACAGCTTCCTGGACCATCTTGGCGGGTTCGTCAATGCCGCGCTTCACGGGCGAGCTGACGAGGGGCTTGCCGGCAAAGCGCTCCTTGCCGCGCACATCCACGTCGACGGCAAAAATCACGGCGTCCGCTGCTGCAATGACGGCCGGGTCCAGCGGTGTCACGGCGCCGGAGCCCTGCGTCTCGACCTGCAGGTCAACACCGGCCTCCTCGGCTGCGGCGACGAGCGAATCGGCGGCCATGTACGTGTGGGCGATTCCCGTGGGACACGCCGTCACGGCAACGATCCGCTTCCGGCGGGCCGGCTCGGGTGTGGCGGCGGCTGCGCCGGGATCGGCTTGCGCCGCAGGTGCGGCTGTTGCCGTGGCCGGCTTGGGTTTGTCTGCCAGCGCTTCGTCGACGAGGGCGACGATGTCGGCCGGGGTTGCTGCTGCGCGCAGGGCCGCCGTGAAGTCCTTCTTGATGAGGGAGCGGGCCAGCTTGGAGAGCAGCTTGAGGTGGGCGTTGTCGGCGCCGGCCGGGGCCGCAATGAAGAAGATGATGTCGGCCGGGCCGTCTTTGGCACCGAAGTCGACAGCAGGGTTCAGACGGGCCATGGCGAGTGTGGGTTCAAGCACCGCCTCGGAGCGGCAGTGCGGGATGGCGATGCCGCCGGGGACGCCGGTGGCGGTTTTTTGCTCGCGGGCCAGCGCATCGGCGAACAATCCTGCAACTTCGGAGGCCCGGCCGGTCTTTGCAATGAGCTCGGCCAGGGTGCGGATGACGGAGGTGGTGTCCATGCCAAGGTTGGCGTCAAGGAGCACCAGATCGGTGCTAATGAGGGTGGTCATGTTAGATCTCTTCGACTGAGGCCAGAGCCGTCACGGTGACGGCGGTGGGGGTTGTTTGAGCGAGGGAGGGAACCATGGTTCCGGGGAGGGAAGCTGCGGCCGCCCCATGGGCCACTGCTTGCTGCAGGCACGCCTCGGGAGAGTCCCCGCGGAGTGTGCTCAACAGATATCCGGACAAGGCGGAATCGCCCGCGCCGACGGTGCTTTTTGCTTCAATGGCAGGGCCGCGGCCGTGCCAACTGCCGTTTGCGCTCACCAGGACGGCACCCTTGGAACCAAGCGTGGCCAGGACTGCGCCGACACCTCGATGGATGAGGGACGTGGATGCGTCCGCTGCCAATGAGGGGTCCGCCTCGATGGCCTGTCCGTCGGCAATGCCAGTCAGTTCGGCGAGTTCTTCGCCGTTGGGCTTGAGCAGGTCCGGGGCCGAGCGCAGGCATTCGCGCAGCGGTGCACCGGAAGAGTCAACCGCGATCTTCGGGGCTTTCGTTCCGTAGGCGGCACGCACAGCATCGATGACGACGGCATAAAAATCTGCAGGGACTCCGGGCGGCAGCGAGCCGGCAAGGACGAGCCAGGAAGCGCCGTCGGACTTTTCCACGGTGAGCGCCAGCAGGTCCGCAAGCTGTGCGGCGGTGAGCACCGGGCCTGGCTCGTTGACCTTGGTGGTGGTCCCGTCGGGCTCGGTGATGGCCACGTTGCTGCGCAGCGCCGCCCCGATGGGGAGGGTGAGGTGCGGGATGTTTTCAAGGGCCAGGGCGCGGACGACGGCGTCATCCGCGTCCCCGGGCAACAGCGCGAGCGACTCAATGCCGGAAGCAGACAAAGCACGGACAATGTTCACTCCCTTGCCGCCTGGGTGCTGAGAGGCTGAGGTTGCACGCTGGACCGCGCCGCGTTCCAGAGGGGCCTGGAGCTCGATGGTGCGGTCCAGGCTTGGGTTGGGGGTCAGGGTGAGGATCATGCGATCACGACCTCAACGCCGGCAGCGGCCAGGGCTGCCGCAAGTTCGGCAGACGGTTCGGCGGTGGTGATCAACGTGTCGATCTCCTCAAGGGTTGCAAAGCGGACAAGTGTTTCGGCGCCGAGCTTGGAAGCGTCAGCCAAGACCACGACCTGCCGGGCGGCCCGGACCATGGCGGTCTTGGTGGCCGCCTCGACGGGGTCGGGGGTGCTCAAGCCGAAGCCGGCGTGGATGCCGTTGGTGCCAATGAAGGCAATGTCGGGGCGCAGTGCACCGAGCTGCTCCGTGGCGCGGGCGCCCACGACTGCGCTGGTCAAGCCCCTGACACGTCCGCCGACAATGTCCAACAGCAGGTGTTTGTTGGTGCTCAACGAAGCGGCGGTGGGGAGGGAGTTGGTGATGACGAGCAGCTCGTCGCCGTCGTTGGCGGGGATCCAGTCGTCCAGGCGTTCGGCGAGAGCCGCCGTGGTGGTGCCCGAGTCCAACAGGATCGAGGCCGTCGGTGCGTGGGGGATGAGTGCCAGTGCAGCCGTGGCGATGCGCTGCTTCTCATCCAGGTGCTGGGTTTGGCGCTCGGTCAGGCTCAGCTCCGAGCGGGTCAGCCGGTCGGTACCAACCGCGCCGCCGTGGACGCGGCGCAATTGGCCCGCTTCCTCAAGGGCGGCGAGGTCGCGGCGGACGGTTTCCTGGGTGACGGAAAACAGTTCGGCCAGTTCGTTCACGCCGACCCGGCCCCGGGCGCTGACGAGTTCGGCGGTCCTGAGATGGCGTTCCTCCGCAAACATGACGTTCCTTCCGATGGTGGCGACTGCCTGCATGATCCGCTGACGGCGCCGATGCCCGTGATGCGAGTCACAGGAAGTTGTTTCAGCTGACTTTATCTGTGTTTATCTTTGAATGTCAAGACGATTCCCACATAAACACAGATTGATGGTGTGGGCAGGGGGCTCCGGGCGCCGGCTTTTGCCCAACTCAGCGCGATTCTGCCGTCCAAACTGCAGGCGGCCACCCGGCGGGTGAACCGGCGCCGAGACACGAGCCGCCACACCCCAATGGGTAGTCTGGCCCCATGGAAACTGTTGCGTGGTCCCACCCCGAAAACGAACGCGCGGGAAAGCCGCTGCTGCTCATGCTGCACGGTTACGGCTCGGATGAGTCCCGCATGAGCGCCCTGTTCAAGGACATGCCGCAGGGGTTCGTGTGTGCTGCACCTCGCGCCCCGCTGGATATTTCCGGTGACTACGGTTGGTTCCTCCTGGACTACTTCCTGGCCAACGACTTCGCCGAGGTGGTGGGCGCGACCACCGCAGTGCTGGCCTGGCTGGACACCATGATGGTCAAGCACCAGTTCAGCTCCGTCTCCGTCCTCGGCTTCTCGCAGGGCATGGCCATGGCCACCACTCTCATTCGGCTGCGCCCGGACAAATTCACGGCCGGCGTTGGACTCTCCGGATTCGCCCTCCAGAATGAACTGCTCGCCGCCATGGAGCCGCTGGCCCGCAAGCTCCCGTTCTTTTGGGCCCGCGGCACCGCCGACCTTGTCATCAACCCCGACGCCATCGCATTCACCGCCGAATGGCTGGCCCACAACACCGATCTGCAACAGGCCCGCTACGACGGCGTGGGCCACAACTTCAGCGCCGCCGAGCTCGCCGACGTCTCATCATTTTTGACAGCCACCGTGCCCGGCTCCTTCGTGCCCAAGGGGTAGCCGCCCGAATTCCCCCGCCCGGACGCGGGGATGCGAAACCCGGCCCGCTCGTCGCCAAAGCAGCCAACTGCCGCCGCCGATTCAACCAAAAGGTTGATGGTCGGCGTCGTGCGCGTCCGTAGACTGGAAGCAAAGCCCAACCAGGGGCCCACCAGCAAAGGACATCCCATGAAGAAGCTCTTTTACTCATCGTTCGCGTACATGGTCATTGGCGTGCTCTCTGGCCTGTTTTACCGCGAGTACACCAAGGGCAAGGACTTCACCGGCTTCACCCAGCTCTCGGTCGTCCATACGCACCTGCTCACGCTCGGCTTCATCGTCCTGCTCATTGTGCTCATCCTGGAAAAGCTGTTCACGCTGTCTAAATCGCGCCTGTTCAACTGGTTCTTCTGGACGTACAACGCCGGCCTGATCCTGACCGCGGCCATCATGGTGGTCCACGGCATCCTGCAGGTCAACGGCACCACCGACGTCTCCGCAGCCATCCCCGGAATCGCCGGCCTGGGCCACATCCTGCTCAGCGTGGCCATGGTGCTGCTGTTCCTGGCACTGCGCACCCGGCTGTTTGGTGCCTCTGTGAAGCACGACGCCGGAGCCTCCTCAGCGCTCGCAGGCTGAGGTTCCAGCCGGGTGCGGACGGGCGGTTCCCCCGGCTGATTCCACCGGCTGATCCCACCGGCGCTGAGACGTAGGCTGGCCGGACAGGTGCCGTTGGAAACGCCGGCGGCCACCAGTCCGGACGGAGAGCGGTGTGAACGAGTCGGAGACCGACGTCTGGATCTTGTCATTCGGGTGGCTGGAGCGGATCCTGTTTGGCCAGATCGAGGAGCAGCTCGGGAAAGCCCACACGCCAAATCCACGGGAAGATTCCATTGCCTGGGCACTGAAATACTGCCGAAGGGGTTATTTGGTGGCGGGCGATTACGGGGAATGCGGCTTGGTGAAATGGCCGGAAACGGACGATGCTTTGGAAGCCAGGATGTGCCTGTGGCTTGAGCCCGATCCGCTGGATCCGTTGGGGCCCGTCATGACACTGATGTTTGACCTTACGGCGGCCGGCCGGGCCCTCATTCCAGAAGGTCTGCGATATTAGGGCGCCACGGAAGCATGCGGGCTGACCACCGGATGGGTATTCCCACAGTGAATGACGGGGCTGCACCCGGGTTGGGGAGTTACGCTGGAGTGACGATCACGGCAGGGGAGTCAATGGCACGCAAAGATCTCAATCATGTGGGGATGGGCGCTGCCCCGGGCTTTGCCAAAAACACGGCCAGGGCCAACCCTGCCGTGGAAATGGCGGCCGGTGCGGCATTTGATGCTCGCGGAAACCCAACGCCGGCGGTCCATGGCATGTTGCTGCGGGCCGTCGAGGTACAGCGGCCCCTGGTGCTGGCAAACCTGCGCCGCCTGCGCCGGCGCTACCCGAACGCCACCGCCTTTGAACTGAGCCAGCGCCTCGAACGCGACTTCCTCTCCGGCGTCGGAACCGGCGGTGCAGCCATCGGTGCCACCGCCATCATCCCCGGCGTCGGAACTGTTGCCGCACTGTCGATTTCCGCAGCGGCCACTGTTGTTTTCCTTGAAGCCACCGCCTTGTACGCCCAATCCATCGCCGAACTCCACGGTGTGCGGTTGGCGAATCCCGAAAGCGCCCAGCTCACCGTCATGGCCATTATTCTGGGCGACGAGGGGCAGGCCATGTTGGCCGGCTTGACCGGGCACGCTCTCGGCAACGGCAAAACACCCATGCAGGCGTGGGGCAAGACGTTTAGCAAGAATGTGCCGCTGGCTTCCGTCAAGGGCCTTGTGGCGCCCATGCAAAAAATGTTCCTGCGCAAGATGGCCGTCAAGGGCAGCGCCTCAATTGTTGGCAGGGCGTTGCCGTTCGGCATTGGTGCAGCCGTCGGCGGCGTGGGCAACTACATGATGGGCAGGGCGGTGATCGCCTCGGCCCAGCGGGCCTTCGGCCCGGCGCCCCTGGAAATCCCGCCGCTGTTACTCGCCGAACTTAATGCGCCGAAGCCTGCGAAAGTGAAGGCGCTGAAACCGGGAAAGCCCGCCAAGCCCGCCAAGGCCGGTAAGGCTGCGAAGGTCAAGACGCCGAAGGGTCCGAAAGCTCCCCGACGCCCGCGCTGACGGGCCGCAGGAATGAGCACCGTCGAACTACCCGAACACCAGCGTCGCGATCGTGAAGATGGCGACGCCGGCGAGCGAACCGACCACCGTGCCGTTGATGCGGATGAACTGCAGGTCCTTGCCCACCTGAAGCTCAATCTTCTGGCTGGTTTCGGCAGCATCCCAGCGCTCCACGGTGTCGGTGATCAGGGATGTGATCTCGTGTTTGTAGGTGCCGACGAGATATGCGGCGGCGTCCGAAATCCACTTGTTGGCCTTGGCTGCCAGCTCGTCGTCGGTGGTAAGGCGGAGACCAAATTCCTGCACGGCAGAAGTGAACTTGAGCCGGAGTTCCGAGTTGGGGTCCTCGACGGCGTCCGTCAGTGCGGACTTGATGGTTTCCCAGGTGCGCCCGGCCAGTTCGCGGACTTCCGGGTCGCCCAGGACCTGGGCCTTCATGCCCTCGGCCTTCGCGATCATGGCGGGGTCGTGCTGCAGTTCCTGGGCCAGTTCCTGCAAATAGTTGTCCAGCTGCAGGCGGACCTCATGCTGGGGATCGTCCTGCACGGCGCGGGCGAACTTGTAGAACTCGGTGTAGATCTTGTCGCCGACGAGGCCGTCCACGAAGCCGGGAACCCAGCTGGGTGAGCGATTGGCCACGAGTCCGCTGATGGTGGTGTGGTTGGCGCGAATCCACGTCGTTGACCTGTCGACGAGCAGGTCAACGAGGGAGTGGTGGTGGCCTTCGGCAAAAATTCGCTCGGCGAGTTTTCCGATGGGCGGGCCCCACGGTGGTTCCAGGACATGCTTGCGCACCATGGACTCGATGATGTCCTTGACGTCGTCGTCCTTCAGCACGGCCATGGCACCGCGAATGGCGGCGGCACCCTCGGTGGCCACGCGCTGGGCACTTTCCGGTTTGGCCAGCCAGGCCCCGGCTTTTTGGGCAATCTGCGTGGATGCCAGTTTCTGGGCAACGACTTCTTCGGAGAGGAAGTTGGTTTCCACAAACTCGGCCAGGGATTCCCCGATCTCGTCCTTGCGGTTGGGGATGATGGCCGTGTGCGGGATCTTGATGCCCATGGGGTAACGGAACAGCGCCGTCACCGCGAACCAGTCTGCCAGGGCACCCACCATGCCGCCTTCGGCCGCCGCGCGGACGTACGCCAGCCACGGATATTTGTGTTCAAGGGCAAAAGCGAAGCAGAAAACCACCGCCATGAACACCAGCAGCCCCAACGCAATGTTCTTCATGCGCCGCAGTGCCACCGCCTTCGCAACATCGGGGTGCGGTGGAAGTCCGGACGGGTCAAGCTGTTGTGTCTGCGCCATGAAGTAAGCGTAGCGTGGAGCCATGACGGTTCAGATTTTTGCCCACCGCGGTTCCAGCGGCGCCTACGCCGAACACACCCGGGCCGCCTATTTACAGGCCCTGGCCGACGGCGCCGACGGAGTTGAGTGCGACCTCCACCTCACGGGTGACGGCCACCTTGTCCTGCTGCATGACGAAACCGTGGACCGGACCTCCAATGGCAGCGGCCCCGTGGCGGAAATGACCCTAGCGCAGCTGCGCATGCTGGATTTCAGTTCGTGGCACGGCGCCGCCATCCCGCCGGAATTCGGCTCCCAGACGGACCAGCTGCTGACCCTGCCCGAGCTGCTGGAGATCCTTGCCGACGCGCAGCGGAACATCGGCCTCGCCATCGAGTTCAAGTACGCTGCTAATTTTGATCCGGCTCTGGTCGATGCCGCCCTGGAAACCCTGCGTGGCCACGGCTGGACCCCCGAGCCCTCGACGGCCGGGAACGTCGAGCTTTCCTTCATGTCCTTTCACCCCGCGGCCGTCAAATATTTGGCGCAGCGGGTGTCGCCGGCCCAGCTCTGCCAGCTCCTTGAAATTGTTGGGTCGGAGGAGTCGGCGGAGCAAGGGCAGCGTCACCAGATGATGGACGACGGCGTGGCCCACCTTGCCGGGCCCGGCGTCGAGTACCTGCGTGAGCACCCGGGGGACGTAGCCCGCTGGGTTTCTGCCGGGCGCGTCCTGCGGGTGTGGACGGTGAACACCGCAGCAGAACTTCAGCTGTGCCTTGGCGCGGGCGTCGCCCAGGTGACCACCAATGTGCCGCGCGAGATCAGGGAAATGCTGGCGGCACGCCTGTAAATGCAGGCGCCCTTGACCCGATGCGTATGCCGTGTGGTTGCATGGAACCATGGCATCGAGAATTGAAGACTACGCACTCCTGTCAGATCTGCACACGGGCGCCCTGGTGGGCCGGGATGGCAGCATCGACTGGTTGTGTTTTCCACGGTTTGACTCACCCGCAGTGTTCACGGCTCTGCTGGGAACATCCGACCACGGCCGCTGGCTCATGGCACCCACCCATCCGGAGGCTGCCGTTGCGCACCGCTGCTATGCGGATCGGACGTTCATCCTTGAAACGGTGTGGGAAACACCCGACGGTTCCGCCAAGATCACCGACTTCATGCCGTTGGGTGACCGCCGCGCCTCCATTGTGCGCCGCATTGAAGGCCTGCACGGCCTTGTGGAGTTTGGCCAAAACATCACCATCCGCCCGATCTACGGCAAGGTCCTGCCCTGGGTGCGGCGTGTGGAGGAGGCAGACGGCGCCGAGGCCATCATTGCCGTTGCGGGACCAGACGCCCTGGTGCTGCGCGGCGATGAGCTGCCACACGCCGTCGACCATGAACACGCAGGCACCTTCACCGTGCGGGCAGGGGAGCGGGTTGAGCAGGAGCTGACCTGGTACCCCTCGCACAGGAAGATTCCGGTGGCCATCGACACCGACTCGGCCCTGGCACAGACATCCAAATATTGGCAGGACTGGGCCGCGCGCTACAACCAGGACGGCAAGTATGCGGACCTGGTGGAGCGTTCGCTGCTGGTGTTGCGGGCGCTGACGCACGAGGACACCGGCGGCATTGTGGCGGCCCCCACCACGTCGCTGCCGGAGGATTTTGGTGGCGCACGAAACTGGGACTACCGCTTTTGCTGGCTGCGCGATGCGGCCCTGACGCTTGAGGCCATGCTGACCCACGGCTATGCGGATGAGGCGCTGAAATGGCGTGACTGGCTGCTGCGTGCGGTGGCCGGCGACCCCGAGGACCTGCAGATCATGTACGGTCTCTCCGGCGAACGGGACCTGACGGAGGGCGAACTGGAGCATCTGCCCGGCTATGAGGGTGCGCTGCCGGTGCGTATTGGCAATGGTGCCGTGGGCCAGTACCAGGCCGATGTTGTGGGCGAGGTGCTGGTGGCCCTGGAAAAGCTGCGCCTGGCGGGCGGGCACGAGGACCATTTCTCGTGGCCGCTGCAGCAGGCCATGCTGGGATTCATTGAGAAGCACCTTGAGGCCAAGGACCACGGCATCTGGGAAATGCGCGGGGACCTGCTGCACTTCACACATTCGCGCGTCATGATGTGGGCCGCGTTCGACTGTGCCGTGCGGGCCGTACTGGACCACGGCCTGGCAGGGCCTGTTGAGCGGTGGGCGGAACTCCGTGAAAAGTTGCGTGCAGAAATCCTCGAATTCGGCTTCAACAAGGAACTGAACACCTTCACGCAAACGTACGGCGGCACCACCACGGACGCCTCACTCCTAGTCCTGCCGCAAGTGGGATTTGTGGGGTACAGCTCCCCTGAGATGCTGGGCACGGTTGCCGCACTGGAAGCCGAACTTGTTGATGAGCACGGGCTGATCTTGCGCTACCAGACCGCTTCCGGACTGGACGGCCTGGCGCCCGGCGAACACCCGTTCCTCGCCTGCTCCTTCTGGTTGGTTGAGCAGTATGCGCATACGGGCCGCCGCAAGGATGCCTTCGCCCTGATGGACACCCTGGTGGGGCTCGCCAACGAACTGGGGCTCCTCAGCGAGGAGTACGACATGGTGCAGGGTCGGATGGCGGGGAACTTCCCACAGGCCTTCTCCCACCTGGCCCTGGTTCGGGCCGCTGACGCCTTGCATGGCACCGAACACCTGAGCCTGTCGGATGAGCCCATCGACACGCACACCATGCCCATCGTTGTGCCGCAGTGAGCAGACAGGCACTGCTGCAATCCCTGAAGGCCTCCCCGGCGGCGAAGATCGGCGCCTCGATCGCGATCGCCACCGGCCTGTACGGGGTCTCCTTCGGCGCGCTGTCCGTGGCGTCGGGGCTGAGCTTTTGGCAGACCATGGTGCTGAGCCTGCTGCTCTTTAGCGGCGGCTCGCAATTTGCCTTCATCGGTGTCATTGCGGCCGGCGGGACCGGCGTTGCCGCCATGAGTGCCTCGGCGCTGTTGGGCATCCGCAACGGTGTTTACGGCATGCAGCTCAACGCCCTGCTGCGGCCCACGGGTTGGCGCCGCTTTGCCGCAGCCCACGTCACGATCGATGAATCCACGGCGACGGCCACCGGCCAGAGCGATCCTGCCGAGCAAAAGCGGGGCTTCTGGGTTGCCGGTCTGGGTATATTCCTGTTGTGGAATATTATGACGGCGGTGGGTGCGGTGCTGGGTGATGCGCTGGGCGACCCCAAGCAGTGGGGGGCCTGGACGGTGCCGCCGTGGCAGCGTTCCTTGGCCTGTTGTGGCCGCGCATCAAGGCGTTCCAGCCGGCCGCGATCGCCGTGGTCTGTGCCGTGGTGACGCTGCTTGCGGTTCCCTTTGTGCCCCCGGGTGTGCCGATTTTAGTGGCTGCCCTGGTGGCTGGGCTCATCGGCTGGTTCCGCAACGGTGGCACGCCGGACCACGCGCCTGGCCATGTTGACGACGGCATGGAGCCTGACATTGAGCCGTACAGGCATGCGGACGACGAGCACGCCGCCGGTGCCCGCGAGCTGGACGCCCAGGGAACCGGTGCCCAAGGTGCGCAGAGTGCCGGAACGAGCGGAACCGGTGCCCCAGGTGCAAGTCCCAAGGGGGAGACGCCATGAGTTTGTGGTTTTGGCTGCTGGTTGCCGTGGTTTTGGGTTACCTGACGAAGCTGCTGGGCTATCTTGTTCCGGCCAAGGTGTTGGCGAATCCGCGCATGTCCCGGGTGGCGGGCACACTCACCATCGGGCTCCTGGCATCCCTCACGGTGGTGAATGCGGCGGCCAGCGGCACCTCGGTGGTGGCGGATGCCAGGCTCGGCGCACTCGTGGCGGCGGCCATTGCGCTCTGGCTCAAGGCCCCGTTCCTGGTGGTGGTCATTGTTGGCGCGGCCGCCGCCGCGGGGCTGCGGCTGCTCGGCGTTCCCTGACTGCTGTGCGAATCCCTTCGCTACCCACACCCGCTAAGGATGGCCGGGCGGCGATAATGGAAGCCGGACACACCCGTTAATAATGAGGAGAGAATCATGATCGTGGCATTTTCAGTGGCGCCCAGCGGAACCCCGATTGAGGAGCCGGCAGGCACGGGTGACGACGCCTCCGTCCACACAGCCGTCGCCGCTGCCGTTAAGGTGGTGCGAGAATCGGGCCTGCCCAACCACACCAGCTCCATGTTCACCGAAATAGAGGGTGAATGGGATGAGGTCATGGACGTGGTCAAGCGCGCAACCGAGGCCGTGGCCCGCTACGGTTCCCGCGTCTCCCTGGTCTTGAAAGCCGACATCCGCCCCGGCCACACCGGTGAACTCAGCGGCAAGGTGACCCGGCTGGAAGGTGCGCTCGACACGCTTGGTGACTGACCGGCGTCGTGCGTGGAAAAACTCCGTAATTCCACGCAGGACAGCGGATGTGGGCGGGCGTAGCATTGCACCATGACCGGCCATGAGCCCCACCACAGCAGCACGGGTGGCAGCAGTGCCATCGCAGTCCGCGAATACCTCTTCGCACTGACCGACGGCGGCGGCACGGTACCTCCGGAACTTGGCGTTGCGCGGCGGCTGGTGGAGCGGGGGCACCACGTCACGGTGCTGGCCGATCAGTCGATGGCGGGGCAGACCCGGGGCACGGGAGCCGCGTTTTTACCGTGGACGGGGCCGCCGGCGGGGGAGTTGCACGACTGGGGCAGGCAATCGCCGCTGAGCCTTGCACGCAACACGGTCGAGCACATGATCACGGGACCGGGGCCGAGCCAGGCGCGGGACGTGGCGCACGCGATCGACGGCACACGGCCCGAGCTGGTGCTGACCTCGTTCTTTGCCCTCGGCGCCATGATCGCTGCTGAGGGCAAAGGGGTTCCGTTTGATGTCCTGTTGCCCAACGTCTACCCGCTGCCGGCGAAGGGCAGGCCGCCGGGCGGTGCCGGGCTCGCACCGATGGGTGGTCCGTTGGGGCGTTTGCGGGACCGCATGGTGCAGTCCGGCGTCAACGCGATGTTCGACAGGTATGCGCTGGCACCCGCGAATGCGTTGCGCTCCGGGTACGGACTTGGCCCGATCGCGACCATCTGGGAGCAGCTGCAGCATGCGAGGCTGCAGCTGATTCTCTCCTCCGAGGCGTTTGACTTTCTCGCGGAACTACCGGCGAATGCCCGCTATCTGGGGCCGGTCCTGGACGATCCGGCCTGGGCCGCAGATGTGAGCTGGACGGAGCCTGAGGGTGAGGACCCGTTGGTGCTGGTTGCCATGTCCTCCACCTTCCAAAACCATGTGCAGTGCCTCCAACGCATCATCGACGCACTCGGGACCCTGCCCGTGCGGGGCCTGGTGACCACGGGGCCGGCTCTTGCGATTTCCGATCTCACTGCGCCCGCGAATGTTGTGGTGGTGGCCGCCGCACCGCACGCGGAAGTCATGCGCCGCGCCAGCCTCGTTGTCACCCACGGCGGCCACGGCACGGTCATGAAGGCGCTGGCTGCCGGACTGCCGCTCGTCGTGCTGCACCATGGCCGAGACCAGGCCGACAACGCCGTGAGGGTGAGAGTCCACGGCGCCGGCCGCACGGTTCCGCGCGGGGCATCGTCCGCGCGGATTGCCGAGGCCGTCACAACCGTCCTTGGCTCTCCTTCCTATGCCTCGGCTGCCGCGGAGCTGGGCCGTGCTGTCTCGCGCGAAGCCGACGCGGTCAATGCACGGCTGCTTGCCGCCGTCGAGGGCTGAGCCTGCAGGCTGTCGCCTTTGGCCCTTTGCCCGCTGCCGGAACGGGCCTACCGCGTGTCCCCCTCCCCAACCAAACTCGCTGCGCTCGCTTTGGGTCCCTTGGGGGGCCTTCCGCGTGTCCCCCTCCCCAAACTCGCTGCGCTCGTTTTGGGTCCCTCGGGGGCCTACGCTGGGATCATGGTTGAGCATCAGCGCAGGCCCGGTTGGGCCGAGGTTGAGGAGTTTCTATCCCAGACGCTGGTCCACGGCGGGCCGGGCATGGCCGCCGTGATCGAGAGCATCGACGCCGCAGGCATGCCACGGATCGAGGTGGCGCCCACCGCCGGGAAGCTGCTCATGCTGCTGGCCCGGATTAGCGGTGCACGCCGGGTATTGGAGATTGGCACGCTGGCTGGTTTCAGCACCATTTGGCTTGCCCGGGGGATGCCCGACGGCGGCCATGTCACCACGTGCGAGTTCCTGCCGGAGCATGCCTCCGTGGCCCGGCGGAACATTGACGCGGCCGGGTTCGGGCCCATGGTCGACATCCGTGTGGGGGCCGCGCTGGACACGCTGGTTACCTTGGACGGCGGGGAACCGTACGACTTTGTGTTCATCGATGCGGACAAGGCCAACAACGTCGAATACCTCAAGTGGGCGCTGCGCCTGACCCGGCCCGGGGCCGTGATAGTCATGGACAACGTGGTGTGGGAAGGGGCCATTCTGGACCCTGTTTCCGATCCCGACGCCGGAGCCATTAGGGCGGCGCTGGAGTTCATGGGCGCCAGCCCGGCGCTGGACGCCACCGCCATCCAGACCGCGGGGTCGAAGGGCTGGGACGGCTTCGCGATCGCCGTGGTGCGCTGAAGAGCCGTCATGGGCACTGGACTACGCTGGCGGAATGACCATATTGCTGCGAGCCGCCACCCCTGAGGATGCGGAAGCCGTGATGCGTCTGCACCTGCGTTGTCATGAGGAGGCGTATGGCAGGCACCTGCCGCCGGAGTTCTTTGAGATGCGCCGGCGGACCCTGGTCTCGCGGGTGGAGAGCTTCCGTGGCAACCTTCTGGCCGGACGCATACCCATGCTGGCATACGACGACGATGGGCTGGTCGGGGTGGCAGGTGCGGGTCCCGCACGTGACGCCGATGCCCCTACAGCCCTTGAACTGCACTGGATTTACACGCTGGCCCGCGTTCATGGCCGCGGGGCCGGGCAACTGCTGCTCGACGCGCTCATCGGTGCGGATGCGGCCTTCCTTTGGGTCTTGGAAGACAACCCTCGCGCCCAGGCCTTTTATGCCAAGAATGGTTTTGTTGTGGACGGGGCACGGAAGCTGATGCCGCCGGAATGGCACAGCCTTCCCGAGGTCCGGATGGTTCGCGGAGCGACGGGTCAGGTGGTTCCCTCGGCTACGCTGGCAGGGTGAACATTCTTCCGTGCACCACCGCCTATCAACCCGTTGAGCTGTCCTGATGGGCCGCAAGCGGACAACCAAAAATGGTGCTGTTGAACCCGAAGGCTCCGTGAGAGGGACCGCGGCCAAGGGGCCCGTGGCCGGGACCTTTCGGACCGACACCGGCACGGCGGAGCTGATCCCCGACGGCGACAACCCTAACGGTTGGCTGCTCATGCTCAACGGCGTGCAAAGCTCCCACGTTGACCTGGCCGACCCCCTGCGCCTGGAATTCGAATACATGCGCTGGATTATGGCGCTGGTGGAGGACCGCTGGGCGTCCGGCGAGAAGTTGCGCACGCTGAGCCTCGGCGGCGCCGCCTGCTCGATGCCGCGCTACCTTGTGGCTGCCTACCCGAACTCCCGCAACGTGGTGGTGGAGATCGACGGTCAGCTCGCCAACTACGTCCGCGACTGGTTTGAGCTGCCCCGCGCACCCCTCATGAAGATCCGGGTGGGTGAGGCCCGCGAGGTCACGGAATCGCTGACCGAAGCCAGCCGGGACCTGATCATCCGCGACGTCTTTGCCGGATCCAAGACCCCGGTTGCACTGACCACTTCCGAGTTCACGGCAGCCGCCAAAAAAGTTCTTGGTCCCGGCGGCGTCTACGTTGTGAACTGCGGCGATTCCTCCGCCTTGGCCACCGCACGGCGCGAGGCTGCCACGATTGCCGCGGCGTTTAAGCACACCGCCATCATTGCCGACCCGCCCATGCTGAAGGGGCGGCGTTCAGGCAACATCATCATCGCCGGCAGCGATGCCACGCTCGGGGACGGTGCCGGACTGCCTCGAGTCCTGCTCGGCGGAGCCATGCCCGCCCAACTCTGGGACGACTCCAAGGTCCGTCATTTCGCCCGCAGCGCCGTGGTGCTGACCGACGTCGAACCGGAGTAGCGGCTACTTGACTGCCGTGACTGGCGCCTGGGAGACCACGGCGGCGGGCGGGGTTTCATCGAAAAGGTCGGGCCGCCGTCGTCCATCACCACGGACCCACAGCTGGAACGCAACAGTCAGCAACACCAGCCACGCGGCACCGACGTACAGGGCCACGCGGGTGTCGGGGTAGACGCCCAGCAGTACGATGATGCCCAGCATGAACACGCCTGTCAGGACCGAGGCGAGCGGCCAGAACGGGACCGGGAATGCCGACGGGGCCAAGTTGTTGCGGGCGATTTCGCGCTTCATGGCCACGTGCGAGGCGAGGATCATGATCCACACCCACACGGTCGCGAACGTGGCGATCGAGGCGATGAGCAGGAAGACGTCCTCGGGGATGGTGGCGTTCAAGACGACGCCCACCAGCAGCACCCCGGTCATCAGCATGACGGTCATCCACGGCACGCCGCGCCGGGAGATGCGGCCAAAGACGGCGGGTGCGTGGCCCTGCTGGGACAGGCCGAACAGCACGCGGCCGGCGCCGAAAATGTCGGAGTTGATCGCCGAGAGCGCCGCCGTGATGACGACCGCGTTCAGGATGTGCGCTGCCATGGGGATGCCGAGCGAATCAAAGATCTGCACGAACGGGCTGGTTTCGCCGGTGATTTCATTCCACGGGACCAGGCTCATGAGCACGCCGAGGGTCAGTACGTAGAACAGCAGGATGCGCAGGGGCACCGTGTTCACGGCGGCGGGGATGGACTTGCCGGGGTTCTCGGCCTCACCGGCGGTGACGCCGATGGTTTCGATGCCGCCAAAGGCAAACATGACGACGGCGAACGCGGCCAGGAGCCCCACCCAGCCGTTCGGCATGAAACCGTCATTGTTGAACAGATTGCCGAGGCCGGCTGCGGTTTGTGCACCCTCCAGCTGGAAGCCGAACACGATGATGGCGGCGCCGCCGGCGATCATGGCGATGATGGCTGAGACCTTGATGAGCGTGAACCAGAATTCCAGCTCGCCGAACACCTTCACGCTGAGTAGGTTCACGGCAGCCAGGAAGAAGATGATGGCCAGCACCCAAATCCAGCGTGGCACGTCCTGGAACCAGAAGCCCATATAGATGCTGAAGGCCGTGACGTCGGCGATGGCAACGATGGCCATTTCAAAAACATATGTCCAGCCGGTAATGAATCCGGCAAGCGGGCCCAGATAGCGGCTGGCGTATTGGCCGAAGGAGCCTGAGACGGGGTGTCGCACAGCCAGCTCGCCGAGTGCCCGCATCACCATGAACACGGCCGCGCCCGCGATGATGTAAGCCAGCAGAACCGCGGGGCCGGCCTTTTGGATGGCACTGGAGGAACCGTAGAACAAGCCGGTGCCGATGGCGGATCCCAACGCCATGAAGCGGATGTGGCGGGCGTTCAAGCCACGGGTCAGGACGGATCCCTTGGTGTTCATGCGTGAGCTTTCTAACACGGTGTGCGAGGTGGCCGGCGTCGCTCTGGGCGCCGCTGGCGTGAGTGGTGTCACTCATTCAGGTGGAAATGGGCGAAAAGCGCCCCAAAAGGCCCAAGAATCTGGGATTGCAGACTGCAGTATTCTATATTGTGCAAAGACCCATGGCGATTTGGGCCAACGATGAGGGGACCATGACAACCACTGAACGCAAGCCCTCCAAAGTGCCTGCCGCAGAGAACACGCTGCGCATCCTGAAATTGCTGTCCGCCAAGCGCGGGCCGCTGGCGGCATCGACGATCGCGACGTCGTTGGAACTTCCGCGATCCAGCGTTTACCACCTGCTCGGTGTTATGGAGCAGAGCGGATTTGTCATGCACCTGCACGAGGAGCAGCGCTACGGCCTCGGTGTGGCGGCGTTTGAACTCAGCAGTGCGTATTCGCGGCAGGAGCCATTGTCCAGGCTTGGCCGGCCGCTGCTCGCCTCGTTGGTGGACAAGATTGGCGAAAGCGCCCACCTGGCCGTGCTGCACGGGCGCGATGTGCTTTACATTGTTGAGGAGCGGGCCAAGAACCGCCCGTCACTAGTGACCGACGTCGGCGTGCGACTGCCCAGCCACCTCACCGCCAGCGGCCGGGCCATTCTGGCGGCACTGCCCAAGTCCCAGGTCAGGGCGCTGTATCCCAACGCGGCTGCGTTTAGCTCACGCACAGAAGTTCCTTCCCCCATCGTGAAGTACTCAACACTCTCGGCGCACCTGGACCAGGTGCGGATTCGCGGCTACTCCACCGAAAGCGGGGAAGTCACCGACGGGTTCGCCTCGGTTGCCGCCGCCGTGACCGACCACCTCGGCTGGCCGGTTGCCGCCGTCGCCGTGACGTTCCTGGAGGAAAAGGTGCCCGCCGAGCAGTGGCCCGCCCTGGCCGCCCGCGTCACCAAGGTTGCAGGGGAGCTGTCCACAAGGATTCACGGCCGCCGGGACGGCTGATTCGGTCCTGGCATGGCGCGATATTGACGCCCGGGGGTAACTTTTGACGCCCGGGGGTAGTCGTTACCAAGCGACGCCGGTCTACCGGCCGCATTTGGCAACAACTACCCCCGCGTTTACTAAGAGTGTCCACAACGGCGGCGTTGGGTCATATCAACCCCCTCAGCTGGGCCATTTTGATGGCAAGCCGGCCTCGTGGAGAAGCCGAATGAGCCTGCGGCTGTCCTTCAGGTCATCCCAAACCCACCGCACCACGTTGTAGCCTTTGGCGCGAAGCCTGTTCTCACGGTTCTTCTCGTCCACCACGACTTCGGAGGGAGTCTTTCCCTTCAAGTATCGCTGGGCTGAATACTTTTCGTAGCCGTCGAACTCGCCGAGTGTCTTGCATTCCTCCCAATCGAAGTCGGGCCGGCCGATGAATCCTCGGCTGTCCGAGAAGGGAACCTGCAGTGCGGGAAGTGGGAATCCTTGTTCAATCATGATGGCCCGGCTGAAGGATTCGCCCGGAGATCCAGAAAGTGGGTCTGCGACGCTGAGCACTCTCTCAACACGGTGGCGCTGGGTCCTGTAGGGAAGCAAGCTGCTGGCTGAGGCGACGTCGTCCGCCGTGAAGAAGCGTTGCTGGTCCGTGGGGGAATCATCGAGCAACTTACGTTGTAGAAGCTTGTCCATGGAGGGTAAGGATCCGGTGAGAGGCAGGCGAACGGCAAGGTCCCGAGCTGTTTGGGGTGGCGGGGTCAGCCGCATTCCGAACATCTGCCAGGGCGGTGGATCCCCTTCGAGGGCATTGATGCGCCGGACGCCGCGGTTGCTTTGGCCGCCATTCTTGCCGGGTGGGACAACAGTCTGCACTTCCTCGGGTACACCGATGATGGGCAGGCCCATGATCTGGGCAGCGGATTCGCGGGCAAAGACCGGAGGGCTTTCGGCAGACTCGTGGACAGCCTGAATGCGGACTCGATACTTTTCCCAGGGTTTGAGTGCGTCCCAAACCTCTGTGGGGAGGTAAAAGCCCCGGCGCACCCGCTCCAATTTTCCGGATTCAGCCTGCCGGGCAAGCCTCCGGGCTGAGTGCTCGTCGGCGAATTTACTTGAGGGAGTAATGAATGGTGGAACTTGAAAGCTGCTCATTGTCCAATAGTGGGACCCATGGCGCTTGAGTGACAGGCCCAATGGGCGAAATGTGGGCGAGGGTGCAACTTGTAGGGGCTGTGGAGAAACCAACGGGCTCCACCCGGGAGCCACCGACTGGTTCGGGGGGTAGCTGTTACCAAGCGACGCCGGTCTACCGGCCGCATTTGGCAACAACTACCCCCGCGTTTACTAAGAGTGTCCACTACGGCGTCGCCTGGTATGAGTTAATCCCGCTCCGTTGGCTGCCCGGAGCAGCAGGAGCGTTGGCTGGAAACGCCCCACATGTGCAGGAGCGTCGGAAGCCAATGAAGGGTGTGTCTTGCATACCGGACAGCCCGACCGGAAAGCGGCAGACTTCCGCGCGGTTAAGCGCAATAGTGGCAGGTAAGACCGTGCCACTGAAAAGGATCCGCCATGACCGCCACCGTTTTGTCCCAAGAAGTAACGCTCTCCTCAACCGGGGTCACCCCCGAGGACGTCATCGCCGTGGCCCGCCACAATGCCAAGGTGGTGATCAGCGCGGAGGCGCTGGCCGGCGTCGAACGGGTCAGGGAACACATTGAAAAGCTGGCCCACTCCGACACCCCGGCCTACGGCATCTCCACGGGATTCGGCGCGCTGGCCAACCGCCACATCCCGCAGGACATGCGCACGCAACTGCAGAAGTCGCTCATTCGCAGCCACTCCGCCGGCATGGGGCCGGCCGTGGAACGCGAGGTGGTGCGTGCGCTGATGTTCCTGCGCGCCAAAACCCTCGCCTCCGGCCGGACCGGCGTGCGCCCCGTGGTGCTGGAAACCATGGTGGATGTGCTCAACGCCGGCATCACCCCCGTGGTCCGCGAATTCGGCTCGCTCGGCTGCTCCGGTGACCTCGCGCCGCTCTCGCATTGCGCACTGGTACTGATGGGGGAGGGCGAGGCCGTTGGGCCGGACGGCACGCACTTCGGCGGCAACGGGGAGCGCCCCGTCTCCGAATTGCTCGCCGAGGCCGGCATCACGCCGGTGGAGCTCGCCGAAAAGGAGGGGCTGGCACTCGTGAACGGCACCGACGGCATGCTCGGCATGCTGCTCATGGCCATCGCCGACCTCCGCCTGCTTCTCACAACGGCGGACATCACTGCCGCGCTCAGCGTTGAGGGCCTGCTGGGCACCGACCAGGTGTTCCTGCCCGAGCTGCACATGGAGCTGCGCCCGCACCCCGGCCAGGCGTTGAGTGCGGAGAATATGCTGGCCGTTCTCGCCAACTCGCCCATCGTGGCCTCGCACCGGGTGGGCGATTCCCGCGTGCAGGACGCCTATTCGCTGCGCTGCGCCCCGCAGGTGGCCGGCGCCGCCCGCGACACCGTAGACCACGCCCTCATGGTCGCCACCCGCGAGCTCGCCGCCGCGATCGACAACCCCGTGGTGCTGCCCGACGGCCGCGTCTCCTCCAACGGCAACTTCCACGGCGCCCCCGTGGCGTACGTGCTTGACTTTTTGGCCATTGTTTCCGCGGACGTAGCCTCCATCGCGGAGCGCCGCACCGACCGCATGCTCGACCCAGCCCGCTCGCACGGCCTGCCCGCCTTCCTGGCCGGCGACCCCGGCGTGGATTCGGGTCTCATGATCGCCCAGTACACGCAGGCCGGGCTCGTCTCGGACTCCAAGCGCCTTGCCGTCCCCGCCTCCGTGGATTCGATCCCCAGCTCCGCCATGCAGGAGGACCATGTGTCGATGGGCTGGCATGCCGCCCGCAAGCTGCGCCGCTCCGTGGAAAACCTGCGCCGCGTGCTCGCCATTGAACTCGTTGCGGCGACCCGTGCCATTGACATGCGCACTGCCATGTCCGACGGCGAACTGGTCCCCGGACCGGCCGGCGCTGCTGTGCTTGAGGTGCTTCGTGCGACGGTCCAGGGTCCGGGTTCCGACCGTTTCCTGTCCCCGGAACTTGAAGAGGCCGACCGCTTGGTGGGCTCCGGAGCCATCCGCGCCGCCGCAGAAAAAGTGACCGGGACGCTCAACTGATTCTCGCCTGGGGCCTCCCACTGTTCGTCCCTCGCAGCGGGTGCCTCGGGTGCGTGGCCCACGCAGCGGCGGGGCGCTGGTGATTCGGGCGCGTTTGCAGCCGCAACGCGCACCGACTTCCGGGCGTGGCAATTGATGAATGTCCGCCTCCGGGGTCAGCACCTGCCGCAAAGGTCGGCGCCCGGCGGCCAGCATGAGCCTGGACGGCACAACCGCCGCCGAGAACGGGGACAGGCTGCGCGGCCCGGCTCCCCGCGTGCTGAGACGTGCTGAGAACGGAGGCAGTTCGCGTTGCGCGAACTGCTAGGCAAATAGATTTTGCGCGCTCCACCGGCGAGACGAAGCCGCCCACCAACTGACCCGTCGGTCAGGTGGCAGTTAATGCCTTCAAATCCTCATCCGGCGGCATTAACTGCGAGTTCACGGGGCGGGCAGGAGTAGAGCGAGGGCCGGGCAACGGGGTGGGCAGGAGTATGGCGAGGGCCGGGCGGGAGACCCCGACCGGCGCCATAAAAAATCACTTGTGATTGCCCCGGACGGGGTGTTTAATGTTGGTACCCCGAGATTCAAACGTATATTCGAATGGGATCCCTTCGTGAAACTTCTTCGCCTGGCAATCCGCCATGCACAGCCGTATTGGTCGTGGATCATTGCAGTGCTTGTGCTGCAACTGATCTCCACCATCGCCGCCCTGTACCTGCCCAGCCTCAACGCCCAGATCATCGACCAGGGCATCTCCAAGGGCGACACCGACTTCATCTGGTCTACAGGTGTCACCATGATCATCGTCTGCTTCGTCCAAGTGGCCGCAGCGATCGGCGGCATCTACTTTGGCGCCCGCACCGCCATGGCGATTGGCCGAGACCTGCGCCGCGAAGTGTACTACCGTGTCAACGCCCTCGGCGCCCTGGATGTGAGCCGCTTCGGCACTGCCACGCTGATCACACGCAACACCAACGACGTCCAACAGGTACAGATGCTGGTGCTCATGGCGTTGAACTTCATGGTGTCCACGCCCATCATGTGCATTGGCGGGATCGTCATGGCGCTGCGCGAAGACGTGGGCCTGTCCTGGCTCTTGTGGGTGTCCGTGCCGCTGCTGTTCATTGTGGTGGGCTTCCTCGTGGTCAAGCTGCTGCCTCTGTTCCGTGAAATGCAGGACCGGATCGACACCGTCAACGGCGTGCTGCGCGAGCAGATCACGGGCATCCGGGTCATCCGCGCCTTTGTGCGGGAGAAGTTTGAAGCCGAACGGTACCGCGACGCCAACCTGAACCTCACCCGCGTCTCCGTGCGCGTGGGCAACTTGTTCGTGCTGATGTTCCCTCTCATCATGATGATCTTGCACCTGGCCACCGCCGCCGTGCTGTGGTTTGGCGGGCACCGGGTCGACGCCGGCCAGATGCAGATTGGTTCGCTCACCGCATTCCTGCAGTACCTCCTGCAAATCCTGGTCGCCGTCATGATGGGCGTCTTCATGGTCATGATGATCCCGCGCGCAGCCATCTCCGCCGAACGCCTCGATGACGTCCTTACAGCCGAGCCCAGCCTCGCAGTGCCGGCGGGCCGGGAACTGCCGGTGAGTCACGCCGTCGAATTTTCAGCGGTGTCCTTCGGCTATCCCGGGGCCGAGCGTCCCGTCCTAAACAACGTCACATTCACGGCCGAGGCCGGGAAAACGACGGCGATCGTCGGATCCACCGGCTCCGGCAAGTCAACGCTGCTCAACCTCATCCCGCGCCTGTTTGATCCGCAGGACGGGTCCGTGCGCATTGGCGGTGTCGATGTCAGCGAGCTCAGCCGCAAGCAGATGGCCGGCCTCGTGGGACTGGTCCCACAAAAGCCGTACCTGTTCTCCGGTACGGTTGCCTCGAACCTGAAGTTTGGTCGCCCCGACGCGGACGACGGCGATCTGTGGCATGCGCTGACCGTGGCCCAGGCCAAGGACTTTGTGGAAGAAAAGCCCAAACAGTTGGCCACGCCCATCGCCCAGGGCGGCACCAACGTCTCCGGCGGGCAGCGGCAGCGGCTGTGCATTGCCCGTGCGCTCGCAGCCCGTCCGCGCATATTCTTGTTCGACGATTCCTTCTCGGCCCTCGACGTTGCCACCGACCAGCGGCTGCGCGAATCCCTCCACGGCGCCACGGAAGGTGCCACTGTCATCATCGTGGCCCAGCGGATATCAACGATCCGGGAGGCCGACCACATCATCGTGCTCGACGGCGGCGAAATCGTGGGCACCGGCACCCACGACGGACTGCTCGAGAGCAACGAAACCTACCGCGAAATTGTTCAATCGCAGCTGAGCATTGAAGGAGCAGCCTGATGGCGCGCAAAGGCAAGGACCAGAAGGCTACAGGTGTGGCACCCAAGTCTTCGTCCGCCGTCGAACTTGAAGAGCTTGAAGAAGAGCTCACCCCCGAGTACAAGCCGAGCGAGGCGGACGGCGACATGTTTGGCGGCACCCCCGCCAAGAAAGCCGAGCACTTCTGGCCCTCGGTGAAGCGGCTCGTGGGGCTGCTGCGCCCGGAACGCGTCATGTTCTCCGTGGTCATTGCCCTCGTGGCGGGCTCGGTGGTGCTGACCGTGATTGCCCCGAAGATCCTGGGGCAGGCCATGGATGTCATCTTCAACGGCGTGATTGGTTCGCAGCTGCCGGCCGGTGTGCCGCTGGAGACTGTCGTTGCGGGCCTGCGCGCCGAAGGCAACGACCAGTTCGCCGACATGCTCGCCAAAACCAACCTGGTCCCCGGCGCCGGCATCGACTTTGTCCAGCTGAGCCGGTTAATCGTGTTTGTGCTGGCCCTGTACATGGTGGCCTCCACGCTCATGTGGCTGCAGGGCTACCTGTTGAACGCCCTCGTCATGCGCGTGGTGTTCCGCCTGCGCGAGGACATTGAACGCAAACTCAACCGCCTGCCGCTGGGGTACTTCGACACCCGCCAGCGCGGGGACCTGATGTCCCGGGTGACGAACGACGTCGACAACATCCAAGCCGCGCTGCAACAGGCCTTCTCGCAACTGGTGCAGTCCGCACTGACGGTGATCGGCATCGGCGTCATGATGTTCATCGTCTCGTGGCAGCTGGCGCTCATCGCACTGATTGCCCTGCCACTGTCCGCCGTCGTCGCCGGCATCATCGGCACACGCTCGCAGAAACTCTTCGCGGCCCAGTGGAAGCACACCGGTTCACTCAACGGCCACATTGAGGAGACGTTCTCCGGCCTCGAGCTGGTCCGTGCCTACGGACGTGACGAGGAAATGCTGGCCGAATTCGACGACCGCAACGACCACCTGTTTAAGGCCTCCTTCGGCGCACAGTTTGTCTCCGGCATGATCATGCCGGCCATGCAGTTCGTCTCCTACCTCTCCTACGTGCTGGTCGCCGTCGTCGGCGGACTGCGCGTGGCCACGGGGCAGATGACGCTCGGCGATGCCACCGCGTTCATCCAGTACTCGCGCGAGTTCTCCCAGCCCATCGGCGAGATGGCGGGTATTGCCAACATGATCCAATCCGGTGTCGCCTCGGCCGAACGGACCTTTGAGATTCTCGACGCAGAGGAGCAGGAAGAGGAAGAGGATTCCGAGCTGCTGCCCGCGCAGACCGACGGGCATGTGCGCTTTGAGAACGTCTCCTTCAGCTACTCGCCCGAGACACCGCTGATCCACGACGTGTCCTTCACGGTGGAACCGGGCCAGACGGTGGCCATTGTGGGTCCCACCGGCGCCGGCAAGACCACGCTGGTCAACCTCGTCATGCGCTTCTACGAGCTCACCGGCGGGCGGATCATGCTCGACGGCGTGGATACCCGCGAGCTGTCCCGCGAGCAGGTGCGCGCCCAAGTCGGCATGGTGCTCCAGGACGCCTGGCTGTTTGAGGGCACCATCCGCGAGAACATCCGTTACGGGCGTCTCGACGCCACCGACGAGGAGATAGTTGCCGCGGCCGAGGCCACCATGGTGGATAGGTTCGTCCGGCAGCTGCCCGACGGCTACGACACCGTGATCGACGCAGACGGCGGCACAGTCTCCGCCGGCGAACGACAGCTGCTCACGATTGCACGCGCCTTCATCGCGAAGCCGTCACTGTTGATCCTGGATGAGGCCACGTCCTCCGTGGACACCCGCACCGAACTCCTCGTCCAGCACGCCATGGCGGCGCTGCGCACGGACAGGACGTCGTTTGTCATCGCGCACCGGCTCTCCACCATCCGCGACGCCCACACCATCCTGGTCATGGAGGACGGGGACATCGTCGAACACGGCAACCACGAGGAGCTGCTCAAACGCCGCGGCGCGTACTACGAGCTGTACATGACGCAGTTCCAAGGTGGCCACGACCTGGAAGATGAGGTCGCCGCCGAGGTGCACTAACGGTCGTTGGCCCGGCCGCGAACGGCCGGGCCACTCGCTCGCAGTAAGATTTTCCGACTCGTTCCTCCCCGAAAAATCCATCCTCGCTCCGTGGCCCAACCGCCCGCCGCCGCAGAAATCTTACTGCCCGCGAGGGAGACTCCGCAGGCTTGCCGCGACTTACCGCAGTAGGGTGTCGATCAGGCGGGCCGCGACCTTGGCGGTGCGGTTGTCGATGTCGAAGGACGGGTTCAGTTCGGCTACATCAAAGTGGAACAGCTTCCCGCTCGCGGCGACCTGGCGGCACACGGCGGCGATGACCGGCAGCGGCACCCCGTAGGCCGCGGGTGCGCTGACGCCGGGAGCCGTTGCGGCGGGCAACACGTCGAGGTCGATCGTCAGGTACACAATGTCCACGGTCTCCAGAAATGAACCCACAAACGCTTCCGTGCGCTCCGCCGAACTGTCCTCGTCGAGCAGGTATTTCACATCGAGTTCATGTGCCGTATCGAACAGTGCGCGCGTGTTGTTTGGTTCACTGATGCCGACGACGGCGTAATTTAGTTCGCGCCCCGCGGCGGCTTCCGCCCGGGCCATCTGCAGGAACGGCGTGCCCGAGCTGGGTGCCGGGGCGTCGCGCAGGTCAAAGTGGGCGTCGAGGTTCAGCACGCCCAGCCGGGCGCCGTTCGTAACGGCCGCCGTGCCGGCCACCCCCAGGTAGCTGGCATAGGCGGTCTCGTGACCCCCGCCCAGGACAAGGGTGAGATATCCGGCGTCGAGCATGGTGGTGAGGGCAGCCCCGGAACGGACTTGGCCGTCCTCGAGGGCGTCCCCGGAAACCACAATATCCCCGGCATCGGTGACTGCGCGGGTGCCGTGGAACGCCAACGAACCAAGGGCGGCACGGATGGCTGCCGGGCCGGCGGCGGCACCTGTTCGCCCAAAATTACGGGCCACACCGGCATCGGAGCAGAACCCCAGAAGAGCGGCAGGACCCGGCAGCTCGGCGTCCAGTGCGGCGGGCGCCATGGCGGACGTGGACACCGCCTGCCACCAGCGGCGGTGGGCGGGGGATCCGCCGTCGTCCCTCCCAGTCCAGGGGGCAGCGGGAACATCAATAGCCAGCGCAGAAAAGTCCATGCTCCCAGCCAACCGCAACCGGCCACTGAAAGCCACCCGCAGGGGCAACGGGGCGTCTCACCTGACAGACACCCACAAAAAAATCGAGTACGCAGTTGTTAGACCGAAATCCGGAAAAACCGGGTAAATCGGTCCAACAACTGCGTACTCGATTGAGAGGTGGGGGAGCCGGGTGGCTATCCGACGCCGAACAGCGCTTCCACGGTGCCGATGCCGAAGAACAGCAGGAACGCCGCCGCAACAGCCCACATCAACGGGTGGATTTCCTTGGCGCGGCCCTGGAACAGGCGGATCAGCACGAAGGCGATAAAGCCGGCGCCGAGGCCGTTGGCGATCGAGTAGGTGAACGGCATGAGGGTGAACGTCAGGAATGCGGGAATGCCGATGCCCCAGTCGGACCAGTCGATCTTGCCCACCTGGGACACCATCATGAAACCAACCACAACCAGGGCAGGGGCGACGGCTTCGAACGGGACCAGCTTGATCAGCGGGGTGGCGAACATGGCTACCAGCAGGAGCAGGCCGGTCACGATGGAAGCCAGCCCGGTGCGGGCGCCCTCGCCGATGCCGGCACCGGACTCCACGTAGATCTGGTTGGAGGAGGCAGATGCGCCACCGCCAGCGATCGCACCAAAGGCGTCAACGAGCAGAACCTTGTCGACGTCGGGGATATTGCCATCCTTGTCCATGGTGCCGGCCTCTGAAGCCAGGCCGACCATGGTGCCCATGGCGTCAAAGAAGATGCTCAGCAGGATCACAAACGCCAGCAGGATTGCAGCCAGGGCGCCCAGCTTGCTGAAGGCGCCAAAGATGTTAACCTCACCGATCAGGGACAGATCGGGCCATGACCATGCGGAAAACTGCGGGGAAACCAGCGACCAGCCCTGCGGGTTACTCGTGGTGCCATCGAAGGACGGACCGATGTGCAATGTCATTTCCAGGATGTTCGCCAGAAGAGTTGAGACCAGGATGCCGATCAGGATGGCGCCCTTGACCTTGCGGACCACCATGCCGATCGTCAAAACCAAACCAATAACAAACACCAGAGTAGGCCAGCCCATGAGCTTGCCGTCGAAGCCCAGGCCCACGGGAACAGTGGTTCCGGCAACGTCCGGGATGCGGCGCACGAAGCCGGCGTTGACCAGGCCGATCAGCGCAATGAACATGCCAATGCCCACCACAATGGCCGTCTTCAGCCCTTCCGGAACGGCCTTGAATACGGCGGTGCGGAAGCCGGTGAGAACCAAGATGAACATGGTGATCCCGGAGAGCACCACCAGGCCCATGACATCAGGCCAAGTTAGCCCCGGGTTGGTGGCGACGGTGACCGCGATGAAGGCGTTGACGCCCAATCCGGCCGCCATGGCGAACGGGTGCTTCGCCCAGGCGCCCATGATGATGGTCAGGATGCCTGCCACGAAAGCTGTGACCGCGGCAACGCGTTCCAGGCCCAATTCGGCGCCGGAGGAGTCTGCGCCGCCCAGGATCAGCGGGTTCAGGACCACGATGTAGCTCATCGCGAAGAACGTGGCGAAGCCGCCGCGGATTTCCCGGGAGTAGTTTGAGCCACGCGCGGTGATCATGAAGTATTTGTCGACCGCTGACAGCCTGACGTCCGTTTTGGTAGCCATATAAGAGCCCTCCGGGCAAAGTGAAATGAAATTTAGTTATTCGAGGAAATACTAGCTGGTAATGCGGCCGCGCAGGATAGTGAGTCAAGCTGGGACTTTCCTGTTTACTAAGCACGACGGCGGCTCCCGGGTTCCTGTCTTGGCCCGCCCAGGTGCCGTCCTTGTTGGGCAAACTCCCATAGTTCTGGGATAGCGTGAAGTGCCGTCACCCAACAAACAAAGGAATTTCCGCTGTGATTTCCCCCGTCAGTCTCCGGCTGAGTGAGACGAACATGACATCAAAAATGCTGGTGCGCCGTACTTTGGCCGCTATGTTGGCGCTTTTGCTCGTGTTTTTTGGCACGTCAACGGCGGCCTTTGCCCACGATGCGGTGACGGGAACGGCACCCGCGGACGGCTCAACTGTGGACACGGTTCCGGAGAAGCTGGAGATCAGCATGTCCAATACACCTGCCAGCATTGGCTCGGAGGTTCAGGTGCTCGACGCGTCCGGAACGAACTGGGCCACCGGTGGGGTGGAGGTGCTGGACAGGGTCGCCACGCAGGCGATCAAGCCCGGTGCGCCTGCAGGAAAATACACGGTCAAGTGGCGTCTGGTGTCCTCCGACTCGCACCCGATTGAGGGCGAGTTTACGTTCACGGCAACCGCTGCCGGAACCGGTGCAAGCCAGGTGGCAGGCGCCGGTCCCGTGGTGCCTGTGTCACCCCAGCCGCAAACTGCCCCTGAGCAAGTTCAGGACAACAGCGCCGTACCGTGGAGTGTCATCGGCCTGATTGTGGTTCTTGTTGGTGTTGTTGTGGCCATGGTGGTTGTGGCCCGGCGCCGGCTGTCCAAGGACGACTAACCTCAGGGCAAATCCGCTGTTCGCCCACTCGCGCAAGCCACTCTCGCCCGGGCATTGGCCGATCCTTGGTGGAAATGCGCCCCGTAGACAGGGCGCATTAATGGGGGCGGGCGCATTTCTTGTTGCGCCCGCCAATGTGGTGGTTTACGCGACGGCGCAGCCTAATTCACGGGCAGCGACCCGGGCTGCGATTGACTGCCCGGCACGTTTGGCTTGGTGCAGGACTTCTTGGGTGGTGGGAATTTCAAGGTTTCCCACGCCCACCAAGTACAGGCCCAGGGTGTGCATGCTGGTGCGCAGGTCAGTGGTGGTGGTGACTCCCACGCCGTGCAGCACCCGTCGGAGCTGGCTGAGTGCGCCGCGCGTAAAGACGACACTGTGCGCTGTCAGTGTGCCGGTGGCCGTATGCACGCGCCACTGCCGGTTTGTGGGTACGGGGTGGTGGGCCCGCGTCAACTCAAGAGCCCTGGTTTCGGGGCGGATGTCCAATTCGTGGCGGCGGGCGTAATGCTCCAGAAGCCGCACAATTTCGCTGCGTTCGCTCAGCTCATCAAGACTGATGCCACCGGTGATGGGCTGAATGGATGAAGGCTGCTTCAGCGCGCAGGAACCGTCCACAACAATCGCCTCGATGCCCTGCCTGTTGAGTTCGGCTGCGACGGCAAGAGCCGAAAAGCCTGAACCGATCACAATGGTGGTGGTCTTCTCCGCGGCCTGCGGGGCAGTTGCTCGGGCGCGGGCAGTACTCGACGCAACACTCATGGCAAATGCCTCCTCGAACGGTGGGAGAACTGGGATTGGCGCAGCCGGGAGCATGGCTTTGCCGTGGTGTGGTTTAGAGCAGGACCCGGTCTAAATAAGCGTTGGTGAACACGCGATTGGGATCGAGAACATCTCGAACCTTACAGAACTTTTCCAGGTCTGGGTAGAGCCCGAGAAAGTCCTTCGATTGGAGAAAATGCCACTTCCCCCAATGCGGCCGTCCGGCGTAGGACCGGAAGATTTCCTCGGCCGCCCGGAAGTACGCAAAGGGATCCGTTTTGATGTGCTGGTGGATGGCAATGTAGCCAGTTTCGCGGTGGTTGGCCGTGGACAGCGCAATGGTGTCCGCCGCCGCGCTGCGCACCTCGACAGGGAAAGAGATCTGAAATCCCCGGCGCTTGATCATGGCCTCGAGGTCCCGCAACGCATTGGGTATCTGTTCCAGCGGAATGGCGTATTCCATCTCGCGAAAGCGCACGGTGCGTTGCGTGGCAAACACCTTGTGGGAGGCGTCCCCAAACTCCCGGTTGCCTGTGAGGTGGGAGGCCATGCGATTGACCCGCGGAATGACGTCCGGCAGCTTCCCCGTGACGTTGCACAGGGCGGAAAACAAGGTGTTGGAGACCAACACGTCATCAACCAGATGCGCCATGGTGGACAACGGGCGCACACGTGCGGGCAGTCCGCCGGGGGCATGGCGCGTGTTGGCCTTGGTCAGCGCCATGTCCGTGTGCGGGAACCAGTAAAACTCAAAGTGGTCGGCAGCCAGCTGGCGTTCCGGCAGGGACTCGAGGACGCCTGCCAGCGACTCCGGCCGTTCAACGGCATGCAGCATGAACGCAGCAACGCATTGCAGGGTGACAGAGGTGATGATCCCCAGTGCCCCAAGCCCCACCCGGGCCACAGTGAAGACCTCCGCGTTTTCCGTCTCCGAACAAGTCAACACTTCCCCCGTTCCCGTCACCAGGGTCAGGGCCCGGATCTGGGTGGCAATGCCGCCGAACCTCAGCCCGGTCCCGTGCGTGCCCGTGGAGACGGCGCCGGAAATCGACTGCCTGTCGATGTCGCCCAGATTCTCCATGGCCAGCCCGTACGGTTCCAGCAGTGCCGGAATCTCATGCAGGCGGGTTCCGCCGGCAAGCGTCACGAGCTTCTTGTCCCGGTCGACGGCCAGCAGCCCGCTGATCCCGTCCAGGCGCAGCTGCACGCCCTGCGTCAGGGCAATGTCGGTGAAACTATGCCCGGCACCCACCGCCTTGAGCACGCCGCCCGATGCCGCGGCAGAGGCGACCAAGGCGGAAATTTCGGCCACCGTGCTGGGATGCGCGACGTCGGTTGGCCGGCACCGCTGGTCCCCGGCCCAATTGCGCCACTCACTCATACGAATGCCTTCCCTTCTCCTCGGTAGGTGGGCGCCGCGCCCACCCTTTGGCCGCCGTCGAGCATCTCCAAAGCGTCCACGTGCTCACACACCTCGCCGGACTTGGCATGCCTGAACCACACCTTGTCACCAATGCGCAGCTGGGCGGCGCCCGCGCCGCGCAACGGGGTCTGCACCTCGCCGGCGCCCTCGGTGCCGATCAGTGACAACCCGGCCGGGTGCACGGGGACGGGGGAGCGGTCGGAGCCGGCGGGGCCGGAGGCAATCCAGCCGGCACCCAGGACTGTGACGATATCGGGGGCCGGGCGGCGGACCACCGGCACGGCAAAACCTACGGCAGGTGCCGGGGTGAAGCGTGAATAGCCGTCAAAAAGGGTGGGGCCAAACAAGCCGGAACCGGCGGCGAGTTCGGTCACCGACGCGTCCTTGGTGGTCAGCTCAAGGCTGCCGGTGCCGCCGCCGTTGACGAACTCCAGATCAACCACATTGCGCACGGCAGTCACCACATTGCCGCGGCGGTGGAGGATCTCGGCCATCGAGGAGCGCTGCATCTGCTGGAGGACGGCGGACTTGGCCAGATGTGCCACCTTGCTGGAGCTGTGCGGGGTGTCCTGCAAACCGGCAACCTGGGCTTCATAGGCCATGATGCCGACCAACTGGAAGAGCGGAACGGTGCCGTTCTTGAAGCCGTCAACCGCCAAGGCGAGGGTCACAGCGTCGGCCCCGTCGCGGAGGGGGGAACGGTACACGCCAATGTGGCCCAGGGCGCGCCCGCGCACCGACGGCCGCCACGAGGCGTCAAGGTCAAGGCACAGCCGGAGCGGCGCTGCCGGGTTGGCGTCCGCCAGGATCGCGGCCATCCACTGCAACTGCTCTGTGGAATCAACCATCAACGTGACCCGGGCGCAGGCCGCCGGATCGGCCGCCAGTTCCCGCAGCGCATGGGCGTCCGCGGTGGGGTAGGCCACCACAATGTCGGTGAACGCATCGCTGGGGTCCGTTGCCAGCCAGATCGCCTCGGGAAGCGTGAAGCCAAGGATCCCCGCGAATCCGGGCTGCGCCAGCACGGCCCGCAGCACGTCCTTGTTGCGGATGGACTTGCTGGCCACCCGGATGGGCTTGCCGGCGGCCCTGCGCAACAAGGAACCGGCATTATAGGAAAGGGCCTTCACATCGAGGATGGCCAAAGGCGCTGAAAAATCGGCGCAGGCGGTGTCCGCCGCGGCCCAAATCTTCGCCGGCGCGCGGCCATTGTTACGTCCGGCGGACAGCTCCGGTTCAAGCAACGTCAGCATGGTGCCCCACTTTCAAGTTACTCTCCAGTATGTGATTCTCGTCTCTACTGTGCCACAAGTGGGGCGATCATGTGCCAAAGCAGATTACGTGACTTTTTCGCTGCCGGGCGAGGTAACTTGACGTGCCAAGCTGAACCCGCAATAGTCACAAGTACAGGCCGCGAAGGGGAGGCGCCACACGCGTTTCGCACCATCCGGCATACAAAAGCCAGGAGGCGCAGCATGAGCAGCCCAGAAGACACTTCGCCGGCACCCACGCCCGAATTCGCACCCACGCCCACAGGGATTGTTGTGGGCATTGACGGCTCCGAGCAAAGCCACTGCGCCTTGATCTGGGCCGCCCGTGAGGCCAAGCTGCGCAACGTTCCGCTGCACCTGGTCACCGCCTACACCGTGCCCATTTTCGCTGCCTCCGGGCTCGACGGCGGGTACGCCACCGTGGACGACGACGTCATCCGCCAAGGTGCCGAGGCTGTCCTTCGCGAGTCGGCAGCCAAGGTTGCCCACCTGGACATCCAGATGGATGCCCGGGTTGAAAACGGCGATGCGGCAGGGGTGCTGCTGGAGCTCAGCGAGACCGCGCAGCTGCTGGTCTTTGGCTCACGCGGCCGCGGCGGTTTCATCGGGAGGCTGCTGGGCAGCGTCAGCTCCGCGTTGCCGGCCCACGCCAAGTGCCCCACCGTCACCGTCCCCCTCAGCTGTGCACCCCGGCTCGGCGAAGCGCCGGATGTGGATGGTGCCAAGGCGAAGATTGAAAAGGTCGTCACGGTGGGTGTGGACGGTTCCGACCAAGCCCGGTACGCCGTGCTGCTCGCTGCGGAACAGGCCGAACGTAACGGCAGCACGCTGCGCATTATTTGTGCGGTGCAGCCGTACACGGGATCGCTGGCCTGGATGCCGGCACCCGTGGACCGGGAGTCGTTGTTTGCCGAGATACAAGTACAGCTCGACGCCGGGGAGAAATGGCTCCAACACCACTTCCCGAAGCTGCCGATTAAGATCGACCTGCTTGAAGGATCGGCCGTGGAGGCCCTGGTAAACGCCACTGAGATCTCGGAAATCGTTGTCATGGGCACCCGCGGACGCGGCGGCTTCGCAGGCATGATGCTCGGTTCCACCACTGACGGGGTGCGGCACCACGCCAAGGGCCCCATCATGGTCGTCAAGGACAGGGAAGACCCCCGCCAAGGCGACCGCTCAGCATTTGGCCCGCTACTGAAGGCCTGACCTTGGCCTGACTGTTGCCGGGCGGACAACCTGCAGGCCAGGCAGCACTTAAAGAAGGCGCCTACTCCCCACAATTCGTGGTGGAGGGGCGTCTTCTTTGTATGCTTTTTGCGGTCTGTGCGCGTTACGGTGCGGGGTCAGTACCTTGCCGCATACGGGTACAGGTTCATGCCTGACATCCACGATAAATCCGTTACGCCCAGCGGCTGGTCCGGGTTTAGGGCCTGGACCACCTGGTTGTTGCCAATGTAGATGGCGATGTGGCTGAACCGGCTGCCGGATTCATTGAAAACCAGCAGGTCCCCGTACCGCATTTCCGAGAGCGGCACCCGCACGGGAGCCGCCCAGAACTGGTCCGAGCCCTGGCGCGGAACCGACCGTCCGGCGGCGGCAAAGGCCTGCTGCACCAGCCCGGAGCAGTCAAAGACGTTAGGCCCATTGCCGCCCAGCAGGTACGGGCTGCCGACCTTGGACATGGCGTAGTTCACCATGACCTGGATGGAGTTGTCCGACGGCGGCGCAACAGGGGGTGCCGGCGGTTCCACCGGCGGCGTCGTGGGCGGGGGCGCCGGTGCCTGGGTGGGTTCCGGTTTGGGAGCAGGTGCCGGCGCGGGAGCCTTTGTTGGTTCGGGTATCGGGGCCGGCGCCTGAGTCGGCTGAGGGGCCGGATCCTTCGTGGCCTGCGGCTTAGGGAGCTGGACCGGTGGCGGGGGAGCCGGGGTGGCCGCTGCCGAGGGAAGCGCCGGGGCAATGATCGCGTTCTCCACGCTGCCCATCGGCCTGACAGGTTCCGGCGTTTTGGCTGAACTCTCGATCTGCTTCGCCAGCGCGGCATCCTGGGCCTTGCGCTCCAGCTCGTCAACACGGGCGCCTTCCAGCTCCACGGTCGTGTTGTGCAAGGAGGCCAGCCGTTCAAGCAGGGTCGCGCGTTGGGCAGTGTTTTCAGCGACGACGGCGGACTGGGCCGCCGCTGCCTTCTCGGCTTCCGTGTAGGATGCCTGGGCGGCAGCGATCGCGGCATCCGCTGCCTTGCGGGCTTCCGCTGCCTGGGCGGCCAAGGCGCTGGAGGTTGCGGCCGTGGCCTCTGCCGTATTAAAGGTTTGCGCCCGGTTGGTGCCCAACACCATGAGGGTTGAGGCCTGGTAGATGGCGTCGTCGGCGTCCTCACTTGTGAGAAAACTTTGCACGCTCAGGTCCAGGCCGCCATTCTTGTACAGGCTGCCGGCCAGCTGTCCCAGCTGCGACTTCGCCTCGCCATACGCCTGCGTGGCTGCATCCGCGTTGACCTGGGCGGCGTCGGCCTCGGCCACCCGCTGATCCCGGAGCACCATGGCGGTTGTGTACGCATCGTTGGCACCCATGGATGCCACCACGGACTCAGCCAAGCGCTCGCTGGCCTCGCTGATGACCGACTCCAGTTGGGTCGATGCGGCCGCCGTGGCCGATTCGGATTCCTTGGCCTTGGTGATCTCTTCCTCGGTGGGCACCTTGGGGCTGAAGGGCCGCAGCGAGAACTGTTGCAACGCCGTCGTGCTTAAAAAGTGGGAGCCCGGCGGGACGGCTTGGGCGGCGGGGGCAAAAAATGCCGTCGAGGCCAAAGTGGCGCAGGCCAGTGCTGTTGTGCCGCGAAGCAAGAAGCGCTTGGTCATCCGGTGCCTAACTGCAGATCGGGAGATAAATGCGCCGCCGCTGCCGGTCGAGGGCAGGATACGCAATTACACAGCTGATCTGACACTACGACGCGCCGACATCTTTGGCAACATCTGCCACTTTGGAAACACTGTTCACAGCGGTCAGCCCCAGCCCAGCTCGTGCAGGCGTTCGTCGCTGATGCCGAAGTGGTGGGCGATCTCGTGGACAACCGTCACGGTGACCTCGTGAATGACGTCCTCGCGGCTGAGGCAGATGCCCAGGATCGGTTCGCGAAAGATGGTGATCCGGTCAGGCAGCGAGCCCGCTCCCCACCAGGAATCGCGTTCCGTGAGCGGGGTGCCTTCGTAGAGGCCAAGGAGCACAGTGTCGGGATCCTCGCCGGGTCCTGGAATGTAGTCGTCGGCTGTGAAGATCGCCACATTGTTCATCTCGGCGCGAAGATCCGCCGGGATGCCGGCCATAGCCGACTGCACGGCAGCATCAAATTCGGCCTCAGTCATGCGAAAGGGGCCAAAGGAGGGAATCGAAGCCAACGGGTTCACTTGCATGCCTCCAGCCTAGTGAAATGCGGCAAGAATGGCGTATTCATGGGGAATTTGAGCGGAAACCGCGCCCTTGCAGATGGTGCCGGGGGGCGAGGGGGTGGTGGCTGCGGGTCCGGGATCGCCGTCCGTTTTGTGTTCTAGACAAATAAGCCCTATAGTTTTTGAAGTCCGCTTCGAACCAAAGCACTGGAAACAATGCAGAGGATTGAAGGAGACTTAGGCCCCCATCGTCTAGCGGCCTAGGACACCGCCCTTTCACGGCGGCGGCACGGGTTCGAATCCCGTTGGGGGTACGTTGCGAGTGAGTGGTAAATCAGTAAGAAATTTGCTGGTACGCTATAACTCGTGAAAATCACACGAGAGTGTTGATGGCAACAAAACGCAGTAAACGTATGGCCCTGTAGCGCAGTTGGTTAGCGCGCCGCCCTGTCACGGCGGAGGTCGCGGGTTCGAGTCCCGTCAGGGTCGCTTTGGTTTTCTTGACTAGTGCAAGAAGATCTGGTGACGAGATTTTCAGATCACCAAGGCTCTGTAGCTCAGTTGGTAGAGCGTTCGACTGAAAATCGAAAGGTCACCGGATCGACGCCGGTCGGAGCCACCAGCAAGACCCCTTAGAAATAAGGGGTCTTTCTTTTTGCCCGGGGGCCGAAAATGGCTGGGTGTAACCATTGGTGTAGCCGAACTCTGTCCGCCACATTGCGAAAAGCCGGTGGTTGCGGTTAGCGCCGGTGGTAGAACACCCGTTGTGAAGGAAAGCACCCTTTTTTCGTGGGGGCACCGCCAAAATCCGGAAAATGATCCCGCTCCCGCTTACGGATCCCGCCGATCCCGGTGTCAGATAGCGGGATCGGGACCATTTTTGCAGCTCGGCACCCGAGCCCGCCCTGTGCCCTTCCCGCGACGGGAACAATGGCCCCGCAGCAGATAAACCCGCAGCAGATAAGACTGGGGGAGCGGCTGGACCACCCTTAAGTCACGGCGGCGTTGCCCCTCAACTACGCTGTACATAGGCTTACCGTAGGAGAAACAGAAAGGGTGCGTCCATGGACTCGCACAATCTTGCATCGAGTGTCCCGGCCTCAAACGGCCTTGACGACACCCAAGGCCGAACGGTCATTGCCGAGACGGCTGTGGCCAAGGTGGTTGGCGTTGCGGTGCGCGGTGTTGCCGGGATCCACGCGCTGGGCTCCGGGGCATCCCGGTCCATCGGTGCAATCCGTGAAGTGGTCGGCGCCACGGATCTGACGCAGGGTGTTCGCGTAGAAGTTGGCGAGTCCCAGGTTGCCGTGGACATCGTCCTGACAGCCGAATACGGTTACCCGCTGCAAACGCTGGCGAACACGGTCCGGGCAGCTGTTTACGCGGCCGTGGAGGACCTTGTCGGCCGCGATGTCATTGAAGTGAACATTGAGATCACAGACGTGTTCATCCCCGTGTCCGACGCTGAAAAACCCGCTGCACGTCCGCGCTTCGCCGACAGAATCAGTGCCGCCGCCAAGCCCGCAGTCGGCGGGGCCGCGGCCTCCGAAAAGACTGAAACACCCGAGACATCGCACATCAACCCAACAGAAACAGGGGAACAGTCATGAATCTCAGCGTAGTGTGCGCGGCCTTCGGTGCCTTCCTGGCATTCATGAGTTTCGCCTTCGGCTTTTGGGGCTTTGTGGTCTCGGTAGTGTTCATCGCCGTCGGGGCATTCGTTGGCCGTGCTGCTAGCGGGAAACTTGATTGGCGGGGCGTCCTTGATGCCCTGACCGGACGGCGCTCCTCGTCGTGACACAGCTATCGGTGAACAAAGCTCCTGCAAGTGGGTTCCAGGACACCGCCGTGACCTCCGGGGGGTTTGCCGGGCACAACCGCATCAGCACCCAGGCGCTGACCTCTGTGGCCAAGGTGGCGGCGGCAGAAGTCCTCGCCGTGGCGCCGGGGCAGGTCCGTGTCAGCTGGTCAGATGAGGCGGGGGCCCTGGCCCTGTCGATCTCCTCAGTCATCGGTGCCCCGTCGCTGGCGCAGATCCGGCAGAATCCCGGGCGTGTGACGCAGGGTGGCGGCAGTATTCTGGCACGCGCCACGGCAGCCAAGGCACTGATTCTGGCCCAGGTTGAACACTTGACCGGATCACAGCTCAGCTGCGTGGACGTGCGAATTTCCGGTGTCCTCACCCGCGACGACGGGCGCGTGTCATGAGCGCTTTCACACAAAAGGTGCTGCGCCGGGAAACACATTCGTCACGCTCGCCACTGGCCGTCTTCACCGCCATCATTATCACCATTGCCGCCGTCTATTGCCTGCTGGAAATGTTGCTGGCAGGGCTGGGGCAGCCCACATGGCTTATGGATCCGATCTCCTTCGGGCAATGGCTTGCCGAGCTGCCGGGGAACTACCCGTCCCTCCTGCTGACTGCTGCCGGCGTTCTGCTGGCACTTCTCGGCATCATCTTTCTGGCCAACGGCCTGCTTCCCGGGCGCCGGGCCCGCCACACCATCGCCCACCCGCGCGTCGCCATTGTGGTCGAGGATGAGGTCATTGCCTCGGCGCTGGCCAGAAGCGCCCGCATGGCAGCCGGCGTCACCCGCGAGCAGGTCATGGTGACGGTCTCGGCCAAGCACGTGTACGTCAACATCCGCCCCACATCGGGAATCCGCCTCTCGGAGCCGCGCATCAAGGCAGCTGTTGAGTCCGAGCTCGCGGCCATGGATCTCTACCCCGCACCAACCGTCACCGTGAAGCTCGCCGACAGCGGGGTGATCGGCGTATGAACGGCACTCCCCGTGGATTCAATCGGGTGATGTTGACCCTGATCGGCCTTTTGCTGCTGATCACGGGCTCGGGGCTGACCCTGATTGCAACCGTCCCCGCCGCCGCGCAGTGGTGGCAGAACTATGCCGGCGCGCAGATGGAATGGGTCGCGGACTTTGAGCGGCGCACCCGGCTGATCGTCACCTCGCAGAGTTGGATTTGGTTTGCCGCGGCTGCCGTCTTTGTGGTCATCATTGTGGTGATGATTTCGTGGATTGCCGGCCAGGGCAAGGGGCGCGCCAACACGCTGGTTTCCTATCAAGGAAACACGGACGACGACGGAGCCCCCGGTGCGGTCAAGCTCAGTTGCGCTGTGGCTGAGCAGGCGCTGAAGAGCGCGTTGCTGGAGCGCACGGACCTCCTGAGTGTTTCGGTGACAAGTTATGACTTCAAGGGACAGACCGCGCTCAAGGCAAGGGTGCTGCCGCGACAAGGTGTCGCCCCGCATGAAGTCGCCCAGGAAATTAGTGAATTGGTGGCGGCGCTGGATGAACTTCTAGGACTTGAGGTTCCGGTGCTCCTGAGTATCGGCGCGGCTGCACGGTCACGCTTCACGAAAGCTGAGAGAGTCCGCTAGTCTCAGTTTTAGCAACACCCTTGGGTGCTTTCTGCTTGGGGGACTGGCAGCAATGGAACAAGGAAGGCAACATGACTGAGAACAATGCCGAAAACGTAGTTGAAAACGCTGTTGGCTCTGCAGCCAATGCAGGATCCGAAGGCGCCGAAAAAGCCAAGGACTTCGCTACGGATGCAATGGAGAACGTGAAGGACTTTGCCGGGGACGCAAGCGAAAAGGCCAAGGCCGTGGCAGGCGACGTTGGCGAGAACGTGAAGGAATTCACCGAGGACGCTGTTGAGAACGTGAAGGAATTCGCCGGCGATGCAGCCGAGAACGTAAAGGAATTCACTGAAGATGCCGTTGAAAACGTGAAGGAATTTGCCGAAGACGCGGTAGAGAATGTCAAGGGACTTGGTTCCAAGATTGCCGGGTTCTTCAAGCACGACAAGTAACAATAAATTACCTCCTGAAAACCAAAGGGCGGTGGCTGCCTGCAAGGCGGCCACCGCCCTTTGGCGTTCCCATAACAATTGATAACGAATATGTGCAAGCGCTTGCACGATGGCGGATCAACTCATTAGTGTGAGTTGCACCACTTAAGTGCGCGCATCGTCGAGCTGCGTGTTGCAACCGGAAATCATTGAATTTAGGAGCATGGGCATGGGAACGAAGACAAGCAGAATGCGTTTGCCGCTGGCGGTGGCCGCAGTCATGGCGATGGCGCTGACCGCGTGCAGCGGCGGGACAGGCGGCGGCGGAGGCGGGGGCGGCGCCGCGGATGAAAACCTTGACGGACGAGGCCCCATTACATATGTGCAGGGCAAGGACAACTCGAATGTCGTGCGTCCGCTCCTTGACAAGTGGAATGCTGCGCACCCGGATGAAAAGGTCACATTCAAGGAACAGTCCGACAACGCGGACCAGCAGCACGATGACTTGGTGAAGAACTTTCAGGCCAAGAATGTTGACTACGATGTTGCGAGCGTCGATGTCATTTGGACGGCGGAATTTGCCGCCAAGGGCTGGCTGCAGCCTTTGAAGGACAAGATGGCGGCCTCCACCGAGGGCATGCTTCCAGCCACTGTGCAGACCGGAACGTACAAGGATGTCCTGTACACGCTCCCGCAGACCTCCGACGGCGGCTTGCTGTACTACCGCAAGGACCTGGTCCCGACACCGCCCAAAACCTGGGAGGAAATGATGGGCATGTGTTCGATCGCCAAGGACAAGGGCATCGACTGCTACGCCGGCCAGTTCGCACAGTATGAGGGCCTGACCGTCAATGTTTCCGAGGCCATCAACAGCCAGGGCGGATCAATTGTTGACAAGGATGGCAAGGCCACGGTGAACTCGCCGGAAGCCAAGGCAGGGCTGCAAAACCTCGTGGATGGGTTCAAGGACGGCAACATTCCCAAGCAGGCGCAGACCTATCAGGAAGAACAAGGACGCCAGTCCTTTGAAGCCGGCAAATTGTTGTTCCTGCGCAACTGGCCCTACGTCTACAACCTTGCCAAGACCGACGGTTCCTCCACGGTGAAGGACACCTTTGGTGTTGCCCCGCTTCCGGGCAAGGACGGTCCCGGAGCTTCCACCCTGGGCGGGCACAACATGGGGGTAAGCGTGTACTCGAAGAACAAGGCCACGGCCAAGGACTTCCTGGCCTTCATGACGACCGAGGAAACTCAGAAGTTCTATGCCACACAGGGCTCGCTGGCACCCGTGCTGGAATCCCTGTATGACGATGCCGACTTGATTTCCAAGCTGCCGTACCTGCCAGTGCTAAAGACCTCAATCCTGAACGCAGTCCCGCGTCCAGTGACACCGTTCTATCCGGCCGTCACCCAGGCCATCCAGCAAAACAGTTTCGCGGCCCTGCAAGGGACCAAAACCGTTGATCAGGCCCTGAACGACATGGAAGCCGCCATCAACACAACAGGGTCCAAGTAGCAGACCCTTCCGGCGTTGGCAGCCGATGCGGGTGCCAGCGCCGGGTTGGACTGTGCTGACAAGCGAGAGCGATGAAAGGGGCAGGAATGTCCGCAAACGTGGACCCACAAGCCAAAACCAGCACCGCGGCACGCATGCCTGGTGGCAATAGAGAAGTGGGAATGGACCGCAAGGAAAAGACCCAGGGCAGGTTGGCGGCGCTGCTGATCGTGCCAACTATGGTGGTCCTGGCCATCGTCATCCTTTACCCGGTGGTCAACGCCATCATCATGTCCCTGGAGCATGATGAAGGCCTGGACCCTGTGACGGGAACATTTGTTGCCGGGGGATTTGCCGGTTTCGCCAATTATCTTCATTGGCTGTTCCAACAGTGCACCGGACCCGGCGGTGAAACTGTCAGTTGCCCGCCCGGCACCCTGGGGGCGCAGTTCTGGTCCGCAACGGGAGTGACATTCTTCTTCACGGTGGTGACGGTTTTCTTTGAAACCATCCTCGGGTTCTGGATGGCCATCATCATGGCCCGTGCCTTCAAGGGCCGCAGTGTGCTCCGGGCGGCCGTTCTGGTGCCGTGGGCCATTCCCACAGCAGTGACCGCCAAGCTGTGGTTCTTCATCTTTGCCTTTGAGGGGATTGCCAACACTCTGTTCAACACCTCAATCCTGTGGACGGGCAGCGAGGGTCCGGCCCGCGCCGCCATCATCATCGCCGACATCTGGAAAACCACACCGTTCATGGCGCTGCTGATTCTGGCCGGACTCCAAATGATCCCCTCGGACATTTATGAGGCGGCAAAAGTGGACGGGGCTTCGGCATGGCAGCGCTTCCGGTTGATCACCCTGCCCCTCGTGAAACCCGCGCTGATGGTGGCAATCCTGTTCCGCATCCTGGACGCGCTGCGCATGTACGATCTGCCGGCCATCATGACAGGCGGCGCCAATGGCACCACAACGCTGTCAATCCTGGTGGTGAACCAGATCCGGATCGGTTTCAACTCCGCAGCAGCCCTGTCGACGATTACGTTCCTGATCATCTTCATCGTGGCATTCATCTTTGTCAGGTTCCTCGGGGCCAATGCTGTTGAATCCGCAAGTGGCGGAGCGAGGGGGAAGCTGAAATGAGTATCATGACCCAATCCACCGATGCCCACACTGCCGCTGCCAAGGGCGTTGCCCGGCGCCGTGAACGCTGGGCCAGTTCGCGGACCTACATCAGCGCCGCAGTCATTGTCATTTGGTGCCTGCTGCCGTTCTACTGGATGGTGGTCACCGCCTTCAGGGATGTTGGCTACACCTTTGACCCCACACCATTTTTCACGCACGTCACCTGGGATAACTTTGCTACGGCGTTCTCGTCCGAAAGGGGCAATCACCTTGACAGGGCGCTGCTGAACTCGCTGTTCATCTCAGGAGTCACGACCGTCGTCGCACTGCTATTTGGTGTGTTCGCGGCCTACGCACTGGCCAGGCTCAACTTCCGCGGAAAGTTCCTTGTTCTGGGCGTTGTCTTGGGTGCATCGATGTTCCCGGGTGTTGCCATCGTGACGCCGCTGTTCCAGCTGTTCACCAACATCAACTGGACCGGCACCTACCAGGCGCTGATCATACCCAACATTTCCTTCGTGCTGCCGCTGACGGTCTACACCCTGACATCCTTCTTCAGGGAGATGCCGTGGGAGCTGGAGGAGGCGGCCCGCATTGACGGATGCACTGCGGGGCAGGCCTTCCGCAAGGTCATCTTGCCACTGGCCGCGCCGGCAGTTTTTACAACGGCCATCCTCGCGTTCATCGCGGCGTGGAATGAGTACCTGATCGCCAGTATCCTCTCGAATGATGCGACCCAGACAGTTACCGTGGCCATTGCCAGCTTTGCCGGTGCCCAGCCGCACCAGGAACCGTACACGGCTGTCATGGCTGCCGGCACCGTGGTGACCATTCCACTCGTGGTGCTGGTGCTGATCTTCCAGCGCAAGATCGTTGCCGGTCTGACAGCAGGGGCGGTGAAATAGCCATGGCACGGTCTGGAGGGCGGAAATTGGAACAAACTGATGGCTTGCACATCCCTACAACACGGCAAAAAAGCGGCGAGGATTTTGACATCATCATTGGCTTCCTCGGGTTCTGGGCCGTGCTGCTGTTCGGCGTCACCGTGTGGTTGGAAGTCACGGGCCAGCCGGCCCTGATTTGGGCACTAGGATTATTGCTGGTCTGCCTCGGACTGTGGTTCATGGTCCGCCTGCGCCGGAAGCTTCCGGAGAGGCGCAACAGAAGGCAGCCGTAGTTCTGCGGCAGCCTGGGTAAGGAGATCTCATGGGCGCGAGCATTGACGATGTTGCCCTGCGCGCAGGGGTCTCCACCGCCACGGTTTCACGGGCCCTTCGCGGGCTGCCCCGGGTGAGCCCTGAAACACGCGCACGTGTACTGAGCACTGCCCAGGAACTTGGCTATGTGCCCTCTCCATCGGCCAGCGGCCTGGCCACCGGACGCACCAAAACCGTGGGAGTCCTTGTGCCCTATGTTGACCGCTGGTACTTCGGGCATGCCATTGAGGGCATAGATCAGGTCCTGCGTGAGAATGGGTACAACCTGCTGCTTTTCAGCCTTGGCGGATACTTGCATGGGCGCAAGCGGAACTTCACCGAGAGCATGGTGCGCAAGCAGATTGATGCGCTGCTGGTGCTTTCACTGTGGCTCTCGGACGAAGAGCTGCAGCAATTGCAACGCACCGATATTCCGCTGATGTCAGTTGGGGGCCCGGTGGACGGCTGTGCCGGCGTCCACATAGATGACATTGCTGCGGCCGCGGCGGCCACCGAACACCTCATCGGGTTGGGGCACCGCCGTATCGGTTACCTTCACGGAGCCGCGGACGAGGAACGCAATTTCAAGGTTCCGGGGCTGCGCAGTGTGGCGTTCAAGGACACCATGGTCCGGGCAGGGCTTGAATTGCGACCGGAGTGGCTGGAGCCGGGCGATTTTACTGTCGCTGACGGTGCACGGGCGGCAGCCCGCATCTTTGATCTGCCCGGTGAACTGCCAACAGCGCTCTTTTGCGGCTCCGACGAAATGGCGTTGGGCGCCATGTTTGAAGCCCAGCGGCGCGGCATCCGCGTCCCCGCGGACCTGTCCATCATCGGCATCGACGACCACGACTTCTCTGCCACGGCAGGCCTGACTACGGTGTCGCAAAAACCTGCAGAGCACGGCCGGGCCGCGGCAGGCATGATCATGGCCGAACTCAAGGGTTCACCGGCAGCCGTGCAGGAACTCGTCATGCCCTTTGAGCTGGTGATTCGGAACACCACCGCACCACCGCGATGACCTGCCCGCAGGGCTGACGTGGGAACTAATTGGCCCGGGCCAGCTGCCGTATAGGCATCCAGCGGTTGGCCAGTCGGCGGTAGGCGGCGGCAGCCCCTGTAAAGTCTCCGTCGGCCAGGCATTGCAGGCCCATGTGGACGTCGGCAGGGGAATCGTCGGGGTGGACGCGGTTGGCAACCGGGCCATAGTCCAGCTCCACCACCCCATCGTCGCCGAATCCGGCCAGCCAGTGTCCCAGATCCTCCAGCTCGGCAAACAGGTCAAGTTCCGGGGCCATGGCTGCCAACATGCCCAGCATCCTCTCGGCGCGGCCCGCCGCTATGGACAGCGGCACCTGGATGCGGACCGTCAGGATCCTGCCATTGGCCTCCACCACTTCCATGCGGTCATTGGCATAGACCAGCGTGAACCAGCTAAACGGTATGCCCCACGTGGACTGGCGGGTCTGCAGAGGCATGCCCAGGGCGGGGGCCGCGGTGGCATGCTCAATCTCCTGCGCCCATTGTTCCTGCGTCAGGACCAGGGTGGCCAGATGCTCCATATGGCCTGTCAGCAGCTCGGCGGAGCCAGCGATGGACCGGGCCACCGCCTGACTTGGCGCGTATAACTCAACATCACCCTCAGGCAAGGTGAGAACGCGCACCTTGTCCTCGTCCGGCGTCGGAAGTGGGTGGGTCTGGGTGAGGCTGACCCGGTTGAGGGAATCTGCCAGTTCCGAGGCATCGATGCTAACCGGGTCCTGCTCCGGGTCCATGAGACTTTTCAGATGCGCAAATTCGGCAGTGGTGTATGCCCCGCGGGGCAAATAAACGCGCAGGCTGGAAACGAAGGGGAGTTGCACGCCGCCCAGATACAGCCCGGATGCCATGAATCAGCCCAGTTCCACAATGACAGGGGCGTGATCCGAGGCGCCCTTGCCCTTGCGTTCCTCGCGGTCAATCTCGGCGGCGCTCACACGGGCGGCCAGGGCGGGGGAGGCCAGCACAAAGTCAATCCGCATGCCTTCCTTCTTGGGGAAGCGCAGCTGCGTGTAGTCCCAATAGGTGTAGACGCCGGGGCCGGGATGCAGAGGGCGGACGACGTCGACATAGCCTGCCGCTTCAAACGCCGAGAAGGCTGCCCGCTCGGGTTCGCTGACGTGCGTCAGGCCTTGGGTGCGGAAGAAGTCGATGTCCCAAACGTCGTCGTCCTGCGGGGCGATGTTCCAGTCGCCTGTCAGTGCGATCTGGGCGTTGGGGTCCGCTTCCAACCAGCCGGTGGCTTGATTCTTGAGCTCGTCGAGCCACTGGAGCTTGTAGGGCATGTGTTCATCGTCAAGGGCGCGGCCGTTGGGGACGTACAGGCTCCAGATGCGCACGCCGTTGCATGTTGCGGCGATGGCTCGGGCTTCCTGAACGGGATCCTTGCCGCCCTTGCCGAAGGCCGGCTGTCCCGAGAACGTGCGTTCCACGTCCTCGAGGCCCACACGGGAGGCGATGGCAACGCCGTTCCACTGGCTGAAGCCAAAGTGGGCCACCTCGTAGCCGTTGTTCTCAAAGAGCTCCCAGGGGAAGTTCTCGTCCTTGCATTTGGTTTCTTGGATGGCCAGCACGTCGGCGTCGGTGCGGCGCAGCCAGTCCTCTACACGGTCGGCGCGGGCACGGAGCGAATTCACATTCCAGGTAGCAATCTTCACGTATCCAAGCTATCAAGTTAAGCCGGTCAGGTAGTCTGCCCGCGGCCGCGATCTGCCAGCGACTGTGGGAAGAGACACCAACGAAGATGCGGTAAGCGCTAAATTACGTTGCCCTAGGTTACAAAACGGTAACTCCTGCCCTGCCCCGCGGCTGCGCTGCCACAGCACCGACGCTGGTGGGGCTGGCGCCCCGAATGGACCCTGATTGCGCCCTTGGCGAAATCGCCTCTGTTAGCGTGGGACGTGAACCAGTAGACCGACAAGCCTGCGGGCAACTGCCTCACTTTATGGCGAACATGACGAATCATGTTCGCCATGCACGTGGGCAGCCAGACACAGGCCGTCGAACTGGCGGTAGGGATAGCTTCCCGATTCCGGCCCTAGCGGGCAGGACCGTCTTTCCTTGCTGCCCCGGCCGGGGCGTGCGGGGGAGCGAAGAGTTTGACGCGTAACAACGCCTGCAGCACGAGATCACCAATCGTGAATGTTCGGACCACCCGCTATGGCGGGATCTGGGCCTTCGCGTAGATGGATACTACGTGTACGAATCCACAAAAAATGTGACGCCAGCGCTAGTAGTTCCGCCCGAACCCGGGCACAATCGCGCTGAAAATGACATTGCACTGAGCGTCAGCAATGTTTACAAGGTCTTCGGGAAACGACCCGCCGAAGTCATCAAACGACTCAAGGGCGGCAAGAAGCGCGATGAACTGACCGCGCTGGGCACGGCCGCCGTCATTGACGCCACCTTTGACGTTAAAAAGGGCGAGATTTTCGTTGTTATGGGCCTGTCAGGTTCAGGCAAGTCCACGCTGATCCGCACGCTCAATGGCCTGTGGGCCCCCAGCGAGGGTTCCGTGGTGGTGGGTGGCACCGACATTTCCAAGATCAGCGACAAGGAACTGCGCCGCGTCCGCCAGGAGAAAATCTCCATGGTGTTCCAGCACTTTGCCCTGATGCCGCACCGCACCGTTGTGGAAAACGCCGCGTACGCCCTCGAAGTTCAGGGTGTTGCCAAGCCCGAGCGCCTGGCCCGGGCGGAGAAGATCCTCTCCCTCGTGGGCCTTGAGGGCTGGGGCGAGAAGTTCCCCGGCGAGCTCTCCGGCGGCATGCAGCAGCGTGTTGGCCTGGCCCGCGCCCTCTGCGCAGAAACCGACATCCTGCTCATGGACGAGGCCTTCTCCGCACTGGATCCGCTGATCCGGCGCGAAATGCAGGAACAGCTGGTGCTGCTGCAGTCCGAGCTGGAAAAAACCATCATCTTCATCACCCACGACCTCAACGAGGCCATGTTCCTGGGTGACAGGATCGCCGTCATGCGTGACGGTGAAATTGTTCAGATCGGCACCCCGGATGAGATTCTCACCAGCCCGGCCAACGACTATGTTGCCGCGTTTGTGCAGGATGTCGACCGGACCCGCGTGCTCACCGCCGGTGGTGTGATGGAACCGGCGCTGGCTGTGGTCAACCTCTCCGGAGGGCCCCGCAACGCGCTGCGCACCATGCGGGACCTGCAGGTTTCGGCCGCGTTCGTCGTCGACCGCCGCCGCAATTACCTGGGCACCGTCCGCGACCGTGACGTCATGAAGCAGGTTGAGGCGCACAGCTCCGACCTGAACTCAGTCATCCGCAACGGCATTGAGCCGGTCAGTCCGGATACCGCCTTGAATGACCTCTTTGGCCGCGCCGTGGAGAGTCCCATTCCCTTGCCTGTGGTGGACGACGCCGGACGACTGGTGGGTGCCTTGCCGAGAGTCACGCTCCTGGCCGCCTTGGGCAACGTCCCCTCCACCACCGGTGAATTCCCCGTGGTTGATGTTGCCGTGGCGCCCATCCCCGAACAACTTGTCACCGCCGCACTGGCGCTGACCGAAGGAGACGCATAGTGGAACCGGTTTTTAGGATCCCGCTGGGCGAATGGGTGGAAGTCGGCCTTGACTGGCTGATCACCACCCTGGACAGTGTTTTCGTGTTCATTCGGGCGTTCTTTGTTGGCGCCTACGACGGCCTTGACTGGCTGCTGACGGCCCCACCGTACTGGGTCATCATCGTGGTCTTTGCTGCCATTGCGTGGTGGGCGAGCAGCTGGAAGATGGGTGTTGGCACAGCGGTGGGGTTCGCAGTCATTTCCGGTGTCAACCAGTGGGAAAATGCCATGCATTCATTGGCGCTGGTGGTGATTGCCACGGTCGTGGCCTTGATTATCAGCATCCCGCTGGGCATCTGGGCAGCCAGCTCCAACCGGGCCTCGTCCATCATCAAGCCCATACTGGACTTCTTGCAGACCATGCCTGCCATGGTGTACCTGATCCCAGCGCTGGCCATGTTCCGCGTGGGTGTGGTGCCGGGCATCATTGCCACCATCATCTTTGCCATGGCTCCGGGCGTCCGCTTCACCGAATTGGGCATCCGCGGCGTCGACAAGGAAGTGGTTGAGGCAGGGCACGCGTTTGGCTCCAGCCCCGCCCGGATCCTGTACCAAATCCAGCTGCCGCTGGCCCGTCCCACCATCATGGCCGGTGTCAACCAGGTCATCATGCTCTCGCTGTCCATGGTGGTCATTGCCGGCATGGTCGGTGCCCCCGGACTCGGTGGCGAGATTGTTTTGGCGCTGGGCCGCATCGACGCCGGGCTCGGCTTTGAAGCCGGCATCGCCGTCGTCGTGCTGGCGGTCTTCCTCGACCGCGTGACAGCCAGCTTTGGCACCAATTCCACGAGTGGGGCCGGCAAGAGCCCAACCCGCAAGGCTGGCAAGAAATTGGCCGGCAAGGCTGGCGCGAACGCCTAAACGGCGCCGGGCAACCGGAACGAACGAAAAGTTTTACAAACCAATCGCGGCAGCCATGAATTCTGGGCTGCCAATGAAAGGAATGAATCATGAAGAAGAAATTTATGGGATTTGCTGCCATTGCAGCAACGCTGGCACTGGGCTTGAGCGCGTGCGGCTCCGGCTCCGGCGACACGGCCACTGTGGAGAACGGTGACAAGAAGGACGTCACCATTGCCGTGTTCAACGGCTGGGATGAGGGTATTGCCGCATCCGAGCTGTGGAAGGCAATTTTGGATGAGAAGGGCTACGACGTCAAGCTCCAAAACGCCGACGTGGCTCCCGTTTTCTCGGGCCTGTCAACCGGTGATTACGACTTCACGCTGGACACCTGGCTGCCGGTGACGCACAAGACCATGATGGACGAGTACGGTGACAAGATCGCCGAACTGGGCCAGTGGAACTCTGAAGCGTCACTGACCATTGCCGTCAACGAGGATGCCCCCATTGACTCGTTGGAGGAACTGGCAGCCAACGCTGACAAGTTCGGCAACAAGATCATTGGCATTGAACCCGGAGCCGGCCTGACGGAAGTAACCACCAATGAGGTCATCCCCGGCTACGGCCTGGACAAGATGGAATACATCACCTCGTCAACACCGGCCATGCTCTCCGAGCTGAAGACGGCCACCACCAAGGGCGAGAACATTGTTGTCACCCTGTGGCGTCCGCACTGGGCCTACGACGCATTCCCGGTCAAGGACCTGAAGGACCCCAAGGGCGCCTTGGGCGAAGCCGAAGGCATCTACGGCTACTCACGCCTTGCCTTCGACAAGGACTACCCCAAGCTTGACGGCTGGCTGAAGGACTTCAAGATGGAGTCCGACAAGCTGTACTCACTGGAAAACGCCATGTTTGGCGGCGACAAGGTCGACGACTACACAGAAGTTGTGAAGAAGTGGATCGGCGAGAACCAGGAATACGTGGACTCACTCACCGCGTAACCTCTCCTCCCAACGCCCGCTCACATACGGGGCGCTTTTGGCGAACGCTCGCTCACACAGCACGTGCTGTGTGAGCGAGCGTTCGCGTTTAATGACCCTTATCTGCACGAGCGTTGCCGTTTAAGGCCCCCCATAGGGGATCGAGCGTTTGGGGGTTACGAGGGGAAGGCCGAGTCTAGGTATTCCTTGTTCGCCAAGTTGTGATCGGGCGCGCCCGGTGCTGTTTCCTCGGTGGAAGCGGTGCCGTGGCGCGCTTCTTCGTTGGCACGGAGCTCAACCCGGCGGATCTTGCCCGAAATGGTCTTGGGGAGCTCCGCAAACTCCAGCCGGCGGATCCGCTTGTACGCCGGCAGGTGCTCGCGGCAGTACGCAAAGATCTCCCCGGCAAGCTCATCGCTGGGCTCGTAGGATGCTGCGAGGACCACATATGCCTTGGGTACGCTCAGTCGCAGCGCATCGGGTGAAGGCACGACGGCGGCCTCAGCCACCGCCGGATGCTCAATCAGCACGCTCTCCAGCTCAAACGGGGAGAGTCTGTAGTCCGAGGACTTGAAGACGTCGTCACTGCGGCCCACATAGGTCAGGATGCCGTTTTCGTCCCGGCTGGCCACATCGCCCGTGTGGTAATAGCCGCCGCGGAAGGCATCGGCCGTCTTCTCCGGGTCCCCGAAATAACCCTTGGTGAGCCCTACGGGGGCGGGATTCAAGCGCAGGCAAAGTTCGCCGTCGTCCGTTTCCTCCCCTGTCAGCAGGTCCACCAGCACGACGTCGTAGCCTGGGAGGGGGCGGCCCATGGACCCGATCTTGATGGGCTGGCCGGGGGTGTTGGCGACCTGGACCGTGGTCTCTGTCTGGCCAAAGCCGTCGCGGATCAGCTGGCCCCAGGCGCGCTCCACCTGGCCGATGACCTCGGCGTTGAGCGGCTCACCAGCGGAAACCACCTTGGTGGGCGGGGTTTTCAGGAGGGTGAGATCGGCCTGGATGAGCATGCGCCAGACGGTGGGCGGGGCACAGAAACTCGTCACGTGCTCCTTTTCCATCTGCGCCATGAGCGCGGCGGCGTCAAAGCGCGTGTAGTTGTAAATGAACACGCAGGCCTCGGCGATCCAGGGCGTGAACACGTTGGACCACGCGTGCTTGGCCCAGCCGGGGGAGGCGACATTGAGGTGGACGTCGCCGGGTTCCAGCCCGATCCAGAACATGGTGGACAGGTGGCCGACGGGGTAGGAGGTGTGCGTGTGTTCCACCAGCTTGGCCTTGGAGGTGGTGCCGGAGGTGAAGTAGAGCAGCATGGTTTCGTCGGCCTTGGTGGGCGCATCCGGGGTGAAATCCTCGCCCGCGGCCTCCGATTCCGCGTAGGTGAGCACGGGGCGTCCGGCCGCGGCCGTTGCGTGGGCACCGGTGTTCTCGGCGCCGCCTTCCAGTCCGACGCCCACCAGGGTGTAGCTGCCGGGGACATCGGTGAACTTGGCAGCATCCTCTTCCCGGGCGCTCACCCAGCGGGCTTGGCCGCGCTCCACCCTGTCACGCAGATCTGCCGGACCCATCATGGTGGTTGTGGGGATCATGACGACGCCGAGCTTGATGCAGGCCAGCATCAGCTCCCACAATTCCACCTGGTTGCCGAGCATGATGATCATGTGGTCGCCGCGCTGGATGCCCTGGCCGCGGAGCCAGTTGGCCACCTGGTTGGAACGTTTTGAGAGGTCCGCGAAGCTGCGGCGGGTGGATGTTCCGTCCTGTTCCACGATGACCAGTGCGGGCTTGTTGCCGGTGTCGGGGTCCGCGGCGATCGCATCGATCCAGTCGAGCGCGAAGTTGAACTCGGTGAAGCGGGGCCAAACAAATTCGCGTTGGGCCCGGGCGTTATCCAGGCGCATATCCAACAATTGGTTGCGGGCTGCACGGAATTTCTCGGTGACATTCATGGTCTCCACCTTTGGCGCGTCGTTGCGGTGTTGGGACTGCCTTGAATAGTTGGGTCTGCCTTGAATATACGCGTAAGCCCGACGGTGGTGCTTCCGAGGGCGGTTAGCGCCACCAGGTGTCGAGCAACGTGACCGGGACGGTGCGCTTGTGGCGGCTCTGCAGGAAGCGGCGTTCGATGCCCTGGGCGGCTGCGTCGCTGACGTCGCGGCCCTCGAGGTAGTCGTCTATTTCGTTGTAGGTGATGCCAAGTTCGTCCTCGTCGGTGCGGCCGGGGACGCCGTCGAGGAGGTCTGCGGTGGGGATCTTGTTCCACAGTTGCTCGGAGGCGCCGAGGTGTTTGAGTAAGGCGCGGTTCTGGCGTTTGTTCAGGGTGAACAGTGGGAGAATGTCGGCGCCGCCGTCCCCGAATTTTGTGAAGAACCCAGTCACAGATTCGGCTGCGTGGTCGGTGCCGATGACCAACAGGTTGTCCTGTCCGGCGAGTGCGTACTGGGCGATCATGCGGCTGCGTGCCTTGATATTGCCCTTGTTGAAGTCGGTGACATCCTCTGTGGCTGTCTTGGCGAACTCGGACTCGAAGCCGTCCACCGCGGGGGCGATGTTGAACGTCCATTCGGTCTTGGCTTTTATGAAATCCATCGCGGCTTGCGCGTCGTCTTCATCGTGTTGGACGCCGTAGGGCAGGCGCACCGCAATGAAGTTGGCGTTGATGCCCTCGTCGGCGAGTTCTTCCACGGCAAGTTGGGCGAGCCGCCCTGCCAGGGTGGAGTCGAGCCCGCCGCTGATGCCCAGCACGTAGCCGCCCGTCCCCGTGGTCTTGAGGTAGTCCTTCAGGAATTGCACCCGGCGGGAAATCTCCGCGGCTGGGTCAATCTCGGGCTGGACGCCAAGTTCTGCAATGATCTGTCCCTGTAGTTCGCGCATGGTCCAAGCATATAGAGAAGTTGAACGGCAGCGGCCAGGGCAGACGCTGGGGGAGGGCCGGACTTCCGCCACGCTGCGAACTCGGGATCCAGCAGGCCCACGGGCGGCAGGGCGCCGACAGGTAACCCTGCGCCGGAGGGCCTCATCGCACATCTCGGCGAAACGGTGCAAAATATCCCCGTTTTCGGTGCCCTACTGATGCACCTCCCGGACCGGGGCTGCACAGGGACGGGGGATTCTCCAGAGTCGTTATTGCATGTCCCTGGATGTTCCATGGTCCTTGGCCCAGATGACAGCCATTTCGACCATGGACTGGTCAACGATCCTTGTCATGGCGGCGTGGGCGGCCTCGCCGTCGCGCCGCTGGATGGCGCTGGCAACATCGACATGGAATTGCATGGCCTTGGCGTTGGGGCTGTGGGGCATCAGACCGTGCTCGATCCGGCCCTTCAGGACTTCTGTCACCAGCGAGTTGAGCTGGGCAAACATTTCGTTTCCGGACGCTTCCAGCAGGTGGTCATGAAAGAGTACGTCCAGCCTGAGAAATGTGTCCATGTCTGATGCATGGCCCGCGGCCCACATCTGTGCAGACAAGGACACAAGGTCGCTCGCGGCGGTAAAGCTCGCCCGAATGGCCGCCAGTTTTGCGGCCATCGGTTCAACGGCGGATCGCAGCTCGCTGAGGCTGCGCAGCTGTTCCAGCCGGCTCTCGGAGGCCAGTCGCCATCGGATGATGTGTGGATCGTACAAGTTCCATGCGGATCGCGGCTGGACCACGGTGCCCAGCCGGCGGCGTGAGGCGAGCAGCCCCAACGATGACAGCACCCGGATGACTTCCCTGATGACGGACCGGGACACCCCATAGCGGGCCTCGAGTTCCTCGATACTTAGCACCGCGTGGGGAGCTAGCTGCCCGGTCACCACTGCCAGGCCAAGGTTGTCCACCAACGTGGCATGGAGGTACTCCCGCGGGCTGCCGGCAGGTGCCTCGGGGTTTGGGGTGGCGGTCATGGATGCATCATACCGATCTGGTCTCGACTATTGATAAGTATGCCTTATGAGACTAATCTCACAAATATGGCATATGTGTTTGGGTGCCGTCCAACTGTTTGAGCCTTGGTTTCGGCCTAATTGAAAAGGAAGTCGTAATGAAGCGACGCTCTGTTTTGCAGCTGCTGGCTGTGGCTGTAGTTGCCCCCTTTGGTGTTGCTGCGTGTAGCGGCAATGATGCGAAAGCCTCGGGCACTGTGCGTGTCACGCTGGCAAATCACGTGTGGACGGACGGCATTAAAGCCGCCATCCCCGAATTTGAAAAGGAGTCCGGCCTCAAGGTCGAACTGACCCAGTTGGGTGAGGACCAGCTGTCGGACCAATACAACGTCAAGCTCAATGCGGGCACGGATGAAATTGACGTGATGATGTACCGTCCACTGCAGGAGGGCAAGTCCTTCGCCCGAAACGGTTACCTGGCGGATTTGACGGACCACGTCACCTCCGATGCCGACTGGGACTGGAAAGACTTCCAATCGGGGCCGGTCTCGGCAACCACCTTTGAAAAGAAGGTTGTGGGCGTTCCCATCATCACCGAGCGTGAGGTCCTCTACTACCGCAAGGACCTCCTGGAAGCCGCCGGCATTGCCGTGCCGAAGACCATGGAAGAACTGGAAGCCGCGGCGAAGAAGATCTCGGAGGACAACGAGGGTGTGGCCGGCTTTGTGGCCCGGACCAACAAGTCCGCGGCCGTTACTCAGTTCTCCAGCTTCTTGTACAGCTTCGGCGGCGACTTCATGGATGAGTCCGGCAAGGCCACGGTCGACACCCCAGAAGCCAAGGCCGCGTACGCGTTTTATGGCGGGCTGCTCAACAAGTACGGGCCAGCAAACGTCAGCACGGACATGAGCTGGCCGGAGGCCATGGCCATCTTCACACAGGGCAATGCTGCGTTCTATACGGAGGCGGACTCCCTGTACCAAAACGCGATGGACACCGCGAAGTCCAAGGTGGCCGACTCTGTCGGTTTTGCTGCCCTGCCGGCGGGTCCGGCAGGTTCCAAACCATACAACGTCCCTTCATGGGGTCTGGGCATCAATGAGGCGTCCAAGAACCAAGATAATGCCTGGAAGTTCATCGAGTGGGCCACCTCGAAGACCCGCACCTTGGAAGCCCAAAAAGCCGGCGTGCCCGGACCTCGCGCCTCCGTCTGGGCGAACCCGGAAGGCACCAGTACGTACCCGAAGGACCTGGCCGAGGCGATCACCTACAGTGCCGAGCACGGCATTGGGCACGACCGGCCGCTCGTGATCGCCGTGGGCAAGGCCCGCGAAATCGTTGGCGAACCGATTGTCACCGCCATCACCGGCGGAGATTCCGCAGCGGCCGCCACAAAGGCCAACGAGGAATTCGCGAAGTTCCTGGAGAGCGACAAGTAGGCGGTTGGCGCGGTGCGGCGGGTGCGGGAATGTCCTCAGCCGCCGCACCCGCACCGCCGTGGCACTGCCAGCCCTGACTATTTTCTTAGGTGAACCATGTCTGCATCCGTAAAAATCCAACAGGCCCCGAGAACAGTTGCACCGTCCCGACCATTCTCCGTTTGGGCCAACAAGCACCGAAAATGGCTCTTTGCCGCCCCCGCCATGATTTTCGTGGGCCTGCTGATCGTCTTTCCGCTCGTCTGGACCGTCTACCTCAGCCTGACAGACTCGCGCGGCTCGGTCCGGGCGCCCGCTGACTTCATCGGCATTGGCAATTACCTGACTGTGCTTTCCGACTTCGACCGGTTCTGGCCGGCCGTGGGCCGGACCGTGTACTTCACATTCACGGCCTTGGCCGTGGAAATGGTGCTGGGCATGATCATTGCACTGCTGTTGTGGCGCCCGTTCCGCGGCGAGAAATGGGTGCGGGTTGCCATCCTGCTGCCGCTTGTGGCCACGCCTGTTGCCGTCGGCATGATGTGGCGGTTGATTTTTGACCCGAACATGGGTTTTGCCAACCAGATGCTGTCTTGGGTGGGCATTCCCCCGCAGCCCTGGCTTTCCGGGCAGGCCACGGCGCTGCCAACCACCATCTTCATGGACATCTGGCAGTGGACCCCCATGGTGGTGCTGATCCTGCTCGCCGGATTGACGTCCCTGCCGGAGGAAACAGACGAGGCAGCCCGCGTTGACGGCGCGAATGCCTGGCAGCGCTTCTTTTTGGTGACGCTGCCGCTGTTGAAAGCCACCGTCATTGTTGCCATCCTGCTGCGCAGCATCGACGCACTGAAAACCTTCGACATCCTGTACGCCACCAAGGGCAAGGGCGGCGGCTCCTTCCACGAGGTGGAGACGCTGAACGTGTACGCCTACGGGCTGAGCTTTGACTACAACGAATATGGGCTCTCCTCCGCGGTGCTCATCATCTTCTTCCTGATCATCATCGGCTTCATGTGGATTTTGACCAGGCGCAGGAAAGGACAGGACTGAATGTCTGAGCACGCAATCAAACAGCGCCGCAAGCCGGCCGGTGTACGGGCATATAGCTGGTTCAGGGTCGCCGCTCTCACCATTGTGGTGCTCGCCCTGCTGGCGCCGTTGGCCTGGCTGGTGGCCTCGTCACTGAAGACGAACGTGGACATCTACGATCCGACGAAGACGTTCATCTTTGTGCCCACCTTTGAAAATTATGTCAATGTCCTGACGCGCAACAACTACTTTGTCTTCATCTTCAACAGTTTTTGGGTCGCCTTTGTCTCCACAGTCCTGTCATTGGTGCTCGGCGTTCCGGCCGCCTACGCCATGAGCCGGTTCACCATGCACCGTTCGGCGCTGGTGGTGTTGATGGCCAGGGTCATCCCGGGCATCACCTTGCTGGTGCCCTGGTACTACGTGTTCTCCAACTTGCGCATGGTGGGCGGGTTCAGCGTGCTGATCCTGAGCCACATGTTCGTTGCGCTGCCACTGATCGTCTACATCATGATGAGCTACTTTGATTCCATGCCGCTGGAACTGGAGGAATCCGCCCAGGTGGATGGGCTGACGCCCATTGGCGCCTTCGCCCACATCACCCTGCCGCTTTCCATCGGTGGCATGGCAACGGCTGGGATCCTGTCCTTCATCTTCTCGTGGAACAACTTCATGTTTGCGCTGGTGCTCTCCGGGGCCAGGACCAAAACGCTTCCGGTGGCGATCTTCGACTTCGTCTCCTACGCCAGCATCGACTGGGGTGGGCTGATGGCGGCAGCCACGGTTGTCACGGTGCCCATCATGGTCATCGCCCTGTTCACCCAAAAGTACATTGTGTCCGGCATGACGGCGGGTGCCATTAAATGACCGAGCGGGAAATCAAAAACCGCATCGTCCGGATCGAAACGTTCATGGTCCCCCCTCGCTGGCTGTTTGTCCGCATTGAAACGGCGGAGGGCATTGTGGGGTGGGGGGAGGCAACGTGTGAGGGTCGCAGCGAAACCGTGCGCACCGCCGTCGAACAACTCTCCGAGATCCTGCTCGGTGCCGATGCGCTGCGCATCGAGGACCACTGGCAGGTCATGACCAAGGGGTCCTTCTATCGTGGCGGACCCATTCTCGCCAGTGCCGTTTCCGGTCTGGACCAGGCCCTGTGGGACATTGCCGGCAAGCACTTCAACACCCCTGTCCACCAGCTGCTGGGCGGGCACGTCCGGGACCGGATCCGCGCCTACGGCTGGGTGGGCGGTGACGAACCCAACGAGGTTGCCGACTCGATAGCCGCGCAGCTGGAGGTGGGGTTGACCGCGGTGAAAATGAACGCCAGCGGCCGCATGTCGCCGCTTGGCACGGTTGCCGAGATCGACGGCGTGGTTCGCCGGGTGGCTGCCGCCCGCGAGGTTCTGGGTGAGCACCGGGACGTGGCGGTGGACTTCCATGGCCGCTTCACCCTCGCCAACGCCCGCAAGGTTGCGCCGCTGCTGGAGCCCTACCGGCCGTTCTTCCTAGAGGAGCCGGTGGTGCCGGAAAACACGCACCTGCTGCGGGAATTCACCTCCAGCACCACCATCCCGGTCTCCACGGGGGAGCGGCTGTACAACCGGCAGGAGTTCCTGCCCGCCCTGCAGGCCGGCATTGCCGTGGCACAGCCCGATCTCTCACATGCCGGCGGAATCACCGAGACACGCAAGATTGCCTCACTGGCAGAGATCTACGACGTGCAGCTGGCCCCGCACTGCCCGCTGGGTCCGCTGGCGCTCGCCGCCTGCCTGCAGCTGGGCTTTGCCACACCGAACTTCCTGATTCAGGAACAAAGCATCGGCATCCACTACAACTTGGGGGCGGAAGTGCTGGACTATGTGGTGGACAAGGAGCCGCTGAAATTCGTTGACGGCCATTTTGAGAGGCTGCTCGGGCCCGGACTGGGCATCGAAGTCGACGAGCGTGCGGTGCGGGAAGCCGACAAACGCGGGCACGCCTGGCGCGGCCCCGTCTGGCGGCACCCCGACGGCTCCTTTGCGGAATGGTGAGGCAGAAATGATACAGACACCACAGGAATTCATTGCCGGGGTGCGGGCTGCCAAGCTGGTGGCGATAGTGCGCGGCACCAGCAGCAGTGCCGCGACGGCCGCAGCACTGGCCCTGTTGGAGGAGGGCTTTCGCTACGTCGAGGTGGCGATGACAACTCCGCAAGCCGCGGACGTCATTGCCGCCGTCCGGGCGGACGCGCCCCCGGGTGTCCAAGTGGGGGCAGGGACCGTGCTGAGTATCCAAGACCTCAAGGACGTCGAAGCAGCCGGGGCGCAGTTCATTGTCACCCCTGCACTGGCCGACTCCATTCACGAAGCCGTCCGCCGTGGACTCCCGGTGCTCGCCGGTGCCCTGACTCCGAGCGACGTGCACGAAGGCATGCAGCGGGGCGCCTCCATGATCAAGCTGTTTCCCGCCTTCATTGGCGGCCCCCGGTACATCAAGGCGCTGCTCGACCCGTTCCCGCAGGTCCACCTGGTCGCCGTTGGTGGTGTTGGTGTCGACGAGGCCGTCGGTTATTGGGACGCCGGTGCCGCCGCCGTCGGGCCCGGCAGCCCCCTGGTGGGGGATGCTGCCTCGTCCGGGGGCGACCTGGACGCCATGCGCTCCCGCGCCCGGGACTATGTGCGCCGTGCAGCCAACCATGCCCGCCATGCAGGCTGAGGGACGCATGGCAGCCGTGGAGGTGCTGACGTTTGGCGAAACCATGGTCTCGCTGCGTTCAACGGGGCCCCTTTCCCAGGGTGGGCAGCTCAGCATGCATGCGGCCGGCGCGGAATCCAACGTTGTCATCGGCCTCGCCCGCCTCGGCCATGCCGTGCGGTGGGTCGGGCGGGTGGGCATGGACCCGCACGGCGACTTCATTGCCCGGGCGTTGCGGGCCGAAGCCGTGGATGTCCGGCTGGGGAGGGATGCCCTCAGGCCCACCGGGGTGATGCTCCTGGAACAGCGGACCCAGGATGTTGGGCGTGCGTTTTATTACCGTGCGGGTTCGGCCGGTTCCCGCATCAGCCGTGCCGACATTGCAGCGGCGCTCGCCGACGGGGCGCGGGTGCTGCACCTGACGGGCATCACCCCTGCCCTGTCCGACGCAGCCCGTGAAGTGTTCACCCACGCAGCGGAGGAGGCTGCCGGGCTCGGCATGGAGGTGTCCCTTGACGTGAATTTCCGCAGCAAGTTGTGGTCCCGGGAAGAGGCGAGGGAGGTGCTGCGCCGCGTGGCCAGGCACGCTACCATCATCACCGCGTCCGACGACGAACTGGACATGGTCTGCACCGGCACCTCGGGTGTCCGCGCACTGGGCGCAACGGTGGAGGCCATGGCAGCGGGGCTCCTGGAATCCGGCGTCCGGGAGGTCGTGGTCAAGTTGGGTGCCGGCGGGGCTTCGGCCTGGACAGCGGACGGCCACCACCACGTCGACGCCGTGCCCGTGACCGTCATTGACACCGTTGGGGCGGGCGACGCCTTTGTTGCCGGCTACCTGTCCGCGATGCTGGACGGCGAAGGCGTCCCAGCGCGGTTGCAGCGTGGGGCGCTTCTTGGTGCGTTTGCCGTCAGTACCGCCGGCGATTGGGAAGGGCTGCCGCAACGCAACGAACTCGGGCTCCTACAATGCATCGGGCGGCAGGGCACCGACAGGTAACCCTGCGCCGGAGGGCGTCATCTCAAATCTCGGCGGAGTTTTGAGACCAAAGTACGACGGCGGGAGGCGCCGCTCGTGGGCGCGAAACGTTCCGGCCGCCGTCGTACTTTGGGAGACGTGGCACGGGGCAGGGGCGTCCGCGGCCGCCGTTAGAATGGAACCCATGACTTCCACTCTCGCCGCTGACCGCGCCCGCCTGCTCGAACTCGTCAAGGAACTCGCCGTTGTTCGCGGCAAGGTAATTTTGTCCTCCGGCAAGGAGGCCGACTACTACATCGACCTGCGCCGCATCACCCTCCACCACGAGGCCTCCCGCCTGGCCGGCCGCGTCATGCTGGCCATGCTGGACGACGCCGGAATCGAGTTTGAGACCGCCGGCGGCCTGACCATGGGTGCAGACCCGGTCGGCACGGCACTGATGCATGCGGCAGGCGATGCCGGCCGCAGCATCGACGCGTTCGTTGTCCGCAAGGCGCAGAAGTCCTACGGCATGGGCCGCCAGGTTGAGGGCCCCAGCGTTGACGGACGCAAGGTTGTTGTCCTCGAGGACACCTCCACCACCGGCGGATCGGCGCTGGCCGCTGTTGAAGGCGTGCGCAAGGCAGGCGGCAACATCCAGGCCGTGGCCGTCATCGTCGACCGCGACACGGGCGCGAAGGAACGCATCGAGGCCGAAGCCAACGTGCCGTACCTGTTTGTGTTCGGCAAGGACGAGCTCGGCCTGGACTAATCACCGCGCCCTCCCACTAAATCGCTGACGCGATTTATTGGGAACCTGGCAAGTGTGGGCCCACCCACGCCCCCCTTTCTCGCAAGCTCGGTTCGGGGCCCTCGGGCGCGGGGGCCCAGCCACGCCCCAATTCCCCTGAAAGGTCCGTCTTGTCGAAGCTGTATTTCCGCCATGGTGCCATGAATTCCGGCAAGTCAACCGGCTTGCTGCAGGCAGCGTTCAACTATGAGGAACGCGGCCAGCGGGTGCTGTTGGCGAAGCCCGGCGTGGACACCAAGGGTGAGAGTTCCGTCGTTTCCCGCCTGGGCGTGAGCCGCGAGGTTGACTTTGTCATCCCGCCCGGCGCCGACGCCCGGGAATTGTTTGCCACGCAGGTGCGCGGCGACGACCCCGACGCGCTGCTCAAGCACGTGGACCTGGCGCCGGTCGCCTGCCTGCTGGTCGACGAGGCCCAGTTCCTGGACCCCGCCCAGGTCGATGACCTGTTCCGCATCGCCGTCCTCGACGGCGTCCCGGTCCTGGCGTACGGCCTCCGCACCGACTTCCGCACCCGCGCCTTCCCCGGCGCCGCCCGCCTGCTGGAAATCGCGCACTCCCTCGAAGAGCTGAAAACCATCTGCCGCTGCGGGCGCAAGGCCATGTTCAACACCCGCCGCGTTGGTGACCAGATAGTGTTCGACGGCGACCAGGTCGCCATCGACGGCGCCGACGTCTGGTACGAATCGCTCTGCGGCAACTGCTACCTCGAAGCCTCGGGCGGCAAGCTCCTGGCGTAAGACGTTGGGGCAGGGCCCTCAACCGGTCCTGGGGCTCGCCCAAAATAGCGGGTTTCATCGATGGGCTTGGTGCCTCAAAGCAATGCCTCCGGGAGACTGAGTCGTTGTCCTTTCATCTTTGGCCACCTAGACTTAGATGCAATCGACGCCCATGCGCGTAGAAGATTGAATTCCTGCGCCGTGGTCGGATGCTGATCTTAGGGGAATCATGGCCTATCCGTATTCCACCGCAGAAACGTCAATCTCCACGGGTTCCCGCACCGCGCCCGTCTCCAAGGGCCGTATTGTGGTCAACTGGTTCACCTCCACAGACCACAAAATCATCGGGCACCTGTACTTGATCACAGCGTTCCTCTTCTTCTGCGTCGGCGGCGTCATGGCGCTGATCATGCGTGCGGAACTCTTTGAACCCGGCATGCAAATCCTGCAAACAAAGGACCAGTACAACCAGCTGTTCACCATGCACGGCACCATCATGCTGCTTCTGTTCGCAACGCCGCTGTTCGCCGGCTTCGCCAACGTCATCATGCCGCTGCAGATCGGCGCCCCCGACGTCGCGTTCCCGCGGCTCAACGCACTCGCGTACTGGTTCTACCTTTTCGGTGGCGTCATTACGCTGGCCGGGTTCGTCACGCCGCAGGGTGCCGCCTCATTCGGCTGGTTTGCGTATGCTCCCTTGAACAACACCACCTTTACCCCCGGTGTTGGTGGAGATTTATGGGTGTTTGGCCTAGCGTTGAGCGGTTTCGGAACCATTCTTGGTTCCGTCAATTTCGTCACCACCATCATCTGCCTGCGTGCCCCCGGCATGACCATGTGGCGGATGCCGGTCTTCACCTGGAACACCCTCCTCACGGCCATCCTGGTCCTCATGGCATTCCCGCCCTTGGCGGCCGCCCTGTTCGCCCTCGGTGCTGATCGGCGCTTCGGAGCCCATATCTTCGATGCGGAAAGCGGTGGAGTCATGCTGTGGCAGCACCTGTTCTGGTTCTTCGGCCACCCCGAGGTATACATCATCGCCCTGCCGTTCTTCGGCATAGTCTCAGAGATTTTCCCGGTCTTCAGCCGCAAACCGATCTTCGGCTACAAGGGCCTGATCTTCGCCACCATCTCCATTGCAGCCCTGTCCGCGACCGTGTGGGCACACCACATGTACGCCACCGGCCAGGTCGCACTGCCATTCTTCTCATTCATGTCCATGCTGATCGCGGTGCCTACCGGCGTGAAGTTCTTCAACTGGATCGGCACCATGTGGCGGGGGTCCCTGACGTTTGAAACCCCCATGCTGTGGAGCCTTGGCTTCCTCGTCACCTTCCTGTTCGGTGGTTTGACCGGCGTCATCCTGGCCTCCCCGCCGCTGGACTTCCATGTCACGGACACCTACTTCGTGGTGGCCCACTTCCACTACGTGGTCTTCGGCACGGTCGTGTTCGCCATGTTCGCAGGCTTCTACTTCTGGTGGCCCAAGTTCACCGGCAAGATGCTCAACGAGCGCCTCGGCAAGATCCACTTCTGGATGCTGTTCCTCGGGTTTCAGGCAACGTTCCTGATCCAACACTGGCTCGGTGTCCTGGGCATGCCCCGCCGCTACGCCGACTACATGATCGAAGACAACTTCACCTGGATGAACCAGTTCTCCACCATCGGGTCAATCGTGCTCGGTGCGTCCATGATTCCGTGGCTCTGGAACGTGTACATCACCTGGCGCAGTGGCAAGAAGGTTGCAGTGGACGACCCCTGGGGCTTCGGCGCCTCACTGGAATGGGCAACATCCTGCCCGCCCCCGCGCCACAACTTCACCTCCCTGCCGCGCATCCGGTCCGAGCGCCCCGCACTGGAATTACACCATCCGGAACTGGCCCCGCATTACCAGCCTGAGCCGATCGCAGCGTCCGATACCGGACACTGACGAACCATAAATATTCCGTGAGCCCTAGTGCAACGCCTGTGAGGCGCGGGCGCGGCGTCGCACAAGGAAACCGGCCGACGGCGTCGAAAGGGGAAGGACGGCGGCCGGATCCAGGGCCAGCGTGTTGGTGACCGTGAAGAACAAGTCCGTCTGGTCGGTCAGACCGGGCGTGGTGGAGCCGGGATAGACGATCTGGCTGCTGTGGGCGTGGTCGGCAGTGACAACCACCAGGGTGTTTCCGTCTGCCTTGGCAAAATCCAGGTCCGCGGTGACGGCCTCGTCCAGGTCGACTGTCTCGGCAATCTGGCCACAGGGGTTGGCGGCATGGTCCTACTTGTTGATGCTGGCGCCCTCAACCTGCAGGAAGAAGCCCTTCTTGCCGTCCTTGAGCAGGTCAATCGCCTTGGATGTCATGGTGGACAGCGACGGTGCGGCGACGACCCCGACGCGCTGCTCAAGCACGTGGACCTGGCGCCGGTCGCCTGCCTGCTGGTCGACGAGGCCCAGTTCCTGGACCCCGCCCAGGTCGATGACCTGTTCCGCATCGCCGGCCTGGACGGCGTTCCCGTCCTGGCCTACGGGCTGCGCACCGATTTCCGCACCCGCGCCTTCCCCGGCGCCGCCCGGTTGATGGAAATTGCGCACTCCCTCGAAGAGCTGAAAACCATCTGCCGCTGCGGACGCAAGGCCATGTTCAACACCCGCCGCGTCGGTGACCAGATAGTGTTCGACGGCGAGCAGGTCGCCATCGACGGTGCCGACGTCTGGTACGAATCGCTCTGCGGAAACTGCTATTTGGAAGCGTCGGGCGGGCAACTGGGCGCTTAAAGGCTCCGCCCGGGTGCCCCTTGGAGGGCCCCGGGTCAGGACTCCAGGATCCGCTGGAACATGACGTGGTCCTGCCAACGTCCAGCAATCTTCAGGTACTTGGGAGCCAGGCCGTAACGGGTGAAGCCGTTCTTCTCCAGCACCCTTTGCGAGCCCGCATTGTGCACCAGCGTCTCCGCCTGCAGCCGGTGCAGGCCGAGGTCCCCGGCCGCCAGTGCAACGGCGTCGGCCACGGCGGCCGTTGCCAGCCCCGCACCGTTCTCCGCCTCGCCGACCCAGTAGCCCAGCGCGGCCGATTCAAGGGCGCCCCCGATAATCCCATTCAGGTTGAGCCGCCCGGCCAAGCCACCCTCCCGGGTGAGGATAACCAGCGGAACCATGGTTCCGCCGTCGTACGCGTCCAAGGCGGCGCGGGCAATCTCACGCTGCTTGGGGACCGTGAAAAACTCGTCGGGCCGCACCGGGTCCCACGGGCGCAGGAACTCACGGTTTTGGCGCAAAAGCCTGGTCAACTCTTCGGCGTCGTCAAGCTGCAGCAGCCTCGTGGTGGACGTAGCGCACTTCCTTTTCTGGTGCTTGGAAAGCCGCGGAGGTTGGCCTCCGCGGCAAGCCGTTTACAGGTGGTCGAGCAGGTCAGCCACGGAGTTCAAGGTCTGGTCCGGACGGAACGGGTACGCATCAACGTCCGCTGGCTGGGTGATGCCGGTGTACACCAGGACCGTGTGCAGCCCGGCCTCCATGCCCGCGATGATGTCGGTGTCCATGCGGTCCCCGATCATGGCCGTGGTCTCCGAATGCGCCTGGATCCGATTCATGGCGGAGCGGAACATCATGGGATTGGGCTTGCCCACAATGTATGGCTCACGGCCGGTGGCCTTGGTGATCAGGGCGGCGACGGCACCCGTGGCCGGCAGCGGGCCCTCGCTCGACGGGCCGGTGGCGTCAGGGTTAGTGCAGATGAAACGTGCGCCGTCGCCGATCAAGCGGATGGCCCGGGTGATGGCCTCGAAGGAGTAGGTGCGGGTCTCGCCGAGGACCACATAGTCGGGCTTCTGGTCGGTGAGGATGAAGCCGGCCTCGTGCAACGCGGTCGTTAGTCCGGCCTCGCCAATGACAAAGGCACGCCCATGCGGCATCTGCGACTTCAGGAACTGGGCTGTGGCCAGGGCCGAGGTCCACAGGTTTTCCTCGGGGATTTCCAGCCCGGATGCCCTGAGCCGGGCGGCGAGGTCGCGCGGGGTGAAGATGGAGTTATTGGTCAGCACCAGGAATCGCCTGGAGGTGTCAACCCAACGCTGGATCAGTTCGGCGGCGCCGGGGACGGCCTTGTTTTCGTGGACAAGAACGCCGTCCATGTCGGTGAGCCAGCATTCAATGTCTGTGGGCTGGCGATCGTTTTGTGTGCTCATGGCGCTCCTTGGGTTGCTGGTCAGGACTTCAGTCTTGCAGAAATTCGCCGCAGCTCGGAAGTGCCCACACTTGTGCGTAAAGTTGAACGGTGAGCAAAACCGGTGAGAACACAGTCCCTGAAGCCCCCGACGCACCCGAATTTCCGGAATTGCACCACGAAGTGGGGGTGGGCCCGTGGGAGGGCGAGCTGCCCGAAGGCGAGTACTGGGATCCTGAGCTGCTGGCCAATGGCGACCGCCGCAACGTCCTGGACGAATACCGCTACTGGTCCATGGACGCGATTGTTGCCGAGCTGGACACGCGCCGCCACGACTTCCACGTCGCCATTGAAAACTGGCAACACGACATGAACATCGGCACCGTGGTGCGCACCGCCAACGCGTTCCTGGCCAAGGAAGTGCACATCATCGGACGACGGCGGTGGAACAAGCGCGGCGCCATGGTCACCGACCGCTACCAGCACGTCCGCCACCACCCTACCGTTGAGGACTTTGTCTCCTGGGCGAAGGGCGAAGGTTTGGCGATCATCGGCATCGACATCTTCCCCGACTCCGAGCAGCTGGAAACGTACGAGCTGCCCCGAAACTGTGTGTTCGTATTTGGCCAGGAAGGCCCGGGTCTCAGCGATGAGGTGCACGCCGCCGCGGAAACCACGCTGTCCATCGAGCAGTTCGGCTCCACCCGCTCCATCAACGCGGCTTCTGCGGCCGGCATCGCCATGCACGCGTGGATCCGCCGGCACGTGTTCAACCAGCGCGTGGGGTAGAGGCCGGTCCCACCCAGTCCGGGAGGGGCGGCAGGCGGGCCGGGCGCTTAAGGAGGGGTCCGGCGTCGGGCATGGGAAAAGTCCAAAAGCTGGGCGGAATCTTCATCTTCTTCGAGACTTTGGGCGCACTCGCTAAGATGGGAGAAGTCATGCCGGAGCTGGCCTGTTGCCAGACTCTTAGTACCGTTCAGCCCAGAGGAGCTTTTCATGCCCATCGCAACACCGGACAAGTATGCCGAAATGATCGACCGCGCCAAGGCTGGCGGCTTCGCCTACCCGGCGGTCAACGTGACTTCCTCACAGACACTTAACGCAACCCTCCAGGGCTTTGCCGACGCCGGAACCGACGGCATCATCCAGGTCTCCACCGGTGGCGGCGCCTACTGGTCCGGCGCCAGTGTGAAGGACATGGTGGCCGGTTCCTTGGGCTTCGCAGCATTCGCCCGCGAAGTGGCCAAGAACTACCCCATCAACGTGGCCCTGCACACTGACCACTGCCCCAAGGACAAGTTGGACGGCTTTGTACTGCCCCTGCTGGCAGCCTCCGAGGCTGAGGTGAAGGCCGGCCGCGACCCCATCTTCAACTCGCACATGTGGGACGGCTCCGCTGAGACCCTCGAAGAAAACCTGCGCATCGGCCGCGAACTGCTGGCCCGCACGCACGCAGCCAAGATGATCCTTGAAGTTGAGATCGGTGCTGTTGGCGGCGAGGAAGACGGCGTCGAAAACGCCATCAACGACAAGCTGTACTCCACCATCGAAGACGGCTTGGCAACGGTTGCAGCGCTGGGCTCAGGCGAGCACGGCCGCTACATCACCGCGCTGACCTTCGGCAACGTGCACGGCATCTACAAGGCTGGCAACGTCAAGCTGCGCCCGGAGATCCTGAAGGAAATCCAGGCTGCCGTTGGCGCCAAGATCGGCAAGGAAAACCCGTTCGACCTGGTCTTCCACGGCGGCTCCGGCTCCTCCGAGCAGGAAATCTCCGACGCTGTCTCCTACGGTGTCATCAAGATGAACATCGACACCGACACACAGTACGCCTACACGCGTCCCGTGGTTGACCACATGTTCACCAACTACAACGGTGTCCTGAAGGTCGACGGCGACGTTGGCAACAAGAAGACCTATGACCCCCGCGTCTGGGGCGCCTCGGCCGAAAAGGGCCTGGCCGCACGCGTTGTTGAAGCCGCCCAGCAGCTCGGCTCCGCCGGCACAACGTTCAAATAACATGAGCGACGATTTCCGCAGGAACCTACTCGGCCCGGAGCCCACACTGCTCCCGGCCGAGGTGGATGTCCAGGCGCGCCTGGACGCAGGGGACGAAGCTGTTGACTTGGCTGCGCCCCATCCCACGTCCTCGCTTTTGTGGGCCATCTTGGCCGACGAGGCATATGCCGAAGGCCGCACCATCGAGTCCTACGCGTACGCGCGCACCGGCTACCATCGCGGCCTGGACTCGCTCCGCCGCAACGGCTGGCGCGGCACCGGCCCGGTTCCGTACTCGCACGAGGGCAACCGCGGGTTCCTGCGCGCGCTCTACGCGCTGGGACGTGCCGCGGGCGCCATCGGTGAGGCCGATGAGGCCGCACGGATTGCCACGTTCCTGAATGACTCCGACCCGTTGGCCGCGGCCGCGATCGAGGCTGCGCTGTAGTCCCCACGGGCACCCAGTAGCACTGGGGCAACGGGAAATGGCACCGATCCCGCTTTCTGACACCGAGATATCGGCATCAGAAAGCGGGATCGGTGTCATTTTTTCGTTGATGGGCCCACGCCGACCAGGTTCCGGAGCAATCGCGCCAGCGATTTGCCCGGCCGGTCGGTGGGGATCAGTTGCGGACCATGCTCAGCTTCCACAGCTCCGGGCCGTCCTCAACGTAGGCCACGGCAAACTTGCCGGGGGAGCGCTGATCCAACTGGGCCAGCAGCGGCAGCGGGTTGTGGTTGGCGATCAGCAAAATGCCCTTGCCGGTGTTCAGCCCCTCCAGCGCGCCGAAGATGGTGGCGTGGCGGATCGCATGGGGGATGACCCGGGTGTCCAGCTCGGAGAGGCCCGGCTCGTCGTGTCCGCCGCAGGCGCAGCCGCCCGACGCCGGAGCCTGACTTTCCGCAATTGCCCCGGCCTCCTCTGTGCTGCGCTTGGGCAGCACGTCGGCCAGTGAGACTGCCGGGTTCTGGGCCAATGCGGGCAGGACCAGCTCGGTTGCCTGGGAGATGAAGGCTGTGGCCGCTTCCAGCAGGCGGCCACTTGCCTGGACCACCTCGATGGGTGATTCCTGGACTTCCAGGGCCTTGGCGGCGGCCACAATCCGCTCATTGTGCCCGGCCGCAACCGTGGCCAGGAGATGTGTCTCAGTGAAGGCCGCTGCATGCGGGAACGCGCCGGCCAGTGCAGTGGCGAGGGGGATCAGCTCTTGTTCGGCGAAATCAACCAGTGCACCCTGGTCCGCCTGGACAAGTTCACCAGCACTGGAGTTGCCGGCTGCGACCGCCAGGTTGTTGCACAGGGTGCCCAGTGTTCCGGCAGATTCTGCCAGCCGGGCGCGGGCTTCTTCCAGGGAAGCAGCCTCTGTGGATGAGGAGGCAAGAACAAGATTATTCACGGGGAAACCTTTCGAAGTGCCACGATCTCGATGGGAATGGAGATTCTGCGAGTATATTACTACACTTAATACCGTGGAAAATAAAACCGTCACAACTGCGCCTTATGGCCCGAAGCCCGGACTGGTAGAAGCCGTCGCGCCCATCTCCAAGGCCCGTGCGGCGGTGCTTGCACGCCTGCGGCAAGTGGCTGGCACTCTGAGCGTGGAGCAACTGGCAACCGAGACCGGCCAACATGCCAACACTGTCAGGGAACATCTCGAAGCCCTGGTGGGTGATGGCCACGCCACAAAGACTGCAGCACCCAAGGAAGGGCGGGGTCGGCCCGCGTGGCTGTACGAGGCCGCAGCCACGCCCGCGGGACCTGTTGGCTACGCCGCCCTGGCCGCCGCCTTGGCGCAACACCTCGCCGCGAACAGCGACAACCCTGCGGCTGAAGGTGAAGACGCCGGCCGCACCTGGGCCAGGGCCCTGCCCGTTGCCTGCGGAGGCGCAAAGGTCGGTGGCACTCTGCCCCGGCAAGGCAGCGCCGGCGTTTCTCCGGCAGCGCCTGCCAGCTCGGCTGCGCCGACCGGCTCGGCCGGCAAAGCCGCACGCACCCGCGTGGTCACTGCGCTGGGCCAGGCCGGCTTTGGCGTGCAGGGAAACCGCGATGCCACCGAGCTGACGCTTACCACCTGCCCCATTGTGGAAGCGGCCCGGGCGAACCCTGAGGTTGTGTGTGCCGTGCACCTGGGCCTGGCGAAGGAACTGCTCTCAGGCAGCGGCCTGCCGGAACGGGACGTGGAACTGCTGCCCTTCGCCGGTCCTGGATATTGCACGCTGCTCCTGCCCGGCGCCGGCAGCGGAACCCCATGAGCGGCGCCCCGGAAGCCAAGTCCACACCCACTCCGCATCCCCATCAGCTGTCCGGGCAAAAACTCCAGACGAGGCGCAAGGGTGGCGTCCTTCGCAAACCGGCCTTCCGGATGTTGTTCATGCTGCCGGCCGGTGCGGCGCTGTTGATTGGGCTGAACGCCGGATTGCAGCTCCTCGGTGCCGATGCGCCGCTAAAGATTGACCGCTTTCCCCAGGTGCACGGAATGCTGTTGGTGCTCAGTTTTGTGGGCACGGTCATCGCCCTTGAACGTTCCGTGGCCCTGAACAAGGCTCTAGGTTACGCGTCCCCGGCACTCCTCGGCATCGCCGGATTGCTGCTCATTTCGCCCCTGGACCTCTTGATCGGGAAGACCGTCATGCTGGCCGGAACCATCGCCATGACACTTGTCTACATCCCACTATGGCGACGCCAATACGACAACGTGGTGCTCATCCAATTCCTCGGCGCAGTCAGCGCCGTCGCCGCGGCCGCCCTGTGGCTGCGCGTGCCAAGCATCCCCGTTCTCCTGCCGTTCCTGGTCGCATTCGTGGTGCTGACCATTGCGGGCGAGCGGCTGGAACTTGCCCGCATCGGTATCAGCAGTCCAAAGGCCGAGCCTCTGCTGCTGGCGGCAAGTTTCACCCTCCTGGCCGCTGCCGCGGCAACGCTGCTGTGGCCGGGCGCAGGCTATCCGCTGTTCGGGCTCACCCTGCTGGCGCTGGTGGGCTGGCTAGTGGTCTACGACGCCGCCCGCAAAACCATCCGCTCCCAAGGCCTGCCGCGCTACATTGCCGCATGCCTCCTGGCGGGCTACGGCTGGTTGGCAATTGCCGGCGTCGTGCTTGCCCTGCATGATCGCCCGCTGACCGGAGGCGCCTACGATGTCGCCATCCACGCAGTGTTCCTGGGTTTCACCATCTCCATGATCATGGCCCACGCCCCCGTCATCCTCCCCGCTGTGCTGCGCAAACCGCTGCCGTACACCCCGGGATTCTGGCTGCCTGCCGGGCTGCTGCACCTTTCGCTGGCAGTCCGCCTGGGCATTGGCGACGGCGCCGGGAGCCATGGCGCGTGGGTGACCGGCGGCGTCCTGAACGTCATTGCAATCCTGATGTTTGCCGCCATGGCAATTTGGCAGGCCACCCGGGCGCGGAAGGGTCAAGCATGAAAATCGGTTCCGCACCCCCGGTTGTCCCCGCCGGCAAGACGCCCATGAACCGGGCGGGCTGGCATATGCGGGCCAATGCGCCCGCCGTTTTTTGGCTCGTCGCCCTTGTCGTTGTGGTGTTGTTCCACCGCAACATTCCCGTCTCCGGCTGGCTCATGGTCCACCTGCTGCTGTTGGGTGCCGTGACCAACTCGATTCTCGTGTGGAGCTGGCACTTCGCGCAGGCCCTGTTGAGGGGCCCGACGCCGGACAACCGCCTCATGATTGCCCGCCTCGTCCTGCTCAACGCGGCCGTTGTGACGGTGGTGGCCGGGATGGTTGCCGACGTCTGGGTTTTGGTGCTTGCGGGCAGCATCGGCGTCGGGCTGGTGGTGGCGTGGCATGCGGTGGTCCTGGGGCTGCGGGCGCGGAAGGCGCTGGCGTCCCGTTTCGGTCCCACGGTTTGGTACTACGTTTCCGCCTGCCTGCTGCTGCCGGTGGGTGCCGGCGTGGGCGCGGCGCTGGCGGCCGGGCCGGGCGGCGAACTGCACACCCGCCTGCTTCTGGTCCACATGAGTGTGAATGTGCTGGGGTTTGTGGGGCTGAGCGTGTTGGGCACCTTGATGACGCTGCTGCCCACCATGCTGCGCACAAGGGTTGCAGACGGTGCCGAAACTGTTGCGCGCCACGGAGCCGTTCCCTTGTTGGTCGGCGTGCTGGCCATTGCCGGAGGCGCAGCCGCGGGAGTCATGGTCCTGAGTGTTCTAGGGCTGCTCGTGTATATATCTGCAGTGATATATATTTGCATTCCGCTGGCCAAGGTTGTGCGTGCCAAGGTGCCCGTCAGCTTTGCGTCGCTGTCCGCCGTTGCGGCCCTGGCCTGGTTGCTGGTGGCGCTGGTGTGGCTGCTCATTCTCGCCCTGGCCGCCCCAAACTGGGAAGGGCTGCACCGCGGGATCGAGGTGGTGGTCCCCGTGCTTGCCGCTGGATTCGTGGCCCAGGTCCTGGGCGGAGCACTGACGTACCTAGTGCCCGTGGTGCTGGGAGGCGGCCCGGCTGTTCTCAAGCGCCGGACGGCCATTTTGGACAGGGCGGCGTGGTTCCGTGTGGTCCTGATAAATGTGGGCCTGCTGGTGTCGCTCCTCCCGGTGCCCAGTATCGTGCGGGTGGGGACCACCTTTCTGGTGTTGATTGGACTGGCCTGGTTCCTGCCGCTACTGGGGATGGCCTTGTTCAGCAGGGATGCCCGGGCAGTGCCCGGCCCGGTGGCTGACGGCCGCGGCGCCCTTGATAGCGGAACGGCGGCAGCGGGGTATGACACGGCCCCCCGCAAAAGGCTGGGCATGGCAGCTGCGGGACTGGCCGTCGTCGTACTTGTCATTGCGGCAGGGGTGCTGGCCGATCCGTCAGCGCTGGAATGGCAGAACCAGGCCGGCGCGGCCACCGGTGTCGTGGCCACGGGTGAGACGACCACAGTGGACATGACGATGAAAAACATGCGCTTCCATCCGGACAAGGTTCAGGTTCCGGCCGGCAACAAGCTGGTCATCAACCTCGTCAACGAGGACAACATGGTGCATGACCTGGTGACGGAGCTCGGGGCGGATTCCGGGCGGCTATATCCGGGGGAACGCACCGTGGTTGACGTGGGTGTGGTCGGTGCCGATGTGGCGGGTTGGTGCTCGGTGGTGGGGCACAGACAACAGGGCATGGTGTTGAGCATCGTGGCTGTGGGCGCGCCGCCGGCCGCCGGCGCCGACTCTGGCGGTGCGGACACCGGCGGCTCGGATGCGGGCATGCCCGGTATGGACCACGGCTCCGCCATGGATGGGCCGCCGGCCACCTTCGACTTCATGAACGAGCCGGCCGCGGACTTCACGCCGCGCAGCGCCGTGCTCCCTGCGCTGCCAGCCGGGACGGGCACGAGCTGACCATGAAGGTTACCGAGGAGGAACGCGACGTGGCGCCGGGGGTCACCCAGAAACTGTGGCTGTTCAACGGCACGGCGCCCGGACCCACACTTCGTGGAAAGATTGGTGACAAATTCAAGATTACGCTTGTCAACGACGGCTCACTGGGGCACTCGATCGACTTCCATGCCGGTGCGCTGGCGCCGGACCAACCCATGCGGACCATCAATCCGGGGGAGTCGCTGACATACTCGTTCACTGCGACGCGCGCCGGGATCTGGATGTACCACTGCAGCACCATGCCCATGAGCCAGCACATTGCCAATGGCATGTTTGGTGCCGTGGTCATTGATCCGCCGGGGCTGGCTCCCGTGGACAAGGAGTACCTGCTGGTCCAGTCCGAGATTTACGCAGGCCCGCAGGGCGGTGTTGCAGATCTGGCCAAGATTCAGGCGGAGAAGCCGGACGCCATCGTGTTCAACGGCTACGCCAACCAGTACAAGTTCGCCCCGCTGCCGGCCAAGGTTGGTGAGCGGGTGCGGATTTGGGTGCTCGACGCCGGACCCAACCGGGCGTCGTCGTTCCACGTGATCGGCGGCCAGTTCGACACCACCTGGAGCGAGGGCAGGTTCCTGCTGGACGGATCCGATCCCACGGCGGGCGCCCAGGTCCTGCCGCTGGCACCGGCTCAGGGCGGCTTCGTTGAGCTTTCATTCCCGGAGGCGGGCAACTACCCGTTTGTCTCACACAGCATGGTCGACGCCGAACGCGGTGCGGCAGGCGTGATCCACGTGGTCAAGTAGCCCCTTCTGAATATCGAGTACGCACTTGGCGGACCGATTTCACCCGTTTTGAGCCTGTTTGGTCTAACAAGTGCGTCCTCGATGACGGGACCTGGACGCTGGCCATCGATGACGGCTGTTGCGTCCGCCAGGAACAGACTGTTCAAGGACTGGGCAGCGGCTCAAATGCCAGGTGTCGCGTGGACTTTCCGGGACGCGGCGGCCACAAAGAACGAGCCCACCAGGCCAATAAACAGGAAGGCCGCGGCTGCCAGAACGGAGGCACTGACGGCCTGGGCGAAACCATCGGCCATAGCGCTGGCCGCGGCAGGTCCGGCGTCGCCCAACGGACCATGCGTGCCTGCTTGACTCAGCTGAGGCACGACGCCGCCCGCCGAGTCACGCAGTTGACCCGCCAGGGTGCCCACCTGATTGACAGGAACACCCGGAACGGCGCCCAGCAATTCCGTTGCTCGGGAGACGGCATAATGAGCGAGCACGCTGCCCATGATGGCCGAGCCCAGCGCCGCGCCCAACTGCCGGACAGTGCTCTGGGTGGCCGATCCCTGGCCCGAAACGGCTGTGGGAATGTCCGCCAGAACAGTCCCCGTCAACTGTGCCGACGCAAGGCCCAATCCTAGGCCGTACACCACGAGAAGTACGGCAATGAGCCAGATTGATGTGCTGGAGGTGATGAGCAACGCCAGCGCCAGCAGCCCCGCCGTCTCCAACGCCAGCCCGATAATCACAACATTGGGCGGGCCCATCCGTGCAGCCAAATGCCGGGCGGAGGCTCCGGAGAAGAAGGCTCCAAGGGCCATGGCGGCCAGCACGAAGCCGGCATTAAGTGTACCCAATCCCAGAATGTTGATCAGGTAAAGCGGCAGCACCAGGAGTAGGCCAAACTCGCCAATTGCCACCGTGGCAGCCACGGCGTTGCCCCAGGAGAACGTCTTTACCCGGAATAACGTCAGGTCCAAAATGGCGGAACGGCCAACGCGTGCCCGGCGCTTTTCCCACAGCACAAAGCCCAGAAGCAGCACAATGCTTGCGGCGAGCGTCAGTGGAACTGCCGAGATGGCCGCGTCGGCCGGCCAGCTGACGGGTCCCAGGTTGAGCGCACTCTTGGCGGACCACCAGCCCAGGGCGGGACCCTCAATCACGGCGAAGACGAACAGGCCAAAGCCGGAGGCGCTAAGCAGCAGGCCCACGATGTCCAGCCCGGAGGTGTCGTGCGGGGTGCGGGTTTCGGGCACCCAGAGAACGGCGCCGACCAGCACAGCTAGGCCCAGGGGGATGTTCACAATGAAGATCCATTGCCAGGCAAAGGAGGAGGTCAGCCAACCTCCCAAGAGCGGCCCAATCGCCGCCATGCCGGAGATGACAGCGCCCCAGATGGCAAACGCCGTCGTCCTGTCCTTGCCGAAAAACGTGGAATTGACGCTGGACAGCGTGGCCGGCAGCACCGCCGCGCCGCCCACGCCCTGCAGGACGCGGCTGAGAATCAATCCGCCGGCATCGTGGGACAGCGCGGCGAAAATGCTGCCCGCCATGAACAGCACGACGCCGATCATGAACAGTTTGCGCCGTCCGAACCTGTCGCCCAGGCGCCCGCTCGTCAGCAGCAGGGCAGCCAACACCACCGAATACAGGCTGTTGACCCACTGTGCTTCGTTCAGGTCCAGATGCAGGTCGTCGATGATCGTTGGCAACGAGACACCCACAATGGTGCCGTCGATGACGATCATGGACAGCCCGGCCGCCAAGACGCCGAGGCCCGCCCACTTGTTGCGTGATGATCCTTTTGCTGATGCACTTTCCTTTAGCTGCTGCATACCTACAAACTATGCCTGCTACAAAGTGGATCCATCAACCATTTGGATGAAAACGGCCCAGCCTGCACAAAAATCGAGGACGCACTTGTTGGACAAAAACGCTCCAATGCGTCAAATATAAGATCCCGACCCGGCTGTCACCAGAGGATCGTTCTGACCTGCGACGACGCCCGGCCCTCGAACGCTGAAGTTCTCAGTTTCGTGTCAGTTTCCTTTCGCGGCCCATCAATGTTGACGAAAATCTCGGCAAGATATTCCAAATTCGATGACAAATCTTCCTCGGATCAGTGGTCTTGGCGAGCCTCAAGCCCGCGGTTGTCAAAGCCAGAAGAATGGGCTCGTACGGGACGAAAACTCCGTCCCGTATAGGGGAGGCGCACCGGGCTTTTTGGCGGGCAGGGTATACGGGAATCTGAGGGCCGCGGAAGCACGCTGTGTCTGTCATTTTCAGAAGTCCTCTGCACAGGTTCCGGTGAACGACCGGCTTGCGGGACACCTGGCACAGCTGTCTCCGGCAAGTCCGATTAGGGGACCTGAACGCACGAATGTGGAGAAATCTGGGGCGTTCACATCGCGGGTTGTTTGACGGCCAACGTTAGTGAACGCTGCGCTTCCTGGCGTATTGCCGGTATCGCACATTCATCAATAACTTCTTGGAGGATCGTTAGAGTGTCTGAATGGTTGAAACTCTCGAAGGCGCGCACAATTTTCCACCGCATTAGCTCATCATTTAGGCTGCTGTGAAGTCTACCGATCAGCGCGCGCAGTGCAGCCAACCGATCCGTTGCCGTCACTGATGAATAGAAGCACATGAAGCCAACCGCATCGATGACCTCTACCACCTGAACCCGTGGTCCGTCGTGAACGGCAGCGGTCAATATCGGCAGGACTGTGGGGTCCATTCGAGCAAGAACTCGCGCCACAATATCTCGTGGAAGCGGATAGCTTGATTTCTTGAACGCCTCAGGGGATGGATGCTTGTGTTGATTCCTTCCGATCGTACCGAGCAGCGGAATGAGAACATGCGCGGTTTCTTCTCCGCCGGTTTGGAGTGCTTCACAGAGCACGATCTTGGTGTACAGCTTGGTTTCCCGCGTCAGTCGCTCCGCAAAAATTCGGTTCACCGAAGCACCCGATTGTGCCGTCTGTGAGAGCAGGTGAATGGCCGCGGATCGTTCAACGGCATCGTCGGATTCCAGCTGTCGAATCAGGTCCGTCGTCGACAGGTGGGTGAATGCGGCGACGTCCTCGGTACTCAGGAATCCACGACTACGCAATTGGCTTATTTGGCTCTTCATTTGATCGCAACTGTATCTTGAGCAGGTCAGATCAACTGCTGCCCCGCAGGAGGTCCCTTCACTGATTAGTCTGCCTGCCGATCTCTCTACTTCCTAGGGTGGTGCAGTGTCATATGACAAACTGAGACTATGGACCGTAAGTATCTCGCTCGTGTCGCGGCAGCATTTTTGGTCGTCGTTGCCATGACTGGCTGCGCCTCCGGTTCTCAATCCGGAAGTGTTGAGGTCGAAGTTCGCACGATGGCGCCTGGTGCTCAAGGTAACTCTTATAAGGTGAAGATCATCGGCCCTGATGGGGACTTAGCCACTTCGCAAGAAGTCTCAGTGGGATCCACTTACGGCATCGAAGGTATCCCCTTTGGGCGGGTCTCAGTCGAGGCAACTTCAGGGTGCACAGTTGAAAGTGAGTTGACTGTAGAGTCGCCCACGATGCGGATGGTAATAGACGGGGAAAACTGCATTCTCGCTGACTAGCCCATTCAGTCACGCGCCTAGACTGCCGCCGCATCTGTCCTCCAGTGACAGTTATCGGAATCTCGTTGGCCTCAAAATGTTGCCCTCGAGCGCGCTGCCCCACTGAGCGTTCCCCATCTGGGGTTTTGGTGGGCATTTCTACGACCGAGAGCCACCCCTGCATTGGAGCAGTTACCCGGCACTGTTTCCATGCATCCGCGCTGGAATATGAACTGGGAAGTCTTCTTCGCCTATGCCTCCGGCCGTATAGAACGAATCCTGGAAGGAGTGAGCCTCCTCAACCAACGCTTCCCTGGACATCCGTGAAGCACCGTCTGGATCGTTTGGTGCAACCTCGCCACCACCACGCCCGATCGTGAACCCGTAGGTTCCGTCCGCCGGCCCATTGAGCCAGGAAAAGTCGTAGCTGAGCCTCCCATCAGGCTGGTACCTCTCGCTGATACGGAACAGCTCGTGATCAACGGAGATTTCGAAATCGCCCATACGACGAGCCTAAACTGATTCTCAGGACTCGCCCATCACTGGCTCCCGTTGGCGGTACTCGGCGCCAGAAGCTGTGGGCGTGCCGTTGCCACAGCAGGTCAACCCCGTCCCGCTCAAGGTTCCACTTGCACGGCGGTAGTAGGCGCCACACCTGAGAACATTGGCCAACGGTGGAACGTGCTGCGGGGCCCTGTTTGTAGAATCGGACAATGGCGGTAAGAGCAATATCCATTCAAGTTGAGGCGTGGTGTTTTCGCGTGTTCGGCCATGGTGCCCTCACGTCGTTGCGTGCCGAAGCTGGCGGTCAAATGTCTCATCAGTTCCAATACGACTCCGACGAGCACGGCACTGTTGCCGTCAAAGTCCGGCCTGATTCCGCCGACAAAATCAATCGATGCCTTCAACTTCAGCGCGTTGCAGCGGATGCTGAGTTCCCCTGTGCCCGGCCGCTGAGCAGGGCTGACCTACTCGAACCGGGTTTGGTTGTCGGTGCTGAGACGTGGCTTCCCGGCGGTGAAATGTACTCCGGTGGAGAGGTTTCCTTTGCCGACCGGTCCGCGAAACTTTTGGCGGACCTGATAGGAATTCTTGAAACACAGTCCCCAACCAGGCTTGGTGCACCACCTCCGTGGATGCATTGGAATCCCCCAACGGGCGGCTTGTGGCCAACAAATCCTGTGGTTGACGCCATGGACCAAGACCTCGTACCAGGGCACGTGCATGCTATTGCCCGCGCCGTTTCGGAACGGCTGGCACAAGGAGTTTTGCCCCTGGTTGTTGGGCACGGTGACTGGGAGAGCCAAAATCTTCGCTGGCAGGGGGACCGCCCCTGGGCGGTCCACGATTGGGACAGCCTTGTTGCCCTCCCGGAAGCGGCTATTGTCGGTGCAGCATCAGGCGCCTTTGCCAGCACCGCCGTCCCAACGCTGGCAACCATCGAAAGCTCGGAAAAATTCATCAACACCTACCAGCAATCGCGTGGTAGGCGGTTTACCGAGGAAGAGCGAGAGGTTGCCTGGGTCGCAAGCCTGTGGCCTGCGCTGCATAACGCCCGCGGCGAAAGTCTCTTCCAGTCCCCGCCGGTCGCGCTAGACGCGCTCACCTGGCAGGCGCCGGAACGACTACAAAGAGCCGGCGTCCGGTAAAGGTTCCCCTTGTAGACCATCCAGTGTCCACTGGAGAATCTGACCATAGGGGAGCATCTTGAAAGCCTGGAAAATTGGCTTCGCATTCTTAGCTGCCCTCAGCATGGCGATGATCTTCAACGGAAATGGGGCACTCGTTAAGTCCAGCTACGCCGCACTGTTTGTCGTGTGCCTTGTGGTCATAGTCCTCGTGTAAAGGAAAGTTCTTTCACGCAAATGACATCGCAGGTAAAACTGGCACCCTAAGAACCGGAATACCTCACGCCATACCCACCGTCCTGCTCAGGGTTCCCTAATTGGTGAGGACAGAAATTGGGGCTGCGCTATTGCACGGTTGCTGGTGCCGCCCACGACAAGCCCGGTATTGGAAGTTTGATCCGTTGCTTGCCTACGGGCGGACCAATGCATCGTTGGTATTTCGTTTATGCCGGAATTTGGACAACTTACTCAGTGCGAAGGTGACGACCAGCCCAAAGCCAACCGCTACAGTCCAACGAATCAGCATGGGAATATCTGTGTATACGTCCAAGGCGATGTTTGCGGCAAGGGTGACAACGATACTCGTGATGACGATCAGGTTTGGACGCATGTAATCGAGGATGTCAGTTCAGCCGCGTTGGAGTCAATTAGGGCCGTCCTATAGAACGTTCCCCTTTCGGGACGCACAGAACACCGTCTAGTCAGTGATCCCCAGTCATGCGTCCAGCCCAGCATGACCCATGACTGGTGGCACTAACCTGGGCCTGGTGGCAGGCTGGTGACACGAAACCCGGACTAGTGACACGGAGCTCCGGACTCGACATCAAAGTCGGTCCAACAAGTGCGTCCTCGATGGGGACAGATTAGTTCCAGATATCGTCCCCGCGCAGCGTGGCGTCGGCCCCGCCGTCGATGTAGATGGTCTGGCCCGTGGTGTGGGTGTTCTCTTCACTGGTGAGCCACGCGAGCAGCTTGGCAATGACCACCGCGTCGGAGTGGCCGTTCAGAGGCATGGGAACGGCCGCGTCCACCATGGCCCGGCCCTCCGGTGTGGCCAGCATTGCTGCCGTCATGGCGGAAATGACAGTTCCCGGGGCCACCGCGTTCAGCGGGATTCCGGCCCCGGCGTAGCGAGGGCTGATCGATTCGCGGCGCACCCAGCGGCTCAGCGCCCGCTTGCTCGAGGGGTAGTTCAGGTACCCGGACTCCGGGCCCTGTTCGGCCAGTGCGGCCCCGATTTCCACGGCCCTTGTCTCGTCGCCTGCCAGCATGGCCTCAACCTGTTCGGTGGAGTTGGGCTGCAATGAGGCCATGGAACTGACGACGGCGGCACGCGGGCTTGCGCTTTTGGCCAGCGAGGGTGCCAGGTGCTCCAGGAATTCGGTGACACCGAAGAAGTTCACGCTGGCGGTCAGCGGGATGGGCGCGGAGATGCCGGCGCAGGCGATCACGGCATCGACTGTTCCGCCGGCTGCCGCCAAAGCGGCTTCGGCTGCGGCCCTGCGTCCCTCGGTGCTGCCCAGATCGGCTTGGACGTCGGCCCCCTTGAGGTCAACGCCCACGACAGTTGCGCCGCGTTCGCGCAATAGTTCGGCGGTGGCCAGTCCGATTCCCGAGCCGGCTCCGGTGATGATGTAGGTACGGTTGGATGCGGTGGCAGTCATTGCATTGCTCCTTCAGTATCTCCCGGCGCAGATGGCTCGGGACGTGTGTGGTTCGCTCGAAGTTGAGTCGAAAAACTAACGGTGGATTGCTCCAATTTCGCAAGCATGCGCACAAGCTCCGTGCGTTCATCCGGGGACCAATCCCGCAGGAGGTCCTCCACGAGGCCGTCTCCGGCGCGGACGAACGACTGTGCCACGCGATGCCCGGCGACGGTCAGGTTCACCAGACTTGCGCGGGCGTCGACGGGATCCGGAATTCTGTCGACCATGCCGGAATCGCTCAGCCGGGCTACAACCTTGCTCACGTTGGACGCTCCGGTGACCATCTTCTTGGCCAGTGCGGACGGGCGCATGGGGCCGTCCGCGGACAGGAACGTGATCATTGTGATGGCGGCCGGATCCAGGTCCACGCCCTCCCTGGCCACGACGGCGGACAGAAAGTCAGGCGCCGTCCATTCCCCAATGATCCGGGTCAATGAAGCCATGAGCGCTTCTTGGTAGCTGCCTGAACTAGGCACTGGTTCCGCCATCAACCGGCAGCACCACGCCAGTCACGAAGCTGGCCTCCTCGGACAACAGCCAACTAACGGCATTGGCAATTTCTTCGGGCTGGCCCAGGCGCTTCATGGGGATCACTGCAGCGTAGCCCTCCCTGGCTTCTGCGGGAAGTGACGCCAGGGCTGCGGTTTCGATGGCGCCGGGCGCCACGGCGTTGACGCGGATGCCGTGCTCGGCATTTTCCATTGCAACGCTGCGCGTCAGGCTGACAACACCGTGCTTGGCAGCGCCATAGGGCGTCAGCGTCGGGGTGGCTGAGATTCCGGCGGTCGAGGCAATGTTGACCACGGCACCGCCGCCATTGGCACGGAAGTGGGCAATCTGCGTCTTCAGGGCCAAGAATGTTCCGCGCAGCGTGATGTTGACGACGCGGTCCCAGTCGGCCTCAGATGTGCTCTCCAACCGCTGGGGCATGGCCCCGACGCCGGCGTTGTTGACGGCCAAATCCAGCCCGCCAAAAGTCTCGAGCGTGAACGCTATGAGAGAGTCAACGTCCCCGGCAATGCTGACGTCGGCGTGCTTGTAGGCGGCCCGGCCACCGGCGGCGGTGATTAGATCGACAGTTTCCGCACCGGCCCCGTCGTTGATGTCAGAAACCACGACGGCGGCTCCCTCACTCGCCAACCGGAGCGCAATCGCGCGGCCAATTCCTGCCCCGGCTGCGGTGACCACGGCGGTTTTGTTTACAAAGATCATGACTTCTCCTGGCGTTTGCGAGCGGTTGCGAAATATTTAGTGTCGTAGGGACAGCATATCTCTTTTGCTGTCCTAGCGACACTAAATGACGTGGTGTTTGTGAAAACATCCCGAAAGGGAAGGAGCGTCGAGCGGAACACCCTGAAAGGGGAAGGAGCGTCGAGGATAGGCGGGGAGGGGGCTCAGCCGTCGTTCATGTAATGGCGCCAATGTGCGCCGTGGTGGGCATTCCGGTAAACTCGGGACGTAAGACCCCCTTGATCGTTTGCCAGCCGGCGTCAAAAGCCAGTGCTGGCCAGTGGTTCCCAAGGGGCATTTTCGTGCCCGGACGCTGTGCGGTGGAACCTCCGCCGCATGCTGCAGCGCCGGCTCAACTTATGAGCAAGGGGGAGGGTCCCATGCCAGCAATCGTAATCGTCGGCGCCCAGTGGGGTGACGAAGGTAAAGGCAAGGCCACAGATCTTCTAGGTGGTTTGGTCGACTATGTTGTGAAGCCCAATGGTGGCAACAACGCAGGACACACAGTAGTTGTCGGCGGTGAGAAGTATGAGCTCAAGCTCCTTCCCGCCGGAATTTTGAGCCCCAACGCAGTGCCCATCATCGGCAACGGCTGCGTGGTGAACCTCGAGGCGTTGTTTGAGGAAATCGAGGGCTTGGAAGCCCGCGGTGCGGACACGTCCAAGCTGCGCATTTCCGCCAACGCCCACCTGGTGGCCCCGTACCACCAGGTGCTGGACAAGGTCACCGAGCGGTTCCTGGGCAGCCGCGCCATAGGCACCACCGGCCGCGGCATTGGCCCGGCCTACATGGACAAGGTGGCCCGCCTGGGCATCCGCGTCCAGGACCTTTTTGACGAGTCCATCCTGCGCCAAAAGGTGGAGGGTTCGCTCAAGCAGAAGAACCAGCTGCTGGTGAAGGTGTACAACCGCCGCAACGTTGAAGTTGAAGAGATCGTGGAGTACTTCCTCGCCTTCGCCGAGCGCGTGCGGCCCATGGTCATTGACGCAACCTATGTGTTGAATGAAGCCCTGGATCGCGGGGAAGTAGTGCTCATGGAAGGCGGCCAGGCCACGTTCCTGGACGTGGACCACGGCACCTACCCGTTCGTCACCTCCTCCAACCCGACCGCCGGTGGCGCGTCGGTTGGTTCGGGCATCGGCCCCACCCGCATCACCCGTTCCGTGGGCATCATCAAGGCCTACACCACGCGTGTTGGCGCCGGCCCGTTCCCCACGGAACTCTTCGATGACATGGGCATCTACCTGCAGACAACCGGCGGCGAATTCGGTGTCAACACCGGCCGCCCGCGCCGCTGCGGCTGGTACGACGCCGTCCTGGCCCGCCACGCCTCGCGCGTCAACGGCTTCACGGACTACTTCGTCACCAAGCTGGACGTGCTCACCAACATCGAGTCGATCCCCGTCTGTGTTGCCTATGACGTGGACGGCGTGCGCCATGACGAAATGCCCATGACGCAGACCGAATTCCACCACGCCAAGCCCATTTTCGAGTACTTCCCGGGCTGGACCGAGGACATCACCACGGCCCGCACCATGGAAGATCTGCCCGAGAACGCGCGCAACTACATCCTGGCCCTCGAGGGCATATCCGGCACCCGGATCTCCGCCATCGGCGTGGGCCCGGACCGCGACCAGACCATCGTGCGCCACGACCTGATCAACGACAAATAACTCGCGCTGACCACAGCGCTTGGGAAGGACGACGGCGGAACTTAAGTTCCGCCGTCGTCCTTCCCTTTTTGCTGGGGTGCTTCAGGCACCGTCTCCCAGCACCAGCCGAACCGCGGCCTCGGCAGTCAGGCGGGTGGTGGGGAAACCACGCCGCGCACCAGCTGTAAATGATCCGGGACACTCCGCTCGCTGGCCGGCGTCGAGAACTAGCCCGTCCACGCCGTGTCCGGCGATGCGGCCCTGGTAAAAGTCCTCCTCCATGGTGAACGCGGTGCCCAGCAGGCCCACCGCCTCACGCCGCTGCGTTTCCAGGGCCAACAGTTTCCCGGCGGTGTCCCCTGGACTGCAGCGCCTCAATGTTGGAAAAGTCCATGTACGCCATGACGCGGCGGGCCGAGTGGAGCCCGCCGGGCCGGTCCCGTGCCGACTCATGCCACCCAACAGCCCAATAGTCTTCAACCGTGCGTCCTACTGCGCACCGCCGTGGTGCGGCCGCGGCCAGGGCGGCTAGGCTGGATGTACAAGGAATCGAGTGGAGAGGCCCATTGCCATGAAGGTCAGCGTTGGACAGTTCAATCCAGGTGCAGATGTTGTTGAAAACCTGGCCACGATGCGCAGGCTTTCCGTTGCTGCGGCACAGGATGGCGGCAAGCTGGTGGTGTTCCCGGAAGAAGCCATGTTCTCGGTGGGACGGATCAAGGGCGATTTTTCCGCAGCCGTTGATGCTCACTGGACCACGTTTGTCCAAGGACTGTCCATGATTGCCTCCGACGTGGGGATTGCCGTCATCGCCGGCGGCTACGAATCCAGTGGGGAGGCCCGCCCGTACAATACCGTGGTGGCGGTTGGTGATGACGGGGAAATCCTTGGCACCTACCGCAAGCTGCACCTCTACGACGCCTTTTCCTACCAAGAATCAACCCGGATCAAGCCCAGCGACCGCGGTGTCACCATTGTGGAAATTGGTGGCTTCAAGGTGGGTATCATGACCTGCTATGACATCCGCTTCCCCGAATTGGCCCGCACGCTGGCAGTCTCCGGCGTGGACCTGCTCTGTGTCTCGGCCGCCTGGTTCAAGGGCGAGCACAAGATCGAGCACTGGGAGACGCTGCTCAAAGCCCGGGCCATTGAAAACACCTGCTGGGTGGCGGCCGCAGGCACCTCCAGCGACCACTGCATCGGCCATTCGGCCATCCTTGACCCCATGGGCATTCCGACGGATTTCCTCAACGACGAGGCCGAAGGTGTGGCCACGGCCGACGTCACGCACAGGCGCATTGAAGAAGTGCGTGAGTTCTTGCCCGTGCTGCTCAACCGCCGTTTTGACAGCAGCTCCGAGGTGCTCCCGGCGGGCTGAAACTCCCCGTTGACGCGGATACCGGCTGTGATTAGGGTCAAGACTAAGGGCAGGAGGAAATCATGAACGACTCCGAGATCTGGTCGGTGTTGGAAACGATGTATCCGGTTGCGTTGGAAGACGTGCCGTTGGACGGTGACTGGCTCAAACCACCCTTCGCCGACGACGCTGGCGGGCGTGCAATCGTGTGCAACGACGGCGATTTTCAATTTGTCGTGGTCAATCGCAAGACCGGGGCAGTGCTGTTTGTCTGCGAGGACGAGGAATCCTTGATCGCCTCTTCACTGGGCACCTTGGCGCCCATTATTGCTGCGTGGGGCTCCATCGACAGGGACACTGTGGGCCCCGAGGACGACGAGGACTTTTCTGCCGTCAAGAAATCATTCCAGGATCAGTTGCAGGCGCTGGATCCGTCAGCCGCAGCCGGCAACGAGTTTTGGGCGCTCTACACCGACGAACTCACCAATGAGGACTACGTCGACATAGACGACGTAGCCGAGGATGAGGACGAGCCGGAAACTGATTCCGGGGACAACGACCGGCCAGGTGCCGACGAGTCATTCGTGGACGCCTGACCCGGCGAACACATAAACACACCAGCGGCTGCAGCGGACGTCATGTCTGCCGCAGCCGCTGGTGTTGTGGGGACTATTTCCAGAGGCGCTTGCTGGCTAGTGCGGCACCTTCGCCCAGTGTCGCCAGTTTGGCGGCGGCAATCTGCGGGTGGACGCGGCCGCCTAGGCCGCAGTCGGTGGAGGCAATCACGGACTCACGGCCCACTACTGAAGCGAAGCGCTCGATGCGGTCCGCCACCAGTTCCGGGTGCTCCACCACGTTGGTGGCGTGCGAGACGATGCCCGGCACAATCAGCTTGCCTTCGGGCAGCGTGGTGTCCTGCCACACCTTCCACTCATGCTCGTGGCGGACATTGGCTGCTTCAAAAGAGTAGGACCCGGCGTTGATCATAAGCATGGTGTCCACAAGGTCGGGGAACGGCAGATCGGTGGTGTGCGGACCATGCCAGGAACCCCAGCACAGGTGGAAGCGGATCTGCTCTTCCGGCAGGCCGCGCAGCGCATAGTTCAGTGCCTCAACCCTGATTTGGGTGAACTTGAGGTAATCCTCAACAGATGGCTCGGGCGAGACCTGATCCCAGTTTTCGGCAATGGAGGGGTCGTCGATCTGCACCGTCAGCCCGGCGTCGATGATAGCCGTGTATTCCTGCCGCAGCACGTCGGCACAGGCGTAAATGAACTCTTCCTCCGTGGCGTAGTGCTCGTTGGAGATGCGTGATGCGCTGCCGGGGGACAGGGCAGCCACGAAGCCTTCGGTGACGCCTGCCCGGGCCATGCCCGTGGTGAGGTTCTTAATGTCGGAGGCAACGGCGTCGTGCCCGGTGTACGTCAAGGGGCCGGTGCACTTCGGGAACAGCTTCGCTCCGGCGGAGAAGATTCCGGAGGTGGGGTCGTTGTACGCCTCGGCGAAAATGTTGCGGTCGCGGCGGTGCACAAAGCCCGTCAGAGCAACATTGCCCGGTGTTGAATCAACGGCGTCCACAGCCCATTTCTGGTCCGAATCCAGTTCCAGGCCGCCCATGCGCGCGAAGGAGTAGGACCACCAGGCGCCGTAATCAACGGAGTCGGACATGGCGTGGCCGAACTCGCCGTCGTTGACAATGTCGATCCCGGCGGCCTTCTGGCGGGCCACCACATCAATGACGGATTCCTCCAGCAGCGCCTCAAATTCTGCCGTGACACCCCTGGCTTCCTTGACCTCATTGGCTGCAAGGAGGGCGGCGGTGCGGGGCAGCGAACCGGCATGGCTGGTGCGGATGTGGGTGGTATTTAAAGACACGAGGAGATTCCTTTCCATCGTTTCTGGCGGTAGCACCGTTCCTCTGCACTGCCGCACCTGCGGGACAGGGACAGTACGTTGGACGGTTGCTGCGGCGTCAACAAGCCAGGTCTCTCGGCCGCTCTGGATGGGAAGTTTCCAGCCTAGTGCCGGGATCCAGCCCTGCAGAAATTGCCGCTTTGGATGTGACAGGCCGGTTTGCTTTGAGGCTTTGGATGTGGCCCTCGGCGCGGCTTTCAGCGAACTTCCGCGGGGCGCAGGCAATTCCGTGGCCCGCGGCGATAAGCTCAAAACATGGCACACACCAATGATCCACACGTTGTCCGCAGGCTCCTGACCACACCCGGGCGCTGGGCTGTGGTGGGCTTGTCCAACAATCCGCTGCGCGCTGCCGTGGGGGTTGCCCTGTTCCTCCAGCAGCAGCTGGGACAAGAGATCATTCCCGTGAGCCTGAAGGGCGACGATGTGCATGGCGCCAAAGGCTACAAAACCCTGGCCGAGGTCCCCGGCCACATCGACGTCGTTGACTGCTTTGTGAACTCCTCCCACGTGGGGTCCGTGGTTGACCAGGCCGTTGCCGTGGGCGCCAGTGCCGTCTGGCTGCAACTCGGTGTGGTTGACGAGGCAGCGGCACTGCGCGCCCCTGCCGCAGGACTGGACGTGGTCATGGACAGCTGCCCGAAAATTGAAGCCGCCAGGCTGGGCCTCTAACACAACAGCAACAACTGTCGAAGGAAAACATGCCGCGCCACCTTCATCTCACCCGCCCCCGCCGCTGGATCGGATTGCTCACACTTGCGCTGGCGGCTGCCCTCGTGGCCACAGGAATCTGGTGGATTGCCACTATCCCCCAACCCCCGGCACAGGCAGGCGGGACCTCCGCAAGCACGGCCACCTTCGAAACCTCCACGCCCGGACGTACGGTTCCCACAAGTACGGCGGCCGCTGCATCGGCGACCACAGCGGCCGGTGCCACGGCGCGCCCGACGCCCGCTCCGCCGTCGAACATCCCCACCAGTGCAGCGGCGCTCGACCCGGTGACAGGGCGGGTCAGCACCCTGGACGGGCTGGTGCCTGACTATGTGCTGCCGCCCGTTGAGAACGGCCTGGCACCGGTGCTGACCAAGATTCCCACCGAGCAAAAAGTGGTGTTTCTGACCATTGACGACGGCGCGGTGAAGCGTGATGCGGACCTGGCGCTGTTGGAGCAGAACGGGATCAAGGCGTCGCTGTTCCTCGCCCACACGTTCATTGCCGGCGAGCCGGCGTTCTACAAGAAATACACACAGGCCGGGCACCTCGTCGAGAATCACAGCATGACCCATAATCTAGGCTTCATCCAGTTGGGCTACGAAGAGCAAAAGGCCGAGATTTGCGGCATGGCCGACTTTGCGGAACAGCAGTATGGCCGGCGACCGGTGTTCTTTCGGCCGCCGGGAGGGCCCTATACGCAGGCGACGCGGGCGGCCGTGGCGGCATGCGGGCTGAAGGCGATCGTGGACTGGGAAGCGAAGGCGAACGCGGGCGGCATGGACTACCAGGTTGGTGCGGGTCTGCGGCCGGGGGACATAGTCCTGATGCATTTCCGGCCGGAATTTCCGGCCGACCTGGCGGCCTTCATCGCCGCACAAGAGGCTGCCGGGCTCAAGGTTGTGCTGCTGGAAGACTATCTGGGCGCAAAGTAACTCCCGCCCGGTCCCTGCACCGGGTAGCGTTGCTTCCATGACCCGAATTGTTTACTACACGGCTGCGACCCTGAACGGCTTCCTGGCGGACCAGCAGCACTCGCTGGACTGGCTGTTTGCCGTGGACGACGCCGGAGCGCCCGACATCGCGGCCTTCATGGACACCATGGGGGTCTTTGTTGAAGGCTCCTCCACCTACGAATGGGTGTTGAAGGCCGAGAACCTGCTCGCCGAGCCAGCCAAGTGGCAGCAGTACTACGGCACCAAGCCCACCTACGTTTTCACCTCCCGGTCGCTGCCCGTTCCGGAGGGAGCAGACGTCCGTTTCTTCAATGGTTCTGTGGAGGACGTGCTGGCGGAAATCAAGGACGCGGCCGGGAACCTCGACGTGTGGGTTGTGGGGGGCGGCGACCTCGCAGGACAATTTCTGGACCTTGGCGCCCTGGACGAACTCGTTCTCACGCTTGCCCCGGCCACCCTGGTTGGCGGTGCGCCGCTGTTGCCACGCAACGTGGGTGCCGACCGGCTCAAGCTGCGCGGCGCCTCCCAGCATGGCGAATTCGCCATGCTCAACTATGACGTGCTGCCGCTGGCCGCCGCGGCGGACTCCGCGCCGTGAGCATCAATGCGGCAACCCTGCGTGCCGCGGCACTGGCCATGCCTGGAAGCTATGAAGACTATCCATTTGGACCGGAAACCAGTGTTTTCAAGGTCAAAGCTCCCAGCAGTGGCGGATCTGTACGGGCCGGGAAGGTGTTTGCGTTGGGCAACCTCGACATTGCACCGTTGGGCATCAGCCTCAAATGCGATCCCGAACTGGCGCCGGCGCTGCGGGCTGCCCATCCCGGGATCACTGCCGGCTACCACTTGAACAAAAAGCACTGGAACACCGTGGACACCTCCTCGGTGGAGATGGAAATGGTGCTTGAAATGCTGGAAGATTCATACGACCTTGTGGTGGCCGGGCTGCCCAGGAAACAACAGATTGCCTTGGAATGGAGTGCCCATGTCGCCAAAGGATAGCCGCCTCGATTATCCGTACCTCGGCCTGACCCGGCCGGCCGCGCTCAAGCCGCCGGCCGCCGTCGTCTGGCCAAAAGGCTTTGGCCATGTGGACAAGACCACGTCCGTGGGCAACGGGCAGGCGGCGTTCGATGCGCTGGCCGAAGGCATCATGACCTGGGAAATCCAGCGCCGCTCCGGGCTGGCGGTCAAGGCGCCTGCGCGGGCGGCCGTTGGCGCCCGCATCACCAGCGGTTTTGGTGTGGGCAGCCTTAGGCTCCCGGTGCCGTGCGAAGTTGTGTGGGCCATGGAGTCGCAACTGGTGGACGGCCCGGACAACGCGCAGATCCAGCTAGCCGGCTTTGGTTACGGCACCCTGCCCGGTCATCCTGCGCTGGGCGAGGAGGCGTTCATCGCCATGATGCTGCCCGACGGTGCTGTGCAGTTTAGGCTGTTGGCCTTCAGTAAGCCTTCTGGTCTTATTTATGCCCTGGGCGCGCCCGTCACCAGGCTGACACAGGCCGGCGTCACCCGTTCCTACCAGCAGGCCGCCCGCACCCTGACCGGAGGGTTCTAACTTCGACGGGAAAACACCGTCATGATATGTGTCCCAGCCACTCTCTCCCACTGAGAGCCCTATGGCTGTCCGCACGGAGGTGGCCTGACACGGGCCGCAGACGCTGCGACCGATCAATGGATGGAGTGCGCCTCCGTGAAGAACCACGAGGACCATGACATGGAAACACGCATGCACAACAGGGCAGGCTTCAAGCAGCCCGCCTTGATGAATCCCACACGGGCGCAGTCACAGCGCGAAGTCCCAGGTATTGAGTTGTTGTACTTCCCGGACCGGGCTGATGTGGCCGTGGGTGAGACCGTGACGTTCACTGCGTGGCTGCTGAACTCCAGGGACGAGGCCCTCACCGAAATTTCCCTGCACCTCAGGTCGCTGAGGAACGACAGGCTCGACGACCTGGCCTACACGGCCGCCCCAACAGCTTCGGAACTTTCACGCCGCACGCTCGGGCCTGGCCAGTCGCTGAGCTTCACGTTGGTGTACAAGGCAACGCCGGCTGATGCCATGGAGGGCGGCTTGTTGATCAGCGCCCTGCGCATGGAGCTTTTCACCACCACCCATGGCAGGCTCGTGAGCGATTGCGACGCCTACGCACAGGTCGTTATCTCGCATCTCGACGAAAAAGCCCCGGCCAACTCGTAACCAGAGTTGACCGGGGCCATTTACGTCTCGATCAGCGAGACCGAAGGTGCTAGCCGAAGTACTTCGGCAGCGTTCCCTCGTGTGCCTCGCGGAGTTCGTCCAGCTCTGCGGTGAACAGTCCCTGGATGTCCAGGGCGTCCCCGGCCGCGTCCACAACACCAATGCGGGCCACCGGGAAACGGCGTGCCGTGCACATGTCGTTGAAGCGGACTTCCTCGCTGCGGGGAACAGCCACAATGGCGCGTCCCTGCGTCTCGGAGAACAGCATCGTGAAGCTGTCAACGCCGTCGCGCGCGGCAACTTCATCCAGTGCCACGCGGGCACCGGTGTTGAAGCGCAGTGCCGACTCGACGAGGGCGGCGCCGAGGCCACCTTCGGAGAGGTCGTGGGCCGAGTCGATCATGCCGTCGCGTGAGGCGTTGATCAGGATTTCGCCCAATTCACGCTCGCGCTCCAGATCAACCTTCGGCGGCAGGCCACCGAGGTGGCCGCGCATATTGGCCCACTCGGAACCGTCAAGGTCATCCGCGGTGGTTCCCAGCAGGTAGATGGCCTGGCCGTCTTCCTGCCAGCCCGACGGCGTGCGGCGCGCAACGTCGTCGAACTTGCCCAAAACAGCCACCACAGGGGTGGGATGGATCGGGGTGGTGCCGGTCTGGTTGTACAGCGAGACGTTGCCGCCCGTGACCGGGATGCCCAACACCATGCAGGCGTCGGACAGGCCGCGAATGGACTCGGCCAGCTGCCACATGACATCCGGATCCTCGGGCGAGCCGAAGTTCAGGCAGTCGGAGACGGCCATCGGAACGGCGCCGGAGGTGGCGACGTTGCGGTAGGCCTCGGCCAGGGCGAGCTGCGCGCCGTGGTACGGGTCCAGGTAGGTGTAGCGGCCGTTGGCGTCGGTTGCCACGGCGAAGCCCAGCCCGGTTTCCTCGTCAACACGGATCACGCCGGCGTCGTCGGGGAAGGCTTGGGCGGTGTTGCCGCCAACATAGCGGTCGTACTGGTTGGTGATCCAGTCCTTCGAGCACATGTTGGGGGAGGCAACGAGCTCCAGCACGGCGGCCTTGAGCTCATCGTTCGTGGCGGGACGGGTGGCGTCCTGGACGGAACCGGTGAACTTGTCAGCCTGCAGCGCATCCTGCCACTCGGGGCGGGCGTACGGGCGGTCATAGACCGGACCGTCGTGCGCCACGGTGCGGGGATCGACGTCGACAATTACTGCGCCGTCCCACTTGATGACCAGGCGGCCAGTGTCGGTGACCTCGCCAAGCCAGGAGTACTCCACGGCCCACTTGTCCATGGCGGCCTCGAACGCGGCAACGTTGTCGGGGGAGACAACAGCCATCATGCGTTCCTGGGATTCGCTCATCAGGATTTCACCGGGTGTCAGCGACGGGTCGCGCAGCAGCACGGAGGTCAGCTCGACTTCCATGCCGCCGTCGCCGTTGGAGGCCAGCTCCGAGGTGGCGCAGGAGATGCCTGCGGCGCCAAGGTCCTGGATGCCCTCAACCAGGGAGCCCTTGAACAGTTCCAGGCAGCACTCGATGAGCACCTTCTCGGCGAAGGGGTCTCCCACCTGGACGGCTGGACGCTTGGACGGCTTGGAGTCATCGAAGGATTCCGAGGACAGGATGGAGGCGCCGCCAATGCCGTCGCCGCCGGTGCGGGCACCGAACAGCACAACCTTGTTGCCCTTGCCTGAGGCGTTGGCCAGGCGGATGTCCTCGTGGCGCATGACGCCAACGGCGAGTGCATTGACCAGCGGGTTGCCCTGGTACACGGAGTCGAACACCATCTCGCCGCCGATGTTCGGCAGGCCCAGCGAGTTGCCGTAGCCGCCGATGCCGGCGACAGCGCCGTGCATGATGCGGGCGGTGTCGGGGTGGTCGATGGCACCAAAGCGCAGCGGATCCATGACAGCCACCGGGCGTGCGCCCATGGAGATGATGTCGCGGACAATGCCGCCGATGCCGGTTGCGGCGCCCTGGTACGGCTCCACCATGGTGGGGGAGTTGTGGGATTCGATCTTGAACGTCACGGCCCAGCCGTCGCCCAGGTTGGTGACGCCGGCGTTTTCGCCGATGCCCACCAGCATGTCCTTCTTCATTTCCTCGGTGACCTTGTCGCCAAACTGACGCAGGTGGTTCTTGGAGGACTTGTAAGAGCAGTGCTCGCTCCACATGACGGAGTACATGGCCAGCTCAGCGGCAGTGGGGCGGCGCCCCAAAACCTTCACGACGTCGTCGAACTCGTTTTGCTTCAGGCCAAGCTCGGCCCAGGGCAGCTCAACCCCGGGGGTTGCGGCGGCGTTCTCGACGGTGTCGATGTTGAACTTCTTCGCGGACTCTGTTGAAATCTCGCTCATTTATTTGTCTCCCAGAAGTGTGTTCAAGACTGAGGTGAAGAATCCCAGGCCGTCAATGCCAGTGTGGCCGGGGCCGTAGCCGTGCTCAACGGCGTGCTCGGGGTGCGGCATGAGGCCCACCACGTTGCCCGCCGCGTTGGAGATGCCGGCGATGTCCCGGCGCGAGCCGTTCGGGTTGCCGCCCATGTAGCGGAACGCCACGCGCCCCTCGGCCTCAAGGGCGTCGAGGGTCTTCTCGTCGGCGATGTACTGGCCGTCCTGGTTCTTCAGCGGAACCGTGATGTCCTGGCCCTGCGTGTAGGCGTTGGTCCAGGCGGTGTTGTTGTTCTCGACACGCAGCACAGTGTCGCGGCACAGGAACTTCAGGTGGTCGTTCTTGATCATGGAACCGGGCAGCAGGTGGGACTCGGTCAGGATCTGGAAGCCGTTGCAGATGCCCAGGACAGGCAGTTTCGCATCTGAATTGGCGGCGTCGATGATCTGCGACATCAGCGGGGCGAAGCGTGAGATGGCGCCGGAACGCAGGTAGTCGCCGTAGGAGAAGCCGCCGGGGATGATGACGGCGTCAACGTCGGCCAGGACGGTGTCGGCATGCCAAAGGTCGACGGCGGTCGCGCCGGACAGGCGGACGGCGCGGCTTGCGTCGCGGTCATCAAGGGTGCCGGGGAAGGTGACAACGCCGATGCGTGCTCCCGCGAGACGGGAATCAACAGGGGCCAGCGTGACCCCGCCAATCAAGGGGGTTTCACTCATGGCTAGTCCGCCACAACTTCAACGTTGACAACGTCTTCGATGACCGGGTTGGAGAGCATGGTTTCCGCTGCTTCACGGGCCTGGGCAAGGATTTCCTCGGTCACCTCGCCGTCCACGGTCAATTCAAAGCGCTTGCCCTGGCGGACGGCGGAGAATGCGGTGAATCCCAGACGGGGGAGTGCGCCAACAATGGCTTTCCCCTGCGGGTCCAGAATTTCGGGCTTGAGCATGACGTCGACAACGATCCGGGGCATCGAAGGAACTCCTGGTGATTAAGAGGGGTGCCGCGGAGGTGCCGTCTTACGCCAACTTATGAGGCCGCTTGGGGGTGGCCTGAAATGTAATAAGGAAAGCGCTCCGCGAGCTTGCCATCCCATTCTACGCAGGGATTCCAAACTGGGGAATTTCAAGGGCGCACATCGCAGGCGCCTTCAGGGCAATGTTTGATCTTAGTCACAATTGGGTTGTCTGCGCAAAATCGTTTTGTGACCGGGCGCACGCTAGGGTGTAGGACGTTCCATGTCCGATAAATCACATCGTGGCGTGGAGCACTTGTGAATTGGGGACAGCCACGCGGCCAATGATGGCCGCTTTGAAAGGACCACATGAAATCCACCGACTTCCAACGCCGATGGAAGCGACCCCGGACGGTCGCCATCGCCGGGGCACTGACTGCAGGTCTGCTGGCCAGCATGGTCGCACCGGCCGTTGCCGATCAGGCGACTGCTTCGACCGCAGCCGTTGGCAGCTATGAAGAACAGATTCTCGCCAAGAACGGCGACAACGCCATCGACCCCGTGCTGGGCGCCAACTACCGCATCCCGGCATTGGCCCACCTAGGTGATGGCATTGTGCTGGCCTCCTACGACGGCCGGCCCTTCGGCGGCGACTCGCCCCAGCCGAACTCCATCCTCCAGCGTCGCAGCATTGACAACGGACAAACGTGGGGCGAGCCCACCTACGTTGCCCGTGGCCAGATGCCCGCCGGCGACAAGCTGGTCTATGGCTTCAGCGACCCGAGCTACGTTGTCGATGACGTCACCGGGGACGTCTTCAACTTCTTCGTCTACTCCAAGGACGTCAGCTTCCAGGAAGGCGGCTTCGGCAACGACGATGCCGACCGCAGGATCACCAGTGCCGCCGTCGCAGTGTCCAAGGACCAGGGTCTGACGTGGTCCATGGACCCTGCCCACATGCCCGTGCTTCCCCCGGTTGACTACACTGCCGATTCTGAGTTTGCCTCCTATGCCGGCCCGTTGATCACCGATGTGGTCAAGCCCGTCGGAGACTCCCACAACATTGGCGGCGTCCAGGGTGTCTTTGCGTCATCAGGCCAGGGCATTCAGCTCAAATACGGTGCGTACGCGGGCCGCCTCATCCAGCAGTTCACGGGCAAGGTTAAGCAGGCTGATGGTCACATCCAGTACCAGGCCTACAGCGTCTACTCCGATGACCACGGCGCCACGTGGCACCGTGGTGAATTTGTCGGAACCGGCATGGATGAGAACAAGACTGTTGAGCTCTCCAATGGCGACGTCATGCTGAACTCCCGCGCCAGTTCGGGCGGAAATGGCGGCCGCAAGGTTGCCATCTCCACGGATGGCGGCACGAGTTACGGCGACGTCACGGTGGACACCTTGCTGAGCGACCCGATCAACAACGCCTCCATTGCCCGCATGTTTCCGGATGCTGCCGAAGGTTCCGCCGAAGCCAAGATGCTCCTCTTCTCCAACGCCAACAGCAACTCGGGCCGCCAAAACGGCACCATCCGCTACTCCTGCAACGACGGCGCCACCTGGAGCGCCGGCAAGCAGTTCAAGGCCGGCGCCATGAGCTACTCCACCGTGACCGCACTCGGTGACGGAACCTTTGGTGTGTTCTACGAAGGCGACCACAACACCATGACCTTCGGCAAGTTCAACGCCGAATGGCTCGATATTGAATGCGGCGTTGAGCTTTCTGCCAAGCCGCTGACCGGCGACAACGGTGTAACGGTCGAGGCCGAGCTCACGCTCGCCAACGGCAGCCAGAACGCCATTGCCGGTGCGAAGGCGAGCTTCGCGCAGCAAAACGCCTGGAACTTCGGCGTTGCGGATTTCCCGGACGTGGCCGCCGGCGCCTCCGCAACCGTCAAGGTTCCCGTGACGATCCCGGCCAGCGCCAAAGCCGGCACCATCAATGTCACGGCCAAGGTCAACTACGGAACCCGCGAATTCAGCGTCGGGGTCCCGGTAACCATCACCGGCGGTGCCGAGGCCATGCTGGGACTGGACGTTGTGGGCTCCCGTACGGACAAGGACCGCGACCTCGACGCCGAACCGTACTCCGTGGGTGAGCAGGTTCCGTATCAGTTCGAAGTGACGAGCCTGGGCAACGTCTCCTCCAATGTTGCGCCAATTTCCGGCAACTTCAACCCGTTCCTGCCACCGGCAGGCGGCAACTGCCGCTGGAAAGATCTGTCGATGTGGGCGAACTACACCTGCGGGACCCCACGTCACACGGTCACTGCCGAGGACTTGGCTGACGGCTTCTTCGTTCCCCAGACCACGTGGGAAGTCAGCAGCACCGGCATGGATACCCAGAACTACGACTTCACCGGTGATGAAGTTGACCTTCTCAAGCGCAACCCTTCCCTGGCGCTGACCATTGCTGATGGAACCGTTACCGACGTCGACGGCGACGGCTTTGCCAGCATTGGCGACATCGTCCGCTACGAAGTGAGCGCCACCAACGACGGCAACGTCCGATTGACCGGTCTCTCGGGAATTGCCGCCATTGCCACTGCAGACATGGGCGATACCGGACTCGCCGTGGGCCAGCGCGAGGTCGGCACCTTCGACCACGTCCTTGATGCGGAAGACATCGCAGCGGCTTCCGTTAGTGGTGTCCAGGTCACCGCCTCGGCATTCAACGGCATCCTGGAGGCAACTGCAGTTGTGGAAGCCGCAGGACGGGATCTCGAGGTTGCTCCGGCTGAACCTGAGACACCGGGCGATACCCCGGGCGAGACACCGGGTGAAACGCCGGGCGAAACTCCGGGCGAGACGCCTGGTGGAACCCCAGGCAACGGTCAACTCCCGGGTGAAAATCCCGGTGCTACGCCGACGGACAAGCCGATCGAAACACCCGGCGCCGTCGTAACACCGACGGATAAGCCGGGTTGGACACCCGGAGCAACGCAGCCGCCGGCACCTGTGGAGAGCGCCTTGTCGACTGAGGCGCAGACCAATGTCAAGGAGGTTCTGGCCACTACGGGCACCAACGCGACAATGCTGGTTCTCGGCGGTTTCCTGCTGCTGGGTCTTGGTGCCCTCGTCGTTGTTCGGACGTCGCGCCGGACGCGTCACTAGCAGAAGTTAATGCTGAGGCCGGCGTCGTGAACGCCAGGCCGAGGTAACAACAAGGGGAGTGGGGGAGGTGGCCAATGCCGCCTTCCCCACTCCTCTTATCTAACTGCCGGGCGGGTTCGTCGCTTCGATGCCGGATAGGATTTAACGATGGTTTCAGTTGCTGCACAGTGGTCCGGAATGTTCTCCATCCAGTACGAAGAGGATGGTGCACAGCGGTTTGAGCGGTTGGATCCCACCAGATATCTGCCACCGTTCACCGATGGCCTGGCTAACCGCGCCGCCATGGCCGCCGGCATCCGGGCTTCCTGGCGCAGCAGCGGAGGGACACTCACCATTGCCGGTGCGGGTGCGCAGGACTGTGCACCCTACGACGTCCTCGTCAATGGTGAGCTTAGCCATCGTCTGCCAGCCACCGGGGCGCACCGCCACGAAATAGTTATGGAGAACCTGGAAACGGGCTCTTTGGTGGAGCTGTGGCTGCCGCACTTTGGCGACTTTCGCCTGCAGGAGGCAAGGTTCGACGGCGCCGGGGTCACCTCCGCCGTCGGGCAGGGTCCGCGGTGGATCACCTATGGCAGCTCGATCACCCATTGCCAGCAGGCCGACGGGCCCACGCAAACCTGGCCTGCACTGGTTGCGGTCCGCAACGGATGGCAGCTGGGCAACCTGGGGTTGGCTGGTGAATGCCAGCTGGATCCGATTGTGGCGGATACCATCGCCCAAACTCCCGTCGACATCATTTCCCTGTGTGTTGGCATCAACAGCTACAACGCTGCCGTGTTTTCCGAGCGCAGCTACGGCCCGGCCCTGCAGGGATTCATCAAGAACGTCCGGGCAGCCCACCCGGAGGTCCCGATCGTCGTCATCACCCCGGTGCTGTCACTGCCCCGCGAGGGGAAGGTCAATGACGTGGGCTGGACGCTTGCCGACTACCGCCGCGCCACGGCCCAAGTTATCGCCACAATGCAGGAACAGGGCGACAGTCGGCTGCATGTCATTGACGGCGCAGCGGTGCTGACCGGGCAGGAAGCGCTCGAGCGATTGCCCGACACCCTCCACCCGGATACGGCCGGCTACGCACTGATGGCCGATCGCCTGGCACCCCAGCTCGCCGCGTTCCTCACCCGCTGATTCAAACGCGGCAGCACCTTCCGGGCTTAAAATGCGAACGCCGCAGCACTCAATGCTGCGGCGTTCGCCATTACACCCCGGAAGGTGCTGCGGCGTCGGACGTCAGTGCGTGGACGGCAGAGCGCAGGCGGTCGCGCAGCACGGCAGCCTCCGCGCTGAAGCCACGTTGTGCCGCAACGTAATCGGCCTTGCCGGAGACGGTCTCAATGCGAATCGGCGGGTACCCCCACTCTGCGAGATCGTACGGTGAGGCCTGCATGTCCATGGCTCGGATGCGCCACGACAGCTCAAAACAATCCATGACGAGCTCACTGGGCAGCGCAGGCGAGAGCTTGTACGCCCACTTGTACAGGTCCATGTTCGCGTGCAGGCAGCCAGGCTGTTCCATGTCGCGCTGATTCTCCCGCGTGGGACGCAACTCATTGAGACCGGACGCCTGCGGAGTGTAAAAACGGTACGCATCAAAGTGCGTGCAGCGTATCCGGCTCTCCTCAACCACCTGGTCCGTGCCCTCAGGCCCCAGGCGCAACTCCAGGTATTCGTGCCTGACTTCGTTGGCATCCTGCTTGTAGACCATGGCCCATTCGTGCAGTCCAAAACAGCCGAATTGCGCCGGCCGGGCAGCTGTTCGGCCCAGAATAATGGCGGCGAAATCCACGGCATCTTTGCGATCGGACAGAAACTTTTGCCGATCAAGCACGACGGCGGGACCTTGGCGAGGTGCCCCGCTTCGTGTGCGTTCGCCGTCGTCCGCTTCCTTGTAAAACTTCCAGCCAAGGCGCTCGAGCGCGGCAGCGCCGGTCAATACTACGCCGGCGCCGGGGTGCCAGCGCGAGAGCTGGCCCGGTTTCTGCGTGTAGTAGGTGAAGAGGAAGTCCTCCACGGGATGCTTTTGGTTGGACGAGCGGCGGGCCAAGTACGGGGTGGCATAGCGGTCGACCCGGGCGTGGTGTGCGGCGGCCTGGGCCTGCCACGCATCCTGCGCCAGGGAATGCGGTGCGGGGATCATGCCTTCAATTATCCGCCATGTAATCCACCGGCCGGGCCGGAAGTGGTGCGGGAACAGGCTGCGCATCCGCACGGGGCAGTGTGGCGGCAGGCGGCTTCACGTCGTCGTTCGCATGGGTGACGGTATCGATCAGGGCCATCATGCTGTGGTGCAGGGCCATGGTGCCGTCACGGTCCATGCCGAGCCGAGCCACAGTGGTCCCCGGCACCGGCAGAGGTGAGCTCAATGGCCAGGGCGCGCTCGCCGGCGGTGTCCTTCGTGAGGGTGAGGTAGCCGAGCGACTCGAGACGCTTGAGCGGTGAAGAGAGGGAGGCTGATTCCAGCAGCAGAGCGCTGCCAATGTCCTTGACCCTGCGGGGTGCCGCACACCCCCGCTCCACGAATGATGTAACCATGCCGAAGAGGAATCCTGCCCAACGGTTGATGCGCTTCATCGGCCACCTCCGCTACGTTTTGGGTCCCGCTAGCAGCGGCTCACTGGACCGTGAGTTGACTCCCGAAAACGAAGAAGCTCCTGGTGTCCCAACAGGCGGTGATCGAGGCGTTTGTGACCGTCGCCAGGACGGACGGCAGCACCTACCTGGTCCCGACGAGCCCGAATGGCCGGTCCCCGCTCTATCCCAGCACTTGGGACGCCCATGCTTTTTCGTGTCTACCGCAGTTTTCTTCGCCCAGGCCGTCAGGAGGGGCGCTATATTAGCGAATTTTCGACGCCGGACACAGGCGGCGGTGTTTGGCTGCGCAGGAGTCTTGTGGCTTTGATAAATTCGCAAGTACCAAACTAACTATTTGTTCTTCTAACAAGAAGAATTATATAAATCTGTTGTATTAATCACATTCATGTTCAATACTTGTGTCTATGAGGCTGCCGCCTGATCGCGGCGTGGCCCGGCTCAGCGGGCCATAAGACAGTGGAGGACTTCAACGATGAACAGCAATTCCATGGGCCAGCCACGGCCAAGTCGGCGCCGATTGCTCATTTCAGGCACGGGCCTGATTTCCCTGGCCGGACTCGCTTTGGCCGGATGTGCCCCGGCGCCTAAGGGCGGCGAAGCCGGGAAGGGTGGGGCCCTCTGGGACGCGATCGTCATTGGCGCCGGCGTCTCAGGTCTTGGTGCAGCTCGCGAGCTTGCCAACGCCGGCAAGAACGTCGTCGTGTTGGAAGCCCGTGACCGCATTGGCGGTCGCATGTGGACCGACACCACCAGTATGGGGATCCCGGTGGAGCGTGGTGGCGAGCTTATTCACGGCTCGGACGTCTCAACCTGGGGACTTGTGGAAGAGAGTGGGCTAAAAACCCGTAAATGGGCAAAGTCGGTGTCCCGTTTCAATACCTCTGGCGTCTGGGTAGACCAGGCCACGTGGGAGTTCTATACGTTCCCTGAGGGCAAACCCGCAGTCCCTAACCCGCTGCCGGAACCCTCCGCCACAGAAACCGCCAGAGACTACATGGAAAAGTTGGGCATCAGGCGTTCCAATTATCCGCTCTCGCTTCTGGTGATCGAGGTGGACAGCGAACAATTTGAGGCCCTTCCGGCCAAGTTCATGGTTGAGGACCTGCAAGAGGCGCTGGATGCCCCACCCGCCGGCATGTTGCCCGACGACGGCTATGGCGACTACCGCGTCTTGGGCGGATACAAGCAGATTCTTGATCCGTTGAAGGCTGGGATCGACATTGAACTGAGTACCCGCGTGCAACAGATTGACTACACGGAGAAGGGTGTCAGCGTGCAAGCCGGCGGTGAAACGTGGGAGGGCAGAAGCGTTGTCATCGCACTGCCCGGAGGCGTCCTGCAAAACGGTGGCATCACCTTCAACCCGCCCCTGCCAGCCGAGCGTACCAAGAGCTTCGAGAATATCGTCTACCTGCCGGTATTCAAGGGGCTGCTGGAGTTTGAACAGCCGGCGGTGCCGGAAGAATGGGATCTGATGGAAACTTACGATGCCCTGCCGCCGGTCATTTGGAACGCCTCGTCTGGCTCGCCCGGCTACACGGGGCAAGTGCTGGTTTCCTGGGCCACCGGCGATGCGGCCCGGGAATTGCTGGAGCTCCCCGAGGACCAGCGCCACCTGGCCTCTCTCGACACTGTCAGGGGAATTGCCGGCGACCAGGGCCTGCAGTTCAAGACCGCCTCCACCTACGATTGGTCAAAGGACGAGTTTGCACTCGGGGCCTACCCTGGACCGTTCTCGCAACACAAAGGCTTGCACGATCCCCTGCGCGACGTCATCTTTTGGGCCGGCATGACGACGAGCACTATCCACAGCTCGCGCGATTCCGGGATCGCTGCGGCCGGGCAGGTGCTGGCGGCATTGCAAGCGAAGGCCTAGGGCGTGTCTCCTAATGGCGTTGTCATTCTTTTGAGATGATTTTCAGGTGAAATCTCGATACGCCGTGCTCTCGAACTTTCAAGGGGAGTTGATCGTGCCGTTCATGCCCCAGCCCACCGGGAAGGCAGGCAGACCGTTCAACGATCACCGCCTGACGACGGAGGGGATCATTTACCGGTACCGGCCCGGGATTCCCTGGCGAGACTTGCCCGAGCGTTTCGGTCCCTGGCAGTCTGTTTGGAAACGCCACCGCCGCTACAGCCTGGACGGGACCTGGGGCCAGGTGCTGGCTGTGCTGCTGACCCAAGCAGACACTGCCGAGCTGATCAACTGGGAGGTGTCAGTGGACTCGACTGTCAACCGGGTCCACCAGCACGGCAGCAACATGGCCCGCCACACAGGGGGAACTGTCGAATTACAAGAATCAGCTTGATGAGCCCTGCGACCATGCGATTGGGAAGTCCCGCGGCGGGCTGACGACGAAGATTCACTCCCTCGAGGACGGAAACATGCGGCCCCTGGTGATTCTGCGGGGCCCTGGGCAGGCCGGTGATTCGCCCATGTTTGAAAACCTCTTTGAAGCAGTGCAGGTGCGTCAGGCCGGGTCAAGGCAAACCCGGACCCGGCCTGTGCGGGGCATGGCCGACAAAGCCTACTCCTCCAAGGCAAACCGGGCCTATTGGCGTGACCGAGGCATTCAATGCGTCATTTCGGAAAAGGAAGACCAGAAAGCCAACCGCAAACGTAAAGGATCCGCCTGCGGCCGTCCTGTCAGCTACGACAAAGAAGCATACAAACGCCGAAACGTCGTCGAACGCAGCTTCAACACCCTCAAGCAATGGCGTTCCCTGGCCACCCGCTACGACAAACTCGCGGTCGTCTACCGAGCTGCAGCCGTCCTCCAAGCCGTCGTCATCTGGAGCGCCGCCGTCACATTAGGAGACACGCACTAGGCCCCCTTCGTGAAATCGTTAGTTATCGGTCATCGGCGTGGGTGGCTGCGTCAATAAGGGCCATCATGCTGGTGTGCAGGGCCATGGCGCCTTCGCGGTCAAGGCCCAGCCTGGCCATCATGGTGCCGGGGACGGACAGTGCCTGCTGGCGCAGCGCGGCGCCTTCGGGTGTGAGGTCGACGGCGAGGGCGCGCTCGTCGGTGGCATCCTTGGTTCGGGTGACGTATCCCAGGGTCTCAAGGCGCTTCAGGAGTGGGGAAAGCGTGGCCGATTCCAGCAACAAGGCGCTGCCGATGTCCTTGACGCGGCGCGGCGCCTCTTCCCACAATGCCAACATCACCAGGTATTGGGGGTGGGTTAGCGACAGTGCCGTCAGCACGGGTTTGTAGGCGGCGATGACGCTGCGTGAGGCCACGCTGAGGCCAAAGCACAGTTGGCGCTCAAGCAGCAGGTCGTTCTCAATGGTGCTCACGGACACGCTCCCTCATTTAGTTAGTGCACTAACTAACAGGGTACTATGGATATTATTGACATGATCACCCGGGTGTTCTCCACCCCCGCCCCACAAGGATTGCAGCCATGCCGAAGATGAATCCAGCCCAACGGTTAATGCGTTTTACCGGACACCTGCGTTACATTCTTGGCCCTGCCAGCAGCAGCCCGCTGGATCATGAAATGACGCCCGAGAACAAGGCGCTGCTTGTCAGCCAACAGGCAGCGACGGATGCTTTCACCACTGTCACCCGGGCAGATGGCAGCACCTATCTCGTCCCGAAGGACCCGAATGACCAATCGCTGCGCTAACCCTGCGGGACCGTGCCTTTGCCCTCTTTCAGGCGTAAGCTGAAGGAATCTCGCACACAAGGTTCTCCTGTGGAGAGGGGGTGTTGATGATGACGAGCGGTGAAAAGTTTGTGGATAAATTCATGCATGCCACCGACAAGTTTCAGCACGTCTTTGGACCAGCTGATCAAGGCGACATGGATTCCCCCGTGGTGCATCGCCATGACGACAGTGAAGACAGCAGCGATGAGCAACTGTCGCACTATGACGAGCGCACTGATTCAGATGGCCACCATTATGCAATCCGCAAGGACGAGCAGCCGGCTGAGGAACACTGACCCGCCGTTAGCGCCGCTTCAAAAACTGCCCCGCAGAAAACGACGAGAATTCAACGATTTCGTGGAATTCTCGGCGATTTCTGCGGGTTACTTTTTTTGAAGGTTAGTCGGCGCGGTGCTTGAAGACCGTGTCCTGCCAGTCCTTGTGTGCAGCGGTGTCATGGGAAATCAGCACGTGTTTGATATTCGTGTACTCCTCGAAAGAATACGAGCTCATGTCGTTGCCAAAGCCAGAGGACTTGTACCCGCCGTGTGGCATCTCCGAAACAATCGGAATGTGTTCATTGATCCACACACAGCCGGCCTCGATTTCGGCGGCGGCACGCATAGCCAAGGTGACGCTGCTGGTCCAAGCCGAGGCGGCAAGGCCGAAGGGGGTGTCGTTGGCCAACGCGATGGCCTCATCATCTGTTTCGAAGGGCAGCGCAACAAGTACAGGGCCGAAGATTTCTTCCTGCACAATTTCGCTATCTTGGGCTGCGCCCACAATTAACGTTGGACGGAAGAAGGCGCCTGGCAGCTCAGGGGCGAGACCGCCGGCCAGCGCCGTGGCACCTGAAGCCACCGCGCGTTCCACCATAGAGGCGACCTTGGAGCGGTGGTTTTCTGAGACCAGCGATCCCATGTCGGTGTCCTCCAGCAGAGGGTTGCCAACCACCATGGTATTCATAAGTCCCGCAACCCGGGCCGTGAACTTGTCAAACACGGAGGAATGCACATAGGCGCGTGTGGCCGCCGTGCAGTCTTGGCCTGCATTGATGGTTGAAGCCGCCACTGCACCGTGTGCTGCGGCTTCCACATCAGCATCTTTAAAGACAATGAACGGAGCCTTGCCGCCGAGCTCCAGATGGACACGTTTGCCTGACTCAGCAGCCATGGACATGACATGGCGGCCAACGCTTGTGGAACCTGTAAAGGAACACATCTGCACCAACGGGTGCCTAATGAGTGCCTCGCCCACGGTGCGGCCGGGTCCTACCAAAACGTTGATGACACCAGCCGGGATCCCTGCCTCGGTGGCGATCTCGGCAAAGAGCAGGGACGTCCCTGGGGTGATCTCGCTGGGTTTGAGCACAACGGTGTTTCCGGCGGCGATGGCCGGCAAAACCTTCCAGGCTGCCATCTGCAGCGGATAGTTCCACGGCGCGATGGAACCCACCACGCCGATGGCCTCGCGGCGGATCATCGAGGTGGAGTTTCCGGCGTAGTCACCAGCGGCAAGCCCCTGGATATTCCGGGCTGCACCGGCAAAGAAGTTCACATTGTCGATGGTTCCGGGAACATCAAAGTTGTGGGACATGCGCACCGTCTTGCCGGTTTGTGCAGTCTCCACATCTGCCAATTCGCCAGCGCGGGCCGCAAGCGCCAAAGCAAACTTCAGGAGGTGGCCGGAGCGCTCGCCGGGAGTCAGTCGCGACCATGCCGGGAATGCCGCGCTGGCAGCCTGGACCGCCAACTCGAGATCTTCAAGGCTGGCCTGGTCTACATCTTCAGCTTTTGCGCCCGTGGCGGGATTCACTCGGGGAACGGACTCGCCCGAACCGACCAGATAGGAGCCATTGATGTACTGGTGTCCTTGAATAAACATTGTCATTGCTGCTGCCTGTCACTAGAAGTTGCCGCAGTGGAGTTATCGGGCGTCACGTAGACCTTGCGCAGTGTCTCGGTGATGGTCCATGTTGTTTTCATGCCCTCGCTCAGGCGCATCAAGGTGCCAGGAAGTAAATCGACGGCTTGTTTGGGTAGTCCGCCGAAGGGGTCGATGACGACTTGACCACGGCCTTCGATGACGATGAAGATCTCTTCAGCTTCGACGTCGAACATGGTTCCTGTGCTCATCTCCCAGACACCGAACTTGGCGCCGGCCAGGACACCCAACCCTACGGCACCGGTGGTGGGGTGGTCCCCGCCGTTCTGCTCGGGAGCGACGGGGGTATGTGCCAGTTTCAAGGCTGCGACATCCACTGTGGCTCCGCCGGGCAGGGTTGGCGCGGTGGTGGGAGTTTTTGGCTCAGTCGAGTGGCTCATGAGTCGAATCCCATGCCAAGCGCGTCCATAGTCTTCAAGAAGAGTCCGCGTTTGCCTTGATTGCGGTCGGCCCTGGCCAGCTCGCTGGTCATCATCTTCACGCCAACCCAGGCGACAGGCTCCGGCGGGAAGGGGATGGGCTTCTTCTTGACCATTTCCAGCTCTGTGCGCTGGGTGGTCTGGCCGGAGAGCAGGTCAAGCAGCACATTGGCGGCGAAACGGGTGGCGCCCACACCTAGTCCGGTGAATCCGGCCGTGTAGGCAACCCGGCCATTGTGCGAGCTGTCAAAGAAGGAGAAGAAGCGGCTGCAGGAATCGATGGCGCCGCCCCATGCGTGGGTGAACTTCAGCCCCTGCAACTGCGGGAAGGTGAAGTAGAAGTGGGCAACCAGAGTCCGGAATGTCTCCGGATTCTGGTCGTATTCCGGCTTGACCTTGCCGCCGTAGAAATACTCGGCGTCGTACCCGCCAAAGAGTATGCGGACAGCACCATTGGCGTCACGGGTCATGCGGTAGTAATGGAAACGGTTGTTTAGGTCGGCCAGCCCCTGCTCGTCCTTCCATCCCAGTGACTCGTACTGTTCTTCAGTGAGAGGTTCGGACATGACGGAGTAGTCATAGACGGGAATGGTGAAGAGATGGTGACGCTTGAGCAATGAGGGGAAAACGTTGGTGGCAAGAGCCACGCGCTGCGCCTTGGCTCGCCCGGCTACTGTGCTGACAACAACGTGGCCACCGGCATCTTCGAGCCCTGTCGCGAAGCTGTGTTCGAAGATCCGAACACCCAGTTCCAGGCAGACTTGACGCAGGCCCCAAGCCAGCTTCGCGGGGTTGAGCATGTAGGTGCCGTCGCGGTCCCACAAGCCTGCCTTGTAGACAGGAGAATGCACGCTGTCCTGGACTTCCTTGCGATTCATGAATTTCAGGGTGGAGTCCAGTTCCGCCTCCTTGCGCAGCCACTCCACCTGGTGGTCCTCGGTCGCCAGTTTGAGTACGCCTGAGGGGTTGAATTCACAATCGATGTTGTATCGCTCCACTGTGGCGGCCAGTTCCCGCAGGTTGTCTAGCCCAAGCTCATGCAACAAGTCATTTTCCTTGGGCAGGTGCTGGCGTCCGTTGGATTCACCATGCACCAGTGACGCTTCACAAAAGCCGCCATTGCGACCTGAAGCTGCCCAGCCAACGGTTTGGCCTTCCAGCAGCGTGACCGAACGGTTGGGGTCACGTTCCTTGGCCATTAAGGCAGTCCATAGGCCGGAGTATCCGCCGCCCACTACCAGCAAGTCAGTTTCCACGGTCCCTTCCAGCGCCGGAAGTGCCTCCGGGCGTTCGGGATCGTCCAACCAATAGGGCACAGCACTAGCGCCTTGTAAGGCTGCTTCAAGCACGGAGACATTGTAGGATTCCGCTACATTTTCATAAATACTCATTTTGTTACTTTCATATCGTGGAGCTTGCTGTGGGGTTGGCCCGCTGCCAGGCCAGCCCCACAGTCTGGTGGTAGATCAGCTGTGTGGTTGTTGTTCCAGCACGATGACTGCAGATGGGGTTGCCTCCGGTGCCGCCGCGCCCAAGTTGATCATTGCCACTCCCGCAGCCGTGACCAAAATTCCTGCAATTTGGATCGTGGTGAGGCGCTCGGAGAAGAGCACCACGCCGATCAGTGCAATGGCAATGGTTCCTGCCGCCGACCAAATGGCATAGGCCATACTCAGTGGCACATGCTTGAGAACAAGGCTGAGCAGGTAAAAGGACGCCACGTAGCCAAGCACTGTGCCGACGCTGGCAAGTGGCTTGGTGAATCCGTTGGACACCTTCAAAAGTGTGGTGGCGATAATCTCGAATGCGATTGCGCCGACGAGCAGGAACCAGTGCATGTGTGTTGTCCTTACGCTTTGTGACTAGGCGTCCGATGATTCGCGGGTGGCAGCTTTTTTGGCGTCGTCTTTTTTGACGAAGATCCAGATCACTACTCCAGCAGCCAGAACGCACAGGGCAATGGCCAATTCCTTGAACCCTCCATAGCCCGTCACTGAGAAACCGGTGGCTCCGACAACGAGGATGACCGCCATCACGACCGTCAGCGCAACGGACAGGGGGACGAAAAAGGACGGAAGCCTGATAGGGCGCTTGGCATCGGGGCGGTCCTTGCGCAGAATGAAGAAGCCTGAGACTGCGAAGATATGGGTCAGGATGTAGCCGAGGTTGCCTGTAACAATGATGGCGAGCGGGGACTTCAAGACAACAAGAACAACAATGTTCAGGATCAGCATGACGTTCAGGGCACGAATCGGGATACCACGCTTATTGAGCTTGCCAACGGCGCGGATGGTGATGCCGGATTTGCCCATGTTGAACAGAACCCGGGAAGCGTCAGCAACAGACGTGGTCATGATCAACAGCAGTGATGCAATCAGGCACAGAACCATGATGTCGGAGGCTCCGCCAACCAATGAACCGAAGCTCGCCACAAAGAAGGTGGCCGGATTCTCCTGGATGGCAGCCTCGCCAGCGTAGCCGCCCAAGGTGATCGGGACCAAGAAAAAGACGCCCAAGCAAAAGAGCACGGCAGCCTTGATGGCCTTGGTGGTGTCCTTGACTGAGTCTTTGTACTCAGGGGCGAACGTGGCGCAAACCTCAATACCAAAAGTGGTCCAAGCCATGATGTAAAGCCAAACAAGCGCCTTGTGGAAGCCGGCCATGCCGTGCAGGTTCCAGGTCAGTTCCCCCGGATTCCAGTCGGCGCTGAACAGCGGCAGGACGATGAAGGCGAACAGGGGAATCATGAGGATGCCGGCTGTGACGTAGACAAACGCCATCGTCAGACGAACGCCGATGATGTTGATCAGGTACATGAACAAGATGACGGCAATACCGATTACGATCGGCAGGCTCAGCTCGAAGGGGCCAAGGTTGACAACCCATGTTGAATTGGGGAACCACTGAGCTTGGATTAGGGCGCCTGTGATGGCGCCGTATGTTGCCAAGTTGGTGCCCCACGGGAACCAGTAGCCGACGCTGGCCAATGGTGCCACCCAGGGGGCTCGCTTCTTCCACGCTTCTGCGGCGTAGTGGGTGATGCCGCCCGAAGAATCCGGGAACATGGTGGCAAGTTCCGTGTAGATCCAGTTGACGCCCATAGCGAGCAGCATCGAAATGGCCCACAGAACAGCCGCACCCCAACCGCCCAGATCGGCAATGGAGGCGCCAAGTGTTGCGATCAACGCGGCCGGCATGGTCATTGACATGGCGAAACCATCGAACCATCGCATCTTCTTCGGTAATTGCTCAGTGCTCTCAGGGAGCGTCAACTGCTCAGACATGCTTACCTCTCTACATCGGTGGTTGTTTCTCGGACAGCTAGTTATTGGATCAAGTAGTAGCCTGTCAAATTTGTTGTGAAAGTCAATAGATGGATCAATATTTGTATTTTCAGCAAGAAATGTTTCAAATTTGATGTTGACGTCAAGTGTAACCCGGCTATAGTGATCTACATCATCATTTGAAGAACAGCTCAAGAAAGGGACATTGAATCAATGACCGCCGTAATGGTGCCCACACGCACACAGCTTTTCATCGCCGGAGAGTACTCAGACGGAAGCGGGCAGGAGCGCTATGACGTAATCAGTCCGTCCACCGGAGAGTTCATCGCCTCAATCCCGGTCCCCACCGAAGCGGATTTGGATCTGGCCGTAGCAAAGGCCCACGAAGCCAAGGGCTCCTGGCAGAAGCTGGGCGTATTCAAGCGCGCAGAAATCTGCCACAAGATCGGCGATGCGCTCGAAGCTCGCGTCGATGAGCTCGCCCGCATTCAGTCCACCGAGCAGGGCAAGCCGCTGGCTGAGTCAATAGCCGACGTCAAGGAAGCCGCTCAGCTCTTCCACCTGCATGCGCAAGATGCCATCCGGCTAAATGGCGAGACCATCCCTTCTTCGGACACCGACAAGCGCATGTTCACCTTCCGTGCCGCAGTTGGCGTCTGGGGCATTATCACGCCCTGGAACTTCCCGCTGCTCATGTTCGCAGAGTTCGTTGCTCCCGGTTTGGCCACGGGCAACGCCCACGTTGTAAAGCCGCCGGCAAACACGGCACTCACAGTCCTGGCCGCCATGGAATGTCTCGTTGAAGCGGGCCTGCCTGAAGGGCTCGTCTCCATCCTTCCCGGTGAAGGAGACTTCGGTGCCAAGTTGGTTTCCCACGATGGCATTGACGCCATCGGCTTCATCGGTTCGTCAGCAACAGCGGCCAAGATCCAGAAGACGGCAGGCTTGAAGCGCTCCATCATGGAATGCTCAGGCAACGGTCCCGTCGTCGTGCTGGCTGACGCCGACCTCAAGCGCGCAGCCAAGGCTGCCGTTGATGGTACCTACTTCTGTGCCGGCCAGGTCTGCTGCGCCACCGAGCGCGTCATTGTCCACAAGGACATCCATGAGGCATTCGTCAAGGAGGTTTTGGAGTACGCCAAGGCAACCGTCAAGCTGGGTGACCCCTTCGCGGAGGACACCAACCTTGGCCCGTTGAACAACGAGCTGGTTGCCGTGAAAATGGACACCCACATGGCGGACGCCCGTGAACGCGGCCTCGATATCCTCATGGGCGGCCAGCGCAGCACCGCCTTCCCTACTAACCTCTACTACGAATTCACTGTCGTGGACAACGTGACCGAAGACAGCCTGCTGGGTAGAGAAGAGTCATTCGGTCCCGTCCTGCCCATCATTGTTGGTCAGGACGATGACGACATCCTGCGCATCGCCAATGCTGACGCTCTGGGTCTGCAGGGTGCGGTCTTCACCCGGAGCATGAAGGCTGCTTACCGCTTCATGGAAGAGTTGGAAGTTGGCCAGGTTGTTGTCAACGACTCCAACGGTTGGTGGGATATCAACATGCCGTTCGGCGGTGCCGGCGGCAAGGGCACCGGTTGGGGTCGCATCGGTGGTGTCCACACACTGCTCGACATGACTGACCTGCGCACAGGTGTTATCCACCTCAGCTAAGGTAATTGCTAGGAGCGGCTGTGGCGATGCAGGTGTATCGCCACAGCCGCACCCACTTAATAAGGGATTAGATCAAGCCACAGCCCGAAGGACTCGCCATGACCGAACTTGACGACATTGACCGCCAGCTTATTGCAGTGCTCCAGCTTGATGGCCGCAAATCATTCAAGGATATTGCCGAGGAAACCGGCATACCGGCGTCTTCGGTGCGGTACCGGGTCCAGCGCCTGGAGGAGTCAGGCACGCTCCAGATCGTTGGAATCGCCAATCCGCTCTCGATTGGCTTTGACCGGCTTGCGCTGATAGGCGTGCGCTGTGCGCCCGGGAAGGCAAGGAAAGTATGCCAGGCTATGGCCGAGCTGGAAGAGTCCAGCTATGTTGTGCTCACAACCGGAAGCTATGACGTCATGGTTGAGGTGGTGTGCCGAGATCTGGCGCACTACACGGAACTGCTCTATGACCGGCTGCAATTGATCGACGGCGTGTCTGCAACGGAGACATTCTTTGTGCTTGAAGCCCACAAGCTGGCCTATGGTTGGGGAGTCGGACCGGCACCTCTTTTGGCCAACGGCCACAGTGGCAGCCAGCAACCCGCAGGGCAGCAAATACGCTAACCAAAAATAACCCGAAGCAGCTGCTTGAAGACACCGCAAAATCGCGCTTCTCGATCACTACAGCGGATCGGCTATTTACGCCGGAGGCAATCTTGTTGTCAAGCTCAGCGACGACGAAGTGGCACGGCCGCGTCTGTGTGAAGGGCTTGGCTATGCGTCCCTGAGGTCGTCTACGGTGATTCTCGCCGTAGGTTGTGCACGAGCAATGCCACGTGGAGCGATGTGCGCGATTCAGCGTCGTTGAGGTCGACGGCGAGTAGTGCTTCTAGCTTCGCGAGGCGTGCGTATACGGTTGGCCGGCTGAGGTATCCGCTGCGAGCCAGCGAGGCTTTGTTGCCGCCGAATTCCAAGTACTGTCCGAGGAGGTCCAAGAGTCCTTCCCGGCCCTGGGCTTCTGCATCGAGAATGCCGGCGAGTTCGGATTCTGCGAATTGCTGGACACGGGGGTCGTTACGCAGCAAGGTCAGCAGGCCGCGAAGCCGGACGTCCGTGGCGCGGTAAAAAGGCCGATCTGGGCTGTGAAGCGTTGCTGCTGTTTCCGCCACGAGCGCAGCCTCGTTGATTCCTGCCGCTGCTTCGAGAAGTGTTCCGCGGAGGCGGCCGACGCCGATTCTCCATCGGGCGGTTACTTCGCTGGCGTTGGCGGCCAGTCTGTCTGTTAGTCGGTCTAGTGTTGGCGTTTCTAGTTGCCTCGCGGGTAGCGCGAGGACCATGCCGATAGAGCCAGACTGGATGCTTGCCGTCAGGGCGCTGCCGGCGATAGATTTCAATGTTTCAGCCAGGAGCTCGAGCAGTTCGCGTTCCTCCTGCTGGCGTGCGAGCGGGTCGTCGGGCGGGGGGGTGGTCCCCAAAGTGATGTTGCTGCGTGGTGCTGTCCGGAATACCAAAGGGAGGTAGAAGGGAGCGCGCTTGAGTCCAAGGGACCCGGTGCGGGCCAAGGCCTCGGCCTCACCCATTCCTCGGGGGTTGCGGAGAATGTTGAGCAGACCGGCCTGGGCCTGGTGGGCAAGTTCGCTTTGATCGCGTTCTGCCAGCCGGTTGATGGCCAAGGCCTGGGCAGCACGTTCGAGGACTATGGACGTCATCTCGTCATCTTCAACGGCAGTAGGGACCACCAGACGGCCCCACAGTTGGCTCCGTACTCCGACCGGGACCTGTAGCCATAGTTCGGGGCCGGTGCGGGCTGTCCGGGTGGAGGAGGGTGTTGTGCGGGAGCGCCGTTCCCAATCTTCCAACAGTTCCGTAGTGGCCATCCTGTCGGAGGCGTAGGCGAGCACCAAGTGTTGGAGGTCTTCGAGGACGACGGGGGCGCCGATCATGGCCGCGGCCTGTTCGACCACCTGCTGCGTCTCTGCGCTCTCCAGGCTCAGCACGGTGAAGACTTCGTGGACATCCCGGGCCCGTTCAACCCTCTCGAGCTGTTCGGCGACGATCATCCGGTGCACGGTCTCCGTGATGGCTACAAAACGAACCCGGCGCTCGAGCGTGATGACCGGCAGTGCTGAGTGTTGGGCCGCCGCCTGCAGTGCCGCAAGACTACGTGTGCGCGGCCCCGCCAGCTCCACGATGAGACCAGCGGCGCCTGCCTGTTCCAGCGAGCGGATGTAGGAGGCTGTGCAGCTAGGATCCTTGTCCAGCTCAAGTCCCGTTGTCAGGACTAGCTCCCCGCCCGAAAGCAGGCCCGTCACATCAAGTAGTTCACTCACGTGAACCCAGCGCACGGGGACATCCAGGGCGGCCGCGCCACCCAAGATGGAGGGTCCGGCATCGTTCACCACGGCAAGGTCAAGGATGGAGCGGAGGGTTGGCAGCATTTACATAGTGTAATTCAGATGGAGTATGTATTTACACCTTGCCAATTACGGAGTCTTTGTCTGGCGGGCAGACTTGAATCAATCGCCACAGCGGGCACGAGCCCATCAAACACAGGAGAAGCATTGAACACCATCGAGCACTGGATCAACGGCAGCTACGTTCCGGCCGGGGAGCGCACCTCACCGGTCATGAATCCGGCCACGGGTAAGGTCACGGCCGAGGTGGCCTTGGCTTCGGTGGAGGACGGCAATGCCGCCGTTGCCGCGGCGAAGGCCGCCTTTCCTGCCTGGCGTGACATGTCGCTGGCCCGCCGCACCCAGATCATGTTCACTTTCCGGGAACTGTTGAACGCCCGCAAGGACGAGTTGGCCGCAATCATCACCTCCGAGCATGGCAAGGTGCTCGATGATGCGCTGGGGGAGGTCAGCCGCGGCCAGGAAGTCGTGGAGTTCGCCTGCGGGATGCCACACCTGATGAAGGGCAGCTATACGGAGAACGCCTCGACAAAAGTGGACATCCATTCCGTCCGCCAGTCCCTGGGCCCGGTGGCCATTATCAGCCCGTTCAACTTCCCGGCCATGGTACCTATGTGGTTCTTCCCGCTGGCGATCGCGGCGGGCAACACCGTCATCCTCAAGCCGAGCGAGAAGGTCCCCACAGCTGCGAATTGGATGGCGGAACTGTGGAAAGAAGCCGGCCTGCCCGACGGTGTGTTCAATGTTCTGCAAGGTGACAAGGTGGCCGTGGACACCCTGTTGACCCACCCGGACATCAAGGCCGTTTCCTTCGTCGGCTCCACCCCCATCGCCAAGTATGTCTATGAAACTGCAACGGCCAACGGCAAGCGCGTCCAGGCACTTGGCGGGGCGAAGAACCACATGATCGTCCTTCCCGACGCTGACCTGGATCTGGCCGCGGATGCGGCCATTAATGCCGGCTTCGGGTCCGCCGGTGAGCGGTGCATGGCCATATCCGCACTGTTGGCTGTGGGCGGGATCGCCGATGAACTGGTCGCCAAGATCGCCAGCCGCGCCAATGCCCTGCGCACGGGTGACGGACTGCGCGGCTGCGACATGGGTCCGTTGGTCACTTCTGCGCACCGGGACAAGGTGGCCGGCTATGTCGACGCCGGCGAGGAATCCGGCGCCACCCTGGTGGTCGACGGGCGCACCATCGCCCCGGATGCTGAAGGCGACGGCTTCTTTGTCGGTCCCACCCTGTTCGACAACGTCACCACCGACATGTCCATCTACCAGGACGAAATCTTCGGCCCGGTCCTCTCCGTGCTGCGGGTTGAAAGCTTTGATGATGCTCTCGCCGTGATCAACGCCAACCCGTACGGCAACGGCACCGCGGTCTTCACCAACGACGGCGGTGCGGCCCGCCGCTTCCAGAACGAAGTTGAGGTCGGCATGGTCGGCATCAATATCCCCGTGCCCGTCCCGATGGCCTATTACTCCTTCGGCGGATGGAAGAACTCCCTGTTCGGCGACACTCACGCACACGGATCCGAAGGCGTCAGCTTCTTCACTCGTGGCAAGGCCGTCACCACCCGCTGGGCGGACCCCAGCCACGGCGGAATCAATCTTGGCTTCCCCCAGAACGCTTAACCCACACCACTCCTAAGGACTCACTGAAGAAGGAAAAGAACATGACTTCGACCATTGACAACGGACTCCTTGTCGCCGACGCATACCCCGCCATCGACGTTGCAGCCGCCCGGCGGGCCTACGAGCTCGACCGCAAACACGTCTTCCATTCCTGGTCTGCCCAGGACCTGCTGGACCCGATGGTCATCTCGGCTGCGCAGGGATCCTGGGTTTGGGACGGGGAGGGGAAGAAATATCTGGACTTTTCCTCACAACTGGTCAACACGAACATCGGCCACCAGCACCCGAGTGTGGTTGCGGCCATCGCCGCGCAGGCCGCAAAAATGTGCACCATTGCCCCGAGCTATGTCAATGAGGCCCGGTCCGAGGCGGCCCGCCTCATCACCGAGCGCACGCCGGGAGAGTTGGACAAGGTCTTCTTCACCAATGGGGGTGCCGACGCGAATGAACATGCCGTGCGCATGGCCCGGCTGCACACAGGGCGGGCGAAGATCCTCTCGGCCTACCGCTCTTATCATGGCGGTACGCAGCTGGCCGTTAACATGACGGGCGACCCCCGGCGCTGGGCCAATGATACCGCCAGCACCGGAACCGTCCATTTCTTTCCGCCCTACCTGTATCGGACCAGCTTTCACTCCACGACGGAGGAGGAAGAAAGCCAGCGTGCCCTGGAGCACCTCGAACAGCTCATCGGCTTCGAAGGACCCGCAACGATCGCAGCGCTAGTCCTGGAAAGCATCCCCGGGTCGGCGGGCATCTATATCCCACCGGCTGGCTACCTGCAGGGTGTGCGGGAGCTGTGCACCAAATACGGCATCATCTTCATTGCCGATGAGGTCATGACGGGATTCGGCCGCACGGGCAAATGGTTCGCCATGGAGCACTTCAACGTTGTCCCGGATCTCATGACGTTCGCGAAGGGCGTCAACTCCGGATACGTGCCACTGGGCGGCGTCGCGATCAGCCCGGAAATCACCGCAACCTTTGGCAAGCGCGTTTACCCAGGTGGCCTGACCTACTCCGGGCACCCGCTCGCCACCGCAGCGGCAGTTGCCACCATCAACGCTATGGAAACTGAAGACATGGTGGGCCACGCTGCCAAGCTAGGCGCCGACGTCATCGGCCCGGCACTGGCCGGCTTCGCCGAGCGGCACCAGTCCGTCGGCGAGGTGCGCGGCACGGGCGTCTTCTGGGCAATCGAACTCGTCAAGGACCGCAAAACCCGCGAGCCTCTGGCACCGTACGGTGCCTCCAGCCCGGAAATGAACCAGCTCATCGCAGCCTGCAAGACCCGCGGCCTGCTGCCGTTCGCCAACTTCAATCGCATTCACGTAGTTCCGCCCTGCAATATCAGTATTGACGACATCAACCAGGGGCTGGCGATCCTCGACGAGGTCCTCGATATCGCCGACGGATTCGTGCAGTAGGGCAATGTCCTAGCGCGTTTCGCCAATGTTGTGGCTTTGGCTCGGTCCGGGCGGGCTCTCGCCCGCCCGGACCAGTCTCATTCTACGAACGCTTCAACTTCCCGGAAGAATTGGACATCAACGGGGCACCGAACTCCCAGTGGGCATCGGAGACAGCACCATAACAAGAAGATACCTCGAGGGTACGGCATACCTCAGACATACTCGCTAGGAAATGCGGATTTAGCGGCCCGTGCCGCCGTACACGGTGGCTTCGGCGTCGCCGTCCAGGCCGAAGACCTGGTGGACCGCACGCACGGCCACGTCGAGCAGGTCTGCGCGGGTCACAACGGAAATCCGGATCTCGGAGGTTGAGATCAGATCGATGTTCACCCCGGCGTCGGACAGGGCCTTGAAGAAGCTGTAGGAAACGCCCGGGTTGGAGCGCATGCCGGCGCCGATGAGGGAGAGCTTGCCGATCTTGTCGTCGTACAGCAGGTCCTCGAAGCCGACCTCGTCCTGGTGGGCGCGCAGGGCGGCCAGTGCGTCTTCGCCCTCAACCATGGGCAGCGTGAAGGAGATGTCCGTCTTGCCGGAACCCTTGGTGGAAATGTTCTGCACGATCATGTCGATGTTGCTGTGCGCGCCGGCGATGATGCCGAAGATCATGGCGGCCTTGCCGGGGATGTCAGGCACGCCAACAACTGTAACTTTGCCTTCGGACCGGTCGTGGGCCACGCCGGAGATGATTGGCTGCTCCAAGGCAACTCCCTCTGAGATTTTGATTTTGTCGTCGGGGCTGGGCAGGACCCAGGTTCCCTCGTTGTCGCTGAATGAGGATCGCACATGGATGGGCAGGCCAAAGCGCCGGGCGTATTCCACGCAGCGCAGGTGCAGGATCTTGGCCCCTGAGGCGGCCATTTCCAGCATTTCCTCGCTGGAGATCTTGCTGATCTTCTGGGCGCTGGGTACCACGCGCGGGTCCGCCGTGTACACACCGTCAACGTCGGTGTAGATCTCGCAGACGTCCGCGTTCAGGGCTGCGGCCAGGGCAACCGCCGTGGTGTCGGAGCCGCCGCGGCCCATGGTGGTGATCTCGTGCGTCTGGCGGCTCATACCCTGGAAACCGGCCACAATGGCCACCTTGCCCTTGTCCAGGGCGGTGCGGACACGGTGCGGGTCAACATCGATGATGCGGGCCTTGCCGTGAATGCCGTCGGTGATCATGCCGGCCTGGCTGCCCGTGAAGGATTGCGCCACCCCGCCCTCGGCACTGATCGCCATGGCCAGCAACGCCATGGAAATGCGTTCGCCGGCGGTCATGAGCATGTCGAGTTCGCGGGCAGGGGGGTGCTCGGAAACCTGTGCGGCCAAATCCAGCAGTTCATCGGTGGTGTCACCCATTGCTGAAACGACGACGACGACCTCGTGGCCTGCCGCCTGGGTCCTGACAATGCGGCGGGCAACCCGGCGAATGCCGGCAGCGTCGGACACGGAGGATCCGCCGTACTTTTGAACAATCAGGCTCATGGGTGCACACTCATTGACTTACCTAACGCAACACTTGAAAGTAGGAAAATTGCTGCCGCTCGCGCCGGGCCGCGCCTCGCGCTGGGCCAATGCGGCATCATCAGCGCGGAAGGCAGTTGACCCAAGTTTAGCCCTGCGCCGCGTGAACATGGAATTGAAGTGTCCACATGCTGGTCCATGACGCCGCGGTTTCCTGCGGATAACGCTTCCGGTTCTTTCGAAAAACACTTTCAATGTCCGACGACGGGATGATGCCCTGGGCGCCCGCAGCACCTTAGGCTGATCCCAAGACCGCGATTGCGGCCCACAGGGAGGTTACGATGACCGAATTCCAGCCACCACCGCCCAACGCGGCCGAACCCGATCCAGAGGCACCACGCCCGCCCGAACCAACCAGCCCTGAAACCTTCCTCGGGCTCAGTGCCACCGGACTGTCCCGCAGCTTTGGTGAGGTGCACGCCGTCGTGCAGATGGACGTGCAGGCACCGGCCGGGCAGGTGACGGCCTTGATCGGACCCAACGGTGCGGGCAAGACTACTCTGCTGCTGATGCTGGCGTCGCTGCTGGCCCCGGATACGGGGAGCATCAGCGTCATGGGCATTGACCCGGTCAAGGATCCCGCCGCGGCGCGGGCCAAAATTGGTTGGATGCCGGACACGCTGGGCGTGTGGGAGGCGCTGACGGCGCGCGAGATTCTGACCACCATGGGCAAGTTCTACCACCTGCCGAAGGCGCAGATCCCGGGCCGCGTGGAGGAACTTTTGGAACTGGTGAATCTTTCCTCGCTGGCCGACCAGAAGGCGCGGGTGCTCTCGCGCGGGCAGCAGCAGCGGTTGAGCCTGGCCCGCGCGTTGATCCACGACCCCGAGGTCCTCCTGCTCGATGAGCCCGCCTCCGGGCTGGACCCGGGATCGCGCATTGCACTGCGCAGCATTCTGCGGCGGCTCGCAGCGGAGGGGAAGGTCGTTGTGGTTTCCTCCCACGTACTGGCGGAGCTTGACGAAATCGCCGACGGTGCGGTGTTCGTGAACCAAGGCCGTTCCGTGCTGGCACAGTCCGTGGAACAAGCCGCCGGGCAGGGGCGCAAGTACTCCATTGCAGCGCTTGATCCGGCGGACCTGGCCGCGGCGCTGACAACACTGGGTGTGGCCTTCGAGCCGGGCACGGGCCGGCGCCCTTCGGCGAGTGTCAGCGTGGAACGGGAAGAGCATGCGGCGGCGCTGTTGCGCGATTTGGTGGCGGCCGGCGTGGCCGTATGTGCCTTTGCCCCGGCCACGGGCGCCTTGGAAGAAACCTACATGAGCATGAAGGTGGAGCAGCCATGACAACGATGCAGAACGGGCCCGCCCCGCAGACAGCCCCCGGAACCCCCTCGCCGGGTCCTGGCCGGATAAACGGCTATGCCACAGGCGTGTTGGCCGTGGTGGGAATGGAGTTGCGCCAGCGCCTGCGTTCGCGCGGCTGGTACATCATGCTGGTCATCTGGTTTGGGCTCATTTGGCTCGTGACGGCCCTGACCTGGATCAGCTGGAAGGCGCAGAGCAATTATCAGACTGATTTTGGTGGGATCGGTCAGGATGCAGCGGTGGTGGGCCCGGGACCGTTGATCTTTGAAGCCGTCTTGGCGTTCGTGCTGCTGTTCGGGCTGCTCGTGGCTCCGGCCTTCTCGGCCAATGCCATCAGCGGTGACCGCGCTGCCGGAACCCTGGCCATCATGCAAGTGACCTTGCTGCGGCCCGGGCAGCTTTTGTGGGGGAAGTTTCTGGCGTCGTGGTTTGCTGCGCTCGCCTTTCTTGTGGTGAGCGTGCCGTTCCTGATTTTCGGCATCGCCCAAGGCGGTCTGGGTGCCGGCTACATTCTGGTTGCCCTGCTCCTGCTTGCCATTGAATTAGGGGTTGTCTGTGCCCTGGGAGTGGGCATCTCCGCGCTGGCCAACCGGCCGCTGTTCTCCATTGTCGTCACGTACTTGACGGTCGCGGCGCTGGCCTTTGGCACGCTGATCGCCTTTGGCCTGGGCATGATGCTCAGCAACGGCACGGTGGCGGCAAACCAGATGCATTACAAGGGCGCAGAGATGTATCAGGGGGAGCCTGACTCCGGTCTGGAAGATAACGAGAAGGAGATGTATCCGGCACCGCCAAGACCTGCGGACATTACGGATGAAAATGCCGAGTACGCCTGCTTTGGCCCCTTGGTGGAACAACCAGCGCCACGGTCGGAGCGGGTGGCCTGGATGCTGGGCATGAACCCGTTCGTGGTGGTCGCCGATGCCATTCCGTACCCCGAGCGAAGTGCCACGTCCACGCAGTACTATTCGACGGGTCTGTTCGAATCCATCAGCCAGGGCGCCCGCTATGCGCAGGCCGGGCCGGAAGCAACGTACATGTGTGCCAACGGCAAGGTGGTGACGGGGTACCTCGAGCAGAAGCTGCCGCTGTGGCCGTTGGGGCTTGGCCTGCAATTGCTGGTCGCAGCGGGAATCCTGGCCCTCGGCTGGCGGGCCCTGCGCACCCCGGCCGGGAAATTGCCTAAGGGAACGCGTGTGGCCTGAGGCCAGGCCCGTCCTGCGTTGACCTGTCCCGCGCTGATTAAAGTCCGACGGCGCCCGGCTCACCAAGGTGGGCCGGGCGCCGTCGTGCCTTCTATGTGGCAGTTAGTAGACGAAAACGCAGGAAGCAAGCGCTTTCCCGTCCCGCCTTCTCGTCCAATAGCTGCCACACAGATTTGGGGATGGGGCGGGCGCTACGCGACGGGAACCGCGGTCCGCGGCGCCTTCATCAGGACCACATCCGCCGGGACCTGGCGGATGGCGCCCTTGTCGGCACTGGTGGCCATGGCGGCGTAGGCCTTCAACGCGGCGGAGACCTCGCGCTCGCGGCCCACGGGCTGGTAGCCGGTGGTCGATTCGAGCAGGTCACGGCGCGCGTCCAGCTCAACCGGGTCCACCAGCAGTTCCATGGAACGGTTGGGGATGTCGATGCGGATGAGGTCCCCGTTCTGGACCAGGGCGATGGTGCCGCCGGCTGCCGCCTCGGGGGAGACGTGGCCGATCGAGAGGCCGGAGGTGCCGCCGGAGAAGCGCCCGTCGGTGATCAGCGCGCAGACCTTGCCCAGCTTCAGGCCTTTCAGGAACGACGTGGGGTAGAGCATTTCCTGCATGCCGGGGCCGCCGCGGGGGCCTTCGTAACGGATGACGACGACGTCGCCGGCCTTGACCGTCTTGGAGAGGATCTTTTCCACGGCTTCGTCCTGGGATTCGCAGACCACGGCCGGGCCCTCGAACGTCCAGATGGACTCGTCCACGCCGGCGGTCTTGACGACGGCGCCGTCGATGGCGATGTTGCCGCGCAGCACGGCCAGGCCGCCGTCCTTGGAGAACGCGTGCTCCACGGAGCGCAGGCAGCCGCCCGCGGCGTCGGTGTCGAGAGAGGTCCACTCGGCCGACTGTGAGAATGCGGTGGAGGAGCGCTGGCCGCCTGGAGCTGCGGTCCACAGTGCCTGTGCCTGCTCGGTGGCCTTGCCGCCGCGGATGTCCCAGTCGTCCAGCCAGCCGGTGAGGTCCTTCGAGTGGACCGAGTTGACGTTGGTGTGCAGCAGTCCGCCGCGGTTGAGCTCGCCCATGAGGGCGGGGATACCGCCGGCGCGGTGCACATCCTCCATGTAATACGTCTTGTCGCCGGCCACGTTCGGGGCAACCTTGGCCAGGCACGGCACCTGGCGCGACTTCGCGTCGATGTCGTCGAGGTCGTATTTCAGGCCGGCTTCCTGCGCTGCGGCGAGCAGGTGCAGGATCGTGTTGGTGGACCCGCCCATGGCAATGTCCAAGGCCATGGCGTTGTCGAACGCCTCGAAGCTGGCAATGTTGCGCGGCAGCACCGATTCGTCGTCGTCCTCGTAGTAGCGCTTGGCGATCTCGACGGCGGTGGCGCCGGCACGCTCGTACAGCTCCTTGCGTGCGGTGTGCGTGGCAAGCAGCGAGCCGTTGCCCGGCAGCGACAGGCCGATGGCTTCGGTCAGGCAGTTCATCGAGTTGGCCGTGAACATGCCCGAACATGAGCCGCAGGTGGGGCAGGCGTTGGCCTCGATAAGGTCGATGTCCGCGTCCGAGATGGAGGAGTCCACGGCGTCGGAGATGGCGTTGACCAGGTCCAGCGTGCGGATGGAGCCGTCGGTCATGGTGACGCGGCCGGCTTCCATGGGGCCGCCGGAGACAAACACGGTGGGGATGTTCAGGCGCAGCGCGGCCATGAGCATGCCGGGGGTGATCTTGTCGCAGTTGGAGATGCACACGAGCACGTCGGCGCAGTGGGCGTTGACCATGTACTCGACGGAGTCGGCGATCAGGTCACGCGACGGCAGCGAGTAGAGCATGCCGCCGTGACCCATGGCGATGCCGTCGTCCACGGCAATGGTGTTGAATTCGCGGGCGACGGCGCCTGCTGCGTGGATGGCGTCGGAGACGATCCGGCCCACGGGGGCAAGGTGGGTGTGGCCCGGGACGAACTCCGTGAAGGAGTTGGCGACGGCGACGATCGGCTTGCCGATGTCGGCCTGGGCCACTCCGGAGGCCATCATGAGGGCGCGGGCGCCGGCCATGTTGCGGCCGTGGGTGACAGTGCGTGAACGTAATGGAGGCATGGAACAAGCTAACCAGCATTCAGGGCGCTCAACCAGCATTTTGGGTGCGCCGCGGAGACGGCGTCAATACTAGTAGTGGCAGTGCTAGATTTGGTGAAATGAATGAAGAACGACGGCGTGAGCTGGGCCAGTTTCTCCGCGACCGCCGTGCGGGGTTGCTTCGTGCGGACCACGGGCTGCCTCCCATAGGCCGGCGCCGGATCATGGGACTACGCAGGGAAGAGGTGGCTGCCTTCTCCGCCGTCAGCGTCACCTGGTACACGTGGCTGGAGCAGGGGCGGGACATCAACGCCTCCCGCCAGGTGCTGGAATCCATTGGCAGGGTGCTGCGGCTCAGCGCCGCCGAGCAGGCTTATGTGCTTGCCTTGGGCGGCCACGGTGCGGTGCTGGCCGGCGGCACGGCCACCTTGGAGGATGTGCCGCCACACCTGCAGGCGCTCATGGATGCCGTGGACTTTCCGGCCTTTGCCGTGGCTCCCGACTGGAGAATTGCTGGCTGGAACAGCCCCTACCAGGCTCTGTATTCACGCATCGCAGAGATTGTCCCGGCGGAGCGGAACCTGCTCCGGCTCGTCTTCACCGACCCGCAGCTGCGCCAAATGCTGCCCGACTGGGAGCTGACGTCACGGTACTTCGTGGCTGAATTCCGTTCCGAGGCCGGCCCTCGGCTCGGCTCGGCAGCGCACACCGAACTCGTCGACAGCCTTTCTGCAGCAAGCCCGGAATTTGCCGGCATCTGGGCCGAACGAGGTGTGCTGGGATTCGCCTCCCGGCAGCGCATATTCATCCACCCGACCGTGGGCGAGCTGACGTTTGAGCAGCACCGGTTGGTGCCCTCGGACGTGCCCGAACTGCACTTTGTGATGTATGTTCCCACCGCTGGGACCCCCACCAAGGAGCGCCTCGCCCAACTCATCGCCAACGCCGGGTAAGGCGGACGCTAAAGCCGGGCACCCGGCGTCGTATATTAATATGGTTGCGCTAAATAAGCATCTTTAAGTGAGGGCGTTGCGGCGGCCCTCGAAGGCGCGGCCCAGGGTGACCTCGTCGGCGTATTCCAAGTCGCCGCCCACGGGCAGGCCCGAGGCCAGGCGGGTCACGGTGATGCCGAGGGTTTTCAGCATGCGCGAGAGGTACGTGGCGGTGGCTTCCCCCTCGAGGTTGGGGTCAGTGGCGAGGATGATTTCCTGGATCGTGTCGTCGTTCAGACGGGTGAGCAGTTCACGGATGCGCAGCTGGTCGGGGCCGATGCCGGCGATCGGATTAATGGCGCCGCCGAGGACGTGGTAGCGGCCGCGGAAGGCGCGCGTGCGCTCCACCGCGAGGACATCCTTGGATTCTTCGACGACGCAGATGACGGTGGGGTCGCGGCGCTCATCGCGGCAGATATTGCACAGTTCCGCCTCGGTGACGTTGAAGCAGACGGTGCAGAATTTCACCCGTTCCTTGACGGTGACAATGGCCCTGACCAGGCGTTTCATGTCGTCCGTGTCTGCTTCCAGGATGTGGAAGGCAAGACGCTGCGCGGATTTTGGCCCGATTCCGGGCAGGCGCCCCAGCTCATCAATGAGCTCCTGAACTGCTCCTTCGTACACTTTGCCTCTTGTCTATGGGTTCAAAAATGGTGCCGGCCGGGTGGCTCAGCTGTTCGGGTTCAGGGAGCGCTCTTCGATCAGCACTCCGCCCAGAATACGCTCGACGGCGGCCTGGCCCACCACCCCGGACTCCTCAATGGTGACGTCGTCCGGGCTCGGCACGTCCTCCACATAGGGTGTTTGCGCCGAGGTGGCCGGAGCCTTGGCGCGCCCAGCCTGAGCCTCGGAGCTGTTGGACAGTCGCTGGTACATGGTCAGCTTTTCGCCTGGTTCCATGCCCGACGCCGGACCCTCCTGCTCCTGGACCGCAGCCTCTGATGGTGCTGGCGCCAGCATCGCCGCCGGGGTTGGGTACGCGGCAGACGCGCCCAGGGGCTGTCCGGCCACAGGCAGGGCGGCATTGAAAGGTACATCATCTGCCGCCGGCATGGTGCCTGTGGCGGATTCAGCGATTACGCCTGGCGTTGCGCTGGACGGTGCGCCAGAAGCTTCTCCTGGTGTGGCAGCTGAGGGGGTGCCGGGCGCGCTGTCTGAAATGTTGTCCGTGGCAGGGCCGTCCTGTGCCCAATCGGGTGCGTTGGAGATGCTGCCCCAACCGGGGTCGGCCACGGCAGTCCGGCTGCCCTGACCCAGGGAAACGCCCCAGTCCTGGGGTGCCGGTTGCTGGTTGCCCGGCTGATTCTCCTGGGCCGCGATTTGCTGCGCCAGCAGTTCGCTGCGGCGGGGAGATTCCGGCGCTGCGGGCGCTGCGACAACAGCTGCTGCAACGGGGGCATCCCAGCCGGTGGTCCATGCAGCAATGGGGGACACCTTGGGCGGTGTGTGAACCATCGGTGCACTCGGTGCAGCGGGACTTCTAGGCGTGCCATGGGCTGGCGCAATGTCGCCATGTGGAGGAACGGACGCGTAGGGGTCCTCGGCTGTGTAGGCGTCCTCAGCGGGGTAGGGCTCCTCGCCCGCATATGGGTCCGCGTACGGTTCGCCCCATGAATCGCTGGGTTCGGCAGGACCGTCCCACGACGCCTGCGGGTTGGCAGCGCCCTGCTGTGGCGAGGGCGCCGCATGCTGGGAAGCTGCCTGGGCGGCAGTGTTTTGGGGTGCAACGGTTTCAGCCGCGGTCTGCTGGGCTGCGATCTGAGGTGCAGGTGCAGGTGTAGGTGTAGGTGCTGGTGCGGCCTGGGCGCGGGCTGGTGCTGCTTGAGCCGCTGCCGGCGCTGGCTGATTCGCTGCCTGGTCCGGTGCTGCCTGGGCCGGCGGTGTCTGCTGGGAAGTTGCTTGCTGAGACGTTACTTGGGCTGGCGCAGCTACTGCCGCGGCATTGTTGCTCCGTGCCGGCTGGAGGGCGGCATGGCCGTTGTTCCCTTCGCGTTGGGGCGAAGGGTTACCAGTTCGTACTTTTGGGTTTGGTTCAGCGCTCGCTTTCGGAGCTTCGCCGTCAACGGGCAGGATCGAAATGGTCAGGCCCAGGACTTCATTGATGGCCTGTTGCAGGTTCTGCAAATGCCCGCCGTTGCTGAACGCGCTGATCAATCCCGTCGAGGGGAGACCGACCCGCAATTCCTGGCCGTCGAACGTTTGAGGCACGACGTTTTGGTTCACGATGACCCATGAGGCCATGCGAATGTTTCGCAGCGAGCCAAGGACTTCCGGCCAGGCGCGGCGGATGACTTCGATGCCCGAGGAAGTTGGGGCATGGCTGGCAGCCGGCGCCTGTTGTTGAGGCGCGGGCTGCTGAACTGCAGCCTGTTGGGGTGCCTGCTGCTGGAGGGACTGGTCCTGTGCCGGCATTGCCTGCGCAGTGCCCGATGGAGCATCCGACGGAGTCCCTGACGGAGTGGGCAGGTCATCCCAAGACCGGCCTGATGGTGCAACAGGCTGGTTCGGGGCGGGCTCGGCTGCAGCCGTCCGAGCATCTGGTGCCTCGGATGCTGGCGGAGCAGCTGCCGGGGATTGAACTGGGGCCGTGGCGGACACTGGTGCTTCGGGTGCTTGTTCAGCCGAGGCAACCGGGGCCTGTTCCGCAGCGGAGGAGGGGGGATTTGAACCCCCGGGGGCATGGCGTGCGGTGACTTCAGCGCCGGCAGCTTCCTTGGCGCGCGCCAACTGGGCCCGTACGGCAGCCAAACCACCGCCGGAGGTGCCGCCGGCAGAATCGGCGGGGGCCGCCGTCGTGCTTTGGGTGGGGGAAGAAGGTTCAGCTGCGGCGGGGGCGGGGGGGGCATTGCCGGCCGGGGCGACGGGCGTGCCGGAGTAGTTAAGGCGGCGTTCGAGCTGGTCGAGGCGTGTGGCCATGCCGCGGGCGGAGGCGTCGGCGCCGGGCAGGAGCAGGCGGGCACCGAGCAATTCAAGGTGCAGGCGGGGCGAGGAGGCGCCTGTCATTTCATTAAAGGCGGCGTTGGTGACGTCGGCTGCGCGGGACAATTCGGCGGCACCGAGCTGAGCGGCTTGTGTCTGCATGCGGGCGATGAGCTCATCGGGGGTGCCGCGCAAAATGGCGTGCGCGCTTTCCGGCATGGCCTGGACAATGATGAGGTCACGGAAGCGTTCAAGCAGGTCCTCGACGAAGCGGCGGGGATCGTGGCCGGTCTGGATGACCCTGTCCACCGACTTGAAAACGGTGGCGGAGTCCGCCGCGGCGAGGGCCTCAACGACGTCGTCAAGCAGTGAGGAATGGGTGTAACCGAGCAGGTCGACGGCTAGGTCGTAGTCAAGGCCGGACTCGCCGGCGCCTGCCATGAGCTGGTCGAGAACAGAGAGGGAGTCGCGGACAGAGCCGCCACCGGCGCGCACCACGAGCGAGAGAACGCCGGGGGCAACCGCAACACCCTCCTGTTCGCACAATTGTGCCAAATAAGCCATGAGCGGCTCCGGCGGCACCAGCCGGAAGGGGTAGTGGTGGGTGCGGGAGCGGATGGTGCCAATGACCTTGTCCGGCTCGGTGGTGGCAAAGATGAACTTGATGTGCTCCGGCGGTTCTTCCACGATTTTCAGCAGGGCGTTGAAGCCGGCTGAGGTGACCATGTGGGCCTCATCAATGATGAAAATTTTGTAGCGGTCTCGAATGGGGGCAAAGGTGGCGCGTTCGCGCAGGTCTCGGGCGTCGTCAACACCACCGTGGCTGGCGGCGTCAATTTCGATGACGTCCAGTGAGCCGGTGCCGCCGCGAGCCAATTCGACGCAGCTGTCGCACTCGCCGCAGGGGTGCGAGGTGGGGCCCTTGGCGCAGTTCAGGCAGCGGGCAAGGATGCGTGCAGAGGTTGTTTTGCCGCAGCCGCGGGGGCCTGAGAAGAGGTAGGCATGATTGACGCGGTTCTTTTCCAGAGCAGCCATGAGTGGCGCCGTGACGTGCTCTTGGCCAATCACGGTGGCGAAGGAATCCGGACGATACCGGCGATACAGGGCTGTTGGTGCGCTCACAAGTTAGACCCTATCTAATCCGCCTGACAAAATGCCGCATAGATGCCCAAATTCAGGCACATCTGGGGATAAGTAAAGACCCCCCATGCACCCGCCAGAGCCCGCTTACCCTTGCTACCTTCCGGTCCTGGGGGAGTTCACAGGGTGACGCCACATGAGGGGCCGAAAAACAGCTTACCCGACAGTCGCGATGCGTGCGAATCCTCCGGCGGGCCGGCTGGAATTCGCGCCCGCGGCTGCACGCCCGGGCCATGCGGGACCATATCAATTTCTCGTCGGGAATGATACGTTCGCCACATGGGGCATTGAAGCTATTGCCAAGCAGGTCCCCGCGGCGCCCAGGCCTCTGCGCTGCCCGGGCCACTGAGGAGTGGTCGTCATGTTGAGCTACGGACTTTTTCAATGGCTGTTTTGGGTGCTGGCCATCGGCCTGGCGCTTACGGCGCTCATGCGCAGCGAGGTCTTTTCCACCAACACCAGCCAGCGCGTCCACCGGCATTCCGGCCAACAGTTCTTCATGTGGATCATGGCGGCCGGCTTTGCCCTTGCGGGGTTCGTCACGGCGGCACTGGCCATGCGGGCAGGGCACTGAAGCACTTCTCCCGAAGACTGTCCTTTTGGCTCAATTATGAGCGTTTGCGCCGTGGAGTAGCCGGTAAAACTTGGCGTTGTTGTAAAGTTGCGGGTGTTGTAGAGGCGGCGGGAGCACTGCTGTCTGCGACATTTGGCCGCCTTGGCGGCCACTTCCTCACACGGTCCGCCACGGGCGTTGACTGCGAGGGGATGTAAGGGTGGTAGGGCTTGAACGGGGCCGTGCTGCCCTTATTTCCTGCAGTGAGTTAGTCCATCTGACAGTCAAATTCATGGCCTGCGTCACGTGGGGGCGTGCCGATTCGTGAGTTGGGCACATTGTCAGGTACTCTTGAACCTGCCGTGTTTTGCACGGCAAGCTGGAGGATTCGCCTAGCGGCCTATGGCGCACGCCTGGAACGCGTGTTGGGTTAACGCCCTCGGGGGTTCAAATCCCCCATCCTCCGCCAGCAACACCCTCTCCCTTGAGCAGTCAAGGGAGAGGGTGTTTTTTGTTAATCAGTGTATCGACAGAGGTATCGCCACACTTCTGAGCCCGATCCCACTTTCTGACGCCGGGATCCCGGGCTCCAAAAGCGGGGTCGGTGTCATTTCCTGTGCCAGCCCGCGCCGGACCGGCGGGGCTAGACTCGGCTGGTGACTACTCAAACTTTGAACACCATTTCCCTTGCACTCAACGACGGCACAGAGACCACCCTGGCCGGCCTCGCCGAGAAGGCAGTGCTGCTGGTCAACGTGGCCTCCCAGTGCGGCTTCACAGCCCAGTACGACGCACTCGAGGCACTCCACGAAAAGTACCGAGGCCGGGGCCTGACCGTGGTTGGCGTGCCCTGCAACCAGTTCGGCGGCCAGGAGCCCGGTTCGGCCGAGGAAATCGTTGAATTCTGCCGCAAGAACTTTGGCGTGACGTTCCCGCTCGCCGCCAAGGCCGAGGTGAACGGCGACAGCGCCCACCCCATCTACGCGGCCCTGACCGGCAGCGGCGCCGAGCCCATCAAATGGAACTTTGAGAAATTCCTGATCACGCACGACGGCGTTGTGCAGGACCGATTTGCCTCTGCCGTCACGCCGGACTCACCCGAGCTGGTCGCAGCCGTGGAGTCCGCGCTTCAGTAGTGAGACCCGCGATGTGAGCGAGCGTTCCCCGAAATGCCCCGTTATGTGAGTGAGGGTTCCCCGAAATGGCCCCTTATGTGAGCGAGCGTCGGGTTGGTGGGTGTGTGTGACTTAGTCCAGGGTGTCCAGCCATGATTTCAGGAAGGCGCCGCCGGAGAAGTCGTTGATGACGTCCTCGCCCAAGCCCAGATCGCCTGCGGTCCGGATCGGATAGGGCTTGGACGGGACGCCTTCTGCGGGGCGGACATCAACGTGCTCCACGGAGTGGTCCTGGTGGTGCAACCAGTCGGCCATGGCGTAGTCAGTGCGGGAATCACCCACGGTGCGCCACGCCTGCGGCACAATGCCCTGGGCGGCCAGGAGTTCAACGGCGCGACTGGCACCAAGGTCCTTGCCGAGGCGCACCGATTCAATGTCGGTGGAAATGATCGACGGGTCCACCCGGTAATCGATGGTGCCCGCCGACGCCGGGGCGCGATGTTCAAGGCGGACGGCACCCAAGTCGTGCGTGGCCAGCAAAGCCAGCGCATCGGCGTCGAACTTTAACTGCTCGGCCAGGTAGCTGGCACTGCCAACGTCAATGTGCTGCTCCACGGAGACCATGGCCCTCTTCGTCTCGTCAAAGAACATATGCCCGGCGTAGGACCGGGTGACGAGGGCGCGGATGTCGTCACCATAGGCGGCGGGCATGGCCAGGTCCGCATCGACATGGATGGGGCCGGGGCCATCGGCGGTGAAGCTGAACCAGACGGCGCCTTTTTCACAGATCGCGTGGACAACCGACCCTGCGGGCAGGCCGGCGGTGAGCATGGGCACCATGAGCTGCTCGGCGATGAACGCGTCGGAACGGCCCGTGTTGAAGACGACGGGGATGCCGCGGTTCACCAGTGCAATCAGGGTGGTGATGATGTCATCCGGGACGCGGCGGGTCACCGGGCTGGCCAGCGGGCCATCCACATCGAGGAGCAGGGCCAGCGAAGGTTGCGTGAGAGTCATGAACCCATGTTCCCAGTCCGGCCTCCTGAGGGCCATTTTGCATAACCTTTTCGCAACACACCCCGCGGCTCGGTGGACAGCAGTTCCATAAGCCGCAGACAGTCCCTAGTCTGAAGAGGTGATCTTCAAAGCTGTTGGCGACAAACGCCCGTACCCGGACCATGGCTACGTCACGCCCAAGGACTGGGCCGGCGTCGCGCCCCGGCAGGTCCGGCTCGCCGACCTCGTGACCACCAAGGCACAGCTGGATCTTGAGGCACTCCTGGCGGAGGACTCCACCTTCTTTGGGGACCTGTTTCCCCATGTTGTCCAGTGGCACGACACGCTGTACCTGGAAGACGGCCTACACCGTGCCGTGCGCACCGCCTTGCACCAGCGCACCATCCTGCATGCCCGGGTCCTGGTGATAGATGACTAGGCCGCCTGCGGAAACTCCCGGAAAGGAGCCCGCAGACGAGGTGCTGCTCACCGCCGGCCAACGGCGCAGGGCGGATCGGGAGGAACGCAGGCAGGCCAAGGATGCCGCCTATGAACTGCGCCAGCAACGCAAAAAAGCCAAGGACGGCACGTCGTGGCGCGGGCACCACATCGTGGACAGCAGCGGCCTGGACGAGGCGTTCCCGGCGCCGGAAACTCCTGAGTTGCCGGGCAGTACCGTGCGCCGCCGCATTATCCACGGCGTGGTCCTGGTATTGCTGTTGGCCCTGGTGGTGTCCGGTGTCGTGCTGGCTGGGATGGTCCAGCGCGGTGAGATGGAACTGAAACTGGGCCCGGGCAAGCCAACGCCCATCCCGGAAACCTGCCCGGCCGAAATGCTCGATTATCCCGCCAATGACACCATCACCGTCAACGTTTTTAACGCCGGCAGCGTCGAGGGCAGGGCGGGGGTGGTCGCCGAGGAGCTGAAGAAGCGCGGTTTCATCGTCAAGACGGTGGGCAACGGCACCACCAAGTATTCAAGGCCGGCCATCATTGTGTCAGGGCCCGGCGGGCATGCCGCCGCCTTTGCCTTGCAAAAGAACGTGTCGAGCACGGAGTACGTGGAGGATGACCGTAAGGATGGCTCGGTCGACATCGTGTTGACGGGCACCTTTGTTGGCCTGCTGGCAGTCCCCAAGGTGGATCACACCCCGGGTCTGCTGTCCTGCCCGCGACTGAGTCCGCCGGCCGCTGCCCCGGCCGAGTAGTCGGAGCCGGCCGACTAGCCGGCCGACTAGCCTGCGGCAGCAGCGCCGTGCACCCGGTCTGGGCCGTCAACCCTGGCACAGCAAGCGGCGGTGTCGCCGCTAAGACACTGTCAGCGGGCGCCCGTCGGCGTCAAAGGAGGCGCCCACGCCGGCCTGAATAAAGCGGACGGCAGCGTTGATGTGCTCTTCGTCAGGGGTGTCTGAATTGCGCCGTGACGCGCTCGCCGTCAGCGAACCGTGAATGAGCTGCACCAGCCCCTCCACATCGGCCTCGGGCAGGAAACGCTGCTCCATGCCTTCCCGAAGAATGCTCATCAGCAGGGAATTCAGCTCGCCAACATGCACGCCAAGCTTTTCAAAGGACTCGCGTGAGAGCACCGAACGCATGGCCGGGCCCGGCGGCAGGTGGCGTCGGGTGAGGTCCTCGAGCTGCGCCCGCACGTACACGGCGAGCCGGTCGACGGGATTCTCCCGCCCCTCCAGACGGGCCTTGAGCTCGATGACGAACTTGCCGGTTTCATCCAGCGCGTACGCCACCAGGAGCTGCTCCAGGTCGGCAAAGTAGTTGTAGACGGCGGTTCTTCCCACGCCGGCTGTCCTGGCAACGTCGGTCATGGTCAGACCGGGCAAACCGTGTGTGAACAACAGTTCGCCGAAAGCGTTGAGGATCTTGCGCTGCGTCTGCGCGCGCTGCGCCGCGTTCGTGGGGGCGGCTATTCGTGGCATAGTGACATTTTAGCGTCATTTCGTCAGTAAAAATAATTTGCCGTGCCTAGCGTTCCATGGCTGCCCGCCGAATTCCCAAGACGCGTACGACGGCGGCGCTCACGTCCCGCTCAAACGGCAGTTCCGCCGTGGTTAGGACGGCGGCGGCCAGCGCTTTGTCGATGCACTTGGCCACGAGCCGTTCCGGGATGTGCAGGGATCGGCCAAACCGCAGCCAGTCCTTGCGGTTCAACCCCGTGCGGCTGCCAGCGCTGCCGCCGACAGCCAGTGCCATGCCAGGGTCGCGGGAGGGGTCACCGTCGATGAGCTCCGTCAAGATGCCGCCAGGCACCCCAGCCGCGAAGCCCTGCTCAATTTCTGCTGCCAAGGTGCATTGCAGGTCGTAGGCCGGGGCCAGCCGCCACTCTCCACTGGGCTGCTGGAGCACCGAAATGTTCTTCGCATGCAGATTGCCGTTGCCCGTGAGCCAGGCAAAGAGGAATTGCAGGAAGATGTTTCTTGCCGCCAGGGCTTGGGAGGAACACATGTTGATCGCTGCCGAGGCCACCGCTTCACTGGGCACCGAGAATTTGCGGCTGGGTACCAGGCCCATCAGCTGCGCACAATCCTCAACCGCGAGCGGCCCACTGGGGGACCGGTCAAAACGTGAGACCAGCAGCGCGGCCTGGCCAACGCCGTCGTGCACCAGGCGTGCCTCCGCAACCGGGATGCCCAGGGCACGGGCCTTGGTCAGCAGCAGGAATTCCGTTTCCACCTGCCGGGCGTGGCTGCCGTCGTTGAACTTGAGCAGGTAGGCGCGGGTGGCGTCTTTGTCGTGCCGGTAGGAGGCGGTGACCTTGTCTTGCAGGCCCGCCAGGGCGCTGAGGTCGACGGGGCCGGGGACGGCGGCAAAGTCGGCGAAGATGATGTCTTGCATGGTCTTCGTGACCGTCAACAACGGGGGAATGGCCTGTGGTGCCTGGCCTGCGGGGACGATCTGTACGTCGCCCACGGGATTCTCGCCCGCGGCCAGCAGGAGCGAAAACTCATCGGTGATGGTGGTTTTGACGGCCCACCGCAGTTTGGCCAGGCGCTCTCCCTCAGGCAGCAGGCCGGCAAAGAAGGCTGGAACATTTCCGTGGCCCAGGCTGACCGGGACATCCAGGACTGGGAGGGTGGAGGCGATGGCCGGTCCACCGTCGCTGAGGTAGGCGGGCCGATAGGCGAACACCACACCCATGCTGGGGTGGCGGGTGAGGGTGGCCGCGGCCCGGCCCTTCTTGTAGATGACCGCCTCGGTGACAGTCTTGGCATACTCGAGATTCTTCATGGCTGCGTCACCTTCAAGCTCAGGCTCAGGCTCATGCCCAGGGCCGTGGCAACCGCGGTGAGAATATCCAGGCGGACCGTTTCCCTCCCGTTTTCCAGGTCGCTGAGGACACGGGTGGAAATGTCGGCCAGGTCTGCCGTTTCGTTCTGGGTCAGGTGCAGCGCGCGCCGCCTGGCGCGCAGGGCCGCACCCAATTCGAGAACGTCCATGATGATTGGCCTTTCGCCGGCGCCGGTGTGCACACTTTGCCCCATCCTATGCCTTGCCCCCTCAAATTCAGCATGATCCTGCAGAAAAACTTTGGGCAGGCAGGCTCGGGACGTGGCGCTGCCGAGGGGCAGGACGGGCGAGCGAGAATGCCGGGGCTGCCGGACAGGCCAATTCCGAAGCCATGGCTCCTTTTCCGGTTCGCCTGCGCCTTCGGGAATCCGGGTGGCCAGGGAGTCGCTAGGGTTGAGCGGTGACGAATTTTATTGAGAAGCGGCCGTGGACCGGGCGCATCGGGGCGCTCCTGGGCATCATGGTCATGGCGCTCAGCCTGCGCACGGCCGTTTCGGTGGTGCCGCCCCTGCTGGGCGAGCTGAGCGGCGAGCTGGGGTTCGACGCCGGAACCACCGGCCTGCTGGCGATGCTCCCGCCACTGATGTTTGCCATCTTCGGCCTCCTGACTCCCGTCCTGATTCGCCGCTTCGGCCTCGAAAGGGCGCTGGTTGCCGCCGTCGTGCTTGCCATCGCAGGGCAGCTGGGACGTGCCGCAACAGGGGAAGTCTGGCCGTTTTTGTCCCTGACGGCGGTGGTCATGGCCGGCTATGGCATCGGCAATGTGGTGTTGCCGCCGCTGGTGAAGAAGTACTTCCCGGACCGCGTGGGCATCGTGACGGCCGGTTATGTGACGCTGCTGGCGGTGGGCACCGCGATCAGCCCGCAGCTGGCCGTGCCGGTTGCCGGGGCCGCCAGCTGGCGCGTCTCCATCGGTCTGTGGGCGTCGGTCAGCTTTCTGGTGCTGCTGCCGTGGATCACCCAATTTGTGCGGGACCGCAAGGAAAAGTTCGACGCCGGGCAAGCTCACCCAGGTGCCGCCGGCCAAGCAGCGCACCTCGGTGCGGGGCAGTCGGGCGGGGCGGCAGAGGTGCCGAGGCTGCGGCCGTGGCGCTCGCCAGTGGCTTGGGGGCTGGCCATCTTCCTGGCCGGCAACTCCGCCCAAACCTATGTGTACTTCACCTGGCTGCCGCCGTACCTTTCAGGCCAGGGTCTGGACGCGGCAACGGCCGGGACGGCGCTGGCGTACTTCGCCATCCTCGGCCTGCCCGTCAGCCTGCTCGTTCCCTTGTGGGTGCCGCGCATGAAAAACCCGATTGTGGCTATCACTCTCTTTGCCCTGCTCTGGACCGCCGGGCACCTTGGCCTCTACCTGTCGCCGGTGGACGGGACCTGGCTATGGGTGACGTTCTCCGGCCTGGGACAGGGTACCTTCGCCACGGCCCTGCTCATGGTGAACCTGCGCTCGCGGACCACGCACGGCTCCTCGGTGTTGTCCGGATTCAGCCAGGGCCTGGGCTACGCCGGGGCTGGCATTGCGCCGCTGTTCTTTGGCACCATCCACGACGCCACCGGATCCTGGACCGCCTCCTTCGCGATGCTCGGCGTGTGCCTGGCCGTCATGATGACAGGCGCCGTCATGATCAACGCCAAGCGGTACATTGAGGATTCAGCCGAGCAGCTCATTGTTCCCTCCCCCGCGGACCTCAAGGAATAAAAGGGTGTGACGTTGCGATCTCCGCACCCGATAGGACGCTCCCACACCACCGATGGCGGGCCGGGCACCCAGGCCGGGGACCCGGCGTCGTACTAGAAACTGGAAGAACTGCCGGAGCCGGAGAAGCTGCCTCCACTTGAACCGTATCCGGTGCTGCTGCCGCCTGAACTGGCGCTGCTGCGGGAGGTGTTCACCGCGGACTGGCCGCTGGTGTACCCGGTGCTGAACGCATACACCGGGTAAAACATGTACCAGTTGGAGACGGAGCCCAAGATGGTCGCGGGGCGGGCGCCGATGTTGTCGCGGCGGCTGCGATCCATGGCTTTTTGCATGGAGGTCCGCTCGGAGCTGGTTTTGGCGTAGAGGCCGATCATGGCCTCCGAATGCTGCTGCAGAAGGTTTGTCAGCTCCACTTGAATATTCCGGAGCTCATCCAAGGCCACATCCGGGGTGATGATGCCCGCTTGGACGTCGGCGGACAATTGCTGGAGTCCCTGCGTACGTTGGGCTTGAAAGGCAGCCAGGGCTGCGGTGCTGGGCTGGCCCTGTGCTTCGCGTTGGGTCAGCAGCTCGGGCAGCCGGGCCAGGTCTTCCGTGAGCGATCCTGTCTGCCTGTCCCATGCGGCGCCCCAGCCCGAGTACTTGTTCAGCAGGGTGTTGGTGTCCGCGATGACGTCATCCAGGCGGTCCAGTTCTTCGGCCAGATCGGCGTACTGGGCCGTGACCTTCACATTGCCCGCCTTGGAAAGTTCCTTCTTGCTGAAGGCATGGCACTGCTGGTTTAAGCCACTGGCCTCATTGTAAAGCGTGCTGAAGTTGCGGTATTTTTCCAGCACCAGTGAGCCGTAGGTGGAGGATTGCGGGATGGTTTTTGCGTTTAGCTCGGTCACGGGAAGGTCCAGGCTGACGTTTGCAAAGCCTGCGTCGCCGCGCTTGAGATGCCCGGCGGCCTTCTTGCGGTTATTGGACCGGATGACGGCGCGGGTGCCAAAACCCAGGGCGGCAATGCCACCGGTGACACTGGTGATGATGATGAATCCCGCAGACCGGTACCAGGGCTGGTTGATCAGCTTCGCCGCCTTCTTGATGCCGGTGATGGTGCCTTCGGTCCACTGCGCCTCGCGAAAGAGGTCCCCGGTGGATTCCTGGATGGCTGCCTGCTTCGACAACGACACTTTGCGGTCCTCGCCCATGTACGTGCCAACCTTGCGTGCAATGGGATCCACGGCAAAGATGAACAACCCGTCGGCCCACTTCTGCTCGTCCGAGCTGAGCCACTCCGGGTGCTGTGCACGGGCGAACTCCAGCACGTCGGAGTTGAGCTGGTCGGTGTCGGGTTCGCCGTCGATGGTCACGACGGCCACCGTGGTGGGTTCGTAGAAGTCGATTTCCTTGAGGGCTTCCAACAGCTGTGGCTGGTACAGCACACCTGCCGCGTCCTCAACGATGATGTCCGTTGGAGGGGCCGCCGCCGTGGCTGCAGGGGCCATACCCAGCATCGTCATGAACGTCAGAGCAAGAATCGCCAGAGTCTTCTTCATGGGTACAGCCCACCATTGAGTACCCGCCGAGTGCAAACGGGGACGCATAGCAGATCCTCATGACTACAGGGTTGGCCGTCAGTTCATTCTCCGTTTACCGTTTCCTACCCGTTTGGTCTCCGCCCTTTGCCACTGTGGCTGTCATCGCACTCCTAAAGGAAGATTTGTCTTGACTGATTTGAAGAAGTTTCTGCCCATGCTCGGCCACACACGCGGCAAGCGCAGCGCCGTTACCTGCGCCCTTAAATGTGACAACGCCTGCTCGAAAGCCGTTTGCAACACCTCTTCCAACAGCTATTTCCGGGACATCGTTTCCACTGAGATCTCCCGCCGTGCGGCGCTCGGCTTCGGGCTGGCCGGCGCACTCAGTGCGGCCGTGGTGCTGACCGGCTGTCAGACCACGCCCGACGGCGGCACCCCCGGTCCCACATCCTCCGGCAAGTTGGAGTTCACCGCCATCAAGCCCGTGGACGCCGCCGTGGACACCTTTGTGGTTCCCGAAGGCTACAAATGGTCCCCGATCATCCGCTGGGGCGACCCTTTGTTTGCCGACACCCCGGACTTCGACTTTGCCCAGCAGACGCCGGAGGCGCAGGCCGGACAGTTCGGCTACAACAACGACTACACCGAGATCCTGCGCCAGGCCGACGGCAAAAAGGGTCTGTTGGTCTGCAACCACGAATACGTCAACCCGGAAATCATGTTCCCGGCGGTCCCAGCCGACGAGGCAGAGGAAAAGCTCCGACGGAACATCTTCCGTAACGCCGTCGGCATGAGCGTTGTGGAGCTGTCCCGTGCCAAGGCCGGCACACCGTGGGAGTACGTACGCGGCGGCAAGCTGAACAGGCGCCTGACCATGGACACCACGTTTGAGCTCACCGGCCCACTGGCCGGTTCAGATTTGGTCAAGACCGTGGATGACACAGAAGGCCGCATGGTCTTGGGTACCTTGGGCAACTGCGCCGGCGGCACCACCCCCTGGGGCACCATCCTCTCCGGTGAGGAAAACTTCAACGGTTTCTTCCGCACCGCTGGCACCTCTGTGGAAGACCGCCGCTACGGGCTGGAAGACAAGGAAACCGGGATGGGCTGGGAGAAGGAAGACCCCCGCTTTGACGCCCGCGGCGAGGACTACCGCAATGAGCCGAACCGTTTCGGATACATCGTGGAAGTTGACCCGGAAAACCCGAACTCGGTGCCGAAAAAGCACACGGGCATGGGTCGCTTCAAGCACGAGGGTGCCAACGTCATCATCGCCAAGAACGGCAAGGTTGTGGCCTACTCCGGCGATGACGAGCGCTTCGACTACCTGTACAAGTTTGTCTCGAAGAACAAGTACAAGAAGGACGACAAGGCCCACAACATGACCTTGCTGTCCGAGGGTGACCTGTACGTTGCCCAGTTCACGGGGAACTCTGCCTCCGAGATTGACGGCTCAGGCACAGTGCCGGCGGACGGGTCCTTTGATGGAACAGGCGCGTGGCTGCCGCTTGTGGTCAACGGCAAGAGCGTCATCGACGGCATGAGCGTGCCCGAAGTCTTGGTTTACACCCGCCTCGCCGCGGATAAGGCGGGGGCCACGAAGATGGACCGCTGCGAGGATGTGGAGCCGAACCCGACCACGGGCAAGGTCTACGTTGCCTGCACCAACAACTCCAAGCGTGGCGTGGACAAGGGTGCCAAGGCCGATGAGGCCAACCCGCGCACCGAAAACCGTGACGGGCACATTGTGGAAATCACCGAGAAGGGCGACGACTCCACGGCAACGGTGTTCAACTGGAACCTGCTCATGTTGTGCGGGGATCCGGCCAAGAACCCTGAGGCGTACTTCAGCGGATTCCCGGTTGATCAGGTCAGCCCGATCTCCTGCCCCGACAACCTGGCCTTCGACTCCGCAGGCAATCTGTGGATTTCCACCGATGGGGCGCCGTCGGTCATTGGCCTCAACGACGGTCTGTTCAAGGTTGGTCTGGAGGGGGACAACCGCGGCAACGTGGAACAGTTCCTGTCGGTGCCGCGCAACGCCGAGACGTGCGGGCCCATCATCCACGACACCGAATCAATGGTCTACGTCGCTGTTCAGCACCCGGGTGAGGATGGTAGCTACGGCTTGCACGAGTCGCTCTTCCCGGACTTCGTTGCTGAAGGTGCGACGCCGGCCCCCGGCCAAGTGCGTGCGCCCCGTCCCACGGTGGTCCAGGTATTCCCGACGGCCGCCGGCTAAGGCAGGCGGGCCAGCACCCAATCCCACCGCAGCAGTTCCTGTTCCAGGCGCAGCTGCGGCTGGTGGGTGCTGGCCTTGAGTGCTTCGTACAGCGTGTTTTCGGAGGCGTCCAGGTGTGTCAGGACTGCATGGCTGGGTAAGGCTTCGCGGCCCCAGAAGTCGCGGTGCGCCAGCAGCGTTTCCTCATCCATCAGGATGCTGTGGACATGCGGGTGGTGGGAGCGCAGCTGGTCCAGGATGTGGAAGCCGTGGGTGTCGATGTCACCCCAATACAGCACCTCGACGTCCTTCAGCCAGGCCGCATCCCGGATGCCTTCGAAACCGTAGCCGCCACCAAAAACGGCCAGTGTCCGCGGCGCCGGCGGCAGTGCCAGGAAATTGATCAGGTTTTCCGTGGTGATGATCCGGTCAACATCCAGGGGGTGGGCGGCGAAGGCAGCGGCGGTCATCTCGACGTCGTCCATCCCCGGAACCGGAGCCTGGGCGGAATCCAAATATCGCACCCGGACCCTGTCCGGTGCGGCGTGGAAGCCGTGCCTGCGCGCGTAGTTCTTGCCCACAAGGGGCCGCTCGGGGGCCAACACTGCCAGTATCCCGTCGATGAGCCTGCGATGGTTTTCCACGAACTTTGTGTGGACGCCGGGCAGGGACAACTGGCGCAGGTAAATCCCCGGCGCCGGGTTGGCGGCGAACCAGAGTGCCACCCGGGCAGCAGTCAGGGCATCTTCGCCGTACTTGAGCAGCTCGAGCGGGCGCAGCATCGCCCACGCCGTCAATCCGGCGTCGAGCTCTGTCACCCGGCGCGAGAGTTCGGTGAACTTCGCGGACTCGCGACCCAGGCCCAGAAACAAGATCTCATCACTGGCCGAGGCAAAAACTGCCGCGGCGGGCAGGGTGTTTGCGCCGATGGTGCTGGCCCCCACGGAGACATGGTCCAAGGAACAGCCTTGCGGCGCCGGGACCCACGAGGCAGCCCATGCCGCGGCCAAGGCGTAATCGGTGCGCAGTTGCGTGGCACTCGGGTGTTTCAACGCACGACGGCGAGGATGCAGACCCGTGGGCAGGGCCGCCTCGCGCAGCAACTCACCACTGTTCCAAGCACGCAGCGACGCTGTGCGCACATCGGCGGGAGTGGTCCAGGCGGGCGCCTTGCCGGCCCCCGACGGTTTAGCGGCCACGCTTGTCCCGTTCGGCCCGGTATTCCTGGATGGACATGTTGCGCAGTTGGGAGTCTGCGCCGGTTTCATTGGCCACAAACCCGACGTTGGCTACGAAGGGCTCGATGACATGGATTTTTTGCAGCGGTGTGACGATCAGCAGCTGAAGTTTCAGGCGCTTGAACAGTTCCAGACCGTACTTGGCGGACTCGTCAGAGCCGCGCCCGAACGCCTCATCAATGACCACGAAGCGGAAGGAACGCTGGTTGCCGGGGCCCGCCGCGATCCCGAACTGGAACGCCAGCGCCGCGGCAAGGATGGTGTACGCCAGCTTTTCCTTTTGACCGCCGGACTTTCCGCCGGAATCGGTGAAATGCTCATGCTCCTCACCGGTCTCCGTCCATTTTTCGGAGGCCGAGAACGTGAACCAGTTGCGCACGTCGGTGACCTTCGCCGTCCAACGCTCGTCCAGACTGGTGCGCCCCTCCCGTCCCCGGAAACGTTCCACCAAGGCCTCCACCTGCAGGAACTTCTGTTCCGAATACTGTTCCTGCGCACCAATGCTGCCTTCGGAGCAGGCCCGCAGGTCGGTGCCGAACTCGCGCACCTCTGGGTCCGAGGTTGCTTGTGGTTCCAACTGGATGTGCCGGCCGGTGTTGTATTCAATCCGGGCCAGGGACTCGTTGATTTCACCGATGCGGGAGACAATGTCCTGCTTGCGGGCGTCCAGGAACGCGTTGAAGGCCACGATCTCATGAATGGTGTTTTGGGTCAGGGATTCCTTGAACCGCTCGGCAAAGCGGGGAAGATCGTTCTCCACCAGCTGTGTCAGGATCTTGGTGAATTCGTCGGCAGCTTCAAGGGACGCGTCAAGGTCGGTGGTCTCAGCAGGATACTTGTTCCGGAAGTCAGCCATGAACTTGATGGTGGCCTCCGACGCGCGAATCACCTGCCTGTTGAGCGCGTCGATGGCGGCGGTGAGCCGGTCGCGAACCTTGCTCTCCATCTTCGCGGTGGTCTTGTACGTCAAAGACGCTGACTCAAGTGCCGCCTCGGTGAGTTTGCCCAGCTGAGCCAGGAGCCCGGCGTCGTCCGTCATTGGCGTCTCGGCGAGGGATTCGCGGCAGTCCACAATCTGCTCGGTGATGTCCTGGATGGCCTTCTTGTTGGCGCCGATCCGCTCCATGAGGGTCCGCAGGCGGTCGTTGGCCGCCTCCACCCGCTCCGCCGTTTCCGCCTCGCGGCGGGTGAGTTCACGCAGGATGTCACTGGAGGATTCCAGCGCGGACTTCTCCTCCTTCAAGCCTTCCATGGCGCGTGCGGTGGACTGCCAGTTCAGGTCCGCGAAACTTGCGACGGCGGTGACCGTGCCGATGAGCCGCTGCTGGCGGCCTAGATTGCCCAGCTGCGTGTCGATGCGTGCCAGGCCGTCAAGTGCCGTGCGGGCCTGGCCCTCGGCGTGATCCAGGGCGGTGCGCAGGCGGGCGATCTTGTCGTGGTTGTCCCAGCCGAGCACGTAGGTGGAACGGTCGGTCAGCGCCTTGCGGTCATCCTTTTCGTGGCGCCCGCCACCGCTCTTGAGCTGGCCGTTGACGGTCAGCGCCTTGGGATAGCGGCGGAACTCTTCCATGGTTTCGCAGCATTGGTGGTCAAAACGGCGGCCCAGTTCTTCCAACAGGAACTCTCGCATGGGTGTGCCGGGCTTGATACCGATTTTACTGGCAAGCGTGCCCGGTGCTGCGGTGCGCGGGGCAGGGTTGTCGGAAACCTTCAGGTAGACGAGCCGGGCGCGCAGGTTGTTGGAGTCAACCCAGTCGCTGACAGCCCCATAGTGTGCGCCGGTGACCAATAGTGACAGGGCAAAGCCGTGCAGGGTTCGCTCGGCGGCGCCTTCCCAGGGCGCCTCGGAGTCGCGGACCTTCAGGAGTTCCCCGGCGAAGGGCAGCTCCGATTCGGCGATGCCCGTTCCCGTACACAGCCTTTGGCGCAGTGCGATCAGCCAGCTGGGCAGCAGGTTTTGCCGGCTCAGCAGGCTCTTGAGCTCTTCCTGCAACTCGCCCGCCTGCTCAGCAGCCTCGGAACGTTGGCGGTCCAATGCTGTGCGCTGGTCCTGCAGTTCGGCGTTGGCCTCGACCAGATGCTTCTCGACCCCGGGGAGGGCGGCGGCGTTGGCGTCAAAGACCACCTGGTCTTCGGGCTCAAACAGCCCCAGCACGGTGGCGGCCTCGGAATATGTTGTGTACCGTTCGCGCTGGGCGCCGGATTCGATGGACATGCGGGCCAGCTCCGCCTCGATGGCGGCGATCCGGCCCCCTCCGCTGCTGCGGATGTCGTCGCGCAGGTCAGCCAGCTCCCGGCTGAAGGTGCCGAGCTCGGCGGTCAGCGAGGTTTGTTGCGCCTGGACCTTGGCGCCTGCCCGCTCCAGTTCCAGCAGGTGGGCTTCGCTGAGCTCCAACTTCCGGGTGGTGAACCACGGTGAGAGCTGCTCACGCTGCTGGTGGGAACTGTTGTAGTCGACGGTCAATGCGGCGTGGCGGGCGGCGTTGTCCCGCACCGGCTCCAGCATGCGGATCTGGTCCTTGGCCCGCAACACGGCGTTGTGGGCCTTTTTTAGGTCGTCAAAGTGGTGGAGCAGGTTCTTGATGCGGGTTTCAACATCGTCTTCCTCCAGCATGTTGGTGCGCACAAAGTGGGTGATGTTTTCCACCTGCTTCATGGACACGGTGCGGTGGAACAGGTCCATCGCCTGGGCGGAGCCGATGCCGAAGTGGCGCTTGAACGCGGCACCGTACTTTTCAAACACGTCAAAAATGGCCACACCGTCATTGCGCAGGCGACGCTTCAGCTTCGCAATGTCCGCCCCAAAATCGGAGAAGTCACCCTTGATGGACTGATCGCCCTCCGCGATCGAATAGAAACGGGTGGGCTGGCCGGCTTCTTGGGTGGCCCACAGCGTGATCGCGAGGGTGACGGTCTTGTCCAGGGTGGCGTTGTGGAAGACGCCCAGCACCACGGTGAAGGTGCCGGGGCCGCGCAGCGCCACGGGGCGGGAGGCGTCGCCAATGCCGCTGCGGGCGCTTTTGTGGAAGCCGCGAACGTATGACATCAGGCTGCGTTCCTTCTTTTGCGCACCCGCAGCCTTGTTGTATTCAATCCGGTTGGCCGGCAGGAGCAGCGTGGTGATGGCGTCCACCACGGTCGACTTGCCGGAACCGATGTCGCCGGTGAGCAGGCTGTTCTCGCCGTCGAGCCGGAACGTGCGCACATTCTTGTTGAACGTGCCCCAGTTCAGGAGCTCCAAACGCTGCAGCCGAAAGCCTGGGCGGGTTCCCGCGTCGTCAATGGTCAGGTCATCGAGGCTGAACAGGCCCGCCTGTGCCTGGGTGCTCATGCTGTGGCCGCCTTTGCTGGGGAGGGTGCGGTTTTGGTTGGTGAACGGCCGACGGCGGATTTGTCGCCTTCCAGCTCGGCCCGGTAGTCGGCGAGGCGGGCATCGAATTCCTCGAGCCATTGTGCGTCGACGTAGGCCTTGAGAATGCGGGCCACCTCATAGCTGCCGTCTTGGCCGCGGAGCTTGCGCAGGAAACCGAGCTCCGTGACCTTCTTGATGTTGGTGGCCAACTGGTCCAGGATGCGGGCTTCGTTGCTGGATTCGGGCAGGAACACGGAGACCATGTCGCCAATTTGGCTGGCGGTCATGATGAGGCGCGTTTCGCTGTTTTGCTGATCAAACTCGGCCAGCCGGGCCCGCAGCAGGGCCAGTAGGAGGCTGACGTGGAAGGTGAGCTGGCGTCGGGGGATGAGGCGGGGCAGCTCCGGGTCGGCGTCGGGGCGCGAGCGCAGGAATGCGTAGCCTTCGGCGTCGTCGAGGACCAGCTCCAGGCCGAGTACCGCCACATGGTCGCGGGTATGGGCGGAGAGTTCCATGAGCCGTTGCCACAGTTTTTCGTCGGCGTCGCGATAAACGACGCCCTTGAACAGTTTGGTGACAACAAGGGGCAGCCCGTCGGGGGTGCGCACCGTTGATTCCGGGGTTTCTAGGGTTTCCTGAAGGTAATCCGGGGTGGTGCTCATGAGGGCCTCACAAAGATGATTTTTTCAACGGTGGCTTCGCGGAGGCTGCCGTCGGGAAGCGTCCAGGAGAGGGTTTGGGCCGCGTCCGAGTCAATGGTTGCCGACGGGGACTCGGTGGCGAGCTGGAAATAGCTGACAATTTCTGCCAGGCCCTGGCTGAGGGGGAAGGCATCGGTGACGTCCGCGAGGGTGGCTTGTTCGGCGTCGGTCAGGACGGCGTCAATGTTGGACTCCAGGCGCTGGGTGTCCACGAAGAACTGGTCAAAGAGTGCCTGGGCATCCACGTCGAGATCATCGGCGACTTGGACGGCGTCGTCGATGGCAACCTGCTGGCTGGGCTCGTACAGCGGGCGTTCAAAGGGGAGCGCAACGGGTACGTCGTGTCCGGAAAGATCGGCAAATATGCCGGCGGGCGGGGTGGCACGGACCGCGACGGCGCCGGATTCAATGTTGCGGATCAACGCCATGATGCGCTTGTTTTCCAGGAACACCTTGTCATCGAGCAGGCGCCGGATCTGGGCCGACAGCTGGCGCACCGTGGATTGTGTCTGCTCCACCGCGGGCAGCCAGTCTTTTTGCATGGAGGTGATCTGCGCCAGGCCGTCCTGCGTGGCGAGGGCCTCGATTTGGGTGGCGCGTTCCAGCAGCTCGTGCAATTCCGAGCGCAGTTGCGGGGACATGAGGTAATCCCAGAAGCCTTGGAAGGTGCGTCCCTGCAGAGAGCCGCTGATGTCTTGCTGGGAGGAGAAGATGGATTCCAGGAGATCGCCCTGGCCGCCCTCCCACATGGAGATCTGCTCGCGCAGGTTGCGGTCAAGCTTGCGGAAGTTTGCCTCCACCTCGCGGAAGTCGGAGAGCAGGTCCTTGGCCTGGGTGGTCAGCTGATGGAAGTGGTCCACGGCTTCCGGAGCGGTCATGACGGGGATGGTGCCTGAACGGATCTGCTCCATTTGCGTGTCGATGTCGTCCCGCTGGCGTTGCAGTTCCGCAAGCCTGGCCTCGGGGTCCGTTTCCGAACCGTGGACGAGGGTCTTGAGCAGGTTGAAAATGCTGGAGAGGCGCGATTGCGTGGGCACAAAGTCGCGCCCGCGCAGGGATTCGACCCAGCGGATGACGTCCTCGGTTGACGCGGTGAGGTCGTAGACGGGTTCGTCCCGGTTGTCGGCATAGAACTTTCGCAGCCAGGCTTTGTCCGGCTCGGCCCAGTCGTCCAGATACTCTCCGGCCGATCTTGGGAACCTTTCCTCGCCCAAGGAATCCCGCAGACTGAACAACACGTCATCAAGGACATCGATGAGGTCCTGGCGGCCCAGGTTCCGCTGGTTCACGTCTGTGAACGCCGTCATGAAAAACGTCAGGGCCAGCGGAGCGTTTTGGGCGCGAAGCAGCGACCAGCCTGCGTGGTTCTCACGCAGGGAATTGATCGAAAAGTAGTCCACGACAGTGCTCCAGGGTGCTTCGTTGTCTGCTGGCTTAATAGTAGGCGCAGGGTCTGACAAAGCAGCATTGTTGCCGTATATCAGGGGCGCTCCGGCCGATTTCAGTCGCTTCTTCAACTTCGACGATAAGCAATGGAACGACGGAGGAGGTGTCCCCTTAACGTGATCATCCACGCCGTTCGGTCACAAGATCGCTGCTGGGACCTCCCACATTCAAAGGGGTGCGGGCGGGGAGCCGAGGCCAAAAGCCCAACTCCCAACGAACTCCCAACTTTTTTGGGAGGTGGGGTTCAGCCGAGGGGAGGCAGAACTGGTGGAGCGAACTATTGACTCTGAGTTAAAGGTTCGCTCCGCCCAGCCGCACTTACGCCCCGGCCCGCGCCTCCGCGTACCGTGGCGCCATGGATTCCATCTGCTCCATGACCAGCTTGATCGCACCGGGCTGCTTGTCCGGCGGGTAGCCGTTGAGGACCAGCAGCCGCTTGATGGATGAGCGAAGCTTGGCGCGGACGTCGTCGCGCACGGTCCAGTCGGTGCGGATGTCGCGGCGCATGACCGACACCAGTTGTCGGGCGATGTCCGCCAGAACCCCCGTTCCCAGGACATCCACGGCGGATGCGTTGTGCGAAATGGCGTCGTAGTACGCCAGCTCATCCTGGTTCATCGGTGGGCTGAAGGATTGTCCGCGGTTGCCCTCGGCCGCGACCTCCTTCGCCATCTCGACCAGCTCGGCGATGACCTCGGCAGAAGTCAGCTGCTGGTTCGTGTACTTGCGCATGAGTTCGGTGATGCGTTCCGAGAAGGCCCGCTGCCGCACAACATTGTTCCGCGTCGTCGCCACCGATTCCTCGGCCACAAGTTTCCGCAGCGCCTCAATGGCAAGCTGCGGGTTGCGGGCCGTCTTGGTTTTGGCGATGAACTCGGGAGTGAGGTCGTCCAGTGACGGCTTGGGCATGCCGGCGGCGGCGTAAATGTCGAGTACCTCACCCGACGAAGTCGCCCCGGCGATCAGTTCGCCGAGCAGGCGCTGGATGTCCTCGGGGATGGGCTGGCCGGATGCCTGGCGGTCGGCGGCGTCGAACTTGGCCATCCAGACACGGATTTCCTCATACATCTGCACATCCGGCCGTAGCACCTCCAGCGCGGACGAGCCGGAACACAAGGCCCATGCCCGGGAGAGTTGTCCGCTGTACCTGCGGTATCTGGATGCCAAGGTTTCCGGGTCTGACGGCGCGTTCCCCGGTGTGGCGGGGTCGCGCAGGTATGCAGTGGCGCCGGTTGCGGCGTTGATCCAGGCTTTGGGGCCGCCCTTGTGCAGCACGGCCTTCCAGTCGTATCCGGATAGCAGCTGACCCAGCGACCCCAACAAGGTCACCGTCATGGCGATGGCCTCGTCCACGTTCTTGCCAACGGGCTTGTTCTGCTGGTCCGACTGCGTGTACTCGCCCAGCGCCTTGGCCAGGTTGTCGGCCAGCGGTGCGTAGGCAACCAGTAGCCCGTCCTCCTTGCCGCGGAACGTGCGGTTCACGCGGGCCAGGGTTTGCATGAGCAGGGCGCCCTTCAACGGCCTGTCAAGGTACAGGGTGTGCAGCGGCGGGGCGTCAAAGCCGGTGAGCATCATGTCCTTGACGATCACCAGCTCCAGCTCGTCGTCGGGGTTCTTCAGCCGTGCCTTGATCGCGGCATTTTCCGAATCGCGCCGCACATGGCCGGACACCGGGGGAGCGTCCGTCGCATCGCCCGAGTACACCACCTTGATCTTGCCCGCGGCGAGATCGTCTGAGTGCCAGTCCGGCCGCAGTCCCACAATGGCCGCATACAAATTGGCGCAGATTTCCCGTGTGCCGCCCACGATCATGGCCTTGCCCGGGCCCTCGATGAACTTGACCATGGAGGCGCGCCGGCCCTCCCAGTGCTGGACCAGGTCCACCGCCAGTGCGGCGATGCGTTCCGGTGCACCATATACGGCATTGACGACGGCGACACTTGCCTCGATGCGCGCACGTTCCGTCATGTCCAGGCCCACCGTGGCATCGTCCGCCGCGGCGTCCAGCTGCTCCTCGGTCACCGAGCCGGCCAGGCCCACCTTGATCAGCCGCGGCTCAAAATACACGGGCACGGTTGCGCCGTCTTCTACTGCACGGGTGAGGTCATAAATGTCGATGTAGTCGCCAAAGACATCGCGGGTGTTGCGGTCCTCGAAGGAGATCGGGGTTCCGGTAAACGCGATGAGTGTGGCGTGTGGCAGGGCGTCGCGCAGGTGACGGGCGTAGCCGTCAAGGTCGTCATAGTGGCTGCGGTGTGCCTCGTCCACCACGACGATGATGTTGCGCCGGTCGCTGAGCAGCGGGTGGTCGTTGCCGGCGTCCTTCTCAGCCTTGCTGCGGCCGAACTTTTGCAGCGTGGTGAAGTAGATGCCGCCGGTGGTGCGGTTGCTCAGCTCGTCCCGCAGTTCTGAGCGGCGCTTGACCTGGCGTGGCTTCTCGGGCAGCAGCTGGCTTTGGGCGAACGTCTCGTAGAGCTGGCCGTCGAGCTCGTTGCGGTCCGTGATGACCACAACTGTCGGATTTTTCAGCCGGGGGTGGCGGATGACCCGGTTGGTGTACAGCTCCATTTCCATGGACTTGCCGGACCCCTGGGTGTGCCAGACGACGCCGGCCTTCCCGTTGGATTCAACAGCCTGGACGGTGCTTCCCACGGCTTTGGTGACGGCAAAGTATTGGTGGGGCTTGGCGATGCGTTTGGTGAGGCCTTCCGAGTTTTCATCGAAGGCTGTGAAGTCATTGAGCAGTTGCAGGAAACGGTCCTGGTTGTAGAGCCCGTCCAACGCGGTCTCCATACTGGTGACGGCCTCCCCATCGACGGTGAATCCCGGTGGGACGGGCACGCCGTCGTCGTCTACGTTCCATGGGGAGCAGTGGTTGAACGGGGTGAAGGGGGTGCCGTATTTCGCCTGGATGCCGTCGCTGGCCAGGGTCATGACGCAGAAGCGGAAGGCCATGGGGAATTCGCGCAGGTAGGTCTGCAATTGTGCGTGGGCTGCCCGGAGGTCTGCCTGGGCGCTGCCTGCCTTCTTCAGCTCGATGATGCTGACCGGCATGCCGTTGCAGTACAGGACCAGGTCAAAGCGGCGCTTGTAGTCACCGGCCACAAGGGTTACCTGGTTGACGGCGAGCCAGTCGTTCCGGTCCGGGTCGGCGCTGATCAGGTGGATGGTGGCGTTGACGTCGGTGCCGTCGTTGTCGATGTAGCTGAGGCGGTAGCCGTGGACCAGGTAGGCATGGATGCGCTGGTTCTCGCTGATGGCGTCGTTGGACTTGGGGGCGGTGATTTCTGCCAGCGCCTGCTTGAGGTACTGCAGGGGAACGGTCGGATTGTGCTGCTGCAGGGCGTTGAGCATGCGGGGGCGGATCAGCAGCTCAGACCATGATTCACGCTCGCCCTTGCCTGGCGCGATCTCCTCGCCGCGCGTCGGCTTCCAGCCCAAGTGTTCTTCTGCCAGCCGCTCGAGGGCAACGCCCTCCCAGTCGGCCTCGGAAAAGCCGGTGGCTGCGAGTGTCATGGTGTTCTCCCCGTGTACTGGATGGCGATCTTCAATGACGCTATCAGCAGTGCCGGTCGGTGGCGGGTTGTGAACTGTTATGCGGGGTTATCAGCGTAGGAGAGGGGCCAAGTAAAACTAAAAATCCGCCCGTTGCGGCGCTCTCGGTGGCATGATGGGCAGATGAGTGAAAAAGATGATTCCATGGTGCGTTCCGTCGAGCTGACCCGCACGTCCACGGCCGTATATACAGTACGCAACGCCGCGGGTGCGCAGATTCAGTTTGGTCACGGTGAGGGGCTGCTGAGCCCCGTCGAATTGTTATTGGCGGCCATTGCTGGCTGTTCGTCGATCGACGTCGACACGGTGACTGCCCGCAGTGCCGAGCCCACCAGCTACACGGTGGAGGCCAGCGGCAACAAGTTGGTGGAGGACGGCGCCACCCGCGTGGACAATCTCCACATCTCTTTCAACGTGGACTTCCCCGACACCGAAGGCGGGAGAAAGGCTGCAGGAATGGTGGAACGTCTCGCAGCACTTTCGCATGACAAATACTGCACAGTGTCGCGGACGGTGGAGCGCGGCACTCCCGTTTCGCACGAGGTCAACGTCTCGATTGGCGGAGTCTCGGGCTGACCGGAGCCCTCAATAACCTAAAGCAATTGTGCAAGCGGGGCTTGCACAATTGCGTCCCGCGCAATGTTGCAACAGCCTGTTGCAACATTGTGTTGCACTCATCCGTCGCCCAGCTCCTCCTCCAGCAGTTCGATGCTCGGCAGGCTCGACTTGAATTCCTCCGGCAGTGACTCAACGATCTGTGTCTTCCACTCGGCCACTCCAATCGGAGCGCTGTACCCGCGAAGTGCATACTCGGCGACTACGTTGTTTTTGGTCTTGCACAGCAACAGGCCGATGGTCGGTTTGTCGTCCGGGTGGGCCATCAAGTCATCGACGGCGGCCATGTACATGCCCAACTGGCCGAGGAATCCGGGGTCAAACTTGCCTGCCTTGAGCTCAACCACCACAAAGCTGCGCAGCCGGAAGTTGTAGAAGAGGACGTCGGCAATAAATTCGTCTCCGCCAACCACAAGCCGGACCTGCCTGCCAACGAACGCAAAGCCCTGTCCGAGTTCCAGCAGGAGCTTCTCAACGTGATCGACGAGCTGAGTTTCCAACTCTCTCTCGTTGTGCCGGTCGGTCATGGCCACGAAGTCGAAGACGTACGGGTCCTTCATGGTCTGCTGCAAAAGGTCCGAGTCTGCGGCTGGAAGAACCGCCTTGAAGTTGCTGACGGCCTGCCCGGAGCGTTCGTGCAGGCGGGTCTCGATTTGGTGAACCAGCACGTTGCGGGACCATCCATGTTCGACGGCGGCTGTTGCGTACCAGAGGCGGGTTTGGGTGTCGCTGAGCTTCTCAAGCAGAGCAATATTGTGTCCCCATGGCAATTGCGCAACAGCTTGTTGCGTAATTGGAAAGTCAGGCCAAGCGTAGGCAAACTGTCGCATATAAACGAAGTTTCGGGGCGAGAATCCCCTTGAGTCTGGAAATCTTTCCCGTAGGTCAGCAGCCAACCTGTCGATGACTTTGGTTCCCCAGCCCTCGAGGCCCTGGCGCTCTAGGATTTCCTTACCAACAGCCCAGTAAGTGGCAACGAGTTCCTGGTTGACCGCTGCAACCGCCCGGACCCGGCCGGTGGAAACCTTGTCTGCAACGGATGCCAGCATGTCGGGATACCAAGCGGGCATCAAGCTACGGGCGGGAACGGGTGGGAATGCCGGAACCTCTTCGGTGGGGTCGTTGTGCGTGGACATGAGCAAACCTCTTTCGAATCTTGCGATGTTCCTATGTTTCAGAAGCTACTCGCAGGGTCTGACACGGAAGCCGGCAGAAGCTACAGCAAGGCAGTACCTGTGGATAACCATTGAAAGGTTCTTTGCGTGTTCGCGCGATGTTTAAAGTTTTCGGCGTTTTCTTTACATGCCCCGGACTGGGTGCGACTTGGCCCAATGTGGAAGCATGGTGCCATGGCTAAGAATTCCAAGGGCAACAAGAATCAGAGGGTCTCCACGTCGGTCAGCGAACTGCGCGCCATCCGTGCCGTGGACGCCGTCACACCCGCATTCGCCACGTGGTGCAACACGATGGACGGGCTTCCGGACGGGGCAGTCCAGGATTTGCTCGAGGCTGTCGGCAAACTGGCCATCATCTATTTCGAGCAGACGCCGGCGTCGGATATCACCAGCTTTGCACCACTCCCGTTTGGCCAGGCCATGTCCACCCTCGTCACAGCCCAGGTTGAGGAGGACGTCGAATTCGTTTTTGTGGCGATTCGGACGTACCTGACATTCCTGGAGGAAACGAAGCTGTGGACCGGCACGCAGGAAGAATTCGAGACAGTCTCCGGGCTGTTTTACGAGGACGATGAACCGGTCTTCCCGGACATTGACCAGCCGGATCTGACCCCGGAACAGGAACTGGCCGGGCTCGAGGCCACGCCGCTCGCGCAACGCATGGAAGCCCTGCTCCGGTGGATCGGTCCCGGTGCGGCGGTGACCTCCACCGGCGCCTTGAAACTGAAGGACATTGAGGCGGCCGCCGCCGCAGTTGGTGTTGCAGCCACGGGTGCAAAGGCCAACGCGAAGCGGGAACAGGTACCGTATTTTGACCGGAAGAACTTGCCGCAGGGCCAAGTTCCCATCGTGAAATCCATGTATGAGGTCCCGATGCTGGCCAAGATGTGGGCGGCGCTGGAATCGGCCCAGCTCATCGAGATCGGCTCCACAAAAGTGTGGCCCACCCCGTCCGCCCAGAGGATCCTTCAACCCGGCCACCCGGAACGACGCGAGACTCTGGGTGGGTTCATTACCAACTTCCTTTCCGTTGCGGTTTTTGGGGAGCAGGACTGGGCACCCTGGGTGGGGCAGGCCGCTGCTGCGCAGGCGGCGATTCTCTATGCGGCGTGCACCGGGGTGCCCGTCCCGATCGGTGCCCTCTCCGATCCCATCAGCCTGCAAGCGTTGGGCCTCGACGAAACCGCGGCACGGCATCTTCGGGACCGCATGGCTGAACTCGCCGAGCTGGGCCTGGTCACCTTGGATGGCACCATTTCGGTGCCGCCCGCGATGGTGCGCGCCGCCGTCGCCGTCACCCAGAGGGCCTACGAGGACCAGGAGGACGATGAAGACCCCGACTTCAGCGCCAACGAGTATGACCCGTTCCCGACCGCCGTCGAACCTGCCAAGAGGAAATCCAAGGGCAAGAAGAAGAACCCCAACGCTCCGATCTACCAGCTGAAGGTGTCCATCAACCGCGCGTCGCCTCCCATCTGGCGGCGGCTGCTGGTGCGCTCGGACGTGCCTCTCGGAGACATACACACCATCGTGCAAAACTCCTTCGAGTGGGAGAGTTACCACCTCCACGGCTTCCAGGTTGGCGGCCCCGGGGGAGCTGTTTACGGTATCCCGGAGCCCGACATGTTCGGCAAGCGGGACCTGGACGAAAACGCCTACACGCTCGGCGAGGTGCTGCCTGCGGAGGGTGATTCCATGGTCTACACCTACGATTTCGGTGATAACTGGGAGCACCTCATCAAGGTGGAGAAGGTCCTGCCGGCCGAACCCCAGGCCCCGGTTGTGCGCTGCACCGGTGGCCGCGGCCGCGGTCCTGCCGAGGATTGCGGCGGTATCTGGGGCTGGGAAAACCTCATTGAGGCCATCAATGATCCCAAGCACGAGGAACACCGCCGGTATCGAGACTGGCTGGAGCTTTCGCCGGGCGAGACCCTTGACCACAGGGCCTTCGACAAGGCTGAGCTCAATGAGGACCTCGCCTACCTGTTCTAACTGACCCCAGGCTCAGCGCTTCTTGCTTCCAACGCCCGGCATGGACGTGATTGTTTTCATCCATGCTGCGATTTGGCGTTCGTCGATGTCGTCGACGGATTTGAGTTCCACGCCCCGAGTCAACTTACCCATCCCAACCGGTGTCACCGGCGGCACCGGTTCGAGCGAAGCACCATTGATAAACATGAGCTTTACATGGCCAACAAAGCCGCCGCAGCTGAAGCACCACCCGTCACCGATGCCGTAGTAGGCCATCCCCCATTTCACGGAGCGTTGGAGGCCAAGCAAAGTCTTGGCTGCCAGTGCATCGACCGCTTCGGCGACGCCGCGCTGCGGCTGCGGCAGGCTTGCGATGTATGCAAAGACGGGTTTGTCGCCGACTGCTGCTTTCGCGGGGCTCGCCCTGCCGGTCATGGCTTCCGGCAGCGTGAAGGGCACTTCGGCTTGTGTTGTAGCGCGAGTTGCCGGTTCTTGTGCTTCTTGCTTACCAATCTCCCTGCTGGACATGCAGGAGATTATCCTCCAGTCATCGAGAGAAGCACCAGAAATTTGCCCACACAACCCGAATAAGAAAGTTAAGTTTCGGAAGGTGAACGTCGACGAGTATGCAATGGCGACATGCGCCCACGATTGTGGCGACGACTGGGGAACACCTCATCATGGTGGAAAAGATCCTGCCCGCGGAGCCTCAGGCCGTCAGCTGCCGTCGTCGAATTTGGCGTTGGTCAGGCGGTGCAACATTAACGCGACATCAAGCCTGGTGCGGCCGGACGGCGTCGACGGGTCGTAGCCAAGCGTTTCGGGCAGCTTATCCAGCCGGACGCCCATGGTCGAATGATGTACGCCAGCCTGAGTCGCAAGGCTCCGCCGGCTGGCTCCTCCTGCAAGACCCCTCAGCAGGGGTACTGTCCATTGAATGCCGAGCAGCGACTCAATTGCAGATACATCCGGATGTCGAATGGTGTTTTGATCAGTTGCATCGGCCAACACAAGAAGTGCACCGAGGTCGGAGGCCCTCAGTACGGGTTGTTCGGTGTCGGTGAGGCGAAGTGCGATGAGAGCTGACCGCCATGACTCACGTATGGCAATGGGAGTCTGGGCTGCAATGCCAATGCCCGCGCGGGATGCCGAAGTGGTGTCACCAGACGCCAAAACTGCACGAACCACTCCGAGCCGTGTCCCAACCAGCGTGTGGGCCAGTGACTGGGCGATCGGGACAGCCGCTGGAATAGCGATCGCATATGTCGGTTCGTGTGTGCCAAGGGAGAGGCGTGCGGCTGCCTCTTCGCACTCTTCAGGACTGGCGTCGCCAGAAAGCAAGACTTCGATGGCACGCCGGGCGGGCGCCAATGTATCCAGGCGCATGGTGGTGATGGACAGTGCAATCGCAAGCCGCTCAAGGACCATGGGATCGTTGGCATGAAGTGAGCCCGCCCGCTCCAGCCAGACGATGGCGCCTTCATCTGCTGTCGTGTTTGGCCAGACGCCCGACGGGCCCGCTGCCATTTCGGTGCCATCGGCGGCAAAGCGCCGGCCGTTGTCCTGGCCAGCGCGGCGGTAGCCGATCGGGCTCCCGCAAAGAACTGCCGCTCCGCGCAGCATTCCTTCGTGGCCGACGCGGCCGTCGACGAGTTTGTCGAAGTACGTAATGACTTTGAGCGTTTCGCTCGCTTCAGGGTCCAACGCGCTCAGTCTGCCAGCAAGTTCCTTCATTGACATCCCCTACATCGCTGTTGACCCCATCATAGGTGGACAGGGTCAACAGTCGTGTAGTCTCAGGCCGAGATCATCCGTTTGAGCCAGCGGTGCCGTGTCTCGACCATGGCGATCGACATCTGTGCGTGTGGGGCGAAGCCGTCGAAACCGTGAAAACCTCCGGGCCACACATGCAGCTCTGCGACACCGCCTGCAGCCCAGATTCGGGAGGCATAGGCGACGTTTTCATCGCGAAAAACCTCGGCACTGCCTACATCCAGAAAAGTGGGTGGCAGGCCTGAGAGATCCTCAGCACGTGCAGGGGCAGCATAAATCGAAACTTCATCGGTGCCGCGTTTGTCGCCCAACAAAGCATTCCAGCCGGTGAAATTACTGGTGCGGTCCCATACCCCGATACCTTGAATCTGGTGAGATGAGACTGTTTCGTTGCGGTCATCGAGCATCGGATATATCAGCAACGATGCACGCAAGGCAGGGCCCTTTCGATCGCGGGCAAGGAGGGTGACTCCCGCTGACAGCCCACCGCCTGCGGATGCGCCCGCGACAACAAGGCGGGTTGGATCGATGCCAAGTTCTTCCGCGTTGTTGGCAGTCCACACCAGCCCGGCATAGGAGTCCTCGACCGGGACGGGGTCAGGATACTCGGGGGCCAAACGGTACTCGACGCTCACCACAACGGCCCCGTGGCTGGCGATGTACGGGAGAAAGTCTTGGACTCCCAAAAAACGGTTGCCGATAATCATGCCGCCGCCGTGGATGTGGTAAATCCCCGGACCCGCCGTTGTCTGCTCGGGGCGGCGGTAGATCGAAACGACGATTTCCTCACCCTCGTAACCGGGGATGGTGCGTTCTTCATGTACTGCTCCGACGCTGGTGACAAGTTCATCCAGTGCCGGATCCACCGGCATTTGCCGCATAAGCGGAATCATGTCGGGAGTGAGAGTTGATGGAATGACCTCGGTAACGAGCTCAAGGGCGGCATTGAGTTCAGGATCGAACGGGGGAGCGACTAAGTTTTGCATGAGGGCCTCCGGTGGTCGGATCGCCGCGACGTTGCGGCTTGGTCCAATACTCGCAAGATCCTCGGGCTACCGCGACCGCCACCCGGTCCGTAAACGTGGCCAAATGCCCGCCAAGTGGCGGATTCATGTACGACGCCGGGCCCGCGCCTCCCAGCGCAGGCCCGGCACTGTGCACCGTCACCTAAGCAGGGAAGTCCGTGCCCTCGGACAGTTCTTCCCATTCATCGATCACTGCCTGCTGCGCCGTGAGCACTCCGCGCACGGCTCGCAAGGCATCGGTCCCCAGCAGCAGCAATGCAGGTGTTTCCGGAGAATCCACCGCGGTGGTGAGGGCCTGGGCGGCGCGGGCGGGATCGCCCTTCTGGGTGGCGTGGCGGATGTGCTCAGGTGCGTCGGAGTTGCCGGCCGGAAGTCAGTGCACCCAGCAGCGCCTCCATCGGCCCCTTGCCGGCCAGCGCTGCCCACGATGAGCAACCGATGAGCACCCCGACGGTCATAGGCCAGAAGGGGGCAAGTTCTCGGAAGTCGGTCCACTCGTCGAGATTCGGGTCGCGCCCGCCCTCGACCGAAATCCACACCGCCCAGATGATGATGTGCGACACATAAGCTGTCAGCGGCATCGATCCGGCGGCTCGGATGGGCCAGAGCAGCCAACGCATTGGAGTCGCGCAGATCAGCATGCACACTCCGATCGCTGCCAGTGCAAAGCCGCCCGAACCGAGAGCCTCTCCGATGCCTGAGGAGTGAGGTCCGTCTTGCATCACCGACTGGATCCATGCATCCGACCAAGCCTCTTCGTTGACGAAGCTGTCTGATGCAATCACCCGATTGCCTATCGGGCCGATAATTCCGTAGCCGACAAATGAGAACGCCGCGCCGACAACGAGGAGGATCCAGGCGCGATGGGGACCTGCGCTTAGCACTCGGCCGGCACCCATCCCCGCGGCGATGAAAGCCGTCCACAGAAGAAATGGGTAGTTCCAGCCCAGTATCCGCAGGGCATCCTCGATTTCCTGTTGGTCGGAGCTGTTTGCCACGTTGTAGTCGATCGCCATGACGACAAAGGGCATGGTCAGGGCCAGCAGCATGGCGAGCACGAACAGGGTGCTCGCAGGCAGACGCAGCAGCGGTATGCCAATCAGGAAGACGATGGCGTAGGCAGGATGACGAATATTGGAACCTCGAGTCCGTCGAGGATGATGCCGAGGACCCAGATGAGTATGGCCCGAAGCACGAGCTGCGTCCGTGTTCCCCACAGTCGGGTCGGTGCATCGTAATTGTTCTTCCGGGCAGTCGCGGCAGCCGTGACGAGCGCCAAGGAGACACCGGCGAGGGTGGCAAACAGGATAGATGAACGGCCAGAGACAATGCCCGACCACGTCTCACCCCGGCCCCATTCCAACGGCGTGATGACGGTGAGGTGCGCTGCGAACATGCCGAAGACCGCGAACCCGCGGGCCAGATCAATGCCGGGCAGCCGGTGCGGCGGTTCGAGCCGGGCGAAGTTTGTCTTGAAACGCTCGAACAGCCGACGATCACGTCGCCGGGGGTTGCTCATGTAGCGCTCCGCTCATCTGTCCAGTCTGATCGCGGGCAGGGAATGCCGAGACGACGTAGTTCAGACTGCCGCGACCGAGATGTCGTTCCAAGCTTCCCACGCGGCGACGCGTCGCGTGTAGTCGGTTTTCGCGACGTCGAGTGGATAGTTGCCGAGGAAGAGCTGGAGCGGAGGCTCACCGGCGTCGACGACTGCGAGCACCGTTTGAGCGGTCGCTCTAGGAGAGCGGCTTGTGCTGAAGACTTTCGAATCCGAGTGACGGTGGGAGCCAAGGGGTGTATTACGTTGACGGTGAACGGTCAGCGGCGGTTTCCACTGGGAGACCCGGCTGCAGAATTCTCGCGTTCGTGTCCGCGCGCGGTGCTACGATTGAATCAAGTTGAAATTTTGATTCAAGGAGATGTGCCATGGACGCGACCAGTGTGGGGGGACGCGTAAAAACAGCCTACGAGACTGCCGGTTTGAACCAGCGGCAGCTCTCTGACCTGACGGAAATTTCTCAGTCGACACTTTCCCGAATCGTTTCCGGTGATCGCGTGGCAAAGACCAGCGAGCTGGTTGACATTGCCAGAGGAACGGGCGTTTCCCTGGCGCAATTGACCGGATCCGGTGCAGCCTCCCGGGTGCTCTGCGCGCCCCGGGCTACCGATGGGTCCCAGATGTCGGTCATGCGTGACAGGCTTCTGCAGTTTGCGGATCTCAACGCCTACCTGGATTCCCAGGCAATTTAGGCATGAGCAGGCTTTCAGCTGAAGAAGACGGCAGGGCTGCCGCTGCTAAATTCCGGTTGGACCATGGGCTTGGGGTGTGGCCGCTGAATGATTTGGTGGCACTGATTGAAACCCGCCTGGACATTGATGTAGCTGTCTTGGAAGTAGAGGCAAATGGTGGAGAACATGGCCTCACAATGTTCGACCCGAAAAGCGAAGCGACATTCATTGGCGTAGCCAAAACGAATCACCCGATGCGGCAACGAAGCACGCTCGCCCACGAACTCTCCCACGCAATATTCCGTGACTGGACGGACTACGACCAACAGGTGCCTGTTGCCCGCGCGTTCCGGGAGCAGCGTGCCGATGCATTCGCACGGCATCTGCTCGTTCCCGAGGATTCTCTTCGGTGGTTTCTGCGAGATCGTACGGCAGGAGAAATATCCCTGGCGCACCTTTCGTCCGTCGTGCAGACATTCCTCGTGTCCCCTGCCATTGCTGCAATCGCCCTGTGCTCGGCGGGATTTATCGGCGCCCAGACCAAAGCTGAATGGATGGTTCTCCGTACTCCGGGGTTGGCCACCCAATTTGGCTGGCTCGACCAGTACCGGACACTTCAAGCTGATTCTTCCCGGACCCGAGCACCTCAGCGTCTGCTCACTCGCGCCATCCGCGGCTATGAGCAAGGCGTGATCACAGTTGAGACTGTGGCATCCATTCGAGGCATCCCTGCGTCCGAGGTTAAAGATGAATTGGATGCCGCTGGCATCGTGCCCAAGACAGTGGAACCTGAATTCTTGCGTGCCAAGGACCTTCCTGCTGTTGAATCGGATCGAGCCTTCCTTGAAGCTCTGGACACACTTGACGATCTGAATGAATCCGTGGACGAGCGGATCGCAGGGATGTGAGGGCGCTTCCGATTATGGACGCGGGCCCCGGCCTGAACTTCTTCTCACTCAATAAGGAGAGGATGTTGTTTGAGGCGCTCGGGCCGCTATGTGTTCCCGAGACGGTCCATTCGGAAATGATGCGCAAGTCTCGTACCGACGAACGTTTTTCGCGCACGCAAAGCGTTCTTGGGAAGCTTCCGCAGGCGTTGCTGGAAATCCTCAGTGACGATGCTGCCGGACCCCTGAGTGAGAGCTTTGAACGTATTGCGAAAATGCCCATGGCCGACCGAATGAGGAACGGTAAAGATCTGGGCGAAATGATGGTGGTGGCCCATGCTGCCACTCAAGCTGAACGAGGACACAACGTCACGGTTCTCATTGACGATCGTGGAGGGCAGCTCCTCGCTACGCACGAGTCCCGACGGTTGGACCGGCTCAGAATTGTCGAACCACAGACCGGGCACTTGCAAATGATTACGAGCGTGACAGTGCTCGAGCGTTCTGTCGCCGGCCACTATCTCCCTGACCATGCGGCTCTTCGTAAACTGTATGCGCGGATGAGGTCTCTCGATGACGGCCTCATGCCCCTGGAGATGACTGGTCTTCTGACATTGCCCGGGTGGTCAGCGAGCCGCTAGTCCAAGCACGACGCCGGACACTTGCCTCGATGTGCCACTTCACCTGCCGCTGTGCATACCGCGCACTAACGTCCTCGATTTCGGGACATTGGTGGTTATCGTCTCTATTGTCTCGAAATCGAGTGCATTAGCGCATGGCTGACCGAAGAGTCACACAGCGGCCGAGACGACGCGCTCAGCGTCCTTGACGCGTAGCTTGCCGGACATCAGCTGGGGGAGCAGCGCGTCGCGGGTTGCGGCGAGGCGTCGATTTTCCATCCGAGTTTGCGTCGCGCGCAATCCGCTACTCGTGACACTGTTTAGGACCCCGGTAGGAATAGAACGGGGATCTAGAACGAGAGTTGCCAGCAGGTCCGCAGGCTTCACTCGCTGATGGCTGCCCGAAGTTCCGGCAACCTTTGATTCCAACGATGCGCTAAAACTTGCCTGTGACAATATTGCCCAGAGAACCGTTGTCGAGGAGTGGCGTGGTTCGAGAACCAAGAACTCGGTTGACGCCAGCGCCGGGATGTTGGGAACCTCAGATACATCCCAAATACGCGGAAAACGTGGATTCAGTTTCGATACGAGGACTGCTGGCCGCTCGATGAGGAACTTCGAGCTCTTGATATCGAGTGGGCTGGACTCCTCAGGGAGTTGGCCAGTATCAAATGCAGGCAGGCTGTATTGAGCGACAGAAATGTCCTCAAGCAGTTCAGGTTTCGTTGAATTCTTGTGATAGTTCACGATCTCGTTGAGAGCCACCGACGGCTGGAATTGGCTCAAGAGAGCAACTACCAAGGCTTCCGCAGTTGCGGTGAGTTTGGTGTTGGCGTCGATCTTGTCGTCGAGGGCGCCCAGGACTTCTGCGATGGCTTGCTGCTGGCTTAGTTCTGGAAGCTCGATGGTGATACCTCGAAGCGAGGTAAGCGGCTGACCAATTCCAGGTGTCCCGACGGTCGATGCACGCATCAGAAGTTCACGTTCGCCAGGACCTCTGAAGAAGTAGAGAACAAATTTCGGATCCGCTTTATTCGGGTCAACGGTTAGTTTCATCATGCTTGACGAAAGCAGCATACGGCGCTTACCGACGATCCCGACCCGACCGATAGCTCCCCTGTGAGGAAAAACAAGATCGCCCTCATTCAACATCGAGGATGAAAGCTTGTCAGCGGTCTCCTGTGAAACGAAAACTAAATCTTCCTCGTTCAGATACGGGCTGGTCTTGATATTTTGTCCCCGTACGACAGGTACTCCGGAAGGAGTGTAGAGGTCCGCTTTGAGGTTGGAGCCAAAAGGCCCGATCGCAATTGACCGAGCGGCTGGAGCCGCGATGTCCTGAATCTTGAAACTTCGCAGACTCATGAAACCCTCCCCAACTGCTCGCGCACCACTGCCGCCAGACGGTCGGACTCGTCGAACTGGGCAAACAGATCAGCAGACAGACGTGCGATCTTTTCCTCGATCGGCTCGCCGTCGTCTTTGACTTCAGCGGCGCCAACGTAGCGACCGGGGGTCAGTGCGTAGTCGGCGGCCTTGATTTCCGCCAGGGTGGCGGACTTGCAGAAGCCGGGTTCGTCGTCGTACTCAAGACCGGAAGCCACAGCGGAAGCGGACCCGCGCCAGGCGTGGAACGTCCCCGCGATGCGAGCAATGTCCTCGTCAGAGAGTGCCCGCTCAGCACGATCCACCATGTGTCCCAGGTTGCGGGCGTCGATGAACAGCACCTGCCCGGTGCGGTCAACGGACCCGTAAGCACCAGCAGACTTGTCCTTCGCGAAGAACCACGTGCACACGGGGATGCCGGTGGAGCGGAACAGCTGCGTGGGCAGCGCGATCATGCACGAAACCAGGTCAGCCTCCACCAGCTGCGCGCGGATCTCGCCCTCGCCGCCGGAGTTGGAGCTCATGGACCCGTTCGCCATGACCACACCGGCCGAACCGCCCGGAGCCAGCTTGGAAATGATGTGCTGAATCCACGCATAGTTCGCGTTGCCGGCCGGCGGCACGCCGTACTTCCAGCGTGGGTCCGACTCCGAGCGCGCCCAGTCCTTGATGTTGAACGGCGGGTTGGCCATGATGAAATCGGCCTGCATGTCCGGGTGCTGATCGCGCGCAAAGGTGTCACCCCAACGCGCGGCCAGGTTTCCGTTCAGGCCGTGGATGGCAAGGTTCATCTTCGCCATCCGCCACGTGCGCTCGTTCAATTCCTGTCCGTAGACCGAAATCTCCGAGCCCTCTTTATTGTGCGATTCCAGGAACTTCTCCGCCTGCACAAACATGCCGCCGGACCCACACGCGGGGTCGTAGACGCGCCCGTGGGTGGGCTCCAAAACCTCCACGAGCACCCGGACCACGCCGGCCGGCGTGTAGAACTCGCCTCCGCGCTTTCCCTCGGCGCGCGCGAACTTCTCCAGGAAGTATTCGTACACTTCGCCCAGCAGGTCGCGCGCCTTCGTGGCGCCCTCGCCGGTGAACTTGGCGGAGTTGAACAAATCCAGCAGCTCGCCCAGGCGGCGCTGGTCAATGTTGTCGCGGTTGAAAATCATCGGCAGCGTGGCCGCCAGGGTCGGGTTCGACCCCATCACGTACGCCATCGCATCGTCGATCAGCTCCCCAATCGACTTGGCATGCTCATCCAGCGACGCAGCCGTGCCCTTCGCGTTCTGTGCCAGGTACGTCCACCGCGCCCGCGCCGGAACCCAAAACACGCCGTTGCCGGTGTACTCGTCAACATCGTCAATGAGCTGGGTGATCTGGTCCTCGTTCAGCCCATCGGCAGCCAGCTCGGTGCGGATCTGCTCGCGGCGCTCATCAAAGGCATCGGAAACATACTTCAGGAACACGAGCCCCAAAATCACGTCCTTGTACTGCGAGGCATCCATGGACCCGCGCAGCTTGTCCGCGGCCTTCCACAGCGTGTCCTTCAATTCCTTCATGGTCGACGGCAGCGCCTCAACCTTTGCCTTCTTCGCAGCCACTAGCTGGTTCCCTCCATAGTCGTACTCAAATCCGTCATGTCCAAAACTTCAAAACTTCCGTGCGCGGCGCCATCCATGAGCAGCCCCGACAGCCCATCCAACTGCTGCAACCGTACCGCCAGCCTCCGACGTTCAGCCGCCACCTCCGCCAGCGCCGCACCCAAGGCGGGCCGTGCGCCGTCGTCAATCCGGCGAACCGGCCGCTGTTTCCACGGCCCCAGCCCCGCCTGCCCCACATCCTGAGCCAGGATCGCAGGCATCAGCCCCCGCGGGCGCCTGGTATTGATGCGCAGGATCCTTGCCGGATAAAGCACGACGGCGGCACCCACCTCATCGACCATGGCGCCGCCTTGCGCTCCGGTTGTGAAGATGACGTCGCCCGGTTCGGTCAGCCGGCCCTGTGGGTAGGAGTCGGCAAAGACGAGTTGGCTGATGTGCCGCGACCCGCGGACGGTGTTCCCGGTGAGCTCTGCAACACCAATAATGGCCAGCGGGGCACGTGCCGATTCTCCCATTCCCATGTGGGCATCAGCGATTCTGTGGCCCTGCAGGTACTTCAGCGATCCGTCCTTGAGTGCGGCACTCACCGTGGTTGGCAGCATTGTCGGCAGGGATCCGGCCGCGAGTGAAACCAGCAATTGTTGCTGGACGTTGCCGTTGACGGCGTCCAGGACAGCCTCGGCCTGAATGAGCTCGGCGGCAGCGGCCCTGGTGTGCGGAGCGGGCCGTCCCGACGAGTTTGAGGCCAAAGTCTCGGCCGTCAGACTGCCGGATCCTGCCAGCAGGGAGCGGGTGGGTACGAGCCGGGCAAAGCGGAATGAATGGGCCCGGATCTCCTCACGGGTGCCCAATGAGGCCGCCAGGTCGCTGACCAGATCCTGTCTGACGTCCATGGTGAGTTCTGCCCCGGAGAGGTCGGCGACCATGGTCCAGCGGTCGGCGATGTTCACCCGTGCGTGGGCATCGCCCAAAACTGCGTGGGCATCGCCCAAAACCCAGAGGGCCTGGGCTTGGCGGGGTTTGGTCGGCATCAGGCCCCGCGGCAGGCGCACGATGGCGCGGAGCCGGCCAGAGCGCAGAACATCAGAGCGGATAGCTTCGGCCTCACGATTATGAGTCGTGCGCTGCAAAGCGTCGGTCAGGATGGCGGCCGGCGCCAGAACCACGGCGGATGAGTGGCCATCCATGCCCAAGGCCATCTCATCAATGGCCGTCAGAATCTCGGCGGGGTTCGTGATGGGCTGCGAAGGGGACGGGAACTGGGCCAGCCGGACCATCCTGGCTGGGCCTGCACGGTTCGCGCTGACTTGGTTGGCCACGTCCACGTTGTCCCTGGACCGGCCATGCACGTGCATGCGGCGCCGCGCCAACCTGGCCGCTGCATTGCCCCACGTCCCCACACACAGCGTTCCCGATGCCACCTCGCCCAGAATATCGGCGACGGCCAGCAGGAAGTCGCTCCCGCCGTCGTCCATAAAAACAGGAGGCTGCTCACTGTCCACAGCCAGTTCGACGGCGGTCGCGGCGACGAGGTCGACGGCCTCCGCAGCCAGCAGGGTGTCCGCATGGACCGATGGGCCGGCGCGGAACCGGTCCTTGAGGAGCTGCTCAAACGCGGCCGCAGACGTATAGGAAGCATCCGTCAGCAGGTCAGCGTAGGCGGCCAGCGGGAGCAGCTCCGGCCCAAGTCCCTCCAGCTCGGCGAACAGGAATTCGTCGTCCGGGTCAATCTCATCGGCGAGATCCAGCAGGTCATCGCCGACTTGGCCGCCCAGTGGCATGTCTGCGAGGCAGCGCAGCGCCAGGAGGGCTGTGAGGGCGGTGAAGTGGGTGTTCCTGGTTTCAGGTCCCAGTGGTGCTGCGAAAGCCGCCGCATCTTCGGCTGCATGAGGATTATTGCCGCGGCCGGTGGCTGTGAGCCAGTCGGTGATGTCGGCGGCGCTGAACAGTTCCTGGCGTCCGTGGCGGCCGGTGGGCGTTGGGAACGGGCTGCCGGTGTTCCTGCTGCGCGAACGCCACATGGAAACCACCGGGCGCTGGACCTGAGCCAGCGCGGCGATGTCGGACAAGGTGATCTGCAGTTGCTGCGGCGTTTGCGGTGCGCGGTCGCTCATGCGGATCTCCTTGTCTTGCGCGGTGGATTTGTGCGGTGCAGTTCCAGCATAAAACATTTGTGGACAAACTCTGTGGATATGTTGATAACTCTGGTTATCAGCAAGAACTTAGCAAAACTTTGCCGGCCTGTTTAGTGTCGATACCCAGAGCGCAGAGCAAGTGCTTCGACGTCTTGGGGAAGTGCGGGGCCGGCTATTGGGGGCGGTCCGGCGTGTCCCCCGGCACTGCGGATCGCGGGTCTGCCGGGAACGGACGAAGAAGTGCAGAAGGTCGTCGACCTCCTGCCGGAACAGTTGAAGTTTGAGATTGAGGAAAAACCATGAGCACCCCAACCACACCCCAGGTTCCGCCGCATGGCGCGGACGATTCCGTTGACCCAGCGGTTGCCGGGCGTGCTGCGTTTCCCGAGCTGCCGTCGGTTCCTGTGGTTCCAGTGAAGAGCCGCAAGCACATCTACTTTGGCCTGGGCGGGCTGGTCGTGGGGCTGGCTGCGGGACTGGCGCTCGGCGCGTTTGTTGGTGCCGTGAGTGGTGCTCTGTCGGAGTCGGGCGCGATTCCGAGGGCTGTCGAGGTGTGCTCCGCGACTGACATGGAAGGCGTGTCCGTCATGGATGGCGGGAAAAGCCTGAACTTGCAGACAGCGGGTGAGGAATCCGAGGGAACCACTGCCCTCACGGTCGTCTGTGTTCTGGGCGAACTTGATGCACCGGACAGCCTTTACACCAAGCTCGAATCGACACGTGCCTTGGACGGCAACAAGTCCGCCGACTGGGCCGGCTTCACGGCGTCATGGACGTACCACCCGGACGACGGGCTGAACATCATTGTGGAAACCGCGGCCAAATAGCGTGGCCATTTTAGCCAAGGAGATGCCGTGAACGAGAAGTTACCGCCGAAACAGGCCGTTCCCAACGGCGATGACGCAGATGAACCCGCCGAGGGTGCTTGTTCGGACGTTCCCTGGAGGGCACTGTTTCCCATTCAGCTGCCGCAAAGACTCGGCCACTTGGGCATCATGCCGCAGGGACGGCCACCAGAAGATAGGGGAGAGAAATGAGCACGTTGAAAGAACCGGGCACCGGCAAACCCGCCGGCAAGCCTGCGAAAGCCGGGAAGAAGCGCAAGTACACCCTGGCGATCGTGGTGATGGCCGCCGTCGTACTCTTTGGCGGAGGATTCCTGACAGCAAACTTGACCGCCGACCCGACTGCCAGCGACGAGTACATCGAAATGGACGCGTTGGCAAGCAAGGCCTCTGGGGAGCGGGACAGCATAGACGCCCAACGACTCCGTCTGGAGGAGACCCTGGCCGAGCAGCAGGCCGCCATGACCGAACGCGAGAATGCCGTGGTGGTGCAGGAAGCAGCCGTCAAGACCAAGGAAGAGGAATCCGCAAAGACGATTGCCGAACGCGAGGACGCGGTCAAGAAGCGCGAAGACGCCGTCGTCGGGGCGGAGCAGAAACAAGCCGCAAACACTATCGCGGACGGCACGTGGGTTGTCGGTGTGGACATCGAGCCCGGCGTCTACAGGACGAAGTCAGACGTGGGTTCCAGCTGCTACTGGGCAATACTCGCCAGCGGCACCAACGGCGACGACATCATCGCCAACGACATTCCAGGCGGAGGCTTTCCCACCGTGACGCTGGCGGCAGGCCAGGACTTCAAATCCAGCCGCTGCGGAGCCTGGGTCAAGCAATAGCCAAAAGCCCTCACAGGGGCCACCATGCGGCAGGACGTTCAAGACACGGCCTGGCACTTAAATACTGGTACCTAAATACTTCACCAACAAAACCGGCTCCGGCAGCTTTGCCGTGCCCGAAAGGAATCATCATGTCGCACAAAACTTATGTTCAAACGCCCCAGAAGGCGCCGTTCAACCCGGCCAAGACGGAGGGGACCAAATCCTTCGTGGTCACGTGGCTGCTGTCCCTGTTCCTCGGCTTTTGGGGTGTCGACCGCTTCTACCTGGGCAAGGTGGGCACCGGCCTGCTGAAGTTGTTCACGCTTGGCGGGTTCGGTATTTGGATGTTGATCGACCTGATCATCACGCTGGTCGGCAAGCAGACCGACAAGTCCGGGAACTTGCTGGCCGGGTACTCGAAGAACAAGGTTGTTGCCATTGTGGTCACCGTGGCCCTGATGCTGGTTGGCGGAATCAGCGGCGGTGCGGCTGGCACCTCGGGCACCAACCCTGTCGTTGAGTCGGGGGTCGAGGCACCGGCAGCTCCGGAGGCAAAGGCACCCGTTCCCGAAGTGCCCGCTGAAAAGCCGGTTGAGAAGCCGGTCGAGGCCACGTGGGTGGAAGTTGTTTCGCTGAGTGGCGCGGCAGACCAAGCCAGCCAGGTCTTCGCATTGTCCGGCAAGGAAACTCGCATGGTCTACGAATTTGTCGGCTCCGAAGAGGACTTCGCCATCGGCAGCATCTATCTGGAAAAGGAAGGCACCGACATCATGGTTGACGGTGGCATCCCGGTTGTCATGATCACCAAGCCGGAGAGTAACACCACGGCGCTGCACAAGAAGGCCGGCAACTACTTCCTGGACGTCAAGGCGGCGAACCTGGATTCGTGGACCGTGAAGATCGAAGAGAAGCAGTAACGCAGCCCTAACGTTCCGCGAGATCGCAGGTGTGACCCTAAGCCACGTTTAGGGCCACCACTGCGATCTCGCGGTGGAGTTCGGGTACAGACAAAGCTGGCGCCTCCGCCCGGGGCCTGACCGCGATGCTTTGATCGGCTCCAAAGCCAGCACCCGTTCCAACGATCAGATGGGTCGTCGCCTGGCGTCGACACTCATAGCGGTTTCCCTGGGTGAGGGTGACTTCATCACCCGCCTCCACGAACCCTTTCCCTGGATGACTTTCTTCTCGAACGAACCGCAACGGAAATTTGCCGACGAAGTGGTTGAAGTTGCTCGTGGGTGCGCGTTCGTGGGTCACTTCGGACGTCTGAGCATCACCATTAGCGCTTGGGAGGCCAGCGCCACGGCATTGGCAGAGGGTTTCCGATCCAACGGATCCGACCTGCAATACCTGGACGAGCCAATCATCGTCCAGTAGCCATAGTCATGATGGCGAAAAGCGGCAGGTACTCCGTCCGGTTAGAACCACAGACTACTTGCTGCTCCACATCACGCGTGAAGCCGAAAAGGATGGGCTGACGCCTGTGCCACGGAGCGCAACAAGATGGCAGATGCTTGGGAATTCCTGACGACGACACCGCAGAGCGAGGATCCAAATTCTTGCTACCGCATGCGCGATGAGTTGGCTGTTCTGTCATTTCAGGGCCAGGACTATGACCGGTACCAATACAAGGTCAATTACAGTGGCAGAATTTGGTGCGCCGTCGTCCCTGCTGCTGGCAAGGGGTCCGGACGAACGCCGGGCCGTGTCCTCATTGAGAGAGTGACAACGGGCCATCCGAATGAGTTGGATCCGACGAAGAACTATAGGTGGGGCATCGGCGGCCGGGAGCCCTCAAGTTCGTCCCCAACAAAAACTGGCCCTCCCCACCGGCTCCCTAACCTCGTACCTCGGCCAGGGAGCTCTGCCGGCGTGGGCCCAAGAAAACAGCGAAAATCGCATCCAAACGCATATTTTCGCCGTTTTTTGCGGGCCGGCTGAAAGAAGCTACTTCTTGTTTTCGTCGTTCGGGTGCTGCTCGCGGAGCTTTGCCTCGCGGGCCTCCAACTCGGCCTTGAGCTTGCGGAGCCGTTCGGCTTCCATCTTCTGCGTTCTGTTCACTTCAAGGTTGCGCAGGAACTGGGGGTCGTCGTCGGGGGCTGTAGACCGTGCATAGCTGCCGGGAGCCGCGGTACGGTTCGGGCCGGATGAAGGGCCGCCCGTCCGCTGTCCAACGGAGGAGCCGGCGCCTGACGCGGCGTATTGCGGGCGCCCAAACAGGAACCACAGAGCAACACCAATCACGTTCAAAAGCACGATGACGAGGATCCAGGCGGATTTGGGGATGCTGCGCACGTCGTTGGTTTCGCTACGGAGGCAGTCAATGAGTCCGTAAACGAAAATCACAATACCGAGGGCAACAGGAATGATATAACGCATACTTCATTCTACCGTTGAGCGACAAATCGGCACCCTCCCGGGCACTGGGGTGACACTCAGCTTTAGCGGCTAAACTTGGCCCGTGGCTTTCTTCAAATACTCCCTGATCCGTGGCGTTCTTTTCCTGGCATTCTTCCTCATCGCCTACAAAGCGCTGGACTTCAGCCCACTCACCGCGGCCCTGATCGGCGCCCTGTGCGCATTCCTGGTCAGCTTCCTGTTCTTCCGCAAACAGCGCGAGGGCGCCACCGCCGCCGTCGCCAAAACCTTCGCGCCGAACGCCACCACCACCCAGTCCGCGGGTGCCATGGCCGATGCCGAGGCTGAGGACGCGCTCATCGACGAGAACCCCGATATCTGGATCGACGCCGACCGCAAGCCCGGAACCACCAAGCCCGAAGCGCTCTAACCGGCCCCGCTGCGGCCGCGCAGTTACAGTCGCAGCGCGGGCAGCACCATGGCCGCCGCAAACAGCACGCTGAAGCCAAGGTTGATCAGCCCCGTCTGCTGCAATACGGGAATCAGGGACTTGCGCTTCTTCCCCTTCAGCATGAGCCAGCTGGGCATCAGCATGAACGGCACCAGCAACAGCACCAGCAGAATCCACGGATTTTCGGGCACCAGGAACATCATCAGCCCCAGCGACAGCGCCAGCATCACCACATAACTGAGCCGCGCATTCTTATCGCCCAGCCGCACCGCGAGTGTCCGCTTGCCCACTTCGGTGTCCGTGGGGATGTCGCGGACATTGTTGGCCATCAGAAGTGCGACGGCGATCAGTCCCGTGGAGATTGAACCCAAGACTGCCGCCGTGCTCACCCCGCTAGCTTGGGTGAAGGTGGTGCCCAAGGTCGCCACGGGCCCGAAGAACACAAACACAAAAACGTCGCCGAGGCCCATGTAGCCGTACGGGTTCTTGCCTCCCGTGTAACCCCACGCTGCCAACACGGCGCCGGCGCCCACCAGCAGCAGCCACCACGCCTGGGACAGGATCACCAGTGCCAGTCCGGCAACCATGGCAAGACCAAAGGCGGCAAACGCTGCCATCTTCACGTTGTGCGGGCGGGCCACACCGCTGCCCACGAGACGCAACGGTCCAACCCGGACTTCGTCGGTGCCGCGGATTCCGTCGGAGTAGTCGTTGGCGTAGTTCACGCCAACCTGCAGCAGCAACGCAACGAGTGCGGCCAAGATGGCACGGACCCAGTGCAGGCCACCCATGTCAAAGGCCGCCGCGGTACCGATAATCACGGGGGCAATTGCCATGGGCAGGGTCCTCAGCCGGGCCCCGGATATCCATTGACCCACAGTGGCCACAGCGTTACTCCTTATGTGCAGTTGAATGAAATATTCGTAGCTGAATAAAATTGGTGCCCGAGCATCGGGCCCACAGGATTAATTGTGCCGCTTGTCGGCGCTAGGCGGCGTGTGCGGCCTCGGTCAGCGCGGCCAAAATTGCCGCCCTGTCGGGCTTTCCATTGCCAAGCAGCGGCAGCGCCGAGACGAACACCACAGTCTTGGGCAGCAACTGGGCCTCCATGACCTCGGCCGCACTGGCCAGCAGCTGCGCCTCGGTGCCCGAGGAAACCACCATGGCAGCCACCTGCTGTCCCCATTCCTGCGACGGAACCGGCACCACAAACGCCTCGCGGACACCCGGCACGCGGTGCAGCCCGTCGGTGACGGCACCGGCGGAAATCTTCAACCCGCCGCTGATGATGACATCGTCAACCCGCCCCAGCACGCGCAGCCGTCCCTCACTGTCCAGCTCGCCCAAGTCGCCGCTTTGGTACCAGCGCACCATCTCGCCGTCGTGCTCTTCTTCGGAGAAGGATGCGGAAGTGAGCTCCGCATCGTCCAGGTACCCGGCCGCCACCACCGGGCCGCCGAGCCAGACTCGGCCGTCGCGGATGGCGAGCTGCACGCCGTCGAGAGGGACGCCGTCATATACGGCGCCGCCGCAGGTTTCGGACATGCCGTAGGTGGTGACGACCTTCAGCCCGGCACCGCGCGCGGCCTCAAGCAGGGCGGGGTTGATGGGGCCGCCGCCAAGCAGGATCGCGTTGAAGCGGCGCAGCACGGTCAGCGTTTCAGCGCTGGGGTTGGTCAGGAGGCGCGTGAGCTGGGTGGGCACGAGCGAGGTGAAGCGGGTGTTGTCGGTCAGCTCCAGCGCGGCCTCGGTGAAGGCTTCGGGGGTGAATCCGCCGCTCAGGTCCATGGCCCAGGGCCGCGTGCCGGCGAACAAGCTGCGCACCAAAACCTGCAGTCCGGCCACGTAATTCATGGGCAGCGCGAGCAACCACTGTCCCTCGCCCTGCAGCGCCATGGCCGTGCCCACCGACGACGCCGCCAGCGCCTCCACACTCAGCAGCGTCCGCTTGGGTGTGCCGGTGCTCCCCGAGGTAAGCACGACGGCGGCAACGTCGGTTTCGCTTCCGGCCGGGCGTCCCAGCTCGGTCGCCGGGATGAGGGTGAAGCTGCCGTCGGGGGCGATTTGGACCGCAGGGCCCTCACCGGAGAGTGCTTCGGAAAGTGCCTTGAGCAGGGGTTCAATGTTCATGGGTGCCTATATATAGGAGTTGCGGGGGATTAGAAGTAGTACGGGAAGGGGGACCAGTCGGGGTCGCGTTTTTCCAGGAACGCTTCCTTGCCCTCCACAGCCTCATCGGTCATGTAGGCCAAGCGTGTGGCCTCGCCGGCGAAGACCTGCTGGCCGGCCAAGCCGTCGTCGGCCAGGTTGAAGGCGAATTTGAGCATGCGAATGGCCTGCGGGGACTGGCGGGCAATGTCCGCCGCATATTCCAGTGCCACCTTTTCCAAATCCTCGTGAGCCACGGCCTCGTTGACGGCACCCATGGCGACCATGTCATCGGCTGAATATTCGCGGGCCAGGAAGAAGATTTCCCTTGCCGACTTTTGCCCGATTTGGCGGGCCAGCAGGGCCGATCCGTAGCCGGCGTCGAAACTTCCGACAGTGGCGTCCGTCTGCTTGAACTTGCCGTGCTCGCGGGAGGCGATGGTCAGGTCCGAGACCACGTGGAGGGAATGCCCGCCGCCTGCTGCCCAGCCGTTGACGACGGCGATGACCACCTTGGGCATGGTGCGCATGAGCCGCTGGACCTCCAGGATGTGGAGGCGTCCGGCGCGTGCGGGGTCGATAGTTTCCTTGGTCTCGCCCTCGGCGTACTTGTAGCCGTCGCGGCCGCGAATGCGCTGGTCGCCGCCGGAGCAGAAGGAATGGCCACCATCCTTGGGGGAGGGGCCGTTGCCGGTCAGCAACACGGTCGCGACATCGGGGGTCATGCGGGCATGGTCCATGGCACGGTACAGCTCATCGACCGTGCCGGGGCGGAAGGCGTTACGGACCTCGGGCCGGTTGAAGGCGATGCGGACGGTGGGCAGATCCCTGACGATGCTGCCGTCTTCGCCGCGTTCCACCTGGCGGTGGTACGTCATGTCGGTGAAGTCGAAGCCCTCAACCACGCGCCAGCGGGTGGGGTCGAAGATGTCGGATACCTGCTCGGGAAGATTCGTTGTGCTGCTCACCCTTGTGATTCTAGCTGGCGGGCGCTGGGCTGGGATTCGTGGACCTAACTGATGCAGAATTCGTTGCCTTCGGGGTCGGCCATGGTGAACCAGGCATGAGGCCCCTGACTGGCGTCCCAGAGGAAAGAGGCGCCGCGGGCTTCCAGTTTTGTGCGGATGGTTTCCTTGTCATCCCCGTCCAGCCGGACGTCCCAGTGGATGCGGTTCTTGGAGGTCTTGGCAGCGTCCGCGGTTTGAAACAGTATCCGCGGCCGGTCGGGTCCGGGATCGGGTCCGGGTGTGATTGCGGAACCGAGTGCCCACACAAGTACGCCGTGGTGGACAAGCGTTTGGTCTTCCGTGGCGAAGCCCTTGTCCACCATGGACCGGATGAAAGCCTCGTCGGAGGGCTCCACCTGCCATCCCATGGTTTCGGCCCACCAATCGGCAAGATCATGCGGATTAATGCAATCAACAACTATTTGCAGTGAGTAGCCCATACAGCCAGTCTGCCGCTGACAGATACTTGAGTCCATAGCCCGGCCCATGCCAAACATTTGGGGTTATGCGCATGCGGCAGGGCGACTCCGCGTATACGCAAACTACCCGAAACTACCCCGGGAACATGCTCCAGACCCGGCCCGGACCAGGCGCATACCGAAAGCCTCCGTACCGTATGCGCCACGCCGGGCCGTTTCCTTGCGCGTACGCCGAGGGCAGCCCTGCCAGTAGGGCCGGGACTCAGGGGCCACACAAGAAGCCGCAACGGCTGCATCGGATAGTGTTTTTCCATGACCGCCATTGCGCCCATCACCCTGTCCGGAAAATACGTCACCCTCGAACCGCTGCGCATGGACCATCACGATGCCCTCGTGAACGCTGCGTCCGACGGCGAGCTGTGGAACCTTTGGTACACCACAGTTCCCCGCCCCGAAGCAATGGAGGCAGAGATTCAGTGCCGCTTGGCTGCGCAGGACGCCGGGACCGAGCTGTCGTTCACCACCCGAAAGAACGACCCTTTGACGGGGGAGCCCGGCGAGATCATCGGCCTGACAAGCTACTATGCCATTGACCTTGCCGTGCCACGTTTGGCCATCGGATCCACCTGGAACGCCGCCAGCGCCCAGGGGTCGGGGACAAATCCGGACAGCAAGAGGCTGCTGCTCGGCCATGCCTTTGACGTGTTGGGTTGTGAGGCCGTGGAGTTCCACACCCACTGGATGAATACCCAGTCCCGTGAGGCCATTGCCCGGCTGGGCGCCAAGCAGGACGGCGTCCTCCGCGCCCACCGCCGCCTGGCCGACGGCTCCCTGCGGGACACCGTTGTGTTCTCCATTCTGGCCGCCGAGTGGCCGCAGGTCCGCAACGGTCTTGATTTCCGGCTGGCCAAACAACGGCTCCCCAGGCAGCCGTGACCGGCCCGCACTGGGAAGGTGCCGTCAACGCCCGCCTCCTCGCCGGCGACATCTACCGGATGGGCCGCAGCGAATGGCTCACCGAGCACGGTTGGGACCAGCTGCATGACGACGGCGTGCGCACTGTCATCGACCTGAGGAACCCCGCGGAGCGCAAGCGCAGGCCGACCGACCCGGTGGTGACCGGGGAAACACTGGCGAGGTTCGTCGTCGTGCATTCACCGACGGAGAACCCGGACGATCCGCGCTACCAGGACCACTTCCACCCTTATCTAAACCATCCCCGGCTGTATGCGGACATGGTGCGGCTGTTTCCGGAGCGGGTTGCGGCCGTGTTCAAGGAACTGGCGGTGGCGCGGGGCAAGGTGGTGATTCATTGCTCGGCCGGGCGGGACCGGACCGGCCTGATTGCCACGCTGCTGTTGGTGCTGGTGGGGCAGGACGAGCTCGCGGCACGGGAGGACGAGCAGGCAACGCGCGGCATCAATGAATGGCATTTGGTGGCGCCCGTGAAACATCCCCATGAACGCCACATGGAGCCGGGGGAGCTGGCCGAGGTGGTGCAGGGGCGCGGAGAGGCCGTGGCAGAATTCGTGGGCGGCCTGGATGTGCGTGCGTTTTTGCTGGCCAATGGGCTGACAGCGGAGGAGATCGACGCCGTTATTGCGCGGTGCCGCTGAGGGTGCGGACGAAATCTCCTAGACTTGTCCGCATGCACACCACCAAAACACCGCAGCCAGCCACGTCCAATTCCAAGAAGATGGTGGTGCTGATCGTCGCGATAGTCGTGGCGATGGTTTTGCTCGTCTGGGGAGGGACTGCGTTGATGTCCAAGCTAGGCGAGAGCAGCGACAAGGAAACATTGGCTGCCGCGGCGGCGCCGGACCCGGCAACTGCGCAGAACCGCGAGTGGACCGGAACCATGGACTTCAACGGTTCCGAGCTGGGGGTGACCCTCTTTGGCGACGAAGCCCCGAAGGCGGTGGCGTCGTTCCTTCACTTGGCGGAGACCGACTTCTTTGTGGACACCAAGTGTCACCGGCTGACCACAGGCGGCTTTGACATCCTGCAGTGCGGGGATCCCACCGGAACCGGCTCCGGTGGACCGGGCTACGAGTTTGGTCCCGTGGAAAACGCGCCAGCCAACAATGTGTACCAGCGCGGCACCCTTGCCATGGCCCGCACCAGCGATCCGAACAGCAACGGCAGCCAGTTCTTCATCGTTTACGGCGACACCACCATCCCCAGCGGCGCCGGGGGTGGCTACACGGTCTTCGGCGAGATCACCAGTGGCCTGGACGCCGTGGAAAAGGTTGCAGGGCAGGGAACATCCAACGGCCAGCAGGACGGACCGCCCGCGGCACCGGCCGTGCTGGGTGTGGCGCGCTTCAAGTAGCGGCTGAAGCGCCAGCCGCCTTTTGTCCGGCGCTAGGTCCTTACTGGATTGGGGGAGCTGGTCAATGCCAAGCGCGCGCCCTTGAAGCGGATGCGAGACCGCGTCTCCACCTGGTCCCCAGAGTCAGCTGCTGTGGTGGTGACGCTGGCCGTGCACGCCTAAGTCACCGCCTCTGACACAATCTGTGCTGCAAAATTAAGCAAGTACGCCGGCCGGCGACTCGCCGAGCCGTGAGATATGGCGACCTAGACGCGCCTAAGTCGCCATATCTCACGACTCGATATGATGCGGATAGTACCGGCAGTTCCACCACGACGAGACGGAAGAGTCCATGCGGATCAACAAGTTCAAGAACTGGCTGCTCAACGTCCCCGGTGTTGTTGACACGGCAGGGTTGGACAAGATTGCCGCCCGCGCAGCCGGCAGGGCCGAGGCGCTCCAGACTGACGGGCGGGCACCGGCAAAGGCTCGAAAAATCTTGGACGGCCTCCGCGAGCCCCATGACGTGGCAGGCGGGCATTCCGAAACCCCAGCCCCCTGGAACGACTCAGACCTGGAGGACTACCTCGCGGCCGCCAACGTCCTGGCGCAGGAAACCCTGGGCATGACACCCTTTGGCAGCCAGCTCCTCGCCGCCGCCAACATGCTGCGGGGCACCGTGGTGGAAATGGACACCGGCGAAGGCAAAACCCTGGTCGGTGCGCTGGTTGCCGGCGCCCACGCCCTGCAAGGAAACCGCGTCCACGTCCTCACCGTCAACGACTACCTGGCCCACAGGGACGCCACCTGGATGGACCCGTTCTTCGAGGCTCTCGGCATCACGGCCGCATCCGTCACCGAAGCAGCGGAGGCGCCGGGCCGAAAACAGGCGTACCTCGCGGACATCGTCTACGTCTCCGTCAACGAGCTGGGCTTCGACGTGCTGCGGGATCGGAGCTGCACCGAACCGGAGGAAGAGGTCCTGCAGAAATTCGGCGTCTGCATCGTGGATGAGATCGATTCGGTCCTGGTCGACGAGGCCACGGTCCCGCTGGTCCTGGCCGGGCGGGCCCGCAACGAACTGCAAGCCGTCGACGTGGCCGGTTTCGTCAAAACGCTGCGGCCCGGCATCGACTACACGGTTGAGGCTGACAAACGGAACGTCTCCCTCACGGATTCCGGTCTCCACAAGGTCGAGGCGAGCTGGCCCGGCGTCGAACTTTATTCCGTGGCAGGAACGCCACTGTTTTCCTCCATCAACACCGCACTGCATGCGGAGGTGCTGCTGCAGCGCGATGTCGACTACATTGTGCGCGACGGCAAGGCCGAGATTGTTTCCGACTCCCGCGGTCGGGTGGCTGCCCTGCAGCGTTGGCCGGACGGTTTGCAGGCGGCGGTGGAGACCAAGGAGGGGCTGCGCAAAACCGAACAGGGGGAGGTCTTGGACCAGCTTTTGGTGCGGGACCTCATCAAAAGTTTCACGAGCGTCACCGGGATGAGTGGCACCGCCGTGGCCGTTTCGGAATACCTGCGCACGCATTACGAGCTCGACGCCGGACGGGTTGAGTCCCACAGGCCGTGCATCCGCGTGGACCGCCCGGAGCAGATTTACGCCACCGCAGCCCAGCGCGACGCTGCCGTGGTCAAGGCTGCGCATGCGGCCCATGCCACGGGCCAGCCGGTCCTGATCGGCACCCACGACGTTGCAACATCCGAGCGTTTCGCCGCAGCGCTGGAGGCCGCAGGCATCGACGCCCAGGTCCTGAACGCCCGCAACGACAGTGCGGAGGCGGACATCATCGCCCAGGCCGGGCGCCGCGGAACGCTCACCGTGTCCACCCAGATGGCCGGGCGCGGCACCGACATCCTGCTGGGCGGGAACCCGGCAACGCCCGCAGGGCACAGCGGCGTGGCCGCCTTGGGTGGGCTGCTGGTCATCATTGTGGGCCGCTTTTATTCACCCCGTTTGGATGCGCAGCTGCGGGGCCGCGCCGGGCGGCAGGGAGATCCTGGCGCCAGCATCATCTTCTCCAGCATGGAAGACCCGGCAGCGAACGGGCAGGAGGCGCACGGCCTGGAACTCACCGATTCGGTGGCCAATGAAGCGGACGACGCCGGATTGGTCACCAAGGCGGGCGTGTCCAAACTCCTCGACCGGGCACAGCGGCTGGCCGAACAGGAACGGTTGACGACGCAGCAAAATTCGTGGAAATACAACGAGCTGATCGCCTGGCAGCGGCGGGTGGTGCTGGCCGAACGCTCCCGGGTGCTGCACAACCCCGGGGCCGCGCTGGAGCTCCTTGAGGGGCTTGTAGACGAGAGCCTTGCCGGAAGGGGTGTTTCTGAAACAGGCGTTGGCGACGAAGCCCGGGCCGGCAACAAGCTGGTGGCCATGCGCGGGATACTGGGCGAAGCGGAATTGTCACGTGTGTGCCATGTTGTTCTGCTCTTTGAACTCGACGCCCTGTGGAGCGACCACCTGGCCCTGCTGTCCGAGCAGCGGGCGGCCATCCACCTGCGCGCACTGGGCCGGCAAAACCCGCTCGACGAATTCCGGAGGGAAACCATCCGCGCCTTTGAGGGTTTCCTCGAGGACGCCCATGCCAACGCGCTGGAGACCGTGGAGGCGCTGGACATCACCGACGGTCACGTGGATCTCGAGGCTGCCGGGATCCGCAGGGGCTCCACCACCTGGACGTACGTTGTGGATGAAAACCCGTTCGGCAACCAAACTGACCAAGCCGTAAAGTGGCTGCTGAAAAAGCTGGGCAGATAGCTTTCGGCGACCACCAAATGCGCGAATACTTGAAGGGGTCAACCCTTCCAAGCGCAGGAGGCTGCGGCCATGGCCAAACTCATCTACACAGCACTGACGTCCCTCGACGGCTACATCAATGACAGCGACGGCAGCTTTGACTGGGCTATGCCGGACGACGAGGTCCACGCCTTCGCCAACGACCTAGAACAGGGCATCGGCACCCACCTGTACGGCCGCCGGCTCTACGAAACCATGATGGTGTGGGAGGAATTCTACGCCCGGACGGACCTGATCAAGGTGGTTCGGGACTACGCGGACGCCTGGCACCAGATCGACAAGGTGGTATTCTCCCGGACCCTGGAGAAACCCGCCACGGAACGGACCCGGATCGAACGGAAATTTGAGCCGGAGGCCATCCTCCGCATGAAGGCGGAATCCGTCCACAACCTGTCCGTGGGCGGCGCCGAGTTGGGTGGGCAGGCGCTGACTGCGGGGCTGGTGGATGAGATCCACCTGCTGGTGTCACCAGTCCTCGTTGGCGGCGGCAGCCGAGCCCTGCCCGATGGCATTAGCACCTCGCTGGAACTGCTGGACCAACGGAACTTTGGAAACGGCGTCGTCCATCTCCACTACGCTGTCAACAACCCGACGGTGAAAAACTAGCGCGCCAGCATTCCCCACACCAGGCACCCGGAGACCGCCGCGGCGCCGAAGATGACCACGGCAAAGCCGCTAAGCCAGAGGAACGACGGCGTTCGGCTCGCCTGTGCCAGAAGGTGCGCGTCGGAGCTGGCGAGCTGGCTGCGGCGGCGCGTGTGGACGGCGGCGACCTTGAAGAAGTCGCGCACGGAGCCCACACCCAGCGCAATGCCCAGTGCCAGGACCGACCAGCTGACAGTCTGCGGGCTGGCGAACATGACCAGCAGCTGGGCAACGACCGCGCTCAGCAGCGCCACGACGATGCCCGTGAAGTTGCGCAGAAAAATCAGGGCCAGCAGCAGGATGAGTGCGCCGATCGAGGCCGCAGCGCCCGCCCAGCCCGCCGAGACCGACCACACCAACGCCAACCCCACAACGGCGGGCGCCGGGTAGCCCCAAAAGCCGGACCACAGGGCGCTGAAACCGCGGCGGCCGCTGCTGACCAGCTGCCCGGAATGGTCCAGTCCGATCTTCACGCCGTGCACCACCCGGCCCGTCATAAGAGCTGCAAACGCGTGGCCGAGCTCGTGCACAAACGTCACGTACAGCCCGAACCAGCGCCACGTCACGCGCGGGATGCTCAGGATGATGGCCGCCGCGAGAATGCCCAGCAGAATGCCGGCCGGCACGCTGAGGGGGTCGGTGCGGGTGAAGCCGTTGAGGATGGCCGCCCACCACGTCGACGCGGCATGTCTTAGATCCTCTGCGGCATTTGTCATGCCAGCAGACTAAACGATGAAGCTGGCAGGAAAGCCATCCGCTGAGCGTGAAAAGGCCTTGCCCGGCCGTGTGTAACGCGGTTGGCTGGAACCATGGCAAACATTTTGATCCTGGGCGGCACGGGATGGCTCGGCCGGTCGGTGGCGGGGCTGGCGCTGGCGTCCGGGCATGCCGTCACAGCCCTGGCCCGCGGGGAAAGCGGCGATTTCCCGGAAGGCGCCACCGCCGTCGTGCTTGACCGGGACAAGGCTGGTCGGGACGAAGTTGGCCGGAACAAATCTGGTGGCAGGGCTGTTGGCTACTCCCAAGTGGCCGGGCAGGACTGGGATCTGGGGGTGGAGCTTACCCGTTTTCCCGCGCACGCCCGGGACGCCTTGGAGGCGCTGTCGCCGCAGGCCAGGAACTGGGTTTTCGTGTCGTCCTGCTCCGTGTACGCGGACCACGCCACTCCGGAAGCGCGCGAGGATGCGCCGCTGCTTGACCCGCTCGGGCCGGGGGAGGAGTACTCACCGGAGCTGTACGGGGAGGCGAAGTCCGGCTGCGAGCAGCTGACCCTGGCAGCCCGGGGCGGCGCTGCCCTGCTGGTCCGGGCCGGTCTGATCGGCGGGCCCGGGGATCCCACCGGCCGCAGCACATACTGGCCGCTGCGTATGGCGGATCCCGGCGGGCCGGTGCTGGAGCCTGCCGACGACGGCCCAAACTACCCCCAGCACGTGCAACTCGTGGACGTCCGCGACCTCGCCGACTTCGTTCTTGCCGCCGGACTTGGCGGGCACACCGGGGCAGTGAACGCTGTGGGTCGGTTGGTGCCGCTGACCGATGCCCTGGCGGCGGCCAGGGAAGCAGCACACTCCCAATCGTGGTTGGCCGCGCATGCCGAACCTCGAATGGTTCCCTATACCATTTCCGCCATGGCGGACGACGGCGTTGCCCCCTGGAGCGGGCCCCGGTCCCTGCCGCTGGTGTTGCCTGCAGAGACGGAATACGCCGGTTTTGCCCGCCGCTCCGACGCCCGGGCGCTGGAACTGGGACTGCACCGGCGCCCGCTGGCTGACACGTTCCGGGACATCATCGCCGCCTGCGATCCCTGGGCCGGGCGGCAGCTCGCATCCGGCCTGAGCGCCGCCGATGAGGCCTCGCTGGTTGCCGGGCTTGATGGGCGTCGGGAAAATTAGACCCAGTAGGTGAGGGAGCCTTCGCCGAAACGCCCCGTTTGGTGAGGGAGCGTCGGGAGGAAAGGTTGACAGCTCTGCCCCTTCCTGTGCGACACTGGGAAAGTTCTGTCCCCGCCGTGAGGAAAATCCGTTGAAGACTTGGTTTGCTTTCGCCTAATCCGCGCTGAAGTGATGCACGCTGCGCCCATAAAGGACCGGCCTGCACTCCCGGCGCATCCATTTGCGCAAGGAGAACCATGGCGAACACCCACCCCATTTCGCTGTCCCAGCTCAGCTTCGCCTGGGCCGACGGCACCGCCGTCTTTACCGACCTCACCGCCGTCTTTGCCGCCGGACGCACCGGGTTGGTGGGCCCCAACGGCACGGGCAAGACCGCCCTGCTGCGACTGATCGCCGGGGAACTGGCACCCGGCAGCGGCACTGTAGCGACGTCGTCGTCCGTCAGTTACCTGCCGCAGAAGCTGACGCTGCGCACGGAACAGACCGTCACGGAGTTGCTGGGCATGGCCGAAAAGCGCCGTGCGCTCGCCGCCGTCCTCGCCGGGAGCGAGGACAACATGGCGGAAAATCTCGAGCTCATCGGCGACGACTGGGACCTGGAGGAACGCGCCGTCGCACTGCTGGCCGGTTACGGGCTGCCCGCGTCCGGCCCCGAGTTCCTGGACCGGACGGTCGGCACGCTGTCCGGAGGCGAGGCCATGATCACCGCGCTCGCCGGGCTGGAGCTGGCCGCACAGCCCATCACACTGCTCGACGAGCCCACCAACAACCTGGACCGGACCGCCCGCGAGCGGCTCTACCATGCGGTGGAACGGTGGCACGGCACGCTCGTCATTGCCACGCACGACAGGGCCCTGCTGCAACGCGTCGATGCCATCGCCGAGCTGCGCCCCGTCCGCAGCCGCGCCTGGGCCCGGGAGCGCGTGGAGCTCATCCGGCACGGCGGGAACTGGGACGTTTTCCAGGCGGAGCTGGCGGCCGAGCGTGAAAGAACCGAGCGTACGGTCCGCGACGCCTGCGCCAAGCTTGCCACCGAAAAGCGCCAGCGCATCGAGGCCGAAACCAAGATCGCCCGGCGCGCCAAGGCCGGGCGGAAGGCGGCTTCCGGATTGCCGCCGATCATCGCGCATGAGCGGCGCAGGCAGGCCGAGCAGTCGGCCGGAAAAATGCGCGGAATCATGGGGCGCCGCGAATCCGGGGCCGCCACGGCACTCGCCGACGCCCGCGACGCCATCCCCGTCGAGACCCGCATCCGCATTGACTTGCCCGACACGGCCGTGCCTGCGGGGCGGACAGTGCTGGAGGTGCCCGCCTCAGTCATTGCCCTCGGCGAGCTGCACGACGGCGGCACACCCGTTGCGCCCGATGCCCGCCTGGTGCTGCGCGGACCCGAGCGGGTCATGCTGACAGGGCCGAACGGCGTGGGCAAGACGACGCTCCTGAATGTGTTGGTTCCGCTGGCCGCTGTGCCGGTGGGGTACCTGCGCCAACGGATTGGAAGGAGGAGTTCAGACGACGTTGAAACAGGCAGTGCTGGCCCACGCAATGCGGGACCGGGTGATTCCTGGGAGGGCCTGGACGATTGCCTCTCCGTGCTGGAGAACGTGCGAGCCGCGGCACCGTCCGTGGCCCTGCCCGAGGTGCGCGAGCAGCTGGCCCGCTTCTATTTTCGCGGCGAAATGGCCTACCAACCTGTGGGTGAGCTGTCCGGCGGGGAGCGCTTCCGGGTGGCACTGGCCCGGATTCTGCTCGCCCGCCCCGCCCCGCAGCTGCTGCTGCTGGATGAGCCAACCAACAACCTGGACCTGGTGTCCACGGAGCAGCTGCTGTCAGCGCTCGCCGACTACAAGGGTGCGCTGGTGGTCTCGAGTCACGATGCGGCATTCCTTGAGGCGCTCGCACCGGAACGGCAGTGGGAGCTTCGGCGGGTCGACTCGGAAGGCAGGGAGACGGTGGAAAGTGCGGAGACAGCAGAAGGCTAGGGCCGCCGATAACGAAGCGCGAACACCCAGAGCGGCACCGCGAGGACCAACGCCACCAGCCCAGCCGCCCACCAGTTTCCTTGCACGGTTACTGCGGAAGAGCCGCCGTTGTCACGGAAACCATCGAACGTCGCCACGAGTGGGATCGCTATGGTCGTCTCATTCGTGAAGGCAAGGGCAGCGAGGAGCATGCCCGCAATGGCCACGACCGAGACCGCGATCACCGTGGAACCCCCGATGACAAACGTCCGATCGATACTAAGGGAGCTTGCTCTGGTCATGCCCGTCCTCCTGTGAAGTGGTTGAGTCCACGGGCTCGCGTTGCAGCCGCATTGTGCAGCATCACCGTGAGGCCAAGACCTTGACTACATTACATAAGGAAGGTGCTCGAGGAACGCGTCAAAATGCGTAACGCCTCGGCGGGCCGACGCGGACGGCGGGGATACGGTGGACTTGTAGTGGCGCCGTCGTCCATCCAGCGACAGCGGATAGGCTGGCAGGCGTGACTGAAGCCCCGAAAGCAACGCGCCGATTTGAACTGACCCTCCGCAAGCCATGGCTGGGCTGGTATCCCAACCCCACCGTGGTGGTGGACGGGGACGCCCAGCCCACCCTGTGGGGCACGCGCAACTGGAAGGTGGCCGGGACGGATCCCGTCGTGGTCCACGTTTTCCTGTTCAACCGGCTGTGGAAGTTCGGCGAAGCCGCCATCACGGTGGAAGCGGGCACGAAGGTGAGCTACCGCGCGCCCTGGTTGCCGTTCGGTCCGGGTAAGTTCACCACCAAATCTTGAATGCCCGCACTGAACAGGTTTGCTACGTCGGCGGACATCCTGGCCAGATGCGCTACTGACGTGGATCGTCGCCGGTCGCCGGCTCGGCAAACACGCATTGTCCTGTCCATGGGCGTCAATGACACCACCCACGCACGTGGCACACCGCGCATATCCGTCGAGGAATCGTGCACCAATCTGGGACGGCTATTGGACGCGCTGGCTGAAGCTCCCGTCCTGGTGGTGGGACCACCAGCCGTTGCTGACGATGCGCAAAATGACCGGATCCGCGAGCTCACCGGCCGCTACCTCACGTCGTGCCGGGACCGCAGGACGGACTTGCACAGCGCACCTGGGGCAAAGGAATAACCAGCCATCCACACCGTCGTAAGCAGTATCGAAGTTGATACTACTGGTGTATGGCAAGTGTCGATAAAACCTTGGCGAAGATCCGGTAAAGCCCGAGTTCCGTGCGGTTCTCTGACTTGGAAAAAGTCTGTCTTCATTACTTCAGGGAACCAAGACAGTGAGGTACTTCCCATCAGGTTCGGCAGGTACTTGCAGCGATTGAGAAATTGGAGGAGCAAAAGTGAGCCACGAAGATCACTACACCTATCGTGTTCGTTGGTCAGGCGAGGACGGGGAATTCGTGGGCACTGTGGCAGAGCTGCCCTCTCTGTCCTGGCTTGACGCGGACAGGGCGTTGGCGTTTCAAGGGATCCAAGACCGGGTCGGTGAGGTTGTTGCGGACATGCTTTCCGCAGGCGAGACACCACCGGCAGCCATTGCCGACCGTGAATACTCAGGAAAGTTCATGATCAGGGTACCGCCGGAGGTGCACCGCCGGTTGGTCCTTGAAGCTGCAGAGCAGGACGTTTCGCTCAACCGGCTGGCCACATCGAGGTTGGTGGGCTCGTAGGCGTGACCGTGAACTGGCGGTTTTGTCGCTAACCGGGTGGGGGCCGGTTGGGCGGCCGGACACGATGACCCGCCCAACCCGCCCGGTTTACCAGGTTTCGGCCAGCAGTTCGCCCAGGAGTTCGCCGTCGCGCACCTCGAAACCGCGGGCGTTGAACCAGGCGCACATGTTCCGGCAGTCCCGCGCCAGCAGCTCCATTCCCTGCACGTTGCCGGCCAGGTCCACCAGCTGCGGCAGGTCGATGACCACGAGGCGATCCCCGGCTGCCAGCACGTTGTAGGGGGAGAGGTCGCCGTGGGCGAACCCCAGCCGGGCGAAGGCCTTCATCGCCTCCACTAGCTGGTGCCAGTAGTCCGCCAGCTGCCCGTGGTCCGGGCGCACCGACTGCAGGCGCGGCGCCGCGGCACCTGGGTTTTCCGGATCCTCGATGAACTCCATCATGATCTCGGTTCCGAAGATTTGCACGGGATAGGGGACGGGAATGCCATTTTCGTGGGCCATGCGCAGGTACGTCCACTCGGCGTCCGCCCAGCGGGCAGCCTCCACCTCGCGGCCATAGGTGCTGTTGTTCTTCAAGGCCCGGGCGTCCCTGGAACGCCGCACCGACCGGCCCTCCGTGTATGCCGAGGACCTGTGGAACAGCCGCTGGTCCGCAGACCTGTAGCGTTTGGCAGCCAAGAGTGAACGCCGCGATGCGGTGGCACGCTCAACGAGGAAGACATCCGCCTCCTTGCCGGTTTTGAGGACACCAAGGTCGGTGTCAATGGCGGCAGCGTCCTCAATGACGAACGGCGGATAAGGGGCCGGGCCGCGCATGAGCTTTTCCAGGTCTGGCCACGTGGACCAGCGCTGGTTCTCAGCGAGGGAATCGTCCAGGACGCTCCAGTCGGCCGACTGCGGATTTAGGCCGGGCGCGCTGCCTGCGGATCGGGGCTGGCGGGACTTGCGGCTGATTTTTTCGAATTGCTGCTGGTCAGCGGAAAACTTCATGGGTGAATCGACTCCTGTGGAGGAAAACATGAGTGTTGTGGGCGCGAAAAGCTGCTTGAGCAATCATTGGGTCCTCCTTCGGATCGATTCGTGTGGCGCGGCAAGCCACTTAATCTCACCACTGCGGGGCAGGCTGTGTCAATGGTTTGCCACAAGGCGGGCCGGGCCCCGCCGGGAGCGGGCAGGACGCTAAAAGGTGGGCTTGGCCGGCGTCGGGCTTGAAGAAACCGTCTGGCGGGGGATGGCGCCCCAGCGGCCCCAGCCGTAAAGTGCCAGGGCACCCTGGCACAGGTAGAGGAAGATCAGCACGGAACCTGCAGCGTGGACAACAATGCCCGCCATGGACAGCGCGGAGACGGCGACGACCAGGAACCACGCCCAGCGGGAGCGGTTGGCCAGCCCCAACAGGGCAGCGGGCAGCAGGCCGGCGACGATGCCTGTGAGCATCATCTGGCCGAGCGGGAAACGGGACAGCGCATCGGCACCCAGGATGTTGATGAAGATCGCGATCATGGAAAGCATCGTCGCAGCGCCGTACACCACGGCCAGCAGCAGCGGGGACAGGAAATCCAGGGCCCGGGGCTGCTTCAGCGTGATGGCCCGGGTCAGCCCGGACTCCAGCGGGTGCTTCCGGAACAACAGCAGGCCGTACATTGCCACTCCCACGGACAGCACCAGCGGGATGACAAAGCCGGCCACGGACAGTAGCAGGCTCGCAGGGGTGGGTGCGCCATTGCCGAAAATGCCGGTCACCCCGGAAAACCCGGACAGCAGGAACGCCGCGCCGGCCAGCCACCATCCCAGCTCATTGCGGCGCCCCAGCAGGAACAGCGAGGCACACATGAGCAGCACCCCGAGGATCCGCAGCACAACGATGGCCAGCGAGAGGCCGCCGTCGACCCGGCCGAACAGGAGTTCAAAGATTCCGTACATGGGTCAACCCTATGCGGGTGGCACGTCGAATCGCGGCGGGCGCGGTAGGTGGGCCGGCCGCCGTCGAACATGGCAAGCAACTTCACAGGTGATCCGTGCCGCTAATCAACCCGGAACGGGCCGGCACATGCTTGGATTGAGACAAACGTGCGAAAGGTAAGAAATTGACCATGTCCCGTGGAATTTATGTCAGTGCAACCACCCCTGGTTCCGGAAAAACGTTGGTGTCCCTTGGCTTGGCGGATGCCTTGCACAGGCGTGCGGACAGGATCGGCTTCTTCCGCCCCATCACCTCCGCCCAAGATCCCGAACAAGACCCCACGGTGGCCATGCTGCGCCGCATGTATGAGCTGGATCCGCAGGTCTGCCGCGCAGGAATGACCAGTGCCGAGGCCCGCGCCCTCCTTGCCGCCGGCCGCAGGGAAGAAATCGATGCCCGCGCCGTGGAGATCTTCAGCGAGATCGCCAAGCTGGCCGATGTCATCATTGTCGAGGGCACCGAGCTCACGGGGCAGGACGCCGCCGTCGAATTTGACCTCAATGCCCGCCTGGCCAACAACCTCGGCCTACCCATGCTGGCCGTTGTCGGCGCCCGCGGGCTGAATGCGGAGGAGATCGCCGACGCCGTCGACGTGGCCCGCAAGGAGCTGGCCGCCGAGAATTGCTCGCTGCTGGCCATGATGGTCAACCGCGCCGATCCGGATGACATGGACGCCATCACGGCCGCCATCCGTCCCGGCCACAGCCAGCGCCCCGTCTATGTGATCCCGGAGATTGCCGAGATTTCCCGCCCCACCGTGGGTGAGGTGGCAGCGGCCCTGCGCCTGCGCCAGATGGCCGGCAGTTCCGAGCTCGAGCGGGACATCCACGCCATCAAAGTCGCCGCCATGACGGTGGGCAACTTCCTGAGCCAGCTGGACACCAACGATTTGGTCATTGTCCCCGGCGACCGCGCCGACATCATGGTTGCCACGCTCGCCTCCGCGTTTTCCCCCGAATTTCCGGTCCCCAGCGGCATGGTCCTGACCGGCGGCCTGGCCCCTGACCCGCACGTGCTGCCGTTCTTGGCGCACGCACCCTTCCCTATTTTCGCGCACGACGGCGACACGTTCAGTGCCGCCCAAGCCGTCAGCGAGGTGCGCAGCGAGATCCATACGGGACAGCGGCGCAAGGTTGCCGCCGCCATGGGCGCCTGGGCCCGTAACGTGGATGAGGACGAATTACTGGAGCGGCTCACCCTGCCCCGGCCCGCCACGATGACCCCGCTGCGATTCCTGCACGAACTCATCGAACGCGCCCGCAGCGAACGCAAGCACATTGTGTTGCCCGAAGGTACCGACTCCCGGGTCCTTGCGGCCGCCGAGATCCTGCACCGCCGTGACGTCTGTGACCTGACAGTCCTGGGCTCCGTGGCTGCCGTCGAGGAACTGGCCGCGTCCCACGGCATTGACCTTAGCGGCATCACCATTGTTGACCCAGCCACGTCGCCCCTGCGCGAATCGTTTGCCGTGGAGTACCAGCGGCTGCGCGCCCACAAGGGTGTTGACCTGGCCCGTGCCCGAGAGATCATGCTGGATGGCTCCTACTTTGGCACCATGATGGTCCAGCTGGGCCACGTGGACGGCATGGTCTCCGGAGCTGCCCACACCACGGCCAACACCATCCGCCCCGCCCTGGAATTTGTGAAGACCCGTCCCGGCGTGAACATCGTGTCCTCCGTGTTCCTGATGCTGCTGGCGGACAGGGTACTGGTGTACGGCGACTGTGCCGTTAACCCGGAACCCAATGAGGAACAACTGGCGGACATCGCCATCGCCTCGGCGGAGACCGCTGCCCAATTCGGCGTTGAACCCCGCATCGCCATGCTCTCCTACTCGACCGGCGGGTCCGGCTCCGGCTCTGCGGTTGATGAGGTGCGCCGGGCCACCGAGATCGCCCGCGCCGCTCGTCCCGACCTGGCCATCGAGGGTCCCATCCAGTACGACGCCGCCGTGGATGTCTCCATTGCCGCCTCCAAACTGCCCGCCTCGGCAGTTGCCGGGCAGGCAACCGTGTTCATCTTCCCCGACCTGAACACGGGCAACAACACGTACAAGGCGGTGCAGCAATCCTCGGGTGCCGTCGCCGTCGGGCCTGTCCTGCAGGGCCTGAACAAGCCCATCAACGATCTCTCCCGTGGCTGCACCGTGGAAGACATCGTGAACACCGTGGCCATCACCGCCATCCAGGGCCAAGCCCCTGCCGCGGACACCCCCGAAGTGAAGGACTCCTAATGCGCGTGCTCGTCATCAACTCCGGCTCGTCCTCCCTGAAGTACCAGGTGCGGGACACCGATACGAACCAGGTTGCCGCCAGCGGGCTCATTGACCGCATCGGCGAGGGTGCGGGCGGGCCGGCCGACCACGGCGAGGCCATGGACCAGGTGGCGGCCGCGCTGGAAGCAGAACTGGCGGCGCGGCCCATTGACGCCGTCGGACACCGTGTGGTGCACGGCGGGGAGCGCTTCAGTGAACCTGTCCGCATCAACAACGAAATTACGCGCGCCATCGAGCGGCTGAACCCCTTGGCCCCGCTGCACAATCCGGCGAACGTGCTGGGCATCCGCGCCATCACCGCCAAGTGGCCGGACATGCCGCAGGTGGCTGTTTTTGACACGGCGTTCCACCGCACCCTGCCCGAACATGCCTGGCGGTATGCGGTCCCGGACGAGCTGTACCGGCAGTACGGGATCCGACGCTACGGCTTCCACGGGACCTCACACCAGTTCGTGACGGGGCGCGCGGCGGAGCTGCTGGGCGTGCCCCTTTCCGAGTTCAACGCGGTGGTGGCGCACCTGGGCAACGGGGTCTCGCTCACCGCCATCCAGGACGGCGCCAGCATCGACACGTCCATGGGATTCACGCCGTTGGAGGGCCTGGTCATGGGCACCCGCAGCGGCGACATTGACCCGTCCATCTTGATTTTTCTGCAGCGGCAGGGCATGTCAGCCGACGAGATCGACACGCTCCTGAACCGGGATTCCGGGCTCAAAGCGCTCTTCGACGACAACGACATGCGCGCCATTGTCGACGCCGCTGCCACCGGGGATGCCCGCGCGAAGCTGGCCCTGGACATCACCTCGTACCGGCTGGCGAAGTACATTGGTGGCTACCACGTGGCCGTTGGCGGGGCGCACGCGATCGTGTTCACGGCCGGGATTGGCGAGAATTCCGCCGATTTCCGGGCCCTGGTCGTTTCGCGCCTGGGTGCGTTGGGCGTGAAGCTCGACGACGGTGCGAACCTCGTGCGCTCCGGTGAGCCGCGCGTGGTGAGTGCGCCGGATTCGGCGATTCCGGTGCTCGTGGTTCCCACCGACGAGGAACAAGCGATCGCGGATGCGACGGCCGCCGTCGTGCGGACTACCTAAACCCTCCTTCGCCGAGATGTGGGCTCACGCCCTGGCCATTTCGCCGAGATGTGGGTTCACGCCCTCTCTGCAACGGATTTAGAGGGGGTGAACTCACATCTCGGCGGGCGGCAGCGGCGGGGGTTCCACCAGCCCGGCCAGCAATTCGGTCAGCAGCCATTCGGTGACATCACGTGGCAGGGCTTCAACCAGTGCCAGGACCGGCGCCATGGCGGCAGGCAGCCCGTCCCCAGCCAATCCAAGGGCCCTCAAAATCTGGCGGGCGGTCTCCGAATTCTTGGTGAACCCGGAGGTGCCCAGCAGTGCTGCCGTTGGCCCGTCCAGTGCCGCCAGTATCTGCTGCGGCTCGATGCCGGGCACCCCTCGGACCTCTTTGCCCGCCTGCACCATGGCCTCCACGAGTTCCGCCAGGCGTGATTCCGTGACAGGAGTGATGGTCAGGTGGGTGGTTCGCGGCAGGATCGAGCCATCGGACTGGGTGAAGGACGGCTGCAATTGGGCGGTAAATCCGTGGACCTTCAGGCGGTCTGCCCAGTGGTGCGGATCGATCTGGCGGTCGGCCGGAACAAGAGCGTCAACAGCCACGGCAAAAAGCGGTCCGGTGGGATTTCCAACAACGCGCAGGCCCTCGATTTTCGCCACCGCACCCAGCAGCGAGGCAGTGGAGCGATGGCAAGACGCCGCCAAATCCGCAAAGCCCGCGGTTCCCAACAACTTGATGATGGCCCAGGCGCCGGCCAGGGGCGCCGCAGACTTGGAGCCGAGCAGCGTCGGATTCACCACGGGGTACCCGGGCCAGGACGTGGTGGCAAAATATTGTGAGCGTTGACGGTCCCTGCCGCGGGTCAGCAGCACCGATGCGCCCTTGGGCGCGTAGCCGTATTTGTGCAGGTCGGCCGAAACGCTGGTCACGCCGGAAACGCGCAGGTCCCAATCCGGGAGCCCCGGCCAGAAGGGGAGCACGAGCCCGCCGATGCAGGCATCAACATGGCAATCGATACCCCTCGACTGCGCGGCGGCGGCGATCTCGGCCACCGGGTCTAACACCGCGTGCGGATAGGAAGGGGTTGAGGCCACTACCAACGCGGTGTCGGGACCCATTGCCGCCGTCATGGCAGCAGAGTCGGCCAGCCCGTCGGCGTCGACCGGGACCAGCTCAAGGGTGAGCCCGAAGTAGTGGGCGGCTTTGTGGAAGGCGGCATGGACCGACGCAGGGGCCAGCAGCCGCGGAGTCCCAGTTCCCCGGAAATTCTCCCGCGCCGTCTTGACCGCCAACATGCAGCTTTCGGTCCCGCCACTGGTCACAGTTCCCACCACATCCCCGCCCCCGCCCAGCAGTGTGCGCATGAATCCGATGACCTCGCGCTCCATGACGGCGATCGACGTGAACGTGGTGGGGTCCAGGCCGTTGAGCGGCTGGACCGCCAGCATGGCCGCCGCCGCAAGTTCGTCAACGGCGGACAACCCCGAATCGTAGACATAGGAGAGGACCTTCCCGCCATGGGTGGGGGCATCGGCCGCGCGGAGTGTGGCCAGCTCTTGGAGAATTTCTTCGGGGGTGGCGGCAAACGGGATCATGGGGCTCCTTCGGAACGGGATGCAGCTGCATTGTTGGGGCCTGCGTCGATGTCGTGTTGGCGCAGTGGGTAGCGGCGGAAGACCAGCAGGCTGACGGCGATTAAGACGGCCGGAACCAAACTGAAGCTCAGGATGATGCCGCTTATTGCGGCCGGTCCCTGGGTGAGCGTTTCCCCCGCCACCGACTGGACGTAGCCGCTGGCGGCCAGCACCAGGGTCAAGACGGTGGCACCCAGGGCCATCCCCGTGGTTTCGCCCGCCGTCCACACCCCGCCGAAGATTCCGGCCGAGCCCTCGCCGTAGGTTTTCGCGTCGTGGGAGATGACGTCGGGCAGCATGGACATGGGCAGGGACTGCATGCCGGCATACCCGGCTCCGGCCAGTGCCACCGGAAGGTAGATCCAGTCACCGGGGGCGCCCAGCATGCCAACGAGTGCCAGGGCTGCGATGCCAAACATGATGCTGGCGTAGCGAAATGCCCGTTCCTTGCCGATCCGGCCCGCCACAATGCGCCACACCGGGGCGAACAGCAGCGCCGGCCCGATAAGGGCGATGAACAGGAACGTCACGGCCGACTCCGAGTGCAGCACCCACGTGGCCACATATTGCGCACCGGCAAGCATGACCCCCGTGGCCAAACCTTGGAGGGCAAAACAGAGCAAAAGGATGCGGAAGGCAGGGCTGCGTTTCAGTGCGCCCAGCCCGTCCTTGTAGTTGCTGGCAATGGAGCCCGGAACAGCCGGACGGGGGACGCCCCGCTCTGCCACGCCCGAGGTCACCATCATGGCCGCTCCGATGAGCAGGCCGGCAACCAGCGCCATGATCAGGTACCCCAAGGACTCGTTGTCCCCGCCCAGAGAACGCAGGGCCGGCCCGCCTGCGCCGAACAGCAGAATGGCAACCGACAGGACCACGACACGCACCGACAGCAGGCGCGTGCGCTGGTCATAACTGGACGTAAGTTCAGCCGGCAGCGCTATGTAGGGGACCTGAAAAAGGCTGAACGCCGTGGCTGTGGCCATGAAGGCGACAAGCACCCACAGCCCGGCGAACCCAGGGCCCATGCCGGACGGCACCGCGAACGTGAGGATGAAGAACAGGGGCAGCAGCATCCCGCCCAGCAACATGAAACGACGCCTGGAGCCCGTGACGGCCAGTGAATGGTCCGACCGGGCGCCAATCACAGGATCGATGACCACATCCCACACCTTGGCCAGTGTGACCAGCAGCCCGGCCGTGATCGCTGCGATGCCCAGGGTGTCCGTCATGTAGTAGATCAGGACCAGCCCCGGGAGGGTTGCGAAGCCACCAGTGCCCAGGGAACCGATGGCATATCTGGCGACTGTCCGGACCGGCAGCGGCGTATCTGTCGTGGTCATGACTTGAAGTGTACGCACACACTGAGACGGCCATCACTTTGTGGCGGAAGGGGCAGCGAACGGGAGGTTGCCTTGGCGGCGAAAGGTGACCTCCCGCCGTCGGACTTCTTGGGCATTGCGCACACCGTGAAGCAGGTATGTGGTGAGGACGACGGCGGAAGGCCGGGAGCCGCCGTCGTGCTTGGTGACGCTGTGGCTGGCGAGGCCGGTGAGGGTGGCTCCAATGCTGGAATGGTCTTAGGGTTTAATCATGCTTGACATCCCGTACCCGCTGACCACTGAGAGGCTCGTGCTGCGGCGCTTCACCACTGGAGACCTGGACGACTATTACGCCTACCAGCGGCTGCCCGAGACGGCACGTTATTTATATGGCGAGGCCCGCACGTATGCGCAATGCATGGCCAGAATTGCCAAGTATGTTGAGGAGCCCTTCGATGAGCCCGGCCATTGGGCCACGTTCGCCGTTGAGCTCAAATCGGAACCCGGACTGATTGGCGAAATGGCACTGAAGTGGAACGACGGCGGGAAACCTGAAGGGCCCGCTCCGGAACGTTTTGGTGAGATTGGCTGGACGCTGGCACCTGCCGCCCAGGGAAAGGGCTACGCCACCGAGGCTGCCCGGGCAGTGCTGGACCTGGCCCTCTACGGGCTGGATTTTCATCGCATGGAGGCCAGGTTGGATGCCCGCAACAGTGCGTCCGCAGCCATCTGCGAACGCCTCGGCATGCAGCGTGAAGGCGTGCTGCAGGACAACATGTACCTTAAGGGCGAATGGACGTCGGAGGCCATCTACGCCACGGTCCGTGACCCCAGCCCCAACTAATCCACCGGCCCTCTGCCAACGCGGCAGCACTCAGTGCTGCCGCGTTGGGAAAAAGGCCCCGAACGGTGCTGCCGGGTTTGCTAACGGAGCGCGGTGGCGCCGATCGCGTCGGCCAGGAACGCGTAGTCCCAGGCACGGGTCTTCCAGCCCTCGTACCGGCCGGAGGCGCCGCCGTGGCCGCCATCCATCTCGATCTTCATGACAATCGGCTCCGCACCCGTTGAAACCGCACGCAGTTCCGCCACCCACTTGGCCGGTTCGACGTAGAGCACGCGGGTGTCGTTGAAGCTCGTGACGGCCGCAATCTTCGGGTAGGCCACAGTGCGCACGTTCTCATACGGGGTGTACTCCTTCATGTACTTGTACACCTCAGGGTCGGTGATCGGGTTGCCCCACTCCTCCCACTCCAGCGCCGACAGCGGCAGTTCGGGGTCCAGAATGGTGGTCAGGGCATCCACGAACGGCACCTGCGCCACCACGGCCGCATATTTTTCCGGGGCCAGGTTCGCCACGGCACCCATCAGCAGCCCGCCGGCCGAACCGCCCATGGCCGCAATGCGCGCGGGATCCACCCAGCCCGAGGTCGCCAGCCAGTCCGTGGCCGCCACAAAATCGGTGAACGTGTTCTTCTTGTGCAGCTTCTTGCCGTCCTCGTACCAGTGCCGGCCCATCTCGCCGCCGCCGCGCACGTGCGCAATGACAAACACCACGCCGCGGTCCAACAGCGACAGCCGTGGCACGCCAAAGCCCGGATCCATGCTGACCTCGTACGAACCGTAACCGTACACAACGCCCGCGTTGGCGCCGTCGCGCGGCAGGTCCGCCCGGCGCAGCACCGACAGCGGCACCCTCGTGCCGTCGGCGGCAATGGCCCACTCGCGCGTGGCAATGTAGTCCTGCGCGCGGTAGCCGCCCAGGACGGGGGTTTCCTTGCGCAGCAGCAGCTCGCCCTGCCCGCCCGCGGCCGGGAGCACGTAGTCGTAGACGCGCGGAGGCGTGAAATCGGAGGTGTAGACCAGCCGGATTACGGGGGATTCAAACTCGGTCCCGCCCATCCCCGCCGTGTACAGCTCCTCATCAAAGACGGGTTCGACGGCGGCCGCCTGCTCCGCGGTTCCCAAGCCTTCCAGCGCTGTCACCTGGATGCGCTCGATGGTGTCCTTGCGCAGGGAAACCACCATGTGGGTGGCCGTGACGGTGGCGCCGTTGATGCGCACGGATTCGTCGTGGGCGATCACCGTGGCCCACTGCTGTTCCTCCACGGCCTTGCTGAACTCGGCAGCGTCAACCAGGGAAATCATCGAGTTGACCGCGTCCCGGTCATGGGTCAGCAGGACCTTTTCGACACCGTTCACAAGGAACGGTTCGGCGTCGTACAAGATCTCGGCGCTGCGGGGGATCAGGACCTGGAGGCCCTTTTTGGGGGCGGCGAAGTCAAGGAGGCGGGTCTCACTGAACTCGGAGCAGCCGATGCTGACCATGAGATGGCGGCGGTCGGCGGACAGGTCGAAGCCGGTCCACATGGCGACGTCGTCCTCCTGGTACAGGACCTCATCGGTGGAAACGGGGGTGCCGAGGACGTGGGTTTTGACCTGGTGGGGGCGCCAGGAGTCGTCGGCCACCATGTAGAACAGTGTGCTGCCGTCGGGGGAGAAACCCAAGCCGTAGAACGCATTCTCAATGACATCTGGCAGGATTTCGCCGGTGCGAAGATCCTTAATGCGGATCGTGAACAGCTCGTCGCCGGCGTTGTCCACAGCGTAGGCGTACAAGTTTCCGTCGAGGGTCACGGCGGCGCCGCCGATCGAGAAGAAGGGCTGTCCCTCCGCCTCAATGTTGCCGTCGAGCAGGATCTGCTCGCCCGGCACATCCACGCCGGCCTCCACGAGCGGCGGGGTCCAATCCGCCAAGGTGCCGTTGCTTTCCGCGCGAACCCGGCACTGGATGCCGTAGGCCTGGCCTTCCACCATGCGGGCGTAGTACCACCAGCCGTCCTTGCGGCTGGGCACGGAAAGATCTGTTTCCTGCGTGCGGTTCTTGATCTCGTTGAAGATGTCGTTTCGCAGCTGTTCCTGCCCCGCCGTGACAGCATCCGTGTACGCCTGCTCGGCGTTCAGGTGCTCCACAACCTCAGGATTTTCCTTCTCCCGCAGCCACTCGTAGTTGTCCACGAAGGTGTCGCCGTGATGGGTCCGCTCCACGGGAACCTTCTTGGCAACCGGCGGTGCTAGAGGCGTGGCCGGTGACGGGGAAACGGTGGCTGGGGCGTCAGGAAGTGTCATAGCTCCACTGTATCGAGACGTCCCTGCGCCGGCATGCTCGCGGTGGTGGAGTATGCCCACAGCGGAGCGCATGTGGGCACTGGAGTGCATGTTGGGAGCGGGCGGGGAGGACGGCGGCAGGCATCGAAAATGCGGCTACCCCGCAGCGCGGATCTGACTCGCCGGTCAGGTGGCAGTTAATGCCCTCTTGGCGCCTTTTGAGAGCAACCATTGCGAGTTCGGGGAAGGCGTTTGCCGTGGGGACGCGAGTTTGTCCCATTCTCGCGGATGCGGGAACGGGCGAAAAGCGGGGACTTGGGCGAGGAAGGCAGCCCGGCTGTTGACCGCCCGGCGGACGCATGGAATATTTATAGAACGAATGGTCGGTAATGTTCGCGGTGGTGCCCCAGCAAGGGGCGCCCCGGCCGGTCCGCGGGCTGGTGCGATGCTTACGCAGGCTCAAAAGCTTGCACAAAGGAGTGTAGACATGTCCGCAGAGGCACCGCAGGCATTTCTGGTGGGCGGCATCCGTACACCGGTGGGACGCTACGGCGGCGCGCTTTCCAGCATCCGCCCCGACGACCTCGCCGCCCTGACCATCAAGGAACTCATCAACCGGTGCGGACTGGATCCGGCGGCCGTTGATGAGGTTATTTTCGGCAATGCGAACGGTGCCGGAGAGGAAAACCGTAACGTGGCGCGCATGGCCTGGCTGTTGGCCGGCTTCCCCGACACTGTTCCGGGCATTACCGTGAACCGGCTGTGCGCTTCCGGCATGAGTGCCATCACCTTGGCCGGGCACATGATCAAGGCCGGGGCGGCGGACCTGGTGGTGGCCGGCGGGGTGGAATCAATGTCCCGTGCACCGTGGGTCATGGCGAAGCCGGAGCAGGCATTCGCGAAGCCGGGCGCCAGCTTCGACACCTCGATCGGCTGGCGTTTCACCAACCCCAGCTTCCTCTCCGGCGAGCTGTCCCGAGACGGAAAAATGACGTTCTCCATGACGGAAACCGCGGAGGAGGTGGCCCGCCGCTTCAATATCTGCCGCGGGGACGCCGACGCCTTTGCCGTTCGCTCCCACACCCTGGCCCTTGCGGCGATTGCCGCCGGACGGCCCGCCCCGGAGATCATCCCGGTCACGGTCCGCGGAAGGAAGGCCAGCACGGTTGTGGACACCGACGAAGGCCCCCGCCCCGGCACCACCATGGACGTGCTGGCCGGGCTGCGGCCCGTGGTCAAGGGCGGAACCGTGGTCACGGCCGGCAATTCCTCCACCCTGAACGACGGTGCATCCGCCATCCTCGTCGCCTCCGAACACGCAGTCAAGACGTACGGCCTGACCCCGCGCGCCCGCATCGTGGATGGAGCCACCGCCGGGCTGGCCCCGGAAGTCATGGGCATGGGACCCGTCGCCGCCACCCGCAAGATCCTCGAGAGGCGCGGCATCGGCGTGAGCCGGCTGGCCGCCGTCGAACTTAACGAAGCATTCGCCTCGCAATCCCTGGCCTGCATCCGCGAACTCGGCCTGGACCCCGGCACCGTGAACCTCGACGGCGGCGCGATCGCCCTCGGCCACCCGCTCGGCTCGTCCGGGGCGCGCATCGTGATCACCCTGCTGGGCCGGCTGGAGCGCGAGGCGCCGGGCGGCCTGGGCCTGGCCACCATGTGCGTCGGCGTTGGCCAAGGGGCGGCGCTGCTGGTGGAGGGGTTGTGAAGGACGACGCCGGACACCTCCTTGATCCCGCGGCCTTCGCTACGCTTGTGGTCACCGAGGGTGCGGACCGGGTTGCGGTGCAGCTGAACCGGCCCGCCGTGCGGAATGCGATCGACGCGCAGATGGTGGCGGAGCTGCACGCGGTCTGCGCCCATCTGGAGGCGGAGCCCAAGGTGCTCATCCTGTCCGGCGCCGCCGGCGACGAGACCGCCGGCACGAAGGGCTTTTTCGCCTCCGGGGCGGACATTGCCGAGTTGCTGGGGCGACGCCGGGAGGATGCCTTGGCCGGCATCAATTCCGGCCTGTTTGAGCGGATTTCCGGGCTGCCCATGCCCGTCATTGCAGCCCTGGACGGTTATGCGCTGGGCGGCGGGGCGGAGCTGGCGTACGCCGCGGACTTCCGGATCGGCACGCGCGAACTGCGCCTCGGGCAGCCGGAAATATCCCTGGGCATCATGGCCGCAGCGGGGGCAACCTGGCGGTTGAAGGAATTGGTGGGGGAGCCCATCGCGCTGCAGATGCTGCTGGCCGGGCGCACGCTGACGGGCGAGGGAGCCCTGGCCGTCGGGCTCATCACCGAACTCGTGGAAGCCCCCGAGTTGCTGACCGCCGCGCACGCGCTCGCAGACCGGATCTGTGCCCAGGACCCGCTCGCAGTGCAGGCCACGAAGCGGGCATTTCGTGCGCCTCGGGACGCCCACCCGGAGATCGACAACCAGGAACAGGCGGCACTTTTTGAGTCGCCCGCCAAGTTCCAGCGCATGCAGGCGTTCTTGGACCGGAGGAAAAAATGACACCCAACCCAAGCACCCCCACCACTCCACCAACTGCAAACGCCCCCTCCCCTGCAAACCCTCCTGCAGATCCGGGGCGTTTTTCACCAACGCTCCCGCACCTTGTGGGGGTCCTGGGTGGCGGGCGCATGGGCGCCGGCATTGCGCACGCCTTTCTCATGGCCGGATGCACGGTGACAGTCGTGGAGCGCGACGGCGGTGCTGCCGCGGCTGCCCGCGCCCGTGTGGAAAGCGCCGTGGCCAAGTCCCTGGAGCGCGGGGTTGCCGGCAGTGCTGACGGATTGCTGTCCCGTCTTGCGGTTTCCACGAGCTACGCGGATTTTGGCCCGTGTGAGCTGGTGGTGGAGGCGGTGCCGGAGATTCAGCAACTTAAGGCGGCTGCGTTGAAAGCGGTGGAGGATCAACTGGCTCCCACCGCATTCCTGGCCACCAACACGTCGTCACTGTCCGTGTCGGGGCTGGCTGAAGGGCTAAAACGGCCCGAAAACTTCATCGGGCTGCACTTTTTCAACCCGGTTCCTGCATCAATGCTGATTGAAATTGTCATTGGCAGCCAGTCGCTGCCGTCGCTGCTGGATGCCGCCCGATTGTGGGTTGCGGCCCTGGGCAAGACCGCCGTCGTGGTCAAGGACTCGCCGGGCTTTGCCTCCTCAAGGCTCGGGGTGGCGCTGGCGCTGGAGGCCATGCGCATGCTGGAAGAGGGCGTGGCCAGCGCGGAAGACATCGACAATGCCATGGTGCTTGGCTACCGGCACCAAACCGGCCCACTGCGCACCACCGACCTGGTGGGCCTGGACGTGCGCTTGGAGATCGCCGAATATCTGGCAGAGACGCTGGGGGAGCGTTTCGCGCCGCCACAAATCCTGTACGACTTGGTGGCCCGAGGTGAGCTGGGGCGCAAGACCGGCAAGGGATTCTTCGACTGGGGATGAGCTGCCCAGCAACAACCCTGCCCGCCAACAACACCGCCAACAACTCCGCAAACATCAGTGAAAGGACTCGCCCGCCATGGAAACAGCTACGGCGATTGAAACGGTTCCCAGCTACATCAAGGACGCCTGGTGGACGCCCGACGACGGTGCTCCCGCCACCGACGCCCTCGACGCCAGCACGGGGGAGGTGCTCGCCCGGGTGTGCGCCGAGGGGCTCGACCTGGCGGGCGCCGTCGAGCATGCACGCACCGTGGGGCAGACGGAACTGGGCCGCCTGACCATGCATGAACGTGCACTGAAGCTGCGCGAACTGGCCACATTCCTCAACGGCCGCCGTGAGGAGCTGTACGCCGTGTCCGCCCAGACCGGTGCCACAAAAACCGATTCCATGGTGGATATCGACGGCGGCATTGGCGTGCTGTTTACGTTTTCCTCCAAGGGCCGGCGCGAACTGCCCAACTCCAACATCATCGTGGAGGGTCCTGTTGAGGTGCTGAGCAAGGACGGCTCCTTCATGGGCGAACACATTTACACGCGCATTCCGGGTGTGGATGTGCAAGTCAACGCCTTCAATTTCCCCGTCTGGGGGATGTTGGAAAAATTTGCTCCCGCTTTCATCGCCGGTGTGCCCACCATCGTCAAGCCCGCCACGCCCAGTGTTTATCTGGCCGCGGCGGCCGTGCGGGCCATGGTGGAATCGGGCATCCTGCCGCCCGGCTCATTGCAGCTGGTGGCCGGCTCCGCCCGCGACCTACTGGACCACCTGGACTACCGCGACATGCTCTCGTTCACCGGCTCCGCCAGCACCGCCAGGCTACTGCGAGACCACCCGAACGTGTCCGGCGGAGGCGTCCGCTTCACAGCCGAAACCGACTCCCTCAACGCCGCCATCCTCGGTCCCGACGCCATCCCCGGCACCCCCGAGTTTGACGCGTTCGTCCGCTCAGTTGTCACCGAGATGACCGTCAAGGCGGGGCAAAAGTGCACTGCCATCCGCCGGGCCATAGTTCCCGACGGGCTGCGCGGTGCCGTGATTGATGCCGTCGGCGCACGCATCAACGAGCGGATAGTGGTGGGCGACCCCCGCACCGAGGGCGTCACCATGGGCGCGCTCGCCTCGCTGGAACAGCTGGCCGACGTCCGCGCCGCCGTCGCAGCCATGTTGGTCGCGGGAGGCGAGCTCGCGTACGGAACCCTGGCGGCACCCATGGTTCAGGATGCGGACGAGGTGGGGGCCGGCGTCGGGCGTGGCGCCTTCATGTCACCCGTGCTGCTGGATTGGCCGGACGCCGAGGCCCCCGCCGTGCACACGCTCGAAGCTTTTGGCCCGGTGTGCGGCGTGCTCGGTTTTTCCACCCACGACGATGGAGCCTCCGAGGCGGTCCGGCTCGCCGCGTTGGGGGCCGGCTCGCTGGTGGCGACGGTGTGCAGCAACGATCCTGGCTTTGTCCGGGATGTCGTGGCGGGGATTGCCTCCCGCCACGGGCGCGTGCTGGTGCTGAACCGGGAGGATGCGCGGACGTCGACGGGCCACGGCTCACCAGTGCCACACCTCGTGCACGGCGGGCCGGGGCGGGCCGGCGGCGGCGAAGAGCTGGGCGGGATCCGTTCCGTCAAGCACCACATGCAGCGCACCGCCATCCAGGGTTCACCCAACATGCTCACAGCCGTGACAGGGGTGTGGCACGAGGGTGCGGATCGCCGGATTGCTGGGGACCCCGAGTTTGGCGGGAGGGCCGGGGAGGTGCATCCCTTCCGGAAGTCCCTGGCACAGCTGCGCATCGGCGACGCGTTCGCCTCAGGCCTGCGGCAGGTCACCCTGGCGGACATCACCGCCTTTGCCAAGACCACGGGCGACACCTTCTACGCCCATACCGATGCTGCAGCGGCTGCGAAGAACCCTTTCTTTCCGGGGATTGTGGCCCACGGATACCTGCTCGTTTCTTGGGCCGCGGGACTGTTTGTGGAGCCTGCGCCGGGGCCCGTGCTGGCGAACTACGGGCTGGAGAATTTGCGTTTCCTGACACCTGTGGCCGCAGAGGATGCCATCCGTGTCACACTGACCGCCAAGCAAATCACCCCGCGAGTGACGGACGACTACGGGGAGGTCCGCTGGGACGCTGTCCTGCACAACCAGAACGGCGATGTGGTTGCCAGTTACGACGTGCTGACCCTCGTGGAAAAGGTGGAGACGCTGTACGCGTAGGCGAGCATTTCCCGCCGGCTACAGCTCCTCGACATCCACCAGGTTGTCGTAGAAACACACCAGCCCGGCAATTTCCCCTGCCAGAGGCAGCGGCTCCTGATAGCTCCAAGCCACATCTCCCCCGCTTGCCCCGGCCAGCCGCCAATAGCTGGCGGCACCCTTGTAGGGGCACAGCGTCACAGTATCGGTGGCGATCAGCTGGCTCCAGTCCACATGGGCCGGCGGCAGGTAGCTCCGCTCCGCCATGCCGGTTTCAAATACCATGACCGGGGAGGTGGACTCGGCCAGGACGGTTCCGTTGCTGCTGACCCGGATGTGCCGGCAGCTGTGGCGGATGTCCACACGGTGGAAAGGGTCGCGCGGGTGCGACTGGACGGCGTCGTCCTCCTCCAGCCAACTGAAGGCTGCGGGATCGAACGCCAGGTAGCCCGCCAGGTCCGGGTCGTCGAAACGGAAAGCCGCAGCCTCCGCCGTCAGCCCGCCCACGGACACGTCAAGCGATTCCCCCGGAGTGCTGTGTCCGCTAAATGGGATGCCCGGGTGCAGCACGGGAGGTGCCAGCGGGGTGGGTTCTGGAGGTGCGGCCGGGCTCAGGACACCCACGACGCCGTCCGCCGGCACCGCGTAGCACGGCACCATCCGCCGTGGTTCCCAAACGATGACGGCCCGCCGGGAATCCAACACCACGTGTTCACCGAGGAGCGCCCGGATGCGTTTGGGGGTCGGTTCAAAGCGGAGTTCGAGGCTGAGTTGTTGCAGCTGATCAGATATCTTGGTGGCCATGCCACCAGCCTGCGCCCGAGACGGCTGCCCCGTCAATGCCTGCCGGGACGCCGGTCGCCGGTGTGGGGCGCCGCCTCAGACCCGGTCGTGGTGGTACGTGTTGCGGCGTTCCCTACGGGTGATGTCCTCGGAATAGGGCGGCGTGAACCAAGCGACGCCGCCATCGAGCCGGACGCTCCAGCCCCTGTCATGAAGGTAGTGGTGGTGCTGGCTGCAGCACAACACACCGTTGTTGACACTGGTGGCTCCGCCGTCCTGCCACGGGACTATGTGATGAGCCTCTGTCCACTGCGGTGGTGCCATGCAACCTGGGAAGGCGCAGCCCATGTCACGGGCCACAAGAATCTTGCGCTGGGCGAAGGTGAAAAGCCGTTGCGTACGGCCAACGTCCAAGATCGCCCCGTTGCTGTCGACCAGAAGTTGGGTGACGCCGGCATCGCACATCTCCTCGGCAAACAATGACAGTGGCACCTGGCCGCTGTACGGCGAATTCACGGTGCCGCCCTTGGCATGGCGGTCGAGGTCTTCGTGCGTAAGTGACAGGTATAGCTGCGTCTTCAGCCCGCCGTTAATGGGCAGCTTGTCCGTGCCGGCCGCCAACCTGAGGCAGTGGAGCATGCCGTCCAACAGCATTTGAGCCCGGGTGCGCCGGTCCCTTACGGCCGGATCGGTGCTGTCCGGATCCATGGGACTCAACCCCGGGAGGTCCTCATCCGATCCGGGCGCCGGAACCCAGACCCCGTTGACAAGGTGGGGCCACGGCTCCACGTTTCCTTCCGGCTGCGCCGTACCGTCGGGGTCATCTCCCTCAGGTGGCACCGGACCCGCCCACCAGGCGGCTTCGGGTTCCTCCTTCGGTGGGGGCCACGAGGTTTCGGGTGGACACGCGCCGCCGCACTGCTCCGGGGCGCCGAAGGGTTGATGGCCTCCCGACGGTTCTGTAGCGATAAATGGACCGGTATTTCCGTGGAGTCCGTCATCCGGCCCCGGCTCCCAGCCATTGTTCTCTCCCGAAAGGTCCGGAAACCAGAACCACGACTCTCCCGGGTAAACCGGAGGAATTGCATCAGGCGGAGCGTTGGGAGGCCGCAGCGGAATCTCATCCGCGGTAAGGGGGCGCCGCCAGCCTTGGCCGGTTTCAGGAGTGGCACGGGGTGTTGGTGCCGGTGCCGAAGCAGGCTTCGCGTGGCCGGTATTGGTTCCGTGGTGATCGGATGCCGGGTCTGCTTCCGGGGGCGGCGGCCCGGATCCTGCAGGCGGTGACGCCGTGCCAAGGCCGGATGCGGAATCGCGCAGCAAGCCCATCAGATCATCCGGTGAAAGGAATGCCTGGGAGCTCTCCTGCTGTGCGCTGCCGCCTGGCACGTCATCGCCCTGCACGAAATCGCTCCGCAAAAAATCGCCGTGTGCGTCGCCAGCGGAAGTTGTCTGGGCGGCGTCCTGCGCACTACTGTTCTGCCTCTTGGGGTTTGTGGCCCAGTCTATGCAGGCCATGGTTTGTTCGTACTGGCTGATGGTGAGGTAACCGTCGATCCTGACCCATCCGCGGTAGGGCCGCCGGAAGGAGATGCCTTGTTTGGCCAACCGTTGGGCCTCGGACGGTTTTTGCCCATCAGGATCAAGCAGGGCCAGGGCGCGAATGCCCAAATGCCGCAGGAAATACGGCGGCTCCACTTCGGCATGGCGGGCGAGGGTTGCTTCGAGCGACTCCACATCCCCGGCCTGCACCGTCCCTGACTTCTCCAGCCGGGAGGCCTGGTCGACGAATCCGGAAACCACCATTGCCTGCTCTGCAGAGATCAACCCCGCGAACAACGCAGATCCAAGCACCGGCTGGCTGGGCGGGGTCACCACGTACGTCAACGGGTCCGTGGCCGGCAGGAACCGGTCGGCAAGCCTGAGCCGGTTGTTGGCCTCGGCGCGGCTGAGGTGCAACGAGGAACTGAGGAAATCAACTGGTTTCCGATCCCCGGATTCTTGATACCGCCCGGCAGAAACACGTTCGGACAGGTCCCCGGCAGCGTGAACCATCAGCCCCTGAAGTAACCGATTCAAATGTTCCAATGTCTGCGCCCATGCCGCGGCATCGTCATCACTGAGAGAAGCAACGCCAAGTCCCAGGGCTGTGGAAAGCAAAGCGTCGTTTTCGCCCGCCCCGGCGGTCCGCACGAGCGACTCGGCAAGGACCAGCAACTGGTGGATGTGTTCACCAGCCGCCTTGCCGTCCTGAGTGGAACCGGGGTATCCCGGCTCCTTTGCCGTCGCGTCCATAGATCAAACACTACGCGGAGGGTCTGACATTCTACGTTGAAAAATCGAAAATGAGGATAACTCTAGTAACTGGTCGAACTGTGGAGGAATTGTTCGGGAGAAATGGCCAATTATCCATCAGTTACAGCAGCAAATCACAGGAAAGGCGTATTTGAACTGCTACTTCCGCATCCCCGCATGACTACCGGCGCAGCCCCTGAAATGACAATGCCAGCACATCATCCGCCAGTTTCTCCGCGGATAGGCTGCCGCCCGGTTTGTACCACTCAACAATGGAATTCACCGTTCCGAACAGCAGCCGTGTGATGGTCCCGGCGGCAATGTCGTCCCGCAGCGAGCCAGCCGCCTGCGCCTTGGCAACCAGGCCCGTGACCGTGCGGTCAAAGGCGCGGCGGCGGGACATGGCCTCCCTCTCCATCTCCGTGTTTCCCCGCAACCGCAACAGCAAGGTGACAAACGGCAGCCGCTCCACCAACACGGAAATCGTCCCCCTGAGCACAAACTCAAGGCGGGCATCAGGCGCTCCGGAAGTGGCGCCGTCGAACTTCAACAGACCCTCTAGGCCGCCCAGGGCCTCCTCCAAGGCCAGCCGCAGCAGCTCCTCCTTGGACGGGACATGGTGGTAGATGGCGGACTTGGTGATGCCCAGGTGCTCGGCCAAGATGCCCATGGAGGTGGCCTCGTAGCCGTGCTTGTTGAACACGTCCACGGCGATCCGCAGCACGGACTGCTGGTCATAGCCGGGCCGGCCCCGCTTGGCGGCGGCAGCGGCAGGGGGAGCGAGAGCGGCGGACGGCGCGGCAACAGGGGCTGCGGAAGCGGAAGCGGCAGAGGCGGTGTTGGGCATGGTCCCTAGTTTCTCACGGGGGGTTCGGCGGGACGGTTGTCGTAGACACGGCGCAGTTTTCCGTTGGAACGGGCCAGCGAGCCGGGTGCCGCGATGTCCACGGTGCAGGTGGAGCCGATGTAGCTTTTGACCTGCTGCTTCAAGGTGGATGCGGCGGCAACCCTGTCCTCCGGTGTGGTGTTTTCGCGCGGTTCGATGTGGATGGTCATCTCGTCCAGGTGCCCGGTGCGGGTCAGTTCCAGCTGGAAATGTGGGCTCAGGGCGGGGATGCGCAGCGCGATTTCCTCGATTTGGGACGGGAACAGGTTCACACCGCGCAGGATGATCATGTCGTCGCTGCGGCCCGAGATGCGCGTCATCCTGCGCATGGACGGGCGTGCCGTGCCTGGCAGCAGGCTGGAGAGGTCCCCTGTACGGTAGCGGATGATTGGCAGCGCCTCCTTGGTCAGTGAGGTGAACACCAGCTCGCCCTGCTGGCCGCCGGGCAGCACCGTGGCGTGGTCGAGGGGGTCGACGATCTCCGGGATGAAGTGGTCCTCCCAGATGTGGTTGCCGTCCTTGGTTTCCACGCATTCTCCGGCCACGCCAGGACCCATGACCTCGGAGAGGCCGTAAATGTCGCAGGCATCCAAATCCATGCCTGTTTCCAGTTCCCGGCGCATCTCCTCCGTCCAGGGTTCCGCGCCGCACACGGCAAATTTCAGTGAGGTGGTGCGCGGGTCGATGCCGCGGCGGGCCATGGCGTCCATGATGGTCAGCAGGTACGTGGGTGTGCACATGATGGCGTCGGGTTCGAAGTCCTGGATCAGCTGGACCTGTTTTTCGGTCTGCCCACCGGACATCGGGACGACGGTGGTGCCCAGTGCCTCGGCGCCGTAGTGGGCGCCCAGTCCGCCAGTGAACAGGCCGTAGCCGTACGCATTGTGGACGATCATTCCCGGGCGGACACCGGAGGCGCGCATGGACCTTGCCACCAGCGACGCCCACATGGCGATGTCATTGCCGGTGTAGCCCACCACCGTTGGCCGGCCGGTGGTGCCGGAGCTGGCGTGGATGCGCACCACCTCGCTCCGGGGCACGGCAAACATGCCAAACGGGTATTCCCGGCGGAGGTCTTCCTTGGTGGTGTACGGGAATTTCGCGAGGTCGGCGAGTTCCCGGAGGTCTGAGGGGTGGATGCCGGACTCGTCAAACTTGCGCCGGTACATGGGCACGCGCTCATAGGCCCAGGCCAAGGTGTGCCGGAGCCGCGTCAGCTGCAGCGCTTCCAGTTCATCGCGGCCCAGGAGCTCCGCTGCATCCAACTGGGACGGGTCTGCCGGTTCGGGCTTCGGGGAGGGCGTGCTGTTCATGGTCTTCGGCCTTTCAGCGTGCAAGTTTCTTCGGGATGCTCCGGCTGCGGCCGCGGAATTCGGCAACCACGGTGGGGCCGCCGTCGGCACCCCCGGAGTCCTGGGCACCCCCATCGTCCGCGGCGAAAACCTGCACGTCGTACAGGCCGCTGCGGCCCTGCTGCTGGCGCCGGTTGGCGATCGCCGTAAGACGCTGGCCTGTGTGCGTTGGGGCCAGAAAATTAATGTCGACGCCGGATGCCACAGTTACGCTGTCCCCGCCGCCGTCGGCGCAATTGCAGGCCAGGGCAAAGGCGGAGTCGGCGAATGCGAAGATCATCCCTCCATGGGTGGTGCCGAAACCGTTCATCATTTCCGCCCGCAGGGTCATGGCAATGGCGGCGTGGCCATCCGACACCTCCAGCACCTCGATGCCCAGCCACTCGGACGCGTAGTCATTGAGCAGGATCGCATGTCCGGGGCGCGGGCCGGAGCGCACGCGGGGCTGGGGGCCCACGCCTGGCGGCGTGCCAACATCACCAGCCATGCCTGACTCGCCCACCATGTCCACTCCCAAAAATTCCGACCGAATGTTCATTAGGTAATACCCATCTCGGCCCACTGTCAATGCGCAGCCGAGGGGTCGCCGGAGACATTGACTGGCCATGCCGTCCATTATATCCTGAACGAACGGTCGGTAATTAATGTAACGGCCATTTGCACAGCGGATGTCGAGGGAGACGCCATGTCAAGGCAACAAGGCGATGACGCCGGGCAGGCCAATTTTGAGAGAATCCTTGCCAAGGATTCCAGGGTTGAGCCGACGGACTGGATGCCGGCCGACTACCGCCACGCCCTCATCAGGCAGATGTCGCAGCACGCGCATTCGGAGATCATCGGCATGCAGCCCGAGGCCAACTGGATCACCCGCGCCCCGAGCCTGAAGCGCAAGGCCATACTTATGGCGAAGGTGCAGGACGAGGCCGGCCATGGGCTCTACCTCTATTCCGCCACGGAAACCCTGGGCGCCACAAGGGATGAAATGACCGGGCAGCTGCTGGCCGGCAAGGCCCGATATTCCTCGATTTTCAACTATCCGGCCGTCACCTGGGCGGACATGGGGGCCATCGGTTGGATGGTGGACGGCGCCGCGATCACCAACCAGGTCCCGCTGTGCCGGGCGTCGTACGGGCCGTATGCGCGGGCCATGGTGCGCATCTGCAAGGAGGAATCCTTCCACCAGCGGCAGGGTTTTGAGATCCTGTTGGAGCTCTCCCACGGCACACCCCGGCAGAAGGCCATGGCGCAGGATGCCGTGAACCGCTGGTACGGGCCATCGCTGATGATGTTCGGCCCCCCGGACGCGGATTCGCCCAATTCGCGCCAGTCCATGGCTTGGAACATCAAGCGCTTCAGCAATGACGAGCTCCGGTCCCGCTTCGTGGGCATGCTGGCCGAGCAGGCCAAGGTGCTTGAGCTCGAGCTGCCGGACCCGGACGTCCGCCTCAATGAGGA